>PAAJ01000016.1:0-337387 GCA_002702575.1 Phycisphaerae bacterium | reverse complement strand
ANGGTTACACCATCACNGCCAAGGGCTCCGGNTACCGNAGCTCCGCTGGTTGGACNGTCNTNCCTCAGGGNAATGGCTTCGGTTTCGACTGCGGAGGTGTCCACCTCTGGGGTCAGGTCGTCAGCCTTCCTTACATGGCTTGCTTGACCGATGGTTCNGCAAANGCATGGGACGTCGTTGCTNCTCCAGTCATCGAAGTCGAAGCTGGTNNNGGCATCGCACTGCCTGCAGCTGCTGATCGCATGAACTACACCACTGCAGACGTTCCAACCGGAAAGCTGGAAGATGGTTATGTTCTCACCGCTGGTGAAAGCTACACCACTGCTACAACTGGCTGGATCACCACTCAGCCTGCTGACAGCGGAACCAACGGTTCCCTGCGTGGCGTCATTGGTGGCGTCGGCCGCACCACCGTCTCCTACGAAGGTGCAGAGGTCACAACCGACCTCTTCAACAACGGCTTCATGTGCTACATGAACGGCGACTTCAACGGCGATGGCTACTCAGATCTGCTCTGGCACAGCGACGAAGCTGGCGTCACNGCAATCTGGAACATGGGTGCTGAAGGCAACATCATGAGTGCCGGCTTCGTCGACACGACTGGTGCTGGTGCTGGCTGGTCCCTCGCGGGCATCGGCAAGTTCGGATGGAGCGGCACAGGCTGCTGCCTCCTCTGGCACAACACGCTCGACGGTCAGTCTTGCGTCTGGGTCGTCGATTCCAGTGCTGCAAGCGATGCTGACTGGGTTCGCGGCGGTGTCTTCCTGCCAACTGTTGAGACACTCACCTACACCCCACGAGCCACCAACAACGTGGTTCAGAACGGTGGTTCGAATGTCTACTGGCAGGACTCCGTCACAGGTCAGATGTCCTGCTGGCCCGTCGCTGTGAACGACAACATCACCAGTGGTTCAACCGCTGGCGCTGGCGTCTTCACTCTTGACGGTGCTGAGATCCTGTTCCCAGCCGAGTACGCCACCAACATCGCTGGTGCCGGCAACATGGCTGGTCGTCCAGTGAGCGCATCCAACAGCCTCCGCGACATCGTTCTCGCCAACGGTTACACCGGCGAGACACTTGTCTGGCTGATGGGTGACAATGGCTACGCCATCGATACCGCTGCAGTCGGCGGTGGTGGCGGATTCACCACTCGTGGTGGCATGGTCACTGTTGACAACTTCTACAACTTCCGTGGAGTTGGTCAGTACAAGCAGAACACGATCTATGCTCTCACCAACGCTGGCTTCCCGCTCCCAGGTGGAACCTCCCGCGAAACATGGTTTGCTGACCTCTTCTGGTCACTGCCTGACGCAGGTGCCAACTTCTCCTGGAAGATGGACAGGAACATCGATCTGCTCGATTACCGTGGTGCAACCACCACTGGTACGGGCATCTCGGTCGACCCATACGAGGTCGCAGGTTCCCAGCCAATCAACTGATCTCACTGGTAGATCAGCTCTGATTACTGTTTGAATTAGCAGCGGCGTGCCGAAAGGCACGCCGCTGTCTTTTTTGACATTGGAATCAAGAGCTGGACTGAAGTGGTTTTGTGCAATCATCGAACGATGGTCGCTGACTGCGTGATATGATCCAAGCCGAACGAGCAGAACGATTCTGCTGTCTGCTCGAGTTCGATGGGTTGCCATTCGATCCAGGTGTGTGAGACACCAAGCGGATCCGAATGGATTGCATTCCAGGACAGGAGGGGCCACGTTGAGACGTGCCCGTGAATTCCGCGCAGTCACATTCAGCCAGGTGCTGGCATGTGGTCTTGGATTCGGAACCGTCCTTCCGGTCATGATGGCCGACTCGGTTCAGGGTGCGGAGCGTTTGCTGACGCTGGGCGACTTTGGAAGTCCCTCGTCTCCTGTTCCAGATGGCTACGCGGATCGACTTCTCTGGGATGACGTCCGGTCCTGCCTCGTCATTCACTACCTTGGACGAGACGGTCTGGACCGTGAAGACCGCTCTGATCGAATCGTCCATGTGGAGGTCGTTCAGGCTGGACATGGCTACGGGCGTTCCCATGCAACTGAAAACGACTTGACTGTCCAACCGGTCAACTGGTCGGACCTGGTCGAATCCCATCAGATCGAACTGCTTGATCAAATGCCGGAACTGGATCCCACGCAGGATCTCACATTGGACATGTGGACGATTCCTCTGGTGGTCGACGAGGCCGCTACGGAGGGGACAGGCTTGACCGTGTCCGCCATCCTGGATGGACGTGCAGGGGCATGGTCCTACTACCCGGTACAACATCCCTGGGAGAATCCTCTTCTGGCCCCGGACGCACTTCCACTGACGTCCGAGGACAATGATCTTGAGATCACGTATGGCGGTTCCGGTTATCTGTTGCCAGCGTCCTTGTTGGCCTCCCGTCGATCCAGTCTGGTCATTCGACTGGAGGGTGATGGCCTGGGAAGTCTGGGCTTCGTTCCGGGAGGCGATCTGACGAAGGACGCCTTCATTCCATGGAGTGAAGAGCCTGTGACGGAAACAGTCCGTGCGATGGACATCACTGGAGATGTCCTGAATCCGTTGTTTCCAAGCCCCGGAAACTGGCGCAACTTTTTCGCACATACACCAGCAACCGGTCACTCCTTGAGGGGCTGGTCGCTTCCATGGGCGGCTGCTGAACCCGGCCAGATCGCCAATATTCTGCTGATACCCGACGGCATCGGACGTGAAGAGATTGTGGTTGAAGCTGGCGAGCTCATTCCAGATGAGACCCGGGATCTGATCAGTGATTCCGATGAAACAGATGTGATCGCACCAATTGAAGACGGCGGTCAAGTCCTGCTTCAAAATCAAGCCAGGACCCAAGCGGAACAGGACCTTGCCGATGATCGAGTTCTCGACGCAGCCGACCTGGAAGTGGTGTCTGCTGAAGACGAGCAGGATCAACACGGCGAACACGTCAACAGCAACAGCAGTCATGACGGGTCGGCATCATGTCGGTATCTCGAGTCCGAACCCACCAGTGGCATCGGCTACGAACCAGGTGTCTTCGATATCCGTGATGCCGATGGCAAGCTCGTGACCGGCTGGGTGATCCGTTATGAAACGGATGTCGATGGTCGGATCTATGTCAACGCGAAGGGCTCGGCCAAGCCCATCACAGGCAACATGACTCGTGAACGAGTCGGGATCGACGGGGCCGCTGTCTACCAGTATGGGTGGACTCTTGAACGCAACCCCGCAGCCATCATCGATGCAGGAGGCTGGACACTGGAGCCTCAGGGTGCCGGATCGGGATTCCAGTGCNAGGGTATCCAGCTCTTTGGACAACTCATCGCCTTGCCACCAATGAGCAACAGGACGGATTCCATCGACGGCTATGACGTCGAGTCCGCACCGGAAATCGTCATTGAAATCGAGANACANGGGCAAGGAACGATTCTCTCCGAGCGACTTCCGGAGTTCGAGATCCGTCAGCCTGCNANGGGTCGGATCGTCGGCACGTTGATTTCTTCCGAGGGCGGTGGTTACTACAGGACACCTGGCGTGTCACCGCTGCCCGAAGCCACTGGAGAGTCTGCTTTGCTGGCAGCCACACATGGTGATGACGGCAGACGGTTTGTGACCGCAGGTGATGAGGTCGCTCAGGTCCATCTGGACGGTTGGGAAGCCCATGCCAATGGCGATTTCAATGGTGACGGGATTGCGGATCTGCTGCTTCATCATCCAGAGACGGGTGAATCGGCCATTTGGAATCTGGGTTCGGGTGGTTCAGTCCTCATGACCAACGGTCGACCGATGGCGCATTCGCTTCCGACACTCCTGCCGGAGTGGAAGATCGGAGGCATCGGCAGTTTCAGTTTGGATCAACCGGGATGCTGCATTCTCTGGCGCAATCAATTCACGGGCCAGAACGCCATCTGGATCATTGATTCCAGTCACCCCAATCCAGAAAACTGGATTCTGCCGGATTCCAGATTCCTTCCTACGGTGGAGGATCTCAACTGGTCGATGGTCTGCACGAACAACGCTGCCTGCAATGTGGGGGATCGTCTGTACTGGATGGATCCCTCGGAAGGCAGTGTGGCGCAGTGGAAGATCGATATCCAACCAGGGGCGAGCACCGAAGAGTGGCTGACGCAACATGAGTATCTGTGCGATGCCAATGGCGACCTGATCACTGGAATGGATTCCTCCTGGGATCTGATTGCAGCGGGCAGTCTGGCGGGGCATCCCCGCTCGGACGGTGCGAATGCCTTCCGTGACCTGCTTTTCTTCGATCGTGACAGCGGCCGCTCGGCCATCTGGCTCCTGGATGGATCCGGCAGTCGGATCGACGGTGCAGCACCCAATGGCGGGGCTGGATTCGTCACGAGATCAGGGGCCGTCATCGCAGGCGATATCCGACAGTACAAGCCTGTGGGAATCGGCCAATACGCCTTGGATGGCATCAAGTGGTCCCGGGACAGCGAGCACCCCGGGCGAACCCAGTGGTTCCCGACCATCGGATGGAGTTTGCCGGGTCACGGGCCATGGTTTACCTGGCAACTGGACCGCAGTGTGGACGCCATGAGAAGTCGCCAGGGAGCCGTTGAAGGGACTGGGCGGTCGGCTCGTCCATTCGAGGTCAACGGGCTGCGTTGAGAGCTGAGACGCTTCCTGAGCTGAGCCCCTGTCAGGGCACGAGAAACTCCTCTAAAGACCCTTCCAGAGCGTTCTGCGAGGCTTCCAGAACAGCCTGCGGGCCATCTGCGTACTCATTCAGGAGCACTCCCAGCATCCCTGCAGGAATCATCGGATCCGAATGATTGGAACCCCATTCTTTCGATTGGACCGATTTCGGGGCCTTTGATGGGGCCCGGCCGATGGTGGGGTATGCTGTGGGATGGAAATGGTCTTTTTCGGGCCATTTTTCAGCGATTCAAGGGGTCAGAACGCCGCTCTGGCCTGGCCTGAAGTGACGAGGTGATATTGATCATGTCCAGATGGAACCTGCTTGGTTGTGTACTGACTGGTCTGCTGCTCGGGACCTCCGCGATCGGCAGTGACGTTGCCGTATCGGTGACCGATCTTGGTCGTGGTCCACAGAATGCATCTCCGGATCAGAACCACGACATCATTCGTCACGACCCCAGTTCGGGGCGGGTCACGCTCCACTTCATGACCTCGTCTGGAATTGATCTGATCGAATCCGAATTCACGCTCGATGGACTCGAGATCGCAGATGGATTTGAAGGCGAGGAATATTCGGCCGGCAGCGTCATCTTCAACAACAACGGTACCAGTGGAACCGGTGCGCGGGCCAGCTATGAAGTCAGCGGGCGGATCACCAACCTCACGGTGAACGCTTCGGGAAGTGGTCACATCAACACACGACCACTCAATGATGGCGGCATCGGAGACGGGCCGGATGACGACTATGGCATGACGGCCTGGACTTGGATTGCGACCAACGACAATGAAAACGGTACGGATGCGAATGCGGACATCTATGTCGCGCCCTATCCGGCCGGTGACAACACGAATTCAAGCGCTCTTACGGCCTTCAAGATCATCTCACCGGGTTCCGGTGCGAACATCGACGGCGTAAGCATGCCGGTCTTCAATCTCGAGATCTGGCCGACGGCTGCCAACGGTGTCGGTTTCGGCGATATTCGATGCTTCACGGGATCCAACGGCGAGATCACCAGTATCAAGCACGAATTCGATGCGGATGATGATCCGCTTGCCGACAAGATTCTTCACAGGCTTTCAGATGTTCTGCCAGAGCGATCTGAAAATGTGTACTACTTCAACCAGCTCATCACGAATGGACTGGATGTCGGAACGGACCCGTTCATTGCCCGCTACAAGGTCGATGGCGAGTCCGTGCAGTTCACGACCCCACCAGTCATCGAGTTCTACAGCGGTGGCGAAGTTGTGGATGTCTTTCTCAACAACGAGGGCAGTGCATTCCTGAGCCCACCCACGGAGTTCCCGAACGACGGCGGTGGAATTGATCTGGAACTGGACTGGGAACGTCGTGGACCACTCCTTGAAATCACCGACTTCGATCCGGGGAGTGGTTACAAGTCACTGCCGACGATTTCACTCTCGGACCCCCACGGTGAGGGCACCGGCGGCCTCGTGAACCTTCTTCATACCGAAGCGTTCCAGGGAGGTCCTCGTGACATGACCTATGTCGACTCTGATGAGACGATCCTCCTGCCCGGAGGTGGTTGGACTTCCATGCCCGGCGACTTCAACGGCGACGGCAGCATGGATCTCTTCTGGTGGAACGAGACCATCGGATCGAGCATGATCTGGATCCTTCAGAACGGCCATCTCGTCCGGACCGGCAGCCTGCCATTGACCGGTGTCGAGCTCAAGCCTGTCGTGGCGGACCTCGACAACAACGGAATCGCCGAGATCTTCTGGTGGAACAGCCTGACCGGAGAGACCTGGGTCTGGACGATCAACGTCGATGCCCAGGACTGGATTGCTTCTTCACTCCCATCTACGACGGTCGTCGACCTGAGCTGGGAGCTCGTGACAGCGGGCAGTCGCTACGGGAGAAGTTGCATCATCTGGCAGAGCTCGATCGACGGCATCGTGGGAACCTGGACCATGTCGACCACGGCACCCAGCACCGTGGACATCGCATCGCAACTGACCTATTCAACTGGTGAAGAACTGGTACCGGGCAGCAACTGGCATGTCATCGGCACGGGCGATCTCAATGGAGACGGTATTGACGGCGATCTGCTCTGGTGGGCCGAGGAGTACAACCGGATTGCAATCTGGATCATCGGCACCCAGAACTTCCAGGAAGGCGACTATCTGACATACAACGGTCAGGAGGTCGTCATCGATGCGGAGCTGGGCGGCATTGGCAGCTACACCTCCAACGGGCACGTGAATCTCATCTGGAATGACGGCTTGGGTGTCGTCAACTGGCAGATGGATCGTGGGGGTTCTACGCCTCCGAGCGAACCATCCGTGCCATCCGATGATCTGGGCGAGGGTGCCGGACTGGATGCAGAAGCCGTCGATCGCGACGAAGAAGGCGGCGATCCTTCCGGCTCGGTCGAAGGCGATCGACCCGACGATGAAGGCAGCAGTGCGACGAACTATGTGAATGCCATCCCATACAGGATCGGTAGCGCGTGGCGCATGAACCCAGATGGAACTCTCGAGCAGATCGCACTGGAGTTCTTCGAAGGTCTTCCTGAGGATCCACTCGGGGATCTTCCAAGCTTCGGTGGTGGTCTGGGTGACCTTCTGGGCGACGGCTTCGAACTTCCGGAACTTCCAGGCAGCGGCAACGGCAATACTCCGCCGGGTGACGGCGGAAGTGGTGGTCTCGGTGCGATTGATATCCCGGCAGGCGTCGATCCTTGCGACTACGTCTGCTCGTTCGACAAGGATAATCCTGACACCTGGCCACCTGAATTCCAGGCGCCTCCACCCGCAATCGTGCAGGGCATCTGGGACATCCTGATCGACGGACTCCTGGATTCCTACGGATGTGCCCCATGTGCCGGTGGCGGCGGCGGTGTCGAAGATGATGATGCAGACGCCCTGGGCGCATGCTGCAACGAAGATCTGGGCGCCTGTCTTGAACTCACTCAGGCGGAATGCAGTTTCCCAGGCGCTGAGTGGCTGGGTGCGGGGACAACCTGCGACGACGATTGCAACTAGGCACCACAACGAATCCATCCTCAATGATCACAACCCCTTCCCCATGGGAAGGGGTTTTTTCATTCTCACGAAGGCGGTTTTCGATGGGAGATGGGGGGGGCTAAGCCAAGTCGGCCCAAGTGTCTACAATACGTCATCGACCGCGGGTGAGCCCGCAGAACCATGGACCCAGATTGAGGAATCAACGGATGTCCCAGGAAATCAATGTCCCGCTGCTGGATCTCAAGGCCCAGTACGACACGCTTCGTGACGAAATCGAGCCGATCATTCGTGACGTGGTGGAAAGCCAATGGTTCATCATGGGGCCCAAGGTCGCTGATTTCGAAGCCGCCGTCGCCGACTACTCTGGCACCAGCCACGCCGTGGGTTGTGCGAGTGGCTCCGATGCGCTCCTCCTGGCGTTGATGGCGCACGACATCGGACCAGGCGATGAGGTCATCTGTCCGAGCTACACCTTCTTCTCGACCGCCGGTTCCATCTGGAGACTCGGGGCCAAGCCGGTCTTCTGCGACATCGATCCGGGTACCTACAACTGCACGGTCGAGACGATTGCGGAAGCCGCCAGTCGGTGTTCCAATCTCAAGGCGATCATGCCGGTCCATCTGTTTGGCCAGGCCGTTGATCTGGATGGCATGCTGTCCTTTGCGGAATCAGCCGGTGTTCCACTCATCGAGGACGCCGCTCAGGCGATTGGATGCCGTGATGCTGGCGGCACCCGCGTCGGCGCTCGTGGCCACATCGGCTGCTTCAGCTTCTTCCCATCCAAGAATCTCGGGGGGTTCGGTGATGGGGGCATTCTGACGACCAACGACGATGTCGTTGCAGATCGCATGCGTCGCTTACGCAATCATGGAATGGAGCCGAAGTACTACCACGATGAAGTCGGTCTCAACTCGCGACTTGATGCACTTCAGGCAGCCGTTCTGCACATCAAGCTTTCGCATCTCGACAACTGGGCAGACGGTCGTCGCCGCAATGCGGTGGATTACGATCGCATGTTCGACGAAGCAGGTGCCGGAACATCCGGAATGTCCTTTGATTCCGCCTCGCTTCCACTGTTGAGGCCCACTTGCCCGGAATCGCCGGCTTTCCACATCTACAACCAGTATGTGATTCGGGTACCCGCTGAGCTGCGAGACGATCTTCGGGCGCACCTGGTGGAGAACCGCATCGGTCACGAGGTCTACTACCCCGTACCGCTGCATCGTCAGGAATGCTTCAAGGCACTGGCGGAATCCACTGGTTCACTTCCGGAATCCGAGGCCGCTGCACAGGAGACCATCGCGCTGCCGATCTATCCGGAATTGACGATGGACCAGAAACAACATGTCGCCGACACCATCATCAGCTATGTGAAATCACACGCAACGGTGGGAGCGGGTTGAATGTCCGTTTCCAGTGGAGCGGACAACATTTGCCAGATGCCTGATTTGGCAAGGGAGACCGGTTGGCGTTCATGGTTGACCGTACCTCAGGATCGATTCAATGGCTCGTGGACGACATTCCTTCTGATTCTGATCGCCTGGGCGGTCTGCTCATTCATCCGATACCGCTGGTTCGCGTGGGCGGAAGGCTTTGATGCCTTCAGACATGAAGGGCTGATCCAACCGACGACCCACGATGCGTTCACTCATGGCGCCGTTCTCCAGCAGCACCTCGAAGGTCTGCATCAGGAGAATCCCAATCTTTATCCGATCCTCAACAAGCAGGGTGCCCTGCATGCGTTCTCGTGGGTCTTCCTCAAGCTGTTCCCCGTACCGATCTCGACCTTGATGGTCTGGGCACCGATCTTCCTGGGCAGCCTGATGACGGTGCCACTGGTCCTCATCGGCCGTTTGTACGGCAGCGCTCTCTGGGGATTCACGGCGGCCATCCTCGGAGGTGTCGCGTGGAACTACTACGAACGGACCATGGCGGGCTATTTCGACACGGATCTCTTTTCATTCTGGGTCGCTTTGGTGGTCGCCTATCTGTTGATGCTCGCTCATGAGAGTCGCAGTATTCATCACGCCGGAGTCGCGGCTCTGGTGGTCTTCATCTATCCGTTCTTCTATGCCAAGGGTCTGGTCATCGGAGCCGGTATCGCCGGATGTTTCATTGGACTTCAGCTCATCTGCATCGTGCTGAAGAAGGATGTGCTCGTTCGATTTGCCTTGTTGACAGTGGTCGGTGCAGGGATTGCGACGAGTCCCTGGTCCAATGGCACTCGAATCCATGACATGCCATGGCTCTGGTTCATTGGACTCTTCGCCATCATCATCATCTGGGCGCTTCTGGCATCCAGAATCCGCCAATGGCGGCAGGTGACCGCAACCGGTCAAGTGAGCGACCAGGTCATCAGCACCAGGGCAACAGCGCAATTCATTGCGATTCTGGCCGGGATCTGTCTTGTCAGCGTGCTCTTCAGCATGCCCTGGGGCAAATTCGTGGGGCAATTGGAAACCTATTCGAACATGATCGTCGCGGGCAACGAGGTCGTCACGCAGATCGATCCAGTGGAGCTGAAGCGTTCCCAGGTTCTGGATGAAATCAATTTCAGAAAGACGCACAAGAACACCATTCTCGAATCAAGAGGAGAGCCGTTCGCGGACTTGTGCGTTCGCATCATTGGATCCGTGACAGGTGCCATCCTCGCATTCATCGGGTATGTCCTGCTCTGTATCCGATATCCGGCCTTCCTGATCTGCTTCCCGATGTTCGCGATCGGCCTGTTCGCATTCGATGGCGGGCTCCGATTCACGACATGGGGTGGCCTCGTCGCGGCGTCATCCCTTGTCTACATGCTGTTCATCATTCCACAGGCATTCCTCAGATGTCTGCCGGGTTTGACGATTCGTTCGAGGCGAGTGGGGGCGGTCGCCGCCGGCATGTTGTTGGCTTCGCCGTTCATCGCGGTCAACATCACCCACGCGATCTCCTTCAAGGTTCCTCCTGTTTTCCGTGCGAATGCAATCAAGGCGATGGAGTCCATCAAGGACAACTCCGAGCCGGGGGCCTATGTCCTTTCCTGGTGGGATTACGGATCCGGTCTCTGGTACTACGCGAACCGGAATGTTCTGATGACGCCGATCAGCGCCAGCGACGATTGCTGGACCATCGCCACCATCTCCATGTCCGATTCACAGGAAGTCGCTGCAGGCCTGGCCGGTATGGCAGCGGATTCTGCTGCACGAGGCCTGCTTCCAGCGTCTCATGACATGCTTGGTGTGGACGGCGACACGCCACTGACTCCGCGGGAACTGACGAGTCGTCTTGATCGAGGTCAGCAGCCGCTGCCCGAACATACCAATGACGTCTTTCTCTACTTCCCGATGGACATGCTGAAGCTGCTCAGCGTGATCGAAGCCTATGCAGATCCGGATTACGCGTTGCCGACCGTACCGGAAGCCGGCGTGTATCACTTCATGCCACCCGGTACAGCCAGGCAGCTTCCGGGCACGAACCAGATCATGCTTCCGAGTCGGGTCATCATCGATCTGGAAAATCTCACGGCTTCGGTACATGACAAGCGGACGAACAAGCGAATACCGGTCGCGTTCAACTCGATTGCATACGTCTACGAAGATGAACAAAACGGTTTCACGGGTGTGCGGGAAGGTCCAAAGATCAATCCCGAAGTCCCGCATCTGCGTCTGGTGGCGCTTGGAGGAACACCAAGCCAGTATCGACTTCTTGGACCAGATGACAGCATTCCCGAAAATTTCCATCTGCTCAATCTGCTGATTCTGCAGGAGAGTGGAAACATGATCGTCATGGACGATGAGTTTCTCAATTCAAACATCATTCAGATGGTCGTGATGCAGAAATTCGATCGGGACCTCTTCAAGCTCATCTACAAGAGTGGATTCGCGAGAGTCTTCCAGTTGAAGAATCCGGATGAAATGGATGGGCTGGATCCTGTTGGCGGTTCGGCCGCGGAGTCAGCGACGTCGTCGTCGTGACATCGCATCAGATCATCGCAGCGGAACCCGTGTCGGCGTCAGGGCAAACCACGCCTTGGCCTCGTCCTGTTCGACGGACACCATCGGCTCTCCGGGTTCATGATCGAGAATCAGTCGCCAACCCTCATCAGCTGCCTGGGTGAGCAGCGTTTCCTTGGTCTTGAGGGTGTCATGGGGAAGCATGTCATAGCCCATGCTCCAGGCCCGGCCAACATGGTTCCGGGTCGGTAGCAGATCGCCCGGGAAGCAGACTGGACCGTCCTTTTCTTCGAAGTACACGGACTGGTGTCCCCAGGTATGGCCTGGTGTCGGGATCACCTTGAGGCTGTCGGTGATCGTTGTTTCGCCTTCGACGCAACGGATCTGATCCGCGATCGGATCGAGATGGCTTCGCAGATAGGTCGTACTCATCGTGGAGCGGTTGGCGTTGGCATCATCCCATTCCTGCTGCTGCACGACGATCTCAGCATTGGGAAAGGTCGGGACAAGTTCACCGCCTGGCGACATGCGAGTCAGTCCACCCGCGTGATCGAAGTGCAGATGAGTCAGGACGACCAGATCGATCTGATCCGCTGAAACGCCGTTTTCACCAAGAGCCGTTTCGACCGTTCGTTCTTCGATGCCGAAAATCGCACGCTCCTTCGCGGACCACTTTCCTCCGTTCCCCGTATCCACGAGGACCCGGCTGCCGTCCAGTTCGAGCAGAAGGCAGTTGGTCTGAAGAGGAATGCAGTTGTCCGTGTCGGGTGCAACCATCTTCTGCCAGATGGCCTTCGGGATCACGCCGAACATGCTCCCGCCATCAAGTCGAAAGTTACCGGCGCGAAGCAGTGTGCAGGACCAGGTGCTCATGTCAGTTTCCGCCTGTTCTCAATCAGACTTCCGGAAGCAGGTTTTCGGGCGCTTCGAGCAGACTGACCAATGTGCCCAGGAATCTCGCACCTTCAGCACCGTCCACGACTCGATGATCACAGCTCAATGAGAGCGGGAGTACGAGGCCTGCGTAGAAGGAACCATTCTTCGTGAGTACGGTTTCCTTCGCTCTTCCCACGGCCAGAATGGCGACTTCCGGATAGTTGATGATCGGTGTTGCGAACATGCCACCGGCACTGCCGACATTGGAGATGGTGAATGTGCCACCAGAGAGCGACTCTCGTGGAATCGTCCGCTCTCTGCAGGCACCAGCGAGATCCTTCACCCGCTGTGCCATCTGCACGAAGGTCAGATCCTGAGCGCCATGGATGACCGGCACCATGAGACCATGGTCCGTATCCACTGCGCAGCCCAGGTTGATCGGGCCCTTCATGTGGATTTCCTCCATGAAGTCATCCACATTGGCATTCAGAGTCGGATGCTTTCGAAGTGCTGCACACACGGCGGTCATGATGAACGGCAGCAGGCTCAGCTTCGTTCCCAGAAGGGATTCGAAGCCCGCTCTCTTCTGATCCAGGCGTGTGATATCGGCTTCATCGACAACAGTGAAGTGAACCGTTGTCTGAACAGAGTGATGCAGCGACTGGGCGATCTTGCGGCGAACGCCTCTGAAAGGAATCTTCTCGATGGTGCCTTCGGGTGTGATGGCGACTCGCGTCGTTGCCAGCGGCATGGAGCCCGCAGCTTCAGTTTGAACGACGGGCTCTGGTGCGATTGGCACAGCCGGCGGTGCTGCCGGTGCGGCGGCAGGGGCTGCGGCCGCTGGCGGAGCGGTCACCGTTCCACCGGATGCGTGAGCATGCACGTCAGAAGCCGTGACCCGGCCACCTCGACCGGTTCCACTGACGGTATTGATGTCGATGTTCATGTCCCTGGCGATCCTGCGGACGGCGGGAGTCGCCTGCGACCGGCTGGTCGTGGTGGCCGCGTCGCTGCGGGAAAACGAGGAGGGCATGGTCAGTTCACCGGACACATTGCCGACAACCGTGCCGGCATCCTCGGAGGAATCGGCTGATGCGGTTGTCTGAGGTGACTCGGCAGCTTCGACCTTGGCGGCACCCTGTCCATAGCTGACCAGGACACTTCCGACATTGATGATGTCACCTGCAGATCCATGGAGCTCGCGGATCGTTCCAGCCCATGGACTGGGCACTTCCACAAGGGCCTTGTCGGTTTCCATTTCCGCCAGGGTCTGATGTTCGGCGACATCGTCGCCGACTTCGACCTTCCAGGAAATGAGTTCAGCTTCAGCGACACCTTCACCAAGATCGGGAAGGAGGAAATGAGACTTGTCTGGTGGTTGCTTGATGGCCATGGTGAAGAAGAATCAGTATGCAGCTGTTTCCTCGATCGCCTTGCCGATGCGCTCGGCATCCGGGAGGTAATCGAGTTCGAGTTTGTAGTAGGGCATGATGACGTCGAATCCAGCGACGCGCTGGACGGGGGATTCCAGATCCAGGAAGCAGTGCTCCATGATTCTCGCGCTGAGTTCCGACCCGATTCCGCAGGTCATGGGGGCCTCGTGGACGATGATGGCACGACCGGTCTTGCGTACGGATGTCACGACCGTATCGATGTCCATTGGACAGATCGTTCGAAGATCGATCAGTTCGATGTCACGGCCACTGGCCTCGATGGCGTTCATGCAGTGAATGACCGAGGCGCCCCAGGACACCATGGTCATGTCGCTGCCTTCGCGAACGACGCGTGCCTTGCCGATCGGAACCGTGTACTCGTCTTCAGGGACTTCTTCCCTGAAGGCGCGATAGATCCGCTTGGGTTCGAAGAAGATGACGGGATCCGGATCCCGAATGGCGCTGACGAGCAGGCCCTTGGCATCGTATGGAGAGCTGGGCATGACGACCTTGAGGCCGGGAGTATGCGTGTAGATGGCTTCGGGAGAGTCGCTGTGCAGTTCCGGTGCGTGGATCCCGCCACCGACGGGGACACGCACGGTCATGGGCACGGTCAGTCCACCACGCGTTCGGGTTCGCATGCGAGCCGCATGAGTGCAGATCTGGTCGTAGGCCGGTCCAAGGAAACCCTCGAACTGGATCTCGGCGATGGGACGAAGGCCACCCATGGCGAGGCCGACAGCCGTTCCGATGATGCCGGATTCAGCCAGAGGCGAGTCGACGACCCGGCTGCTTCCGAATCGCTTGTGAAGACCCTCGGTCACTCTGAAGACACCGCCGTTGAGGCCGACATCCTCTCCGAGAATCATGACGCGATCGTCCCGTTCCATTTCCTGGATGAGGGCGAGATTGATGGCTTGAACAAGTGTCAGGTTCGCCATGTCAGATCGTTTCCTTACTCAGGCCCGGGCCGTATTGGGCGTAGGGAGTTGTGATGGGTCCTGTCCCAGGCTGGATGTTCGCATGGTCCGACGTTGTGCCTTGAGATTCTCGGGCATGGTGGCAAACATGCTGTCGAACATGTCCGACTGCGTCGGCGTTTCGATTTCCTCGGCTCGCTTGACGACATCCGAGACGGTCTTCTCCGCTTCGACCAGCATGGCCGACTGGCGTGACTCGTCCCAGAGATCTCGCTTCTCGAGGTACTTGCGGAGCCGGATGATCGGATCCCGTTCCTGCCAGGAGTCGACTTCATCGGAATCGCGATAGCGACGGGCATCATCGGCAGTCGTGTGATCGCCCAGCCGGTACGTGGTCGCTTCGATGAAGGATGGCTGTGATGTCTTTCGGGCATGATCTGCGGCATTCTGGACGGCCTTCACGACAGCGAAGATGTCGTTTCCGTCGACTTGAATGGTTCTCATGCCGTAGGCGAGTGCACGTTGTGCGATCGTAGGGGCGGAACACTGGATCTTGGTCGGAACCGAGATGGCCCAACCGTTGTTCTGACAGAAGAAGATCGTGGGAATCTCGAGATTCGCCGCGAAGTTCATGGCTTCATGGAAGTCGCCTTCGCTGGTGGCGCCATCCCCGAAGAAGGTGCAGGACAGTGAGGACTCGCCTCGATACTTGTCGGCCCATGCGAGGCCGACCGCATGCAGCATCTGGGTTCCGATCGGGATCGCCAGGGGGGTGATGTGAAGGTCGGGATCGATGTGATTCCCCCGTTCATCACCCATCCAGTGGAGCAGGATCTTCTCCATGGGAAGACCTCGCCAGAAGAGTCCGGCATTTTCGCGATAGCACGTGACGAGCCAGTCGCTCTTGTTCAGCGCATAGGCGGCACCGAGCGAGGTGGCTTCCTGACCGCGGTTCTCCGGGTACGTCCCCATTCGACCCGATCGCTGCAGCTTGAAGGCGATTTCATCGAATTGCCTGCACAGCATCATGTGCCGGTACAGCTGGACGGCATCGTCATCAGGTATCAATCCTGCACCAAGTGATTCATCGAATGAACCATCGGGTTCTAGGATCGAGATGCGTTCAATCGTGGTCTCGAAGACCGAGCTAATGGGCATTGACCTGCTCCTGGGCGGTACCTTCTTCGATGCGTTGTTTCGCAAGTGCCAGTGCAGCATGGCCTGTGGTCTCATGTGCGCCGGTCATTTCAAACACGGTCATGGTCGTTTCCTCGATCCGGGCGATCATCGCCTGCAGTTGATCGAGCGTATATCCGAGGTACAGGCCGGCCAGATGGATGAGGCCGCCTGCATTCACCACGAAATCAGGTGCATAGAGGACACCCTTGTCGGAAAGTCGACGAGCGTCTGCTTCGGGGTCCTTCAATACGTTGTTTGCGGCGCCGCAGATGATGTCCGTCTTCAGATTCGCAATGCTCTTTTCATCAAGAATCGCACCGAGTGCACAGGGTGCGAGGATGTCACACTTCACGCCCAGGATCTCATCACAGGAAACGACTCTGGCGTTGCAGGTGTCCGCCACATGCTTCACCTTGTCGTCGTGATGGTCAGCGACGATGAGTTCAGCACCACGCTCGTTCAGGAACTCGGCAAGATAGGTGCCGACACTTCCAAGCCCCTGGATGGCGACCGTCAGGCCTGCAAACTGATCACGACCGACATGGCGGAGACTGGCCTGCATGCCGTAGATCACGCCCATGGCGGTGTGTGGAGAAGGGTCTCCACCCTGACCTTCGCCAGTACCACCCATGACGTGGTCCGTCTGCTCCAGCATCCAGTCCGTGAACTGTGGGGAGACACCGACATCTTCCGCTCCGATGTAGGTTCCGCTGAAGGTATCGATGAACCGGCCCATGGCACGGGCGACTTCGCGCGTGCCGGCCAGCCCCTTTTCCGGAAGCATGATCACGCTCTTGGCGCCACCCATGGCCAGGCCTGCACAGGCTGCCTTCCAGGTCATGCCCTCCGACAGTCGGAGAACGTCGTAGATGGCCTCGTGTTCATTGGCATAGTGCCAACGACGCACACCACCCAGTGCATTGCCGAGCTTCGTCGAGTGGACGGCGATGATGGCCCGAAGACCGGTCTCCTCGTCGACATGGAAGCACACGCGCTCATGCCCACAACGAGTCATCTCTTCGATGGTGTTCAGCGTATGGGTCGATTCGTTCACGTGTCATCTTCCTCAGGGAGTGGGGTGGGGTTCAAGGATGAGCTGGTCATGGCTTCTCGGAGATACGGGATCAGGCCTTGTCAAAGGCTTCGCGGAAGGCAGGATAGACGGACCCCGATCCGAACTGTGGAATCGCCTCATGGTCAGGAGTCCGACCCTTGCCCTGTGCCGATTCAACCGGCGTTCTTTCGGGAATAAAGTAATCGGAATCCGGCAGGGTATCCACGAAGACATCGAGCTCTGATGCGAGCTTTTTCATGGAATCATCGGTGTTGGTGCGAAGCTCACGCATGCAGTCATTGATTCGCTTCGTTCCAACAGCGAAGACATGATCGACATTGGCCTGTTCGAGCTGACGAGCCCGACCCTCGACACCTTCTCGGATGGAATGGTCGAATTTCGAGAGCGCACAGCTCATCGCGTGAATCCAGATGGCACAGCTGCTGAGACGTTTCTGGACGGTCTGTCTGGTGAGGATTTCTTCTTCATGGACCTTGATCATCATTTTGACTTGATGACTGAACTCTCTCACAAGCCCTTCAATCGTCTGCACATGATTTCGCAAGGAAGGATCAAACCCTGTAATGCGCGGCGCGGAAGGCCGTACGTGAAGGAACAGCTCCGTGGCAATCTTGAGCGCAGCCTTCGGATGCTTGAACGGAGCCGATTTGATTCCAAGCATGTACTCGCCGAGCTGCTTGGAGCCATAGGCGAAGACAAAGGTATGCATGACCTGGTTGGCGCCTTCGACAATGGTGTTGATTCTGGAATCTCTCCAGAGTCTCTCCACCACGTTTTCGGTCATGTAGCCTTCGCCTCCCATGATCTGAAGCGCTTCATCACAGCAGGCGAAGCCCATTTCAGAGCAGAACACCTTGCAGATGGCTGTCTCCAGCATGATGTCTTCGTCTTCGCGATCAACGATTCCGGTTGTCATGTAGAGCATGGCGTCCATGGCGTAGCACATGGCGCTGATGTAGGCGAGCTTCTCACGAACAAGTTCGAATTCGCCGATTGCACGATCGAACTGATGGCGATACTTGGCCCATTTCATTGCCTGTTCAAATGCGGCCTTCCCGGCACCGACCATTCCGGCGGACAGGGTGCAGCGGCCCCAGTTCAGGCAAGTGAGTGCCACATTGAGGCCACGGCCTTCCTGGTGCAGCAGGTTGCGTCGTGGCACCTTCACGTTCTTGAAGGTCATGCGAGCCTGCCAGGTTCCACGAATACCGCATTTGGATCGATTCCGACTCGTGATCTCGACCCCTTCCATGTCCGGGGTACAGATCAGTGCAGACACGCGATCCTTGACCTTGCCGGTCTTCGGATCCGTCATCTTCTGCTTGCACATCACGGTGAACATTCCAGCAAGTGCGCCTGACGTGGCCCATTTCTTTTCACCGTTCAGGATGTAATGTTCGCCATCCTCGGTGACTTCGCAGCGTGTTTCCTGTCCTGCAGCATCGCAGCCCACATTTGGTTCAGAGAGACAGAACGCACTGAGTGTGTCCAGCGAAACTTTTGGAAGCCAGTACTGCTTCTGTTCTTCGGTCCCGAAGAGCGTCAGCGCACCACAGCCGATCGACTGATGAGCGGAAACCAGTACGGCAGTGGACCCGCAGAACATGCCGATGCGTTCCAGGACCCGGTTGTAGCTCGTCACGCCGAATCCGCCACCACCATATTCACGAGGAACGATCATGCCCATGATGCCCATCTCGAACAGTCGTTTGATGCACCAGTCGGGAATCTGCTGGGTCTGGTCGATTTCGGCCGAGGGATGTTCTTTTCGCAGGTAGTCGTCGAGTTCCGCGAGCATCTGGTCGCAGCGTGCGGTTTCTTCCGCACTGACTACGGGAAATGGAGTCATCAGGTCGGATCGATAGTTGCCCCAGAAGAGGTTCTTGACGAACCCCATGGTTTCCGGGTCGGGGCCCAGCATTTCCTGGGCTTGTTCGATCTGCTTACGATCTTTCTCTGAGATGTTCTTGAGATTGTCAGTCAGCTTGGACTCGGCCACGATCAGCCTCCTGTGATGTCATCTCGCGCCTTCGAAGAACGCGTTGAGCTTGAGACGGGTTGATTCGGTACCGCGAAGGGCAACAAGCAATCTTCGCTCGGCGGCAAGGCCTGCTTCAAGGCCATGCTCGGTGCCTGCCCAGATGGCTTCACAGACAGCATGGGCGGCGGCATCGTCACCAAGCGAGTCCCGGGAGCTGGTGAGCGCTGCTTTCAGTGTGTTTGGATCCAGATCCTGAATGGATCCGGGATGACGAAGATCCGGCTGCTGATCGCACCAGGCATCTGCAGCAGGCACGAGATCCTCTTCTGAATCCACGAAGACATCGACCAGTCCATCCGGCATGTCGTTCGTGAGGAAGGGTTGGCCCAACGCCGCAGCCTGGATGGCGACCGTTGGATCCATGCGTGCAGGCATGCGTTGCGTTCCACCCCATCCCGGGCACAGGCCAAGGCCTGCTTCGGGAAGTCCGATCGGATAGGGCTTGCCCTTGGCATTTGTTCTGGTCGCAATGATGGCCGAACAATGCAGTGCGAGTTCGAGTCCACCACCGAGGGCTGCGCCATTCAGCAGTGCAATCGTCTGGCAGGGCAGCTGGGCAAGGCGATTGAAGGTTGCAACACCAGCCTCCAGATACTCAAGCAGCTGGTCGTCCTCCAAACCATCAATTTCCTTGAGGTCTGCTCCAGCGACAAACACACGCTGGTCCGCACTCTTGATGTAGACCGCCTTCAGATTGTCCTCAAGGTGGTCAAGGGTCCGGTCCAATCGATGGATCAGTGCGTGATCCATGATGACCAGAGGCTGAGTGGGATTCTCCAGTGTGATGACGGCAACTCCGTCCGCGATCATCGACAGTGGAAGGGGTTCCACGGGTGCCTGGCTGGTTGAAACGCTGGTAGTCATGTCGTGCTCCTTTCCAAACTGGAAAGGGGGGATCTCCGATGGCGATCGAGATCAATCGATCGCGAGGGCTGAAGGCCACCGATTGGTGGCTTGTGGGCGTTGATCCGGCCATCCCCTGGTCACAGGGGGGGGCAGGCTTGAAAGAGCGCCTGCGGATCGACTGAGGGCCTTGCAAGCCCGTGAGGGCAGCCAGGCCTGGCTTTCTGCCGGACCGTTACGTCGCTCATTCTAGCGGAGAGGGGCAGCCCAGGGAGGCGATCTGGATGGGTTGTGGAGTCGATCCAGGCAGATTTCGCTGCCTGGGAACCGGAAAAAGAGGACTGGCGGTCAGCCGCCCTTGAAAATGCGTTTCAGACGGCTCTGAGCCTCTTCGCCGACGATGACTTCGGCCGAGATTTCTGCGGCCCGCTCAAACGGGCCATCGACCATGGAATCTTCTAGTTCATTGAGCCAGCTTTTGGTGATTGAAAGGGCTTTTTGGCCCCCTGAGGCTAGTTTTTTGGCAAAATCAAGGCATCGCTGCTCCAAATCCGTCTGATCAGCGATCTCATCAATGAGACCGATTTCAAGGGCTTTGGAGCCATTCATGGTGCCGCCAGCCAGCAGGAGTCCGCGGGCTCGACCCGAGCCGACGCGACGGATGAGCCAAGGGGCGACGACAGCCGGGCAAACCCCCAGCTCAACCTCTGGATAGCCCAGCTTGGCTTCCGCATGTGAGATGGCGTAATCACAGACGACGGCCAGGCCACAACCACCGCCGACGGCAGCCCCCTGTACCTGGGCGATCGTGGGCACGGGGAGCCTTCGGATGGCTCTCATCGCCCGGGAGAGGCCATGCAGCATGCCGGCCATCATCGGGGCATCGTCCAGAACGCCCTGCAGATCCATACCGGCACAGAATGACTTGCCTTCGCCTCCGAGGATCATGACCCGGATCGATTCATCCCGGGCAATGGAAGCCAGGACGTCTTCAAGCTGATTGATCAGATCGAGTGACAACGCGTTCCGTTTCTCCGGTCGATTCATCCGGATCCGGGCGATGCCATCGTCAATCTTGAGTTGAACCAGTGTCATGGCGTCAGTGTAATCAGAACAGACGCTCAGGTCAGGAGCTCACCGCACTCCGGACAGGCTGCCGTGAAATCAAGTCCTTTCAGGTCGTAGCCGCAATTCTCACAACGGTTCTGACGTCGCAGTCTTCTTCTGCGGGCGCTCCCCATGCGGCCAGTGACCCCTTCACCGATACCGATGAGCCCGATCACAGGCAGACACAATGCCCAGAGAATCATCCATGTGACACCCGTGACGATACTGAACACGAGATAATCGACATCCAGTCGATAGCCCTCTGCGAATCTTCTGATATCCGGATCGCTTGAATCGGCAAGGGCCTCTCGGATCTGAGGCGCCAGTTCCAGATGATCGCTCAGAGGTGTTCCCGGTTGAGTGGTCCGCTCGACGACATCCGTCAACCCTGGAAGTGCCCAACTCACTTTTGGATCAAGCGAGGCGATGGCGGTTCGGATGGGCCATCCGGCCCAGGCTGTCTTCAGAACGATGTGAACCGTATTGATGTTCGATCCAGGATCTGCCGTGCCGACTGGGATGAGGACCACGGTCTCTTCTCTTGCTTCGACCACATAGTCGACGGTTGTCGTGTTCTTCACTCTCTGGACGGAGGCCTGGAGGAGAACCATGAGCACGAACGCCAGCACACCCGACAGAACGAGTGCGATATCCACTCGCATGGTCCATTGGGTTCTTGGCCGATCCGCCGACTCGTAGTTCAGTCGACGATGCCAGCGTCGCAGCCTTCGGATCGGACCACCTCGGCGTCGGACGCTTTGACTGCTGCGTTTCACGACCACGGTGTATCCAGAAGATCCCGCAACGCCTGGCCTGGATCATCTTCTCTCAGAAGCGACTCGCCGACCAGAACACGTCTCACACCATGACGTGACAGACGAACAAGATCTTCTCGCGTCTTGATACCTGATTCACTCACGATGATGTCGACCTGGTCCTCGACCAGATCAAGCAATCGGATCGTGTGGTTCAGATCCGTTGTCATCGTCTTGAGATTCCGGTTGTTGATCCCGAGCAGACCGTAGCCTGGATGCGGGAAACCGATGTGGCGTCGAATTCTGAGCAGAGATTCCATTTCATGCACTTCGACCAGAGCCGTCATGTCCAGCTCGTGAGCCAGGATCATCATGTCCAGCACCTGCCCCTCGGACAGGACCTCGGCAATCAGAAGAATGGCATCGGCGCCCATGGCACGGGCTTCCCACACCTGCCATGGATCCACGATGAAGTCCTTTCGCAGGACAGGGAGGTTGACGGCCTGCTTGACCTGTCTGAGATGGTCGGGACTCCCTCCAAAGTAGCTGGCATCCGTGAGGCATGAGATCGCCACAGCGCCGGCATTCTCGTACTGTAGGGCGATGCCTGCGGGGTCATAGGGATCACGCAGTTTGCCTGCCGAGGGGCTCATGGCTTTGACTTCAGCGATGACATTGATGCCACCAGGTCCGCGTCCATTGGCAACTGCGCCGAAGAAATTGCGAGCGGGCGCTTCGCTGGCCACCTGTTCACGCAACGCCTCCAGTGGCTGGGATTCACGCGCTTCGGCGACCTCTCGGCGTTTGTTCTGGACGATCTCTTCGAGGGTTGGGGGCATGCTCATCTTTCTGGGACCATTGCTGGTGCCCGGAACCGTTATAGCCGCGCCGGTATCAACGAATCAAGGAGATCCGTCTCCGGTGCTCGATCCAGGAACACACTGGCTGGATTTCTGGCCGATTCCACTTGGAATCCTGGCGATGATCATCTTCTTGCTCCTGCCCGACATCGGGCTGAAACGGGCTCGACTCAAGCGGTGGGCATGGTCGCCCAACGCTGGTTTGATCCTGTTCGTTCTGGCATTGCTGGGAGGCCTGATGGGGGCGCAGATCGTGGCGGGAATCATGGGCTCCGAACCCGTTGACCTGTCGCAGATGGATATTCGTTCAACCGTCTTTCGAATGCTCGGTGGTTATGTCGGACAGGTCGTCATTCTGCTGCTCGTACCGGGTTTCATTCTTGGACTGATCCGAGCCAGACGGAATCCTGTCGACATGGATCGGATTCCAGTTTCATGGTGGCGTGGTTCGATCTCCGGCATCGGCGGCCTGATTCTGTTCTATCCGATGGTCCTTCTGGTCAGCACCGTCGTCGGGCTGGTGGTCATGTGGGTAATCGGAAGATCACTTCCAGAGATGGGCCATGCCACTCTGGTTCAGCTTCAGGCCGCAGCGGAGACGGCGGACATCTGGTTCGTGATCCTGCTCATCATGATCGCAGTGGCAACACCGGTGATCGAGGAGATCATGTATCGCGGCCTTCTTCAGGAGGGCATTCGACGAAGTCTTTTGACGGCCGGCGAATCTCCATGGATGGCCATCGTGATCACGAGCATTCTCTTCGCGATCATGCATGGGGCCGTCGTGGATGTGCGTGGTCTGTTTGCACTCTTTGTCCTCTCGCTGGGATTCGGTTGGGTCTATCTGAAGACCGGCCGTCTGCTGGCCAGTATCGTCATGCATGCAGGCTTCAACGTGATCAATCTTGTCCAGGTGCTTGCCTAGGTCGGGTTCGGTACAATCCCGCCATGCCAGAGACTTCCAGACGTCGTGTTCTTACCGGTGATACGCCCACGGGTTCCCTGCACATCGGTCATTGGGTCGGCTCCGTCAAACGACGGGTCGAGATCCAGGAGACGCATGACTGCTTCTTTCTCGTGGCAAACCTTCATGCGTTCACAACGCGTGCAGACAAGCCGGAAGAGATTCGTCGAGACTGCATCGAGGTCGTCCGGGATGCGCTTGCGATGGGAGTCGATCCCGAGAAGGCCTCGATCTTTCTTCAGACCGAGGTGCCGGCGATTCTCGAGTTGACCTATCTGTTTTCGATGCTTCTTCCATACAACCGGGTGATGCGCAACCCGACCTTGAAGGACGAACTGAAGGTCAAGGGTCTGGAAGACAACTACTCGTTCGGTTTCCCCCTGTACACGGTCGGTCAGACCGCGGACATTCTCGCCTTTCGCGCCCATGACGTTCCCGTCGGGGAAGACCAGGTTCCACATCTCGAATTGACCAGAGAGGTCGCGAGGCGATTCAACAAGTACTACTGCGGTGTCCCCGACAAGGCGCCGGATGAAGAGCACGAATCCCTTGGCGGAGTCTTTCCGATTCCAGTCGCCGATGTCGGGAAGGTCGGGCGACTGATCGGAACCGATGGCATCAACAAGATGAGCAAATCGCTTGGAAACAGCATCCTCATCACGGACACGCCGAAGCAGGTCAAGAAGAAGCTCGGGAAGATCTACGTCGGCGTCGACAACAGACAGCCGAACGATCCCGGTGAGGTGGATCCGGAGAAGAATCCACTGTTCCAATATGTCGAGACCTTCATCGAGTCCCCTGATGAAGTCGCCGAGCTGCGGGATCGTTACGCACGCGGAGACAACATCGGTGACGGTGTCGTCAAGGTCCGTGTCGCTGAATGCATCAGCGAGCTGCTGGAGCCGATGCAGGACAGACGAAAGCAGTACGAGTCCGATGACGTCATCTTGGACATCCTCCACGAAGGCTGTCGGAAGGCCATCGCCGCTACGGAGCAGACACTTGAGATGGCGAAGGAAGCCGCCAGTCTGAAGTTCTTCGACCGTACGATCTCAATCTGATGGATTCATGTTCCGTCCCCTTCTAGGGGCGGGGATGATGTTGCGCCACAACGGATTTCAACCGACTCCGATCGACATGCGTGTAGATCTGGGTTGTCGCGATATCCGAATGTCCAAGCAGTTCCTGGACGACGCGAAGATCCGCACCGCCTGCAAGGAGATGAGTCGCGAAGGAGTGACGCAGCATGTGCGGATGGATGTTCGTCAAACCGGCGCGTTCAGCCAGCCTTCTGACGATCTGCCACACGGCGACACGTTCCAGTGGCCGACCCGTATTGCTGAGAAGCAACCTCTGATCATCGCGTCCGTCCGCGAATCGAGTCAGCTGAGGGTACAGCGATTCCAGATAGTCTCTCACGGCATTTCTGGCCGGTTCTCCGACTGGCACCAGTCGTTCACGGTTGCCTTTGCCATGTACGAGGACGACGCCGAGCGTCTCCTTGTATTCATGCAGACGGATTGAACCGACTTCCGAGGCGCGGAGGCCGGCTGCGTACATCAGTTCAAGCATGGCACGATCCCGCTGCCACAGTCTTCCCGATCCGGGATCCGCAGCTTCCAGCAAGGCCTTCATCTGCCGCGGTGTCATCACGCCTGGAAGTCTTTTCCATCGGGTTGGCGGTGTCAGGGGAGAGGCCGGATTGCGATCAATTCGTTTTTCAGCTTCCAGAAAACGGAAGAACGTTCGGATCGTCGAGAGATGACGACTGATGCTGCTCGGTTGAAGATCGAGATCTCGATGCAGATGCTGCAGATGATCGGAGAGATGCCGCGGTGTGACATCCTGCGGTTGATCAACGCCCTGTTGGACCAGATCTTCGACAAGACAGTTCAGGTCGCGCTCGTAGGCTTCCAGCGTTGCAGCTGAAAGACCTGCCTCGATGCGCAGCCAGTTCAGGACTTCACGAACCGGTTGGTCGAAGTGGGACATGGTCATGTTGTCGGACTGTGAGGATGACGGGCACGGGCATTTCACGTTCCGGCTTCGAACCTTCCTGCATCATGGCCCGGTAGACAGCGCAACTGGACCAATCCCCGAAGCAGGTTGCCATGGCTCGTTCGATGTCCTTCAGTTGAAATCGGCTGCGACAGTCTGCCAGGGCATGGTCAACCCAGGGGCAGGATCCACACTCCGCTTCCATCTCGGTTGGAGTCGTGTTGGTTGCCAGGTTGGCTGCTGTCTCTTGAATCATGTCCGACAAGGATCTATCGGTCCCGGTGGAGCCTGTCGGCCACATATGAGTCCGCGCGGCGGCCCCATCTGGCCAGTCGTATGCGCAGAAAATGCGCATACCGGCGAGCACGGCGCGATCCCGATCCCGCCCATCCCCGTTTTCTTCTGTTTCCAGCCGGTTTCCCAACCGGCACGCAGCTTGCCAGTGATTTGGAACAACCCAGGCAGGAGGCCGAAGCGGGTGGATACGAACAAAGACAAGGCGCGAAGACTCATCAAGGCGGCTCAGCAGATGCAGGATCGGAGAACTCTGGTCGGTCAGCTGGGGCAGAACATCCTCTTCAAGGCCCGGACCGCCGCGGCCATGCATGTCACCCTGCTGGGTGGCAATCCCGCAGGATCCTCCGAATCGAGGGATGGCTCGTCATGAACTACGGCTTCTATCAATCAGCCACAGGTCTCATGACGCAGGTCCACCGTCTTCAGGTTGCCACAAACAATCTTGCGAACAGCGAGACCAACGGCTTCAAGGCGGACCAACTGGTCACGTCACAACGCCTGCCTGCTCGAATCGAGGGCGGGTATTCGGCGGATCCCCAGTGGATGCTCGAGCAGCTGGGGGGCGGTCAATTGGCCGATCCCACCCGATTCGTCATGAGCCAGGGATCGCTGTCGCCGACCGACGGTGAGCTGGATCTTGCCATCGATGGAGACGCTTTCTTCATCGTCGGTGATGGTCGAGGAGACGCCTCGAGCCGTCATCTCACTCGAGATGGTCGTTTTACACGTGATCCGGAAGGGGACCTGGCGATGCTCGGCACCGGGCTGAAGGTTCTCGATGGAAGACATCGAACGATCCCGGTACCGGCGGGCCCGATCACGATCGGGTCCGATGGTCTGGTCAGCCAGGGCGACCGTGAACTGGGACGCATCGGCATGTTCAGTGTTCAGAACACCGATGCGCTTCGCAAGGTGGGTGACAGTCTCATCGTGCCCACACCCGAGGCGGGTCCGCTGTCGCGTGATGCCGAATCGACTCTGTGGCAGGGCTATCTGGAATCAAGCACGGTGGAGCCCGTGATGGAAATGGCAGGCATCGTCGAGATCGGCAGGGCTGTGGAAGCCAACGCCAAGCTCATGCAGGCACAGGATCTTCTGGCGGGACAGGCAATCAACACCTTCGGAAAAGTGACTTGAATCGACGGGCGAACAGACACGTCCTTTGTGGAGTAGATCGAAATGGCCTTTACATGTCTTGATGCATCAGCAACCGGACTGAGCGCTCTGACGACGAATCTGAACGTCATCGCCAACAACCTGGCGAATGCGAACACCGACGGCTTCAAGTCGAGTCGGGTGAATTTCCAGGACCTGCTCTATCTCGAGCAGCGGCAGCCCGGACTCGAGAATACGTTGGGTGATCTGAATCCGACAGGTCTCTATGCAGGTGTCGGTACCCGGGTTTCGGGAACTCAGTTGAACCTTCAGGAAGGTCCGCTGATTTCAACGGATCAGCCATTGGATGCAGCCATCAGCGGTAGTGGCTTCTTTGTCGTCGAGGTGGAAGACACCTATACGAATGGCCTGGCCTACACGCGTTCCGGCAACTTCGCCTTGAATGCGGAACGACAACTCGTGCTCGCAAACGACCAGGGTCGTCGACTTGTTCCGGCCATTGAAGTTCCATGGGGTATTCCGGAATACGCGATCAACGTCACGAACGATGGCAGTGTCCAGATCTCATATGGAGAGATCTTCGAGGAGATCGGCCAGCTGGAACTGGCGATCTTCGCCAATCCTGCAGGCCTGACACCCATCGGCGGCAATCTCTATACGGAGTCCATCGCTTCAGGAGAGGTGTCGATCGGGCTGCCAACGGAAAACGGAAGAGGCAGCATCATCCAGAATTTCCTGGAGGCTTCCAATGTCGACCCTGTGACGGAACTGGTCGATTTGATCAACACCCAGAGAGCCTTCGAGTTCAATTCACAGGCCTTGAAGGCCGCTGACGAAGTCCTGCAGATCGTCGCCAATCTGAGGCGATACGGCTGATCCATCAATGAACGGTGATCGAACATGAACATGCTTGCATTCAAGAATGTGATCGGATTACTCGTCGTTGTCATGGCGACAGCCGCGACTGCCGACAGCATTACCTTGCGGTCTTCGGCTACTCGACCACTTGAGGCCAAGACCATCACGCTTGGAGAGATCGCCACCCTTCAGGGCGAGGAGGCCCGTGGCTGGAGTGAACTCGACATCGTCGATGTCGAGGGTCGGGATCCGATCCGGATCACGGTTGCCGATGTTCGCAGACGTCTTGATGAGGCGGGAGTGCACTGGGGCAAGATAAACCTCAATGGTCAACTGGTCGTTGTCCGACCTGATCGAAGTGTCATGGCACAGCCTCCATCGGCGATGAAGGCGATGAGGATCGGCAGTGACGTGTCATCCGTTCGCTCCTCGAATCGTACGGAAGCCGCAAGCGATCTTTCGACTACGAATACCTTGCGTGGTGCCGTCATGCGCTACCTGGTCAAGGCACTCGATACGACTCCGGCTTGCCTGAAGATCATCTTCGATGCCCAGGATGATCGCTGGCTTGATGAAACACTCGACAGCACTCGCTACGAGATCAAGGCCATGAGTGATCTTGCGATGAGCGATCGGATCGATCTTGAGCTGCGTCGATGGAGTGAAGGGCGTCCTGGTGAACGCAGACTGCTCAAGGTGAAACCCTTGATCAAGTGCACGGTCGCCCAGGCTTCGGAGAATCTGCCACGTCATTCGACCATCCAGCCAGACCAGGTGAACGCCGTTGAATCATGGCTGACGCCTTCACAGCGAACCCTGCGTCTTCATCCTGCTGATGTCATCGGAAGACTTCCTGTCGCGCCTCTGCGGCAGGGGACGATGTTCCGCTCGCGGGACATCCGATCGGTCCAACTGGTGGATCGAGGTGATCAGGTCGTCGTCCGCTGTCTGGTCGGTGGAGCGGCGATTTCATTGAAGGCAAAGGCGGAGACAGCTGGTGGGCTTGGTGAAACCATCGAGCTCAGAAAAGGACGCGAACGAGAGACCTTCACAGCCACTGTGACTGGACCGGGTGAAGCCATCATCGATGTTGCGGCACCAGTTACCGGGACCTGATCCCGCAACCTTGCAGAACATCGAATCGACGAAGGAATCGAATCATGAAATCCATCACAGGCCTCCTCATCACGATTGCAATACCACTTGCCGGACACGGTGAGGAAATCGTTGTTCACACCAGATCCATTGATGCGGTGCAGCCTGTGCATCAGCTTGTCAGTCACCAGCCTCACTCAACCGGTCACCTCAATCACGTCGCCGGTGGATTTGATCCACGATTGACCCATGTTCCAAGTTCCGCTTTGAGCGGCCAACTGAACGATTGGGGCGCCACAGGCGCCATGGGTGGGCGGCCACTATTTCCTCAGATGACCGGTGCCATGGGTGTTCTCCCGATGGGTCAGCCTGTGGCCTGGGGAGGCCTTTCATCGATGATGGTTCCGATGGACATGGGCGCTATCGGGCTGAATGCGGGAATGGCTCCGGTCATTGCAAGTGACATGCCACCTTTGACGGGCCTGCCTCTGATCGCCGCCGAGCCGGTGATGACGGTTCCGATGCCCATGCAGTCAACCTCGATCATGGCTCAGGCGATGGGTGTCTGGTCTCCCGCTTCGCCCGGCATGACGGAACTCCAGTCGGTCAGCATGTTCGCGGTCACACCAGCTGAGCCGAGGTTGTTCCATGTCCATGATCTGGTTCAGATCATCGTGCGCGAGTCCAGTGTTGCAGCCTCGTTCCAGGGTCTCGAAACCGAGAAGGAATATGCATTGGCCGGGGGTGTTGAATCGTTTCCCGGTGTCAATGGTCAGAACCCTCTTTACTACACCGAGTTCGATGTGGTCGGAGAAAAGGAATTCGATGGTGAAGGCGAGTATGTGCGGGAAGATGAACTCGTGACACGCCTCTCCGCGGAAATCATCGAGATCCGTCCCAATGGAAGCCTGGTGCTTGAAGCTCGAACACGCATTCGAACGGATGACGAAGAGTGGTACACCCAGTTGACTGGAATCTGTCGACCAGAGGACATCACGGCTGCAAACACCATCCTCTCGAACCAGATCTTTGATCTGCAGGTTGAAAAGAGGCACAAGGGTGACGTACCCAAGGCAGCCAGCAAGGGCATTCTTGCTCAGGCTCTGGATGCGATCTTCGCCTTCTGATCGGATTCCCGTGGGTTGAATCAAGCGGCGTTTCGGTACAATGGAATCATGCGTTTTGTCCGCTTCATTCTGTTCTGCCTCGTTCTGATCCAGCCGGCGGCTGTGATGGGATGGGACGCACGTGAAACTCTCACCAAGTTCCAGGATCATCAGATTCAACCGGTTGTTCTCCCGGATGACATTCGAGCGGTCATTCGGATCCTTGATCTGGATGAATCCCAGCAGAACATCGTCGAGGTTCGATACCAGACCTACATCGCAACACTCGAAGATGCCGTTCAGGCATCGATCGACAGGGAGGCGCCCATCCGAAAACGCCTCGACGGCATCCTCCTGGGGCGTTATCGCGCAGCGCCGGGGGAGACCATGAATCTGCGTGTTGAACTGGTCGAGTCGAAGTCCGCCAACTGGACTGTCGCCGATACGCAGCTCGATGCCCTCCTGGAAGACATCGTGACGATCGGTTCGCCATACGAGGATCAGGCCACGACTCTGGACCGCACTCGCTTTGAGCTGTATCGACGCATCTATCTGATGCCTTTACGACTCGAATCATCCAGCGATACCTACGCTGGAGAAGGGCTGGATTTCTACGAGCTGGTTCAAGACGCGTCCTCCCAGGAGCTGAAGAACGTTCCGCAGGCTGAACTCACGAAGGCGTTGGAGGCCTGGCGTTTGGCGATGCAGGACGGCATTCGAGCCTATGCCGAAGCCGAACGGACCTCGGCAATGTCGGAACGTGTTGCCGTTCTTCGGAATGACACCGGCGGAAGAATCAACGTGATGATCGATCGCTCCAGACGATGGGGCGATCGGCAGATGATCGATTACGACACGTTCGTATCGATCTACGGCCTCTGTCCCACCTCGGATGAAGCTGGTTCGTGGGTGGCACGGTATCGACAGGCGAACTATCCATGGCTCTGGGCACAGGATGACGAGGTGGAACGAATGGCCACCTGGATTCTGGCAAACGGCAGCCCTGAACAGATGGCCTCCGTCAATGAGATCATTCCGGGCTATCTCGATCGGCGAGAGGCCCTTCGGCTCGAAGCCGAAGAGATTCTCTCAGAGGGTCGACGAAGTGGTGCGAACCTCTGTGATGACGCCGCCATGAAGTACGAGTCCGCACAGGAACTCATCGGTCAGTTGATGCGGAATTCGGGTCAGCGAACGGTCCTGCTCGAGCAAGCCAAGGCTGAACTGGAACAGCCGCTCACATCGGGACAGCGATCGGCAGTCACCCGTCATCTTCTCGGGCTCTGATCAACCGGCAGTTGGTTCATCCACGGGGTAGAACTCGTCGAGAACGGCATGCCATTCTGCAATCGATCGCACGGAAATGAATCGGGACCTCACGGCCTCCGGATCCGGATGGTGGTGCGAGAACTTGATACCGAACTTTCTCATCTGTCTTGAAGCGGACTGCTCGCCATGCAGTCTCGCGGAAAGATGGAAGTGCTCCAGAAGCGCCTGTCTCTGTTCGTGCAGCTGCGGTGCGAGCGGTGGCTCGCCCGCCATCAGACACCTGGCTTGGCGGAAGATCCATGGATTGCCGATGCAACCACGAGCGACCGAGACACCATGCACGCCCGTGTGCGCGAGCATCAGGAAGATGTCTTCGACCGTCCAGATGTCACCGCTTCCGAAGATCAGTTTTTCCGGATGCCGCGAGACGAGATCCTTGAGAAATGGCCAGCGTCCCGGACCCTTGTACTTCTGCTGAACCGTCCGGCAATGAACCGTCACCCATGAGTAACCGATGTCATAGGCCGCCGTGAAGATGCGTTCGAAGTTGTCGGCCATCTCGTCCGTTTCATCGAAGGCCCGTCTCATCTTGACGGTCACCGGTATGGATTCCGGAACCACCTCCCGAACGGCTTCGAGAATGGCGATGGCTTCCTTCGGAACCGTGAGCAGGTGGCCACCACGATGTCTCTTGCGAATCTTCTTGACCGGACAGGCCAGATTCACATCGATCACGTCGTATTTCATCTCGACCAGCAGACCGGCTGCTTTCGCCATGGTCTCCGGTTCCGTACCCATGATCTGACCAGCCAGAGGATGGTCGCTTCCACCGGCTGCGATGTTGTCTTCGAGTTCACCCGTACCACAAGCTTCCTGCAGCAGATCGGGATCCTCGCGAGTCCGACCCTTGCCACCGTTGATCAGCGTGACATCGAGGAGTGCCTCTGTAATGCAGAATGGGCATCCATGGGTTCGGGCGACCAGTCGCATCGCCCCATCCGAATATCCCGCCAGGCCGGCCTGGAAGAAGGGTGCATCGAAACCCGGCACCAGTGCAGGGACTCGAGGATCGACCTTCAGACCGCGTGCGACCTCTTTCAGGGGTCGATCCAGTACGGGTCGGGTCAGCTCGGGAGGGTTCATTTCCACAGACATGTCCCGTATTGTGACCTCAATGCCCCCGGTCATACAATGGTCAGCACGATGAAAATGCATCTTCAAAGCCTTGATGGGAATTCGGGACGCATCCAATGGCGGATGGGAGCACTTCTCCTGCTTCTGGCAGGCCTCTCGGGATGCAATGCACCGAATTTCAATCCAAAGCTGGCGACCCGGCCGTACCCCTACGAACTCCACACGATCGATGTGCTGCCGATCCAGGTGTTCCGTGATGGCACGCACATCGAGATCGTGAATTCGACGGATCAATCCTGGACGGATGCCACCATCTGGGTCAATCAGCGTTATTCCGCGGTGCTTGATTCCCTCGAACCGGGCCAGAGAGTGTCGATGGATCTGTTCAGCTTTCGAGACGATATCGGTGAACAGTTTCGAGCTGGTGGTCTTCTTCGAACACGACCTGCGGCGAAGGTCGAGTTGATCGAGATCCAGCCTTCCGAAGGCATGCCCATGATGGGCATGATTTCCGTGATGCCCGGCGAGGGCGAATGAGATCAGCTTCTCCACGACGACCCCGCGAGTGATGGTGATCACCCGCGGGGCCTTGTTGTTCTACGAACACGACACGAATCAGTCGATGGGCACGGAATACTCGTCCGCACCATCCAGCATCACATGGATCATTCCAGTTGTTTCGTCATGAAACACATCGAGCCGGCCCGTGAGCGTGTCCATGGAGAAGGCCTGTACGCCGCAATCAACGAGAAAGCGAAGTGCTTCGTCAATACTGCCCGACACGCGCCAGGCTTCGAAATCCTCGTCCGTTTCGCAGTGGATCACGGTCCATTCGAGATCGAGGTCGTATTGCCTGAAGTCCGGTTGATCGCAACGTGATGTGGAAGGAATGGTGACATCCATGGTCCACTGGGAGGTACTCAGGCCATGGAGCCAGATCACCTGTCGATGGTCATCCTCATCGCCAAGATCGTCCAGGCCCGTTTCCCGAATCAGATCCGCAGCTTTCCGATTCTGATATCCCGGATCCAACCACGGCATCTCCTTTGGAACGGGTTTGAAAGATCCGGGTTGATAGGGCCCCATGCCACCGCCATGTCCAAGAGGTATCCAGCGATTTCCGATCAGGACATAGTCGGCGATTCCATCGCAATCGATATCGCGATAGAGCCGAACACTGCCGTCCGGCTGCGGAACGATCATGTCGCAGACCACGTTCTGTGAATCCGACGGGGTGTAGCGACCTTTGACGTCGACATGAAGTGATACAGGCGTTGCGTTCACGCCTACTTCGCAGGATGCGCTCAAAAGACTGATGACCAGTCCAGCGATCGCAAGAGAGGACGAAACTCCGAACATGATGAACTCCTTTTCAAGTAATGACGACTTCCCTGTCGTCAGAACAAGATCTAACGCACTCGGATCGTGATGACCCAAGAAGTGATGAAAGGGAGTGGAATTTCGAAAACGCTCAGGCTCTTCGCCAGTCCTGGAATGTCATGGCGTGGTCATTCCGTTCATCGGCGGGATGGACTTCACTGGAAGTCAGCGTCCAGGCGTTTTCGTCAAGCTCTGGAAAAGAGGCATCGCCATCGATTTCAACGTGAACGCGCGTCATCAAGATGCGATCCGCCCGTGGAAGGAATTGCCGATAGATCTCACCGCCACCGATGATGAAGCATTCATCGACATCACCACAGGCTTCAATCGCCTCCTGGAGCTCGCGCGTTACGACACCGCCGGGTGCTTCGAAGGACTGATTGCGGGTGAGGACGATGTTCGTTCGGTCCTCGAGCGGTTTTGGAAGAGAGTCCCATGTGCGTCGGCCCATGATGACCGGGTGGCCCATCGTGGTCTTCCGAAAATGAAGCATGTCGGCCCGAAGTCTCCAGGGGAGATCGCCATCACGCCCGATGGCGTTGTTTTCAGCTGCGGCGACAATGAGCGTGATCAGCATGGTCTTGCGCCATCAGACCGCAACTGGCGCGGACAGTCGGGGATGGGGGTCGTACCCGACCAGGTTGAAGTCATCCAGCGTGAAATCAAACACGGACGTGATGTCCTTGTTGAGTTCCATGGTTGGCAATGCACGAGGTTCACGGGTCAGCTGCGTATCCACCTGTTCGAGATGATTCGTGTAGATGTGCGTGTCACCGATGACGTGTATGAAATCACCTGGAAGCAGATCAGTGCACTGAGCGATCATCATCGTCAGCAGGGCATAGGACGCGATGTTGAACGGAACTCCGAGAAAGAGGTCGGCGCTTCTCTGATAAAGCTGGCATGAAAGTTTGCCGTCACACACATAGAACTGGAAGAGAACATGACAGGGGGGAAGCGCCATCTTCTGCAGTTCGCCGACATTCCAGGCATTGACGATCAGGCGACGTGACTGGGGATCGGTCCTGATGCCTTCGATCACGTTCGTGATCTGATCGACCGTGCGACCATCCGCGGCAGCCCAGGATCGCCATTGATGACCATAGACGGGCCCAAGGTCTCCGTTCTCATCAGCCCACTCGTCCCAGATGCTGATGCCGTTGTCATTCAGCCAACGGATATTCGTGTCACCTTGCAGGAACCAGAGGAGTTCACCAATGATGGATTTCAGGTGCACCTTCTTGGTGGTGACCAGCGGAAATCCTCTGGAGAGATCGAATCGCATCGACTGTCCGAAGCAGCTGAGTGTTCCGGTTCCAGTCCGATCTTCGCGCGGTTGCCCGTGGTGACGAACGTGTTTCAGCAGATCGAGGTAAGCGAGCATTGTCATCCATCCTACCTACCCGAGAGCGCTCCCGGCGTGGTGTTCCAGGGCAACTTTCAGAAGGGCCTGGGTCACCGGATGGGCGGGTGCCCGCAGGATGTCCTCCACCGGGCCCTGTTCAACAATTCGCCCGGCATCCATCACAATCACGTCATCACAGATTTGCCGCACGACGCCCATGTCATGTGTCACGAAGAGCATTCCGATGGGGCGGCGACGTCGAATGTCACGAAGCAGATTGAGCACATGGGCCTGTATCGAGACATCGAGGGCCGATGTCGGTTCATCACAGACCAGCAGATCCGGCTCGGTCACGATCGCTCGTGCGATCGCGATCCGCTGGCGTTGACCACCGGAGAACTGATGCGGATAGCGATCGACCATGTCCTCCGTGATCCCGACGGACTCGAGGCAGGATGCCGCACGGTCTCTCAGTTCATCTCCCCGCGCCATCTTGTGGACTTTGAGGGGTTCGGCAACCAGATCGATCACACGCATCCTGGCATCCAAGGATCCTCCGGGATCCTGAAACACCATCTGAAAGTGGCGTCGCATCCGGCGTCGGGCCTCCCGACTCATTCGAGCGGGTTCTTGGCCGAGGACGTGAACGGACCCGGATGCCAGTGGCACCAGTTGCATGATGCCTCGAACGAGACTGGATTTGCCGCAGCCCGATGCGCCCACGATCCCCAGTGAACGACCGCGGTCGATTTCCAGACTCACGTCCTCGACGGCCACGACATCCTTGTTCCGGTGGGTTCCGGTGTAGACGATTCGAGCGTTTCGGACTTCGAGAACCTTCGTGTTGTCGTTCTGGACCGACGCGGTATTCATGATGCTTTCCAGACGCTCACGCTACCACGCTGCGCCTGAGGCTGCCTTCAGTGCAAGCAGGACATGCCGTCTACATCGGTGGTCGCTCATCCAGAATGATCTCGAGGGTCTTCCGCATGCCCGTATCGGGGGCATCGCCGGGTCGCCAGAAGCTGATCTTCACGACGGAATCCGGCAGCAGTGTCGAGATGGTCGATCTCAGCTGTTGGAGTGATTCCATCCTGCGACCATTGATCTGCGTAATGATGTCACCGGCCTTCAGGCCACCTTGGTGAGCGGGTTTTCCGGGTGTTGTATTGGCGATCAGGATGCCTTTCTGATCGAATCCTCTTGCCCGGAAGTAGCTGGACATCTTCTCGATGAACGTCAGAAAGGAAACATCGGAGGTGTCTTCGAGTCCCTCACAAGTGATGGTGATCAGCTTTGCGTTCTGAGTGCTGTTTCGATCCGGATCCGGTCGCCATACGGAAAGGCTCGAATGTCCGTCTTCATCGGATTCGATCGCATTTTGAAAATCAATCGTATTGTTGAGCAGCTGCTCGTCGTAATGCGTGATGACATCACCGATGGCAAGACCTGCTCTGGACAGCGGGCTGTCGGGTACGAGGGTGCTGACGAGAATGCCGCCTCGATACGGGTTGTAGCCCATCGGGCCAAGCCATTCGTAGACATAGGATTCCTGATCGACGACCGAGACACCGAGGAATCCCTTTCGAACGACGCCGCCCTGAATGATCTGGTTTGCGACCGAATCGATCATGTCCATCGGAATGGCGAGTCCGATACCACTGAACTCGCTGTCATCATCCAGATCGGCAACGGCGATTGCCGTATTCATGCCAATGACTTCGCCCCGGTGATTGGTCAAGGGTCCACCCGAGTTGCCTGGATTGATCGCGGCATCGACCTGAATGAAGTTCTCGAAGCCGAGCATTCTCCGATTTCTGAGCAAACCGACGGATCGGCCAAGGCCCGAGATGATGCCCTGGGACATGGAGAACCGAAAGTCCATCGGTGATCCGAACGCGAAGACGAGCGATCCCTGATGAAGTTCCTCACGTGGATCGGTCCGTGTTGCAGGAACCAGGCGTTCGGCATCCACTCGGATGACGGCAATGTCGGTGAGATCATCGAGTCCGATGATCCGAGCTTCATACACAGTGCCGTCATGCAGTTGGACATCGATGTGATCCGCCTGGGCCACGACGTGCGAGTTGGTCAGAATGTGACCATTGGCATCCCAGACCCAGCCACTCCCGGTGGACATCTCCAATCGGCCGTGTGGCCCGGCATCCTGCGCAGATGTGATGTGGACAACCGAGGGTCGAACAAACGATGCCACGTCACGCGAGGCCTGATTGAGGTGATCGAGGAAGGTTCCGGATCCAGCCGGAACACTGGGGGTGTTCAGGCGAATCGAGGCCTCACGAACCTGATGCAGGGTGTTGGTATGTGAAAACTGCCTCAGGATCTCCGGGGTCAGCCAGAGCACCCCAAGGGCGATGGCACAGACCAGCAGGCCCGGCGTGAAGGCGGCCAGATAGGACCGGCCGGAAGGTTCTTGAGGGGAGTGGTATGTGGTCATTCGAATCTCCGGGTCAGAAGACCTCTTTTTACATGATTCGACCGAAATGCCCGGTAAGCAAGTGATTCTGGTCATCAGGAGGCAAGTGATGGCATCTGGCAGCCTGAACCCCCGGGAAACCCTCCAATCGAGACCACCGGGCTCCTATACTGGTCCGGTTGATGAGTACTCCATCGGACCATTCTGGCAACCACACTTCTGCAGGACGTGGGTTGAACAAGCCGTTCACGCTCAGATCGTTGAGACGGATGGTGGACGAGGGTACGCCCTTCGCTGCCTTGACCTGCTATGACGCCACGATGGCCCGCTGGCTGCAGCGTGCCGGTGTCCCGGTTCTGCTGGTTGGAGACACGGCGGCTGAGATGGTGCTCGGATTGCCCGGAACCATTCACGCGCCTCTTGATCTGCTGATCCAGTTGACCGCTGCCGTCAAGCGTGGAGCACCCCACTGCATGGTGATGGCAGACATGCCTTTTCTGTCCTATCAGGCGGATGAATCGGAAGCGATCCGGAACGCCGGCAGATTCCTGGTCGAGGGTCGCGCCGATTGTGTGAAGCTGGAAGTGGATGGCACCTTCACCGGCCTGGTATCCCAGCTCAATCGGGCTGGAATTCCAGTTGTGGCCCATATCGGCTCGAGGCCCCAGCAGGTCAAGCACGACGGGGGCTATCGATCTGCGGGTCGAACGACCGCAGAGGCCAATCGTCTGGTTGAAGAAGCCCGTCGACTGGAAGAAGCTGGCGCCACGATGATTCTGGTCGAAGCCGTCCCGGCCCAGGTTTCCGAGGCGATCGTCGAGCGGACCTCGATTCCGGTGATCGGCTGTGGAGCCGGCCCGGCCTGTCACGGCCAGGTTGTGGTCACTCAGGATCTTGCGGGCCTGACGGACTGGCAACCGGCCTTTGCCCGGCCATTGGCGGATCTTGGAGCAGCCATTCAGTCGCTCGGCGAGAACTGGGTCAAGCGAGTGGGGTCAGGCAATCTGGGAACACACCCCTACGAGATGGCCGCTGGCGAGGAACTCCCGGATCAATCCGCCGAGCCGACCAGCCTCTGATCTCCCTTGGCTGAAGCCATCCACGGCGCATTCACTGTTCGATCAGAAAACGTCGCTCGCTGTAAACTCTAGCCATGAGTCTTACACATACCCGTTCAGTAACCATGGTCGAACCCCGTGGTTCTCTTGCCGGTCATACCCAGTCCAATCGGGAGCCTCAAATGGATCATCTACGCGACGTCGAACGTCTCTTTGGAGATGACTACGGGATCCTGACATTTACCGGCGAGAACATCCGCAGGCGGCTGTCTCCTGCCGCGTTGAAGCGACTTGATCAAACCGTTCAGTTCAATGAGCCGCTTGATGAGGCGATTGCCGACGAAGTTGCGAGCGCCATGAAGGACTGGGCCATCGAGAACGGATGCACGCACTACTGCCACTGGTTCCAACCATTGACCGGGGCGACTGCGGAGAAGCACGATTCGTTCCTCAACATGGACGGAGAAGGTGGTGTGATCGCTGAATTCTCCGGTGACATGCTGATCAGAAGCGAACCGGATGCGAGTTCCTTTCCAACGGGCAGTATCCGGGACACGTGGGAGGCCAGGGGCTACACCGCCTGGGATCCGACAAGCCCTGCATTCATCTCTATCAACGGAGGTGAGCGAACGCTCTGTATTCCGACTGCGTTCGTCTCATGGACTGGTGAGTCACTTGACCAGAAGACTCCACTGCTTCGTTCGATCGATGCCCTGAGCATCCAGGCAATGCGTATTCTCCGCGTGTTCGGAACGGACAAGGGTGTCCATCGCGTCCAGACCACGCTTGGTTGTGAACAGGAATACTTCCTGCTCGAAGAAGACGCCTACCAGGCCAGACCCGACCTGAGAATGTGCGGTCGCACGTTGATCGGATGCGATGCGCCCAAGGGACATCAGCTGGACGATCACTATTTCGGTTCGGTTCCCGCCAAGGTTCAGTCATTCATGGCTGATGTGGAAGCGCGTCTCTACGCTCTTGGAATTCCTGCCAAGACACGTCACAACGAGGTCGCACCGCATCAGTTCGAGCTGGCGCCTCTGTTCGAAGGTACGAATCTGGCCTGTGATCATCAGATGCAGACCATGAGCGTGCTCAGGAAGACCGCTCGAGACCATGGCATGGTCTGTCTGCTGCACGAGAAGCCGTTTGCCGGTGTCAACGGCAGTGGCAAGCACAACAACTGGTCGCTCGTGACGGATACGGGGCACAATCTGCTCAATCCGAATGACAAGGGACCCGGCCATCTCCAGTTCCTGACCTTCGTCTGCGCCGTCGTCCGCGGTCTTGATCTGCACGCGGATCTTCTGCGGGCAACCGTCGCCAGTGCAGGCAATGATCATCGACTCGGCGCCAATGAGGCACCACCTGCCATTCTGAGTATCTACACAGGCGCTGAACTGGAACGTGTTCTCGACCGGCTCGAGGCTGGCGAGATGTCCGACTTCAAGCACAGCACGAAGCTGGATCTGGGAACATCGGCCATGCCGAAACTGGAACGGCATCCGGGCGACCGGAACCGGACCAGCCCATTCGCCTTCATCGGCAACCGTTTCGAGTTCAGGGCCGTCGGGTCCACCGCGGTTCCCGCATGGCCGAATGCCGTTCTCAACACGATCGTCGCCCAATCGCTTGATGACATCGCCAACATGATGGAATCGAAGGTGACCACTGACATGGATGAGGAAACTCGTTGCCATGCCATCATCGAAGTCCTTCGAGAGATCTATTCCGAGCACAAGAGAGTCGTGTTCAACGGCGACAACTATTCGGAGGCCTGGCACAACGAAGCAGAGAAGCGGGGTCTTCCCAATCTCAAGGGGTGTGCGGATGCCCTGCCGGCCATGGCATCCCAAAAGGCGCGTGAACTCTTCAGCACGTACGGCGTTCTGAGCGAGGCCGAACTCGAAGCACGTCTTACTGTTCTCTACGAAAACTACTCGCAGGTCATGCAGATCGAGGCCCGGACACTGCTCCGGATGATCAACACCATGGTCATTCCTGCCGCCATACGTCATCAGGCCGAGGTTGCCGAAGCCATTGCGGCAACGGATGCCGCAGGCGTCGACCCGGCCTCGGTTCGTGGAAGGTTGACGGATCTGACCGCGCGGCTCACGGATCTCGAGGTGGCATGCCTCGAAGTCGAATCGATTCTCGAAAGTCTTCCGGAGGATGAGGAAGCCAATATCCGAAGAATTCAGGATGAGATGATTCCGGCCATGAACAGGGTCCGATCGAACAGCGATGCCATCGAAGGCATGCTTCCAGATGACCTGTGGCCGCTTCCAACCTATCTCGATCTGCTCTTCTGATCAGAACGACATCGTCAAATGGACACAAGGCCCGTCGCATCCAGTGGCGGGCCTTGTTCATTCCATCGGGAAGGGTGTGGTCAGGTGGCCTTGCCCTGATTGGCGACAGCCTGAGCCGCCGCTGCAATCGCATCTTCATCTCCGAGGTACTTCCGGCCCGTCGGGTTCATGGAAGAATCGAATTCATAGACCATCGGAACACCTGTTGGAATGTTCAAGGACACGATCTCTTCATCGCTGATGCCATCGAGATGCTTGACCAGTGCTCGAAGTGAATTGCCATGGGCTGCGATGATCAACTGCCGCCCTTCGGCGACCTGAGGCTTGATGACTTCATTCCAATAGGGGACCACTCTGGCGACCGTGTCCTTGAGGCATTCCCCAAGCGGAAGCTGATCAGCGGGAACGCCGGCGTAACGAGGATCGTGACCAGGCCACATCGGGTCATCCCGTGAAATCAATGGGGGCGGCGTGTCGTATGAACGCCGCCAGACATGCACCTGTTCGTCACCATGCTTTGCGGCAGTCTCCGCCTTGTTCAGGCCCTGCAGCGCACCATAGTGCCGCTCATTCAGTTGCCAGGCGTACTCTGTTGGAACCCAGCACCGCTCCATGGACCAGAGAACCAGCCAGAGCGTGTGAATGGCGCGGGTGAGACAGCTTGCGTAGGCTCGATCGAATTCAAAGCCCTCTGCACTGAGCAGGCTGCCGGCCGCTCGCGCTTCGGCAACTCCCGTTTCGGAAAGATCCTGATCAACCCAGCCTGTGAACCTGTTTTCGAGATTCCACTGGCTTTGTCCGTGACGAATGAGAACAAGACGAGTCATGGCAGGGCTCCCGGGTGCTGTCCCTATCCTAGCAAGCCCGCAGGCTTGTCAGTCAACATTCAAATCAACGATCACTGGCGCATGATCTGAAATCGCCAGTCCTGCATCGCGATGAACGAAGAGTCGTTCGGTCATCCGCGAGGCGACGGTGTTGCCCAGCAGATAGTCGATGCGCCAGCCGCGATCCAGTGCACGGGCCTGACCTCGGTTCGACCACCAGGTATAGGGCCCATCGACATCACCGACCGACTCCCGAAGAAGATCATGGGCTCCAGATGAAACGAGATCATTCATCCATGTTCGCTCGTGCGGTAGAAAGCCCGATGTGTTCTGGTTGCTCTTCCAATGGAAGATGTCATGCTCACACCGAGCGATGTTGAGATCGCCACCAAGAATCACAGGTCGTCTACGGCGCATCAGCTTGGCGGCATACGGGGCAAAGCCTTCCATCCAGGTGTTCTTGCGGACCTGGGCTTCGTCACTCGAGGAACCCGAGGGGAGATAGATGCTCGCCACATCGAGGTCGCCGATTCTCGCAAGGAGCAATCGACCTTCCGGATCATCCTGGCCATCGATTCCGGTCTGGATTCGTTCGATCTTCTGTCGCGACCAGATCGCGGTCCCGGCATATCCGGCCCGTTCGGCTGGATGCCAGTGGACATGCCAGCCATTCGGTTCCGCCCAGTCCCGCTCCAGTTGGTCCGGTCGAACGCGGATCTCCTGCAGAAGCATGATGTCGGGCTGGAGTTCATCCATCCAGTCATCGAGCCCCTTGCGGATCGCGGCCCGCATGCCGTTGACATTCCACGTGAGCAGTCTCATGGTCATGAAGAGGGTTCCAGGGCATGTCCTGATGGAATGCCGTTGGGCAGGCTAGCATGTTCGGCTTCTACGGAGATCCTGATCATGTTGTTCCTTGGAACCCTGTTGCTGACTCTCATGACTACACCACCAGATGCCATGTCCAAGCCTGTTGTGACCAAACCCCACGGAGTTCGGCTGGAGGATCCTTATCACTGGATTCGTGGCAAGGACAAGCCGGAAGTCATCGAGTATCTGAACGCGGAAAATGACTACACGAAGAAACAGACGGCCCATCTCGAGGCTTTCCAGAAGACGCTCTATGACGAAATGCTCGGGCGAATCAAGGAGGACGACACGTCCGTCCCATGGGAAGGGAATGATGGCTGGATCTACTACTCCAGGACCGAAGAGGGCAAGGCCTACGACATCATCTGTCGCAAGGCGACTCCCGATGGTGAGGAACAGATCATTCTGGACATGAACAAGGAGGCGGAGGGTCTCGAGTTCTATGACGTGTCCACCTGGGAGACGAGCCCGGACGGGAATCGTCTGGCGTGGCTTGCGGATACGAGCGGCTATGAAGAGAACGACCTCTACATCAAGGATCTCACGACGGGTGAGATCATCGACTCCAATGTGCACAATGTGAATCCGTTTTCACTGGCCTGGGCTGATGACAACTCGACCGTGTTCTATGCGCGTCATGACGAGGCCAAGCGTCCGGATCGAATCTTCCGGCATGTCACCGGAACGCCCGGCGAGGATGATCAGCTTGTCTATCACGATCCTGACGGCATGTTCTATGTCGGTGTTGATCGAAGTCGAAGCGGTCAGTCTATCTTCATCACCTCGGGATCCCAGTTGACCAGCGAGTGGCATGAAATCGATGCTTCCACGCCCAATGAGTCTCCACGAGTCATCTTGCCGCGTCGTCATGGAATCGAATACGACATCGATCGTCACGGAGACCGGTATTTCATTCGAACCAACGAGGGCGCAACGAACTTCAGGATCATGTCCGCGGAATCCAGTCCATCAGGCCTGTCCGACTGGACCGAGTTCATCGAGTACGACCCCGATGTCTATGTCACTGGTCTGGATCTCTTTCAGGATCACATGGTGATCTCCGAGCGTCGAGATGGTTATACGTCTCTGAGAATCGTTGATCTGAAGACTGGTGAGTCACACCTGGTTCCTGTTCCGGAGAGAGTTTCGCTGATCGGATTGGGAACCAACGAGCGTTTTGGAACCGGAACGATTCGATTCGGATACCAGTCCCCGGTCACGCCATCTTCGGTGTACGACTACGACATGAATACCCGTCAGGCCTCACTGCGAAAGCAGCGGGAGGTCCTGGGCGGTTTCGATGGAAACGACTACGAAGTGAAGCGTCTCGAAGCCACATCCGATGATGGTGTTCGCATACCCATCACCCTCGTTCACCGAAAGGGTCTCGAACCGGACGGCAGCCATCCGCTTTGGGTCTATGGCTATGGATCCTACGGATCTTCTATGAACCCCTGGTTCTCTTCCAATCGACTCTCGCTTCTCGATCGGGGTGTCGTCTTCGCGATTGCGCACATACGTGGCGGAGGCGAGATGGGACGTCACTGGTATGACACCGGGAAGATGGCCCTGAAGGAAAACACCTTCAACGATTTCATCACTGTTGTCGAGTCACTTCGAGATCAGGGTTGGGGATCGCCTGATCGTATTGCCGTGCAGGGCGGATCAGCGGGGGGCTTGCTGATCGGTGCCGTACTCAACATGAGGCCCGATCTGTTCACCGTGGCACATGCCGACGTGCCATTCGTCGATGTGATCAACACGATGTCGGATCCGACCATTCCACTGACGGTCGGCGAGTACGAAGAGTGGGGAAATCCGGCAGACCCCGAAGCGTTCCACCGGATGCTTGCCTACTCGCCCTATGACAATGTCCGTGAGATGGACTACCCGGCCATTCTCGTCACGGCCGGGCTGAACGACTCCAGAGTGCATTACTGGGAACCCGCCAAGTGGACGGCGAAACTCAGGGATCACAAGACTGACGACAACCTGCTCCTGCTTCGAACGAACATGGGAGCAGGCCACGGCGGTTCAAGTGGTCGTTACGGCCAGTTGGATGACATCGCATTCGAGTACGCCTTCATCCTGGATCAGCTTGGACTCGCCAGATAGGCCACTCACTCAGCGGTCAATCCTTTTGGCTTTCCGAATCCGAATCGGTTCCGCATGCGTTCGATGATGACGTAGAACACGGGAACGATCAGCAGTGTCATGATCGTGGCGACCACGATGCCACCGAAGACCACTGTTCCGAGTGACTGGCGGCTGACGGCACCGGCACCGGAGGCGATGACCAGCGGGATGACGCCGGCGGCAAAGGAAACGGCCGTCATGAGGATCGGTCGCAGTCGAAGCTTCGAGGCTTCGATGGCGGATTCGATGACACCCGCACCGGATTCCCTCTGCTGCTTGGCGAACTCGACGATCAGAATGGAGTTCTTGGCGGCCAGTCCGATGAGCATGACCAAGCCGATCTGGCCATAGACGTCCAAGGGCATGGCTCGCATCAGCAGGAATCCAAGTGCACCCAGTACGGCAGGCGGCACGGCAAGCAGGATCAGCACAGGCAGCATCCAGCTTTCATACTGTGCTGCCAGGAAGAGGAACACGGCGATCAGCGCCAGTGCAAAGACGAGTGGGGCCAGGTTTCCAGCCTTGATCTGCTGATAGGTCATGCCTGTCCAGGACGTTCCGATACCAGCGGGCAGCACCTTTTCGGCGATCTTTTCCATCGCCATGATGGCAGTACCGCTGCTGTATCCGGGGCCGGGGGTGCCGTTGAGGCTGATCGAGTCGTAGATGTTGAAGTGGGGCAGATTGTCGATGCCTGTGATCTGTTCGATCTGGACGAACGAGGACAGTGGAATCATGTCTCCACCACGGTTCTGCACATGCAACTGCAGAATCTCCTCGGGCTTCATCCTGAACTGGGCATCCGCCTGGGCAACGACCTGATAGATCTTTCCGAACTTGTTGAAGTCGTTGATGTAGAAGGAACCCATGTAGAACTGCAGGGTGTCGAGCAATGTTCCAACATCAACTCCGTACAGTTCGGCCTTGGTCCGATCGATGTCCAGATAGAGCTGGGGAACATTCGCGCGGAATGTGGTGCTCAGTCGCTGGATGATCGGCGTCTTCATCGAGCCACCGATGAACATTCGCGCGGCCTGCTCCATCTCCTCGAGGCTGACTGAATTCAGGTTCTGGAGTTCCATCTGGAATCCACCGACGGCACCCAGGCCCTGAATGGCGGGTGGATTGAATCCCATGACCAGCGCATCCGGAATGGACAGCAGTCTTGGTGTGAGCCGCTCGATGATCGCTTCGACGTTCTGATCTTCCGAAGGACGATCTTCCCAGTTCTCCAGAATCGCGATCAGGAATGCCGAGTTGGTCTGATTGACACCTGTCAGGAAGTTGTAGCCACTGATCATGACGACATCAGTGATTTCCTTTTCCTGTTCCAGAATCTTGAGAACCTGATCTTCGACTGCCTGCGTGCGTTCAATGGTGGCGGCCGAGGGCAGCTGGACGTTGACGAGGAAGTACCCCTGATCCTCCTCGGGAACGAATGCCGTGGAGGTGCCCAGAAGCAGGACCACGATTCCAGCCACCACGCCCCCGAAGAGCAACACGAAAAGCATCCAGGCCTTGGCACCCCATTCGACGAGTCTTCCGTATCCGGATGTCATCCAGTCCATGAAGCGGTTGAATGGCTTGAAGATCTTTTCCCGGATGCTTTCCTTGTGCGATTCCTGAGGTTTGCTCATCATGATCGCCGCAAGCGCGGGCGTCAGCGTGAGGGAGACGACACTGCTGATGACGACCGAGAACGCGATGGTCAGAGCGAACTGGTTGTAGAGGCGACCGGTGATCCCGGGCATGAGCGCCGCGGGAATGAAGACGGCCAGTAGAACCAGTGTGGTAGCGACGACTGGGGCGACGACCTGTTTCATGGCCACGATGGTGGAAGCCATGATGGAACGGTCCTTGGGGCCCGTGTGGATTTCCCGTTCGACATTCTCCACAACCACGATCGCATCATCCACGACCAGTCCGATCGCCAGGACCAGTCCGAGCAGGGTCAAGGTGTTGATCGTGAAACCGAACCCCATCATGATGGCGAATGCCCCGAAAAGAGACACCGGAATGGCCAGCAGTGGAATGATCGTCGTCTTGAAGGACTGCAGGAAGATGTAGATCACCAGGACGACCAGAATGATGGCTTCGATGATCGTTTGGATCAGATCATCAATGGATGCATTGACGAAGTCCGTGTTGTTGTAGGTGATCTTGTACTGGATGTCCTCGGGAAAACGCTCCTTGAGCATTTCCATCTGAGCGATGATGTTCTTCGAAACGGTCAGTGCGTTGGCATCCGGAAGCTGGTAGATGCCGATCTGCGCTGCCGGTTGGCCGCTCTGTCTCGAGTCACTTGCATAGGTCTGTGCGCCCAGTTCCACTCGGGCAACATCCTTGAGTCGGACGATCTGTCCGTCACCGGATGCCCGGACGATGATCTCCTCGAACTGTTCGACTTGCTCGAGCCGACCCATCGCGGTCACCTGCAGCGTGAAAGCCGGGTTGCCGATGGCGGGTGGGCCGGCGACCTTTCCTGCGACGGCCTGCTTGTTCTGTCCGGACACCGCGTTCTTGATTTCCTGGATACCGATGTCCATGGCGGCCATTCGATCGGGATCCAGCCAGATTCGAATCGCATACTTCTGAAGTCCGAAGTTCGTGACCTTGCCGACACCGGGAACACGAGTCAGCGTATCCGTCACATGGATGTCGGCGTAGTTGCTCAGGTAGCCGCTGTCGAACGTGCCGTTCGGCGACAACAGACTGACGACCAGGGTCAGGCTGGTCGACTGCTTGTCGACAATGATGCCTGCTCTCTGGACTTCCTCGGGAAGCCTGGGCTTCGCGCGTTCGACCCTGTTCTGGACATCGACGGCCGCGATGTCCTGGTCATAGCCCACATCGAACGTCACGGTGATCGAACAGTCGCCGTTGTTGGTGCTGCTCGAGGACATGTAGATCATGCCCTTGACACCGTTGATTTCCTGTTCCATCGGTCTGGTGACGACGGTGGAAACGGTTGTGGCATCCGCACCAGGGAAGTTCGTCGACACCATGATCGTTGGTGGTGTGACATCGGGGAAGTAGGCGATTGGAAGAATGCCGACGCATACCAGTCCGGCGAAGGTGATCACAAGTGAAATCACCATCGAGAAGATCGGTCTGCGAATGAAGAACTCGAGCATGTTTGATCAGCTTCCGTTCTTGGTTCCCTGAGCCGCTGCAGCAGCGCCCGGGGCAGTTTGTGCTTCTTGCTTCATTTCGTCCTTGGTGACGATCCGGACTTTCGTATCTGGCCCTGGACGGATCTTGCTGCCACCGTCGATCACGATCTTCTGACCCTTCGACAGGCCTTTGGTGATGACCGTCATTTCACCGTGTTCCGGTCCGAGCTCGATGGGAACCTGGACCGGACTCATGTCATCCTTCACGGTCCAGACATACTTGCTCGATGCACTGGACTCGATCGCGGAGGTCGGAATCACGACGGCGTTCTGAAGGGTCTCCAACAGCACGCGAACCAGGATGTACTGGCCGGGCATCAATGCCAGGTCGTTGTTCTCGATTTCAGCCCACATTTCAATCGTGGAGGTTCTTGGATTGACCGTGTTGTCGAAGAAGTTCACGATGCCTGTCTGACTGAAGTTCTTGTCCGTCGGGATGGTGACGTCCACGGACAGCGGCTTGCTGCCATATCGACTCTGCTTCAGGTACTCGGGCCATTCCGAACCGGCGGGGTCGAACATCGCTCGGATGGGGGAGATCTGGACAACCTGGGCCATCTCCGATTTCGGTCCAGGGCTCACGAGGCTTCCTTCGTCAACAAAGGTCCGACCGATCCGGTAGTGATGTCGTTCAGGGACACCAGGCATTCGGATATCGCAGTAGGAAAGGTTCAACTCGGCTTCCACAAGCTGGGCCCGAGCCGATTGGACCTGAGCTTCAGCTCCGACGAGATTCGATTCGAGTTGGTTGTAGTAGTCCTCGGAGACCGCACCTTCCTTGACGAGTGGTGCATTCCGCTTCAACTGCGATTGTGCGTACTCGAGATCGGCCAGTGCGGAAGCGACGCCTGCCAAGGCGGAGTTTCGATCGGATTCGAATGGTTCACGCTCGAGGCTGTAGAGGATCTGGCCCGGCTCGACCTGCGATCCCTGCATGTAATGAACTTTCTCGAGGATGCCCTGGACTCGTGGATTGATCGGAATCGTCCGTACGGCCTGGGTCTTGCCGGGGTATGTCCTGTACACCGGCACGTCATCGGACGAAACCGTACCCATCACGACCGGCATCGGCGGCATCTCTTCAGGTGTCTTGCTTTCGCATGACGCCATCAGCAGAAATGCCATGACCATGGGAAGGCCACAGAGTGCCGTCGAGGTTTTCATGCTGATTCCTTTCCAGAAGCGGTCATGTCAGGCGGTTCCTTCGCATCCGAATCGAAGCTTGGCGGCAACTGGTCCGGATCCCATCCACCACCGAGCGCCCTGTAGAGCTCGATGAGTGTTTCAGCACACAGGCCCTTTGCCTGAACCAGTTCGTTTTCCAGGAGCAGCACCTGTTGCTGGGCCGTCAAGAGTGTGATGAAGTCAAGGGTTCCGGCCCGGTACTGCATCGTGGCGAGTTTCAGCGCCTTCTCGCCTGAATCCACACCCAGCTTGAGGATGTCCCGCTCTCTGGCAGCCAACGCGAAACCAGCGAGTGCGGTCTCGACTTCGGCGATGGCGGTCAATGCCTTCTGCTGATAGTCGAGCAGGGCGATCTTCGTGACAGCTTCGGCTTCCTTGACGGCAGACTCGAGTCTGCCACCGTTGAAGACGTCCCAGCTGATCGACGGTCCGGCGGAATAGGTCCTGCTGGACCAGTTCCAGACATCCGAGAAACTCGACGCGGTGAAGGCAAAGGTGCCCGTCAGTCGTATAGATGGATAGAGCATCGCCTCGGCAACGCCCACGCGGGCAGTCGCTGCTGCCAATGCGCGTTCTGCGGAGCACAGGTCGGGTCTTCGACGGATGATGTCGGCCGGAATGCCGACCGAAACCTCGCCGGGAGGTTCGGGAATCGTCCGGTCAACGCCCAGTTGATCGGCAAGGTCACCTTCGGTTCGACCCAGCAGTACGGCAAGGCTGTTGATTTCCTTGGCGATCTGGAAGTCGATGTTCGGCATCTGTGCTTCGAACTGCTGCTGCTGTGCAGTCGCCTGGTAGACCTGAAGCATCGAACTGGTCCCGGACGATTCCATGTGACTTGTCAGCTCGATGAGCTTTCGGCTGGATTCGAGGTTTTTCTGGAGAACCACTCTTCGGGCCTGGAGCGTCCGGATGTTGATGTAGCTGTTGGCCACATCGGCCCGCATGGTGACCATGACACCTCGCCAGTCATCGATGATGCCTTCCCATTCCGCAGTCGCGGCTTCGATCGAACGAGCGATCCGGCCGAACAGATCAAGTTCCCAACTGGCATCCAGTCCGATGCCCCAGTTGTTGAAGGGGCCGCCAACCGAATAGCCAGCCTGATCAAAGTCGGTGTCGCTGACGCGTGCTCGACGGTAAGCCGCAAAGGATCCGATGTCCGGATAGAGATCAGCGGATGCGATGCCGTATCGGGCGCGATATTCGTCGATCCTGGCGACAGCGACCAGCAGGTTCAGGTTGTTGGACTCTGCTTCGAGAATCAGATCATCAAGCATCGGATCCTGAAAGACCGTCCACCAGTTCTCAAGCTGAGGCGGGGACTGCCCCTGGATCTCGGATCTGGCCTGAACCCAGGAGTCGGGCAGATTCAGATCCGGTCGCTGATAGTCGGGTCCGACCTTGCAACCCGGAACCAGTGCCCACAGAAGCACGAGTGGAATGAGCGAACCGGGGATGTGCCGCAAGAGGCCGGATGTCATCGTTGGATTGTCGGGTCTGCATCGAAAGTGTGCAAATGTGCCGGGATTGCTGATCATGCGACGAGTCCGACCGGCAGATGCCATACTGCACGAGTGCTTCCAGAGTCTCTCATTGGTTCATTGGCTTCGACAGGTGCCGCCATCTGCTGGGTCTTCACTGCCCTGGCGATTGCCGAAGCCGGCCGGCAGCTGGGATCCGCCCTTGTGAACGTATCACGGCTGATCGTGGCCGTGATCTTGCTCTTTGTCGTACACAAGCTGATCTTTGGTGATTGGTGGCCGGATGTTCCTGGTGAATCGATTGCATGGTTGGCTGCCTCGGGCATCATCGGGCTGGGTATCGGTGATCAACTCCTCTTTCAGGCGCTTGTGGATGCTGGTTCCCGGATCACGACGCTGCTCCTGACGCTCGCACCACCCATCACAGCCTTTCTGGCCTGGCCGGTCCTTGATGAGACCCTCACCATTGTTGCCATCATTGGAATGACCATCACGCTCGGCGGCATCGCCTGGGTGGTCAGTGAGCCGGATGGATCCAACACGCATCCACATCCTCGACGAGGCATCCTTCTGGGTGTTGGTGCCGGGATCGCCCAGGCCGTCGGCCTCATCCTGGCGAAGCTCGGGATGGCGATCCCCGGGCCTTCGGGAGAGACGATGAACCCCTGGTCCGCGACGCTGGTGCGAATCGTCTTCGGGGTGGTGATGGCGTTCATCCTTCTCGTCCTGCTTCGTTTGAAGGCGACTGATCAGGAGGATGAACGCACGGCTCCCAGGAACTACCTGCTGGTCGCGGGCTTGATTCTCATCGGTGCCGTCTTCGGCCCGGTCCTCGGGGTCTGGTTGAGTCTGGTGGGCATCGAAAACGTCGAGACCGCGATTGCCGCAACGCTCATGGCCTTGTCGCCGGTTTTCATCCTGCCATTCGCCGCATGGATCGAGAAGGATCGAATCACGAGGCGGGCCATTGTCGGCGCGATCATCTCGGTCATCGGCGTCGCCGTGCTGGCAGCAGGTCTCCCTGATCAGGACGTCCCCATCGTTGAACCGGACGTCATTCCTCAGGACAGTTCGACGAGTCTGCAACCGGGTTCAACGTCGTAGGGTTCGCAGCCTCTGCGGAACACGCGCGCAGGCGAACCGATCAGTTCGAACTCGTCGTCTTGCACTCGGATGAATCCAGCCTCCCAGAGGCCGACGACCGGGGTCTCGTTCATTTCATGGAATTCACGTATCCGATCGTCCCGTGTTTCTCCGAAATGTTCGACGAACTCACCATCATGACGGATCCAGATGGATCCCTCGTAGTAATGGGCATTGACCTGGAATGGAACGAGGCCGAGGGCGCTGAAACTGCTCGGCTGAGTGATGGGCATGTCATTGGTCGTCTGCATCGTGGGACAGGCCACATTGGTTCCTGCACTGACTCCCATGTAGGGAATGTCGTCGTTGACGACCCTTTGGCGAATGGCGTCGATGAGTCCAAGGCGGTGCAGATCGGCAATGAGCCTGAAGGTGTTGCCGCCTCCGACCGAAATCGCCGGCGCCTCCATCACGGCCGCGACCGGATCCTCGTGACGATGGATGCCGTCGATTTGATATCCGGCATCCAGACCTCGTTCACTCATCAGAGTCGTATAGGCCTCGTGATCATGCAGTGCATACGGAATGAAGAGGACGCGGTCGACATCGCCGAAGTGTCTTCGCATCTCCTCGTTGTACAGAGCGCGCCGCTCATCTCCTCTGAAACCGCCGCTCCCAAGCAAGGCTCGCATTGCGCTACTCCTCTGTACGAATCCAGTTCAGAAATCCCGTCTTGAATACACACCCAGTGCAACAAGCAGCATGATGATGGTGGCACCGACGTAGCAGGCAGACGTCACCCACGGGAAGTTGCCTGCCTGAATCTCCATGAAGACCCAGACATCAACCGTCTTGAACAGGCTGATCTCATCGATTTCCTGGATGAGATAGAGCGCGAAGTTCAGGAGGATGAAACCGATGAGAATGATGCCGGCTTTCAACTGATGGCTGCTCATGGCCGAGATCATGGCGGTGAAGGTCACCAGCATCAGCAGGAACAGCGACATGAACGTGCTGGAAAGCAGGACATCGCTCCAGGACACCTGTTCATCGACTGCCGGTGAGATCCAGATCGCCGTGATCGATGTGATGTAGACGGGGATGATGACCAGTGCGGCCGCCGCCAGCCAGCGTGTGAGCAGAATGCGGCGACGTGAGATCGGCCTTGAGAGAAGGAACTCCGCGGTTTTCTGGTCGGCGTCTCTCGCAACGACGCCGCTGGTGAGAAATGCTGCCGCGGCCAGACCGAAGAGACTGCATCCCTTGAACCATTGCTGTACAGCCAGATATGGCCAGTAGCCGGCGATCTCGACGGATTCCATGAGCCTCTGCAGGGAATCGAACGGGACCAGCTTCGCGATGGCTGGCATGTTGTCCCTGAATTTGGGCCAGTAGAGAATGGCGGCTATGAGGGCCGCTTCGAGAATCACGATGTAGCCGGCAAAGATCCACCACGCATCACGCAGCCAGTGTCGAAGAAGACTCATGGCGCCTCCTCGACTTTCGCCTTGTAGAGCTCGTCGAACAGATCCTCCAGATGACCACCATCATCCCGGATGCTGGCGATCGGGAGCGTCGACATCTGGGAAAGCGCCTCTTCGATCGTGCATTCGAATCGAACCTGCCAGTTGATGTCCGCTCCCGACCAGTGAAGTCCGTCACCGGCAGGCAGCTGACCAGCGTCCATGCTCTTTCGGAACTGGANATGGAGTCTGCTGGCAACACCGGAGAGCAGTTCATGAACAGGGCCATCTCGAAGAACAACACCTCGATGAAGAAAGGTCACTCGAGAACAGAGCCGTTGGGTGCTGTAGAGATCATGCGATGAGAGGAAGAGTGTCCGGCCCTCGGAAGCTTCCTGCCTGAAGAGATCCTCGACGAGCCTTCTTGCTTCGGGATCGAGTGCCTCCATGGGTTCATCCAGAATCATGACGGGGGCGTTGCTGGCAACCGCCTGGGCGATGAGCACTTTCCGTTTCATGCCATGACTGAGTGCGCCGACTCGACGGTTCGCCGGTACCTCCAGTTTCTCAAGGAGCTTCATGCCGCGTTGAAGATCCGGGGAGGGGTGATATCGAATGGAGAAATCCAGCAGCTCGCCAGCGCGCATCCTGTGATAGAGCGATGTTTCCGCAGGGGCGTAGCCCACTCTGGAGCGGACCTTCAGGGATTGACGCCTGGCATCCAGGCCATCGATCGAGATGTCACCGGAGTCCGCGTGAACGACACCGATCAGGCACTTGAGGAACGTGGACTTGCCGGCACCATTCGGCCCGACGAATCCATGGATGGTTCCCTGTGCGACCTCGAGGTCCACGCCTCGCAGGACGGGCGTGTTCCGGTAGGCCTTGGTGACTTTCGCGGCTCGAATCATGGCAAGGCAGGATACCCTCCTCGGATGTCAGAACCCAGCCGTTGTCAATGGTGTGGCACAGATTCCCAGTATGTCGCGTACCACGACGAGGAGTGGGGTGTTCCCGTACGGGATGATGTCGCACTGTTTTCAAAGCTCATCCTGGATACGTTCCAGTCCGGACTGTCCTGGCTGGTGGTCTTGAGGAAGCGTGCTGCGATCCTGGAAGTCATGGACGATCTGAACCCCCGCAGACTGGCGACATGGGATACCAGCCGGATTGAACAGGCGATTGTGGATGAACGCATCATTCGGAACAGGGCCAAGATCGAAGCGGCGGTCCACAATGCAGGTTGTTTCATGGAAATCGAACAGTCCGGTCTGTCCTTTTCAGACCTGCTCTGGTCGCATGTGGGCGGCAAGACCATCGTGAACAGACGCACATGGGAGTGCGAATTGCCGGGCTTCACGCCGGAGTCGGAATCGATGGCGAGAGATCTGAAATCACGCGGTTTCAAATGGACCGGACCCACCGTGTGTTACGCCTTCATGCAGGCGGTCGGAATGGTCAATGATCATCGTGTGGAGTGCTTCCGCTGGAAGGCCTGCTGCTGACCTGCCGGGATGGACTCATGCCGTGCCGCCGGGAACTCTGGTTTCCGTCAGCCAGCAGGTCGATTCGATCACACGACCAAGCCTCAACAGGGTTCCCTCGTCGAACAGTCTTCCGATCATGGTCACGCCGTGCGGGCTTCCGTTCTGCTTGAGATCGACGGGGACCGTGAGGGAAGGATGGCCCGTGCAGTTCATCGAGATGATGAGGCCTTCCGCGAAGGACGGCGCAATGATGGCATCGATGGATTCAAAGACCGAATCGAAGTGTTCCATGCACTGTCGTCGGAATCGGTCGACCTGCACCAGCTCAGGCCCCGGAATGAACCAGGATTGTCGGAACGTATTGGGCCAGGCTTCCGGTGCTTGCCATGCGAGTTGGTCATCCTGGTTGCTGCGAGTCAACGATTCGAATGCTGCAGTGGCCTCGGCGAGCAGGATCATGAACAAGGCATCCCACGGCCAGTCGGGAAGCGTGATTTCCTTCAGTTGGACACCGCTTTGACGCAGGGCTTCGACACCCTTCATCTCGATACGACCGGTTTCATCATCCGTGAACCATGCGGGGTTGTAGCCGACTCGCAACCCTCGGGCCTTTGCTCCTGCATCACAGAAGAGTGGTCTGTTCACGGATGACGGATCACCCGGACTGGCGCCGTTGATGGCGGCAAGAACCGGCGCGGCGTCCTCCACATGGCGGACAATCGGACCGACCTTGTCCAGTGACCAGCACAAGGCCATGGCGCCATCCCGAGGGACGCGGCCAAACGTCGGTCTGAGACCGACCGTGCCGCAACGCAAGGAAGGTGACACGATCGAGCCACATGTTTCGGTGCCGAGTGAGAAGCCGACGAGTCCGGCTGCGGTCGCCGCTGCGGATCCCGCGCTGGATCCGCTGGAGCCCTCATCGAGATTCCAGGGATTGTTCGTTCGGCCACCAAACCAGATGTCACCGTAGGCCAGTGCGCCGAGGGTGAGCTTTGCCACCAGAACAGCGCCAGCGTCGTCGAGTCGTCTGATGACAGCTGCGGTGGAATCTGGAATCCGGTTGCGACTGGTCGAAGCGCCCCAGGTCGTCGGAACGCCTTTCGTATCGAAGAGATCCTTGGCGCCCCAGGGAATGCCATGAAGCGGTCCTCTGCAGGAACCAGTCTTCAGTTCGCGATCGGCTCGATCCGCCTGTTCGAGTGCGCTCTTTTCCATCAGAGTCACGACGCAATGAAGCTTGGCGTCATGACTTCGAAGTCGATCCAGATACAAGGTCGTCAGATCACGACTTGAGATCTGACGGCTTCTGAGCCAGTGTCCCAATTCTGCCAGGGAGGCATGTGCGATTCGAGCGTCATCCGTCGGCAGCGCATGATCGCATGTCGACAGGGTGTTTGGATCACCGGATCGCGTTGCCAGATTCGTGGTTCTGCCTGGCAGAAGTGGATTGAAGGTCAATGCGGGAAACAACGTATCCGGCATCTCGAGTCCATTGACACGCTGTTCAATCATGCGGATCTGGTCACCGATCGACTCGACCATGGTTTCCCGTTCGGACGGGGTGAAACGGATGCCGGCCAGTCGTTCCGCGTGGGCGATGGTCTCGGTCGTGATGGTCCTCGTGTCGTCTGAGGGGATGGCGACCTGTGACGGATCGACGTCGTCGTCCTGATCGGTATCCGCTGACGTCGACTGGAGCGTCGAATCGGTTGAACAGGCTGTCAGACTGGTCGCGGATGCGGCCGCCATGAAAGCGAGAAATCGGCGCCGTGCGAGTCCCGATTCCATCGTGTCCTTCAAGGTGTCCTCGCTGCATGGACGGCATCGCGGGCCTTGTTGAGCGTCGCCGCATCGAGTGATGCGTTGTCGAGTCCGTCCAGGATGCGAGTGGCTTCCTCATGGCGACCTTCGTCAACAAGCGCCAGAACCAGCAGGGCCCCGGCAGTCGGATGAGCGGGTTGTGACATCCAGAGACTTCGAAGCAGGTCTTCGTTGCCGGCCCAGGCGTCATGTGCTCGAATCAGATCCGCTGCAACCAGCAGGGGTCCGATCTGTTGTGGCTGGGATGCCCAGGCGGCCCGGCAGGTTGCCAGGGCTTCATCGATCCGACCCAGAAGCCGCAGGCCCCGCAGGTAGATTGCGATGGCTCGGAGGTCGGCAGGATTGGCGTCGAGAATCGGTTCCACGGCTGCAATCGCCAATTCGAACTGGGCAGGATCATTCCGAAGGTCGCCGATCTGCAGTTGCATGGCTGCTTTCGCGAGAATGAGCTGCTCATCATCAGGACCATCCAGCATCATCTGTTCGATCTTCTGAAGTCCCTGTTCAGGTGAACCTGTCTGGGCAAGGCAGGTCACTTCCATCAACTCGATGTCACGAGAAGGTGTTTCGTATTGACGGAGCAGATCGATCATGTTGATCGCTTCGTTCCATTTCTGGGCCTGAATCGCGGCGGCAATACGGCTCTTCAGNGCGGTCAGATCGGCACGCATCTGTGCCACTTCAACCATCCAGCTGTCACTCAGGCTCGGAACGACATCGGTTGCCATCGATCGTGCCTGTTGGGCTTCCTCGACATGACCGAGCTGCTCATGGGCATCCGCCAGGAGACGGTGCACGTACGGGCCGATGTTTGAATTCACCAGGGCCTTTCGCTCCGCAAGATCGATGGCGGCCTGTGGATTGCCCGCTTCGATCTGGGCTTTCATCATCGTGACCTGGAATGCCGGCATCGAACCCAGTTGTTCGCTGGCGTTCTCCAGAGACTGCAACGCTTCTTCCGGCAGACCGGCTTCCAGTTGCATCTGACCGAGCTGCCAATTGGGCAACTGCGTATCGGCAGGCGAGGAGGCAGCCTGTTTCATGGCAATCATGGCTTGATCCATCTTGCCTTGACGCCGATGCAGCTGTGCCAGGTGATACCACGCTCTTGGATGATCCGGAACCAGTTCAGTCAGCTGCCCGTAGCAGTCCGACGCGAGCGTCTCGAGACCATTGGCGTCGTAGATCATGCAGAGCTTCAGTCGCATTCCGAGATCAGCCGGGGACTGGTTCACGCTCTGGATCTGCTTGTTGATCGCAGTGGCCAGCGCAGGGTCCTTGATCTGACCGTCCGCCGGTACCGGAGGCAGCGGGACGCCCTGATTGGCGAACAGGAAAAAGTAGACCGCTACGCAGGCGAGCACGGCCATCATGATCCATCGAAACCAGTCTGATTGACGTGTCATGGTCTGCCTGAATGATAACGATTCCTCCAGCTTGAATCGTCGTATCCCACAACAGGCCACCTGCGCTACCATGTCAAGCATGAGCAAGACATGGGCGATCGCCATTCATGGGGGGGCAGGTGTCATTGAACGGTCCTTGTGTCCGGAGGCGGCTGATCTCCGGATTCGAGTTCTTGAAGCCGTCATCACATCGGCAGGAGCGCACCTTGCTTCGGGTCAATCGGCACTGGATGTCGTGGAACATGCAGTGGTCCAGTTGGAAGAAGCTGCCGAATTCAACGCGGGAAAAGGTGCCGTGTTCACGGCGGAGGGCCGACATGAACTGGAAGCGGCCATCATGGAGGGGAGGAGTGGCACGTGCGGTGCCGCGTGCCTTCTCACAACGGTTCGCAATCCGGTTCGTCTCGCGCGCCGAGTCCTGGATCAATCACCTCATGTACTTCTCGCTGGCCAGGCAGCGGAACAACTTGTTGGCGACCTGGAGCAGGTTCCGAACGATTGGTTCGATACGGAGCTCAGAAGAGCACAGTGGTCCCAGTGGAAGCAAGCCTCATCGGAAGCGGATGCCAGAGGGCCTGCAACAGTCGGTGCGGTGGCGATGGATATCAACGGGCACCTGGCGGCGGCGACTTCGACTGGCGGTCGAACCGGTAAACCATCTGGTCGCATCGGCGATACGCCGATGATCGGCGCTGGAACATGGGCCGATGAACGATGTGCGGTTTCAGGAACCGGTCATGGGGAAGCCTTCATGGCCACCGCCGCCGCTCACACGGTCGCTGCTCGAATGGCATACGGCGGTGATTCGCTGGACGGGGCCGCCTCGAGAGTCGTTCAGGAGGCCCTGCCCCCTGGCAGTGGCGGCCTCATCGCAGTCGATGCCCATGGTGAGATCTCCATGCCGTTCAATTGCGAGGGCATGTACCGAGCCGCAGCGGACTCAAAAGGCCGCTTCGAGGCCAAGATCTGGACCTGAGCAGCGGATTTGGTGCCTCTCTGAACAGGCGGCCCGGCTTCTCAGGATTCACTGAACTACCTGAAATCCACGGGGATAAGTTGTGAACAAAGACCTCTTGAAGGGCGGGGCCACCTCCTTTTAAAGGGCCATGAAGCCACTTTTTGGAGGATTCAGCAAGCATTTTGTGTTCCGATAGTTTCCGTGCTTGAAGCGTCCTGAGGAGGCCTTAGGATGAAGCAACGCAGGTGGTCCAAATCAAGGACCGGCATGCCAATAGTGCGAGGGGGACCGAGTCCAGTNTTCTGGAGGGGGGAATCTTCGCAGCCTGGCCCTCCACCAGGTTCTGTTGAGATGTCGAGGACTTTGGACATACCGGCGTTTCAGGAGAGGCAGCTACTTTGCTGAGAAGCTTCTTTTGAATCCATCAACATGCTCATCTGAGCATGGACTTCCGAGCGTCGGTCGCGGCCAGCAGGCCGCGACCGGTTTTTTTGAATCGTCGTATCGTCGTCAAGAATGGATCAAATGATGGCCCTGAATCGTGTTGCTAGGCTGAGGATGACGGCCGATTTGATTCAACGATCTCGATCCTCCACAAGAGAAGCCTGTAGTCATGTCACCACTTGATCAGAATCGACAGGATGGNCNGNCCGGTTCCGATGACCCCGCCAACTTCGTTGGNCGTGATCTTGCATGGCTTCGTTTCAACAACCGTGTGATGGCCGAAGCGGAAGACCCGGATCTCCCTTTGTTCGATCGTCTGAGGTTTCTCGGAATCTGCAGCTCCAATCTCGATGAATTCTTCATGAAGCGGATCGCGCTGCTGCACAAGCGAGTGACGACCTCTTCGGAGAAGAGAACCCATGATGGATTGACCGTTCGTCAGCAGTTGCAGGCCTGTCGCGAAGAGGTGCTGCGTCTGCAGGACCGCCAGGCCATTCTCTGGAAACAATCGCTTCTGCCGTCNCTTGAATCCGAGGGCATCGTCATCTCGGANTGGAAATCACTCAGNCATGAACAGAGGGGCCGTGTGGATACNTGGTTCCACGAAATGGTGTTCCCGATCCTCACGCCNCTTGCGGTCGATCCGGGCCACCCGTTTCCGTTCATATCCAATCTTTCACTGAGTCTTGGTGTGCTGCTGTCCGAGCCAGGGAGCAGCACCCGTCGATTCGCACGAGTGAAGATTCCAGATGGACTTCCCGGTTGGATTCGAGTGCCGAAATCCGGTGAAGTCGGGGGCATGGATGGCTCGACCCCCGCTACGGTCATCTCGACGTGCGATGTGATCCGCAACAATCTCCATGAGATTTTCCCNGGGATGGANATTGATGATTCACTCCTGTTCAGAGTCACCAGGGGTGCGGGTCTGGAGGAGGATGATGAGGACATCGAGGACATCATGGAGTTCGTCCAGGAGTCCCTTCGTCACAGGCGATTTGCCGAAGCGGTCCGCCTCGAGACCCCCCGGGAGTACTCGGAGGACATTGCGTCGCTTCTTCTTGAGGAGCTGGAGCTCGACGCCGAGTCCCACTACGCCAGAGATGGCTTGCTTGATTACATGTCGATCGATGAACTCGGTGAGATTGATCGTCCGGATCTCCGGACACCTCGCTGGTCGCCGGTGACTCCGGTGCGACTACGGGATGGCGAAGCTGACATCTTCGGCATCATTCGCAAGCAGGATGTTCTTGTTCATCATCCTTATGAATCCTTCGACAGTTCTGTCGAGCGCTTCATTCATGCGGCCTCACTTGATCGGAATGTACTTGCGATCAAGCAGTGTCTGTATCGAACGGATATCGATTCCTCCTTCATTGCCAGCCTTGTCAGAGCTGCGGACAGTGGCAAGCAGGTGTCCTGCATCGTCGAGCTTCGTGCCCGCTTTGATGAAGACAAGAATCTCCAATTGACGCGGCTGCTTGAAAAGCATGGCATCCACGTCGCCTATGGCAGCCTCGATCTGAAGACCCATGCCAAGACCTCGTTGGTCGTCCGTCGCGAGGGCGCGAAGCTTCGTGCCTATGGCCACATCGGAACAGGCAACTACCACTCGGGTACAGCACGCCTGTATTCGGATGTCGGTCTTCTGACCGCTCGGCCGGAAATCACCGGTGACCTCATCGAACTGTTCAATTTCCTGACAGGTCGTTCGCGTTACCGTGATTTTTCCGAGCTGCTTGTCGCGCCAGTCACGATGCGATCCAGCTTCTACCGAATGATCGATGCAGAGATTGAAGCGGCCAGGCAAGGCAAGCCTGCTCGAATCATGGCGAAGATGAACCAGATGGAAGATACGGGCATCATGCGGCGTCTCATCGAAGCGTCCCAGGCCGGTGTTCAGGTGGACCTTTCCGTACGTGGTTTCTGCTGTCTGAAGCCGGGCCTGCCGGGTCTCACGGAGAACATCCGGATCATCTCCGTGATCGGCAAGTTCCTGGAGCATTCCCGNATCTTCCACTTCGCCAATGCCCAGAAGGATCCTCTGAAGGGTCGCTGGTACATCGGATCAGCGGATTGGATGAAGCGCAATCTCGACGGACGCGTTGAGGTCATCGTTCCAATACAGGACATGACGGCTCGCCGAAGGCTGATGCGCATTCTCGAAGTCAATTTGTCGGATCGGCAGAATGCCTGGCAGATGCAACCAGATGGCAGCTATGCAAGGGATCGACTCCTGGAGGCGACCGCCGGTACCCCGCAAGCGGATGGTACGTTCGTGACCCTGTGCAACGACATCATGGAAGATCANAAGCAGTCTCTCGAATCACTGTCCAATCAAACGGCCGAGACCGATGAAGAGACAGCGGCCTTGAAGAAAGCTTCGAAGATCAAATCCGATTCCAAGAAGTCGTCCGACGGAACCAAGAAGGGCAAGCACGCCTCCGGGAAGTCTGGAAAGAAGAAGTCCGGTCAGTCATCCAAGCGAAGGAGCAGCTGACATGACTCGTCTTCTGTTGATGAGACATGCCAAATCGAGCTGGTCGGACCCACTGACATCGGACCATGATCGACCTCTGAATGCGCGAGGTCGACGAGATGCCCCCAGGATGGGGCGATGGCTCGTGTCACAGTCCATCCGTCCCGATCTGATTCTGAGTTCGACTGCGGAACGTGCCCGGACAACGGCACAACTCATCGCCGGCAGCTGGGATTCCGAGCCACCGGTTCAGTTGTGCAGGGATCTCTACCACTCCACTCCGGAAACGATGCGGGAAACGCTGGCGGTCCAGTGCCGCGACGCGGATTGCATCATGCTCGTAGCGCACAATCCGGGCATCGAGGATCTGGTTCTGGAGAGCACTTCGCGGGCAGAACATTGTCCAACGGCTGTGATCGCCGTCATCGACTTCGATCGAGCATGGAGCGATCTGTTGATCGATCCCTCGGGATCTCTGGCAGCGATCTGGAGACCGAAGGAGATTCCGGATCAGGACTCGTAGTAGTCCAGATACCAGTCAACGAAGGCCCTGACACCTTGCTCGACCGTCGTCGAGGGTTGATAGTCCATGTCTGCTGCAAGATCCGAGGTGTCCGCCGCAGTTGCTGGGATGTCACCGGGCTGCATGGGCAGCATGTTCTTCTCGGCGGTCTTGCCAAGGCACTCTTCAAGGACCTCGATGTATCGCATCAGTTCGACAGGCGTGCTGTTGCCGATGTTGTAGACGCGCCAGGGCACATTGCTGATCGCAGGATCCGGATCGTCGGTGTCGTAATCGGGCGCTGGAGAAGGTGGGTTGTCGAGCACTCGGACGATGCCCTCCACGATGTCCTCCACGTAGGTGAAATCCCGTCGGTGGTTGCCATGGTTGAATACATCGATCGGTTTGCCCGCGAGAATGTTTCTGGCGAACAGAAAGAGCGCCATGTCCGGACGACCCCATGGTCCATAGACCGTGAAGAATCGAAGTCCGGTGGAAGGCAGCTGGAAGAGACTGCTGTAGGAATGTGCCATGAGTTCGTTGGCACGCTTGGTGGCCGCATAGAGTGTGATCGGATGATCGGCACCTCGATGTTCGGAGAAGGGCATCGCGGTGTCGCTTCCGTAGACCGAGGACGTCGAGGCATAGACGAGGTGTTCGACCTGATGGTGTCGACAGCCTTCCAGGATGTGGAGAAAACCCGTGATGTTCGATTCCGTATAGACATGAGGGCATTCCAGCGAATACCGAACCCCTGCCTGGGCTGCGAGATGAACGACTCGATCAATCGATCGGGATTCGAAGATCTCGTCAATGGCCTGGCGATCCGCCAGGTCCGCCTTCACGAACTCAAATCTGTCGGATCCCGCACTCGACTGGATTCGATCAAGTCGAGCCTGCTTCAGGCTCGGGTCGTAGTAGTCATTGAGATTGTCCAGGCCGATCACTTCATCGCCACGATCCAGCAGGCGATGAGTTGTGAATGATCCGATGAACCCGGCCGTGCCCGTGACAAGGACCCTCATGGATAGTCTCCTGTGCAGGCGGAATGGTATCACTCGCTGGCGAGGAGTGTCTCACCTTGCTGGCCGGCCAGCCGCTTGAACAAGCTGCAGCGATCAATCAGTTCATCCCAGGTGCCGATATCGACAATCCGTCCTGCATCCAGAACAAGGATTCGATCACAGAATCGAATCGTCGAGAGTCGATGCGCAATGATGATCACCGTGCGATCCTTCGAGGCGCCTCGGATCGCCTCCATGACATTTCGTTCCGTATGGGCGTCGAGCGCACTTGTTGCCTCATCAAGAAAGAGCAGGCTCGGGTCACGGTAGATGGCTCGTGCGATGCCCAGTCTCTGGATCTGGCCGCCACTGAGGCGAACGCCTCGTTCGCCGACCTTGGTGTCGTAACCGTCGGGCAGTTCACTGGTGATGAACTCATGCAGTCCCGCGATGCGAGCCGCCTCCTCGATCCGACCAAGATCCGCTTCTGCTCCATGGGTTCCCAGAGTGATGTTGCGCTTGATGCTGTCGTCCGAGAGAAAGATGTGCTGGGGAACATATCCAAGCTGCTTCTGCCAGCCGCGGACATTGCTTCGGTCAATCACCGTGCCATCGACAGCAAGTCGGCCACTGGTCGGCTCGAGAAGGCCCAGGAGAAGATCCACCAGAGTCGTCTTGCCTGCACCGGTGGGTCCGACCAGTGCGATCGACTCTCCTCGCTCGACTTTCAGATCGATGTCCGTGACCACCGATTTGGTCTGCTCGCCATAGACGAATGAGACCTCCTTCAGCTCCAGGGTCGATTCGAGTGGAAGAGAGTCGGCATCCAGATCGAAGTCGGGTTCTCGAGAGGCGTCCTCAAGATCCTTGACGACGATGTCCAGACTCGCCGTCGATGAACGGATGTTCGCAATCGAAACGAAGACCTGGGAAAGCGCGGGCATCAGCCTGTAGCCGGCGAATGCGAAGACCGACACCGTCGGAATGATCTCGCCGATCGATCCACTTGTTCCCAGCAGCACCAGCACAATCGCAAGCATGCCGCCGAAGGCGACGGACTCCAGAAGACATCTCGGAACACCGGCCATGACCGCTCGTCGTGTCGCCATGCGGCCAACCATGTAGCCCGGAGGCGAATAGGCTTCGACATAGGCTGATTCGAGGCCGTTGAGCTTTGCTTCCTTGATGCCTCCGAAGGCCTCATTGGTGACCCGATAGCATTCCTCGTTCGCCTTCACGATTCGTTCGCCGATTCGAGTGAGGATCTTCCGGCTCAGGACATACACGAGCGCATAGGTACCGATGAGAAGAACGGCGAGTCCGAGTGAGATCGCCCAGTTGACGTACATCAGAAGAACGAGGATCAGACAGATGGAGATGGCCTTCGACAGCAACGTCACCATCGGAAGAATGATCCCGACTACGACCTGCCTGACCTCCTGATAGATGCTGCGTGTGAAGTCGGAACTGTTGCGTTCGAGAAAGAAGGTGTAGGGGTGCCCAAGGTAGGCGGCCAGAAGTCTGCGTGAAATGGAGAAACTTCGCATCCATGAAAATCTGGACTGCGCCCAGAGACTCAATGCGTTGACTGCATTGACCACAAGGAACAGGCACAGCACCACGATTCCCGCCACGATCAGGAATGACCGGTTGGACGTGAAGCCGAAGGTGTCGTAGGCCCATTTGGTGAAATAGGTGTTGTGAATCGCGTCAGGTCGCTCAAGCAACGCCATGAAGGGGAGAATCGAGCCGATCGAAACGACCTCCAGGCAGGCCTGGCCGATCATGAGCACAACCAGCAAGCCCATCTGTCTTCGCTCGCGGCCTTCCAGCAGTCCCCATGTTCGTTTGACGAGTCTTCGCATCTGGCTCTATTGGAGCCCCTTTCCGGCCACATGGTATGCCGGGGGCTCTCAGCTGTGATGATCGGTTCCCGGGGGACGTGATAATTTGACTCGGCAGGGAACCGATCTGCTCGTGGTCTGTTGATGAATGGTTCGGATTCTGGATGAACAAACAGGCTACTGGTATCATCACTTCCCGAACCGTGGTCTCATGCAGGGAAGTATTTCGTGTCCTTCATTACCGGCAAGAAAGTTCTCGTAACGGGTTGCTGCGGCACCGTGGGGAAGGAACTCGTGAAGCTCCTGCTGGATCCCGCTCGGGGTCAGGTCGAGGCCCTCGTCGGTATCGATAATCATGAAAGCAGCCTGTTTCATCTTGAGCAGGCCCATCTGGACGCTCATCACGCGACCTTCTTTCTGACCGATGTTCGTGACCCCCAGGCTGTCCTGCAGGTCATGGAAGACATCGATGTCGTGTTCCATACGGCTGCTCTGAAGCATGTCATCATGTGCGAGCGTTCTCCGATGGAAGCTGTTCAGACCAACATCGAGGGTGTCCAGAACATCATCAATGCTGCGCATGAGTCCAAGGTCGAACGGGTCATCTTCACATCGTCCGACAAGGCGGTGAATCCCACCAATGTCATGGGAACATCCAAGCTGATGGGGGAACGCCTGATCACGGCGGCCAACAGTCGCAGTCGTGGCGATCGACCGGTCTTCGCATCGACGCGTTTCGGAAATGTCCTTGGTTCCAGCGGCAGTGTGGTACCGATTTTCCATGAACAGATCCGGCAGGGCGGTCCTGTGACTCTGACGCATCCCGAGATGACTCGGTTCATCATGAGCCTTCAGCAGGCAGTCGAACTCGTCCTTCGTTCTGCGGAGATTGCACGTGGCGGAGAGGTCTTCATTACCAAGATGCCTGTGGTCCGCATCATCGACATCGCCAGAGCGATGATCGACGCGCTTGCACCCAGGTATGGTCACGACCCTGCCAGCATTGAAATCAAGGAAATCGGCGTCAAGCCGGGTGAAAAGCTCTACGAGGAACTGATGACGGATGAAGAGTGCCGTCGCTCTGTGGAGCTCGAAGACTATTTCAGTGTGTTACCGGCATTTCGTGGCGTGTACCGCCGGATCAACTACGACTATGAGGGCCTGGTCGCCGATCAGGTTGAACGAACCTACCGCTCTTCCGAATCCGAGCCGATGGGGCAACAGGCCATTCTGGATTTCATGAATGCCAGTGGGCTGCTTGAGGGATCACATGTGGAGGGCAAGCCCGATCAGAGATACTGGCCTGGCGACAAGGAGGAGGCAAGGCACCATGCGCGTTCTGATTCTCGGGGGTGACGGTTATCTCGGATGGCCGACGGCCATGCATCTGTCCAGTCGAGGGCATGAGGTGGCTGCTGTCGACAACTATCTGCGCCGACGACTGGCACGTGAGGAAGACGTCGAACCTCTTGTGGACTGTCCGAATCTCCATGAACGCTGCAGGATGTGGAACACGATCTCAGGCAAGGAGATCCAGCCGATCATCACTGATCTGGCGGATCGATCGGCGTGCAGTGATCTCTTCGAGTCCTTCAAGCCGGACGCCGTCATCCATTATGCAGAGCAGCCATCGGCGCCCTATTCGATGCTTCGGCATGAATCCGCATCGCTGACCCTTCACAACAACCTGGGTGCGACGGCCAACATGATCTTCGCGGTCAAGGACCACTGTCCGGACTGCCACATCATCAAGCTCGGGACGATGGGCGAGTATGGAACCCCCAACTGCGACATTCCAGAAGGCTGGTTCGATCTCGAGTATCAGGGCCGGACGCAACGATCGCTCTTTCCTCGACAGGCAGGCAGCCTCTATCACACGACCAAGATCATGGATACGGACATGCTCTGGTTCTATGTCAGGATGTGGAACCTGCGTGTCACGGATCTGATGCAGGGCCCCGTGTACGGACTCGAGACAGATGAGAACTCGGGGCATGAGGCGTTGTATCCCTGCTTTGCGTACGACGAGATCTTCGGCACGGTTCTGAATCGCTTCTGCGTGCAGGCCGTGGCGGGCTATCCCCTGACCGTCTATGGGAAGGGTGGCCAGACCCGGGGCTACCTCAACATCAAGGACACCCTCAACTGCATTGAACTGGCCTTGAACTCGCCGGCGGACTCCGGTGAGCTTCGGATCTTCAATCAGTTCACGGAGACGTTCAGCGTCAATGAGCTTGCTGAACGCGTTCAGGCGGCTGGTCGTGACATGGGTCTCGATGTGGTCATCGAATCCGTTCCGAATCCCCGAAAGGAAGCAGAAGATCACTACTACAACCCGGCGCATACGGGCCTGATTGATCTGGGACTCGAGCCCAACCTGCTGACTTCGGAAACACTCGTCGGCATCATGGATCTGATCGCACGACAGCGGGATCGGATCCGACATGATCGATTCGTCAGAAGCGTTCAGTGGAGTTGACATGAGTCCTGCCGAGGGAACGGAAACCGGTCGTCGCTGGCTCATTACCGGCGGGTGTGGATTCATCGGTCGACACCTGGTTGCGGAACTCTGTCGTCGAGAGGTGGAACGTGTCGTCGTTCTGGATGATCTGTCCGTAGGTACACGGGATGATCTCGTTCGGGCGGCACCGCATGGTGCCGTGGGCGATTCGGACGCCGATCGCGTGCAGTTGATCGTGGGTGACATCCGGGATGCGGATGCCTGCCGTCAAGCGGCAGCAGGCATGGACGTGGTGGTTCATCTTGCTGCCCAGACCGGTGTTCCGATCTCGGTCGATTCGCCGATGCTGGATTGTGAATTGAACGTCATCAGCCTGCTGAATGTCCTGGAAGCTGCTCGCCATGCNGNAACCAGTCGGTTCATCTTCGCTTCAAGCGGCGCGCCCGCGGGTGANGCGACACCGCCGATCAGTGAACTCACTCTGCCGAAGCCCCGCTCGCCCTATGGCGCATCGAAGCTGGCGGGTGAAGGGTATTGCAGGGTTTACCACGCCACCTTCGGGCTGGAGACNGTCGCCTTGCGATTCGGNAACGTCTATGGTCCGCTCAGTGGTCACAAGACGAGCGTGGTCTCCAAGTTCATACGCCAGGCCATGATGGGCGAGCCCCTGGAAATCTACGGGGATGGATCCCAGACCAGGGACTACATCTACGTCTGCGACCTCGTCGAGGCGATTCTGGCGGCATCATCNAAACCGAATGTCGGCGGAGAGTTGTTCCAGGTGGCCACGGGTGCGGAGACGGACGTGGGGACACTGGCTGAACGGCTGGCCGACGCCCTTCAAGAAGCGGGCGTCGACAGGCCGCGTATTCATCATTCGGCGGAGAGACTGGGCGATGTGCAGCGGAGTGTTGCAGACACGTCCAAGTCACGCGATGTCCTGGGATGGGTGGCACGAACGGATCTGCGGGAAGGCCTCGCGGAGACCGTGAAGAGTGCCTTGGCCACCAGTGGTTGAATCGGATGCAACCCAGCGGTCCGATCATGCCCGTGAGAAGGGAGGACTGCGCGGTGGCGTGATTGCCAATGGTCTGGGACTGGTGGTTCATTTCGTCGCCCAGGTGATCCTTGTTCGTTCGATGGGCCTTGGTGATTTCGGTCTCTATGCGTTGGCCATCTCCGTGATCATGATGGTCTCCGCCTTTGGCGGACTCGGGCTTCTGGCGTCCCTTCCTCGATATCTCGCGATCCACCATCGAGACGGCCATCGCTGGGCCATCCGTCAGGTTCTGAAGAGAAGTCTTGTCGCTCTGATGATTCCAGCCGTTCTAGCAACTGGAATCGGCGCCATTCTGTTCCTGAATTCATCCCCGGCGGCGGTCGACACCGGTCCGGAGATGCCATCTGCTTCACGGGCCATCGGCCTTGGACTGCTTTTTGCACCCTTCATGTTNCTNTANACATGGGGTGTGACAAGTCTGTCCGGTCTCGGCCGATTCAGGGCGTTCTTCTGGATCAATCGCGTCCTGATGGAATTCCTCTTCGCGGCGGCCACGCTCGGTGCATGGTTCCTCACTCAATCAGCCTTGGCCGTCATCGCCGCATTTGCCATTCGATATGTCATCGTCGGGATCCCTCTGGCCTTCTTCATCATGAGGGATTGGAATCGCGAAGCCAGGCATGAAGAAGACGGTGCAACGCTCCGTCAGATGATCGGATTCGGAATGCCCGTCAATCTGACGACCGTGGGCCTGCGGCTTTCTCGCAGAGTCGACATCTACGTCATCGCGGGCGTCCTGGGCGTGGAGGCCGTGGGCCTGTTCCGGGCGGCGACCATTCTTGCGGAGGGGGTCCGGAAACTGGCGACGCCGATCCAGGCGGTTGCGATCGTGAGGCTGACGAAGGATCTGAAGGACGACGGATCGCTGGGGAATGCCCGTCAGTATCTGCGGAGTCAATGGCTCAACATTCTGCTTGGTGGCATACCACTGTGCTGCCTTGCCACCATCTCTCCATGGGTGCTTGTTCTGCTCTATGGAGAGGCGTATCGAGCGGTCTCCAATACCCTCATCGTGATCGCGGCTGGTCTGCTCGTGATGACTGGCCTGGGACCGATTGGATCCCTCTTCCGGGTTGTCGGCAGAAACATGATTCGGATGTGGATCGTTCTGGGCATGGCAATCGTGAACCTGGGTTTGAATGTCCTCCTGGTTCCGGTGATGGGAATCAATGGTGCGGCTGTCAGCACCTTTGCCTGCATGTTGGTCCTGTGCGTGATCTATTCCCTGATGTTCCGTCGTTTCATCGAGGGCTATCGTTTGCTGTCACCACCTACGATGCTCAGCGTGGTGACCTCCTGTCTGCTGGTCATCTTCGCGTTTCTCCCCATCACACCGCTGCTTGCAGCTTCCTTGATGGGCGCTGCCACACTCGCTGCGATCGTGTGCATCCTGATCGGCTTGCATTCGGTTTCCAAGGTGAGATGGTCTGCATCCAGCGAGACGGGTTGAACGGGTACAATTCCAACCGGTGAAACCCCGTGGCCATCGAGGTCCCGGGCGACTCATCATCCTGGCGAACCAGAGAGCAAGACGCATGCGTCTGGACGTGGAGTTCCGGTGAAAGGTCAACTGTCACAGCGACTGCTTGCCAATATCCGACAGCCGGCCGTACTCATGAGCTGGTATCGCTATCAGCGTTCGCGCAAGCCTTCTCAGGATGTCTTTCTGTCAAGCATGCCGAGCAGTGGAACGTATTGGCTGAGACTGATGATCGGTCATGCGATGGTGAAAGCCTGGGAACTGCCGCTCTCGATCGATTCCATCGAGATTCCGGATTTGATTCCATCCCATCGCGTGAAATCGCAGCGATTTCGATTCAATGATCGCAGAGAGATTCCTCGCATACAGCATTCTCATCGTGGTTATGAACGCGCCCATCGAGGGCGTCGAGTGATTCTTCTGGTCAGGGATCTCCGCGACGCGCTTCTGTCCCATTGGCGAATCCAGTCGGATTCAGGACGGTTCGAAGGATCACTGGCATCGTTCATTCGACAGCCACGCGGCCAGCGGCACACCCTGGATTCCCGTATCGATCTGTTCAATGACTGGGGTCGAGCGGCAGCGGATGGCCAGCAGATCCATCTCGTTCACTTCGAGTCTCTTCGATCGGAACCGGAAAAGGCCCTTCAGGGTGTTCTGGACTTCATCGGCATGCCGGTGGATGACATGCTGATCAGCGAGACCGTGGCGTTCGGCTCCAGAGACAACATGGCGAAGCTCGAAGCCGCGAATCCAGTTCGGAAGGCAAGAGGAAAGGCTGTCAAGGTCCGAAAGGGGGCCGTTGGGGGGTACCGGGAGATGATGTCCTCCGAGGATCTCCAGTACATTGCAGCTCGGACCAAACAGCGTCTCGACTGGACAGCAGGATACGATTACTCGTCATGACTGATAAACCGGATTCGACGCCAACTGTCATCTACATCCTCGGGGCCGGGGCCAGCGGGACCACCGTACTGAGCATGATGCTCGGTGCGCACCCCGAAGCCGTGTGTGTCGGCGAGATGAGCCGGATCGATGAATGGCTGGCATGGGACAAGCCGGATTCATCCGGAGAACCGATGTCCCGCTCGGAACTCTGGCGAGAACTTGCGGCTGATCGAGAAGATGGTCAGCTTGGGATTCATCGATCGGATCGGCCGGTTCCGACACAGCCCCCACGGGGCCGTGGCCAGAACACCCAGGTCCTTCGTCGAATTCTCAAGGGCCGTGAGACCCCGGCAGAAGATCAGTTGTTCACGGACATCGTCGCTCGCAATCTGGCCATCTATCGACATGTCTCCAGTCGATCCGGGGCGAAGGTCATCGTGGATTCCAGCAAGGATCTGCTGAGGCTCCATTATCTTCTTGCCAGCGGCATGTTCTCCGTGGTGCCTGTCTGGATGGTGCGCAACGGTCTTGCCTATATCGAGAGCAAGAAGCGACGGGGCGGTCGGGCACCTCTGTCGACCATGAGATGGATCGGCTTGAACAGACGCGTAGAGTCCCATTGGCGCCGATTCCGACTGGGCCAATCCGGAACCCATCTCTCCTACGAATCGTTCGTGAAGGATCCTGAAAGCAATCTCACGAAGATCGTCGAATCCGCAGGACTTGCCTGGGATCCAGCGATGCTGAACTATCACGAACGAGTCCAGCACCTGATCGCCGGCAGTCCACACCGATTCGAACCCAAGCCCCTCAGCGACTTCAACAAGAACGTGTCCAATCTCTCCTTCACCGATCGCGCCAGTTTCACGATGATGGGTGGTCCGTACTGGAATCGAAGGTTCGGTGCGGGTAGTGGCTAGAGTCGCTGTCTATACCGGACCGCGGGTTCTCTCGAGAAACATGGAACACCTGGTCTACGAGATTCCATCGGGTCTGTCGTCTGAGTTCGATGTTGATCTGGTCGGACTTGAGGAGACCTCCCCGAGGATCGAGGAATCGTTCTCGCGACACGTCTCCATTCGCCGCGCCCGCTGGCCCGGTTGGCTCAGAGGATTGACCACCATTCCGGTCGGCTACATCAATCTGGCCAGGTACATCAAGGCGAATCGTCCGGATGTGGTGTTGACGCTCAGTGGCATCGGAATCAATGGATTGGTGGTCGGGCTGGCCGGCCGGCGCTTCGGGATTCCGACTGTGAACCGTGTCACCAGTGACATCTTCAAGGTCTGGTGGCACAAGGGAGGCGTCTTCGGACGCCTGTCGCTGTTCGTGCGAAACAATGTTCTGGGTCGACTCTCCATCCGTCTCTCCACCAAAGTTGTCATCCTGCACAGGGACTTCCGGTCCAGATTCAGATCGAAATCCATTCAGAACAAACTGGTTGCGATACCACAGCCGATGGCGTTTCCCGATGCGGATCCCAACCAGGCCAGGAACATCCGTGAGGGACTCGGCATTCCCGCCGATGCCCGCGTCGCTTCCTGCATCGGTCGTCTCGCACCGGACAAGAATATTCCACTCCTCCTTCGAGTTGCGAAGCGAGCGATGGAGGAACGGTCGGATCTCCATGTCATCATCGCAGGGAGTGGTCCACTCGAAGAGACCGTCCGTCGTGCGGCTCGATCAGAATCGAGATTCCATGTTCTTGGAGAAATCGAGCGAGGTCGGGTTCCGGCGATCCTCCAGGCATCCGATGTCTTCCTCTCGACGGCGCGCCCCGGTGGCGAAGGCCTTTCCACGGCGATTGCCGAAGCGATTCATTTCAATGTTCCCGTCGTCGCCACGGCATCCGGCCCGGGCACCCTGGCGATGGTTCCGACTGCAAGCATGGATGAAACAGCACTCGTGAAAGGACTCGTGGACGAGTCGACGCCACAGGGTGTCATGCCCGAGAACATGGATCCTGCTGACAACGCCGGATGCTGGCGCGATCTGGTGAGATCTCTGATTGAAGATCGGGTGACGGGATGAAGATCCTCATCGTCAATCCGATCATCCGCTATATGGAAGGTGGCGCCGAGATCAATGATCGCTCGCTCGCGGTCGCATTGGAATCGATGGGCCATGAGGTCGGTCTCATCGGAGTCCGTGACGACTCGAGGCCATCCGAGGTCGAGGTGGGCCGCACATTCGTCCCTGTCACCATGCCCTATGACTACGATGTCTCATCGAACATGCGGGGAGTTCGAGGGAAGTTTTCGAGAAACGCCTTCTTCCATCGATTCGTCAAGCAGCTGGTCGATCAGCACCGCGACACGCTCGATGCGTGTGATGTCATTCTGTGTACCGGCAAGCCAGTTCTGGCCAGCGTTCGAGACCATCTCTCCAACGCGAAACTGGCGGTATCGGTCCGTGGCCGATCGCGCTCCTGGCATCATCGATGGTATCGCCATGCGGACCTCGTGATCTACTGGGGGGGATGTGAAGCGGATCACCCGCGTCGTGTGCTGGATCAGGTACCGCATGTCTGCGTCAGTCCTGCTGTCGATCAGGTGCATGCACGTTCCCTGAATCGATCGACGAGTCCTGATCGATGTCGACTGGTCTTCGTCGGTCGTCTGGAACCGGTGAAGCAGGTCGATCTGATCATTCAGGCGATCGACCTCCTCAGGCAACAGGGGATCCCCGCTGAGTTGACGGTCATCGGGGATGGAAGCATGCGACAGCAGCTCGAATCCCTGCGTGATTCGCTCGGCCTGCAGACGGCCGTTGTCTTCGAGGGGCGGATGGACAAGACAGATGTCGCCTCCATTCTGGGTCGTTCGGACATCATGGTCATGGCATCACGTACCGAGAACAAGCCCATTGCAGCCATGGAATCGGTGATGGTCGGTACGCATGTGATCGCACCAAGACTCGGCAGGCTTCCGGAGATTCTCAAGGATCCGGATCATGGAACCATCTATGAACCAACGGATGCCCGGTCACTGGCCGAGGCCGTTGCCAATGCCTGGACCGGGCGGCACTATGAGCGATCATGGACCTCGTCCTTGCCGCCATGGCCGACCTGGCGTGACGCCGCAGAAGACATCATGTCCGCATTGCATCCTGGAGCACCTGGTTCATGAGATCGATGAACTACGTACTGTTCTACGATCAGGCGGTCGATCTTCATTTTCCGCCTCACTATCGGGATGTCTATCTCGACAGACTGCCTCATGAGCACGACCGAATGCGGGGGCTCTTCTTCTGTCGAGACCACGGAAGTGAACAGGTTCGTCAGTTGAAGTCCGCAGGGCATGTGGTTCTCGGAAAGGAGCGGCCTTGGGGTGCTTGGGGGCGTTGGCGATACTCCAGAAGATTCGGAAAGTCATTTCAGCAGCTGATCATGCAGGCTCTGGAAGCGAATGACGATCCGGTCACGGTCATCGTTCACGATGATCCATGGGCCGCTCAGGTCGCGTTGGATGCGCGTCAACGACATCAGGATCGCATCAGGGTCATCTATCGAATCGGCAATCTGAAGCCGGAAGGTCTTCTTCGACTGAGCCGTCATCCTCTGGTGCATCTCATGGCGAGACTGGCCGGTCGTTGGCGAGACCGCATGATCAACCGTGCAGATGCCGTGATCTTCATGAGTGATGAAATGCGACGCTATCTCGTCGAAGACCGGGGCGTTCGGCCGGTTCGTCAAGCGGTCATTCCAAGCCTGGTCGACTGCAATGCCATCGAAACATCGCTCCAGTCATCTCGTGAGCAGGATGTCATGGCGCTGAGCGCCTCCCTTGAAGAAGACAGACGATGGATCGTGTACGCAGGCGATGTCAGCCGTGGAAGAAACATGCCGTTTCTTCTGGAGATGATGACGCATCTCCGATCGCTTGCTCCAGATGTCGGTTTGCTGATTCTCGGAAACTATCCGGATCCTTCATATCGCGAGCAACTGCTTGTGCAGGCCAGATCGGATTGTCCGGATACGTCGATTCATCTGGTGGGTCCGTTCAGTCCGGATTCCTACTACCAGGCACTGCAGCTGGCGGATGTCGCAGTCAATCCGTTTCCGCCGATCGGAGACCATCTGACCAATTCACCTGTGAAATGCATGGACTATCAGGCGACAGGCCTGCCGACGATCGCGACCAGAATTCCGGACCACGAACTGGTTCTCGGTGAGACCGGACTCGGGACGATCTGCGACTATTCAGCGACTGAATTCGCCAAGGCGTGTGTTGATTGGCTTGGCGATCGGACTATCGACCGTGGACGGGCCAAGCAGTGGATGTCACAACATCGGGATCTTCAGGTCGCGGTCGAAACGATCCGTCTTCTCGCGGAATCTGAAAGAGACGGCTTTCAATGAGTCGTGTCCTCGTACTCGGTGGATATGCACCGACACTCTTCCTGTTTCGAGCACCCTTGTTGAAGGCGCTCGTCGAGGCCGGCCATGAAGTCATCGCTTCGGCGCCAGATGAGGATCCTCGCGTGCCTTCTGCGATGTCGGCGCTCGGCGTCCAGTGGAAGCCCATCGAGTTCGAACGCAATCGAGTGCAACCCGTACGAGACCTGTTTTTCCTGCGCCGCATCCGAGCATTGTTGCGAGAGATTCAGCCGGATCGACTCCTGTGCTACACCATCAAGCCGAACATCTACGGGGGTTGGGCGGCACGTGCCGAGGACATCCCCTCGGCTGCGATGGTCACCGGGCTTGGAACGGTCTTTGGCTCCAGTGGTCCAAGGCGGCTGATCGCATCACGCATGTTGCGACGAGCCTGTCGGCACCATGATCGAATCTTCTTTCAGAATCATGACGACCGCGAGGACCTGATCAAGACCGGCGTCGTCGAGGATCCCGACAAGGCGATCGTCACGGCAGGATCCGGCATCGACCTCGACGATTTCACGGTCAAGCCTCTGCCGGACAAGCCGATCTTCCTGATGCTCTCAAGGCTGCTTGCCGCGAAGGGTGTGCGTGAGTATCTCCGCGCCGCCGCCATTGTGAAATCAGCATGCCCCGATGCGGTCATGCGACTTGGCGGGATGGAGGATCCGGGAAGCGGTGGGGTCCCGATGCATGAGATTCAGGATGCCGTCGATTCAGGATCGGTCGACTACCTCGGTCATATCGAGGATGTACATGCCGCCTTCGCAGCCTGTTCCGTCGGTGTCCTGCCATCCTGGTATGGAGAGGGTGTTCCCCACAGTCTCCTGGAGGCCATGGCGACCGGTCGGCCCATCATCACGACGGATTCAAGAGGGTGTCGTGAAACAGTCACACCATCCTCGAACGGAACACTCGTTCCACCGGGAAATGCAGAGGCGTTGGCCGATGCGATGATCGATCTGGCCAGGGATCCTTCCAGAAGAGCTGCGATGGGCATCGAATCCAGGCAATTGGCCGAGGACCGATTCGATGCACGTGTCGTGGCTCGACAGATCATGGATGCGTTGTCGCTTTGAATCCTGAATTGTCCCCAGCACTTAGACTGCCTGTCATGAACGTCTTCATGAAGCAGGCAGTCATCACCGCCGACCACGTCGAGGGAGTCGGAACCTCGTGAGCCGGATCCTTCTATTCGGTAGCTATGCACCCTCTCTGGTTCTGTTCAGGGCGCCTCTGCTCAAGGCACTCGTGGCTGCTGGACATGAAGTGATCGCGTCTGCGCCGGACGAGGATCCTTCCATTCCAGATGCGATGAAGGCGCTGGGTGTGGACTGGCAGCCCATCGATTTTGAACGAAACCGAGTCCAGCCGATCCAGGATCTTCTGTTCGTGCGACGGTTGCGCGCACATCTCCGGGCGATCAGTCCCGACCGCCTGATCTGCTACACGATCAAACCCAACATCTACGGGGGCTGGGCGGCTGCCGCCGAGGACATTCCTTCGGCGGCGATGGTCACGGGACTTGGAACCCTGTTCATGAATCCGGGAATCAAGTGCACGATTGCCAAGCGGATGCTTCGTCGCGCTTGTCGACATCACGACCGGGTCTTCTTTCAGAATCGAGATGATCGTGACGATCTTGTGAAGGCTGGTGTTGTCGAGGACATCTCGAAGATCGTGATGACCGCTGGTTCCGGTGTTGATCTCAGGAGTTTTCCACAACAGTCTCTGCCTGATCGCCCTGTCTTCCTGATGTTGGCTCGTCTGCTGGAATCCAAGGGGGTTCGTGAATATCTGGAGGCGGCCAGAGTCCTGAAGAGACGCTGTCCCGACGTGGTGATTCGACTTGGAGGAATGGAGGATCCGGGAAGTGGGGGCATTCCGCTCTCGGAGATCCAGGCCTCTGTTGATGCCGGAGATGTGGAGTACCTGGGCCATGTGGGTGATGTGAAGAAGGCACTTGGGGAATGCAGCATCTATGTCCTGCCCTCATGGCACGAGGGTACGCCCCGAAGCGTTCTGGAAGCCATGTCGAGCGGCCGTCCCATCATCACGACCGATGCACGCGGTTGTCGTGAAACGGTGGAAGATGGTGTGAATGGACTGCTTGTTCCATTGAAGGATCCCGCGACACTTGCCGAGGCCATGGAGTTTCTGGCACTGGACCAGAGCCGGCGGGCCACGATGGGTCAAGCTGGCCGGGAGATGGCGAAAAACAGGTTCGATGCCGATCAGGTCGCCAGCGTCATGATGCAGGCGCTTGGACTGTGAGCATCATCTTGTCCGCAGGGCGTACACTGGACGCTCCATGAAGCGATTTCTTGATCTGGTCTTCAGCATGATCCTGCTTCTCCTCCTGTCGCCGATTCTGGTGATCGTCGCGATCGGTGTCAGACTCACGATGGGGTCGCCGGTTCTCTTCAGACAGACGAGGCCAGGAAAGCACGGGCATCCATTCGAACTGTTGAAGTTCCGGACGATGTCGAATGCGACCGATGCCGATGGCGCGGCCCTGCCTGATGATCAGCGCCTTGGTCGGTTCGGCAGTTTTCTTCGGAGGAGCAGTCTGGATGAACTTCCCGAACTGATCAATGTCATCCGCGGAGAGATGAGCCTGGTCGGTCCAAGGCCATTGCTGATGGAATATCTGCCTCTCTACAACGCGCATCAGGCTCGACGACATGACATTCGGCCTGGAATCACAGGATGGGCTCAGGTGAAAGGTCGCAACAGCCTCGGATGGCGTGAGAAATTCGACCTGGACGTCTGGTATGTCGATAACCAATCTTTCTGGCTTGATCTGAGAATCCTGTGGATGACGATCGGGCAGGTCTTCAAGACAAGTGAAGTCAATCAAGCAGGACAGGCCACCATGACCAAGTTCACGGGGAACGAATGAGTACGGATACCCTTCTCATCATCGGGGCAGGAGGCAATGGCCGGGTCATCGCGGACCTTGCCGACCGGACCGGCCAGTGGTCTCACATCGCCTTTCTGGACGATGCGCTCCGGATCGTGAAGGAGGGCTGTCCATGGGAGATCATCGGCAAATGCGGTGATTTCAGCGATCACGTTTCAAGCTTCACCCATGGTGTGGTGGCTTTCGGCGACAACGAATTGAGATCCCACTGGCTGTCTCACGTTCAGGAATCGGATCTTCAGATGCCGGTGATCATTGCGCCATCTGCGGAGGTCAGCATGCGAGCGGACCTCGGGCCTGGAACCATCGTCATGCCGCAGGCTGCCGTCAACATCGGTGCTCGTACCGGACCAGGCTGCATCATCAATACGGGCTCCAGTATCGATCACGACTGTCTTCTTGGTGAATCCGTACACATCGCACCTGGTGCGCATGTTGGAGGTGATGTGGCGATCGGGGATCGATCATGGATCGGGATCGGCGCAGCCATTCGCCATGGGATCACGATCGGCATGGATGTGATGATCGGTGCCGGTGCAGCAGTCGTATCCGATCTTCCGGATGGCTGCACGGCCATGGGGGTTCCAGCGAGGCCTCGGACCTGACTCAATTCGAGGCTTCGGTCACGATTCGTTCGATGGCGTTGGCGTAGTCGTTCATCTGCGACTCGTCGATCGTGTGGTGTACGAGAAAGCAGAGACCCGTCTCGCCCAGTTCCTGTGCGATCGGCAGCGGGTGTGAAGGGGCCATACCGGCATCAACGATGGCCTGTTCCCGGTAGATCTCAGGACAACTGCCCACCTGGCAAGGCCAGCCGGACTCATTGATGGCCTGCATGATGCGATCTCTTGTCCAGTTCTTCGCCAGTCGATCGGTTTCGATGAAGCAGTACCCGCGATAGCAGGCATGACGCAGACTGGACTCAGGCCATGGGAAGCGGATGCAGGGCACCTTGTCCAGACAGCGTTTCAGGATGTCGACGTTTCGTTGACGTCTGCTGCACCAGTCATCGAGTTTTTCCAGCTGCTTGAGTCCGATGGCGGCCTGTGGTCCGGTCATTCGCCAGTTGCTTCCAAAGGATTCGATCAACCAGCGAAAACCAGGTGGATGATCGTCACGATGGACGGCATCGATCGACTTGCCATGTTCACGGGCGGACCACGCACGTTTCCAGATCGATTCATCCGAGGTGATCATCATGCCGCCATCACCGCCCGTGGACATGATCTTGTCCTGGCAGAATGAAAACGCTGCAGCATGACCGAAGCTGCCGACGCTCTGTCCGTCGATGCTGGCCCCATGGGCCTGGGAACCATCTTCGATGATCTTGATGGAATGTTTTTCAGCCCATTTCATGATCGCCGGCATGTCACACGGCCACCCCGCGAGATGAACTACGACAGCGGCTCGTGTCGACGGCGTTCGGGCTGCTTCCAGTGTCTCGACCGAGACATTCTGGGAATCACGATCAACATCCGCGAAGATCGGTCGTGCGCCTCGAAGAACGACGCAGGAGACCGATGCCATGAATGAACGAGGCGTGACGAGAACATCATCGCCTGGTCCGATCCCGATTCCGATCAGAGCCGCTTCAAGTGCGAGAGATCCATTGGCAAGAGTCAGTCCATGTCGACAGTCGAACTGTTTCGCAAATGCCGATTCGAACTCGGAACAGTCGTTTCCTGTCCAGGCATTCACACGTCCGGATTTCAGGACATCCGTGGCGGCCTGGATCTCGTCGGGCTCGTAGAAGGGCCATGAGGGCAATGTCATGGGCGAAGTATAGAGAGGTCGGCACACTCGCCGGTACAATCTTGCCATGATTCAGGACAGGCTCACCATGCTGCCAAGGTCCGCCAAGCAGGCTGTTGCCATGCTCGTGGATGCCGGTATCGTCGCTGCAGCGGTCTGGGGGGCCTTTGCGCTCAGATTGGCTGATCCGTGGCCCGAGATGCTGTCCTCGCGATGGTGGCTCCTGATCGCGATGCCGATGGTCACGATCGTGATCTTCAAGCTGGCCAGGCTCTACAGGACCGTTGTCCGTCACCTGGGACCACAGTTTGGATTGGCGCTTCTCTACGGTGTCACCTTTTCGGCACTCTGCATGCCTTTGATGGTTCTGCTGGCTCAGCAGGCAGAGGAGTTTTCTCGTTCAGCGGCCATCATCTACTGGCTGCTGGCCATCGTCGGGGTCGGTGGCATGCGCATGCTCGGACGAAGCTGGTTCCGAGTCGGCATGAGGGGTGGACTGAAGCCGGTGATCATCTACGGTGCAGGCGAAGCCGGCGTTCAGCTTCAGGCCTCTCTTGAAGGCAGTGAGCGGTTCCGTGTGGTGGCTTTCGTCGATGACCAGAAGGCTTTCTGGAAGACCGTGATCAATGGTGTTCCGGTTCACGATCCATCCATCCTGCGGCAACTTGTTCTCAGGAACAGGTGTCGTGACATTTTTCTCGCGATGCCGTCCATCGATCGAAACGAGCGTCGGCGGATCATCGACAAGCTGAAGAGCCTTCCTGTCACGGTCCGTACGGTGCCAAGCATGGCGGAACTGGTGGATGGAACAGCCAGTCTCGAGGAAGTCCGTCCCATTGCCATCGAGGATCTGCTCGGCCGCGACGTCGTGGCACCGCGAAAGGAACTGTTGGAACGTTGTATCCGTGATCGAGTCGTTCTCGTCAGCGGCGCCGGTGGATCCATCGGTTCCGAACTCTGTAGACAGATCCTTCGACAGCAGCCTCGCCGTCTCGTACTGCTTGAGCGATCCGAAGTCGCGCTCTACGAGATCGATCGGGAACTTGCCGAGATCTCCGAGCAGGAGGGCATCGATGTTCCCGTGACACCGATTCTCGGATCCGTACGCGATCGTGTCCGGGGAGAGGATGTCCTTCGGACATTCGGTGTTCAGACCGTATATCACGCCGCGGCATACAAACATGTACCACTGGTGGAGTACAACATCTCCGCCGGAGTTGGAAACAATTCACTGGCGACCTGGACGTTCGCAGAGGCTTCGATTGCCGCTGGTGTCGACACCTTCGTGCTGGTCTCCACCGACAAGGCCGTCCGACCGACGAATGTCATGGGCGCTTCCAAGCGATTGGCCGAACTGATTCTCCAGGCGCTGCAGAGACGCCAGGACAAGACACGTTTCTGCATGGTCCGGTTCGGCAACGTCCTGGATTCATCAGGCTCGGTCGTGCCACGTTTCAAGAAGCAGATCGCGGCGGGGGGCCCGGTCACCGTGACGCATCCCGAGGTCATTCGATACTTCATGACCATTCCGGAAGCAGCGGAGCTGGTGCTTCAGGCCGGTTCCATGGGAACCGGAGGAGATGTCTTCGTGCTGGACATGGGGGAAGCGGTGAAGATCGCGGACCTTGCCCGGTTGATGATTCGACTGGCCGGCCTCACGGAACGAAACGCTGATGAGCCTCATGGTGATATCGAGATCCAATTCACGGGTCTGCGTCCGGGCGAGAAGCTGTATGAAGAGCTTCTGATTGGTGACAACGTGACGGGCACGGAGCATGCCATGATCATGAGAGCCAATGAAGATGAACTGGAGTGGAGCGAGCTCGAACCGCATCTCGCGTATCTCGTGGAAGCGTGCCGTGGACCTGCACCCGAGGACATCCGGAACAGGCTCAAGGAGATCGTGGAGGGGTTCGTTCCGGAGCGGGAGATCGTCGATCTGGTCTGGCAGGAGCGGGTCGATCGTGAGACCAGCGGGACACTGACCTTCAGGCCGATTCATGAAGATCTGGACGCCGATGGAAGTCCCGGCTCCTCTCATGGCTGACTGACCTGACTACAATTCCCGAATGACTTCCTCTCTCCAAATCGAACCGGGTTCTCCAGCTGCCGTTCTCGCTGATCGCATCGAGAAGTCCGTTGCGACCGTTGCCGTCATCGGAATGGGATACGTCGGTTTTCCGCTGGCTCGCGCATTGCATGAAGCAGGCTACCGGGTGATCGGGTTCGATATCGATGACCGCAAGATCGAGATGATGCAGAGGGGCGAGTCCTATCTGGGCCATCTTGGAGAGGACTATTTTCGATCATTGACGGAGGGCGAACGATTCGCGCCGACAAGTGATCCCGACCGGATCGCGGACGCCGATGTCGTCGTGCTCTGCGTCCCGACACCACTCGGCCCGCATCGTGAGCCGGATCTTTCCTACGTTCTCGACAGTACGCGGATCGTTGCGGATCGATTGAGGCCAGGGCAGCTGGTCATTCTGGAATCAACGACCTATCCCGGAACCACACGAGATGAAATGCTTCCGATTCTCAAGGAATCGGGTCTTCAGGCCGGCAAGGATTTCTTCGTCGCCTTCAGCCCTGAACGGGAGGATCCGGGGCGAGTCGGTGTAACGACTGCGGAAATTCCCAAGTTGGTCGGCGGACTTGATGACAACAGCACACGGCTGGCGGTCACGTTCTATTCCAATGCGATTTCACAGGTTCATGAAGTGTCCTCCGCAGAAGTCGCAGAGGCTGCCAAGATTCTCGAGAACGTCTACCGTGCGGTGAACATTGCCCTGGTCAACGAGTTGAAACTGGTATTCGATCGTCTCGACATCGATGTCTGGGAAGTGGTGGCGGCTGCAGCGACCAAGCCCTTCGGTTTTCAGGCGTTCTATCCCGGGCCCGGATTGGGGGGTCACTGCATACCCATCGATCCGTTCTATCTGGCCTGGCGTGCCAAGCAGGCTGGCTATCCGACGCGTTTCATCGAACTTGCTGGCGAAATCAATTCCAGCATGCCTCGTGTCGTGGTCGATCGGGTTGCGGAATCGCTCAATGAGGACGGTCTGGCGATGAATGGAGCCAGGATCCTCGTCAGTGGAATCGCCTACAAGCCCGACATCGACGACATTCGCGAAACACCAGCGGCATCGATCATCGAGATGCTCCAGGAGCATGGTGCCGAGGTGTCCTATCACGATCCGCATTGTCCGGCCTTCCCGGAGATGAAGAAGTACGACATCGACATGCAGTCCATCGATCTGACGCCTGAAGTGATCCAATCGATGCATTGTGTTCTGATCGTGACGGATCATGATGCTGTGGATTACGCCATGATCGGCGAGCACTCGAAGCTTGTGGTTGATACGCGCAATGCCATGGCAGAAGTCGAGAATCCAAAAGCAAGAATCATCAAGGCCTGAATCTGCTGCAACAGGAATGACATATGCGGGCCGGTCCCAAAGGGACCGGCCCGCTTGTCATCTGTCTGGGCGATGGAATCAGCTGCCGAAGTTTCCAAGCAGGATCATCAAATCATCCACATCGACATCACCGTCACCATCGAGGTCCTCGGGGCAACCCGAGCAGCTGCTGCCGTAAGCACTGATCAGTTGCATCAGGTCATCGACATCAACGTCGCCGTCACCATCCAGATCACCCGGGGTCGTTGGCTCGACTTCGTCACCCTTGAGGCAGTCCACGAAGAGCTCCTGGCCACCGATCGCGATGGTCTCGACGGTGCCATCCACCATGATCCAGCCACAGTCGGGTGTGACAGGTACCAGAGTGATCAGGCAGCCACCGTGCGTCTGGCCATTGAGATCGGACATCGTGGCATAGACGCCATGGTCACCGTTGATCTCGAAGTTGATGTAACCACCGTAGTAGCCGTAGGCCCACTGAACGTTCTCGTAAGGGCCTCCTGCGCCCATGAGATCGTGGGAGAGCACGGCATTGTTGAGGCGGATTTCCTGACCCGTGTTGCAGGCTGCGTTGAGATGCGACACATTGATCTGACCGGTCATGTCAAGCGAGTTGTCCATGCGGACGATGGGGAGAACCTTGGAAGGAAGGCCTTCGGTCACGAAGGTATCCGGGGTCGCAGCGATCATGACCGGATCCAGATCCTCATAACCCCAGTCACAATCATCTTCGGGGACGCCCCAGTTGGGCAGCGCATCAATCCATAATTCCTGACCACCGAGTCCGAGCGTATGGACGGTGCCGGTGATCTCGAGGAGACCACAGCCACTACCCAACGCAGTCAGGTTGACCGTGCAACCGCCGATGGTGCTGGGGAAGCCGCCAGGGTTCGCGGCCCAACGTCGATCGCCGTTGATGGACAGGTTGACGGCACCGCCGTACCAGCCGAATCGAATGGCCGGGTCATCGACCGAGCCGGCTGAGCCAGCCAGATCGAAATTGACGTAGATGTTGGAGAGTCGCATGTCATTGCCAAGGCCACAGGCCAGACCAAGGTTGTCGATGTAGGCGTGACCATTGTTCGAGAATGTGCCGGGCACCATTTCGTAGTCTGAGAACTGGTAGTTCACGCCGCTGCTGGTGTCGCTGTCCGCAACGTGATACGTCTTGCCGACAGTCCGGTCCTCGAATGTCGGGGCGGTCATGGCCGTACCGCTCAGGGTCAGGGCCAGTCCGGTGCATGCCATGCGAAGGGTCTTGGTGGAAGTATTCATGTTCGGGCTCCAAAGATGTGGTTCGTGGTTCACGAGGGCCGAAAATGGCCGCTCGTACCAGTTCTGCGTTCGCCGGAGCCGCATCTCACACATCAGGCAAAAATGGATGAAGAGAGCCCCAGAATGGACTCTCAGAGTGCTTGCAGAGGATTGAGCGGGGTCAGTTGTCCTGATCTGAAGCCGGCGGGTCGACGATATTGACGGCTCTGGTCTCGCGGATGAAGAAGCAGAGGATCGTCGCGACCACGAACAGGATCGGAATCATGGCCAGGGCCCACTGGAAATCCGCCGGCGTCAGGGACGCAAAGGTGCTGGATTCATGGATGCCCTGGGCGACATGGCTGGCTTCCGGGTGGGTCGATGGGGCCTTCACGACCGAGGTCGACGAAGGCAGTCGATTGCCGGCTCGCCAGTTCAGGATCCAACCGATGCCGACCTGCAGGAAGGCCGCGATCAGCATCACCAGGAAATTGCAGATCGCCACGGAGGTGGCACGGAATCGGCGTGCGTTGACCTCCATCGCCAGTGCAAAGGTCGTGGCCTGTGAACTGGTTGCGAGGCCTGAGATGAACAGAAGACCAATGAGCAGCTCGTAGGAGAGTCCTGGAATGAGCAGGATCAGCATGGTCACGCCACCACCGAGGCAGCCCAGCAGCAGGAATGGTCTTCTTCTCTTGAACTTGTCCGAGAGCATGCCGACGATCGGGCAGCCGATCAGCCAGCCGATTGCGAGCATCGAGATGGCGAGACTGGCTTTCGTGGCATCGAGACCGTTGAGTACCTCGAGACTGCTTGTTCCCCAGAGGGCGGCAAGCACGCTCAGTGGTAGATAGATCACAGCACTGACGAAACCAATCATCCACATCTGTGGATTGCCGAGCACCTTGGCGATGCCATGCCACAGACCGATGTCATCGGTTTCATGTCTGGCCACCGTCGCACTGAACCAGGACGGCCGTCTTGGGATGACCAGGAACATGAGAACGCCAAGTCCACCACCGATATACCCCGACCACAGAACAACGGTTCTCCAGTCGAAGGCTTCTGCGAGTCTGGCCATCGGGTACTGCCCGACGACCTCCCCGATCATTCCGACCGACGTGGTCATGCCGGCGATCAACGCCAGTCGCGCAGGCGGGAACCAGACAGTTGCGACGTAGACGGCTCCAACGAATGCGAAGGCTGAACCGAAACCGATGAATCCTCGTGCAGCTGCCGCCATGCCGAGGGTATGCGCAATGGCAAAGAGAACACAGCCGATACCGCAGATGACTGCAGCGGAAGAAACCAGGAACTTGGTTCCAAATCGATCAAAGAGCCATCCGACGACGAGTTGAGCCGGCGCGTAGACCCAGAGATAGGTGGACATGGCCGAACCGACCGTTCCGGGATCAAGTGAAAGTTCCTTCGAGATCTGTGGAAGAATGACATTCGGGGTCACTCGAACGAAGAATTCATACAGATAGAAGACCGCAACAATGCCCCAGAAGATCCATGAATACCAACCGCCACGTTGCAGTTCGCCTGTTCTGGGATTCGGCAGGGCATGGTGGTGTTGAGTGGTTTTCGTCATGAGGTCATCTGTCTGGTTGCAAGATAACTGTTCTTGTTTGTCCGTGGGATCGATGGACTGATAAACTCCCTCTCGATGGTCTTCCTTCGATTGCTAGTCCTGATTTCGGCCGCTCTGGTCTGTGTGCCAGCCTGGGCTGAGCAGCAGGCGGCTCCAGATGCCGTCGACGCGATGCCTGCAGGAGAAGGCGAAGACATCGCGGCGAAACCCCCGAGGCAAATTGATCCGGCTCGGCGACACGACGCCATTGTTCTGGGGCCCCATGAGATCATTCTGCGGAACAATCACTTTCCGGTGCGACAGGGACATGGCGGTTGGCACATCTATGACCGAGCCGGTCGTGCGATGACTCGCTTCGACTTCCGATCCAATGCGAACGTGACTACGGTCACGGGCGAAGCCATGCCTCTTCCGGAACCTCCTCGGGGTCTGCTCAAGACGATCTTCTCGCCTCGCCCTCCAGGTGATGACAAGCAGCAAGGCACCAGTCTCGGTTCAGGCTGGACAGGAAAGGGCCTTCGTCTGATCACTGATGAGCACAAGCTTGCTCAGGTTTCGGAACCGCTGTTCGATTTCAATCCATTCGATCCTCTCAATGAAACCATTCTGCGACTGAGGCGGGATCTTCTGGATCCACTGAGCATTTCATTCGAACCAGCGATGGCCTGGACCTATCAGCATGCAACGGAAGTCCGACCCGGCTATCAGCATGCACGCTCCGTCTTGTGGTTCGGTGTCAATGGCGCCTTCATTCTCTGGGACGACAAGGATGATTCCGGAAGAGTCGTCTACAACATCCAGTCCCAGCAGGGTGCATTCACGCCGACCAAGCCTTATCTCGGGACCGCAGTCGGATCACCACTGATTCTCAACAATATTCTGGTCAGCAGTGATTTCAATCTCTACATGCTCTATTGGGCTCAGCAGCTGTTCGACAAGAAAGTCACAGTCGTCGTAGGCAAGTTCGAGAATCAGGTCTTCTTCGATGCCAACGCGATCGCATACAACCCGCTCACCCAGTTCATGTACGAGGGTTTCAACGAGAGCATTACCAATCCGTTTCCTGGCTATGGCTTCGGAGCCATGGTCGAATGGTCTGTGACGGATGACTGGACGCTTCGAGCGGCGACTTCGAACTCCGAGACGACAGGGAAATCGACCGGTTTCGAATATCTGTCCTCAGATCATCTGTTCTCGATCGTCGAGTCGACATTCGATGTCGAACTCCATTATGGAGACCGAGTCAACGAAGGCCATTATCGATTCATGTTCTGGTACAACTCGATTGGAGATACGGGAACCGGCAAGAATCCATGGGATGCATCCGGCTGGGGGGCGACCTTCAACATGGATCAGCAGATCTGGGACGGTCTTGGAGTCTTCTGTCGAGTCGGATGGGGTGAGAACGATGTCACATCATCGAACTTCGCCGTTTCGGCCGGTTTCAGCATTGAGAATTTTCTCGGTCGGCAGGGGGATGCCATCGGCTTCGCAGGTTCATGGGCGAAGATCACGCAGCTGGGCCGCTATCAAGCGAATCTACCGTTGATTGCAGGCGATGAAACAGTCTTCGAGCTGTACTGGCGTACGAACGTCACCGATTCCGTCCAGGTCAGTCCGGTCCTTCAGTATGTTCACGACTCGGGTGCCGGTATCGATGGTTCGTGGGTCTGGGGCGTACGATCCGTCTGGTCGTTCTGAGACGCATTCGATTCGTTCACACCGATCCATTCACGCTGGCGCCGAGAATGATGCCCAGAATCAGAGCCAGATAGAGCGTAGAGCCGGCGATCCCGACGATGAGTGATGTACTGCTTGGCCCGAGCTTCATCGCCATGCCGCCTGCCAGGAGGCTGGCCAACGCCAACAGGCTTCCAATCGCGAAGACGGCGAAGACAGCAAGTGCCATGACGAATCCAGCCAGGGAATGGCCTTGAAAAAGTGATTGAAGACCGATTTCAATCGTTTCGCTTCCGGCATGCGATGCCAGACTGCGGAATGGATCGACCCCCGCAAGTTCATTGATCAGGATCAGGCAGAGTCCGAGAACAGCGAGTGGAAGCAGCCAGGTCATGCTCGACAAGACGATGGTGCAGCGAATGAGCGCAGGTCGATCTGCAGTGGTCATGAGACATCCTTGAAGCAGGTTTCAACTACTTCTTCGGACAACGTGACCGGTTTCATGAATCCTGTCGACAGCGGCTTCGAATCACGCATCATCTGCGCGTCTCAGCGTTCAGGATGTCCGAGAATCATCGACGATCGGTATCAACTGAATGTGAATTCAACGACCGAGCAGTCGTCTTCGAAGAGCTCCTGCCCACTGATCGCTCTGACGGATCCGATGATGGCGTCCACGGATGAACCATCTTGACACGGTTGATGGGAAACGACTTCGACGAATTCTCCAAGAGTCCAGAGGGAGCCGTCCGGTTTCTTGATTTCGTAGATGCCGTCACTGTAGAGCACAAGTCTGCTTTCTGGTGCAGCCTCGCAGCTGAACGTTCCGAACTGGAGGTCCTTGACGGCACCGATCATCGGTCCATCCGATTCCAGCAGAACCGGCTCTTGTGAATCCGGATTCATCAGAACAGCGGGCGGGTGACCTCCGCCACTCCATTCGAGTGTCCGCTTCTTCTTGTCGTAGACCCCATACCAGATGGTGAAGAACATGCCCTGGTGATCATCCATCTGAAAGTGATTGTTCAATGCAGACAGAACAGCGCCTGGATCCGAAAACTCGACATTGGGAAGAGACTGCTTCGAGATCACATTCATGGCTGTGATCGAAAGAAGTGCCGGGCCAACCCCGTGACCACAGACATCCAGGAGGAAGAGCGCAAGCCGATCTTCATCCAGCCAGTGATATCCAAAGGCATCACCTCCCAGAGAGACGGACGGTATGAATCTCCAGTTCGTCTTGACCGTGTCCTTCATCGGCACCGGAAGAAGGGATTGAACGTAAGCGGCCGCCTTGGAGAGTTCCTCCCGAAGGTGTGCTTCGTTCTCCTCGATGGCGACGTAGGCGTGGTCTCTCTGAAGTCTGGCGATGTAACCGTCCGAGTGATGACGGATTCTGGCGATGATCTCCACTGGATCCGGAAGTTTCACGAGATAGTCATTGGCACCACGTGCGAACGCCTCGGCCTTGGTCGTGGCCTCCTCCCGTGAGCTCAGGACGACGATCGGAACCAGTGCGGTTGCTTCGTCAGCTCTGTAGTCACGCACAAGATCAAGGCCATCGATTTCAGGCATGACGAGATCCTGGAGAATGACGGTCGGCTTCCATGATCTCGCCGTCTCGATGGCCTCGAGCGGATTGTCACAGTAGCGATAGTCGATGTCGTCTTCTGCGGCGAGCATGCGCCGAACGGCTTCTCCGATCATCGCCTGATCATCCACCAGCATGACACGAATGCCTGATGATTCGAGGTTGGACTGCTTGTGATGGGACATGGACATGTTCTTCAGGATCCTATTCGCTTGAAATCAGAGAGTGCACGGTTTCGATGAAGTGGCTGTCATTGATCACGTGTTTGCTGAGATAGACCGTCGCTCCGGCATCCAGGCCTTCCTGTCTCTGGGAGTCCTCGTCCTTGTAGGACACCATGGCAACAGGGAGCGTTCGGAATCGTTCATGTGATCGAAGCGTCTTCACGAACTGAATGCCGTTCATGCCAGGCATGTCGACATCGGTGATCAGAAGATCATAGTGGCCTCGTTGCAGACGTTCCCATCCTTCTGCGCCATCCACGGCGACATCCACCTGGTATCCGAGGCGAGTGAGGATGGCTCGCTGGGCCTCTCGTACGGTGACACTGTCATCAACGACCAGAATGCGGGGGCCTTCGTCAGGATTCGTCACTTCAGCACCGGCCGTGAACACGCCCTCAGTGACCACTCTCCTTGCGGTTCGAAGAATGTCTTCCACGTCCACGATGAGAACAGGCTCACCATCTTCGCGAAAGGCGGTCGCTGAAAGGTGGGGGACGCGACCGAATCGACTGTCGAGTGGTCTGACCAGAAGATCTTCCTCGCCGAGGAAGCCATCGACCTGAAGCGCGACGGCGTGCTCGTCACCTCCGGTGATGATGGCATGGATCTTCTGGCCTGAGCGAATCGGCTTCAGCTCGAGAATGGTGCCGCAGTCAAGGAGATTGAACTGGTCTTCTTCGATTTCAATGAACCGGGTTGTCTCTCTGGTCTGAACGGTGTCCGCCGCAACCACTTCGATGCGATCGATGTGGGTCAGTGGAAACGCATAGGATTCCCCTCCGATATCCGCGATCAGCGCCCGGGCGACGGATCGTGTCAGCGGAAGTGTCAGATGAAACGAGGTTCCCTGACCCGGTTCGGATTCGATGCGAACGCCACCGGACATGGACTGCACCATGGTGTGGACGACATCAAGACCGACACCTCGTCCGGAGAGATCGGTTACGGCCTTGGCAGTTGAGAACCCAGGCAGAAAGAGAAACTCGAAGAGCTCTCGATGCGTGAGTGCTGCGGCAACGGACGCATCGACCAGTTCACGATCGACGACTTTTCTTCGAATGTTCTCGGGATCAATGCCACGTCCATCATCTTCGACGACGACATGAAGACGTCCGCCCTGGTGATAGGCACGAAGGGTGATCATTGCCGATTCCGATTTGCCTGTTGCTTTTCGATCCGAGGACGATTCAACACCATGGTCGATCGAGTTTCGAAGCATGTGGGTCAGAGGTGCTTCAAGCTCCCGAAGGACATCGCGATCGACGGCAACGCTGCCCCCTTCGATCGTCAGAGTGGCTTTCTTGCCCAGTTCCTTGGAGAGATCGCGAACCATCCTGGGAAACATGGACACGCCTTCGTCAAATGGACGCATTCTCGATCCGAGGACTTCGTTGTAGAGTGAATCAGCAAGCTCTTCGAGCCTTCCAAGAAAGACCTCGAGCTGATCCTGATGCTCGGCAAGCTCGAGTTCGGAGCGAGCGGCCTCCTTCAGTGCCTGATCCAGTTTTTGTTCCGTCGGGATGTTCAGGTCGCTCATTCTGGCTTGGCGTATGTGCGACTGGACGTTTCCGTGCCTTCTGCGCAGAGACATCAGTTGATCCCGAACGGATTGAAAACGTCTTGATGCAATCAGGCTTTCTCCTGCAAGGCGCATGATGTGATCAAGTCGACTCGAGGTCACACGGACGGCGTTGTCATCAACCGGTCGGGATGCGGCGGCATCGTTTGCCGGCTTGTCGACCGGGGCGTGGTCGATCGCTTCGGCGGCCTCATCGGTGACTGGTGATCGAAGATCCGTGGCGATCGAGTCCGCAGCAGCCACGTTCGACATGGTCCAGTCGTCCACAGCGGTTTCGTCAAGCTCGATCAGCTGGGACAGAAGATCTGCTGCTGCGAGAAGCTGATCAATGCGATTCGGCGTGATGACAGCTTCCGCTTTCTGAACAGCGACCATCGCATCTTCCATCGCATGAGCCACCCCGACTGCCAGATCGACACCGACAATTCTGGCCGCCCCCTTGAGGGAGTGGGCGGCTCGCATGAGTTCGGCGATCAGGTTCTCGTTCCCGGGATCGGATTCCAGCTCGACAAGTCCTCGGCTGATCGTTTCGCCATGCGTCCGAGCTTCCTCCCGGAACAGTTCGAACATCGAGAATCCGCTGAGATCACCACTCATTGGAAGACCGCTTCCATGGTGTCAAGAAGCGCTGTCGTATCGATCACATGTGCGGGGCCCCGTGGTGTCTCGACTTCGGACGTGATGAATGGTGAAGAGGTGTCGTTCGACCAGGAAGATGGATCCGACATCTCAACTCCGTACACCTTGTCGACGATGATCGCCCATGACGCTTCCGAGGAATCCGGTGGTGACAGAATCAAGAGTCTCGGAACACGATCGACTTCCTGATGATCGGTATCTAGGCCGATGGCGGTGGCCAGTTCGATCAATGGAACCAGTTCGCCGTCTGCAGCAGCGAGCCCTTTGAGAAGGGGCCCATGTCTGTGTGGTACACGATGGGTGTATCCAACGGTCCCGACACTTCCAATACAGGCTGCTGGAAGTGCGAGTTCACGGCCGGCGTGTCTGAAAAAGAGAAAACTTGGATGAGCCGGAAGTTCAGATGAATCGGGATTCCTCAGGATGTCGAGCCAGTCGGCGACCTCTTCTCGTGTTTTCGAGCGAGTCATCTTTCTGGAATCATCTGAATGTTCCTGAGTGGTCATCGGAGGTCTCATGGTACCGGCCCCGAGGCGTTGAAGGCTTCAGAAAGGGCTACACTGGCCCAGTCAACAACAGGACGCTCTCTGTCATGGTTTTCTTCCTATTCATTTCATCCATGCTCGTGTTCCAGGGGCCGGGTCAATCGACTGCTGCTCCACAGCCTCGTGCAGTCGAGGACATCGACATCGAGGTCTGGGCGGAGACGCCCGACATCACGGATCCGGTCGCATTCTGCATCGATGACACGGGTCGAGTCTATGTCGCCGAATCGTTTCGACAGGAGCATGGTGTGGAAGACAATCGTTCTCAGCCATACTGGCTGCTGGATGATCTCGCGGCCACCACCATTGAAGATCGCCTTGAAAAATACAGGAAGTGGTCTGACAAGCGTGCCAACGGCATGCAGTGGTACACCGAGAAGGAAGATCGCGTTCGACTTCTCCAGGATTCCAACGGTGACGGGCGTGCGGATCTCGTGAAGCCCTTCGCCGTCGGATTCAACGAAGTGCTTGACGGCACGGGTGCTGGTCTGATCGTGAATGGCGATGAAGTCTGGTACACGTGTATTCCCCATCTGTGGCGATTGCAGGATCAGGATGAAGACGGGATCGCGGAACTGAGGGACCCGATCCATTCGGGATTCGGAGTACGAGATGCGCTCCGAGGGCACGACATGCATGGATTGGCATGGGGGCCGGATGGTCGCATCTACTGGTCCATCGGGGATCGTGGGTACTTCGTCGAAACCGATGAGGGCCGGACGCTGTCCAACCCGCGAACAGGTGCCATCTTTCGATGTGAACCGGATGGATCCAATCTCGAGGTGTTCTGCACGGGCTTGCGCAATCCGCAGGAAATCGCCTTTGACCGGTATGGCTATCTCTTCACCGGAGACAACAACTCCGATGGTGGTGATCGGGCGAGGATGGTCTACTGCGCGGAAGCCAGCGAGACCGGATGGGAAATGAACTATCAGACACTGGGGGGCTCGAACAACAGGGGCCCCTGGGATCAGGAAGGACTCTGGAGGACTGCGCATGCAGGCAGGCCGGCGTGGAGTCTTCCGCCACTGGCGCATGTCGGTTCAGGGCCTTCGGGATTCGTGTTCTATCCAGGGCAGGGTCTGTCCGATCGATATGACGATCACTTCTTCATGTGCAATTTTCTTGGTGGTCCCACCAACAGTGGTGTGATCGCCATGCAGATGGTTCCGGACGGAGCCGGTTTCAAGGTCGAGGATGTCCACGATTTCGTGACCGGCATTCTCTGCACGGACGTCGACTTCGACTGGGACGGCAGCATGCTTGTGTCGGACTGGGTCGAAGGCTGGTACAGCACGCAGACCGGTCGGATGCTTCGCCTGACTGATCGCAACGCTTCAGGAAACGAAGATCTGGTTCGAACCGCGGAGCTTGTCGCGAGGGGCATTCAGAATGAGTCCCTGGATGTTCTCATTGAACTGCTTGGACATGCTGATCGCCGAGTTCGGCGCAAGGCACATTATGAACTCGCCTACCGTGGCGAGTCTTCCGTACAACCACTGAAGGCGGTCATCGAAGACAGCAGTCGGGAACAGATCGCGAGGATTCACGCGCTCTGGGCGCTTGGCATGATCGCCCGGTATGGGGACTGGACCGAAGAGGATGCATCACACCCTCTGGAGATCGTCCGGGAAATCGCATGGGATGATGATCCCGAGATCCGGGCCCAGGCTGCGCGTGTCCTCGGTGACGAGTCGTATGCGCCAGCCCGTGAGGATCTGGTCGGTCTGATGTTCGATGAATCCTCCCGAGTGGTGTACCAGGCCACCATGGGGCTTGGCCGGATTGGAGTGTCCGAAGACATCGATTCCATCATCGAGATGCTCTGGTCGAACGACAATGAAGATGAATGGTTGAGGCATGCCGGTGTGGTCGCGCTTTCAAGAATCCAGGATCATGAGCGATTGCTGGAGTTGCTTGGAGATCCGATGCCTGCCGTACGTCTTGCTGCGGTGCTGGCACTGCGCAGGCTGAAGGATCCATCCGTCGCACTGATGCTTCGAGATTCGGATGCGCTCATTGCTGCCGAGGCGGCTCGTGCCATCTACGATGTTCCCATTCAGGAAGGCAAGCAAGCGCTGGCGGATCTGTTGCCCACGCTTCTGTCGGATGGTTCACCGACGATTCCGGATCAGGACGTGGTCGTCGAGATCTTCGAGGACGTCGGACCCCTGGGCGCAGAGGATCTGATGGTTCATGACGTCTTTGAAGGTGATCCAGACGAGATTCTGGACCTCACCGGTTTCGTGATGAATCCCAGTCAGCGCGATCGATTCGTAACTCGGATGACCGGTCGAGTCGTCCCGCCATTGACCGGTGAATACCGGTTTGCTCTGACGAGTGATGATGCGGCCGTGCTTCATGCGTGGCCTGAAGATGAACCTGAAGCCAGTATTCGCCTGTCACATGTGAAGGCCTGGACTCCTGTCGACACCTGGAACGCTGAACCGGGACAGCTGTCGAAACCAGTTCACATGAAGGCGGGTGTTCCATGGATTCTCGACGCCAGACACAGTGATGGAACCGGCAGTGACCATCTTGCGATCGGTTGGAGGCTGCCTGATGGAACATGGCAACGACCAATCGGAGCGCCGGTCGTCGACCGGACCAGGCAGGCGATTCTCAGACGAAGTCTGGCGGCAGCGCTGGAATGCGGTGACCCGGAGCGGATCGAGATCGTCTCGAGGATCGCGTTGGATGAATTTCAATCGGATGTCATCCGGGCAGAAGCGATGGAGATTCTGCGTCAATGGCCATCGCCTGATCCGCGCGAGGGCGTTCATGGAAGATTCCAACAGACCGCTCAGACGCGACCTCTGGAGACATGGAAGTCAGCCATGTCCAGCGTGCTTCCGGCACTGTCCACATCGGATGAAGTCGTCGCTGCACCGGCCCGTGAGATTGCCGGAGCACATGACCTTCAGCTTGATACCCGGTTGCTTGTGAATACCCTGAAGGACGAGTCGGCGCAAACGGATCACCGAATCTCGATGCTGAGACTTCTGGTTCGTGATGAGGGAACGCGATCGGACTCCATTCAGACAGCACTGGACAGTGGAAATCCAGTCGTCCGGTCCGAGGGACTTCGATTGAAGGCACAATGGGATCCTGATACGGCGGTTCCGCTTGTCATCGAAGCCATGACCTCTACGGATCGACACCAACGCAAGGCTGGCATCGAATCAGCGGCGTATCTGTCGGATGATGAAAGTGCACAGGTCCTGGCAGACAGCCTTGAGAACATTGCGAAGGAAGACAGCGCACTGGCCATGGACATCGTTCTGGCAGCCAGAAAGCGTGATGATGCTCGGCATCGGGATCTGCTTCGAACATGGGATGTTTCCTCCGAGGCGGGTTATCCAGAGATCTACCGATTGAGCGATGCCGGAGGTGATCCGGTCAAGGGGCGTGAGCTGGTCTTCTACCATTCGAGTGCGGCGTGTCTTCGATGTCACGTGGTTGAAGGAACAGGTGGGACGGCCGGACCTTCTCTGGACGGCATCGCGAATCGCCAGGATTCCGATGGACTGGTTCGGTCGCTCCTCGAGCCCCAGGCGGAGATCACGGAAGGTTACGGAACGGCCTCAGCCATGCCGGGCATGGCACAACATCTCGATCCTTCGCAACTTCGTGATGTGATCGCCTATTTGAAGACTCTTCGGGAGACTTCAGAGTGACCGGCTGCACGGACTGACCGAGGGCTGGTATTCTCGCGAAATGATGATTCTTGCCGGCCTTGCTTTCCTTCTTGCAACGTTCCAGACAGTGGCTGATCCGGGCGATCCTGTTTTCGGACAAGGCGATCGAATTGCCATCGTCGGAAACACCTTTGCGGAACGAATGCAGCTGGATGGGCAATTCGAATCACTGCTTCATGCAGCTCATCCTGGCCATCGGTTGAGCATTCGAAACTTCGGTTGGAGTGGCGATGAAGTCTCTCTTCAGCCGCGACCGCTCAATTTCATCGGGATGAAAGAGTGGCTTTCAAATCATGAAACGGATGTGATCATCGCGTGTTTCGGCATGAATGAATCCTATTCCGGAGATGATGGACTTGATGGATTCAGTCGAGATCTGGACGCGTGGATCACCACACAACGTGCCAATACATACAACGGATCGACGCCACCCAGGATCATCCTGGTGTCCCCGATTGCGCATGAAGATCTTGGTGAACCATTGCCGGATGGTGTGGAACATAATTTCATCCTTCAGAGATATGTCGACGCGATGCGTCGGGCGGCCGTTTCACATGATCTCGTCTTCATTGATCTCTTCACGCCGACACGAGAAGCCATGGATCGTGGCGAAGGCCCGCTGACGATCAACGGGATTCATCCCAACGCCTCCGGTTACCGGCTGGCAGCCTGTTCAATGGCCGAGCAGCTTGATCTCCTTGGACGCCTTGGCAACGACTCCTCGGATGGCGATGCCGTTCAAGATCAGGAGTCGCAGGCGGCGGTTCGTCGAGCGGTTCTTGCCAAGAATCAGCTGTTCTTTCAACGCTGGCGGCCCGTGAATACGGAGTACGTCTACGGACGTCGGCACGAGCCCTATGGATCACAGAATTTTCCGGATGAAATGAAAAAGCTGGATGAACTCGTCAGCGAGGCAGATCAGGTCATCTGGTCACTGCCCCCTGGTGATGTGACCTGCGAGATTCAGGAGGAGGACTATTGATGACTCTCCTGATGCCATTGATTCTGATGACCAGCGTTCTTGGAGCCATGCAGGATGCCGCTCCCAGTCGACCCGAGGATCGCCCCGTGCCATCCGTGGAGGCTGCTCTTGATTCCTTCATTCTTCCTGATGGATACGCGATCAATTGTTTTGCATCCGAAGAGATGTTTCCCGAGCTCGCCAATCCGATCGCGATGACCTTCGATGCGGGAGGTCGACTCTGGGTCGCCGTATCCCCGACCTATCCTCATCTCGAGCCGGGCGAACAGCCACGTGACAAACTGCTTGTCCTCGAGGATGTGGATGGCGACGGCGTCGCCGACAAGCAGACGATCTTCGCGGATGGTCTCTATATCCCGACTGGATTCGTACTGGGTGACGGCGGCGCGTACATCGTTTCCCAGCCGAATCTCCTTCACCTTCGAGATCTTGATGGCGATTTCATCGCAGATGAACAGGAAGTCGTCCTGCACGGCTTCGGCGCAGAGGACAGTCACCATTCGATGTCGGCATTCACCTGGGGCCATGACGGCGCGATCTATTTCAATGAGGGAACGTTTCATCACACTCAGATCGAGACACCGTGGGGACCTCGCAGACTTCGGCATGGCGGTGTGATCAGGTACAAGCCCGATACGGAAGAAGTGGACATCGTCGTGAGCTTTCCCTTTGCGAATCCATGGGGACATGCCATCGACCGGTGGGGGCAGAGCGTGATTTCCGATGCCTCCAACGGCTACAATTACTGTCTTGCTCATTTGATGGGTGCCCATACCTATCCGGATGACATCAAGGGCCAGGGTCCGTATCGGAACATCCGATCGTTTACGCCAGGTGGACGCCGCCCCGCATCCGGCAGTGAATTCATCCGTTCATCGCATTTGCCAGAAGAAGTCCAGGGACGATTTGTCACAAGTCAATGCATTGGCTTCCATGGTCTGCGGTGGTACGACCTTGAGGAAGTCGGTTCCGGCTGGCGGACCGAGGCCTTGCCGATGGAGCTCCTTCAGTCGACGGACACGAGTTTTCGACCAGTCAGCATGCAGGTCGGACCGGATGGTGGCTTCTATGTTCTTGATTGGGCCAATCCGATCGTTGGTCACATGCAGTTCAACGTACGTGATGATCGTCGGGACCATGACCACGGGCGGGTCTGGAGAATCACCTATCCGGATCGACCGTTGTCCACGCCTCCGGTGATCGAGGGCGCTTCCATTCCAGAGCAATTGGATCTGCTGAAAGCCTATGAGAATCGAACACGTGCACTCGCACGAAGAGCCCTGCAGGAAGGTGACGCAGATCAGATTCTGCCTGAACTGGATCGCTGGGTCGCTTCACTGGATCCGAACGATCCTGAATATGAGCACCATCTGGCTGAAGCCCTGTGGATTCACCAGGGGTTGAATCATGTTGATGAATCTCTGCTCGAACGTGTTCTGACGGCGGACGAACCAAGTGCTCGAATGGCCGGCATGCGTGTTCTTCGCTGGTGGATGGATGACATCGAGGATCCATTTCCGATGCTCGAACGAGGTGTCCTTGATCCGAACGAGCGGGTTCGTCTTGAAGCAGTCGTGGCACTGGGCCATGTGCCCGATGTTCGTGCGGCGGAACTGGCCGGTCTCGCAACCATTCAGCCGATGGATTCCGATTTCGAGGTGACCTTCAACAGAACACTGGCTGCGTTGAGTCCATGGGGGACGCCCACCGGTGAAGGGACAGCCGCCTGGCGACTTCAGCAGCTTGAAGATGCCGAGCTTCTCGAGAAGCCACTGGATCACTTCGTGGCACGAGAACGACTGAGAAGGCCGGGACTGCAGGTCGATGAGCGACAACGGGCGGTTCAATGGATGGCTGAACGAACCGACCGGACACCGGCCGGTGAACTGGTTCATGGTCTCAGCAAGCTCCATCCGGATCGAGATGCCCTTGATGACGGTCTGTCCATGCTCCTTGAAATACCACGTGCCGAGCTGGCGGAAATCCGGGAGCAACTGCTTGAATTGACGAATGATCCTGCTGCATCATCAAGGCTCAGAGAAGCGGCATGGGCGGCCATTGCAGTGGTGGATTCGAATCTCGAGCAGACCTGGCAACTGGCCGGAACGAGTTCGGACAGCCGTCGCGCAAGATTTGAGCTGATGTCGTCACTGTCAAGATTGTCAGAGCGGGAGGATTCAGCAGATCTTCGCGAGGAGGCATGGAACCTTTCTCGTTCACTGCTCCCGGAACTGTCTGAACTGGATGCCATGCAGCAGGCTCCCGAAGGTCGCTACGTCCGCCTGTCGCTGCCGCGTCCTGGAACGATCACACTGGCGGAGGTAGAGGTCGAGAGCCGCGACAGAAATGTGGCTCTGGGCAAGACAGCCGTCCAGTCGAGTACAGGGTGGGATGGACATGCATCGCTTGCACTGGATGGCAGAACAAGTGGTGTGTTTTCCGATGGGACCTCAACACATACACGCGAAGATGATCCGGATCCCTATTGGGAAGTCGATCTGGGAGAGACTGTTCCGATTGATGCCATCACGATCTGGGGTCGTTCCGAGCGACCCTATGACCAGAGATTGAATGGCTTCTCCATTGAGATTCTGGATGCAGATCGAGCGGTGTCATGGCAAGTGGCGGATCTTCCAGCGCCGCAGTTCCATTCCAGGATCGAGCCGGGACGGTCGTGGGACCATGAACTGGTCGAATCCGCCATGAGAACGATGACATCGATTCCCGGTCGTGAACAGGACGCCATGATCGCCTTGACGCCGTATGCCGCATCCGATGAGACTCCGGATCTCGCGCTGTCGGCCATCGAGGCGATGCAGCCGGTGCCCCAGGCGTTCTGGTCACCTGAACAGGAAGCTTTCAGGATCAAGGAAGTCGACATTCTGGCGGTTGCCGACAGAATGATCTATGACATTCGGCGGTTCGATGTTCAGGCGGGTCAGCCTGTTCGAATCACATTGACCAATGATGATTCGATGCCCCACAATCTTCTGATCTGCAAGCCGGGATCAATGCGAAAAGTCGGAACGGCTGCGGACAACCTTGGTACCGGCCCTGATGCAGTTGCCATGAACTATGTTCCCGACATGAAGGAGATCATGCATGTCCTGGCACTGGTCGAGCCCGATGAGACCGATGACATACTGTTCATCGCTCCAGACAGGCCGGGTCGATATCCATATGTCTGTACCTTCCCCGGTCACTGGCCGATGATGAACGGCGTGATGACGGTGAAACGCAGACCCAGGCAGTGAGAGAGGATGTATCCGTGATGCTTCATTTCATTCTGGTGATTGCCAGTCTCTTCATGTTTCCTGATGACACCCAAGCCAAGGCGGTCGACGCCAAGGCACAGACTGACCAGGTGCTCTCCGTTGGAATCGCCGTAGAGCCTCCATTCGTCATTGACAACAACGGTCGATTCACTGGTGTCTCCATCGAACTGTGGGAAATGGTTGCCAGAGGGATGGGCTGGAAATGGAAGTACGAGACATCTTCTCTTTCGGAACTGCTTGAGAAAGTGAAGAACGGCAAGGTCGATGTCGCACTCGGTGCGATTACACGAACCAGTGCGCGTGAAAAGGAAATGGATTTCAGCGCTTCCTACCTCGATACCGGTGTCACGATGGTGACACTGAAGGAGCCTGTACGAAATGTCTTTGACATCCTCTCCCATCTTGGCGATTCGGCATTTCTTCAGTTGACGGGGTCACTGGTCGTCATCTGCATTCTTTTCGGAATGTTGATCTGGTGGGCCGAGAGACGCCGTAATGCCGATCACTTCGGCGGGCATGCGACGCATGGATTTGGAAGTGGTATCTGGTGGTCGATGGTGACGATGAGCACTGTGGGGTATGGAGACAAGGCACCCCGGACGGCTGCGGGGCGTGTCCTCGGTCTGATCTGGATCTTTCTCTCCATCATTCTGCTGTCGGCCTTCACGGGCACGGTGGCATCCAGCATGACCATGGGACGCATGGGACCCCGGGTCTCCAACATCCAGAATCTCAGAGGGCTCGATGTCGGATCTCTCGATGGATCCGAAGCGACCACCTGGATGAATGAAAACAACATTTCCACAACGCTCTACACGTCCCTGCAGGATGGCATGAACGCCGTCCTTGACGGCTCGATCAAGGTCTTCGTGGGAGACCGTTCGGCGATCAGTTGGCTCGTATCGAAATACGATTCGAATGCGGGTTTGATCATCGAGGGCAACTTCCATCCTGAGCGATTGTGCTATGCCTTTCCTTCAGGCAGTCAGCGAATCGAACCATTCAACATCGAATTGCTCAGTATTCTTGAATCCCGCTCCTGGCGATATCTTCTCGCACAGTATGGCGAGCAGGAACTGCTGATCGAAAAGCAGTGAGCGCTCATGGCCAGGGCATCAGGCCATCAGATCATGAATGACATGTCCATGAACATCCGTGAGCCTCATGTCACGACCACCGACCTTCACTGTCAGTCGGGTGTGATCGATTCCCATGAGATGCAACATCGTGGCATGGAGATCATGGATCTCAACTGGTTTGTCAACGGCCTTGTATCCGAACTCGTCGGTTGACCCATAGGTGATGCCGCCGCGAATCCCGCCGCCCGCCATCCAGATCGTGTAGCCAAAGGGATTGTGATCGCGACCATTGGTGCCCTGGGCAAATGGTGTTCTTCCGAACTCACCGGCCCAGACCACCAGCGTTTCATCAAGAAGACCACGCCCCTTGAGATCCTTCAGCAATCCGGCGATCGGCTGGTCGACCGCTCGTGCGTTGTTCTCATGACCGCTCTTGAGATTGTCATGTTGATCCCAGCGATCACCGTCGACCATCGGACAGGTCAGTTCAATGAAGCGAACGCCTCTCTCGACGAGTCGCCGGGCCAGGAGGCATTGCCGTGCGAAGATTCGGGTGGGTTCATACCGGGCATCCAGTCCATACAGCTTCCGGGTGAGCGGGGATTCGCCATCGATCTCCATCAATTCAGGCACAGCCCACTGCATGCGAAAAGCCATTTCCTGGTTGGCAATGGCGGATTCAATGGCGTCGACTCCATGGGAACGTTCCGCATCCAGCTTTCCGATCAGGTCCCGCTTGCGTTGCTGCCTCGTCAGATCGGCTTCAAGAGGTCGGACATACGCCATGCCGTATTCATCGGGCTTCAGAATCGACGCCTGGTGGGTTGCCGGCAGGAATCCATTGCTGAAGCAGTCGAGTCCACCTGGCGGTGTCAGTCCACCGTTGAGAACGACGAATCCCGGTAGATCCTTGGATTCACTGCCCAGTCCGTAGGAAGCCCATGCACCCATGGTGGGGCGGCCAGCGAGACCGAGTCCCGTATGCAGGAAATAGTTCGCATTCGTATGTTCCGAGAACTTGCTTGTCATGGATCGCACGATGCACAGATCATCCGCACAGCTGGCGACGTTTGGGAAGAGTTCGCTTACGGGATGACCACATTCACCGTGCCTGTTGAATGCCCATGGGGACTTCAGAATCAGTCCATTGTCATTGAACTGGGTAGCTTCCATCTGCATCGGAAAGGACTGGCCATTCATGCGATTCAGCATGGGTTTCGGATCGAAGGTATCCACCTGTGATGGTCCACCGTCCATGTAGAGAAAGATCACATTTCTCGCACGAGGGACATGATGGGTTCCGAGCTGTTGCAGACCCGTTGCATCAGCCGCCAGAAGATCATCTCCAAGCAGTCCAGCCAGCGCGATCGTTCCAAAGCCACTCGCGCTTCTGGCGAGCATTTCTCTTCGAGAGATGGGTCTTGGTTGATAACGGCCGCAGTGATGCATCTGTTTTCCAGTCTACGAGGAGTTCAGTCCAGGTAGATGAACTCCTTGCTGTTGATCAGGGAATGACCAAGATCCATCCACGCGATCTCCACGGAATCCTGCTCGGTGCCGATCCTGATGAAATCCAGGGCATTCCCAAGCTCGTTCTCGGATGGCGATCGGCCCAGGGATTCCAGGAACATCTTCCGGATCCTGGTCTCATCGTCGGGATGATCATTGAGTATGCGAAGTCCCCAGAGCCGGGACTGTTCATGTACGAAGGGATCGTTCATGAGAACCAGGGATTGTGCGGGAACGTTCGATCGACTGCGCCTTCCAGTCGTGGTCGCTGGAACCGGTAGATCGAAGGCGGTCAGCATCGGGGACAGGAAATTCCGACGAACTTCCAGATAGATACTGCGCCTGCCATCACCATCAAGTGGACCCGAGGCACCTGGTCGTCCTCGTCCTGTCATGTGTTCAGTCAAGTGCGTTGCGACGGAAGGGCCGCCAACGCTCGGATTGAACTGACCGGAGGCGCAGAGAATCGCGTCGCGTATGGATTCCGCGGTCAGACGTTTGACGGGGTGATGATGCAGCAGTTTGTTTTCAGGATCGATTCGCACCGACTCCGACTCGGGTGAGGAGGACATGCCGTACGTTCCCGAGAGAACGATGTCCTTGATCAATTGCTTGATCGACCATGTCTGTCCGAATCGATGTGAGAGATGATCAAGAAGTTCCGGGTGGGACGGCGGACGGCCCATGGCGCCGAAATCATCCACGGTTTCGACAATCCCTTGACCAAACAGATGGTGCCAGATCCTGTTGACCATGACTCGGGCCGTCAGTGGATTGTCGGGTGATACCAGAGATTCGGCCAGCTGAAGTCGTCCTGAACCATGGACGGGGGGATCTGCAGGCGCCTTCATGATCATCGGCCATGATCGCGGCGCGATCGGACCCCTCTGTTCAGGATCGCCCCGAAGAAACACATGCTGATCCTCCGGTGTTCCATCCGTTATCGACAGGATGCGAACAGGTTGATCAAGCGTGTTTTCTTCTGCAGTCAGGGAACGCAGCGCTTCATCAAGTCGGGAGCGATCCACATCCGGAATCTCAGGGTCGGGTGCCCCCAGCCACACGGGCTCATCGCCATTGTCGTTCGACTGGATTTCATCAATGGCAATCCAACCGTCTCCATCATCGGAATACTCGATCCAGGCGACGTGCCCGCGGTATCTGGAGACGTTCTGGGCGACATGATGCCAGTCGTCCTCATCGATGGATTTCAGACAGTCTTCAAAGAGAAGGGCGTTGTATTCATTCAATCTGAAACCGTCGATGATCAGTCGGATTCTCGAGGCACGTCCTTTGACACGATGATGCAGCCAGTCATGTTCGATGACGAATGAAGGTGAACGGACGGCACCCTGGGCCCGACTGGATCGCAGACCACTGTGCCACTGTCCAGATCCGGCGATCTGAAGAGAATCGTCCTGAATGTACGGCTCGCCGGCTTCGAGCTGCCGGCTGAAAGCCTGTCCATCCTGGAACCAGTCACTCATGGGCCCATCGAAGGTCTGCTGGATGCCGACCCGGCTCCGTGGCGTGTCGGAACGGTCGACCGGTTCGTTGAAGGGAATCAGATCGCGCGCGAGTCTTCGCTTTCGCTGTTGCAGTTCTTGAAGCCTTGATTCAATCGCCCCATTCGGATCCAGGTAGGCATCTCGCCGTCGGGAACTCTGGAGGTAGCCACTCAGCGCGTAGTACTCGTTCGTGCTGATCGGATCGAACTTGTGATCGTGACAACGCGCGCAACTGAGCGTCACGGCGGAAAAGGTCTTGCCGAAGACATCGATCTGATTCTCGATTCTGTCCGCTTCATCCTGGACGACATCGACTGGGGCATGCGTTCCCTGGCTGAGATACCAGAATCCGGTTCCTTGAATGGATTCGTTCAATCCGGTTTCATCGTCAACTCTTGGATCAGCCACCAGGTCGCCAGCCACATGTTCGATGACGAAACGGTCGTAGGAGACATCTTCGTTGAAGGCGCGGATGACCCAGTCCCGGTACCTCCATGCATGAGGGATCGGATAGTCAAACTCATGGCCGCATGTTTCCGCGTATCGCACAAGGTCCAGCCAGTGCCGACCCCAGTGCTCACCGAAGTGGGGGGACTCGAGGAGATCATCGACCAGATCACGCTTGGCTTGATCCGGATCGATCTGGACTGCCTCCCGAAACCGCAGGATTCGCTCCGGTTCCGGTGGGAGGCCGAGCAGATCGAAATGTACTCTTCGCAACCAGACTTCGGGTATCGCCTGCGAGGCTGGTTCCACATCTGCCGATTCGAGATTCGACAGGATGAAGGCATCGATCGGATCTCGAATCCAGTCTTCGTCGGCGACCTCGGGCACCTGGGGGTTGTCGATCGGTTGCCATGCCCAGTGTTCGGGCCAAGGTGCCCCTTCACTGATCCAGTCTTGAATCAGTTGCAACTCCTCCGGTTCGAGTGGCGGACCGGATGGTGGCATTCGGTGCACTGGATCGGATGCCATGACCCTCTGCAGAAGCAGACTCGAGTCGGGGTCGCCAGGTATCACGACAACGCTGCTGCCACTTTCGGATCGCTGACCTTCGGAGGTATCCAGTCTGAGCCCGGCTTTTCTCGATTCGGCATCCGGCCCGTGACAGGCGTAGCACCGTGCGGCCAGCAGGCTTCTGACTTCGGCTGCTTGGCTCGAACCGGTATCCGGGTTCGAGAGCATGACCATCAGCATCAGAACGACAGGCGTCATGACGATCCAAGATACGTTCTCAGGACTTGCCCGGGACACGAATATCCTGAATAAGTTCCTGAACGGTTGCTGAAGGAGGGCGAGTCACGACGGAAATCGGTATCGCAACCATGAAATTCACGAGCATTCCGATCACACCGATTCCCTCGGGCGATATGCCAAACCACCAGTTCTCGGGTGTGTTGTATTCGGGATGTATGAACTTGAACCAGACGATGTATGAGGTTGTGAACGCGATTCCCGCGATCATCCCGGTGATCGCACCTGGCCCGTTCATTCTTCTGGAGAAGATTCCCATCACGATGGCCGGGAAGAATGAAGATGCCGCAAGACCGAAAGCGAACGCCACGATCGCTGCGACATAATCCGGTGGCCAGATGCCGATGAGTCCGGCCACGATGACTGCACCACCTGCTGCAATTCTGGCCGACATCAGTTCGCGTTTCTCGGAGATGTTCGGCATCAACGTTCCCTTGAGCAGATCATGGGAAACCGCAGAGGAAATCACAAGCAGGAGCCCGGCAGCCGTCGAGAGGGCAGCCGCCAGTCCGCCGGCTGCGACGAGCGCGGTGACCCAGTTGGGAAGCTCGGCGATCTCCGGGTTCGCCAGCACCATGATGTCTCTGTCCACATAGAGTTCGTTCTCTCCACCGGAGGATTCATTGCTGACGAGTCGCTCCCCGAAGGCGCCTCGGGCCGTGGTGTCTGAATCCGGTCCTGAAAGGAAGCGCGGCTTTCCATCGAATGGACGACCCGGTGCATACGTGATGACACCATCACCGTCATGGTCCTTCCATGCGATCAGTCCGACATCCTCCCACGTCCTGAACCACTCCGGTGCATCGACATAGGCAGTGCCGGGGATGGTCTGGATCAGATTCGTTCTCGAAAAAACGGCGATTGCAGGCGCGGTCGTGTAGAGAATGGCGATGAACAGCAGCGCCCAGCCCGCGGAAGATCTCGCGTCCCGGACCTTCTTGACCGTGTAGAAACGAATGATCACGTGAGGCAGGCCGGCGGTGCCCAGCATCAGCGCAGCGGTGATGGCCGCGATGTTGATGAGGCTTCCCTGATAGTCCGTGTAGGCGCCGAATCCGAGTTCCGTACTGATGCCATCCAGCTTCTGCAGCAGAGATTGACCGTCTTCTCCGATTCGGCCCAATCCAATCTGTGGAATGCCCGTGTCGGCGAACATCAATGAGATGAAGATGGCCGGTACGAGAAATGCGAAGATGAGAATGCAGTACTGGGCGACCTGGGTGTAGGTGATGCCTTTCATGCCTCCGAGGACGGCGTAGAAGAACACCAGTGCCATGCCGATGACGACTCCAAGCGCGATATCCACCTCGAGGAATCGACTGAAGACGATTCCAACGCCTCTCATCTGACCGGAGACATAGGTGAATGAGATGAAGATCGCGCAGATGACGGCAACGAGTCGGGCTGTCCTGGCCTCGTAGCGATCCCCGATGAAATCGGGCACCGTGAACCGACCGAACTTCCGGAGATAGGGTGCCAGAAGAAGGGCCAGAAGCACATAGCCTCCTGTCCAGCCCATCAGATACACGGCGCCATCGGCACCGAGGAAGGAGATGAGACCGGCCATTCCGATGAATGAGGCTGCGCTCATCCAGTCCGCGGCGGTCGCCATTCCGTTTGCAACGGGGTGGACTTCCTTGTCAGCAACGTAGAAATCCTTGGTCGAGCGGGCACGCGAAATGATCGCAATGGCGATGTACAGCGCAAAGGTGCTGCCGACGATCAGAAACGTCCAGGCCTGAACGGTCATGATCTACTCATCCTCCGAGACGCCATATCGCCGATCGAGCCTCTTCATCATGACCACATAGATGAAGATCAGGATCACGAAGACGTAGATGGAGCCTTGCTGTGCGAACCAGAATCCAAGTGGATATCCAGTCCCCGGGAGGTACCACTGGTTCAACCATGGTGCCAGAAAGATCCCGCATCCAAAGGACACGAAGGCCCAGATGGACAGCAGGATGATGATCCTGATCAGATTTGCTCGGAAGTAGGCCTGTCGGTCATGTTCCTGATCTGGTCGGACAGTCATGTCTACAGGGTACCGGTCCGGTCAACAGGCTGCTGTGGCTGCCTTTCGCATGATCCATTACCGTGTCACTGTGGAACATCGCTGCACATGGTTGTCTCGCGCGTGGCTGGCCCTGGCCGCTTTTCTGATGGTTCTGCCATGTGGATCGGCCGGCGCGAACGAGCTGACGGCTCCTCGAGATGCCAGCGAGATCGAGGCCAGGATCGATGCGATCTGGAAGCAGGTCGATCGGATGGAAGCGGCTCATGGTGACAACTGGTTGACTCGACGGAGAGCCGATGACATTCGGGAGATCGCCATGGATGTCATTGCCGATGCCGATACCCGGGCAAGTCTTCAGGGAGGTCCGGGAATTGTCGGCTATGAGGACGGGTACTACTTCCGGACATCCGATGACGACTTCCTTCTGAGATTCCGCGGTCAATTGCAATTGCGATGGGTCTTCGACCACAGGAACAAGATGCCGGGCCAGCCGTTCGGCAAGCAGGACATGGACAAGTTCGAGCTGAGACGTTCCAAGCTTCATTTCTTCGGGCATGTCTTCGATCCTTCCTTGACCTATCGCCTGACACTCGCGACCAATACTCGATCGCTCGCCAACAGTCCTGAATCCACGGTGTTCGTCGAAAACGCCTTCATCCAGAAACGATTCGAGAACGGCATGTTCTTTCGTCTCGGCCAGTACAAGGGCCCGTTTCTGAGAGAGGAGCTCGTCCCCAGTTCATTTCAGCTGGCTGTCGAACGATCCATGGTCAATCACGCATTCACGTATGGATGGACACAGGGGCTTGAATTCGGTTGGGATCTGGATCCCCTGCATCTTCGGGCCATGTACAACGACGGCCCACGTCAGCTGAATGTCGGAGCCTATCAGGCCGCGATGGGAAGTCTTCTTGCAAGAGCGGAACTCGTTCTGGCAGGGACGTATGCCGATTTCGAGACTCTGACGACCAGAGGAACGACCGGATTCGGTCTCATGATCGGTGCTGCATTCGAGTGGTACAGAGTCCAGAACGACGATGTCGAATGGGCCTTCGCCAATGTCGATGGTCAGCGGAGTCTCGGGTTCACCGTGGATGTTTCGATGTTCGGAGATGGCTGGACGGCCTTCAGCTATTTCGTCTGGGCCAACGGAACGAATTCGCTCCCGGGATTCGATCTCGACAGCCTCGATTCGTGGGGGTGGGTCGGCCAGGCAGGTCTGGACATCCTTGAGGATGTCCAGTTGTTCGGTCGCTACGAGCTGGGCGACATTGGGGACTATCGGGGTTCACTCGAACGGCCGGGACAGACTGGTCATCTTTCGACACTGACTGTCGGGTTCAACTGGTGGCCAATCGGCATCCAGGAGGTCAAGGTGTCCTGTGATTTCGGGTATTCGTTCTCCAATATTGCCCGCGGGATCGGCGAAAACCAGAATCCATCGAATCCCATGACGAATCCCGGCTCCGCGGCCTGGCCGGGTCGAGGGAATGGCTGGCTGCCTGATTACGGCAACCAGACAGGGCAGTGGCTCATTCGCGCACAGCTTCAATTCGATTTCTGAAGAGCGTCGAACAGAACTCTTCAGAAAGTTGGATGTAAGTTAATTGTAATCATGATGTTAAGGCATGACGGATGACTGCCATCCCGCAACAGGCGTTTGTCGAGATCGCATACTTATCCGGAACCATTTCTGAACTGAACAGGATCTGAATACAAGACCATCATCTTCACCCGCGTTGCAACTTGTTCAGGAACATTTGGAGCGCATATCAATGAAGATGACAAGAATTCAGAAATGGTTTGGTTTGATGGGGGCAGCCGGCCTGTCTCTGGCCTCGGTGGCCATGCCTGCAGCAGCAGCTGATGAAATAGATGAACTCAGAGGCATGGTCAACTCCCTGAAGGCGGAAGTCGACGTCCTTCGTTCAGAACGTGAATCGGACTGGCTTACCGAGCATCGAGCAGAGGAAATCAAAGGGTTGGTACAGGATGTTCTTGCAGATGCCGATACTCGGGCAAGCCTGCAGGGCTCGACGATGAATGCCGGCTACGACGGCGGCTTCTACATCCGGACCAGTGATGACACCTTCAAATTGAAGATCAACGGCCAGTTGCAGGTGCGTTGGGATTTCAATCATCGCAAGGCCGAAGAAAACGAGCAGTCGAATGCCTACGGGTTCGAGGTCAGGCGGTTCAAGCTGAAATTCAGCGGTTACGTCATCGATCCTTCCTGGGCATACAAGTTCACGATCGTCAACACTCGAAATGCTCGTGTTGGTGGCAGTGCAGGCTTCTATGCCGAGGACGCATGGATCCAGAAGAAGTTCGACAATGACATGTATGTCAAGGTCGGGCAATTCAAGGCGCCATTCCTTCGCGAGGAACTTGTTTCCAGTAGCGCGCAGCTGGCTGTTGAGCGTTCCATGGTCAACAATGCGTTCACCTACGGATGGACTCAGGGCATCGAGCTCGGCTGGAGCAATGACTGGTTGTCCTTGAAGGGGATGTACAACGATGGCCCTCTGCGGCTCAATGGACAGGCCTATTCAACTGGTGAAAACAGCTTGACAGCTCGCGCGGAAGTGAAGCTTGCCGGCGACTGGAAGATGTTCAAGTCCCTCTCTGGCTTCGGAAACACCGACTTCGGATTGATGATCGGTGGTGCAGTCGAGTGGTACAACCTGGACAATCCGAACAACTTCCTTGAATACGGCAATGTCGATGGCCGCAACAACATCGGCTTCACAGCCGACATCTCCATGGGAGGCAGCGGTTGGACGGCATTCTCCTACTTCGTATGGGGCAATGGTTCCAATCATCAGGCTGTCTATGATCAGAACACCGTTGATTCGTGGGGATGGGTTGTCCAAGGTGGCATCATGCCGGTCGATGACATCGAACTGTTCGCACGTTACGAACTGGGCGATATCGACGACTACCGCGGCACACTCGATCTGCCCGGGACGACCGGCCACAACTCGACTTTGACGGTCGGTGCCAACTGGTGGCCAACCGGTGACAAGCACGTGAAAATCTCCGCGGACTTCGGTTATGCATTCTCCAACCTGGCTGATGGTCCGGGTGCCAATCTTGATCCGGGCAATCCCAGCACGAACCCTGGAAGTGCTGATTGGGTCAGCTCCGGAACCGGTTGGGATGCGGATTATCGAAATGAAAGTGGCCAGTTCCTGATTCGGGCCCAGATGCAGTTGCTCTTCTGAGTACTGACAACCTTGAGGCTTCGTGACTGCTCCGGTCACCCAAGCCTCAGCCGACTCCACGAGAAGCGGCTGGATCCAACGGGATCCAGCCGCTTTTCTCCATGGTCATCATGACTGCTTGCAGGCCCGGGCTGATCACCTGAGCATGGTCTGCGGACCTCTACGATGAGGTCATCGCGGTGGCATCACAGGTGATGCCTTGATCGTTCCCGGAGGATTCCAGGCCTGGTTGTCCTGGCCAGACTCGGGTCAGTTCGGCCACGGACCATGCCTGAGCGGGGCAACCATGTGGCAGATGGGGTTCATCACCATCATAGATCTCCGCGATCTGACCAAGACACCCGGTATCCAGTGACTCGACGAGTGCCGTCAGAGCATCTCGACAGAGCGTGTCTGTCTCGTTCGACCGGCTGTCCTCGGCGGTTGCTCTGATCGCATCGCAATAGGGTCCGATCAACCAGGGCCAGACGGTTCCATTGTGATAAGCCGAGTCCCTTGAAACCATGTCTCCCTCGTATCGGCCCTTGTATTCAGGATCCACCGGGGAGAGGGTTCGAAGACCGAATGGTGTCAGCAGATGCTGCTTGACGCAGTCGAGTACCTGCCGTGCAGGTGTCCCGGTCAGCGGAGGAAACGGCAGGCTGACGGCAAAGATCTGGTTCGGACGGATGCGGGGGTCACCACGCCAGTTTCCATTTCTCTGAACGAGAACGTCATAGCAGCATGAGCATTCCTGGTTCCAGAATCTCTGAAAGGACTTCCGGGTCAGGGAGGCCGAAGCCCGGTATTCAGCGGATCGGCCGGGATCACCGCACATCTCCGCAGCACAGCACAAGGCGTTGTGCCACAGGGCGGAGAGCTCGACTGGTTTGCCGATCCTTGCCGTGACACCTTCGCCGTTGATCCGGGCATCCATCCACGTCACGGCCTCGCCCGGCACTCCGGCAATCAGCAGGCCATCGAAATCCACGCGGATCCCGAAATCCGTTCCACTTCGGTAGGCGTCGATGATCCTGAAGCAGGTTTCGATCAGCTCCACCAGTTCCGGGTTGTCTGATGAATTCCCGGCCTTGAGGAAGCATGCATGGACGGCATTGATGAACCAGAGACTCGCATCAGCGGTGTTGTAGTAGGCCTGATCATTTGAATCATCGAATCGATTCGGAATGATGCCGTTCTGGATCCGTGATCCGAATCCCGTCAGCAGGGAGACGGCATCGTTCAATCGATCCTGTGTCAACAAGAGGCCTGGCAGGCTGATCAGACTGTCACGACCCCAGTCTGCAAACCATGGATATCCCGCGATCACCGAGATCGGGCCATTCTCTCCACGGCCTCTCTGGACGACGAACTGTCGACAGGCACTGGCCAGACGGTCCGCAACGACATCATCCGTTGCGGCCAGGGTGGTGGACTGGGTGGACTGCATGGCGTCCTGCAGGGCGACCCGCACTCTGATCGTGTTTGACTTGGGTGTCAGGCGTGCCCGAAGCACACCGGTATTCAGAACACATTCACGATGATCCTGGCCGCGTTCCGACTCGATTGGATAATCGAAATTGCGCCACCAAGTCACAGCAGGATCCCATGTGCCGGAATCCGATTCGAGAATCAAGCCGAGTTGCCCTCGCTGAACGGAGCAGCGGGTCTCCTCCGCGTGGACATGGAGATCATCGGTTTCCGATTCCTGAAGATCATGGAAGCCACGGAGAAGTGTCAGAGGTCTGATCGAGATCATGCAGTCATCCGTGAGTCCCTGAATGCTCCATTCCAGAAGGCATGCATTGCATCCCTGTTCCAGAGCAAGATGTCGCCGGATCGTGATTCCGCCATCCAGCACCCATGTCCAGGTGGCGCTGTTGAGATCACAGTCGAAGTCGACCTGATATCGCCAACCATCAGGATGCGGAAGCGCTTCGTCTCCGAAGAGTTGTGCGCTGAGAGACACAGAGTTCTCTTCTTCGCAGGTTGGATGGAACTGATCGATGGTGCTGTGCAGGGAGACGACACGATTCACGGGGGGGTCCATCGCGGCAACCAGAAGACCGTGATAGCGACGGGTATTGATGCCTCGGGTGGTCCCCATGGCGTACCCACCAATACCGTTTGTGAGAAGCCATTCCTGTGTGTAATCGGGCGTGGGCGTCATGGTGTCGTCATCTGCTGTTGGCCAGTTCAGGACTGGTTGGACTTGTAGTAGTTGATGAGGCCGTTGGTCGAACTGTCATGACTGGAAACGGCCTCCGACCCCGGAAGCTCGGGGAGGATTGCCCGGGCGAGCACCTTTCCGAGCTCGACGCCCCATTGATCGAAGGAATTGATGTTCCAGATGGCGCCCATCGTGAAGATCTTGTGCTCATACAGGGCGGTGAGCGTGCCGAGCGTCTTCGGATCGAGAGTCTTGAACAGAATGCTCGTGGAGGGGTGATTGCCTTCCATCACCTTGTAGGGTGTCAGCGATCTGGCCTGGGCTGGATCCATGCCGCTGCTCACGAGTTCAGACTCGACTTCCTCGGCCGTCTTGCCCTTCATCAACGCTTCCGGTTGTGCGAAGAAGTTCGAGAGCAGAATCTCATGCTGGTCACCCACCGGGTTGTGCGTGTGAATCGGTGCGATGAAATCACAGGGAATGATCTTGGTTCCCTGGTGAATCAGCTGGTAGAAGGCATGCTGACCGTTCGTTCCCGGTTCGCCCCAGATGATCGGGCCCGTCTGGCAGTTGACGTGATTGCCTTGACGATCGACATGCTTCCCGTTGCTTTCCATGTCTCCCTGCTGGAAATAGGCTGGAAAGCGATGCATGTACTGGTCATAGGGCAGTATCGCCTGAGTCTGGCATCCGTAGAAGTTGTTGTACCAGACACCGAGGAGTCCCATGGTGGCCGGCAGGTTCTCTTCCAGAGGCGTTGTCCGGAAGTGTTCATCCATTTCGTGGGCACCGAGAAGCAGTTCTTCGAAGCGGTCGAATCCGATACTGACCGCGATCGAAAGGCCGATGGCTGACCAGAACGAGTAGCGCCCTCCGACCCAGTCCCAGAACCGGAACATGTTTGCGGGGTCGATTCCGAATTTCTCAACCTCCACCTGATTGGTCGACAGCGCCACGAAGTGCTTGGCAACGTGTGCATCATCGCCTGCTGCAGCCATGAACCAGTCACGTGCGGCATGGGCATTGGTGAGTGTTTCCTGAGTCGTGAATGTCTTCGATGCGATGAGGAACAACGTGGTTTCCGGATCGACATGCTTCAGGGTTTCGGCGAGATGAGTGCTGTCCACGTTGGAGACGAAGTGTGGCTGCAGATCCCGGCTGATGTAGGGACGCAGGGCTTCGGTCACCATGACCGGACCCAGATCCGATCCGCCGATCCCGATGTTCACGACATCCGTGATCTGCTTGCCGGTGAATCCTCGCCAGGACCCGCCTCGAACGGCATCACAGAAGGTCCGCATCTGCTCGAGCACGGCATTGACTTCAGGCATCACATCCTGGCCGTCGACCAGAATGGGACGATTGCTGCGATTGCGAAGCGCGACATGCAGAACGGCACGATCTTCGGAGGTATTGATGTGCTCGCCTGAGAACATGGCGTCCCGAAGTGGTTCGACGCCTGCCTCCCGTGCCAGTGTCCTGAGCAGTGGCAGCGTTTCATCCGTGATCCGGTGCTTGGAAAAGTCCACCAGAAAGTCATTGAATCGCATCGAGTAGCGATCGAAGCGACCGGGATCCGACGCGAAGAGATCCCTCATGTGCAGTGAGGAGGTCTTCGAATGATGTTGCTTCAACGCGGCCCACGACCCACTGGTCGTGATGTCGCCTGAATGGAGTTTCGTGGCCGGGGTCATGTCGAGTGTCCTCCGCTTCGTCTCTGCAGGGAGCTGCCACATCCAAGCAGCTCCAGCAGGAGGATAGCTTTTAATGGGTCGTGGCAGTCGCGGTCGGCGGGGGCTCTTCAGCGGCATCGTCCCAGAGTCTGAAGCCACCCGTGAAGGCATTCGCATTGCTGCCAAGCTCACAGTATTCAGGCAGATCCTCAGCCTTCAGTTTCTTGGCATTGCCACCGCCGATGACGATGTAGTCCGGTTCGAGAGCACGTTTGAAATCGGTGATGACATCCAGAACGGCCGAGTGCCATTTCTTCTTGCCCAGTTCCGCATAGCCTCGTTTGCCGACGTAGTCCTCGTAGGTCTTCTTGTTCTTGTAGGGGAGGTGTCCGGCTTCCATCGGTTGGAGAATCCCGTCCACGATCATGGCGGTCCCGAGGCCCGTCCCAAGTCCCATGAAGAGCATCCGATCGCCGTGGTAGCTGCCGAGGGCCTGCATGGCGGCATCGTTGACCACCCGGACCGGGCAGCCGAATGCGGCCTCGAAGTCGAAGGCGATCCAGCCCGGACCCAGGTTCGAGGGCTCGGACATGACCCGGCCATGGACGACCGGGCCAGGAAACCCGATCGAGACGACATCCCAGGACCAGCCCTCGGCCAGTTCCTGGACCGTCCGGACCATGTCCGCAGCAGTCATTTCAGGGCCGGAAGGCGCTTTTCGACGCTCAGGTTCGCCAGACGCAAGGATCTTGACATTGGTGCCCCCGATATCACAGACCAGAATCTTCATGGCGATTGAGCTCCCGGGTCCGGCTCGAAGCGATGCATCCCTTGGCATGTCGGCCGAACCGCTCCACTTTACACGAAGCCCATGTTGATTGGGTTGTCCCGGCCGTCGTTCGGTTCGCGTGCCGTGGTAGCATGACCCCCTCGCCGAGTGGCCTCTCAGGCTGGACAAAAGAGGGAGAGCGGACCCATGTCTTCAACGGTATCCGGCAAGCAGATGACGCCATCGGGCCTCGATCTGGACTGCATCAACGCGATTCGTTTCCTGGCCATCGATTCCATTGAGAAAGCCAACTCCGGTCATCCCGGTACACCGATGGGACTGGCGCCGCTGGCATGGATGCTCTGGTCGCGACACATGCGATACGACCCGGCCGAGCCGGATTGGATGGATCGCGATCGGTTCATCATGTCGGGCGGACATGCCTGCATGCTTCAGTATGCGTCGCTTCATCTGGCGGGATACGACCTGGGAATTGATGATCTCAAGCAGTTCAGGCAGTGGGAGAGCCGCACACCCGGACATCCCGAGATGGATGTCACACCGGGCGTCGAAATCAATACCGGGCCACTGGGTCAGGGCGTCGCCAATGGTGTTGGAATGGCCATGGCCGAACGGATGCTCGCGGCTCGATTCAACAGAGATGGTCACGAGATCGTGGATCACCATGTCTGGGTCACCGGGGGCGAGGGCGACATCATGGAAGGTGTCACCTATGAGGCCATCTCTCTTGCAGGGCGACTGAAGCTCGGCAAACTGATTTTCTTCTTCGATCAGAATGAAGTCACGCTTGAAGGTCCGGCGCCACGTGAACTCAGCGAGGATGTCGGCGGCATCTTCACGGCATGCCAATGGCATGTGGTCACGGTCGAGGATGTGAACGATCTTGACGCGCTCGATGCCGCGATCAACGAAGCCAAGTCGGAGACGGATCGGCCGAGTCTGGTCATCATCAGAAGTCACATCGGTTACGGTTCGCCTCTGCAGGACACGTTCCATGCCCATGGAGCGCCTCTGGGTGATGACAATGTCGCGTCCACCCGTGAGGTCCTTGGCTGGGACCATCCGCCCTTCGAAGTTCCGGAATCGGTTCTGACCAACTGGCGTGAAGCCGCTTCACAACGAGCCCGGTCTCATTCGGAGTGGCAGACGAGATGGGGTGCCTACGAGAAGGCGCATCCGGATCTGGCTCGCGAGCTCAGGCGTGTCATCGATGGTCAGTTGCCCTCCGATTGGGCTTCTGCAGAAATGCCGTCTTTCAAACCGGGCGATTCGATTGCCACACGTGCTGCAGGAGGCAAAGTCATCAATGCGTTCGCATCGGTGATCCCCGAACTGGCCGGAGGCACTGCGGACGTTGCGCCATCCACCAAGACCGACATCGAAGGCAGTCCGGACATCAACAGCGGCGACTGGCTTGGCCGGAACATCCACTTCGGTGTTCGTGAGCACGCCATGGGTGCGATCTGCAACGGACTCTCCGCGCATGGTGGCGTACGACCATACTGTGCCACCTTCTTCTCATTCCTCGATTACATGCGCGAGCCGGTGCGACTCGCATCCTTGATGGAGTTGCCCGTCGTGTTCGTCTACACACACGATTCCATCGCGCTCGGCGAGGATGGACCGACCCATCAGCCAGTGGAACATCTGGCAGGTCTTCGGGCGATGCCGGGTCTGCGAACCTACAGGCCTGCAGATGCCCAGGAGTGCATCGGAGCCTGGCGTGAAGCGATTGCGCATCATGGTCCGAGCTGCATCATTCTGACACGTCAAGGGGTCCCGATCATGGATCCCTGTTTCAGCGATGTCTCCAAGGGTGCTTCGGTGATCGCAGATGGCGAGCGGGCAACGATCATCGCCACAGGTTCCGAGGTGGCGCTGGCCTTGTCGGCACGTGATCTGCTGGCCAAGGAAGGCATGGATGTCCGAGTGGTCTCGATGCCGTGCGTCGAAGTCTTCAGGGATCAGCCGGAAGACACGCAGGCGGATCTCGTCCCATTCGATCGTCCAATCATTGCCGTTGAAGCGGCTTCCCCCGAGACCTGGTACGAGTTTGCGGATGATGTGATCGGACTTGGACGATTCGGTGCATCCGCACCCGGCGGCAAGGTCTATGCGGAGCTCGGGTTCACACCGGAGCATGTAGCCGACCGCGTCCGATCCCTCGTCGAGATCATGGAAGGGGTCGTCTGATGCGGGTCGTGCTTGCCAGTGATCATGCTGGAAGACCATTGATCGAACCTCTGGCGGAAGTGGCGAGATCTCTTGGGCACGAGGTTCTCTATGCAGGCCCGATGACCGGTGACGCCATCGACTATCCAGAACCCGCGAAAGCGCTCTGTGAGGAGATCGGTGCCGGCAGGGCGGATCGAGGCATTCTTCTGTGTGGCAGTGGCGCGGGCGTCACGGTCGCGGCCAACAAGATGCCGCTCATTCGGGCATCGTCTACCGAGAACATCTATACGGCTCACCAGATGGTCGAGCACGATGCCGTCAACGTCATCACACTTGGTGCCAGGACCATGGGAGTGGAGCCGGCCAAGGAAATCGTTGCGGCATTCCTCAATGCTGAATTCACCTGTGAGGCACGCCATCGTCGTCGCCTCGGAAAAGTCCTCCAGATCGCGAGGGAGCAACACATGAACCCGATGTATGACTTGCATGAGACAGGCCAGCGAATCTGGCTGGACTACATTCGACGTGACATTCTGGACAACGGCACGTTGGCCAGATACATCGACGAGTTGTCCGTCACCGGCCTGACTTCGAATCCTTCGATCTTCGACAAGGCGATCGCGGATACGGATCTCTATGACGATGAGATCAAGGCGTTGAGTGCTTCCGGGACCACGGATCGCGAGGAGATCTTCTTCGCTCTGGCGATCGACGATCTCAAGAGGGCCGCTGCCTTGTTCCGGACGATCTGGGATGTTTCGGGTCATACGGATGGCTGCTGTTCACTCGAGGTCTCTCCCTTGCTGGCCAATGACACCGATACGACCATCAGTCAGGGGGACATGCTCTTCAAGAAGGCGGACACCCCGAATCTGATGATCAAGGTTCCAGGCACGCCCGAGGGCGCACCGGCGATCGAGGAACTGATTGCACGAGGTCTCAACATCAATGTGACGCTCCTCTTCTCGGAGGCCCAGTACCGACGTGCTGCGGAAGCGTACATCAAGGGTCTTGAACGTCGAGCAGAAGCCGGCGAATCACTGGACAACTTCTCCGTGGCTTCCGTCTTCGTTTCACGTTGGGACAAGGCTGCGATGGACGATCTGCCTGCTGACCTCAAGGACAAGCTGGGCGTTGCGGCATCTGTTCAGTGCTGGCGTGCATTCCATGAGATCTTCTCGGGTCCAAGATGGGACGCCCTGGCAGCCAAGGGTGCCAGTCCTCAGAAACTCCTGTTTGCCAGTACCAGTACCAAGGATCCGTCTCTGCCGGACACGTATTACGTGTCCGAACTGGCCGCTGACGGTACGGTCAATACGATTCCCGAGAAGACCCTGCTTGCCTTTGCGGACCATGGCGAAGTGACCGGTACGCTCGACAAGTCATCGATTGAGGAAGCGGACCGCACCATCGAAGCCTGCAAGGCGGCGGGTGTCGATGTGGATGCCTTGGGAGAACGACTCCAGATCGAAGGTCGGGATTCCTTCAATGCGTCCTGGCATGATCTGATGGAAGCCATCGACGAAAAGAGCAAGAACCTCCAGACGAGCTGAGGTTGTCCAGCCCATGTGGCTGAGAGGGAAAGAAGGAGCAACAAGATGCAGATGGGAATGATCGGGCTCGGCCGAATGGGGGCCAACATGGTTCGTCGCCTCATGAATGCCGGTCATGAATGCGTGGTGTACGACGTCAGCCCGGATGCCGTCGACGCGCTTGCCGGTGAAGGTGCGACTGGCGCGAAGACGCTCGAGGAATTCGTCGAAGCACTGGACGGTCCACGCGTCGTCTGGATGATGATTCCAGCAGCGTTCGTGGACGGCATGGTCGAGAAAGTGTCACCACTGCTCTCCAAGGGCGACATTCTCATCGATGGTGGCAATTCCTTCTATCGAGACGACATCGATCGTGCCGAGAAGCTTGTCGACAAGGGAATCCACTATGTGGATGTCGGCGTGAGTGGCGGAGTCTGGGGTCTTGAACGAGGCTACTGCATGATGATCGGCGGCCATGACGAAGCCTTCAATCACATCGATCCGATTCTTTCCACCCTCGCACCATCGATCGATGAGGCTGAACGCACGCCTGGCCGTGAAGCCAAGGGCGGAACCTGTGAACATGGTTACCTGCACTGTGGTCCCACGGGATCCGGACACTTCGTCAAGATGGTGCACAATGGCATCGAATACGGAATCATGGCGGCCTATGCCGAAGGGTTGAACATCCTGAAGCATGCGGACGTCGGAATGCGCAAGCAGGAGCATGATGCCGAGACCACGCCACTGCGCGATCCGAAGTACTACCAGTTCAATCTGGACCTTGCGGACGTGGCCGAGGTCTGGAGAAGAGGCAGTGTGATCGCTTCCTGGCTTCTGGATCTCACAGCGAAGGCGCTTCTGGACAGTCCCGATCTGAAGGAATTCGAGGGTCGTGTTTCGGATTCCGGCGAAGGCCGCTGGACGCTCCAGGCCGCTATTGATGAAGGGGCGCCGGCTCCCGTACTGGCATCAGCGCTGTTCGACCGATTTGCCTCCAGAGGCGAGGCCGACTTCGCCGACCAGTTGCTCTCGGCCATGCGATTCCAGTTCGGTGGCCATCATGAAAAGGCAGCATCGAAATGACGCGTGACGCCTGCGATGCCTTTGTTCTCTTTGGCGCAACAGGAGATCTCGCGCACAAGAAGATCTTTCCGTCTCTCTATGCGATGGAGAACCGGGGGCATCTGAATGTTCCGATCATCGGTATTGCCAGGAACGAGATGGAGACCAAGGATCTCGTCGAACGTGCTCGTGACGGCATCCAGACATATGGTGAGGGCGAACTCGACGAATCCGTCTTCAAGCGACTCGCCGGACGCCTGTCGTATGTCAGCGGCGACTATTCGGACGCGGAGACGTTTCAGAAGTTGAGAGCGGCACTCGGCAAGGCGTGCTGCCCGCTGCATTATCTGGCCATTCCGCCGACCATCTTCGAGATGGTCTCACAGGCGCTGAAGGCATCCGGTTGTGCAGAGAACGCAAGTGTCGTGGTCGAGAAGCCCTTTGGTCGTGATCTCGAATCGGCTCAGGAACTCAATCGAGTCGTTCATGCGGTCTTTCCAGAGGATCGGATCTATCGAATTGATCACTTCCTCGGCAAGGAGCCCGTCCTGAATCTGAACTACTTCAGATTCGGCAACTCTTTCCTCGAGCCGGTTCTGAATCGCAACTACGTGAAGTCGGTTCAGATCACGATGGCCGAGGACTTCGGCGTTCAGGGCAGGGGTGCTTTCTATGACGAGGCGGGAACGGTCCGGGATGTCGTTCAGAATCACCTGATGCAGATTCTGGCCATTCTCGCCATGGACCCTCCCTCGACAGGCGATGAGGAAGCCTTGAGGGATGCGAAGGTCCGGCTTTTCAATTCGATCAAGCCCATGACCAATGAAGACATTGTCCGAGGACAGTTCAAGGGGTATCTGGACGAGCCGGGTGTCAAGCCCGATTCCAGAACGGAAACGTTCGTTGCCCTGCGGCTTCACATCGATTCCTGGCGGTGGGCCGATGTTCCTTTCTATATCCGTGCGGGAAAATGTCTTCCCGTGACTTCAACCGAAGTCGTGGTCGAGATGAAACAGCCTCCACAGCAACTCTTCGAGGACTGTCACAGGAGTGAGCGGAACTACTTCCGGTTCCAGTTCAATCCGAATACCGTCATTGCGATCGGGGCACGTGCCAAGAAGGTGGGAGAGGACATGGTCGGCCAGCAGATCGAGATGCTGGCGCAGCACGAAGAGCCTGATCAGATGGCCGCCTACGAGCGACTCATCGGGGACGCGATGGCAGGTGAGCCGGGCCTCTTCGCCCGTGTCGATGAAGTCGAATCCGCATGGAAGGTCGTCGATCCCATTCTCGACCAGTCCACGCCTGTTCATTCCTACGAGCCGGGTACCTGGGGACCATCCGAGGCTGACGGCCTGCTGCATCACAATGCGATCTGGCATGAACCGGTATTGAAGCCCGTCGAAGAACTGGTGAACGCATGATTGGCACGAGACTGTGGCTGCTCCGGCATGCCGAAACGGAATGGAGCATGTCCGGCCAGCACACGAGCTTCACGGACATCCCATTGACATCCCATGGTGAAGAGATGGCACGATTGCTGGGAAGGTCGCTTGCCAGCAAGAGTTTCTCGCTGGTCCTCGTGAGCCCTCGCCAGCGTGCACATCGAACCTGCGAATTGGCGGGCTTCTCCAGTCAGGCGGAGCTGTGCGAGGATCTGGCGGAATGGAACTACGGCCAGTACGAGGGTCGTACAACGAAGGATATTCGCAAGGAAGCACCTGGTTGGACGATCTGGAATGGCCAGACCCCTGGCGGTGAAACTGCGGAGGAAGTCGGGCGACGATGTCAACGCGTCATCGATCGAGCCAAGGAAGCAGGTGGGGATGTCGCCTTGTTCGCACATGGTCATGTACTGCGGGTGATGGCCGCCACCTGGCTGGGACTTCGCCCGCAGGAGGGTCGTTGCTTCACACTGGGAACCGGGACCTACTGTGTTCTCGGCTATGAGCATGAATACACCACGACACTGGTCTGGAACCAGGGCGTTCAGGCGGTCGTGGAGGCCATTGAATGATGCGTCATGGATCACCTGCCATGGAGGTCTCGAACACGATTGATGAGACCAACGCCAAGGCGGCAGACTGGCTGGCCATGGCGATCCTGGAATCAGTTGATGCTCGAGGTTGCTGCGGGATGGCGGTTTCAGGAGGCCATTCACCCTGGCCGATGTTCAGCATGCTCGCGAAGCGAGAGGATGTTCCCTGGACGAAGATTCGTCTCTTTCAGGTCGATGAACGCATCGCACCAGAGGGGAGCGACGATCGAAACCTCACCCACCTTCGGGCCCGCCTGCTGTCCGAGAGGCCGGAGTTGTCCGCGGGAACCATGCCAATGCCTGTCGATGACGCGGATCTCGAGGCGGCATGCGATCGATACGCTGATCTGCTTGCGCAATCATGCGGCAAGCCGCCCGTTCTCGACATCGTGCATCTTGGACTGGGGCCGGATGGCCATACCGCTTCCCTCGTCCCGGGTGACAGCGTGCTGGAGGTCACCGATCGCGATGTCGCGCTCACCGGAGGCCTGTATCAGGAACGCAGACGGATGACTCTGACCTATCCATGCATCAATCGATCTCACCGCATCATGTGGCAGGTGGTTGGTCGCGACAAGGCATCGGCGCTCGACAAGATGCTGTCAGGCAGCGAAGAGGTTCCAGGAGGTCGGATCTCGACCAGCCAGGCCATCGTGTTTGCTGATTCCGAAGCCGCCAACGGCTGATCAAATCCTCACGAGACTGGCCGGCCCAGCACCAGTACGGTGATGTCGTCGGAGGCTTCTCCGGGTTCGCGATCCTGGATCTGCTTCACGAGTCTTTGACACAAGGTCGCCGGATCGTCTTGGGGCATACCGGTCTGTTTCAACATCTCGAGAAGTCCATGTTCGCCAAGCATGGTTTCATTGCCATCCCGGGCTTCCGTGACGCCATCCGTGTACAGCACAAGACGCTCACCTGGTTGCAGCTGATGCGTGAGCGTGGTCCACTCCGCCTCTTCGATCGCACCGACCAGTGGTCCGGTGGATTCTCCGATCAGTTCAGGGAGGCCATCGGTATCAAGAATGATCGGAGGGGGGTGTCCTCCATTGACGAACTCGATCTTTCCGGTCGACGGCTCATATCGAAGAATCACCAGAGTCACGAACATGGACCCTCTTGAATCCGGATAGAGACACTCATTCAATCTGTAGACCAGTTCCGGCAGTGGACTGTCATGACTGTCGAAAATCCGGATGATCGTGTGCGCCATGGACATGAACATGGCGGCACCGGCACCTTTTCCGGACACATCGGCCATGACAATGGTGATTCGTTCGCCATGATCGATGATGTCGAAGAAATCACCTGCGACGACTCTTGCAGGTTCATTCAGTGCACAGACTTCGACATCTTTTCGATCCGGCAATGCCGGGAACGCTGCGGGGAGGAGCATTTCCTGGATTTTCCGGGCGAGCTGCATTTCTCCCTCGATCCGTTCACGGGCAGCGGTCTCCTCGGCAAGCACGCGGATGTTTTCCTGAAGCTGATCGGTCATGACATTGAAGCCGCGCGCGAGTTCGCCGATTTCATCCCGTCCCTTGGGCGCATCGACCCGGACATCGAGATTGCCACCACCAAGTTGTCGAACAGCACCGGCCAGTTTTCGGACCGGGCTGACGATTCGAAATCCGGTCATCGTGATGATCGCCAGCAGGACGATGAGACCACCGGCCATCAGAACAAGATTCAATACCAGCTGGCGATGAACGGGCTCGAGGATGTCGTCTTTCGAGAAGGCTGTCGCCATGGACCAATCCGCTTCTGGCACGGATGAATAGAGCAGCCAGTGATCGCTTTGAAGTGGATACCCCTGAAGCTGCTGAAACCCGGATCGACCTGCTTTCGTGTCACGGGACCAGTCCCGAAGCGCCATGACGCCTGTCCGTTCAGCTTCACTTTCAATCGTATCGTTCAGAATATGTTCCGGTTCGGGATGGACGATGAATCTGCCTTCAGGAGAGGCCAGCATGGTGCTCATGTTGTCAGGCCCTGAAATCTCCAGCTGATTTTGAAGTGGAAGCAGTGCGATATCCGCAGCCACAACACCGATGACTTCATCATCGCGAATGACGGGCGTGCTGTACGTGACCAGAAGAGATCCGAAGACCGGCCCATCGTAGGGCTCCGTCCAACCGGAGATTCCATCAGCGCCTTCAGTGAACCACTCCCGTGTCGTGTAGTCATACTCCTTCGACAGGTCTCGTCGCTTTTTCGTTCCGTCGACATCCCATGAATAGGGTGCATATCGATCCACCGTCGGCTTCCATCGAAGGGGATTGAAAGCCACTGCGGATCCCGCGACCAGTTCATTCTGATCCATCAACTGCTCATTCAGCTCGTAGAGATCATCCTCTGCTATCTGAGAGTGCATGGAGATCGCATAGGCGATGGCATCCGCCGCCTGTGCAACACCGTGAAGCTTGCCGTTGAAATGGTTTGCCCATGATTCCGATGCGAGCCGGGCCGATGTTCTTGCTTCAGCAAGAGAGGTGTCTCTGAGCGTGGAATACTGAACCCAGATGAGGATTCCATAGACAACCATGACCGGTATGCCGATGGAGAGAACGAGTTTCCAGCGAAGTGACATGCGGACCTTCCATTGAAGAAAGATTGGACAGCACCATCAATCCCGGGAGATTGTGACAGATTCCGGTGGCCTGGTCCTCCCTGAAATTCCTGAAAATACACGAAGCCATTGGAGTGCTCCGGGTCGGGCGGAGGGCAGGGTGGTAGACTCGACCACCTGCATTCATGCAGCAGGTCGCCACTGAACACGGGTCCGGATCGGAGCTGCCATGCCTTGTATGAAAATCCTGTTGTGTGCTCTGGTCGTGATTCCGGGACTGCTCACCGCCCCCTCATCAGGCGGCGAAAAGCCGGCCTTCTTCGTGTATTCCTCCGGTATCGACGGCGTTCTGTCCAACGAACTGGATGCAGGACTGCGATCCGCATTGCTGGCGTTGGAACGAGACGGCTTGAATCTCGGCAACAGCAGCGAGTTCGATATCACGGCTTCCAATCTGATCTTTCAGATTCTGATGAGTCGTATGACCCTTCGAGTCGACGCAACAGGTGATGCTGGAGATGTCGTCAATGAACCGGTCTCCATGCAGTTGACGGTTCATGGAAACAGCGGTGCTTCAGTCGAGAAACTGATTGCCGAATGGGATGACCTCATGCATCTCAGGCCGAATCTGGCTCGTGAAGTTGCTGAGGCTCCAGGCTTGTTCAAGCTTACGACAGGCCGTGACCAGCCGACCTATGTGGGCGGTCTTCAGAATGGTGGGGAGCCGGTCTTTGCACTCAGTTTCAATCAGATGCCGAAGGAATCCAGTGCGGTGCCGCCGTCGTTCGCCATGCCGGCAGATACGACGGTGAACCTCGGTTTCCAGATGGTCTTCTCGAGCATGGAGCCATGGTTCCGTTCCATGATCGCATCGACTGGCCCGGACGCACCTCGGCTGGAACGCGCGTTCGAATTGCTGGGTCTGAAGGGTCCACAAGCCATGGAGATCTCCGTGGGCTGCGGAACCAGATCCGATGGTTCGGTCGTGGTCGGTGGCCGGGCATCCAATCTCATGACCTTTTTCGGCGATCTGGTTCCGGCTCAGGGTCTTTCATCCTCGGATCTCAAAGGGATCCCCATGGATGCGACACTCTTCGATATCCAGAAGTTGAATCTGTCTGGAATACCCAGCTTCATCGACAGGATCATCATGGAAGTGGTCGATCCAGAACAGTGGCCCAAGGTCGCCGGCAAGCCTGTATCGCCAGTCGAGATGGGTTTTCAGTTCGGCAAGACGGTTCTTGGAATCGATCTCAGGACGCAGTTCTTCGACCAACTTGGTGACACCATTGCGATCTATCGTTCTCCTGGAACAGGTGGTGACGGTTTCATGTCCATCGTTGGTCTTGTCGAACTGACGAATCCGGACATCATCCAATCGAGCATGTCGGTCATGGCATCCACGCTGGATTTCTTCAGCAAGCAAGGCAGTCAGGGATATGTCCGCCTGGTCGAGTGGACGACCGTTGATGATCTTTCCATGTTCACCGTAGCGTTTCCAGGTCTTCCTGTTCCGCTTCAGATTTCTGCGTGCGTCTCCGGGTCGACTCTGGTCGTCGGCATGACTCCGGAGTCGGTCCTCAATGCAGTTGATCAGTTGTCGGAATCAACATCCATTCTGAACAGTTCGGTCTATCAGGAGACCAAGGCCCTCGATGGAAGACATGTCCAACGCCTGCTCTTCATCGATACGGCTGCACGACTGACAGAGGGGTATGGCCTGGCGGCAGCTGTGATGACTGCCATGGCCAACTATTCCCGTCCTCGGTGGGAGGCCAGAGGGCCGGTGAACAGCGTCATGCCTTCCTATGGAAGGCTTGCCGGTCAGGCGAAGCCCGTCCTGTTGCGACACGTGGTCGATGGTGACGATCTTCTCTTCGATGGGATCGGCTATCCATCCGTGGTCTCCACACTCGTCGGTCTCTTTGGAGAAACCGGCGTCTACCCCTGGATCTACCTCTCGCTGGCCGGTGACCTGCTGTCGCCCACGATCCGACAGGCTCGCGAATCAGCACAGTTGGCCCATGATTCCAGTCAGATGCGACAACTGTTCGTTGCGATTGCACGGTATGCGGCCAGTCATGAGGATCGGTTCCCGCCAAGTCTGGGTGATCTCAAGACGTCTCCTGAAGCCGAGCAGATCGTTCACAAAGTGACTTATTATCCGGATGAACGAACATTCGGCGAGATATCCACCCCGCATGTCCGGATGGTCCTGAGCATGGAGTCCGTCGACGGCCGGTATATCATCGTCTTCGCTGACGGCCATGTGGCGATCGTGAGTAGAATTCGATTCGTGGAGCTCGAGCACAGAGCCCTTCATGGAGAAGACGTCGATCAGAATCCTGCTGAATCCGAAGAGACCATTCAGCCAGGGGATCTGGAAATCGAAACAGAGACTGTCGAGCATGATCATGTTCATGATCATCCTTGAGATAGATAAAGGGGATGCCTCAGATGTTTGATTCAAGTATGCCGCCACTGCTGGCATTGGGTGCAGGAGCCATCATCGCGATTGTTGTCATCGGTGCCGTGATCCTGATCGCAGCGATCGTCATTGGCATGTACAACGCTCTTGTCAGGGATCGAAACCGCGTGAAGAACGCATTCGCCCAGATCGATGTGCAGCTCAAGCGGCGACATGACCTGATTCCGAATCTCGTCGAGACGGCCAAGGGGTACATGGCTCATGAGAAGAGCACGCTCGAAGAGGTCACAGAAGCTCGAAACCATGCGATGGCGGCAGCGAAGGCTGCAGCTTCGTCGCCTGTCGGTGGTGGCAACGTCAAGGCGCTGTCGGCGGCCGAAGGTGCCTTGTCGGGTGCACTGGGCAGGCTCAACGTCACCATGGAGGCCTATCCGGATCTGAAGGCCAGCCAGAACATGATGCAGGTTCAGGAAGAACTGACGACCACGGAGAACAAGATTGCATTCTCTCGTCAGGCATACAACGACTCCGTCATGCACTACAACGTCCGTCGCGAACAGTTCCCATCCAGCATCGTTGCCGGAATGTTCAACTTCGAGGAAGCGGACATGTTCGAGATCGAAGATCCAGCCGAGAAGGAAGTTCCAAAGGTCAGCTTCTCCTGAACCCGGTGGCTGTCCGTTTCTGAGGACTCTCCAGCATCATGGCGATCAATTTCTTCGAGCAGCAGGACAAGGCACGAAAACGCACTGGTCTTCTGGTGCTGTGCTTTGCCTTTGGCCTGGTCCTGATGATCGGTGTTCTCTATCTGGTGGCCATGATCATCATGAACGCCATTGGATCGGACCAGGAATCCGGCAAGGTCGAGATCGAGTTGTTCAATGGTGGGGTTCTGGCCGGTGTTGCTGGCCTGGTGACGATCGTCGTCGGTGCGTCCAGTCTGTTCAAGATCATGGAACTTCGATCTGGCGGTCGAGTCGTTGCGGAGATGCTCGGAGCCACGCTGCTTGACCCCGGGACTCGTCAACACTCCGAGCGGGTCGCCCTGAATGTCGTCGAGGAAATGGCCATCGCCAGTGGAACGCCGGTTCCGCCTCTGTACATCGTCGAAGATCCGACGATCAATGCCTTTGCGGCAGGGTGGTCACCCAATGATGCCGTCGTCAGCCTGAATCGTGGAACCATCGACAAGCTCAGCCGGGATGAGCTTCAGGGCGTGGTCGCCCATGAATTCAGTCACATCTTCAATGGCGACATGCGCATCAACATTCGTCTCATCGGGATCATTCATGGCTTGCTCGTTCTCGGTGTCACCGGTTGGATCTGTCTGAGGTTCCTCGGTCCGGCCATGCTCGGTTCGGGGAGACGGTCATCCTCCAAGAATGATGGTGGTGGGGGTATTGGAATCGCCATCATGTTGTTTGGCCTGGCGTTGATGTTGTGTGGTTTCATCGGCACCTTCTTTGGTCGTCTGATTCAGGCAGCCGTATCACGACAACGAGAATTTCTCGCGGATGCTTCAGCGGTCCAGTACACACGCAATCCGGACGGCATCGGCGGTGCCTTGAGAAAAATCCAGCAGGTCGGCCGGCTGAAGACGGATCAGCTGCACGAGAAGACTTCAGATATCAGTCACATGTTCTTCTCCAAGGCAATGAATTCGATGTTTGCAACGCATCCACCATTGCCCGAGAGGATCGCCAGAGTCGAAGGGCTTTCAGTCGATCAGGTCCAGCAGGAACTGACACAGGCCACTCCTGCGATTCGTGCACCGGAACCGCCACCGGCATCGCTGAATCGAGGCGAGCAGTCCAGAAGGACCGCGGCAGGCGACATCATGGGCGCCGTCATTCTCGGATCCGTCCTTGACGATGCCGTTGGTCGCATCGGAACGGTTGATCAAGAAGGCCTGCTGCAGTCCAGGCGGATTCTGGATTCGATCCCGACGCCACTCGTCGATGCGGCACATGCAACCGCAACCGCGAGGCACGTGATCTTCGCCTTGTTGCTCGATCGCGATCCCTCAGATCAAGCGGTTCAGTGGAATCGAATCCAATCGCTTCTCGATCCATCCGAGATCCAGCAGCTCAAACGCCTTCAACCCTGCATGGATGATCTGGATCCATGGGCTCGCCTGCCTCTCTTGGATCTGTGTATTCCCGCACTGTCGCAGCTCAGCGAATCGCAGTACAGGACGTTCCGGGAAATCCTGGATGTCATGATCCGTGCCGACGGAACCATTGATCGATGGGAATGGGTGGTCGATACGGTGCTGGATCGCCACCTTGAAGAGCGGTATCACAAGCCTGGCGCTGAACGCAAGGCTCGTGCTCGACTGCAGTCCTGCACGCAATCCGTCCAGAGTGTTCTGGCGACACTGGCCTGCATGGGGGCTCAGGAGAAGTCCGAAGCACGCGCGTCCTTCGAGCAGGGCATGATGTCACTTGGCTGGGATGCTCAGTTTCCCGATCCATCGACGCTCAAGATCAGCCTGTTGAGAAGTGCCTTGCGTGATATTCGGCGTGTTCGATTCACGGAACGTGCCGCGTTCCTGCAGGCGTGTGAAGCGACGATTCTTCATGACGGTGCGACTACGATCGAGGAGGCCGAGACGCTGCGCGCCATCGCGGAATCCATCGACTGTCCAATGCCACCGTTTCGCATGCCTTCCGACTGAATCAGGACCACGTCAATCCCTCGGGCAGCGTATTGAGGTTGTCGAAACCGGTTGACGTCACGATGATCATGTCCTCGATACGCAATCCACCGATGGCTGGCGCATAGAGACCGGGTTCGATGGTGAGCGCATCGCCCTCCAGAAGTACCGGGCCTCCGAAATCCAGAAGCGGTGGTTCATGAACATCGAGACCGACACCATGACCGGTTCCATGCGTCATCGCGATTCGATCTTCAGGATCCTTCGGGCCGGGAAGCCCGGAAGCGAATCCATGGGCATGGATCCGACCCAGGGTTGCTTGATGCACATCTTCTCCCGTGACACCGCTTCGGGTTGCCGCTGCCGCTGCCGCCTTGGCATCGATGATCGCAGCATGCATTGAAGCAATGACCGGCGGGACCTCGCCATGGACGACGCATCGCGTGCAGTCACCTACATAGAGCGTGGTCTTGTTGCGAGGGAAGACGTCGATGATCACTGGTTCTCCGGTTCGAAGCACACCGGTGCCACGTTCATGGCAGTCACCTCCGCAGCGACCCCCGGCAACGATGCTCGGTGTGGTCTCGTAGCCGAGCCTGAGCAGATGCATGTCGATCATCTCGCGGACACGCTCGGAGGTCAGCACATCGCCATCGAATTCAAGGGTGCCGTCCCCGGCCGCTGTTGCCGAGGCAATCGTCTCGCAGGCCATCCTGATGGCGGATTCCGTGTCCTGTTGTGCCTGACGAAGATGCACGATCTCCTCTTCGGTTTTTCGCCTTCGGTCGAGCACACCCAGTTCAGGGTCGTACTGAATGGCGATGTTCCGTGATCGAATCTCATCGAGAAAACTCAATGGCAGTGTCCGATCCGAAATGACCTGATCGATGCCCTCTCGAACCAGGCACTCGGCGACTGCCTGGGCTGTCGCGGTTTCACGATCACCGGACAGTCCTTGCTCCGGTGAGAAGTCGGCGGGGCAGGCAACGGAGTCGGCGGCTGCCTGTTCGCGTGCACGAACCATTTCGATGTCACGGATGATCAACAGACGCCGTTCGGTTTCGTCACTGACGAAACGGATGAGGGCTGCGGGATCACCGACATTGAACTGCATGGCCTGGTACAGGCTCTTGTTCACGGCAGGGATCCCTGCCATGACGATGGCTGTCTTGCTCATGCTGAAAGTGTAGACGGAACTGGCCGTTTCAGCCTGCCTTCAAAAGCGAGAACCGCCCCGGGAAGCCCGGAGCGGTTCTCATTCAACGAAGGAACTTGTCTGTTACCGCTACTCGTCAGTCTTCTGTTCCTGCATGAACATGAAGCCCATGTCGAAGCCACCACCACTGATGTCATCGACGTTGTAGAGGTACTGGGCATCGAGCGCCCGTTCAATCTTGGAGCGTGCTTCAGCAAGGTGAGCCTTGGAATACGCATCCATCTTTCGAGTCTTGACTTCCTCGATGTCATCCAGGATTTCACGCAGCTGCATTCGGCTCAGGTTCGAGACCGGGGCAGCGGCTGAACCCATGCCATTGGATGGCATGCTCATGTCGATCAGGCGATCGATATGGGTCCGCTGCAGGTTGCGGCGGAGGCTGGAGATGTAAGGAGACTGGTTGCTGACGTTCGAATCAGGCTGCTCGTCGAGTTCGGACCAGACGATGACCTTGACTTCATCCATGGTTTCAGGAAGCGTCAGGACGTCTTCCTCACCCATGGCACGGAACTCGTTGTCATAGATCCGCTGCAGCGTCGTTGGATTCAGGACCTGCGTCAACGCCATGGACTGGATACCGGAGATCCGGCTGTGGACCGGATAGGTCTCATCCTGATAGAGGAATCGCATGCCACCCTGGTCATACCACTTGTCGACGGTCATCCGGTGCAGCAGCTCCGAGTTGAGCCCGTAGCACTCGTCCTTCATCGTGTTTTCCAGGACGAACGCCAACGCTCTGCGCTGCTGTTCTGCCGGGATGTTCTCGATGGGTCGAACGGCATCCGGATCACCCTTCTTGTGTCGGTTCAGGTAGCTTCCGCCGATCCAGTTGGCGGCGATTCCGACGGCAGAGGAATGTTTACCGAGGAGCAGTTCGTAGGCCTTGCGAGCCTCTGACCAGCTTTCGCCGTCTTCAACCATGTCTTCGATGATCTTGACACGCAGATCCTTGATCAGAGCGATCTGGGAATCGGCATAGTCAAGAGGGTTCTTGGCATTGTCGAAGCGACGTGCGGTTGGATCCGGACCCCAGGTGTCCTCATCCGTGGCATATGCCAGTTGTGGTTCCGCGACTCGTTCCAGGACCTTCTTGTAGTTTCGGTCGTTGGCATAGCCGTATTCGATGACCCAGTAGTCGTAGGGCCCGATCGTGACCATGGTGTAGTCGCCCTGATTGGCGTCTTCACCATAGTTGATGTTGACCGGAAGGTAGTCCATGACGGAACCGCCGATGGCCTTGCCTTTCATCTCCTCGGCATTCATCTCATCGAGATCGTAGATCCGGGAACCCTTGAAGTTGTGACGCAGGCCGAGCGTATGTCCGACCTCGTGCATGATCACATCCTTCAGCTGAGGACCAATGAAGGATTCAGGAACACCATCGATCAGCTGGACATCACCCTTGCGGCTGGCCTTGCCGGTCTTGACGGTTGTTTCCTCTTCTTCTTCCGTTGCCTCTTCGGCATCGGTGTCCTCATCCATGTCTTCGACGGTTTCTTCCTCGGTCTCATCACCATCATCGGAGGATGAACCCGAGGAGTCGGCTTCAACGAAGCTCTCACGTTCCGCCCAGATGGTCAGGGACATCTGACCTTCGCTCATGTCACCAGTCAGGCGACCATCCTCGAGCTTCAGAACCATGGGTTCTTCATCGGCATCGACGGGCTGTACCGTCAGCGTCGACGTCTTCGAATCCCATGTTCCGGAGATCTCCATGGAGCCCATCGGGCCGATTTCGGCCTCACCGGTCACCGAGCCATCGGATTGCAGCTGAAGGTCCATCGAGAAGGACATTTCCTGCGACATGCCTTCAGGTCCGCTGAAGGAGACCATGCCGTTCCACTTGCCTGAGATCGGATCCTTCTTGGAATCCGAATCGTCATCCATGGAAGTCGGCTGCTCCATGTTCATGATCAGGTCGTAGTTCAGGCGGAACAACGCGACATCGAATGCCTTGCAGCAAGCATGCTGACAAGCGCCATTCACCTGACTGATGCGTCCTGTGAGTCCGTCATACAGATCGTCACCCATGAGTGTCGGATCGCTCGAGCTCATCCGCTCGTGGTGACCGGGGAGCTGACCGTTGGCTCGCATGACGGCTTCACGAGCAAGGGTCTGGCGAACAGCTTCCTGCTGAGAGGGTGGTGCCAGAGTCACGCGTGGATCCGCACCGGGTCGGCTCTCAAGCCAGGTGTAGGTTTCAGGACCGAAGTTTTCCATGGCCATCTGCGGGATGAGGCTTTCCCAGGTCTTGGACCAACCCGTGATGAAGCCTTCGTCCATCACGATGTCGGCGTCCAGGATCTGACCGGTTCGTGGGTGAACGCGGCTGGGGCCAATGGCAAATCCCATGTCGGAGTTGGTCCAGAGGATGAAGTTGTAGCGGGCGTCCTCAGGATCCTTCTCCATGTGAGCGCCTGTGGCCTCATCCTGCTGATAGACGACGATGGCACCATCGATGCCGACCTTCTCGAAGGCCTTGTTCCATTCGAGAACACCATCACGTACCCAGCGACGGTATCGCACGGGCGTGGTGTGCTCGATGTAGAACTCGATGGGCTTCTTGGGGGGGCTCAACTGAAGGGAAGGATCGGCCTTCTCAAGATGCCAGCGGTTGATGTATCGCTTCCAGGGCGATTCATCCGAGGCATCGCCAATATCCCGGTGGGACGTGACGAAGTAACCGAGCCGTTCATCGGCTTCACGCGGCTTGTAGCCGGTGTTCTCCGGAATCTCGGCGAAGGAATAGTAGATCGTTCCGAACTTGCCACCTCGAAGGGGCATCTCGAAGGCCAGTTCGACATTCTTCGGGAATGCCTTGGCCTTGGCGATCTTCGCAAGTCGGGTGTTGGCGCCTGCTGTTCGACCACCAAAGAACTTGGTGGACTGGTTGACGAGCAGGTTCGTGAGATCGATGACGGGTCCACCCTTGGAGCCCATGGTCACGATCGGGACATCGAGGATCACACGATCCGTGTGGACTCGACGATAGCCAGCCTTGGACTGCTTGTCGCCCGTCGTGCGGACTTCATAGTTGGGCTGAATCAACGCGAGACGCTTGCCGAAACGCTTCCAGTAGGCGTACATGTCGCCTGCCTGGACACCGGCTTCGCTGATGCCACCCTTGATCGTGAAGGCGATGAAGACCTTCTGTCGCTCAAAGTTTCTGGGCAGTTCTGCCAGGACCTTTCCGGTCTTGTCATTGACGAAAAGGGTGTACATGCCTGCTTGGCCATCCGCAGTCGGCGTCACCTTGGAATACTCCTTGGTGACACTGTCAAAGGACGGAAAATCAGACTTGCTGCTTCCTGATCCGGGTGCCATGACGGTCTCCGCCGGCATGGCTGAGGTGGGCTCCTGCAAGGCAGCCGCCTCTGTGCCAATCACACCCAGCGCGGCCAGACATCCGGCTGCCAGGAGGTAATGACGCTTCGACATGTTCAAGCTCCTTCGTTGTCGAATAGGGGAGTTCCCCGACCTTGCGGCCAGGGTTAGGCAATGGTACTGGGAGGGACCCGTTCAGGGCCCCGAAAATGGGAGTTCCCCTATTGAATATCGTTGATATGGGCAGAACAGCGAGGGAGATCGATCTTTCATGCCAGTTCGGCCATATTCGATCAAGAAGGCTGTTCCAGGCCATTTCTTGGGCTACCTTGCATCATCGCTTGGGCATCCACAGTCCACACGGAGGACCTATGAACGATTTCGAGGGCGAGCAGCTGGATCTGGAATACCCATGTCATTGGGAATACCGGGTCATCGGGGCCGATCTGCCCACGCTTGAACGGGCCGTGCAGTCGGTCATGGCCGACAAGCCGTACACCTGCAAGCCCGGCAATACCAGTGAAGGGGGGCGATGGTGCACCCTGGTGGTCTCTCTGGAAGTGGTCGATGAAGGTGAACGAGTTGGCCTCTATCGTGCCCTGCAGGCACGTGATGACATCAAGATCGTGCTTTAATCATGGTGGCATCACAGATCAATCGGGTTCAGCCAGATTGACCAAGATGTTCTTCGATCCGGATCAGTGAGTCCCGGATCTCCCGTAGAAGCTGATCATCAGGGACCGTCTGCGGCGTTACCTCTGCAGAGGCCGCACCCTTGTTGGATGCATCACGCGTGTCGAGAACCCGTTCCCGGAAAGATTCGGAGTTCTCGATTCCCAGCAGGGTCACGAGTGCACCAGCCGCACCTCCGGATTGCCCAGCTGTTTCAAAGCTCAGGGAATGGAGATCGAAGTGCCTCATGATCGGCCCCTGGACCGAGCCCACATCCGTGATCTTCTCCAGTGGAATCGTCTTCTTCACCTTGACGAACAGTCCCTTTTCGACGTGAACCGCTCTGTTCGTGAGTACACACTTCCAGGTATTGATCACTCTGGGCCAGATCAACAGAATCAGGGGCACGATAATCAGGAGCAACGGGATGCCAACGATCGTGGATCCGAAGAGGATCACCGATGCCCACAACTGGTACCGGACGATGACATCTTTTTGAAACGTGGCCGTTTCGATGACGGTCTCGTTGTGATACATGGAACTGTCTGAACTGCTCATGTCGCAACAACCTCTTCGGCATCCGTGTCCCACAGGAGGACCTTGTTCTGTCGATAGGCTTCGACACCCATCTTGATGGCTACCATCACGCTGCAACCCAGATCGACGTCACAGGCAAGACGATCACCGTTCCGAACGGCATCGAGGAAGTTGCCCATGTGATCCCGACGGGGAACCGCATCCAGATGGATGGATGACTGACCGTTGGCTTCCTGGAATTCTTCGGACCAGGTGGCCTGTTCCGCCAGATCAAGCCCGTCACCGAAATTCATGGTGCCATACTGCCCGCGGATCACATACGGCCAGGTATCGTCGTTGGTCATGACGCTTGCGAGAACCACCGTGTGTTCGCTGGGATAATCGACCATCATGAAGAAGGTATCGGGAATGTCCCGGTCATCCTTTTCCAGATAGATGCCACCGCTGGCGACGACCCGCTTCGGGTATTCGCCCGAGTGTCCACTGATGGCCATGATCAACGGCGACAGCCGGTGATACAGCAGATCGGTCGCCAGACCACCGTTGTATGCGAAGTACTTCCGGAATCGGAAGAAGTGATCAGCATTCCAGTCGATCTTCGGTGACAGATCGTATTCATGACCAAGCCATCGATCCCACCAGACATATCCTTCGGAGGCAGCGTCCTTGTTCGGTCCGGCGTCGGGATGAATCGGCCAGTTGAACTGTCCACCTCTGGAATTGCGGCAATAGGCGCCCTGACTCCAGGTTGGTTTTCCGATTCGACCGTCCGCGATGGCCTGACGGGCCGCCCAGAAGTTGCCTTGACTGGTGCCTTGTGGACCGACCTGAAGTGTTCTTCCTGTTCTCTTGACGGCATCTCTGCAAGCAAGTGCTTGAGGAATCGTGTGTGAGAGTGGTTTCTCGCAGTAGACGTCCTTGCCGTTCTCCATCGCTTCGATCGCGATCTTGGTGTGCCAATGATCCGGTGTTGCGATCAGGACGGCGTCCACATCGGGGTCATCGATGATCTCCCGATACTCCATGGTGCCCGAACCGGGTTTGCCGATGATGCGTTCCGCTTCGTTGAGTCGTCGACGGTAGACATCGCAGACACGAATCACATCGATGTTCTCGGCATCCTTGCGACCCATGAGATTTCTCGTATGTCCGGTACCCATGCCGCCGGTTCCGATGACGGCCATGTTGAGCCGATCATTGGCGCCCAGCACCTTGCCCCATGAGACCGCAGGCAGAAGGCTTGTCCCCAGAGTGGTGGCCGCGGTTGTCTTCAGGAATCGGCGACGGGTGGACTGTGGCTTGCTCATGGGGGCTTCTCCTCGAGTTGGTTCGGACGTTCACAGACTACCGTCGAAGCCGCCAACCATCGGCCTGATCATTCCAGGTTTGCGCCCTGATCCCTGTAAAAAGGCCCCAAGGACTCGCGACGGGGGGCGCTGAACTTGGCGGACATCTCCTGGGACCAGATTCGGTCACCAGCGCCTCTCTCCTGGAAGTACTGGAGCATGGTCTGGTCGTAGGTATCCATGCCGGCCAGCATGGTGGCATCATCCGGGTATCGCTCCTCGAAGAGCACGGTTGGTTGTGGCAGCCTGGGGCGGATGGTCGGGTCCTGTGCCGGTCGTCCAACGCAGAGGCCGAAGAGGGGGTAGAGACCTTCCGGAAGTTCGAGCAGTTTGCCGACTGATGGGAGGTCATTGCGAAGGCCGCCGATGTAGCAGATGCCGTAATCCATCGATTCGAGCGCAAGACAGAAGCTCTGTGCGAAGATCGTTGCATCAACGACAGCCAGAAGAAACGCTTCACATCGCGTGTCATAGGGGACGCCATCGCGCTTGGCCAGAATTCGATGTCGACGGGTATCGCCGCAGATGATGAAGAACGCGCCGCATCGTGCGACCTTCGTCTGGTTGCCCGTCAGCTCGACAAGAGATTCCAGTCGTTGCTCGTTCCGGATACGAAGCACACAATAGGACTGGATACCGCCACTTGTAGAAGCCATCTGTCCTGCGGCAACGGCTTGTTCGACATGCTCGTCAAGAACCGGATCTTCGCTGAACTTCCGGATGGACCTGTGGCCCATCATGAGATCAATGATGTTGTTCATGGTGGCGAATCCTACCGCCACCATGAAGATCTGGTATGTCAAAGGCAGCGTGACAGCCTAGTGCAAGGCCGGACCCAGGGGATCCCAGATGAATCCTTCCTTGTTCCAATTACCATCAGGTTGATCGGGATCACGCGTCCCTTGGGCATTGGTGGTAGCCAGATCATTCCGCTTGTGGGCGGTGTGTCCATCCGCGAAGACCATGTGGCCGCCTTGCCTGTGACGTGCGGCAAATCGCTGCCAATCGGACATGTGTCGCTTCAGGTTTTCGTTGTACCAGGGATCGGATTTCGGGAGTTCGTCCTTGGCGGTCCGAATTTCGAGCATCATGATCGACTGACTTGGCTTCGATATGAAGGAGAGAGGAACTCTGATGTCCCAGGGAGTCTGTTGCATCTGGGGATCGCGTTCCAGCACTTGTTCTTCATAGGTGTTGTCCAACTGGGCATTGGGCACGTAACAGAAGAAGAAGTTTCTGCCTCCACCCATGTAGGGCTGGTTGGGAGCCTGGGCTGATGGATCAATGAAGATGCTCTTCTCGGGTGGCATGGGAACTTCGCCACCGTGAGCACGCTCGTAATCGCGATATGAGATTTGATCGACATATGGAGGAATGGCATTAGCCCACCATTCGGGTCTCTGGAAATTCACCGGCATCTGGTTGGCGGTCTTCATGCCTTCCCACGGCATCCGCCCCTTGTACTCGGTCGAATAGGCGACGATGCCACGGCCCCAGAGTCTCATGTTCGACATGCTCTTGGCTGCACGCGAACTTGACTGGAGAGAGGACAGTCCAGGAATCAGTACGGCCAGAAGAAGGGCGAGAATCACCACGACAACCATCAGCTCAATGAGAGTAAACCCCCTTTTCAGGCAAACACGATTTCTCGCGAAGTCCCATGATTCAAAGTATGCACATGTCGTGTGATTTTCTCTAGTCATTTTTTTCCATTCATCTTGTTGAAGCCATGATGATGACTCAGACCATATGTCAAACTGGAATCACTTGTAGACGCTCAGGAGTTGCAGAAGATCGTCCACATTTGTGCTGCAGTTTCCGTCGAAATCTGTCGGGCAATCACTGCAATCGTCGCAGTCTCCGAATGCGCCCAGCAGCAGGAGAAGATCGTCCACGTCCGCATCACCATCGCAATCGACATCGCCAGTTTCACAGTCAGGGCCACAATCAGCATCCTCACAGCCGGTGTGATCACCCAGATAGCTTCCGCCAGAGCTGACACAAGCCGATTCTATCGCAAGGCTGCAGCTGCTGCCGATGCAGCAGCCGCCGCGAGCAACGACCGCGAGGCAGTTCGCATCGATGTCGATGGTCTGCTCGATCCAAGCATCCTCGGGACAGGCACGCCAGCGATTGACGGATCCGAAGGTGGATCCACGAGCGCTGTCGTCATAGGCATCATTGGGTGAGTAGTGAGTGCCCATGATGTCCATTTCCAGGTGACAGGTGTTCTCGGAGCTGACGCCGCCACGCCAGTAGGCAACAAAGCCTTCACCAGCGGGGTTCATGAGCGGTGTACCGTCCCAGTTGCTGATCCCGAGAGTCCAGTCATCTTCGTTGACCTTGATGTCTCCAAAGTCCACATGATCAGGATCATTTGAAGTCGTCTCGGCGACGAGCGAGGTGTCACGGGTGCAGATGTTGATCCAGCCATCGGTGAGATCGGTTTCACTGTCCAGCCCACCCTCAGCGGTTGGACGTTCAATCACGGTGACAATGGTTCCTGCAGGAATGTTTGCCAGCGAGCTGTCATCAGAAAGAATGATCGTGCCGGTGGTGCTGGAAAACTCGCCAGATTCCGCCCATGTCAAGATCATGCCGCGCATGTCAAGGCCGTCCTGGATGACGACCATTTCGAACCAGTCGCCACCGTTGGCGAGTTGGCGGCCGAAGTAGGTGTCTGATGCGAACTCGCCATCTTCATCGGCGACCCCATCACCGCCATTGAGAAAATCCTCATTGCCGACAGCGTTGTACTCGTTCAGGATGATGGCTGTGCAGCCACATTCGTCAATGACATCCGCTCTGACAGATTCGATCGATCCATAGGTCCGGCAGTCGGTGAAGGCATCGGACCAGCGATTGGCACTGCCGAAGCTGCTCTGCTTGCCGTCATCGTAGAAGTCGAAGGCGGCTGTATTCGAATCAGGATCCTGCTCCAGTCGCATGATCTCGCGGCTGTTGACTCCGCCGCCACCCCAGTCATCAGAACCTTCGCCTGTCCAGCTCATGCACATGTTCCCATCAGCATCGAAGACGGCGATGATCATGCTGTCATTACCACAGTCGAAATTGCCGGGCCCTTCGCCGTCATTTGTGACGTTGGTCACCGTGGTGAAGTACTCACTGTCAAGCGTGTTGCCATTGATCCACCAGTCTCCATTGCAAGGATCGAAGGAAAGATCGGTTGCAGCAATGTCAAGAGGGTTTTCGGAGATGGTCAGGACGGTTCCAGCTCGCAGATTCGACCAGGCTGCAGATTCAGAGAAGGTGATGATGCCATGGGGGATTGATGCATCGACACCGTATCCAGAACCGATTCCGTCCCAGAAGTAGTCGACACCATTGGCATCTGTTTCATCAAGTTCGGCCCAGTAGATCTGCCAGCCACGAACATCCAGATTGTCCACGGTGATGACAAACTCGAACCAGTCGCCACCATTGCCCTGCACTCGACCGAAATACGTGTCAGCATTGTCAACGACTTCGCCGGTCACGGGATCGACGGCATTTTCTCCACCGGGCCCTTCGTAGGCGGATCCGTTGGGATTTGCGAGCCACTTGTCTGATCCAACAGCGTTGTACTCGGTCAATACGATGCCGCAATTACTTGCGAGCCCATAGGTACTTGCCGTTGCGATCATCGTCGATGCAACCGTGATGAATGTGATCTTGCTTGACATCTGGCTCTCTCCTCCAGTTTGGTTTCAGATACTTTTCTGAGTAATCAATGACCTAAAATACGCCGCTCATATTCAGATGGCGTTAGCACTTCGCTCGAATCAATCACGCTTTAAGAGCGTTCGTTCTTGCGTCTGACGAAAGAAACCCACCTCATGTTTTCGTAGGCGTTGGCTAAGAGGGTCAGTTCGCACCCACTTCGATCGTGTGAATGGAAAACAGATCGGCTCGGTTCATAAAATGTTCATGTCTGGCATAGGCTTCCCTTTGCAGGGGGCACCTGAGTTGGCCCAGAGATCTGTTCAATGAGAATCCCCCCCGTTGCCGGGGGGGATGGGAAGAAATCAATACAAATCAACCTGAGTGGAGAGACTCAGGCTCGACGGCGGCGACGGGCAGAGATGCCAGCCAGGCCGAGAAGTGCCAGTGCACCAGGTGCAGGGACTGTGAAGGAGCCGGGATCGCCATACATGACGCCTTGCTCAGTCAAGCCAACAGACACACCATTGGCTGCAGTCGAGAGGCCGCCACCAAACTGAGTGGTTGCTGGATCTTCAAGCTCGGAAACCGTGAGGCTGTTGAAGAAGCCATCAGCTGTGGAGTAGATCCAAGCCGTGTCACCCTCTTTGAGACCAGAACCATCGCTCCAGCCAACCTGGACGCCCAGAATGCCCCAGAATTCAAGGAAGCCATCGGTATCAGACTCGGTACCGATCATGACGACTACGGATTCACCAACCCCGATGTTACCAAGGCCGTTGATCGCAGTCAGGTCATCCTCGTCAGCAGACTCATCTTCATAGAAGAGGCCAGAGCCACTGACTGCGGAATCGCCAAGATTCGTGATTTCAATCCAGTCTGCAGTTCCATCTTCACCGGACATGCCACCATAGGCTTCGGTGATGACCAAATCTGCTTGGGCAGATGCAGCAAACAAAGCTGTTGCTGCTGCAGTCATTACAAGTGTAAGTTTCATGATTCTCTCTCTTGCTTTCCTCAATGTGCAACCATTTTATTGGAGACCAGACAACACGACTGATCCCTTCTGACGGAATCATGAAACCATGTTTAAGTTGTGTCCTTGTGCCCAAGTCAGCAAGATAGAGTAAGCATATTGTTCAGATTCAATGCAGCCCAAATCGGGCTACGTTTCCTGCCGGGGCTGCTGCAGCGACCACATCACCTGTGTGCAGATTCACGAGTTTCAGAAAACATTCATCACCATCCCGTGCCACCGCAATCACGTGAGGGTGGTTTTTTGATTCGATGGCATGGCAACGTTCCACTTTCGAGGATTCCAGTGCAATGGTGTTCATTTTCAGTTGAGGCTGAAAGCAGAAGACATGAAGCGAATCTCCTGGGGAATACATTTTCTGAACACCATCAGATGTACGATTCTTGGTCTTCCCAGTAGCTCCGCAGACAATCAGGTCATGTGATGAGAACACCGTGGGGGTATCAAGGCCAGGAATGGTCTTGAAGTACTGGATTTTCTTCTTCTTGACGGGATCGATGATGCAGGCGCCTCCCTGGCTGCCCGCATTGCAGACCAGCACTCGAGGTCCATCCGCTGTCTGAATGACATTCATGCGGTCGGGGAACGCATGGCCCAATTCGTCATCCTCGCTCGTTGGAATGTATATCAGGTTGTCCCAGATGCCTTCCATCATGTCATCAAGGTCGCATACAGCCACGCCTCCATACAGATCCAGACTCAGAATGACGCTGTTGATGTCCGGAAGCAGGATGATTTCCTCAGGGTTGGGGCCCTGTTCTGCTGGCACACCTTCCGTGTGGAGTTCAGGATGTTGACGAGGTAGATGCAGATCATGCTTGACTTCCAAGTCGGGAATTGAGAAGACGATCACACGGCACCCCTGATGCTTGCCCTTCTTGTGATCCTTCTGGTAGGTCACGAGGACATGATCACCATCTGGTGCGAAAACACCTTCTTCAGGCTGGTTTGCGGTCGGCTTGATGTCTTTCCTGGAGTCAAAGGTGGATTTGACTTCGCCGGTTGAAAGCTCGACCAATACGACGGGCCCGTCGTCACAGAGTACGAGCAACAGATCATTGCGCATCCGGATTGCAGTCGGTTTCTCATCAAGAGTGATCGCATGAATCGTGGCGGGATCGGATGCCTGGTCGATGATCGCCAGATTGGGAGCGTTCACGTGCTCGGAGATGGCGGCGATGTACCGCTGATCCGGAGAGATCCGGACCTTGCCGGGTTCCCGAAATCGTTCATCCTTGAAAAGGATCTTCGATTCGCCCAAGACACCGGTGTCCGCATCGACCTCGATGACAGCAACACCGCCTCCCGCATCGCCTTTGAACGAGTAATACACTTTTTCGGCTTGGACAAGTCCGGGGAAGAACAGTATCAACGCGAATACAAGCTGCAGCATGTGAATCACTCATTTCCTATTTGGCTGAGAGCGAAGCATGCTACTGCGACAAGGAATTCCAGACGCTGGATCTGTGATGTACAGGCTCAACTTCACACGATCTTGACATTGCGGACCGGTCAACCGCTGGAGATTTGATCAGAATCTGGTCATGGCTTCCGTGGCTTCCATTCTGTTACTTTTGGCTTCCGTTCTGTGCACTCAGGATTCCGTGGTGCCAGTTCATCCGATTCGGCCTGATGGTCCAATCAGGATTGTCGTCTACACCGGCCCCGGTGGCCTCATTGACACGACAGCCAGAAGATTCCAGGCCATCGCCTCCAGATACACGGACATTCCGATCATCGTGCTCAACAAGCCGGGCGGTGGCGGTGTAACGGCTTTCCAGAGCGTGATTGATCAGCCTGCAGATGGCACATGGATTCTTGCAGTCACACGAAGCAATATTCCAAGTCTGATCGCAGCAGGTCGTGAGTCACTGCTTGATGAAACTGATTTTGCTGCCCTGTTGATGGAAGACCCTGAGTGTGTCATCACTCGCACTGAAAGTGCCTTGGTGACTATGAATGAACTCCTGCGGGATGCCCTTGCCGATCCTGGAAACCAGAGTTGGTCCGGGCCTGCGATTGGCGGTCTGGATCACATCGTCGCAATGAAACTGTGGCAAGCCAGCGGGATCGATGTGCGCTGGGTTCCCTATCGCAGTGGCGGCCAGGCCAAGGCGGTCCTGCTTGGCGGTCATACGGTGGCCTACATGGGGAACCCTCGTGATGCACATGGAAACGACAAGCTGACAATCGCTGCTGTCGCCGTTCCTGAGCGATTGTCGGCGTATCCCGAAGTTCCGACATTCAAGGAACTGGGAATCAAGGGAATCGACAGAGAGGTGATGTGGAGAGGGCTGGCCTTGCGAAAGGGGACACCTCCTGACGCGATGGTCTGGTTTCGCAATCTTGTCAGGCAGGTCACGCTGGATCCTGAGTGGCGAGATGAATGGGAGGAGACTGGAATCATCGTGATGGATGAGGGTCCCGAAGTCTTCAATGGGATCGTGGCGCAAGATCGCATCTTTTTCCATGACGCGCTCTCTCGCCTCGAACTGCTCAACGAAGCTCGGAAAGTCTCATGGCTTCAATGGATGGTGGTGGGACTCATTCTCCTGATTGGGATCATTCTTGCCATCGTGTTGTCCCAGTTGGGTCGTCAACATCAGACGGCGAGTGTTCTACTCGGACTGGGTCTGGCTGGAACGGCGTTGATTGCCATGGCTGCGGCCTTTGAACTACCACCGGCCAATGCCGTTGACCAACTAGGCTCCTCCGCAGCACCCTGGCTGTGGGCTTTTCTGCTGTTTCTGTTTGCGGCAGCAGAGGTTGCAAAGCAGATGCGACACCCATTAGGGGATCAGCCCCCGAGGCATGTCGGCTACAGACCGTTTCGGCCTCTGGCTTTCATCATGGGGATGGCTGGTGTCGTCTTGCTCATGCCGTTGCTCGGTTACTACATCGTCACTGGTATTTTTCTTTCAGCAGCCAGCTGGGCATTGGGCGAACGTCGATTGATGGTGATTTGTGTTCTTGTCGCATCTTGGTGTATTGGATCTTGGGTTTTGTTCGCGTACTTGCTCAAGATGGATCTGCCACTTGGTTTCTTCATGTCAATGGGCGGGGATGCGGCATGAACGACTTCGGCATGAATCTCACAAATGGATTTGCTTCCTTGCTCGGAGCAGGTCCGATCCTCGCGATTGTCGGTGGCGTGCTGCTCGGTATCGCCGTTGGCGTGATGCCAGGACTGTCACCAGCAATGGGGGTCGCACTCCTTGTGCCATTCACTTGGGAAATGGAACCGGGTACGGCTTTGATGTTCCTCGTGGCGGTCTACGTTGCTGCAAGCTACGGAGGTTCGATCACCGCCATCACGATCAATACACCCGGCACTCCGTCTGCGGTCGTTACGGCAATGGACGGACATCCGATGTTCAAATCGGGTCGTGCCGGTGAAGCGCTTGGAGTCTCGCTTGTTTCATCCACCATGGCCGGTTTGATCGGTTCGATCATCCTGATTCTCTTCTCCGTTCCATTGGCGGCTATTGCGGTCAAGTTTCATCCTGCCGAGTACGTTGCGCTGGCCATTCTCGGCCTGGCAACAGTAGCTTCACTTGGAGGCCGTGATTGGCGAAAGTCATTGATCACAGTTCTTCTTGGACTTCTGTTGGCGACAGTCGGGGGAGATCCGATTTCGGGAAGCACACGTTTATCCTTCGGTATTCCGAATCTGGCCGATGGTGTCAGTCTGATTCCAGCTCTGATCGGCATGTTCGCTCTTGGGGAAATCCTGCTGCAACTGGAGCGACAAATTCGTACGCCGGCCTCGCATTCGCCGAGTTCAACACGATGGCCCCGGATCATCGAATACTGGCGGTTGAAATGGTGCATGATTCGTTCGAGCTTGATCGGGTGCCTGATCGGGATTGTGCCAGGTGCCGGCGCAACGATTGCGAGCTTCATTTCCTATGACATCACGCGAAGATTGTCTGGACGATCCGGCGAGTTCGGAAGTGGTGTTCCGGAAGGCATTGCATCCGCCGAGTCGGCCAACAGTGGATCAGTCGGTGGTGCGCTTGTCCCGCTGCTGACGCTGGGTCTGCCAGGCTCGGCGACCACGGCTGTGCTGATCGGAGCCATGATGATCCACAAATTGGTTCCCGGCCCGGCACTCTTCACCAAGAAGCCTGATGTCGTCTATGGATTGTTTGCGAGCTTGCTGGTAGCCAACATCGTTCTACTGATCGTCGGAATGCTTGGCAGTCGGCTTTGGGTTCAGGTAGCGCGTGTGCCGCGAGCCTTGTTGTTTCCCATGATTGCGATGCTGGCCATCATCGGCTCGTTCGCAGTGCGAAGCAGTCTCTTTGATGTAGGCAGTTGCGCGGCCTTCGGTCTGCTTGGCTGGTTGCTTCGTCGACATGACTACCCAACAGCGCCAGTCATCCTCGGTTTGGTGCTTGGCAGCATTGCGGAACTCAATCTCCGAAGGGCATTCATGATGGATGGATGGGATGTCTTCATTGATCGACCGATTGCGGGAGCCATGCTCCTGCTGGCGATCCTTGCGATTCTTGTTCCAGTCCTTCGAAACCGAAGTGATGCCCGTGGTGTTTCTCAGGATCCCACGTAACGATCGTAGATCGCCTTGGCACGTTCGGTGGAATCCACGCGACCAACCATGGCCCTGAGATCCTCGAAGACGGTCAACTCCACAAGATCACCGTCCCCATTGCGTTCCTCATGCAGCTGGCCTCTGAGGATGCCGTCATGCAGAGAGAATTCACCGTGGGCCTCGAGGCGGATGGAAAGATCCTTCAGGTCCACACGGGTCTGGCTGCCCGGGAGGATCTGCACGGCACCACGGCCACACAATGTGGTTGTTGAACCACTGCGATCGCCCTCGAGCCATTCGAATTCTCGACGACCACAGCAGATGCAGTCATCGTCCCGCTTGGGTGCGGACAGTCTCCTGATCTCGTTGTTCCACACATCGAAGCTCACCAGTGCATGGTCGAGGTCCGCTTCCTTCATGAGCAGGAGTTTGAGGACCTGCATCGCTTCATGGGCGGCGACCATCGTGATGATCGGTCCGAGGACACCGGCCGTATCACAGGTTGCCGTCGCACCCGCAGGCGGTGGTTCGGGAAAGACGCATCGAAGACATGCTGACTGCCTTTCGGGCAGGATCGGGAATGAAAGACCCTCGGTTCCGACGGCACCGCCATAGATGTATGGAACGCTCATCGAAACAGAGACATCATTCAGCAGATAGCGCGTCTCGAAGTTGTCGAGCCCGTCCACGATGACATCGCATCCTTCCGCCAAGCCGCCTACCGTCATCGGATTGATGTCGGAGACATGTGGATCGATCTCGATCTGAGAGTTGACCGAATGCAGACGTCGTGCGGCTGCCTCGGCCTTGGCAAGACCAACATCGGATTCCTGATAGAGAACCTGACGTTGGAGATTCGACAGTTCGACGAGATCGCGATCGACCAACTTGAGACAGCCGACCCCTGCTCTCGCAAGCAGATCCGCAACGGCACAACCCAGTGCACCACAACCCGCGACCAGAACATGGGCAGAGGACAACAGGGACTGCCCGTCCTCTCCGACCTGAGGCAGGATGACCTGCCGCTGGTAGCGGCTTGCATTCATGACATCACGAATCCGAACGGAGGCCGGATCACCAGGCGAAGTGGGAGAAGGCCTTGTTGGCTTCTGCCATTCGGTGGGTCTGCTCCCGGACGTTGACGGCCTTGCCTTCGCCGTTCGCTGCGTCATACAGCTCACGAGCGAGTCGTTCGCACATCGGCTTGCCCTTCTCTGCACGGGCTGCCGTGATGATCCAGCGGAAGGCGAGGCTCTGACGACGACGTTGTGTCACAGGCATGGGTACCTGGTAGTTGGCACCACCGACACGCTTGGATCGGACTTCGACGTTGGGCTTGACGTTGTCGATGGCCTGATGGAAGGCGTCGATGGCCTTCTCCGGCATGTTCTCACGCTTGTCCTTGTCGATTCGAGCCTGGATCTTGTCGAGTGCGTCGTAGATCACGCGAGTGGCGACCGACTTCTTGCCATCGACCATGACTGAATTGATGAAGCGACTCAGGACCTTGTCGCCATGACGAGGATCACCCTTGAGCTGCTGTTCCGACTTTGTGATTCGACCGGCCATGCCGACCTCCTTTGGCTCATCCACCCCAAACGGGGCCTTGTGTTCACCGCGATCGTGCAATTCGGGAGGGGGTGATCGCGATTACTTGCCTTGAGTCACCTCGGTGACTCGTTGAATTGAAAATCCCGACCATCAACGGATGATCGGGAAAAGAACATCATTTCTTCGCGCGCTTGACGCCGTACTTGGAACGGCCCTGCTTGCGGTCATCGACGCCGAGGGTATCGAGTGAACCTCGGACGACGTGGTAGCGAACGCCTGGAAGGTCACGGACTCGACCGCCACGAACGAGCACGATGGAGTGCTCCTGGAGGTTGTGTCCTTCACCGCCGATGTAGGCAGTGACTTCCTTGCCGTTCGAAAGGCGAACCCTGGCGACCTTTCGGAGTGCCGAGTTCGGCTTCTTCGGGGTCACTGTGCGAACTTGCAGGCACACGCCACGACGCTGAGGACTGGCATCAAGGTCCCTGCACTGGGACTTCACCTTGGGTGTTCTGCGGGGCTTGCGGACAAGCTGGTTAATAGTCGGCACGCGATCGCTCCTAAAAATCAAGTCCAGCAGTCTATCAGCAGCGGGCCCTCAGGCCAAGCCGTGACTTCCCAAACCGGTTTCGGGGTCCCTCCGGAAGGCTCCTGAAGGCCTCTGGAGTCGCCAGAGCCTGATACTCTCCTCATTCATGAGCGAGTCCAATCCCGAATCCCTGCCAGAGGTCGCTCTTTTCACCGACGGGGCCTGTTCCGGTAATCCGGGCCCTGGCGGCTGGGCCTACATCCTCAGGAGCCTTCCTGGTGGCCAGGAGGCGGTGGAATACGGGGGCGATCCAGCCACCACGAACAACCGCATGGAGCTGCTGGCCGTGATCGAAGGCCTTCGACGACTCAAGGTTCCCAGCCGGGTCGCACTCTATTCAGACAGTCAGTACGTCGTGAAGGGACTGGCTGAGTGGATGGATGGATGGAAGCGTCGTGGCTGGAAACGACCCAAGAACCAGCCTGTGCTGAATCTGGATCTGTGGCAGGAACTGGATCGCGCCAGGGAGATCCATCGGATCTCGACGCACTGGGTACGTGGTCATGATGATCACGAAGAGAACGAACGCTGCGATCGCATGGCGGTGCAGGCACGTGACGAAGCGGCACGTGGGGGATGACGGTGTACGGCGAGCGTGCTCGCAGGAGGCTACCTTGCAGTCAATGGTGATTCACCGGATCGAGGTTGGAACGAGGGATGGCATTGATGATGCCAGAGGCCGCGCCGCACTGGCAGCCGCGGCAGCTGCCGGCGTGGATCCGCTTCCCTCGCGCATCCGCTGTTCTCGCGTCTACCTGCTTGATGGTGATCTCGATTCGACCGAGCTGGCCGCCGTCCAGTCCGACCTCCTTGGCAATCCTGTTACTGAAGATGCCGTCACGGGTGCGAGAGACAGCGGATGTCATTCGGTGATCGAAGTGCATCCACTGCCTGGAGTCATGGACCCGGATGCGGATTCCGTACAACTGGCGATTCACAGTCTTCTGGGCCGCACCGTCAATATCAGGACCGGTGTTCGCTACGACATGGAAGGCATCGATACGGAAGATGCCAGGGATCTGGCTCGCCGATGCCTGGCCAATACGCTGATTCATCACGTGCATGAAGGTCCATACCATCCGGATTCGTTCCTGGAGGGAACGGATCGGATCGTCGAGATGCCGACGATTCCTCTTCGCGATCTTGATGATGACGGGCTGCAAAAGCTCTCTCGTGAAGGTCATCTGTTCCTCAGTCTGGAGGAAATGCAGGAGATCAGGAGCTACTACCGGGAAGCCGGCCGCGATCCCCGCGAGATCGAACTGGAGACGCTTGCACAGACCTGGTCGGAACACTGTGTCCACAAGACACTGAAGGCGACCATCGCCTATGAAGGACCGCTTCCTCACGGCGATCGTCCCGGTCACGTACCCATCGAGGGTGGTCGAACCAGAATCGACAATCTGCTCAAGTCCACGGTGGCGGCTGCGACGCATGAACTCATGGCCGACGGAATCGACTGGTGTCTTTCGGTCTTCGTGGACAACGCCGGCATCATCGCCTTCGATGAAACGCATGCGGTGTGCTTCAAGGCGGAGACTCACAATCATCCATCGGCACTCGAGCCTTACGGTGGTGCGGCAACCGGAATCGGTGGTTGCATCCGGGATGTCATCGGAACCGGACTCGCGGCCAAGCCAATTGCGGCAACGGACATCTTCTGCGTCGCTCCACTGGATACCGTCGATCCCCCGGCCGGTTGTCTCCATCCGAGAAGAATTCTGTCGCAGGTCGTCGGAGGTGTACGGGATTATGGAAACCGAATGGGGATCCCGACGCTCAATGGCGCTGTCTGGTTCGACGATCGTCATGTCGGCAACCCGCTGGTGTTCTGCGGTTGCATCGGACTGATGCCGAGAACCTTGACACATGGCGACCCTCAACCGGGTGATCGCATCATCGCCATGGGAGGTCGTACGGGCCGAGATGGCATTCACGGTGCAACCTTCTCCTCCGCGGAGCTGACGGATTCCCATGCGGACGAGTTTTCACACGCTGTCCAGATTGGAAACGCCATTACCGAGAAGAAGATGCTGGACGCCATCCTTCAGGCACGTGATCACGACGGCGGCCCGCTCTACAGCGCGATCACCGATTGTGGTGCCGGCGGGTTCTCCAGTGCTGTCGGAGAGATGGGGGAAACGCTTGGTGCCGAGGTCGATCTCGAAAAGGCACCTCTCAAGTACGCCGGTCTCACAGCCAGTGAAATCTGGATCTCCGAGGCTCAGGAGCGGATGGTGCTTGCCGTACCGGCGGACAAGGTGCGTGCGCTGCAGGACATCTGTGATGCCAACGAGGTCGAGATGTGCGACCTGGGGCACTTCGGAAACGACAGACGCGAATTGATTCTGCGCCACCATGGCACCGAAGTCGGCCGACTGTCCATGGAACTTCTGCACGAGGGCATTCCCCAGTCCACGAAGGAAGCCCGGTGGTCGGATCCTGTTCAGGAACCGGCAGGGACGCAAACCATGTCCGTCGAGGATCTGCTCATCGGGCTGTTGTCCCATCCCAACATCTGTTCAAAGGAACGCATCATTCGCCAGTATGACCACGAGGTTCAGGGCCGAAGTGTTCTCAGACCGATGGTCGGTGTACATGGCAATGGACCCGGTGATGCCGCTGTGATCAAGCCGGTGGCGGATTCGAACCAGGGCCTGGGAATCGGAAACGGTCTGGCGACCGGTCTGGAAGAAGATCCGTACCTGATGGTTCTCGCGGCCATCGATGAATGCATTCGGAATCTGGTGTGTGTCGGTACCGATCCCGAACGCATTGCGATTCTCGACAACTTCTGCTGGCCTGGTTGCAATGATCCGGAATCCCTCGGGCTTCTTGTTCGTGCTGCCGAAGGCTGCTACGACGGGGCCAAGGCCTACCGGGCACCCTTCATCTCGGGCAAGGATTCACTGAACAACCAGTTCACGACGGAAGATGGCGAGACGATTCGGATTCCGCCGACCTTGCTGATCTCCGGCATGGGCATCGTCAAGGACATCGAGTCGTGTGTCACGATGGACGCCAAACAGGCTGGCAACGTTCTGGTCTGCATTGGGGAAACCACAGCTGCGATGGGTGGTTCTCATGCCTTGAAGATCTGCCCGGATCTGCAAGGTGATCGTTCACTTCCACGGACCGATCTTCAGGCCGGGCCTGAGCGTGCACGGCTCGTGGCAGACATCATTGCGGGCCGTCTCGCGGAGAGTGCCCATGACTGCAGCGAGGGTGGACTGTTGCTGGCCGCAGTCGAGATGGCCATGGCAGGTGGTCTGGGACTGAGCCTGGAATCCGACAAGGTTGTCGGTGAGCTCGATCTGCTGACCGGTTGCTTCGCTGAAACACCATCCCGTTACCTTCTGGAAGTCCGGTCGGACAGGCTTCAGGAGATCGAGTCGATGCTTCAGGGGCATCCAATGACTGTTCTCGGCTCATTCACCGATGACTCGACGCTGGTCATGGATGAGCTTCGTCTCGACATGTCCGTTCTCCAGGACGCTTGGACCAACGGCCTGGTCATCTAGTCGGGCCGGATGTCCGGTTCTTCACTCTACAATGCCATCATGACCGAACGACCCACCGCCCTCATCCTGACTGCTCCCGGCATCAATTGTGATGAGGAGCTCTGCGAGGCGTTCACGCTTGCAGGTGCGAACCCGATCCGGGTGCACATCAAACAACTGGTTGAGAATCCGGAACGTCTGGATGAGGCGGATCTGATCGGGTTGCCTGGTGGTTTCTCCTACGGCGATGCCGTGGCTGCGGGACGGATCGCCGCTCAGGTGATTCGAGCTCATCTCTGGGACGGCCTGCGCCGCGCGATCGAGCGGGGCGTTCCGATGATCGCACCATGCAATGGTTTTCAGATTGCCGTCCAGGCCGGCCTCCTTCCAGGCCCGGACCCGGATGCCGACCTGACCGACACGCCGCCCAGCCCCCGCGTGGCGCTGGTCGACAATGAATCCGCTCGGTTCATCGACCGGTGGGTTCGAGTCGAGTATCCAACCGACACCATCTGCATCTGGACACGTGGACTCGAACCAGAACCGGGAGGCGCCATGCTGCCCATCGCGCATGGTGAAGGTCGTTTCATGTCAGGCGGTCAACTGGATTCCCTGCAAGACTCGGGTCGAGTCGCCGTGCGATATGCGGCCGATGACGATCCGAACGGATCAGAAGGCGCTGTCGCAGGGATCTGTGACGCATCCGGTCTGATCCTGGGTCTCATGCCCCATCCCGAGCGATACACACGATGGACTCAGCATCCTTCCTGGACTCGGCACGGTCTTGATCAGCTGGAGGGCGATCCGCCCGGCCTGGCGATGTTCCGGAATGCGGTTGCCTGGGTTCGCTCCCACAAGTCCGCAGCCATGCAGGCGTGAATCTGAACGTTCTGCACGAGAGAACCGGTCACCATGCAGCACAAGGACCGTTTCAAACAAGAATCGCGTTCCGATCACAGAGATGATGATCGATGCTGCGAATCCTGCGGTTACCCGTTGCGAGGACTGGAACCCGGATCACGTTGTCCGGAATGCGGCCAGGCTGAATTCGTCGAAACACCTGCGACCCCACGTCTGCCGTGGGCGCCTCAGACACTGCCTCCGTCGAATTGTCCAAAATGCGATCACAGTCTCAAGGGTCTTCCACCTGCGGGAACCTGTCCGGAATGCGAGGCGCCTTATCGACCTCGCCAGCGAAGACGACATCGATCACCGTTGCTGCCGGAGGAGATCCTCGAGTCCTTTTCATGGCGGACAGGGCTCGTACTGCTGCTCGTCGGCCTGCTGTTGACGTTTCTTTCACAGTTCGGTTCATTCGCCGGAGAGATCAAGGGTCTGTCCCGAGCGTTCGTGATGGCCATGGCATCTTTGAGCTGGGCATTCGGTCTGTGTCTCGTACTGCCATCATCGATTGATGGTGATCAGAGGCATGTGACCTGGCTGCGATTGTCCTGTATTCATTCGCAATGGTTGTGGCCTCTCGTACTGGTCGGAGGCTGGTATCTGGAGAGGCTGGCAGATGGCGTGTTGTCCACCTTGCTGTGGAGTGGTCTTCTGTTGATCGAGACGATCACAACACTGGGTCTCATCGGCAGTCTGCTGTTTCTGTCAATGGCCACCAGAGATCTCTACATGCGACAATGTGCGGCACGCTTGCAGCTTGTTGCCGTTGTCCTTCCAATCTATGTATTCGTTCTCTGGCTGATGCCATTGCCGATCTCGTTTCTGGGCGGCCTGTTCGTATCGTCCGGTTACGAAATGCACGTGGTCCTTCACATCCTTGTCTTCGGGCCGTGGTGGATCATGTTGTTCATGGTCCTGCTTTCACTTCTCCAAGTTCTCAACCGTGCGAACTGGTCCGTCCGAATTCGCCACAATCTGGATACGAGAGGGGAACGGGTCGCTGCCAAGCGCGAGGCCATGGGCGCTGCCGTCGGGCAATCGAAGGCCGGGCCGAGAGTCGAGCCCAAGACGAACAAGACGCCGCAATGGGATGAGAGTGGCGACATTCCGTTGTCGGACTCGGATGACAGTCAACAGGATTGATGAGTCCCGTTGAAACGGTCTCATGCAGACAATCCGAAGTTCAGCGAATCATTCCATACCTGCTACGATGCGGAGCCAGGAGGGAACCATCCATGTCGACTTCTCCAATGCGTTGTGGTGTGATCGGTGTTGGTCGCATGGGTCGCCATCATGCCCGCATCTATGCCCAGATGCCGGATACGGAACTCGTCGGTGTCGTTGACGCGGATGAAACGCGTCGCAACGACATCACCGAGGAGTGGGGCGGTCAGCCGCTGGAGACCGTTGCCCAGCTGATCGATCTTGGGGTGGATGCCGTCACCATTGCAACACCCACCATCCATCATCGTGCAGCCGCGGAGGAACTCATCGAGGCCGGTGTCGCCTGTCTGATCGAGAAGCCACTTGCCGGAACCGCTGCCGATGCCACGGCGATCGCCGAGGCGGCAGCACGTCATGATGTTCCCCTCCAGGTGGGTCATGTTGTTCGGTACGACCCCGTGATGCAGGCCATTCGAGCGTTGGGAGATTTTCGCCCCCGGCATCTCGAACTGCATCGTATTTCTCCAATGACATTTCGAAGTGTCGATGTCGGTGTCGTTCTGGACATGATGATTCATGATCTCGATCTGCTGACCATGCTGATCGGCGCGGAACCCGAAGATATTCAGGCCAGTGCCGTGGCGGTTCTGTCAGATGCGGAAGATGTCTGCAACGCACGACTGACCTATTCACCGGATTCCAAGGGTGATCGATGTGTTGCCAACGTGACGGCCAGCCGTCTGGCGCTCAAGACCGAGCGGAAGCTGAGAATCATCTGCGAGGATCTGTACGTCTCGGCGGACTTCGTATCCCGAACCGGTACGGTCGTTCGCCAATCCGCCAATGCAAGCCAGCTGGAGGACATCCGTTCACGCCTTCGGAACGGCGAGGATCTTTCGGATGTGAACTATCTGGATCTGGTCAGCTTCGATGAGCTCGTGGTCGAGGACTCCGAGCCGCTTCGTCTTCAAGCCGAGGATTTCCTGGATGCCGTCCGCACCGGCCGTCGGCCGGAAATCGATGCCGAGGCCGGCAGCGCCGCTGTCCGCACAGCGGAGCGTATTCTCGAAGAGGCCGGTATCGGGGCTGGCGTCTGACGCAGGCCGATCGTGCGCCCGGGATGTCGGCAGGTCTTGCGCCTGATCGGCCCCAGGCCTTCCACGCGAGCGGCATGCCGCTTGCGGGTCCTGATTCCATCACGATGAGGAGCAGGCCATGATCGATTCCCTTACCAGCCTTCCAGTGGCATCCGCAGCTTCAGCTGTGGAGCCTCGATCGACGAATGAGACCGCCGAGGATGTCACCATTGATGACATCATCCGGAACTGGGGTGAAGCGGATCCTCATGCGGATCTGAATGACGATGGCATCGTGGATGTCAATGACCTGCTGCTGTTGTTGGAGCAGCAGTCCTCCAGCAATCCGGTCATCAACGCCATTGCGGATGCATCTGCAGCAGCCGTCGAAGGTCTGGCATCTCTTGGTGGACTGCTCATGGAATCCCTGGGACTTCAGTCGAAAGACGACTCCGATTCGGATGAACTGCCGAGGACGGCTTCCAGTGGCACGATCGATCTGGAGGGACTTCAACCCGATGATGTCGATCAGGCGATGAGGACAGCCAAGGGGATGCTTGAGCGATGGCAATCGCGCGGTTACACATCCTCACCTCCGCCAGGTTTCGAGGACATCATCGATACGCTTCCACTCGATCGGAACATCCGTGCTGTGGTTGCCAAGCTGATCGAGGCCAGTTACTCGGGCTGAGCGATCAGCGTCCCCAGCCTCCGGGCAGTGGCGGTGGTCCGCCCTTCGGTGCACTGGGTCGCGATTCCGTGACGACGCCGGGCTTCAACTTCAATCCCACGAGGAACATCTCACGAGACACCGACCGAGATGCCTTGGGCTTGGCCGGCCGCACAGTCTCGAACATGTCCTTCATTCGATCGACCAGATCCTTCGAGCCTGGACCTTCGAAGGTCTTGATGACCAGGTCGCCATCAACACACAGCCGGGATCCCGCCATGTCGAGTACCTGCTCGCACAGATTCATGGATCCATAGTGATCCGTATCCTTGCTGCCGGTCGTCGCCGGTGCCATGTCACTGAGGATCACATCGAAGGGCACCTGTGGATCGAGACCCAGCTGCTGCAGCATGGCATCATCCATGTTCGCAACATCTCCCTGGACAATGTGAACTTCAGAACCCTGAATGTTTCCTGTGACAGGCTGCAGATCGATTCCCACCACCAGACCGCCGGGCCCGACACGTTGAGCAGCCACCTGCATCCAGGAGCCTGGCGCACAGCCGAGATCCAGTATCCGGCGACCTTTGCGGAGGATCTTCCGCTTGTCATCGATCTCGGTGAGTTTGAAGGCGGCACGCGAGCGATAGCCCTGCCGTTTGGCCTCTTTGAACCAGTGATCCTGTACTTCCCGTGGCATGAAGATCGTCAATCGAACAGGAAAGAGGCTTGCTGATGGGGATGCTTCTTGACCACGATTCGAATGGTCCCGTCGTTTGTCCGGAAAACCAGAGGGGATTGACCATCGTTGATCACCCCTTGCATGCTTTGATCGTTGCTGAAGCCGTGAACGCGGAACTTCTCGTCACGAACGCTGCAGACGACTCGGCCATCCGCCGTGAAGGCGTCCAGCCGTCCACTGGTACCGGGGGGTGCGCGAAACGTGATGTCTCCATCCGTGGTCGTAACCGAAACAGCTTCCGCCAGTGGGCGCCCCGTCACGATGGAGACGTCTCCACGGGTCGTCTCCACACTGATGGGCCCCTCGACTTCACTCAGGTCGACGTCGCCCAGGGTCGTCGAGACATTCACTCCGTCAATGTGCGGAGCGGATACGGTGACATGCAGTCGCTGCAGGCCGGACTCCGGGTAGAGCGTGGTTGCTCGAATCCTCAGGACCGTTCGACCACCTTCCTCGAGTGTCTCGATCGACCAGTCGATGTCATCGAGAGAGGCCTGGGCATCTCCCATTCGGTGGATCGAGTGCGTCGCTCTCGGGCGGACGTAGACGTAGGGTTCCCCGGGGGCGTCTCCCGTGGCCTGGATGGTCACTTCACCGGCAAAGGTCACGACATCGACGGAAATGGGCCCCGTGACATCCAGTGGCTTCCTCGTCCCGAAGACCGTTTGAGCACAGCCTCCCAACAGCAGGCAGGCTGATGCCGCGAGGAATGCAAGGAGAGCAGGTTGTCGGTGACGCCTGGAGTGCTTCATCGAATGTCCCTGCTCGGATTGTAGGTCCCCGAGGACCATCCCGCCGCCTGCTAGACTGTCGCGATCCGGAGGACAGAAAAGAAGATGATCCAATCCAGTTCCAATCCCGACAGAATGAAGCCATTCGAACAGCTTGATGATGATGGGTTCCGCAATGCCCTGCCCATGCAGGGTGCCGTGAATCCCTCAACGGAGCAATCAGGCACGACGCCCGGCTGCTTCGCCAATGCGCCGGACATCGGTGGACCGCTAACTTTCAGCAGCCCGGATTCCCCGGGGATGCCGTCGCCATCAGGTCTGACTGCCTGGGATTTCCTGCCCGAAGGCTGGACCATCGAGTCCCATGAAGCGGGCTGTCTGGGGCACAACCGCTGCGAAGGTGCCATCCGCGCCGTTCCTGTCGAGGGGTTCGAGCCGGTGACTCAGTTGGAACATGCCAGACTCGGATCCATCACCCCCGAAATGGAACGTGTCGCGGAACGAGAGCCACATCTGACACCCGCTCAGGTGCGTGACGAGGTTGCTGCCGGCCGAATGATCATTCCGGCGAACGTCAACCATCTCAAGCATGAACTCGATCCCATGTGCATCGGTCGGGCTTCCCTGACGAAGATCAATGCCAACATGGGCGCTTCCCCTGTGAGCTCAGGTACCGATGAGGAGCTGGAGAAGCTCCGATGGGCCGAGCAGTGGGGTGGAGATACCGTCATGGATCTCTCCACTGGCGGTGATCTGGATGCCTGTCGAGAGACGCTCATCACGCATTCGCGTGTTCCCATCGGCACGGTTCCGATCTACTCCATGATCATTGGCCGCAAGCTGGAGGATCTGGACGCCGAGGCGATTCTCAGCATGGTCGAGCATCAGGCAAAGCAGGGGGTGGACTACTTCACCATTCACGCTGGAATCCGTCGAGCTCATCTGAAGTTTGTTCGAAAGCGACTGATCGGCGTGGTCTCTCGAGGCGGGTCACTTCTGGCAAAGTGGATGATTCATCATGGGAAAGAGAATCCCATGTACGAACTCTGGGACGACATCTGTGAGATCATGCGCCAGCATGATGTCAGCTTCTCGATCGGTGACGGACTTCGTCCCGGCGGCCTTGCCGATGCGACGGACCGGGCCCAGCTTTCCGAACTTCAGACGATCGGAGAGCTGACTGAGCGCGCGTGGCGACATGGCGTCCAGGTCATGGTCGAAGGCCCCGGCCACGTGCCACTCGATCAGGTCGAATTCAACATGAAGCTTCAGCGTCGACTCTGTCACGGTGCACCCTTCTACGTTCTTGGACCTCTGGTGACGGACATCTTCCCGGGGTATGACCACATCACCTCCTGCATCGGTGCCTGCAATGCTGCTTACCACGGTGCATCCATGCTCTGTTACGTCACGCCCAAGGAGCATCTGGGATTGCCAAAGCGTGACGATGTCAAGCAGGGCTGCATTGCCTACAAGATCGCTGCTCATGCGGCTGACATCGCACTCGGTATCCCCGGTACGAGAGATCGTGATGATGAGCTCACCAAGGCGCGTGCAGCGCTCAACTGGGAACGGCATTTCGAATTGAGTTTCGATCCGGATACGGCCCGAGCGCTCCACGATGAGGATCTTGATGTCGACACGGATTTCTGTGCCATGTGTGGCCACGACTGGTGCAGTGTCCGGATCAGCAAGGAGATTCAGGAGTTCGAATCGGGTCAGGAATCCGAGTATGAGTGGGACAAGCCCAAGATCACAGCGGCCCTCTCCGAGGAACAGCGTGCCATTCTGGAGCAGCGTGGTGTACTCGAACCGGAGGAGATTCATCGGCTCGCATCGAAGACGAAGAAGGCGGCCTCCGGCGAGTCCTCGGGGCCATCCTGTCACAGTGATCATGTCGACAGCGAAACAGCACGTGATATCCAACGCAGCAAGGGCGTTGAACAGATTGTTTCGTTGAATACCTCGGAAGTCACCAATATTCCCAAGGATGATTCGATCATCTGAAGATCCGAATGGCCAGTAAAGAACAGAAATCAGGGAAGGTCATGGGGGTTTATTTTCCGAACCTCTATCTCTGGCTCGTCTTTCTGTCAGCTCTGGACGTCGTTCTCACGAGAGTGATTCTCTACTTCAACGGAACGGAGTTGAATCCGCTTGCCGCATGGATCATCGAACGGGGCGGCCAGCTCGGAATGAGTCTGTTCAAGTTCGTGATCGTTGCATTCGTGATCATCATCTGCGAGTACACGGCCTCGATCAATCGGAAGACGGCCCGACGCCTGGCACTGGCCGGTTGCCTGATCACAGCGGTTCCGGTCGTCTGGTCAAGCTACCTCCTGTTGGAGCTGATCATGACATTTGAGCCGGGCACTGAAACGACCTACCCAGGTGATCTGGACGTGATTTTCGAACATCAGGATGCTGTTTCTTCACAGGGCGACAGGTAGCAGACCCGAGCCCCCGGTTTGTTCTCGATGGTTATGATGCCGACACCATTGAACAAGATTGAACGAGGGCTCGATCGTGGAAAAAAGAAGACCAAGAATCGTCATTCTGGGTGGAGGGTTTGCCGGCGGTTATGTCGCCAGGCACCTCTTTGATCGGGATATTCACTTCGATGCAGAGGTGATCATCGTCGATCGGAACAACTATTTCGTGTTCTATCCCCTTCTGGTGGAAGCGGGGACTGGTTCCCTGGAGCCTCGTCACTGTACGGTTCCGATTCGAGAGTTCGCCAAGGACAGCGATCTCCTCATGGGCGAAGTCAAGAGCATTGATTCGGCATCCAACAAGATCTCGTTGACGCTTTGTGGTGATGATCATGTCCGGGAACTCGAATACGACCATCTGGTTGTCGCCCTGGGCAGTGTGACGCGGGTCCTGCCTGAGAGCGTCTGCAGCGGAGTCACGGAGCATGCCTTCGATGTCAAGTACATGAGTGATGCCATCGCAATCCGCGATCGGGCAGTCGAACTCCTTGAACTTGCGAATGCGACCGATGACGAGGAAGAACGTCGCCGCCTTCTGCACTTCATCATCGTCGGCGGCAATGTCACCGGCATTGAAGTGGTCGGCGAACTGGAAGTCTTCGTTCGATCGGCTACCAGCATGTATCCGAACATCCGTTCAGAGGATTGCCAGTTCACGGTCATCGAGCTGGCACCCAAGATTCTGCCGATCCTTCCGGACAATCTGATCCGATGGGCGTCGAAGACGCTGGCCAATCGTGGGATCACCCTCTGGACGGGCAAGTCCGTCAAGGAGGTCCATGCGGATCACGTCATCACCTCCGACGATGAGAAGGTTCCCTGTTCCACCGTGATCTGGACTGCTGGCATCGCGCCCAATCCGATCCTCAAGGAATTCCCGGATCTGCCACTCAACACGCACGGAGGTGTGGATTGTGAACCGACCTATCGAGTCAAGGGTCACGACAACATCTGGGCACTGGGTGACTGTGCGGGTGTACCCGGTCCGGATGGAAAGCCGATGCCTCCACTGGCTCAGATCGCCATCCGACAAGCCAAGCAGGTGGCCAACAACATCGCCGCCGCCCATCGTGGCGAACCGTTGACAGATGGTGATGTCAGTGTGCTGGGAATTCTGGTGCCACTTGGAAGGCACAAGGGCGTGATGAACTTCAAGGGCATCAAGATCGAGGGTTTCATGGCATGGGCCATGTGGCGAGCCGTCTATCTGAGCAAGATGCCCGGTTTCGGTCGAAAGCTGAGAGTGCTCTTCGACTGGATCGTGAACTTCTTCTCGCGGCGTGATTATGTCCAGTTGGGCATGAATCCGGATGCGACCAGGGAGTTCAAGCGCAGTCAGTGAGCTGAGGCGAGCGAGTCGCCTTCATCAACGCTTCCAGCGAGTGCGCAGAAGCTCGATGGTCTCGTCATCACGTGACAGTGGACGTGAGGCTTCGACGGGATCATCGAATCTCCTGTCATCGAGACTGCCGTCGAGTTCATTGATCCAGGCCTTGGTTCGTGCGAGTGCGATCGGACCGCTCGAGGCCACCTTTTCTGCGAGTGCCTGGGAAGCTTCAACAGCATCATCATCGAGATGGGTTGCCAGACCGAGCCGGTAGGCTGTCCGGCCATCGATCAACTGTCCCGAGAGCAGGAGCGATCGGGCCGGGCCATCTCCGATCGAACTGGTCAGAGTTGCTCCACTCACGATGGGGGACAGACCGAGTGCGTGCACGGGGTATCCCAGTTTTGATTCGGGTGTCACGACCACGAGATCGCAGGCACTCACGATGGCACATCCTCCGGCAATGGCGGCTCCATGAACACCCGCAATGATGGTGGCACGATGGCGGCGGATCCGCTTCAGAAGTCCCCCAAGGCCTTCGATGAATTCATCGAGCGCCGCAGGATGTTCCTGAACAGGTGTGAGGTTGAATCCCGCACTGAAGCAGGGGCCTCTCCCTCGCAGCAGGACGACTGAGATCGAGGGCGATGCTTCCAACGTCTCCAGATGGTGTGCAAGGCACGTCATGCTCGATCTGGTGAGCGCGTTTCGCTGCTCGGGTCCATCAATCCAGATGGATGCAATGGAATCATGGACGTCGAGTTGGATATCGGTTTCAGTGGAATCGGACATGTGTTGTCACCAGACGAGAAGCCAGAAAGAAATCCAGATCGCAGCCACGATCATGACGATGGCGGTATAGCCGACGATGTCCCTGGCTCGCACGCCTGTAATCGCAAGCAATGGAAGCGCCCAGAACGGCTGCAACATGTTCGTGAGTTGATCGCCATAGCTGACGGACATGAGCATCTTGGGCAGCGGGACTCCGGCGTCGATCGCACTCTGGATCGCAATGGGCCCCTGGACACCCCATTGACCTCCGCCGGATGGGACAAGGAAATTCACGACTCCAGCGGAGAGGAATGTGAAGAAGGGGAGTGTCGTCTCGCTCGAGGCCTCCGCCGCGAATCGAGCGATGTCGGCCATGAGTCCGGATTCCTTGAGCATCGCCAGAATGCCTGCATACAGAGGGAACTGGATGAGAATTCCGGCACACCCTCTGGTAGCCCGTTCAATCGATCGGGCATAGGCGATCGGTGAGCCGTGCAGGATCAGACCGATGCCCAGCATCAATGCGTTGAATTCATTGGGACCAAGCCGAAGAATGCCGCGTTCATCGTCGAACAGGAAGATGATGAAGCCGGCAACCAGTGCGATTGCGATCACCATCGAGCAGATCGTTCCGAAGGCGCCCCAGCTTTCATTTCTCGAGATGGCTTCCGCCGGAACATCCTTCATCGGACGGGCATCGACCTGACTGAGCGTACGACAATCGGCAGGACGTGGTGCCAGCAGCCAAAGCATGATCGGGACGATCACAATCAGACCGCCGCTGATCAGGAGATTCATGCTGGAGAAGGTCGTGGCGCTCAGTGGGATGCCGTCCGCAAAGCCCTGTGTGGCCAGCGCCCCCATGAGGTCTTCACCGAGAATGCCTTTGGCTTCGCTCGCCGTACTGGTCTTCAGCGCGGCGGATCCGGAAAGACCACCGTGCCAGACCATCAATCCCATGTAGCCAGCAGCGCACAGCAGCGGAAAGTGATTGGATTGCCCACGTGCTTCCATGGAACGTCCAACGTCCCTGGCGAGCAGTGCACCGACGATGAGTCCGAGACCCCAGTTGATCAATCCGGTGACGGCGGCCACGAGTCCGACGATCGCCGCCGCTTGCCCGGGAGATTTCGGAACACGAGCGATGCCGGCCAGCCCTCGTCGCACGATTGGACTGTCGGCGAGTGCGTAGCCGGTGACCAGGATCAAGGCCATCTGCATGCTGAATTTGAGGAAGACCCAGATGCCGCTGTTCCACCAGTCTTCGATCAGAATCGTGGCGGCTTCACGACGGCCGGTATCGGCGTAGCCGAAGACCAATGCCAGGATCGCTGTGAGGATCGTGAGGCTCAATGCCAGAATCAGCGGATCGGGCATGAAGCGGCCGATGGTCCGGCTCAGAAACAGGCCAAGTCGTGCAACCATGACGTGGATACTACGTCACTGCTCACAGGTCGGGAATTCGGATCTGTCAGTCGGGTTCAGCCAACCACGGCCGATCAGTCGGCATGCCAGGTCTGCGTCCGCCGGTCGTAGATGATCGAGGACGAGGCAGGGCCGATTTCATCGGTCTCGGGCAGAACGATTCCAAGATCAACGAAATCCGGATAGATATCCGTTTCAACGGGACGCATGGCGAGTCGACCGGTCCACGACATGATCGAGTCGATGATGTCGGATTCCGGGAGTGGAATGTCTGCTGCTGGACACTGAAGTGCTTCGGCAAGGAAGTTCCTCAGCATCTCGGCGATGACCGCCAGCAATGGCCGATTCGATCGGCCTTGCACTTCAACCAGACCACTCCGATTCAGAACGGATGCGGCGGCTCTGATGTCGGCATCCATCAGACTGCTGCTGGAAACCACAGCACGTTCAATGGCATCGGCATCTGCCTGCTCAATCGGTCCATCGACACAGACGGCATACCGCAGCGGCAGGTTGACCGGGTCGATGTCATCCGATCCGTTCATGACCTGAAGTCCCGCGTCCAGTCCGAGCAGCACTTCCATTCGAGGTGATTCCATGACAGCGGCGACCGCAGTCAACGCGGACCATGCGGGAATGCCATCGATCACCAGTCGATCCAGCTCATTTGAACGAATCAGTCGAGCCCAGCGCGTGGCCAGAGATCGACTGGCATTCGAATTGAGATCGAGGGGGTTCTGGTTCCCTTCGTTCATCTGGCCGTCATATTCCATCTCGTCTCCTCCCTCACACGGTCATCCCGGTAAACAGACAACGCCCCGATTCGATGGGGCGTTGGACGATCTGATCCGGTATGCGGTCTGGATCAGCGAATCCGATGTCGCCCCTTGGCGGCCTCAGTCCATGTGTCCCAGGTCGTGGCAAGCTTTCTGAGTACACCAACAACCATAGCGCTGGCGCGATCCTGGAACGAGGCGTTTTTCGGGACTGCCATGATCTTGGCATCCCGTCGCCCATGAATTCGGCGAAGCCGATTCTCGAATTGGTCGTGGTGGTCGACCATCAAAAAGAGTGTTCTCCGGAATGACGAGAGATCAAGCGGAAGATTGACAACTCGTAGCGGAATGGCCAAAAGGTCGCCTTCATGACCGTATCCACCCGACTTCCGCAGGGGGCGGGAGGCAATCAACTTCTGTGGTGTGGATGGGTTGCTGCCGGAGGTGCCGGTCGGGAGCCTTGGAGCCGCTATAGTGCCGCCACGGGTGAGTGCCCGCAGAGGAGTTGGTCATGTCGATGCTTCAATTCGTCCGGCATGCCGGACGATACCGGGAGATGTTGTCGGTACTCGTTACGTTCGGGTTCCGAGAATTCTTTGAGGATGCCAAGCTGGATCTTCTGCTTGATCGCAGTCGACGAATCTTCAGTCGTGGTCCGAGCGAAGAAGTCCAGAGAATGGGCCGTCCCAAGCGGTTGCGTCTTGCGCTCGAGGAACTTGGTCCGACGTTCATCAAGCTTGGTCAGGTGCTCAGTACCAGGCCAGACATTCTGCCACCCGAGTACGTCGAAGAGTTCAAGCATCTTCAGGACAATGTGCCCGCCGTCGACTGGGCTGATATCAAGCAACAGTTGATCGAGGATCTTGGAGATCTGGATGACTTTTTCGACTCCATCGATGAAGAGCCGATGGCGGCAGCTTCGATGGCGCAGGCTCACCGCGCTGTTCTGAAGGATGGCGGACCTATTGTTCTGAAGGTACTGCGTCCAGGTATTTCACGAGTCGTGGTGAATGATCTTGAGATTCTTGGTGACGTCGCGCAGTGGGTTGCGAAGCATCACACGAATCTTCCTTTCGACCCTGTTTCCGTGGTTGATGAGTTCCAGCAGGCAATGAGCTACGAGTTGGATCTCATGCACGAGGCTCGAAACATCGAAACCTTCCGACGTCGTCTGGAGGACGATCCAAACACCTATTTCCCCGAGGTGCACTGGTCGGTTACACGGAATCGGGTTCTTGGTCTCGAGGAAATCAAGGGGACGCAGCTCTCCCATTGGAAGGATGCGAACCTCAGTGAGGAAGAGCGCAGCAAGATCGTCGAGATCGGAGCCGGCAGCATCCTCAGGCAGGTCCTGGATATCGGTTTCTTTCATGCCGATCCACATCCAGGCAACATGTTCTGGCTCGCAGACCAGCGATTGTGCTTCATCGATTGCGGAATGGCAGGTCGTGTTGACAGCGAAACGGTCAATGAACTCGCCAATCTGCTGTATGGGGTGTCGTCCAGCAACATTGACAAGGTCTACGAGGCCTTCATCGCATTGGGCAACGTTCGTGAAGAAACGATTTCGCCCCGAGCGGTCCGCCGTGATCTTCAGGACTTCATGGATCAGTTCACGGGGGTCTCATTCGAGAAGATACAGATTTCCGCAGTGCTTCAGGCCTTCTCAGATGGTCTCAGGAAACACCAGATCCAATGCCCCGGCGACATTGTTTTGATGATCAAGGCGTTGGCGACGATCGAAGGTGTCGGAGAGGATCTTGATCCGAACTTCGACCTGTTGACGTTTGCCCGTCCGCATCTGGAATCACTGGTCAAGAGGCAGTATTCCCGCGAAGCCATCTGGGCAAGACTGAAGAATTCCTCGACCAGATACATCAAGCTTGCCGAGAGTCTTCCCGGCCGTGTCTCGACCATCCTGGAACGCTTCTCCAGAAACGACATCCGTGTATCACTTGATGTCGAAGGTATTGAGCGTCTGAACCGTACGGTCCATCATTCCAGTCGCCAGATTTCCTACACGCTGCTGATCTCAGCGATGATTCTGGCGTCATCCGTACTGGTGCTGGCAGACAGTCGAAGTGAGGGTCACTCGATCCTCGGCTGGATCGGTTTCATCGGATTCCTGTTCTCATTCCTGATGGCAGCCTTCGTCTTGCTGGAAAACTTTCTGCGAAAGAAGGACTGATCACGATTGGAAATCGTCACGAGCGCGTATCCGCCTGACGGGTTCCTGCTTGCGCGAAGACCGACCTGCTCTGACTCTCGCCTCAATGGCGCGATCCCATTGTCTGTGGTAATCGGCGATCTGGAGATTTCGGTAATCCGATCGGCAGTGATAGCACTGCAATCGTGTCCTGGCGAAAAACAGGATGGCGACATCAAGCAGAAGCACTCCGGTCATTCCGATCAGGATGGCGATGTCGGTGACGAATCCAAGAACGCCAATCAGACTCAGGGCAAATGCGAGGACGATCACGAAGGGGGTGATCTGTGGGAATGTTCGCCGCTTGTAGAGATCTTCACTGCCACAGATGATGCATCGACGCAGTTGCCCGGCATCGTCGAAGGCACGCTCCCAGTCGAGGAAGACTTCCTCACCGGTATCGATCGTCGAAGCCCGTGCCGGTCTTGAATCGGCATCGGCTTCGATCTCGCCTACTCGGCGGCGGTCCAACTGACGCACAACCACTCGCATGGGTGGAAATGGTACGGATCTCGGCGCTTTCATGACGAGCAGGGCGGCGAGATCCATCATCAGGGGACAGGAAGTCCATGCGGGGTATAGTGAAGTGATGTCGAGTTGGATTTCCAGACTCCAGGGTAGGTTCGTGGTGTTCGATGGTCCCGATGGCTCCGGAAAGAGCACCCAGTTCCGTCGATTCTCCTCATGGCTCAAATCCAGCAATCTGTCGGTGACGGAATTGCGGGAGCCGGGGGGAACGCCCATTGGTGAACGCATCCGAGAAGTCCTTCTGGACGTCGCCCATGAGGAGATGACCATCACCTGTGAAATGCTGCTCTACATGGCCAGCCGGGCACAGATTGTCGAAGAAGTCGTTCGGCCTGCGCTCGAACGAGGCGACCTCGTGCTGGCCGACCGATTCATCAGCAGTACACACGCCTATCAAGGGTCAGGTGGCGGCCTTTCGAAGGATGCGATCGATCATGTGGGCAAGGTCGCCGTGGGCGATCTCATGCCGGACCTGACAGTCATCTTCGATGTCGATCAGGACACCGCCGCTCGCCGATTGAATCCACTGCTCGATCGCATGGAACGAAAGGGTGCAGTCTTCCATTCCCGCGTTCGTGAAGGCTATCTCGACCTGGCCCGCCGGGAGCCGGATCGTGTGGTGGTCATCGATGCCCGTCCGGGGGAGGACATCGTCTTCGAATCGTTGCTCGACACTCTTCGTGAGCGGCTCGGTCAGACGCCCGGGGTTGTCAGGAACTCGGGGGCCCAAAAGCCCAGGGTTGCCCCGTCGTCTCAAGGGTCTTCCTGACAACCTCATGCAGATCATCGGATTTGTCCGCCGCGCGTCTCTGGATCGCTGCGCCACTGCCTTCCTCGAGGATGTCTTCGACGTAGCCCAGTTCCTCCGAGCAACCAAGTCGTTCTGCGACGGGCTTGCAGAGATCAAGAAGCAGTCTCGCCTGCTGGCGTGCTGAGATCGCAAGCATCGTGTCTGGATCCGCAAGTGTCGCGTCCAGGCCGTACCTCGACGCATGCCATTTGTTCTGTCGGGCGATCATCGGATGACAGTCGACGAGATACATGCCACGATCGATCTCAGCGGAGAGTCCGGCAACGATGCACTGGGTCATGGCGACCAGTCCAAGCAGATGCTTCATGCTGATGGGTGTATCCATGACCCGGACTTCGACCGTTCCAAATCGGGCGACAGGCCGTACATCCCACCAGATCTCGCGAGGTGAATGGATGAAGTCGGTCGCGATCAGATGATCCGTCAGCCAGTTGTATTCGGACCAGTTTCGCATCGTCTCGGGCAGTCCAGCGGTCGGCAGTGATTCCATGACCTTGGATCGGTAGGAGTGGAGTCCCGTGTTTCGTGCACACCAGTGGGGTGAGTTCGAAGACAAGGCCAACAGTACCGGAAGATGTCTCAGAAGTCGGTCGCACATCTGGATGGCCTTGTCACCGGAGTCCAGGCCGACATGAACATGCAGACCGAAAACGACCAGTCGTCTGGAGACGAACTGCATGGTCTCCATGAGCCATTCATAGCGATCATCATCCGTCAGCTTCTGATCTTTCCAGTGAGAGGTCGGATGTGTTCCGCTCCAGAGGAAGGTGTGTCCCATTTCAGCAGCGGTTTCATATCCCCATTGAAGTTTTTCAGAGAGATCGCGTCGAACGTCATCGACGGTCTTGCAGACCCCGGTATTGAACTCGAGATAACTCCGCATGAATTCGGGTTTGATTGAATCTTCCCACTGCTGCGGTCTCTTTTCGAGGATGTGAGGAACATCCATGGAGAGCTCGAGAGTCTCCTGATTGATCAGGCCAAGTTCGATTTCGACGCCGAGCGTATGCTGGGCACTTGGTGTGAATCGCTGGGCCATGTGAATTCCCCTGGTTGTTCTGTGGCCGTATGGTCGGAAAGAGATCGATTGATGACGAGTCTAAGCCATGCCGAGCAGGGCGGTATTGGCAAGAAGCCGTGACCCGATCGGCAAGGCGCTTTCATCGATGTCGAATCGAGGTGAGTGCAATGGGTGCCGCTGCCTGGCGGGTCCGCTCCCGGTCCCAAGTCGTGCCATGGCGGCGGGAACCTGTTCCTGGAAATAGGCAAAATCCTCACCGCCGAGACTTGCCATGTCGAGGTGAACGACGCCTTCATGGCCAAGTACGCTTCGTGCAGCCTGTTCGAAGAGGCGGGTCGTATCGACATCGTTGTTCGTAGCAGGCGCCTTGTATGGATACTCGATCGTAAACGTGCATCCTGTTGCTTCGCAGCTTCCTCGCAGACAGCGGTCGATGGCATCCCTGGCACGCTGTTCATCTGCAAGATGACCGACTCTCAGAGTGCCGCAGATCACGGCCTCGTCTGGAATGGCGTTGAAGGCTTCTCCGGCGTTGAGGCTGGTGATCGAAAGGCACATCGGATGTCTGCTGTCCATTGATCGCGGGACCAGCTGGTAGAGCATTGCTACCGCATTCACTGCAGCAGGAACAGGATCCACGGCTTCATGGGGTCTTGCGGAATGACCACCAGCACCTTTGAGAACAATTCTGAAGGTGCTCATGTGTGATGTGATGGCGCCGGTCTTCACTCCGATCTGGCCGACATCAAGAAAGGGTTCACAGTGAAGTGCGACCATGCTCCGGACGCTTTCAACAGCGCCCGCCTGAATCATGGCTCTTGCACCTGTCGCCGTTTCTTCAGCGGGTTGGAAGATGAAACGGATGTTGGCATTCGGATGTGCTGATTCCAGTTCGGCACGATGCGCAGCCATGGATTCAGCAGCGAACAACGCCATCGTTGCATGGGCATCATGGCCACAGGCATGGCAGTGCCCCTGATTCGTGGATCTCCAGGGAACCATCTTCTCATCCTGAACCGATACGCAGTCAATGTCTGCCCGGATCGCCATCCACGAATCATCATCGGCACCGACATGAAGGTCGGCAATGACACCTGTTCCCGGGATCGATCGAAGCTGAAGTCCTGATCGTTCGAGTCTCTCGGCGATGCGGGCCGTCGTTCGATGTTCCTCACCGGCTGGTTCAGGGTGCGCGTGAAGGTCGCGTCGGAGTGCGATCATCTCCTCATGGGAGGCGGCAAGATCCGCGTCGATCTTGCGGGACACCTTCTCGAGGAAGTCTGGCATGATGGAATCCGATGATCGGTCTGGTGTGGACATGATGAACTGCAACCAGTTACAGGGTAATCCGAATTCAGGCCCAGTTCAGGACGATCTTTCCAAACTGATCTCCGCATTCCAGTCGTTCCCAGGCTGCAGCCCCTTCTGGGGCATCGATGACGCGGTCGATCACCGGGACCAGTGCTCCTGATTTGAACAGCGCGGTGGACTGTCGGAATTCATCCATGTCGCCCATCGTCGAACCAATGATGGCGAGCTGATTCCAGAAGATTCTCATCAGATCGGTCGACGCCGTCGGGCCGGTGGTGGTTCCGCAGGTAACCATGATGCCGCCTCGGCAAAGGGACTGAAGGACGGAACCATGGATGGCCTGACCAACGGATTCGACACAGACGTCGACGCCTCGCTTCCCGGTGATCTGTCGAACGTGTCGTGACCAGTCATCGCCTTCGTCGAGGATGGCATGATGCGCGCCGAGTTCACAGGCTCGATCCAGTTTCCACTGGTGTCTTGAGGTCACGATGGTGCGGCACCCGAGATGCTGGGCGATATTGAGCGCAGCGAGTGCCAACCCGCCTCCGATGCCTGGAATGAGCACCCACTGTCCACTCTGAAGAGCGGAACGTGTGATGAGCATTCGCCATGCCGTCAAATGAGTCAGTCCGTAGGCGGCCGCCTGGATTGGATCTCGGTCTCCGATGCAGATCGCATTCGTGGCGGGAACCTTGAAGAACTCCGCATGACATCCAGGCAGTGTTTCACCGATCATGTGAAGGACCGGGAACGCAGGATCCTGATCCGGGAAGGGGACCTGATCTGCAGGAACAGCTGCATTGATCATGACCCGGCGGCCCATCCAGTCTTCCGGAACACCGTCTCCGACTTCAACGACACGACCACAGCCGTCGGATCCGCTGATGCGAGGGAACGACTCGGCACCTGGAAGGCCTCTGCCAACCCACAGATCCAGATGATTCAGCGCAGAGGCTTCGGTCTTGACGAGCAGCTCACCGGGATTGACGACCGGATCTGGATGATCGTCCACGAATCGAATATTGGGTGTGACCGGATGGCCCTGTTGTTCAATTCTGATGGCTTTCATGTGTCATCTTTCATGTCGTATGACAACCGTTGCGGACAAGAAGTTCGAGTGTCCGTGAGATGCCTTCCTGTTCAGACAGCGTCTCACCTTCGTACTCGATGCCGACCCAGCCGTCGTAGCCGGCCTCTCGAGCGATCGCGAGCATGCGAGGGTAGTCGGTCCCTGTTTCATTGCCCTCTTGATCGAAGTCATGGCTTTTCGCACTCAAGGCCATGGCGTGAGGAATGAGTTCCGACACGCCCAGGTAGCGATCGTAGGATTCGCCGGTATTCCAATCGAGTATGAAGTTGCCGAAGTCGGGCAATGTTCCAAGTCTCGGGTGATCCACCGTTCGGATCAGGGATGACAACCAGGCACCATTGCTGGAAAGACCGCCGTGATTCTCGATCAAGATGTTGATGCCGGCTTCATCGGCATGTTCCATGAGTGCATGGAAACCTCGGGTGCATCGATCTCTCTGCTGATCCGCTGTCCCCTCGGATTGGGCATTGACCCGGATGCTGTGGCATCCAAGGAGCTTGGCGGCGTCAATCCACCGACGATGATTGTCGATGGTTGACTTGAGTTCCTGTTCATCTGCGGCACCCATGTGACCTTCGTTGTCGACCATGATCAGCAGGCTCTTGACCCCATGGTCATCCGCACGCTTCTTGAGTTCCAGGAGATAGGTCTGATCGCTCACCTTGTCCTTGAAGAAGGTATTGACGTATTCGACGCCGCCGATATCCCATTGCGATCGAGTCGTCCCGGCGAAATCCAGCGGATCAAGATCACCGCTTCGAATGGTCCTGTGCAATGACCATTGCGCCAGCGAGATTGGATACGAAGAGGTTTCAGTGTTCATGCTTTGCTTCTCCGATTGAACGCCGCCCGATGAACTGCAACCAGCGAGAATGGTTCCGATGGAGACCTGGGTGATTCGCTGAATGGCGGTTCGTCTTGTTACGTGGAAGACATTCAATTCAAATGATCTTGAGCCCATTGGGCGGCATCGACAGCCGCGTCTTCTGCGCATTCCGGCTTGCTGCCTCCGGCCTGAGCCATATCCGGTCGTCCGCCGCCACCACCACCACACAACGAAGCGACATGCTTGATCCAGTCGCCGGCTTTCAGGCCACGCTTGATCAGGGTCTCCGGCACGCGGGCCACCATGACGACCTTGGCGGCTTCCATGTCGGTTCCCAGAAGCAGGCATGCCGAGTCGGGGTGACTGCCGCGAATCGCATCCATGGCGGCAAGCAGGTCATCCCGTTCGACGACACCCTGCATGACGCTGGTAATGATCTCGCCCTGGGCCTCTTCGGCGAGGCTCTTTGCCAAGGCGACGGCTTCGTTCTTGGAGGACTTGGCTGCGGATTTTCGTGCGGCCTTGACACGCGATCGAAGGGATTCGAGCGACTTCTTGATCTCGGACCGAGTGATGAGGCCGAGGACTTCTTCGTCTGCACGTTTCACCAGATCGTCCATTCGATCGGACAACTGCTGATCATCGCAAGCGGTCGCTTCCTGAAGATCCGATGCGAGGCGAACGCCTCGCTCGATCGCATCGGCGGCGGCGTTTCCGGTCAATCCTGTGATGCGACGCACGCCGGCAGCCAGAGCCTGCTCCTGGATCAGGAGAAAATGTCCAGCATTGGCCGTGTTGTCCAGATGCGTGCCTCCGCAGAATTCGATGGAGCGATTCATCCACTCCGGATCCTCCGGTCGTTCCGCCAGATCGGCGGATGGGATCCCGATGCTGACGACCCGGACCGGGTCCGGATAGCGCTCACCGAACACCGCACGGACACCGGTAATCTTCATTGCCGCATCCAGCGGCATCTCGGCGGCATGAACGTCCAGTCCTTCCGAAATGGACATCTGAACATGCGATTCGATCTGTCTCAACTGGTCTTCTGTGGGTGCAGAGCGACAGGAGAAATCGAAACGGAGTCGGTCGTCGGCAACCAATGATCCCTTCTGCTGCACCTCGTCGCCAAGTGATGTTCTCAGCGCGAGATTCAGTAGATGGGTACAGGTGTGATTGGCTTCGATGTGATCACGCTGATCCTGATCGATGCCTGCGGTGATCTCCTGGTCCTTGTGGAGGCCTTCACCAGTGCCTTCATGGAGAACGTAGTCGCCGAATCGCCGAGTCTGGCTGACCCGGAAGGAGGCTGTTTCATTCGTGAGCGTACCCGTGTCTCCGATCTGTCCACCCTGGTCTGCGTAGAAGGGTGTCCGGTCGAGGATGAGTCCGACAGGCTTGTCGGACTCGATCTGATCGATGAACTGGTCGCCATCCCAGACTGCCAGAATTCGACTTGTGATTGTGCCGCTGTCGAACTTGGGTTGGTCATCTGTCGGGTCGATGCCGTCCTGAGTCAGCCGGGCAATCGCATCAGCTGGCAGAGTCATCTCGGTGCCGGTACTGCTTGATGCACGGGATCGTTCCCGCGCAGTCTCCATCAGCTCCTCATAGGCGCTTCGATCGATCTCCAGGCCACGTTCGCGGCACATGAGCTCCGTCAGATCGATCGGAAAACCGAAGGTGTCATGCAAGGCGAAGGCATCCTGTCCGGTCAGTCGACCATCTGATGCCGAGGTCGCTGCGTTTTCAAAGAGCGCAAGTCCCCGTTCGAGCGTTCGCAGGAATGCGATTTCCTCATCGTGGATGATCGATGCCACGGTGTCCTGTTCGGTCGACAGTTCAGGGAACACGTCTCCCAGACTCTCCACGACGGCTGGAACGATTCGGTAGAGCATCGGGTCGTGGACCCCAAGCGTCTGGTGGACCATTCGAACGGCCCGACGAAGAATTCTCCGCAGGACATACGAGCGACCCTCGTTGCCTGGCCGTGCTCCGTCCGCCAGGGCGACCGTGACGCATCGAACATGATCGGCGATCACCCGGTATGCGATGTCGACGGGATCATCCAGACTGTTCGTGTATGGCCTCGCCTTGCTGCAGGTCTGAATGGACTTGAAGAGCGGTGTCCAGAGATCGGTGTCGTAGTTGCTCGACTTGTTTTGAAGAACACGAACGATCCGTTCGAATCCCATTCCGGTGTCGACGTGCTTCGACGGCAGCGGTACCAGCGTGCCATCGGGGCGACGGTTGAACTGGATGAACACCAGATTCCAGATCTTGATGACATCGGGGTGATCCAGGTTGACCAACTTCCCACCAGAGCCATCCGGTGTTCCGTCGTAATGAATCTCGCTGCAGGGACCGCATGGCCCGGTGGATCCCATCTCCCAGAAGTTGTCTTTTCGACCCCATCGAGTGATGTTGGCGGGATCGACAGTGGTGTGTTTCAGCCACAGTTCATGGGCTTCATCGTCTGGTTCGGTACCGTCTTCCTTCGATCCTTCAAAGACGGTGACGTGCAATCGTTCAGGTGGCAGTCCCCAGACCTCCGTCAGCAGCTGCCATGCCCACGTGATCGCTTCCGCCTTGAAGTAGTCGCCAAAGGACCAGTTGCCCAGCATCTCGAAGAAGGTGTGGTGATACGTATCCCGACCGACATCCTCGAGATCATTGTGCTTGCCACCGGCTCGAATGCATTTCTGGGTGTCAACGGCTCTCTTGTAGGGGCGTTCGCCCTGGCCCAGAAAGACGTCCTTGAACTGGTTCATGCCGGCATTGGTGAACAGCAGCGTGGGGTCGTCATGAGGAACGACTGGTGAGGATGGAACGATGGTGTGTCCTGCCTTCTCAGCAAAGAAGTCGATGAAATCCCGTCGGATCTCCTGTGCTGTTCTTGCCTCGACATGGGTTTGGTCGGTCTGGTCGGCCATCGTGATTCCTGCAGGGTCTCATGGAATTCCGGTGTTCTTCCCGGGGCGACTCAGTGTACCGGTGGGGCCCGTTCCGGTAGATCAGCTTCAGCATTCAATCGCTTGAAGAGCCCGTGAACGGCTTCTGAATCCATTGGAGGATCGGTGGCTGCTCGGCCTGCCACAGGAACCGGTATCCTCATCCCTGCCAGAGGAGTACCGATCCATGCCCAGTCGTCGACCCCTTGTCGGGGGTAACTGGAAGATGAACACCAGCAGAGCAGAGGCTCAGGACCTCGCTGGGGCCGTGATCACCCAGCTGGAGCCATCGATCCTCCAAGCGTGTGATGTGACGCTCTTCCCTCCATTTCCATGGCTGACAGCGGTGGCCGAGGCCACCTGTTCCTCACCGATTGGAATCGGCGGCCAGGATGTATCGGACCAGTCTCAGGGTGCCTTCACGGGGCAGACGAGCGCAGCGATGCTGATCGATGCAGGGTGCAGCACCACGCTCGTCGGACACTCCGAACGCCGTCATGGCCTCGGGGAGTCCAACGCGATTCTCAATGCCAAGCTCAGACAGGCCATTTCTGCCGGTCTGGAGGTCATGTACTGCGTTGGCGAGACGCTTTCCGAGCGGGAATCCGGCCAGAGCGAGGATGTGGTCGCCATGCAGGTCAAGGAAGGGCTTGATGGGGTGCCAGCGGGGGATCTGGACCGCATCAGCATCGCTTATGAGCCTGTCTGGGCCATTGGGACCGGCCGAACAGCGGCTGCTGAAGACGCCCAGGCCATGCATTGCAGGATTCGCGCCGACCTCGAGAACCAGTATGATGCTCGGTCCGCCAAAGGCGTCCGCATTGTCTACGGGGGGTCGGTCAAGCCCTCCAATGCGGAGTCGATCTTTGCTCAACCGGATGTTGACGGTGGGCTGATAGGTGGTGCTTCCCTCGATGCTGAGGGATTTGTTGAGATCATCAGGGCGGCTGCTTCCATGTCGGCTTCCTGAGCCGGGCTGGGTCCCAGCGTAACTGCGAGCGACGACGATTCATGACAACGACTTACCTCATCCTCACAGCCATCTTCATCATCGTGTCGGTGGCATTGATCCTCATCATCCTCGTGCAGCGACCTGCTGGTGGCGGTCTGGCCGGCGCCTTTGGTGGTGCCGGTGGTGGTGGTACCGAGAGTGTCTTCGGCGGTCGAGTCGGTGATGCGTTGACGGTCATGACCGTCATTGGTTTCTGCATCTATCTCGGTCTGGCGATCACCTTGAATCTCATGGACAGCAGGACAACCGCACCTGCCCCGGCGCCGAACCTTGAAGAGACGCTCTTGCCCTATTCCGAGACCGATCCATTTGAGATCCCTGCGGATGGTGGCATGTCGGCTCCAACGGACTCCGGGACGACATCATCCGAGTCTTCAGCGGATGACGGCGTCTTCGAGCCTGCACCCGATCTGGTACCTGCCGACCAGACGCCCGCTCCATCCGACGGCGAGGGTAGCTGAGCCGTGATTCGATCAATGACGGGTTTCGGTACCGCCTCGGAACTGGTGGATGGTTGTCGTTACGTCGTGGAAATTCGTGCTGTGAATGGCCGCTATCTCAAGTGCCATGTTCGACTGCCCGAGGAACTGCAGGGAATCGAAACAAGTCTGGAGGAGATCGCGTCGCGACTGCTCGATCGTGGCACGGTCACGATTACGGTGCGGCTCGGCGGCGGGGCGATGGCGCCCAGTGCGGTCATCAATTCCGAAGCGGTGGAGCATTACCTGGAACAGCTCAGGCCGCTTGCTGAGGACAAGGGGCTGAATCTCCAGTTTTCCGATCTCCTGGACCTCCCGGGGGTCGTGACAACCGAGGATGAGGAGCTTCGACGGAACAAGGCTGCGCCATCCATCCAGAACCTGGTCAAATCCGCCTGTGCTGATCTGGATGGAATGCGACGTCGTGAAGGTGAAGCCTTGCATGAGGAGCTCAAGGGAATCCTTGATGAGATTCGTTCCGATCTCGAAGTGATTCGAGAACGTGCTCCGATCGTCGTGGATCTCTATGAAGCACGTCTCAGACAACGGATGGAAACGCTTCTCTCTACCGTCGGCAGTACGGTGGGAACGGATGATCTTGTCAGAGAAGTCGCGGTCTTCGCCGAGCGATCGGATATCGCAGAGGAAATCTCGAGGCTGGGTGGCCATCTGGATCATTTTCATGAGCTGCTGGATTCCGGTTCCCAAGAGCCTGTTGGTCGCACGTTGGATTTTCTCGCACAGGAGATGCTCCGGGAGACCAACACGATCGGAAGCAAGTGCCTTGACGGCGATGTGAGCCGTCGAATCGTCGTGATCAAGGGCGCGATCGATCGGATCAAGGAGCAGGTCCAGAACATCCGCTAGGTTTCGGGTCGGGCCATTGGAACAACTCTTGGCAGACGGATCGATCGGGATGATGGATGACAGTCATGATGCCTTGACACTCGAGACCGATGAGGTTGTGCGTGTCCTTTCCCATTACGACATCGGTGAACCTCGAAGTATTCGAGGCTACTTCCGCGGATCAAGCAAGTCCCCGAAGGCGCTCATCGAGTCGGATGCGGGCAAGTACATTCTCAAGCGGAGAGGTCCTGGAAGAGATGATCCACGTCGCATCGTCTACGAACATGCCGTGCATGATCATCTGAGCAGCCAGGGCTACCCGGTTGTCGAGATCATCCATTCGCGAAGAAGCCGATCCAAGGTTGTCCGGTCACGGGATGGCATCTATGAGCTGTTTCGATATGTCAAAGCGGCTCGATGTGATGGCGATTCCAGTTCACTCGTGGCCTGCGGTGAGGCACTCGCCTCGTTTCATGAACATCTGATGACATTCGACCAGCCTTCTCCCGATGTCCGCGGGTTCCATTCGGTTCCGGATGTGCCTGTGCACATGGAGCGATTTGCCGAGAAGCAGAAGTCACGCCATCGTCGCGCGTGCCTGTTCATTCGAGATGCCTATGTTCAGTCATCTCGAAAGGTGGATCAGATGGGCTGGGCGTCGTGGCCGCAGACGGTCGTTCATGGTGACTGGCATCCGGGAAATGTTCTGTTCGGCAGCGAGGGAGAGGTTGTCGTGGTTCTCGACTTCGATGCCGTGAAGTGGGAAACACGCATGAGCGACCTCTCCTCCGCGATCCTCCATTTCGGGCGGTATGTTTCGGCGCTTCGTTGCGAAGATGGCAGAACCTGGCCGGTCAATATCGATATCCATGCCGCATCGGCTCTGTTGAAGGGGTACATGTCGAGATCATCACGTCGACCTGCCGCGATGGAGCTGGCATCGATCCCGTCCCTTGTGATCGAGGCTCTGGTTCTCGAGACCATGCCATCCCTCATGCGTGAGGGCAGATTCGGAGACATGGATACACCCGAGATGCTGGAACACGTCGTTTCATCAATCGAGCGAATTCGTTCGGAATCCGGCCGGCTCATCTCGGCGCTTGGAGCTATCGTGGGTTGAGATGATCATGAAGCACTCCATCTGGCTGGTTCTGACGATGATCGCTGCAGCTGCTCTGGCATTTGAGGCCAGGGCTGATTCACTGCCGCCCTTCCAGCCTGATCGCAGTCTGCCTCCCGTCGCTCAGTTGGGTCAGTATCTCAAGCGGCTCGATTCGGATGATTGGAGAACGCGGGAGTCCACCACCTTTCAGCTGGCTCGAGATCAACGCATCTCTGAAGACGTCATCGAACGCAGCCTTTCGGGAACAACGTTGAGTCAGGAGCAGCGACTGAGGCTTCTTCGGGCGCTTGAAACCAGGCTGCTGCTGCTTCCAAGAGGGGCCATCGGCGTCTCGATGAAACGCAGCATCACGACATTCACCGACAAGGATGGAAACGACATCAGCGGCGTGGAGATCGTCGAACTGCTTCCCGGGATGCCGGCCGAGGAGCAGCTGCGCGTCGGTGATGTGCTGATGTCGATCGAAGGTCAGGCATTCGACCATTCGGACCATGTTTCTTCGCTGATCAAGCAATACTGGCCCGGAGACGAAGTCGAGTTGCAGGTGGCTCGCGACGAACCTGCGGATGCCGCTGGAACACCCCGGCGAAGCCGAATCCTCACGATCAGAATCAAGCTTGGTTCAACGGATCAATTGGCGACGCGATCGCGTACGAATCCGATACCGACAGGTGATCGTGCGATGGCGGAGAACCGTATTCGTTCGATGTATCAACGATATGCTCCGGGTGCACGACGAATGCAGGCACCATCGAGTCTGCCTGGCCAGGAACAGGTCGGAGATCTGCCCATCGGCATCGATCCCGAACTCATTCTTCAGCAGGTTCGGGAGGATCGGATTGCGATGGATCAGAAGGTGCCAGGAAGTCTGACACCCGAAGCGTTTGAAGCGAAGTGGGCAAGTTATGTCGGTTCACTCACCGATCTGCTCGACTCCGGTCTGCTTGATGCCGAGAGTGGCAGGCTCATCGAGCAGCTCCGGGCACGGATCCTTGAACTCGTTGATATCGAGGACTGACCTGGACGAATGTCCGCGTCAGCCGAAGACGACATAGACGGCCATGCCGACGATCGTGAGCGCCAGCAAGCACAGACCTGCGATCGCGACCGTCTGGAACCAGACAGGTGTCTCGCCGTGACCAGCCTTGAGCGGTAGACGATCGGCTCGGTTGCCGACGTCAACCTGATCCCAGTTGATCCGGGAGGCGTCCTCGCGCGCATCATGAATGATCTGCCTGGCCTGTTCAAGCTGTGATTCAAGCACCAGAACCGGGATTCGCTTTTCATGCGAGAGGCCTCGCCAGGGGATCTCGATGGCAGCGCCGGGGCCGTGCGCCCGAAGGTCATAATCCGCAAGCAAGGCAACCAAGGCATTCGCTTCGAATGCGGAGTCGCACCATGCGACGACGGCAAGGTCTTCAGTCGTCGGTGGAACAGTCATGTCAACTCCAGTTGACGCTTCAGTTCCTGAATGGTGTCGGGCCCCATCGGGCCGGCTTCCATCATCACGCACCAGCTGGAGACCATGTCCGCATTCACCTCGTGTCGATCTCCAATGGTCAACCCGGCTTCATCCGGTGCATGAAGCAGTTCGGCCGTCACGACCGCAGGACCGGTCTCGACGACTTTCATCCAGAGATGATTCGTGTCTTCCTCGGTACCGTCAGGTGGTATGAATGGAACCTGAACGAGGCAATCGACGGATGTACAGCATCGTTGGCAGATGTCGACGAATGCATCCCATGTCGTCCGTGCCTGTTTGGTTTCTCGTGACATCGAACGAGTGGAGCGATACATCGAGAATTCAGAGCTGCACATGATCTCAAGAGTCCTGGCGGCATCTTGAGCGTCTCGATCGACGAGGAACGCAACCGGTCCTTCAACATGATCCGAGAGTTCCATGTCCTCTGCAGTTCGAAGCTGGACATCCAGTCCGGTCCCGATCTGGATGACCTGTCCGGGCGCGGGCAATGGTTGCTCCAGGCACAGGCTCGCGACACCATCGACCAGAAGGAGTGCCTGTTGATGCATGGCCGAAGGTACGTTCGGAACGGCGATTTCGGCGCGACCGCATCGATGAAGGCCTCGAGTCTGCACTCTCCAGCTGTCCGGCGAGGTCTCGAGGGCTTCTGTGACCCAGAGCACTCTGTCAGGAGGCTCGACACCTTCACCGAGAAAGGCTTCGGTGAGTCCTTCTCCCGCAAGAACACGATTGGTGACGACATCCCAGGCAAATTCGGTCTGGCCTGCGGCTGCTGCAAGGAGTCGCGTCTGATTCACATAGACCGTCAGCGGATCGCTGGGATGCAGCAGTCCTTCGACACCGAGCAGAAATCCACAGTCCGAAACAGGAATGCCCAGCCCATCTTCCGGATCCCTTTGGATGGCGAAGAAGAGCAGCGGCGTGGAGAGCCCGGGGACCAGGACCTGGGCAAGCCAGTCCTGATGAGGCGGCGGCTCGAGATACCCGACTTCAACGGCATCGCCGATGAAGTCGGCCAGTGAATGCATGGCGTCTTCGGCCGATACGAGTGTGGTCGTGCCGACGAGCAGTCCACTGGGTGCCGGCGGGTCGACGACCCACGCGGCATCGGGGAGGTGCGAGATGTCGAACAGTGGGAGAAGTGCCATGGGATTCAGGCGATGATGTTCACGATGCGACCCGGTACGACAATCACCTTGCGAACGGTGGCGCCCTCCAGGAGTTCCTTGATGCGATCATCCGCCAGGGCGGCCTCCTGGATGGTGGATTCGTCTGCATCCGAAGCAACCGTGATCTTCGATCGCACCTTGCCCTTGATCTGAACAGGCATTTCGATGGTCTGATCGATCAGCATGGCTTCATCGACCGTCGGCCACTCTGCCTGCGCGATCGATGAGTCATGGCCCAGTCGATGCCACAGTTCTTCGGCGATGTAGGGCGCCATCGGTGCGACGATTCTGAGCAGCCGATCCAGCTGATTCGAGGTCAGACGACCCGTCGATGTGGCTTCATTGGTGAATTCGATCAAGGAGGCGATTGCCGTGTTGAAGGCAAGACGTTCGATGTCGTTTTCAACCCGTCGGATGGTGCGATGCAATGCACGTTCGATGGATTCATCCATGTCGTCGACGAGTTGCAGCTGGCCGGTCTCTTCATCAACGGCAAGCCGCCAGAGTCGCTGCAGGAAACGGAAGACACCCACGATGTCACGGGGGTTCCATGGTTTGCTGGCTTCCAGCGGGCCCATGTACATCTCATACAGGCGCAGGGTGTCTGCGCCCCAGGTCTCGATGACCTCGTCGGGATTGATCACGTTGCGAAGCGACTTGCTCATCTTCGCGATGATGCGTTTGACCGGCTGGCCGGTTGCAGACTCGATGAAGCTGTCCGTGGAGGCTTCTTCGACTTCATCGACCGGTACGAGCGACCCGTCGTCTCGCTGATATGCCCAGCTCGTCAGGAGTCCCTGGTGGAAGAGTTTCTTGAAGGGTTCCGGAGCAGAGACATGACCCAGGTCATGAAGCATCTTGTGCCAGAAACGGGCATAGAGCAGGTGGAGGACGGCGTGCTCGGCACCGCCGATGTACAGGTCCACGCCATCATGCAACCAATATCGTTCCGAATCTTCATCCACGAATCGAGTCGTGCAGTTCGGGCTGCAATACCGCAGGTAGTACCAGCATGAGCCTGCCCACCCCGGCATGGTGTTCGCTTCACGTTGAACCGGTGTCTTCGGATCGAGCAGTGCTGGATCGACACCCGCCTCTCCAGCGGTCGTGTGAATCCAGTCATCGACCTTCGCCAGCAACGGCTGAGGATCCTCCGACTCCGCCGGAGCGAAATCTTCAAGTGGTGGCAGGGTGACCGGAAGGTGTTCGGTCGATATCGGCCAGGTTCTTCCCTGCGCATCATGCACGATCGGGAAGGGTTCACCCCAATAGCGTTGACGTGAGAAGAGCCAATCTCTCAGGCGGTAGCGGACCCGTCGTTCACCGAGTGACTGTTGTGCAATCCAGTCGATGGCCGCATCTCGAGCTTCCGATGATGAGAGACCGTTGAGATCAAGAGAATCGTTGCTCGAGTTGATGACGGTTCCATCACCGGTGAAGCATTCATCCGATTCGGTTCCATCAGGATTTTTGACAACGGGCTGGATAGCGAGGCCGTACCGTCGAGCAAAGGCCGCATCGCGTTCGTCGTGCCCCGGGACAGCCATGATCGCGCCGTGCCCGTATCCCATGAGAACATAGTCGGCGACCCAGATCGGTATCGATTCGCCTGTCGCCGGATTCGTGGCATGAATACCAAGCGGCACACCGGTCTTGTCCTGCTGGTCAGCCATGCGGTCCACGTCCGCTCTTGATGCGGCTTCCGTCACGTACTGCTTCAGGGCTTCGACATCCAGTTCGGCTGGCGGGTTCGAGAGCACCTGCTGTACCTGCGGGTGTTCGGGAGCCAGAACCATGAAGGTCACGCCAAAGAGCGTGTCGGGACGTGTCGTGAACACCCGGATTGGATCTGCGAGATCACAGCTGAAATCGATGTCGGCACCTTCACTTCGCCCAATCCACTCGGCCTGCATCGATCGAGTCGATTCCGGCCAGTCGACCGTGTCGAGATCTCTGAGCAGCCGGTCTGCGTATGCCGTGATGCGGAACATCCATTGACGAAGTGGTTTTCGAATCACGGGATGGCCGCCGCGCTCGCTGCGTCCATCGATGACTTCCTCATTGGCCAGGGCTGTGCCCAGTCGCGGGCACCAGTTCACGACCTGTTCGGAGAGATAGGCGAGTCGATGATCATCGATGAAAGCAGCCTGCTCGGTCGCATCAAGGTCATTCCAGGGTCTGCCATTCGCGTCGCGTGATCCGTCCTCGAGCTGATCGATCAAGGTCTGGATTGGACGTGCGACCTGTTGTTCATCATCGAACCATGAGGACCACGCCTGCAACCAGATCCACTGTGTCCACTTGTAGTAATCAGGATCGATGGTTGCGATTTCTCTCGACCAGTCGAAGCTGAATCCAATGGCGTCCAGCTGCTGCCGGTAGGTTTCGATGGCGGCGCGGGTCGTGTCTGCCGGATGCACACCTGTCGTGATCGCATATTGCTCGGCAGGAAGTCCAAAGGCATCCCATCCCATTGGATGAAGGACATTGTGTCCTCGCATGCGCTTGAATCGGGAGATGATGTCACTGCCGATGTAGCCGACCGGGTGGCCGACGTGCAGGCCCGCCCCGGAGGGGTAGGGGAACATGTCCATGCAGTAGAACTTGGGGCGTGTTGAATCGAAACCGGGCTCACCAGGATTGGCGATGCGATAGGTTTCATTGGCGGCCCATTGCGAACGCCAATGGCGTTCGAATTCACAGGCCAACGCAGCGGTATAACGCTGTGGGGGGGTGGTTCCCTGGGAATCCGGAATCGTGGCGGACTCTGACATGCCGATCACTCCACGGGCAGCGGCCGATCACCCTGCCTTTGAATTGAATACGGCATGGTACCGCTTATCAGGCCGAAGCCATTTCCATGTCCCGCTGGGCAGCGAGCTGCTCGAGATGCCGCTTGGCTTCGCCGACAAGATAGAAACTGCCCGTGATGCAGATCAGATCGTCACGGCTGGCAGCCTGGGCAGCGGTTTCCAACGCTGCGGACAGTTGAGACTCGACCTGGCAGACACGATTGTGTCGCTCGGCAAACCGCTTGGCCAGCTCCTCGGGTTCAGCCGCCCGTGGTTGATTGGACGCCTTGGTGAAGATGATCTTGTCGCCTCCGAGGGCAACCTTGTCCAGCAGGCCGTCGATGTCCTTGTCCTGGCAGCAACCGAAGATGCAGATCATGGAGTCATTTGGAATGTGAGCACCCACGGTCCGCATCAGGCATTCCAGTGATGCTGGATTGTGTGCACCGTCCGCAAGAATGGCGGGTTTCTGCCAAACGCGTTCCATACGACCAGGAATCGTCGTATCTGCAAGTCCGCGGTAGACGATCGATTCATCGACCGTTTCGGTTTCTCCTGCGATGGCGTCGATGGCGGCGAGTGCCAAAGCGCAGTTGTTCGCCTGGTGCGCACCTGGCAGAGGAACAGGCAGATGCATGTACTGGCTGCGACCCGTGATCAGACAGATACGAGTGTGCGGACCAAGATCATCCGAAACGCAGAATCGACTGCTGAACTCGATTTCCTTGCCGATGAACCGGATGGTTGTTCCGATCTCTTCGGCCTTTGCTCGCAGGACCGCTTCGACGGCAGGATCCTGAGGAACGGAGATGACCGGGACACCGGGTTTCATGATGCCGGCCTTTTCAGCCGCGATCGATTCAAGATCGTTGCCGAGCAGATGCATGTGGTCGTAGTCGATCAGCGTCAGCAGCGTGATGTCAGGCCGCGTCAGGTTCGTGGCGTCCAGGCGTCCACCCAACCCGGTTTCAACGACTGCGATGTCAACGGCCTGTTCTGCGAAGTATTGAAGGCCCATGGCCGTCAGCAGTTCGAAGTAGGTCGCATCGGGTGTCTGTTTTTCCGCGGTCTTGCAGATCTGAGCAGCCGTCGCCGTGAAGGCTGACTTCTCGATCATGTGACCGTTGATCGCGATTCGTTCCCTGATGTCGGTGAGATGTGGGGAGGTGTAGGTCCCGACCGTGAAATCAGCATGCTGGAGGATGGACGAGATCATGGCCACCGTCGATCCCTTGCCGACGGTCCCGGCGACATGGGCCGTTCTGACCGAATGCTCAGGGTTGCCCAGCGACTCGAGGAGCTTGGCCATGCGATCCAGCTTGAACGTGTCCTGGTCATACTTCACGGCACGTGCCCGCTCGAGGTCCGTCTGCTCAAGCAGATACCTCACAGCGGTGTTGAATGTCGTGATCTTGCTGGCCTTGAGGGGCGTGAAACGAGGGGATTTCGAACTCGCCCGTCGCGGTGCTCTGGTCCGCCGGGCTGATGTTGTCTTTTTGCGTTCTGCCATGATCTGAACCAATGTAGCAAACTCGCCTGTCAAGATCAAATAAACAGACGTAAGCCACTGTTGCACAAGGACTTGCGAGAATTTACTCGAATCATCCCGGGGATTCTGCTATTCGGGGCCTCATCGGGCCACACATCCGCCCCGCGAGTGGGGCTGGGAGTCTCCCTGATACCATTTCACGCCATGCATGATGATCTCGAGACCATTCTCATCGATCGGGACAGTATTGCCGAGCGAATCGAGGTGCTGGCAGGTGCATTGGAACGAGATCTGCGAAGCCGGGTCGAAGACCAGGACCTCATCGTTCTGCCGATCATGACCGGAAGCGTCGTCTTCATGGCCGATCTGATGCGGCATCTTCCCATTCCGTTCCGCATCGAACCGGTACGAGCCATCAGCTACGTCGGCGAAACCACCGTCGCGACACAACCTGTCGAAGTGGAAGGTTTTCATCCCGAATCCATAGAGGGCAGTCATGTTCTGATTGTCGATGATGTTCTGGATTCCGGAAGAACCATTGCATGTCTTCGGAAGATGGCCGAGGAGGCTGGGGCGGCTTCCGTCATGGTCTGTGTTCTGCTTCGGAAAGAAACGGCTCCGGATGTGCCATGTGAATACATCGGATTCGACATCCCGGATGAGTTCGTGGTCGGGTACGGGCTCGACTACAACGGTCTCTACCGGAATCTCCCTGATATCGCGGTACTGAGCCCGGACGTCTACCGCTCCTGACAGAATCGCGTGTGCGTCCTGGGGCTCAGGGATGGAATGTGGAAATTCGTACCGGCACGAGGGCGTTTCGATCGATACCACCGGATGTGATCGGGCATCAATCCGATCGACTTCGTGAGCTCGTCAACTGTCGGCAACTCGACCGGATCGTTTCAATGACACAGGTGGCACATCCAGAATCGCTCGCCGGTGGCCTTCCAGCAGGAACCATCCGTGGGGACGAGACGGTCGTCCTGGCCTGTCGACCCAGCCGATGGTTCGTTCTTCTCAGTCCGATTCGCTGGATTGCCGGCCTCGTGATTCTCGCCGTTCTCATCACTCTGGTCTGTGCAGCCATGCAGCAACTGAATGTCCTGCCTGACTGGACCGTTGGACTGACGTGGTTGGTCGCGATCGCCGTTTCCATGATGCTCGTCGGCTGGTCAGTCCTCGACAGACGGTGTCGCGTCTACGTGCTGACGACGAAACGTCTCCTGACCTCTTCAGGCGTCATTCGCCGAACGATCTACGAGACCTCGCTGGTGAATCTCAGGCAGACCATGATTGATGTCGGTGTTCTGGAGCGGTGTACTCGTACAGGCAGCGTTCTCTTCGCGACTGCCGGCACGGCCCGGTACGACACTGCCTGGTGGATGCTGTCCGATCCAGCTGCTGTTCAACAACAGGTCCAATCCATGTTGAGTCGCGCTACTCGATCTCAACCAACCTGATTCAGGCTGGTGATGCAACCGTTTCAAGCACCTGTTGCATGATCCTGCGTGTCGTGAGGGTATCCCCATCGTGCATGTAGCTCCGGCTGATGATCCGATGCGAACACACGGGGATCACATTGCTGACAATGTCTTCCGGAATGCAGTAATCACGTTGATCGAGAACGGCTGTCGCTCTGGCGGTCTGGCACAAGGCCAGTGAACCACGGGGACTGAGACCGACCTGCAGGTCATCATGATTTCGCGTGGCCGTCGCGAGCGCGATGATGTAATCGAGCAGCGAGGTGTCGACAGTGACCTCGTCGGTCATTTTCTGCAGCTTGAGGACGTCTTCGATGTCGATGACCGGTTCGAGCGTATCCAGTGTCGTTCGAGCGGGCTGCTGTTGAAGGACTCTGCTTTCATCCGGTGGCGCAGGATATCCAAGTGCGATTCTCATCAGAAAACGGTCGAGCTGATTCTCGGGCAGGAAGTAGGTGCCTTCGAACTCGTAGGGATTCTGAGTCGCCACCACCATGAAGGGTTCCGGCAGCGAACGTGTCACGCCGTCGATTGAAACGGCGCTTTCGCTCATCGCTTCCAGCATGGCGGATTGGGTACGGGGAGTCGTTCTGTTGATTTCATCAGCAACGACGATGTTGTGGAAGATCGGACCGGCCTTGAAATTGAACTCGCTCTTGTCACGATCAAAGACCGTGATGCCAGTGACATCAGCAGGCAGCAGATCCGGCGTGCACTGAATTCTCGAGAACGATCCCTTGATCGACTTGGAGAGCGCACTTGCCAGAACCGTCTTGCCAACCCCTGGAACATCCTCGATCAGGACATGACCACGGGCCAGGAGGCACGTCAGGAGTCGATCTACGGCAGTGGTATTGCCCAGATAGACGGACGTGATATTGTCACGAAGTTGATTCAGGGCATTCGTATCCATGCCCGTTCTCCCATGGTGAGCGTTCTGCCCGGATGCCCGGGACCTGAAAAAGGGACTTGCCGTCCCTTGGAAGGATGCGAGTATAGCCGTGTGGGAGTGCTTGAGAATCTCAAGGCAGTTGAAGCGATCGTGACTGGAACTGGAGGCCCATGGACTCGACGCCGGTAGACATCCTGATCGGAAGCGACGGCCCCGAGCGTCTTGAGGGTCGCGTCATCCAGTTGCCGCTCCCGTGCAAGCGTTGCCGTTACAACCTGCAGGGGCTCCCGGCTCTGGCGGCTTGTCCCGAATGCGGTGTTTCAGCCAGTCGTTCACTCGAAGCCGTCATTGATCCGACAACTCACAAGCTGCCACCGCTGCTGTCTCCTTCAACCGTGGGCGATGCCCTGATGATGCTGTCGGGCCTGTGTCTTGCGGGCTGCTTCGCATTCACCCTTCACATGGTGTTCCATCTCTCATGGGTGAGTGGAGATCTTCCCGGTCTCGCCAGTCGTCTGGATCGTTTCGGTCTGCTTCTTGCGGCGATCTGCGGGTTGGTCGCATGGTTGCCGTTACTGAGACTGTGGCCATCACCCTCCGGCATGAAGGGATTCGACGGTCGGCGTGGGATCTTGATCGGAGGCTTTGGCCTGGTGCTCTGGATCGGTGGCTGCGTCCTGGCCTGGTTGGTTCGTGGTGATGGTCCCTTCGGCCCTGACCCCATCAATCTGGTTGCCATTCTGGGCGGGGCGTTGTTTCTTCTGGGATTCCGGGCCATCGTCGTGGTCGTCGGACTGCGAAGTCGCGTGTTTCGAACAGACCAGATTCGCAGGCAGAGGATCCGTGATCTCATCATCGGTCTCGGGTTCGTTGCGTTGGGGATCGTGATGGGTTGGATCGGTGACTCGGTCATGGCTTCCAAGTCGGTGAGTTGGCTTGCATTGGGGAAGTTCACCGTTTCCGGCAATGCGATCTCGGGAATGGCATTCGTGGGAATCGCGATGTCGGTCGTTGCAGGTTTCCTGCTGCTGGTGGGACTGGTCTATCTCTGTTTCAACATGTCCTGGGTTCGCCGTGCTCTCAAGTCACCTCCAAGGAGACTGCGTGAGTATCTGAGCGAAGCGGTCTGAGGCCGATCGGTCTGCCAACCTGGCAGGATCAGGCGGTCGTTGACCAAGTCCCTGACACTGGATCCGGATGATGAAGGGCCTGAGTGGGTCACGAAGGCCGGTTTCCAGGTTCCCGGCCATCCACCCGCTGGCGCGGGATTTGAGAGAAGATATGAGGTCCGTCTCCCGGAGCGAGTCTCTCGTGTTCGGGTGATGCGGAAACAAGGAACAGAGGGCAGAAGCAGGAGTACAACCCATGGCTGCCAAGGAACTGGCTTTCGATATCGAGGCCCGCAAGGCGCTGTTGAACGGTGTGGAGAAACTCGCCACCGCCGTGAAATCGACACTCGGACCCCGCGGTCGAAATGCCGTACTTGATAAGAGTTGGGGTGGCCCAAAGGTCACCAAGGACGGCGTCACCGTCGCTGAGGAAATTGAACTGCGAGATCGCGTCGAGAACATCGGCGCTCGGCTTGTCCGTGAAGCAGCTTCGAAGACCAGCAGCGTCGCCGGTGACGGCACGACAACGGCAACAGTGCTCTCCGAAGCCATCTTCAGAGCAGGACTTCGTCACATTGCTGCAGGGGTCGATGCCAATGCGCTGGTCAGAGGCATCAAGATGGCTGTGAACAAGGTGACCTCCGAAATCGAGTCCATGTCCGTTCCAGTCGCTGACAACATCCAGGCAGTGGCGACCATCTCCGCCAACAACGACAAGGAAATCGGCAAGATCATCGCCAAGGCGTTCTCGAAGGTCGGCAAGGATGGCGTGATCACCGTCGAAGAAGGCAAGGGTCTTGAGACCGACGTTGAAGTCGTCGAAGGCATGCAGTTCGATCGAGGCTATCTGAGCCCCAACTTCGTGACGGATTCCGATGCGATGACCGTTGAGCTCGACAAGCCATTGATCCTGATCCACGAAGACAAGATCGATACGGCCCAGAAGCTCGTGCCGCTCCTCGAGAAGATCGTCGAATCCAAGAAGCCTCTTCTGATCATCGCCGAAGACGTCACGGGAGAGGCCCTGTCGACGATGGTGATCAACAAGCTTCGAGGAGTCGCCCAGATCTGTGCCGTGAAGGCGCCTGGTTATGGCGATCGTCGCAAGGCCATGCTGGGAGATCTGGCAGTCTTGACTGGTGGCGAGGCCTTCATGAAGGACCTGAGCGTTGATCTTGAAAAGGTCGGTGTCGCCCAGCTCGGGCGAGCCAAGAAGGTCGTCATCGATGCCGATACCTGCACGATTGTCGAAGGTGTCGGCAAGACGGCAGACATTCAGGGTCGCATCGATCAGATCCGTCGGGAAATCGAAGCTTCCGACTCCGACTACGACCGTGAGAAGCTCCAGGAACGCCTCGCCAAATTGGCTGGCGGCGTGGCTCAGGTCAACGTCGGCGCAGCCAGCGAAGCTGAGCTGAAGGAAAAGAAGGCTCGGGTTGAGGATGCATTGCATTCCACGCGTGCTGCTGTCGAAGAAGGCGTTGTGCCAGGCGGTGGTGTCAGCTTCGTCCGAGCATCGAATGCGATGGCCTCCGTCCGCAAGTCGGCGAAGGGCGATGAGCGTTTCGGTGTCGATACGATCACCGAAGCGTTGTGTATCCCACTCAAGTCCATTGCGAACAACGCGGGTGAAAAAGGTGCTGTTGTCGTTTCGAAGGTTTCGGAAGGCAAAGGCAACTTTGGATTCAATGCGTTGACACGAACGTATGGCGATCTGATGAAGGACGGCGTGATCACGCCTGCCAAGGTCGATCGCTCTGCGATTCAAAATGCGGCTTCTGTCGCATCATTGCTGTTGTCCACCGACTGCATCGTGACCGAGCGTCCATCCGAGGACGACGGCGGTGGCGACCATCACCATGAAGATCCCATGGGTGGCATGGGCGGCATGGGCGGCATGGGCGGCATGGGTGGCATGGGCGGCATGGGTGGCATGGGCGGCATGCCTGGCATGGGCGGAATGGGCTTCTGATCCGTCGATCAGACCCGAGTCCCATTCACAGCAAAGAACAGAACCACAACGGAGATTTACGCATGTCAGTCAAGCCATTGGAAGATCGAGTACTCGTCAAGCCCATTGAGGCCGAGTCCCGTACCGAATCCGGCATCTATCTTCCCGAGTCGGCAAAGGAAAAGCCCATGCAGGGCAAGGTTGTTGCCCTTGGACCAGGAAAGATGCTCGACAACGGTGAGCGCATCAAGCCGGTCGTCAAGAAGGGCGACACCGTGGTGTACAGCAAGTACGCCGGAACCGAGGTTGAAATCAAGAACAAGACGCATCTGATCGTTCGTGAGTCGGAGTTGCTCGGCGTCATCGAGTGATCTGCCTGAGGCAGTTCATATCGATCAACGATGAGATACGGAAGGAAAGCGCATGTCCAGCAAGCAGATGAAATTCGACTCGGAAGCCCGTCAGGAGTTCCTGGCCGGTATTGAGAAGATGAGCCGAGCGGTATCCGTGACGATGGGCCCAGGTGGCCGGAACGTCGTCATGCAGAAGTCCTTTGGCGGCCCAGCCGTCTCGAAGGATGGAGTTTCGGTCTCCAAAGAGGTCGAGCTTCCAGCCCCCTTCGAGAACATGGGCGCTCAGATGGTTCACCAGGTCGCCAAGAAGACCGCAGATCTCGCGGGTGATGGTACGACCACGGCAACCGTTCTGGCAGAAGGCATCTATCGCTCGGGTTTGAAGCATCTGACTTCCGGTGCCAATGCGGTGGCGATGCAACGTGGTATCAACGCTGCTGCGACCGCTGCCGGTGAAGCCATCGAAGCCATGGCCAAGACCTGCAAGGGCAAGGATGATCTCGAGAAGATCGCCATGGTGTCCTCCAACCACGACAAGTCCATCGCCAAGCTGATCTCCAGTGCCATTCACACCGTCGGTGCCGAAGGCGTCGTGGAGATCGAGGAAGGCAAGACCAGCGAGACGACTCTGGACTATGTCGAGGGCATGGCCTTCGACAAGGGTTTCCTCAGCCCGTACTTCATGACGGATCCCAAGACCGCCGAGTGTGTTCTCGAGGACTGCCTGATCCTCATCCATGAAAAGAAGATTTCAAACCTGGCCGATCTTCTGCCGCTTCTGAACAAGGTTGCGACCGCTGGACAGCCTCTGCTGATCATTGCCGAGGATGTCGACAACGAGGCCCTGGCTGCACTCGTTGTCAATCGCCTCCGTGGCGTGATCCAGGTCTGTGCGGTCAAGGCTCCCGGGTTCGGTGAACGCCGCAAGGCCATGCTCGGCGATATCGCCGTGCTGACCGGTGGCGAGTTCATTTCCGAGGACATCGGCCGCAATCTCGAGGACATCGAGCTTCGAGAGCTGGGCAAGGCGAAGCGGGCAACGGTCACCAAGGACTCCACGACTCTGCTCAAGGGAAGTGGCAAGAAGGCCGAGGTCGATCGCCGTGCAAGCCAGATCAAGAACCAGATCGACAAGTCGACGAGCGACTACGACCGCGAGAAGCTTCAGGAGCGTCTTGCCAAGCTGACCGGCGGCGTGGCCGTCATCACGGTCGGTGGTGCAACCGAGCCTGACATGAAAGAGCGGAAGGATCGCGTCGAGGATTCACTGGCCGCGACTCGTGCGGCTGCCGCCGAGGGCTATGTCCCTGGCGGTGGTGTTGCCTACCTGCGTTGCATCGAAGCCCTTCAGAAGGCTCGAAGCCGTGGGCAGGGTGATGAGAAGATCGGATACGACATCGTTGCCGATGCGTTGACGTCTCCCATCTGGCACATCGCGACCAACAGTGGAGTCGACGGTGACGTCGTTGCCGAGAAAGTCCGCGAAGGCAAGAACGACTTCGGATACAACGCCAGTTCAGGTGAGTATGAAATGCTCTACAAGTCCGGCATCATCGATCCTGCGAAAGTCGTGCGTGCTGCATTGCTGAATGCGGCTTCCGTTGCGGGCCTTCTGTTGACCTCGGATGTGGCGATCACTGAATTGGCTGACGAAACCGATCCGGTCAACGACGCCGTCTGCTGATGAGACGGTCGTCCGTGACGACGTAGATTCTTTGAAATGGCTTCGACACGCTGCTATTACGAGATCCTCAACATCGAGCGCACAGCGTCCGGTGACGAGGTCAAGCGAGCCTATCGCAGGCTTGCGATGAAGTATCACCCGGATCGCAATCCGGGTGACAGCGAGGCCGAGGCTTCATTCAAGGAAGCTGCCGAGGCCTATGAGGTTCTGTCCGATTCTGAACGACGACGCGCGTACGATCAGTTCGGTCGAGACGGACTTCGGTCACGTCCCGGTCATGATTTCCGCACCATGCATGTCGAAGACATCTTCTCGATGTTCGATGACATCTTCGGAGGTGGCGGCGGAGGCCGAAGTCGCCGTGGTCGGCAGGCTGTCCGCGGTTATGACCTGGAAACGCAAGTCGAACTGACTCTTGAGGAAGTCCTTGAGGGTACGGAAACCGAAGTCGTCTTCTCCCGTGTCGATGTCTGCGAGACGTGCGAAGGGACTGGCGCGAAGCCCGGCAGTACGCCGGAGTCGTGCAAGACCTGCGGTGGCGCTGGTCAGGTGGAGCAAGCTGGTCTTGGCGGCATGTTCCGGATGGTGACGAACTGTCCTGCATGTGCTGGGCGCGGCTCGGTCGTGACCGATCGGTGTGATGATTGCCGGGGTCAGGGGCGTGTCAGCGTCGAGCGTCGCCTTTCGGTACGCGTGCCGGCAGGCATTCATGATGGTCAGGCCGTTCGACTTGTGGGCGAAGGCGAGCCTCCGCCGGTTCAGGCGGATCCATCCGGCGCCGCCGGGCGCGGTGATCTTCATGTCGTCTGTCGTATCGAGACACATGAACAGTTCGAACGTGATGGCAATGATCTGATCGTGGCCGTACCGGTCTCATTCTCTCAGCTTGCGCTCGGGGCGACGATCCATGTGCCGGTGCTTGATCAGGATGAAGACACTACGGAGATCGAGATCCCCGCGGGTACTCAGCATGGGGCACTCTTCCGACTGNGTGGATATGGACTGCCGGCACTTCGAACATCACGGCGCGGAGATCTTGTGGCGGTTCTGCAGGTCGTTGTCCCGCAGAAACTGGACGAATCCCAGAGGGAACTGTTGACCCGCTATGCGGAGACCGAGGATATCGAAGTGAATGCGACGAATCCGTCGTTCTGGAATCGAATCAAGGATGCCGTGACGGGTAAGTGAAGCTGCTAGAAATGGAATGCTGGACATGACGAACGAGGACATGACAGGAACACCATGTGAGGATGAGGCGGGACAGGAGACTGCTCCAGTGGAGGAGACGGTCGAGGCCCTGTCCGATGAAGCGATTGGCGATCTGCTCGATACCCTCGAAGGAGAGGTATCGATTGCCATGAGTCAGCTGCTCGTTGAGCGCGATCAGGCCAGGGAAGATCGCCTTCGTGCGTTGGCCGAGGTGAGCAACAATCAGCGTCGCGCGATGCAGAATGAAACACGCATCGAGATCACGGCACGTGCGGGAATTGTCCGTGATGTCCTGCCGATTCTTGATCAGATCAACATGGCCCTGGCCCAGGATCTGGAGTCCGTGACCACCGATCAGTTGGCTGATGGTGTACGGATTGCCGGCGATGAGTTGATGAAGATGCTCAAGGAGCATGGCGTTGAGTCGATCGAGCCTGCTCCAGGAGACGAGTTCGATCCGATGCAGCATGAAGCCATGCTCAAGCAGGCTTCGGAGGATGTGGAAACGGACCACATCGTCCAGGTCATGCAGGCCGGTTACAAGATGGGGGATCGCGTGCTCCGACCTGCCAAGGTCGCCGTAGCACCCTGACGAGTTCTGCCGTGCCTACTTACGACTACAAATGCAACGCATGTGATCATGCCTTCGAGCTCTTCCAGTCCATGAGCGCTCCGGTGAAACGAAAGTGCCCGGAGTGTGGAAAGCTCACGCTCAAGCGTCTGATCGGGACGGGTTCGGGTGTCCTCTTCAAGGGCAGCGGGTTCTATGAGACCGATTACCGCAGCGATTCGTACAAGAAGGACAGTGAGGCGGACAAGCCCAAGCCGGCCAAGGCGGATCCACCGGCCAGCAAGAAATCGGATGACAAGAAGTCCTCCTCCGGGTCGGGATCCGACTCCGGAAAGTCCTCCAAGAAGTGATGGATTCGCACCCGGTGCGACAAGGGGCTATTGTTGCCCCGCCTCATGCCTCTTCGATACACCAACCGGATTCCTGATCTNCTTCGTCGAGCTGATCGCGGCGCACTGACCTCACGCGCACTGCTCGATCTGCTCGGTGTGGATCGCGAATCCCGTGAGATCTTCGATGAGGCAATCGCGATCCTGGAATCCCAGGAACGGATCGAGAAGTGTCCCGATGGTCGGTGGCGTCTGCCTCAGATGGGGGATACCTGCGAGGGAACGCTGCGGATCGCGAGAAAAGGCTTTGGCTTCGTCACACCGGATATTCCCTGTCGAGAGGGCGACATCTATATCGCAAGAGGTTCGTTGGCTGATGCGATCTCGGGTGATCGAGTACTCGTGGCGGTCTCTCGCAGAAAGGGATACAAGGATCGTGGTCCGTCCGGGCGGATCGAGGAGGTTCTCGAACGGAGACAGACCTCGTTTGCCGGGACGGTACGTCAACGCGGCAAGCGTTGGTTGATCAGTCCCGATGGGAAGGCGTTGCAAGGGTCCTTGATTATCCGGGATCCCCATTCGCGTCAGTTGAACGACGGTGACAAGGTCGTCTTCGAACTGGTCTCCAGTCCCGAAGGAGACATGCTCGGAGAAGCCGCCGTGACCGAGGTGCTCGGGCGATCAGGCCGGCCCGATGTGGAGACGGCGGCCGTGGTCGCCGCCTTCGGTCTGAGAACGACCTTTCCGGATGAAGTCGTTGAAAACGCTCGTCAGGCAGCTGCGGATTTCGATGCGCACAAGAACACCATTCCAGCCGACCGGGAGGATCTCACCGAAGAGGTGATCTTCACGATCGATCCACCGGATGCCCGTGATTTCGATGATGCGATTTCAGTGACATGGGACAAGGCTGCCAGAGAGTGGACATTGGGCGTGCATATTGCTGATGTCTCGAGTTTCGTCACCAGTGGAACGCCGATGGATGTCGAAGCGCAATCACGGGGGAACAGCGTGTATCTGCCCCGGATGGTCATCCCGATGTTGCCCGAAGTCCTCTCCAACGGTGTCTGCTCCCTGCAGGAGGGGGTCAACCGGTTCTGCAAGAGTGCCTTCATGTCGTTTGATGAACGCGGCAAGGTGATCGGTCAGCGATTCGCCTCGACGGTCATTTGTTCCAGAAAGCGCATGACCTATCTGGAAGCGCAGGCGCTCATCGAAGGCAATGACCTGGAAGCACGTAAGCACATGCGATCCGAGACCATGTGCCAGCCGGAGGTCCGAGAGGCGTTGATGGAGGCAAACCGGCTGGCGAAGGCGCTGCGGCAGCGAAGGATTCGGGACGGGATGATCGTCCTGGATCTTCCGGAGGCCGAACTGGTCTTCGATCGTGAGGGGCATGTCACCGATGTCATGCCCGAGGATGATGCCTTCACCCATACGCTCATCGAGATGTTCATGGTGGAGGCCAACGAGGCGGTCGCTCGACTGTTCGACGGCCTGGATCTTCCCCTTCTCCGCAGGATTCACCCGGAGCCCGAGCTCGATGATGTCGAGGAGCTCAGGACGATTGCCATCACGCTGGGATATGGATTGTCGGACAAGCCGAACCGTTCCGATCTCCAACGCCTTCTTCAGGAGACGACGGACACGCCAGCGGCTCGAGCCGTGCACTTTGCCGTTCTCAGGACATTGACCCGTGCGGAATACAGTCCTGCCTCTGTCGGACACTTTGCGCTGGCCTCGACGGCCTACGCGCATTTCACGAGTCCGATTCGTCGCTATCCGGATCTTCTGGTCCATCGAGCGCTTCAGGCCTATCTGGAATCGACGGAGAACGGCCAGGCGAGGATGGGCGGTCGAAGACGATCCGAGCTTGTTGATCGGCTGCGTTCCGATACACGGATTCTCGACGTTGAAAGTCTGGTCGTACATGGCCGGCACTGCACGGATACGGAGCAGAACGCCGAGGATGCCGAACGCCATCTCAGACAGTTCCTGGTTCTGCAGCATCTCGAGGCGGAACATGTGGGNGATGAACTGCCTGGTGTGATCACNGGATTCAGTTCAAGTGGTGTGTGGGTGATGCTCGACCGCTATCTGGCCGAAGGCATGATCGGTTGGGACGGCATGGGAACACCCGGCAACAGACCGGACCGATGGGTTCGCATCGAAGGCACCGGTCAACTGGTCTCCTCTCGCAGTGGTGCGGTCCTGTGCATCGGTGATCCAGTGACGGTTCAACTCCTGAGAGTGGATCCAGCCGAGCGGGAAATGGATCTTCTCCTCAAGGAACGTCCTCAACGAGTTGCCCAGGCCAGCCCACGTCCACGTCGGAGTTCCCAAGGTGGCAAGCGTGGCGGGAACAAACGCAAACGTCGAAAGGGGCGTTGAACGGGCCGATCGAGCGTAGAGGGGATAAGGTGGTTGTTCTGGAGGATCCACATGAGTGACAGCAGTTTCAAATCAGTNCTCAGTGAGCAGAGGATCTTCGATCCACCGGAGGATTTCGCAGAACGATGCGGAGGCGCCTGGGTCGATTCGCTGGAGGCTTACCGGGAGCTTCATGCAGCATCGGTCGACGATCCTGAGAATTTCTGGTCGACCATTGCCAATGAACTCGACTGGTTCGAACCGTGGACGGATGTTGTTCAGTGGTCACCTCCTGACGCCAAGTGGTTCGTCAATGCCAAGACGAACGCCTGCCACAACTGTCTCGATCGTCTCATTCGACTGGGCCATGGAGACGAGACGGCTTTGATCTGGGAGGGCGAGCCCATCGAAGGCGACGGTCCCGAGATCCGGACCTTCACGTATCGCGAACTCCATGCAGAAGTCTGCCGATTTGCGAACGGACTCAAGTCGATCGGTGTGAAGCGTGGAGACATCGTCACGATCTACATGGGCATGGTTCCCGAGCTCACCATCGCTGTTCTGGCCTGTGCACGGATCGGCGCACCGCATTCGGTGATCTTCGGCGGATTTTCAGCAGCTGCGATCGCGGATCGCATCGAGGATGCCAAGAGTCCATTCGTGATCACCTGTGACGGCGCCTGGAGGCGAGGATCGGTCGTTCCGCTGAAGGCGAATGTCGATGAAGCTCTCGAGATGACATCCCATGTCAAGAAGACGGTTGTTCTTCGCAGATGTCACAACGCGATCGACATGCAGACCGATCGGGACCATTTCTGGTCCGATCTCGTGTCGGATCAGTCGGATCAGTGTGATTGCGAACCCATGGACAGCGAAGACATGCTGTTCCTTCTCTACACCTCCGGTTCCACCGGCAAGCCCAAGGGCATCATGCACACGACCGGAGGCTATCTCGTCCATACATACCTGACGAGCCGGTACACCTTCAATCTGCGACCTNGTCAGGGGCATGTCTTCTGGTGCACTGCGGATGTCGGCTGGATCACGGGTCACTCGTACATCATCTACGGCATCCTTCAGAACCATGTTCCGACTCTCATGTATGAAGGCGCGCCGAATCATCCTGNGCCCGATCGTTTCTGGGACATCATCTCGAGACATCAGGTGACGCATTTCTACACGGCACCGACAGCCATCCGCGCATTCATGAAATGGGGAGACGAACATCCCCGTCGGCATGACCTGTCCAGTCTGCGTGTCCTTGGGACGGTCGGCGAGCCAATCAATCCAGAAGCGTGGATGTGGTATCACCGGAACATCGGTCATGAGCAATGTCCGATCGTGGACACCTGGTGGCAGACGGAGACTGGTGGTCACATGATCACGCCACTTCCTGCGGCGACTCCGACGGTACCTGGCTCGTGCACGTTGCCGTTCCTTGGCATCGATGCAGCGGTCGTCGATCAGGACGGCAATGAAGTGCCTGCGGATCATGGTGGTCTGCTTGTGGTACGCAAGCCATGGCCAAGCATGCTGCGAGGTGTCTACGGCGACCGCCAGCGATTCATCGACACCTACTTCTCGACTGTCGAAGGAATGTATTTCGCCGGCGACAGCGCTCGTCGAGACGAGCGTGGGTACTTCTGGATCATGGGACGCATGGATGATGTGATCAACGTGTCCGGCCACAGGCTTGGAACGATGGAAGTGGAATCAGCTCTGGTCAGTCACGACGCGGTCGTCGAGGCAGCCGTCGTGGGCATGCCTCACGAGATCAAGGGGACCGGAATCGCGGCGTTCTGCACCTTGAGTCCGGAGTACAAGCCGGACGATGGGCTCCGGCAGAAGTTGAAGGACCATGTGGCCAGCGAGATCGGACCGATCGCGAAGCCCGACATGATCCGATTCACCGAAGCACTGCCCAAGACCCGATCCGGCAAGATCATGCGTCGTCTCCTCCGGGATGTGGCGGCTGGCAAGGAATCCACAGGAGACATGACAACGCTCGAGGATTTCAGCGTGCTCGCCAAACTTCGTGGGGATGAGGAGTGAGACCCGGTAGTCTGTAGGCCATGGCCAACTGGTCCTACATCGCGCGTTCCGTCGAAGGTCAACGCGTCACCGGACACCTGCAGGCCGCCAGTCGCGAAGCCGTGCTGGCGGATCTGGAAGCACGCCAACTGGTTCCCGTTCGACTGCAGGAAATCCGAACGCGTCGCATGATCGCGCGCCGTGTCGGAACCGGTCGACTCGCGACGCTGTTTCGGCAGCTTTCGGATCTGCTTCGTGCCGGTGTTCCGCTGCTCCGTGCCCTGAGTCTGCTCAGCAGAACCCGCACGAATCCAAGACTCGCCGAAGTTCTTGGTTCCATCAGTGACGACATCGCCGACGGNATGCGGCTCGGTGATGCGGTGGCCAAGCATCCACAGGTCTTCTCGACCGTACAGGTCGCCATGATCCACGCGGGAGAACGGGGTGGATTCCTTCAGTCGGTGCTTGAGCGTGTCGGACGCTTCATGGAACATCAGGCGGAAATGAGATCGCGTGTTGTCGGGAGCATGATCTATCCGGCACTGCTCATGTTTGTTGGTGCCGGAGTGATCGGGTATGCGCTCATCGGTCTCGTGCCGAAGTTCAGGGATCTGTATGCGAAGATCGAACTTCCGCTGGCGACGCGTCTTCTGCTTGGCATCTCCGACTTCGCGACAGCCTGGTGGGTGCCCAGTCTCTTCGTCATCGGTGCACTCTTCGCGGGACTGTGGTGGTTCAGGCAGCACTCCGCATTCGGCAGAACATGGGCGAGTTTCGAGATGAAACTACCCGTGTTCGGAAGGTTGCGAAGGGATCTGGCAGTTGCTCGATTCTCGAGAATTCTTGGCACGCTCCTGGATAACGGCGTCCCCATGTTGCCGGCCATGGAGATCAGCCGTGAAGCTGCGGGCAATCCACTGCTCGAGGATGCCATCATCGAAGCGACCGCAGCGGTCAAGGCGGGCGAACCCCTTGCCTCTCCGCTGGGCGCGAGCGGACTCTTCGGGGAAGACATCATCGAGATGATCTCCGTGGGGGAGACGGCGAACAACCTGCCTGAAGTGCTCGTGACCGTTGCCGACACTGCGGAACGCCGTGTGGAGCGAAGTCTGGGGTTGTTGCTGCGGATCATGGAACCACTGATGCTGCTGGCCATGGCTGGCATGGTGGTGTTCATCTTCGTGGCTCTGGTCGTCCCCATGATGAGGTTGACGGCGTCTGTTCAGGGCGGATGACAACCGGTGCATTCCATTTGTGGCAAGTCGCGGTAGGATATCCCTGACCAGGGATCTTNATCCGACGGATTGGATTTCGGATTCCCTGTCGCAACAGATGAGTATTTCCATGTTGAAGACACGACTGCATCGCACAACTCGTCATGCCCTGACTCTGATCGAACTCCTGATCGTCATCACGATCCTGCTGGCACTGGGAGCCTTGATCGCCGTGAACTTCCTCGGCATCGGTGACCAGGCGACGATCGATCTCCAGAAAGCACAACTCGATCGAATCCAGAGTGCTTTGAAGGTGTATCGCGCCAACATGGGTGCGTATCCGACGGAGGAAGAGGGGCTCACGGTTCTGTGGGACAAGTCCGCCATCGAAGACGACTCGGATGCTTCACGTTGGGCGGGACCTTACCTCGAGGATCCTCCAAAGGATTACTGGGGGAACGACATCGTCTATCAACGTCCAAGCCAGATCCTGGATACCGAGGACGAGAGTGTGTACGACCTCGTCTGTTTCGGTCCTGATGGCGAACAGGACACCGAGGATGACATCACCAACCATGACAGGAAGAAGAACGAGGACGGTGACTTCGAAACTGGCTCCGAGTTCTCGGGACCAGGTGATATTGGCGGTCGCTAGAGGCCGGCTCGAATGTCCTGGACGGGCAAGGTCCCGTTGCAGGGCGCTCACCCTGATTGAAATCCTCATCGTGATCTCGCTGCTGCTCGCTGCTGCGGGGTTGATGGTTCCGATGTTCACGTCGACGCTCGCGGATCGTGAGTTCGACAACATTCTGGATCGTGTCGCGGGTCATCTCATGTCGGCACGACTTGAATCCATGGAACGGCGTGTGCCGATCGAAGTGACGTGGATGGACGGTGCGCTTCAGACCCGTATCTTCGACACCGATGCGCTGGAAACCGTGAATGATCGTTCATTCGAAGACGGCACCGTTCCGGAACTGGAAATGGAATCCTCGACAGGTGATGAGAACCAGCCGCCGCTCGAGGTGCTGGGACTCCCGGTCGGCATCCGCTGTCTGGAGATTGAGCCGGTTCTGGATGTCTCCGGGCTGGAACCGCAATCGGAATCGGATCCGATCGCTTCAACCCCACTTCGAATCGCCATATACCTGCCAGATGGTTCCGTGATCGAGCGAGGCACCCGATGGATCGTCGATGAGCAGGATCGAATGGCGACCCTGGTCATCGACCATCGAACAGGTCTTCCGATGCTCAACCGGCGAAGGGCTGTTGAACCCGTTGAACAAAAGGCTTCCGAAGAGATGTTTGAAGGTCCTGCTGATCTTCCCGAGGAAGTTGGTCCAGCCGGTCCGGAACAGGAGCGCACCCGATCATGAGGCGCGGTGGTCTGCTTCTGGAGGTTCTCGTTTCGATTGCGATCTTCGTTGCTGCTGCAGCGTTCTGTCTGCGGGCCACGTCCGATGTCGTGACGGCCATGGACCGAACGGAGAAAAGACTTGTTGCTGCCGACATCGCCCGTTCCGCCATGTCTCAACTCCAGGCAGGCACGCTCGCGCTGGCGGATCTTCGAGAAGGCAGTCTCTTTTCCGATGAATCGAGTGATGCTCGACTTCAGACACCGGGCGCGTGGCGTGTCGAAGTTCAGACCCGGCCCTCTCTGCGTCCACGTCTCACCGTCGTGACGCTGACGGTCGAAGAGGACACGGGGTCTTCCACGCCTGCGACCTTCGTCCTGCGTGAACTCATTGAGCTTCGAGAGCAGGATGTCGAGGCCTGGCAGGAAGACGAGATGATGCGGGATCTGCCCGAAGACGAGGCGGTTCTCGATTTCGAGGATGTCGCTGGATTCGGTGAAGCGCCATGAATGCACGTGGCATGACGCTGCTCGAGGTCCTCATCGCAATCACGCTGGGTCTTGTCCTGCTTGGTTCCGTCACGAGCTTCGCGTGGTCTCAACTGGATGCAAGACGTCAGATTCTCGAGGCGGCCGATGCCCGTCGCTCCGTAACCCTGGTCATCGATCGTCTCGAACAGGATCTCATCAGCGCCATCGCGGCTTCCAGCGATGGGATTCCTGGCGTGGAAGGTGAGACCTCTGCGATCAGTGTCCTGAGCCGAGGTGTTTCCCCTTCCTGGACCGAGGATCCGGCGACGATGGTGGGCGATCTCCATCGATTGGTCATTCGGTTCAGACCGACGACCGGTGAGATCGAGATGAACCGCGGATCCGTGGCTGGATCTGACCAGGCATCCATCCTCCCCGGCCGTCTTCTTGATCTGCAGTTCCGTTACTTCGACGGCCAATCCTGGCAGTCCGCATGGAACAGTCTGGACATGAACGGACTCCCGACGGCTGTGGAGGTCAGGTGCTGGTACGGCCGCCCCGAAGTCGAGGCGGAGGACGCCCTGTCCGAGTCCTTTGCGATGGATTCGGAATTCTCTGATGAGTCCATGTTCGAACGTGAGGATGCGGACTCCATGCCGGACCGCATCAGGATCATTCTGATACCGGATGCGACATCCATGGACACGCTGGAGGGAGAGGATCCTTGAGACGGTCTTTCCAGAGAAGGGGCTTCGTGATCGTGGCGGTCCTGGTGGCGGGCATCAGTGGCCTCTGGGTTGCCACCAGCCTTCTGTTCCTGGCACAGTCGGATGTCCGGTCGGCCGAAGTGACCATGACACGCACACGGAATCGCTCTCTTGGACTCTCGGGTCTTCGAATGCTCTCCGATGTCCTGGTTGAACAACGCGAGAAGATCCTCCTCGGGGACTCGCCAACGATCGAGCCACAGTATTCACTGTGGGACGAAGGGAATCGTGAAGCGGTCGTCCGCCTGATTCCATTTGGTCCTGGTGGTGAGCGACTCATCGCGGAGGCGGGTCGGCTCGATGTCAATCACGCAACCGTTGAACAACTGTCCAGACTGAACATGCTTGATTCCGGACAGGCCAGAGCCATCGTCGACGCCAGAGAGGCCAGGCCAACAGGTAGATTCCACAGTCTTCACGAACTTCTGATGATCGATGGCATCGACGCCGCAGATCTCCTCGGCGATCTGGCTGAAGAAGATTCGATGGACCAGGTCAATGGACAAGAGGTGGATCTGGCGGAACGAGTTGCCCGAAGACTGGCGGTTCCAGAGGCACGCGGTCTGATCGATGTCCTGACCATCTTCGGTTTCGAACCCAATCTTCAACAGAATGGTCGACGTCGAATCGATCTGAATGTTCCGTGGTCCGAGGAGCTTGCTCGCCGCATTACAGAGCGATTCGGTGAGGGCGCTGCGGCGGCATTGGAGAGCGTCTTTCAGGAAACGGCTTTTGATGATGATGCCAGGATCGTCGAGGTCCTTCGAAGATTCCAGGTGCCCGCTCGAGATTGGATGGAACCTCTGGATGCATTGACGACCCGGCCCGAGGTTCACGTTACAGGTCGTCTGGATCTCAACACGGCATCGGTCGACGTCCTCGAAACGCTCCCCGGGTTGGATCGCGCGAAGGCAGACCGTCTTGTCGCGGAGCGGGAGTCACTGGATCGAGAGGAGCGTGGATCCATCGCGTGGCCACTGCTTCGGGATGTGGTCTCGGATGAGACCTTCGAGGAGATCTCGTCGCTGGTGACCGTGCGAAGCTGGACCTGGCGGGTTCGGATTGCCGCCGGGATGGTCGCGGCGGATGACCCTGAAGGTCCCATCGATCAGGCCGTCGTGTATGAAGCGGTCATTGATCTGGCGGATCCGCAACCACGCATTGGCTACCTTCGCGAGATCACGCTTCTTCAGACCGCATCCCGATTGGCGGCGGTACTTGAAGACGAGCGTGCTGATGAGGAGTCGGCAGTGGCCGCGTTCGAAGAGAATCTTCCATTGGATGATTTTTCAATGAACGAGATCGATGACATGGCGATCACCTCGTTGGACGATCTGAACAACGACTTCGAACTGGATGACGAGTTTCCGGAAGAACCGGCGGATCCGAATCAGAGCCCGCAGTCCGACGAGGTCGACGAGACGCCATCAGGCCGAATCGGACGGTGGCGACCTTGACGGCTTGGTTCGCACGACGTCAACGCCCTGTGGGATTCATGAACGTGTTAGGATTGGTCGGCCGTGAACCGCACGCCACGGAGGAACGAGCGTGAGCGCTGGTGTCATAGCAGTTGAACTTGGGAACACGCGTCTCCGTGCCGTGGAAGCGGTACCGACCCGTCAGGGAATCCGTGTCGTGAAGACGCTGGTGGGTGATATCCCGTCCAGTCTGGACCGTCATGAGCCGCGCGACGTGGGATCATGGATCGGATCGCAGCTTTCAGAAGCGGGTTTCAAGGGCAATCGATGCATCGTTGCGCTGCCAAGAGAAGACATTGTTCTCAAGCGTCTGACTCATCCCACGACCGAGCGTGATGAGCTCCCCGACATGACCCGGTTGGCGATGGAGCGGGAGCTGCCATTCGATCATGCAACCGCGATCATCGACTACGTTCAGCTTGGAACGGACGAGTCGACCAGTACGGTGCTGGCCGCCGCCTTGCCGGGGGAATCACTGGATCGAGCTCGTGAGATGGTGTCGGCCGCGGGTCTCACGATGCAGGCCGTCTCGCTTCGGACCTTTGGTGCTTCGACCATCATCGACATGTACAAGAGCACGGCAGGGGACTCCGCAGCCATCGATCTGATCCCCGGTGATGGGATCGAGTTNACGTTCATACGCGATGAACATGTCCAGTTCAGTCGGGCTGCTCGGATTTCGGAAGTCGATGATGACGCCATCGTGGATGCAGCGGTTCGTGAATCACAGCGAACCTGGTTGAGTCGACAGATGGATGACGATCAGTCGGAGGTCAGTGTCGGTTTCGTTCTCGGCCCGGCTGCGATTGCAGAACGAGTGGCATCGCGACTGGGTGCGCTCTTCAACACGCCGATTGAACTGGTTGAGACACCGAAGCAGATCCAGGCATCCGATATCGCCCTGGACCGGCACTGGTCTCTCGCCGGCCTCCTGCTGGCCCATGCCACCGGGCATGAGATGATCGATTTCGCATCTCCACGTCAGGCCGCTGATCCACTCGCTGGCCAACGGAAGCTGGTGCTGGGCGGGCTTGCGGTTCTCCTGCTGTTCGTCCTCGGTGTTTTCACGATCGGCAATCTCCAGAGCCGGGCACTTGAGCGGTCGATCTCCACCCTTCAGAATCGTCAGAACACGCTTGGGCCGGAATTCCTGAGATACCACCGGGATCGCTTCCGCCTCGGCCATCTTGATTACTGGGATTCAGTCGGAGTCGACTGGATCGGTCATTTTCAGAATCTGGAGGGGCTGAGGCCGAATCCGAAGCTTCTGGTCCTCGACGAAATCTCCGGCAGTCTGGACTTCGACGGTGTCAGTCGTGATCGGGACAAGAACTGGTCGGCGGACTGGTCGATGGGATTGACGATCAACGGTGAATCAAGTGATCGCGCGATGGCGGATGCCCTGCGCGAACAGCTTGTCGAGAACATGACCTACACGACGTCATCCGCCGGCAACGATACGGATGGTGGACGCAGACTCCCTCATGGATTCACGTATCGGCTCCGTACCGTCACGGCTGATCCCGTGACGTCAACGGACACTGCGGAGGATGGTTCCTGATGTCCTCACGCGGAAGACTGTTGATCGGTGCGGTCGGTGTTCTGGTTCTTCTCTGGATCCTGTGGACAGTCATCCAGTCCTTCTGGCTCGAGCCGGTCGGTGAACTGCAGCAGAAACTGGATCGTCTCAAAGGCACGGTCGATCAATATCAGGACGATCTTGACGGTTTCGACGAAGTCCAGAATGCCGTTGACGAGTATGTCGCGAGGACACTGGGTGGTTCACTTGAAGAAGTCGATCATCGATTCCGAAGCCGTCTGAATCGCATTGGCGAATCCGTTGGTCTTCAGGATCTTTCCGTCGGTACCGGTCGCAGCGTGGCGTTGTTGTCTCCAGGTCGCAACGACTTCAAGGGTCGGACACGACGAGCGCTTCGTGAAGAGGTGGATTTCGTCGAACTCGAAGGAAGCATGTCGGGCTTCACGAACTGGAAAGGTGTGCTCGAGCTGCTCGACAGACTCAAGTCGGCTGCTTGGATCAAGAAGATCGACAATGTTCGACTTCGCGCATCCGGTGATGGTTCCCGGCTTCAGATTGCGGTCCAGCTTCGAACGATCTTCATACCAGGCCGATCGCCTGAAGTCCTGCCCGACGCCGACTGGTCGGGAGACCGGCTGGCCTCGCTTTCGGATCTCGTCGCACGCAGTCCATTCATGATTCCCGTGCCTCCGCCTGTCGCCAAGCCTGCACCGCGTCCTGCGCCACCGGTCAAGAAGCCTGCTCCCGGCTGGCGACTCACGGGTGTTGCCGGGATCGACGGCGAGGCCGAAGTCTGGATTTCCAACATTCAGACAGGTCGATCGAAGCGATTGCGAGTGGGACAAAGGCATGCCGGACTGGTGCTGGAGGGCATCCAAGGCGACTTTGCGGCCTTCAGAGCGGGCGATTCCCTGGTTTCGATCCAGGTTGGACAGATGCTCGACGACACGACCCCCGTTCACAAGTAGACTGCTGCACAGGTCAGGATGACCTGTGACCTTCATGGAGGGCGTGTCATGAGCGGCATCTGGAGTCGCGCAGCGGGGAGTGGAGCTTTGCTTGCCGCAATCGTACTTTTCGTGGCCAACACCACGATCGGAGGTACGACTGCAGGTGTGATGGCAGGATGGTCTGATCCTGTCGAAGAGACGGCAGAGGCTCCCACACTTCGATTCAATTTCAAAGGTGCTTCGTTCGATCAGGTCATCGACTACTTCTCACGCGCGACCGGAAAGCCGGTTGTCCGTGAGACGCAGGTCCCTGGAGGAACGCTCGACTTTCTGTCACCGGAAACATACGACCTCGATGAAGGTCTGAGTGTCCTGAATGTCATTCTCCAGTCGCGTGGTGTCACCCTTCGCATCGAAGATGAGATGCTCTATCTTCAGAAGCTCTCCGAGATGCAGCGCGAGAACATCCCGACGTTCATCGGCGAAGTTCCGGCCGACATCACTTCGGAGAAAATCATCACCGTTGTCCGTCCACTTGAATCGGCATCCGCGGAGCCGCTCTCCGAACGACTTGCCAAGCTTGTGGCCGAGTATGGATCCGTCACTCCGATGTCCGGGCAGAATTCCATTGTCATCACGGAGACGGCTTCCCAGGTCAGGCGGCTACTGAAGATCATTGCCGAACTTGATCAGCAGGCTCCTGATGGATTGGTGGAAGTCTTCGATGTGAAGAACGCTTCCGCGACGGATCTCATCACGCCGCTTCGAGGTCTCTTGATGACCAAGGTCGTCAAGTACATGCCGGACAAGAAAGGCAACTTGAAGAAGGTCGAGGAAGAGTCTCTTTCCGGATTGAATGTCGCTGCTGATGTGCGAACCAATTCGATCATCGGCAAGGGGCCGCGTCCCGGTCTTGACAAGTTGCGTGAACTGATTGCAGTACTCGATGTACCCGGCGGTGATGGGCGGCAGGTTCGTACGTTCACACTGACGACGTTGTCGCCCAACGACGCGAGAGCTCGCTTGAACGAGCTCTTCCAGCGATTCCCTCCGGAGCGACGGCCTCTGGCCATGCCTCGAAGCGACGAGCCTTCCCTGACCCTGATCGGGGAGCGTGCTCTGGTCGAAGAGGGCGCCAGATTGCTCGAGGCTCTGGACGGGGGGGTCTCCAGCAGCGGTCCCAGCGGTCTGATCATCGAGGCCGTGCCACTCGCCCAGGGCGAGCCGGATGCGGTGATCAGGGCCTTGAACGGCCTCTTGAATCAGCGGCAGAAGAGCCTCGTCAAGCTCGTCGGCGGTCCAGACGGTCGAAGTCTGCTCATGTCAGGTCCAGAGGAAGATGTCGCGGCTGTTGCCAGGATCATTCCCGTTCTGGATCGGGTGGATGGAGTCGAACTCGAAGTCCGCAAGGTTCGTCTGTCTCTTCCGGGTTCTGTTTCTCCCGATACGGTCATCAAGGAAGCCACCGATCTTCATGCAAGGAGACTTCAGGAGGTCAGCAGCCTCTCGTTGACGACCTCTGATGATGGCCGGACGGTCACGCTCGTGGGCCCCAGGCGAGAAGTCGAAGGTTGGATCGAAATGGTCCAGCTGGTTTCCGAGCATGCCACTCCGAATCGCGAGACCAGGCGGTTCGACGTGGAGCGGGTGGAGCCATCCAAGATTGCCGGTCCGCTGGCTCGAATGACGGCGCAGATGGCAGACGATCAATCATCGGACAGTGAACCGCCGACCATCGAAGCGATCGATTCCCTCGGCATCCTCATGGTGTCTGCGGCAGCCGATCAGTTCGAGGTCATCGAGGATCTGCTGGAGAGCCTGGATCAGGTGGACCCCCGGGATTTCGAGGTCCGGGTCATTGATGTCAGCGGTGTCCGGGACCTTGCCATGGTGATGGCACGTGCCCGAAGCGGCTGGGAACGCATTGCGGGTGATGGTCTTCTTGCGATGCCCGACATCGAAGCCAATGCCGAGACCGGCCGGCTGCTGATCAGTGGGACGAAGCCATCACTGGATCTCTACGAACAGGCGATCCGGACTTTCCGTCAACTGGAGCCACAATCCGATCTGCGGGTTGTTTCCCTGAATCATGCCTCTGCCGGGGAAGTCGCCGACTATCTCCAGCAGTTCACATCCGGTGAGAACGGTCTGCTTCGTGCGGGCTCGATGTCGGCACCGACCATTGAAGTCATTGATCGCACGAATTCACTGGTGATTGGCGGCACGTCGGATCAGCACAAGATGATCGTCACGCTCGTGAAGTCGCTTGATGTCGAATCCGCTGGTGAGCGGGCGCCATTGAGGATTCTGCAGCTCAAGGTCGCGGATGCGGCTGGTCTGGCCCGTTCGCTTTCGCAGCAGTACGACGCACGCAGTGTGCAGGAACGTGCAGCCCGACCGGTTCAGATCACGGCGGATCCCAATACCAACGCGCTCTTCGTATCAGCGCATCCGGAGATGGTCGAGGAGCTCGAGACCATCGTGGCCAGTCTCAATACGGTCGATCGCATCGATCGCGATGGACGAGAGATCCGCATCTTCCCGCTCCGAGTCGCTCGAGCAGAGGAACTCGCCCGGACGATCGATGACATGTTCCCCGAGCCGCCCATGCCGAGAGATCGGCGCGGGACCCCCATGCCGCATCTTCAGGAACCACGTGAGGTGGTCGTCCGTGCCGATGTCCAGACCAACTCGCTCATCGTCGAGGCGCCCGTCACCCGCATGGCCAGTTTCCAGCAGCTGGTTGATCAGCTCGATCGACAGAAGGTTGCAGATGAACGTGAAGTGCGGACATACCAGCCATCTCATGCGGATCTGTCCGCGTTGGCATCGACGCTGAAGCAGTTGGCATCCTCGGGCGCCCTGCATGAGGACGCTGGTGATCAAAGAGGAACGATCACGATCACGACCGAGCCGTCTTCACACACGCTCGTCATCTCGGGACCGGCCAAGATCTTCGATCGGGTCGAACAGGTTCTTCAGGAACTCGATGTCAGGCCGTCGCTTCCATCGACAACGCTTCGTTTCTTCAAGCTCGAACATGCGGATGCGGACCGGATCGCCGAGACGCTTCGCAGCATTCTCGCCGTTCGCATGCGGGAAGAGCTCCCGGGCAACAACGATGCCGTGGAGTCGCTTCTGAACGTGACGTCCGATGACAAGACCAACACACTGATCATTTCAGCCCCGACGACCCTGCTTCCCGTCGCCGAGAGCCTCATCGAACAGCTGGATACGCCTGCAGCGGCCAGGACGATGGATGTCCAGATTCTCACGTTGACAAGAGCGGATGCGGCTTCCGTGGCCCAGACGCTTCAGGAGTCGATCGATCTGAAGAATCGTTTCCGTCCGGGGCAGGCCCGTCCCACGGTGAAGGCACAGGCGACCGGCAACTCGATCATGGTGACCGGTACACCGGAGCAGATCGAAGAGCTTCGTGACATCGTTGCTCGTATGGATGACGGCCAGGCACCGGATCAGGCGCAGGTTCGTACCGTGTACCTCGAACATGCACAGGCAGACCGTGTCGCACCGATCGTCGAGCAGTTGCTTGAAGAGGATGTTTCGGTTGCCGAGATGTGGTACCGCTCCCGCAGAGGTACGCCGCCACCTGAGAAGACACAGGTTCGTGTCCAGGCGGACAATCGACTCAATGCCGTTGTCATTGTCGCCACGCCGCACGTTCTTGCGGTTGCCGAACAGATGGTCAAGCAACTGGACATCAATCCGGCCGACGTGAATGCGGCTGCAGCACGCCGCGTGCAGGTCCTTCATGTCCGGAATGCCGACGCCCGTGAGCTGGCCACCAGTCTTGAAGCGCTGTTCTCCGAATCCGGTACCGCGGAGCCGCCGACGGTTCGGGTGGATACCTCCAGCAACAGTCTGCTGGTCCGGGCCGATGATGACCAGTTGGCCAGAATCGCCGACCTTGTCCGGGAAGTCGACGACGCCACGCTTGGAACAAGTCGACAGGTCCATCTGGTTCCGATCGACCCGGCGCGTGGTTCAGCAGCGGATATCGCCCAGTCCCTCAGACGCATGCTCGACAGGGGAAGTGGAAGTCGAGTCGAGATCATCAAGCTCGAGGATCTTCTGGCTCCTGCAGAGGACGACGACAAGGCCTCCAAGGATCAGGGGCGAGGTGTGCCGGCGACGATCCGGACCCTCGCGATGATCGCGATCGGAACCTATGGCTATGAAACGATTCCCGTGCAGGCCAAGAACCCGCTTCCGGACATCTCGCTGGCCGTCGACCCGGCCACGAACAGTCTGGTCATCGTGGGTTCGGATCGGGCGGTGCAGCGGGCGCGTTCCGTCTTGAAGCAACTTGTTGAACAGATGCCTGCATCGCCTGGAACACTCCGTCGAATCGAACTGGGTGGATCGGCGGATGCCACGGGTCTCTCCCAGATGCTCCGGCAGACCATGCAGCAGTTGACGCCGACCGGTGGACGGCGTGGCGATCTCCTGAGAAGAACCTCCATCGTGGCCGATGATCGCGACAACGCGCTGATCGTCATGTCCAACGATTCCGATTTCAAGTTGATCGGAGAGCTGATCGCGGCCTTGGCCAGTGGAAGCTCGCGAGGCACGACCGTCGTCAAGGCCTATCAGCTCAATTCGATTCCGGTCAGTCAGGCTGCTCGCAGTGTGAACGGGCTTTTGCAGGTCGATTCACGTTCCCGTGGTCGGCAGGCTTCTCGAATGCGATCACTCGCACTTCGCACGCTTGGCAATGAAACCGCCGTGGAGGCCGTCTTCCGGCCGGATCTCGTTTCCGTCGTGGGAGATGGTGGTTCCAATTCGCTGATCGTAATGGCCCCTTCGGATGCGATGGAATTCATCGACAGCTTCATCGAGTTGATCGATCAGGTTCCAGTCGCACAATCCACGACCTTGAAGCTGTTCAAGGTGGAGCACGCTCGCGCCGCGGATCTCGGCCGTACCTTGAGGACCGTCTTCAAGTCGCGTCACCGAGAGCTTCGGAAGACGCCGGATGGCCGTGACATCATCGAGCCCGAATTCGGTCATGACAATCGGACCAACATGCTTCTGGTCACCGCGTCACCCAACCATCTCGAGGAAGTCGAGCAGTTGCTGTCCCAGCTGGATCAACCAGCAGCGGATGCCGCCTTGCCACTGCGTTCAATCAATCTGAAGAAGGCGACGCCCAGCCGAGCTGCTCAACTGCTTGAGGAAGCCGTGTTCTCGGCCAATCCGGCTCAACGTCTGACCGCGGTCATCGTTGCCGATGATCCTTCCGGAACGCTGCTTGTCCGTGCAGACGCAAAGACCATGAAGGAGATCGACGAGGTCCTGGCGGAAATCGATCGGGATCCGACCAACATCTTCAACGTCCGCACCATCACGCTGGAACGTGCGGATGCGGAACAGGTCGCGGCCGCGATGCAGAAGCTGTTCGATGATCGGGCCACTCTCTCAAGGAACCGCGGGCGAAATCGCGGGGATCGATCACGACGGGTCACGATCATCGGAAATCCGACGACGAGACTTCTGCTGGTCTCCGCTTCGGACGAGGATTTCGAGCAGGTCAAGGTGCTCGCCAAGCAGTTCGACAGTCCTCAGGCTTCAGAGTCCATCGAGATTCGTGCCATCCCCCTGGAGAATGCCCGTGCCGGCGAGATTGCCGAAACCGTGCGGGACATGGTGGGGCAGCTCGAGCGTGGCAGCAGCTCATGGTGGTTCGACGCGAGTCGTCGTCGCCAGCTTCAGGGCCGCATGGCGATCTATCCAGACACACGACTCAATGCACTGGTCGTTTCTGGAACCAGCGATTCCGTCGGAATGGTCGAGCGGATCGTGGATGTCATGGATGCTGAAAAGGCACCCAGCAACAAGCGTGAGATGAAGGTCTATCGAGCCGACAACGTGTCTCTGGACATGCTCGAAGACGTCATCAGCGATCTGCATGGCGTCCCCCAGCAACGGAGATGGTGGCAGCCGCCCACCGATCAGGACGTGGAGATCATCGCCGACAACTCGAGAGGTGCGCTGATCATCGCCGCATTGCCCGGGAAGCACGAGGAGATCGCCGCTCTGATCGAGGAACTGGAAGTCGAACTGGCGGAGGACCAGTCCCTGATCCAGACGTTCGCGCTTGAAGGTGCGAAAGCACGTGATGTGGTTGCCATCCTCAGAGAGACGCTCGAGCTTGACGCGTCCGGCGAATCCCGCGGCGTCTCCGTTCGTGTCGACAAGGATTCTCCAGCGGTCGAGGTCCGTGGCCGGGTGGTTGCGGATGTCCGCTCCAACAGTCTGGTCGTCACGGCACCCGCGGATTCCCTTGCGGTGATCGAGACGCTCATTCGTCAGCTGGATGAAGAGCCTGCGGCGATTCAGGTCGAATACCGGATCTTCCAGCTCGAGCATGCGCTCGCCGAGGATGTCCGTTGGAATCTGAGCGACATCCTTCCAGGCATGGGTGATCCCAGGCCGAGGATTTCCTACAACAGGATCGAGAACCAGCTGATCGTCTCCGCGACGCCCGATCAGCTCAAGCAGATCGAATCGATCATCGGTGAATTCGATCAGCCTTCCGTGAATGATCGAAGTACCCGTTTCATCCCGCTCGAGTTCGCCGAGGCGGAAAAGGTCCGCGAGGCATTGACTGTGTTCTACGGACCGTTCGCACTGGATGCGGATACGCCTTCCAAGCTGAATGTCAGGATTGTTGCGGACCCGGCGAGCAACAGTCTCGTGATCTCCGCCGAAGCCGGCGAATGGGATGCCCTTCAAGCGTTGATCCAGGAGCTGGATGCGGAGCAGTACGATGCCTCGCTTCAGCTCAAGGTTCTGCCGTTGACGTATGCGGATGCCGTCTCGGTCGCTCGTGCGATCAACGATGCCTTCCAGCAGCAGGTTCGTCGAAGCAGCAAAAAGGATCAGGAAAGCTCGCGGGCAACTGGTCGCGAAGGATCCCGCCAGGACATTGAAACACCCACGGTGCTGGTCCAGGCTGAAGATTGGGTCCGGGCCTCCGCTGAACCGCTGACCAACTCGGTCGTGGTTTCAGCCACGCGCAAGACGCTTGGCAAGATCGAGACCATTGTCGCGCAGCTGGACGTTGCTGATCATGCCGGCTTGCCACCGGCTCGTTTGATTCCGGTGCGAACCGCGAATCCGGAACGATTGGCTGAATCCGTCCGGAAGCTCTACGAAACACCGGCTCGAGAAGGCCGGATCAATCTTCGGATCGTGGGCGACGTGGAATCGTCCACGCTGATCGTCCGGGCTCCTGAAGAGGACTTCCTTCAGATCAGCGCACTCGCCAAGGCGCTCGAGGAGCACGGCGATGATGGTGGGATGGGGGTCTATGTGATCCGCCTGAAGGATGCGCCTGCCGCCCGGGTGGCGGATGCCATCCGCTCCACCTTTGCGACTCGAGCGAAGACCTTGAACGCACCATTGCAGGTCGAGGTCGACTCGGCCACGAACAGTCTGGTCGTCGCGGCGACTCAGGATCTGGTTGATGAAATCAAGGATACGGTCGCACAGCTCGATGATCTGGCACCCGCATCGGGACTCGGCATCTTCATCATCGAGCTTGAACATGTCGACCCTGCCGAGGCAATCCGGGTCATTCGGACCATCGGTCTGGACAAGCCGCAGCCCGCCGGTTCGGTCACCCGACTCCTCGGAGAGCCGATCCGGGTCTCTCCACTGAGAGGCCGCAGCGCTGTCGTGGTCGTCGCATCCCCCGCAGATGAACGAACGGTCACGGGCATCTTCAAGGCGCTGGACGCCGAGCCCGAGCTGGCTACGGCGAAGATGGAAGTCGTCCTTCTCAAGAATGCTGAGGCTTCGGCGATCGCCAATCTTCTTGGTCAGGTGCTTTCACCGGGAACTCAGCAGGTGAACACGCCGATGGCGAAGGCGGTTCAGGAACAGGTCCGTCGCCTGTCCGTCCAGCAGGATGGGGTGAACCGACCGGATCTCGGCCTGGATCTCACCATGCCGATCCGGATCATTCCACACGAAACACGCAATGCGTTGCTCGTGAGCTCCAGTGATTCCAACGTGGCAGCGGTCGTGGAACTGGTTGCGATGCTTGATCAGCTTCCTGTGACCGATGCGGTGATCGTCCGCATGTTCCCACTCGAGAACATTGCGGCGGACGACTTCGCCCGCATCGTCCGGACGCTCTTCGATCAGGGCAAGGCGCTTGGCGGCGTCCCCGGTGCGAGCCTCTTCGGTGTTCCAGCGGGAATGCTTGGCAAGGCCTTCATGGATGAGGTCGCCATCGCGGTCGATGATCGCACCAATACCGTCATCATCGCCGGCAAGGAGGATTCCGTTGCTGCCGTCGAGGTCATCTCCGAACGGCTGGACTCGGATCTGCAGTCCGGTTGGATCGAGCCACGCCTGGTCAAACTGACCTGGGCTGATCCTGAAGCGCTGGCCGAGACGTTGAACCGGGTTCTCGTCGAAGGTGCCACGGATCTGCCTCAGGCGGGTCCGCTTCAGGAACAGGTCGGTCGTATTCGCATGGCCAGGATGGAGTCCGCACGAGTCATCGAGTCGGAAGTCTTCCAGCCGATGAATCGACTCATCATCGAGCCGCAGTCGGAAATGCGTGCACTGGTCCTGGTCGGGCCTCCCGTGAATCTGGACCTCGTGGGCGAGTTGATCACGATGCTGGATGTCGAAGCGGCTTCACCTGCTTCGACGGTTCGCATCTACCCCGTGCAGCATGCATCCGCTGCGCGTCTGTCCTCGACCATCGACACCCTCTTCCGGCAGCAGCTGTCGACCGGTTCGATCCGCAAGGAAGATCGAGTCGTGATTCAGGCCGATGAACGGACGAACTCGCTTGTCGTGACCACGAGTACTCGAAGCTTCACGATCGTCGAGAGCCTCCTGACCGCGCTCGATACGCAAATGGATCCCGATCTTCAGGAGATCCGCCGTCTCACGGTCGTGCACGCTTCTGCGGCTCGACTGGCGGATGTCGTCCAGAGGATGATGGATGCCCGTGTCGAACGACTTCGTCTGGTCGAGCCGGAAACGGCCGATCTGCAGCGAGCCACGATCATTCCGGACGATCGCACGAACACGCTCGTGATCGCTGCGGGCAACGAGTCCTACGACGTCATCCAGATGCTGGTCGAGCAGATGGATGAGCCAAACCTTCTGGAGAACGGTCTCGTCGAGGTGGTGGGAGTCGGCGACTCCAATCCTGACCGGTTGGCATCTGCCATCAACTCGATCATGGCACGTCGTTACGCCGATCTTCCGGCCAATCTCAAGAACCGTCGGCAGCCTCTGGTGCTGACCGATCCGCGTACCAGCAGTCTTCTTGTTTCCGCGGATCCGGAGGACCTGACTTCAATCAGGAATCTCGTCGAGCAGCTCATGGCGACTCCGATCGCGCAGGCGGTCGATCTTCATGTCATTCCGGTCTCCTCCGGATCGAATGCGGATCGTCTCGCGCCTCGTCTTCAGCAGTTGATGCGGGATCGACAGCAGTCACTCGGAGATTCCGCGACTCCATCCGACCGGGTTTCCGTGACGGCGGAAGTGGCGAGCAACAGTCTGATCGTGGCGGCCAGTCAGGAAAATCTGATGATCGTCGAGGAGATGGTCACCTTGCTGGTCGACGCCGAGGCGCAGAGTACCGCTGGGCGTGAATTCGAGGTGCTCGCACTGCGATCCAGTTCAGCGGATGAAATGGTCGAGGTTCTTGACGAGCTCTATGTCGAGGAAGCCAATCGCAACAGGGGGTCCGGTACGGTCCGTGTGTCATCGGAGCCGAGACTGAATTCGATCGTCGTCAGTGCGCCTCGGACGGATATCGACGAGATTCGAAGTCTGGTCGCTCGTCTGGATGGCGCTCGTCCGGCCTATGTCATCGAGATCCGTCATTTCCCGCTGAAGTCGGCCAATGCACTCGAAACGGTTCGATTGATCGAGGAAGTCCTTTCAGGACGCGGCATCGGTTCACGAAGTCGAACCAGTCAGCAGACGACGGTTCTTCGATATGTCCGTGAAATCGAAGATGCCATGGGCGACACCGAGTTCCAGGTCAGCGCGGCACTTCGCGAGTCGATCAGCCTGACGCCAGACATCCGGACCAACACCGTGATCGTTCGTGCACCACGTGAATCAATCGATCTGATCGGCAGAATGATCCAGGATCTGGACGACTCCTCGGAGGGCTCCAAGAACATCCGGATCTTCAAGCTCAAGAACGCAGACGCACTGGCGATGCGGGAAGTCCTGATCGATCTCTTCCGTCTCGATGAAGGCGAAGACCTGCTGGTGCTCAAGCCACGCGGTTCCGACACGCAGGTTGCGGATGGTCTGGCGACCATTCCGGGTTCGGAGAGCATGGTGTCGGGTACGGAACTGACCGCGGTTCCGGATCCACGTCAGCAGCTGGCGATCACGGTCGACAGTCGCACCAACAGTCTGCTGGTCTCCGGCAGTCCGGCCTATCTCGATCTGGTCGAGGACGTGGTGAATCAGTTGGATGAGCTGGAAGCCAACGAGCGGGAAACCGTCGTATATCAACTTCGCAATGCAACCGCGGAGAACGTCGCCAGCATTCTGGGCGATTTCGTCGCAGAGGAGCAGCGCAAGCTCGTTCAGACACTCGGTGGAGATCAGATCGGCTCGGCAGCGCGGCTGCTCGAGCGGGAGATCACGATCAGGGGCGATCAGAAATCGAATTCCGTTCTCGTCTCGACAAGCCCTCGCTACATGGAGCGGATCGAGGAAGTCATCAGGCAGCTCGATGTGGATCCGCCACAGGTCCTGATCCAGTTGATGCTCGCGGAGGTCACCCTCGAGGGTGGATTCGACTGGGGTATCAGTGCGGATGCTTCGGGTGACATCGGGACCGTTCGTCTTGGTGGCATGTATGACCTGGTCGCGGGGACCATGGCGATGGGGGCGCCGACACTCTCCATCGCATCCAGTGACTTCAACATCATGCTGCGTGCACTCGAGAAGCAGAATCGCCTCAACATCCTCAGCAACCCTTCGATCATGACGGCCAACAACGAGCAGGCCACGATCAACGTCGGTGAGACCATCTATCTGCCGACCGCATCGCAGACATTCGATACGGGCCTGGTGAGTGTTCCACTCGAAGCCAAGGAGACCGGTGTCATCCTGGACGTCACCCCATCCATCAACCCTGATGGCTTCGTCCGTCTCGATGTCACACCGACCCTGTCCAGAGTGACTGATCAGCGGGATGAACCAGCCGTCGGCGTCACGACGCCCCGGATTCAGCAACGCACTGCGGATACGACGGTCACGGTCTATGACGGCCAGACCATCATTCTCGGTGGCCTGATTCTCGAGGAGTACGAGTACAACGAGCAGTCCATTCCACTGTTGGGCGATCTTCCGCTCATCGGCTTCCTGTTCCGTGGTGAAACCGAGAACCTCCGAAGGACCGAACTCGTCATCGTCCTGACGCCTCATGTGATTCGCAGTCCTGCCGACCGTGACCGGATCGACCAGCTCACCGACCAGCAGGTCGATCTGATTTCCCTGCCCGATTCTCTTCGCGATCAGATTCGCGATGGTCGTTTCGACGGGGAAGGCATCTTCGACAAGGATGGCAATGAGCTCAAGCTCAAGGATCTGATCGAAGCGGAGGAATACGAAGGCGTCCTTCCGAAAGACGATTCGGAACGAGGTCGCGAATGAACCGCATTCTGCTGGTTCTGCTGGCGGCGCTGTCGGTATCGACAACCGCCTGCGAGGAAGCCAACAAGACCACGCGTCGTCGTTCCACGCCGCCACGACCCGAGCCGACGGTGATGAAGGTGCTTCGGGATGCGAACCCGAATCGCATGGCCCTGATCGTGGCGCCCAAGGCGGAGGACATCGAAGGTGACGGCCAGGCCGATCTCATCAATGTCTCCGTCGTGCTCTTCGACGAGCCTCGCCCCGAGCCCGTCATCGTTCCGGGCGTCTTCCGATTCGAAGCCGTTCCGTTGAAGGACGAGGAGTCCACGGATCTTCCACGGATGATCTGGGAGTTCAACGAGACGCAGACACGGGCAGCGGAAGGTCCCACGATGTTCGGATTTCCCGGCTATCGATTCCAGCTCGATGTGAGATCCCTTGGTCGTGGCCCCATACCGGCCAGGGTGGTGAATATCGAGGCGATTTTTCAGCCAGCCTCCGGTGGGCCCCCCGTCAAATGCCTGCCCGACCAGCGACTTGTGCGGCTTGGCAATACCGGCTGAACAGCTCTGGCAATCCATTGAAACCCATTCAAGGGACGCGGTCTCTCGTTGTCGCTAAACTGACCCCCTGCGCCGCGGCTCGGGGTATTCACCTTTTGTCCCGGTGCATGGTCTTGCTGGAAGAATCTGGAAGAACGTGGAAGGAGCACTTCAGATGTCAGCTGTTCGAACATTCACAGGGGCGATTCTCATCGCCATTCTCGGGATCCTCTCGCCCGTCTCCGCGGCGCCGAGTTCGATCACCATCCCCGACAATATTCGTCAGCACATTCCTGCCGACGCCTATCTCATGGTCTATGCACCTTCAGCTGAAAAGCTGATCTCGTCGTTGAGCAAGACCATCGGAACAGTTGATCAGCAGGCTGCCATGCAGTTGCAGATGATGCCCATGATGGGTGGGATGATGCTGTTCAAGAATGAAGATGCGACCAAGCAGACTCAGCTGGATCTCTCTGCTCCAATCGCCTTCGCGCTCTCGCAGGGCAAGGCCGGCATCGAACCTGCCATGTCAGTCATCATTGGTGTCAAAGGCGACCATGCAGGTCTGTCCTCGGCCATGAATCCTGCGATGAAGGTGACTTCGATCAATGGAAGTCCACTGGTCGTCATGTCCGATGCCCCCGATGGCAAAGCCATTGCGGCTGATGCCCAGCTCATGCAGAACATCCCTCCTGGAGAGATTTCCATCGCCTTCGATCAGGCGTTGTTCTACAAGCAGAACGGTCCGATGATCGACATGATGATGTCCCAGATGGCCAATCCGGGGATGCACCAGCAGGATGATCCCACTGCCAAGATGATGATGGAGCAGGCCAAGCAGACCGCGGCCCAGATCAAGTTGTTCATGGAGATGTTCAAGTCATGGGACTTCTCCATGTCCTTCAACGGTCCGGACATGACCACCACGATCCGTTGGATTCCAACCGATCCGAAGATGAATGCGGCTGGTTCGGCTGATCTCGGCAGGTACTCGAATGTACTCGTCGACAACAGCCCTCTCGGCGCCGTCATGAGCCATGGTGCGCTTGAAATGATGCTCTGGGCCCAGGAAGGACAGACCGCGGGTCTGCCCGGTGCCGCTGGCCAGGCCATGAAGATCATGATGGATCATGCCCAGAAGATCGTGAAGGAGATGGATGGCTCCGTGGGGATTTCCTATGGGCTCGGGAGCAAGGGCCTCTGGTGCCTCCAGCTGTTCAACGTGAAGAACAAGGAGTCCTACATGAAGGGTTCTGCTGAAATGTGGACGGCCCTGAATGATGCGGGACTCGGCATCAGCGTCACGGACCTCAAGCTTCTTGATGGCGGCACGGGCTACACCGTTCGACTCGACATGCAGGAGATGATGTCGAAGATGGGAATGGGAAGCCTGATTCCTCCAAAGGAAATGGCCATGATCTCATCCGTCATCAATGCCCTCCTGGGCGGTGAAGTCGGATTTCAGATCCGCTATCTGACGAATGGCAACAAGATGGCCATCGTGATGGGTCGCAACGGCAAGGTCCTTGGTGCTGCCAAGCAGATGCTGAATTCAAGCGAGCCTGCAAAGTCCAACATCCTGAACGAGCTGGTCTCCACGGCTCAGGGGTCACCGACTCTCGCCTTGTCACTCGACTTCAGGTCCGCATTCTCCGAGCTCATGGTCTTCATGCGGAGCATTCCTGAACTTCAGGATGAAATGAAGGATCTGCCCACTGCGGTTCCTGCTGGTGATCCGGTCCGGCTTGATGCAACCTGCACCGCCATGACCAAGGGCGGTCAGATGATCGTGGACTTCAATCTTGGAGGATTCGCCGAGATGATGAAGCAGATGGAGGAGTCCATGGATGCGATGAAGAAGAACAAGGCCGCCATGGCCAACTGATTCGTCGATTCCCGATTCAAAGATCACAAGAAGACCCCCGGGTGGATGGCCACCCGGGGGTCTTTCAACTGGGGATCAAGGATTCGAACCTTGACTAACTGATTCAGAGTCAGCCGTGCTACCGTTACACCAATCCCCATTCTGGGCTTTCGGAGGGCCGTGAACGGCCTGGAAAACCCGTAGATGGATCGCCATGCCTGAGAGGCATGCCGCAACGGGCAGTGTATCGTCAGTTCGAGGTCATGTCCTCTTCGGCTCGGCTCTTCACGATTCGGGCGTTCTCGATAGGATTTCAGCCTCAACCCTCTCATGGAGCTGAAAACATGGCTGAAATTGTGACTGTAGACGGGGCCCGCGTGGGTGTTCTCATGGGGAGCGCCTCGGACTGGCCGGTGATGGAGAAGACATCCCAGACACTGCAGAAACTGGAGATTCCCCACGAGTGCAATGTGATTTCAGCACATCGTGCTCCCAAACGACTGGAGGCGTACTGCGCCACTGCCGAGGAGCGGGGTATTCAGATTCTGATCTGTGCGGCTGGTGGCGCGGCTCACCTTGCCGGTGTGGCTGCCGCCTTGACGCATCTGCCTGTGCTCGGTTGCCCAATGAAGGCGTGGTCTACCGAAGGCCTGGATTCGCTGCTTTCGATGGCTCAGATGCCCAAGGGTATTCCGGTGGGCACACTTGCTGTCGGTGGCGCGGGTGCTGTCAATGCGGCGATCTTCGCTGCCGAGATCATGGCCCTGTCCGACAAGGACGTTCGGTCACGAGTCCTGGCGTTCCGTGCAGATCAATCCGCTGCCACCTTTGAGCTTCCTGGTGCGCCTGGCCATTCCTGAGCCTATCGTTTGACTGCATGAACTTCGACGCACCATCACCGGATCCCATCGCTGCATGCCAGGCATGGTTCGAGGAAGCCCGTGAACGCTGCACGGTTCCCAACACCCATGCCATGGCGTTGTCGACAGTTGATACCGAAGGACGTCCATCCTGCCGAATGGTCCTTCGCAAGGGGTTCGATGCGCGGGGTCCGGTCTTCTACACCAATCGCGAAAGCCGCAAGGGTGTCGAGCTGGATGCTTCCGGGTGCGCCTCTCTTCTGTTCTTCTGGGATGAGCTGGAGCGTCAGATCCGCATCGAAGGCCCGATCGAGGTGGTTTCGGATGAGGAAGCGGATGCCTATTTCGCCAGTCGACCGCGGGGGAGTCAGATCGGTGCCTGGGCAAGCGATCAATCCAGGGAGTGTGCGGATCGGGAAACGATGGAATCACGGCTTCGTGAAGTGGAATCCAGATATGAAGGCCAGCCCGTGCCTCGACCACCACACTGGATCGGCTATCGCGTTCGACCACAGTCGATCGAGTTCTGGCAGGGCGGTGAATTCCGAGTTCATGACCGCGTGGTGTATCACGTTCGTGAGGACGGCACCTGGTCGACGCGACGACTCTGGCCTTGACCAACGGACATGTCAGGTTTCCGTCGGAGGATCTCGAAGAAGATCCTCGGCCTGTCGAATGATGTCCTCGGGGAGATCACGATCCGACCGAGTGGGCGGCCGCTCTGAAGGCGAACTGACCTTCTTGTCCGGCGGAGGGGTCTGTTCAGTTGGAGTGTCAGTCGACAGCAGGGCCCGGGCTTCCTCGAGGAGGTCTTCGGGGAGCAGGGAAGCCAGGTCGGGAGTGGGATCGGCCGACTTCGAATCGTGAGGTGCCGTGCGTGGTTGACGGTTCCGGTCACCGGACTCCTCCTCAGATCGATCATGGGAGCCTTCTTGAAGCCGCTTGAGCAGGTGGCTGGGGAGATCTTCATCCGAGACCGTGATGGAATCCGAACCCAATTTGAAGGTGTCACGCCACTGGTTCACTTCGCCGGGCCGGAGGTTGGCGGGCCTATGAATGGATTCCGGCCGGCCTCGGCCTGCCCGACGGTCCTCCAGCAGGGCTCTGAGGAAGCTGCTGGCATCCAGATTCTTCGCGCCACGTCGTCTGGCCGCTTTCCGCACTCGCCGGTCGGAGGAGACGACCAGGAGCCGTCCAGGGGCCGAAGAGTCCTGGATCAGTCGCTCGAGAATGTCATCCGCCTCGGAAGTGCCGGAATAAATTGCTCTGATTCTGGCCGGTAATTTCGGGTTTTTTCCGGACGGTGGGCTGCCATCGCACACCAGGGCCACATGGGCCTCGCCCCAGCGGCTGGAGGCCACCAGAGCCGCCAAACCAGCCACATCAGGCCCAGCAAGGCCCGGTGGGAGCACTCCAGTGACATGGAGGACATTGAATGTGTCGACAAGAAGCCTCATTGACCGATCCCCAGTATCTCGTATTTCACCAAATTTAGGCCTTGGATCCCCATGATCTTGAAAGCTCAACCCTTGCCGCCAGAACCCGGATCGGTTCTAATACTTCGCTTTCCACAAGGTCTTGACACCGAGTACCGAAACCTATGGCTATCCGGATCAAATCTCGTCACGGCGAGTCCGTCAACCAGATGCTGCGTCGCTTTAAGAAGCTCTGTGAAAAAGAAGGGCTTACGAAGGACGTCAAGCGTCGTCAGTACTTCGAAAAACCATCAGAACGACGCCGTCGAGCTCTGCGGAAATCCATCGCACGAATGGCCCGACTGCAGGCTGGTCCTCCAGCCCGTGGCTCACAGGGCGGACAAGGTGGTCCATCCCGTGGTCGCAGCGGTTCAGGTGGTGGCGGCCCTCGCAAAGGTCGTGGTTAGCGAATCCTGTACGTCCATGAAATCGGACGATACTTCGAACATGCTGAATACCAGCAGTACCCCATTGAAAATGAATGATCACCGCGTCCAATCAAACCGCGCGGTCTCTTTAGAGGAGTTGCAGGCGTGAGAAGCATACTGCTTGCTGATTTCCAGCCAATCGTGAACGACGCCTGGGTCTGGTTCCTTGCTCCCATCGGAGCTGTCCTGGCCCTTCTGTTCGCCTTCATCTTCAGCCGATCCGTGATGAGCCGATCGGAGGGTGATGACAACATGATCCAGATCGCCGAGGCCGTCCGAAAGGGCGCCATGGCTTACCTGGTGCGTCAGTACAAGGTCGTCTTCATCGTCTTCATCGTGCTGGTGGCGATCCTCCTCATTCTGGGTCTGCTGAACATCCAGCCGCTCTGGACCGCTGCAGGTGTTCCCATCGCCGGTCTGTTCTCAGGCCTGTGTGGTTGGTTCGGCATGAAGATGGCAACGAATGCCTCTGCGCGAACCACGTTTGCTGCCAAGCAGTCCCTGAACGACGGTCTCACCGTTGCGTTCCGCTCCGGTGCCGTCATGGGCCTCGTCGTAGTCGGCTTCGCGCTGCTTGATGTCAGCGTCTGGTTCTTCCTGTGGAATCAGCTGATTCCAAATTCCGGCCTTGAGGAAATCACCGCCATCATGCTGACCTACGGCATGGGTGCTTCCACGCAGGCCCTGTTTGCCCGTGTCGGCGGTGGTATCTACACCAAGGCCGCCGATGTCGGTGCCGACCTGGTCGGCAAGGTGGAAGCGGGTATTCCCGAAGATGATCCTCGCAACCCCGCAGCGATTGCTGACAACGTCGGTGACAACGTCGGTGATGTGGCTGGCATGGGTGCCGACCTCTACGAGTCCTACTACGGTTCGATCCTGGCCTCGATGGCACTTGGTGCGACAGCAGCCTTGTCTGGTGCCTTTGGTGACGTCTCCGAGAAGATGGGCTACATCCTGGCAGCCGCGCCGATGGCGTTGGCAGGTCTTGGCATCATCTGTTCGCTTCTGGGCGTGTTCGTCGTCCGGGCCAAGGAAGGTGCATCCTTCAGTCAGTTGCTCAAGGGACTTCACATGGGTGTGTGGTTCGCTTCCGCGCTGGTAGCCGTTGGTGCTGGTGTACTGTTCTGGCTGCTGCTCAAGGATCCCGAGATCGCCCAGTACTACGTTTGGTGGCAGCCGACTCTGGCCATCGTCACCGGATTGTCCGCAGGACTCGTGATCGCATTCGCGACCGAGTACTACACCTCATACGAGCATGCACCCACGCAGCGGATCGCTGAGCAGACCCAGACGGGCCACGCCACCGTGATCATCGCGGGTATCGCAGAAGGCATGAAGTCCACATGGGCACCACTGGTCGTGATCGTGGTCGCCATTCTGCTTGCCTTCGGTTTCAGCGGAGGCAATGAGAACTTCCTGCTCGGTCTCTACGGTGTCGGTATCGCCGCCGTCGGCATGCTCAGCACACTGGGCATCACGCTTGCAACCGACGCCTATGGTCCGATCGCCGACAACGCCGGCGGCAATGCTGAGATGACCGGTCAGCCGGCCTTCGTTCGCGAACGAACCGACATGCTCGATTCGCTCGGCAATACGACAGCCGCAACGGGCAAGGGATTCGCCATTGGTTCGGCAGCACTGACCGCCATGGCGCTTCTTGCTGCATACGCCATCGTGGTCAACGTCGCGCTGGTCAAGAAGCATTCCGTTCCCCAGTGGTCAACCCCTCTGGCTTCCGTCGGTGGAGCCGACTTCGATGCCAGTACGGTTTCGACCTTCAAGCAGAACCGGCCTGGATCAGATGATGAAGTCACTCTCGATCTCCGCAACATGGGACAGGGTGAGTTCAGGATGGTCGGTGATGTGAACAGTGAGACCACCGCTGGCGGTGGCTTGATGCTCGCCTCGAGGGCAGTCGTGACCGGCGTTGGTCGAATCTGTCCGGTTGGTGAAGAGATCGAAGCCAAGGCGAGCTGGGACCATCACAACGGCGTATACAACGCTGAGGTGTCGGCGAACGGCGAGGAGTATCAGTTTGATCTGGTGCCTGCCGATCTTGCCTCCTTGAACCACCTGGCGGCTTTCTACGACATCTCGATCATGAATCCACGAGTTCTTGGCGGCCTGTTCCTGGGCGTCATGCTGGCCTTCGTCTTCTGTGCGATGACCATGAACGCCGTGGGTCGTGCCGCCTACCGCATGATGAACGAATGTCGTCGACAGTTCGGCATCATGCGTGACAAGTTCCGTGCTGATGGCATGAGCGATGAAGACGTCTCGAATCCACAGAACTGGCCGACCAAGGTCAACGTGAACGGCGTCGATTACCCCGACTACCAGGAGTGCGTGTCGATTTCGACCGCAGGTGCACAGCGTGAAATGGTCATTCCTTCGATCCTGGCCATCATCACTCCGATCATCGTTGGACTGATTCTCGGAGTCGGTGGTGTCATGGGACTTCTGGTTGGCGGTCTCACCAGCGGCTTTGCCGTCGCCATCTACATGGCGAATGCAGGTGGTGCCTGGGACAACGCGAAGAAGTACATCGAGGCAGGACATCACGGTGGCAAGGGNTCCGATTCCCACAAGGCTTCCGTGACAGGCGATACGGTCGGTGATCCATTCAAGGACACCTCAGGTCCGTCGTTGAACATCCTGATCAAGTTGATCGCCGTCGTCTCAGTCGTCTTTGCAGGCCTGGTCGTCTACTTCGGCCCAACGGTTCAAGCAGCCCTTGGACTTGGATGATCCATGGAGTCACCTCCAGAAGGTCGTGATTCCGGCTCGGGTCAGCAGATGTCCGCTGTCGATTTCGCACGGGCCGCTGCGCAACTGGCGTGTGACAGCCACTGCGAGGATGTCAGACTGCTTGACCTGCGTGGTCTGAGTCAGATCTGCGACCTGATTGTGGTGGCATCCGGTACCAGTGACCGGCAGATGCGGTCCGTGGCTGCGGAAATCGAGGCACTGGGACAGACGGCCGGCTATCAGCGTTTCCGTGTCACGGGAGATTCCCTGGATACGTGGATCGTGGTCGATTTCATCGATCTCATCGTCCACCTGTTCGAGCCCGGCCGCCGCCAGTACTACGATCTTGAGAACCTCTGGGCAGATGCTCCAGAGATTGATTTTCAGAGACCCTCAGCGACCGGTTGAGTACCATCATCAGGTTCTCATGACCGAGGAGCTGAACGAGGTGATCTCATGATGCTGTCCGCATTTCTCATGGCTGCCATCGTCGGCCTTCTGGATCCGCAGGTTCCGGAGGTGTCGGATGCATTCGAGGGTCGTTGGTATGGAACGGTTCAGATGAATGATGGCCGGTCATTGGACACGGTGATCGACTCCGAAAGACTGGGGCAGGATTGGGTACTTCGTATCACCCAGCTGGCAGACAATCGAAGTGTCCAACCGATCGTCGAATTCAAGATCGAGAATGAACGTGTCGAGCTGGCGACCCACATGGACGGTCTCATCCAGTTCTGGTCCGGTGCGATCACGGATTCCGGGTCCACCTACGCTGGAACCATGACCCGGGAGGGGCAGCAGATCGGCTCGTTTGATCTCCGAAAGCTGNCGCGGGTCGAGGATCAGCCATCGCACCAGATCTGGGCCGGCAGTGTCATCGTTCCAGGTCGTGATTTCGAGGACATTCGACTGTACCTGGCACCTGTGAATGGTGAGTGGCTTGCGGAATGTGATCTGCCTGACCGCCAATGTGACGGACATCCGGTCTTCGTTCGAAGTGATTCTTCGGCCCTGTTGATCGAGATTCCAGGTCCTTCCCCGATTCAATTGAAACTGATCACGCCCCAACCGCTGGATGCGGACGACGCCCCTGATCAGGTCCTTGCGGCCTGGGATGAGGCGGGATCAACATCGACGTTCATGCTTCAGAGAAAGACGACTTCGGACCCGGTCCATCTCGCGCGTCCCCAGGATCCGGTCGGGCCCGTGTCGTACGAATCTCGAGAAGAGATCATTGTCCACCCGATCGGACATCAACTGGCGGCGACGCTCACGGTGCCCTCCGGGGGCGACCAGTATCCAGCCGTCGTTCTGGTTCCCGGTGAGGGTGGTCGGGATCGAGATGACCGGGCCAATGATCACCGTTACCAGACCGTTTGGGCGGATGCTTTGGCTCGAAGAGGAATCGCTTCGCTTCGGTTCGATGACAGAGGAGTCGGTGGTTCCAGTATTCCCGATGGCATGATTCGATCGGATCTCACCCACAAGGATGTCGTCATCGATACCAGGCATCTGGTGGAATGGCTTTCCCAGCAGCCCGGTATCGATCCCACGAAGGTCGGCGTCATCGGATGGGATCGCGGTGGACTGGTCGCCATGCAGGTGGCCATGGGGCTTCACAGAGAGATCTCCTATGTCGTGCTGCTGTCGACACCCGGCCTGCCTGGTATCGACATGGCACGTGCAGCGATGAGACTCGATCTGGATGGGGTGCCTGTTCCCCAGGATCGAGTTCGTGATCTGCTTGTGGCCTACGGTGTCGTTCTGGAGGTGGCAGCTGATCCAGCCGCTTCATCCGATGAGATCCGTGAAGTCGTCATTCGCTACAGGGAAACCCTCAGTCGGATGCCGGATGGTCAGGTCGATCAGATTTCAGATGATGTGATCGACCAGGACATGAAACTCTACGCATCAGATGCGTTCAGGCGCATCATGCGGCTTGATCCAAGGCAGATTCTTCCGCGTTTGAGATGTCCTGTTCTGGCCGTCGGCGGTTCGGCGGATCTCGAGACTCCGATCGAGCTGACGCTGCCGCACATCAAGGCGGCTGTCGAACGCACCGGTGGAGAAGTCGACGTGGTCGAGATTCCCGATACCAATCATCGTCTGCAGCCCGTCGATCCCCGAATGCCAAGACGTCCTGAGTTCATTCGTGCCACGGTGGATCCTCGTGCTCTGCGTGTGGTGACGGACTGGATTCTGGATCTGACCTCGGTTCGGGCCATGGCCGAGCCGGTCGATTCGAGTCAGGAAGGATCACCATGAGTCATGGATTGACAAGGCGGCATTCCACCAAGATCGAGGGCTGGGGACTCTCCATGGATGAAGTTGCGCACGGTGCGCAGGCATCAGTGGATCCTCGCACGCTCTTCGAGGATGCCGGTCGCCCGCTTGAGATCGAGATCGGATCCGGCAAAGGCACCTTTCTCGTACAGCAGGCCGCTCGTTCCATGCAGAACAATTATCTCGGCATCGAGTGGTCGGCACCCTTCTACCGATATGCAGCGGATCGACTTCGCCGACATGATCTTCGAAACACATTGATGATGCATGGAGATGGCAGTGAATTCATCTCCTACTGGTGTGCACCTTCTGTTGCGACGGTACTTCATCTCTACTTTCTCGATCCATGGCCCAAGGGTCGCCACCACAAACGTCGCCTCGTGCAGACGGAATCAATGAAACATTTTCATCGAGTTCTGCAGCCGGAAGGGTTGTTGCATCTGGTAACGGATCATGCGGATCTGTGGGGTTGGTATCAGGAGCATATTCAGGAGGCGAAGGATCTCTTTGATACGAGGCCCTTCGAACCTCCGGAATCAGCAGGAGACGACGAGGTCGTGGGGACGAATTTCGAACGAAAGTACCGGCTCGAGGGACGTGAGTTCCATGCCATTACACTCGTGAGGCGGTGATCGATGCATCGTGCAGGCCATGATCCGGACAATATCCAGCCCGACGACATCCTGTGTGATTTCTGTCTCCGGGCGACCTGGTCTCTGGATATTCCTTCGGTAGAGGGACATCACGGAAGCATCCTCTGTGCCGAATGCCTCGAGCAGGCATGGAAGTCACTTGTGATGGAGAAGGGCGGTGCCGCCGGTGAAGAGGGATGGACCTGCACCATGTGCCTTGAAGCACGTGAAGCACCGTGGTGGTGTTCGTCCTTGAATGATCAGGCCAGAGTCTGTCGTCGCTGCACCAAACAAGCAGCGGGTGCTCTGCACAAGAGCAAGGACTGGGCCTGGGAAAAGCCCACTCAGGATGAAGGATGAACCGGACGGTTCATTGATCCGACATCAGCGACTGAGGCATCTTGTTTCGATACAGCAGATTCAGCGACAGGAAGAAGGTTGCGCCTTCGCCTTCGGTGGAGTCCAGCCAGAGCTCTCCATGGAGCATCTCGGCGAGATCTCTGCAGATCGCCAGCCCAAGCCCGGTGCCCATGTGGGATCGAGTGTGACTGGCATCGACCTGACGGAACTTCTCGAAGATCAGATCGTGCATGTCTGCAGGGATGCCCGGTCCTTGATCCGAAACGCTGATGATCACCTTGCCGTTGTTTGCGGACCCCGTGGCTGCCTCGGCGTCCTCCGAATGGACCTTGATGGTGATGTGACCGTTGTCCGGACTGAACTTCACGGCGTTTGACAGCAGGTTGTAGAGAATCTGCTGAACCTTGCCTGGATCCGTCTCCACAACAGGAAGCTCGGATTCCTGGTCAGCCACGATGTTGATGCCGCGAGCGGCCGCCTGGGGGCTCATGGCTCGCATCAACAACTCGATGACGTCGCCGAGACTGGTGGGCTCGATGTTGACTTCCATTCGTCCCGCTTCGATCTTGGCCATGTCAAGCAACTCGTTGATCATCTCCAGCAATGATCGACTGCTGTTGAGAATGTTCGTGAGATACCGGACTCGGCGGGATTCAGCATCCTCTTCCTCGACAGCCTGATCGTGAAGCAGTTCGGTAAAACCGATGATCGAATTCAANGGCGTTCTGAGTTCGTGACTGATATTGGCCAGGAACTCCGTCTTGAATCGCGTCGATTCCCAGAGCCCGACATTGGCTTCAGCCAGTTCTGCGACCTTGAGATCGAGATTCTCATTCATTCGCTGAAGTCGATCCTGACTTTCAGTGAGTTCATTGAGCATGTCATCCAGTCCGGTTGAAAGGAGCTCCAGCTCATCCCCGGTCTTCAATTTGGATCGAGCTTCGAGGGTGCCTTCCGTGACTTGTTCGATCACGGACTGAAGTCTTGAGACAGGTCGGAAAATCAGTCGACTGAGCATGATCCTGAAGACGATCATGGAAACGACGACCGCGACGACACCGGCAATGAGAATCAGGATACGAGTCGTACTCAACAGGCCTTCGCCAAACTGGGTACTGCGAAGAACGATGGCCAGCCCCTTCGGTGTCATGGGTCCGTCGGTCGAGATCGTCGGTCCGGACAGATTGCTTGTCGAAAGAGGTTGGTCCCGGGGAACGGGTTCGGCATAGATGTAGACCGAGCCGCCCGTGATTCTCTCTGGGAGGAAGAGGTAGGAAGCAGGTGCCGAACCAGTGAAAGCCTGCTTGAACTGAAGTGCAATTTCCTGTTGGCTCGTGAGCGTGCTCTGATCCGTCGGGGGAAGATTGGATTCGATCGCGAACCAGTCGAGGTACCCGACGATCAGATCGTTGTCATTCGATCCGTCTCCCTCCGGGTCATCCCCTGTGATCAGATTCTTCATCGATATCGGGCGACTGATTCCTCTGTTGTCATCAAAGATGACCGTACTGGCCAATTGTTGGGCGACTTCGAGCTGGTAGTCGTCGACCACTCGCTCGCTTCGTATCCAAGGAGTCGCCAGGGCCACGACGAGGATGGCGACCAGAGCGGATCCGAAGAGGATCAGACATTTGTTCGCCAGGCTGATACCCCGGGTCTTGGCGGATGACATGACGCAAGTATAGATTCAGCTTCAGGCGTGGGGGTCCTGTCTGATCATGGCCGAGACCCTCGAATCCGCATCAGGGATCACTCGTCGAATGAGGCCGGCATCAAGATTGACCGGGATGGACGAGGGTTCCATGGAGGCGATGAAGATCGAAAGAACAGCGGTAGCGACATCCGAGGGCCGATCGGCACCCGATGGAGACCAGAGGTTGTAATCCGCCCAGCCCAGACGAAGTCTGATGGCCCTGGAGTGATCCGGGCCCAGATCGAGCACGCCCTCGAAGTGCCACCCGTCCTCGAGTTCCTGCTCTTCATGGAGTTGGAATTGACATGAATCGTCAAGCATGGGTTTCATGCTACCCGGAGTTTCCCTCCACGCGATCGGGTGTCTACCATGGTGAGGAATTCCACTCACGATCACATGAATTTTCTGCTTGAGACACTTCGACTTGGCCTGACGAACCTGCGGCTGCACCTGCTGCGTTCGACCTTGACCAGCCTCGGCATCATCCTCGGTGTCGCGGCGGTGATTCTGATGGTGGCCATCGGAGAAGGCAACAAGAATGCAGCGATCCGCGATATTCAGTCGCTGGGTGCGAAGAACATCATCATTCGCTCCCAGAACCCGCCGGAGGAACGGAGCACGGGCAAGCAGCAGGCATTCTGGATTGCGAAGAAGTACGGTCTCGAGGACGCGGATCTTCTGCGAATCCAGACCTTCGTTCCGGAAGCTGTCAACATCGTTCCCATCAAGACCGTTGGATCCGACATCTCCTACGGCTCCAAGAGAACAACAGCGCAGACGTTCGGAACGCTTCCCGAGTTGCAGGATGCCTTGAATCTCAAGGTTCAGCCCGGTGGGCGGTATCTGGTCGATTCTGATATCGAGCAGAGAAGTCGAGTCGCCGTGATCGGACACGCGATTGCCGAGCAGTTCTTCCCTCTGCACAGTCCCATCGGAAAGCAGATCAGAATCGANGATCGAATCGTCACGATCGTGGGNGTTCTTGANCCCATTGGTTTGTCTGGNGGNGCCGGGGGGGCCTTGGTCGGACGTGATCTGAATCTGGACATGCACATACCGCTGTCCACCGCCAAGCTTGAATTCAGTGATGTGTATACGAGACGCATGAGCGGTTCATTCGCACGTGAGGAAGTTCGTTTTACCGAGATCTATGTCACGACTGAAACTTCTGAAGAGGTGATTCCAACCGCGGAACGAATTCGTCGAATCATTGCAGTTGATCATGCTGAACGTGGTGATGTCGGCATCATCGTTCCCTGGGAACTGCTTGAAAATGTGAAGCGAACCACGTTTGCCATGAACATTCTTCTCACGGCCATCGCAGCCATCAGTCTGCTGGTCGGTGGTATCGGAATCATGAACATCATGTTGGCGTCCGTCATCGAACGCACCCGGGAAATCGGAATCAGACGGGCGCTTGGGGCGACCCGTCGACACATCATCTCCCAGTTCCTCGTCGAAACCGGAACACTCTCGGCTGTTGGCGGGATTCTTGGAATCCTGCTCGGGGTCTCCCTCTCGATGGCCGTATCGCATGTCCTTCCATGGGTCCTGGAGCTTGGATCGGTCCAGCGGCTCATCGATGTCGACATCTCGTTCGAAGCGCAGATCACGGGCTGGTCAATCGTGGTGTCCTTCCTGGTCGCCTCCATGACCGGTGTCATTTTCGGCATCTATCCAGCGATGATGGCAAGCCGCCAGGATCCCATTGAGGCTTTGCGGCACGAATGAGCTTGATTGGCTGAATCGCTTTCTATACTGATTGATTGACCGACCGTGTCTTCTCTGAGGAGTTNTCTCCATGAAACAGAATTCAGGGCATGCCATCATCATGGTTCTGCTGACCATCATCTGCTGGTCGGTATCGTGTTCGGATCTTTTTGCGCAGCGTCTGGGTGATCGCTGGAATGAAGTCAAGGGACGATGGCACACCCAGAATGAGACGATCTCAGAAGATGCCGTCCTTCTGGCCAAGCTGGTCTATACGGACGTCGATGTCAGCATGCAGGAACAGCCTGTCAAAGAGGCGATCGACTGGTTGGCGGAACAGGTCGGATCACCTTTTCAGGTCAGCCTGTTGAATGACAAGGTGATCGAAGGCATTGATCCTGACATCAAGATCACCCTCGATTTCAAGAACATGCCGGCGCTCAATGTGCTCGAGCACATTCTCGATCAATGTACATCTGCCCAGCAGCTTCCCAGTACCTGGCAGATTCGGTGGGGCATGCTCTACATCGGCCCCGTCCCTGTCATGGATGAAGCCCGGTTTCGAAGCGTTCGGATCTACGATGTTGAAGAGTTGATCATGCTGATCCCTGACTTCAACAACCCGCCTGAACTCCAACTGGGCGGCACGGCCGGTGGTGGCGGATTCGGTGGCGGCGGCGGTGGCCTGGGTGGTTCCGGAGGCGGCGGCGGCTTCGGTGGTTCCGGCGGCGGTGGTGGCGGTGGGGGAGATCATCCAAGCAGCTGGGATTGGGAAGAACTCGAAGAGGAGAACCTGCAGAGGCTGATTCTGCTCATCCAGACCTTGATCGAGCCGGAAGCATGGTTCCGAAACGGTGGTGACGCGGCTTCGATCAATGTCCACAGATCCTCTCTTGTCATCCGGGCGCCAGGCTACATCCAGCGTCAGATCGATGGCTTCCCCTTCGAGATCCCGATGGTCGAAGGCATGGGACCGCGCATCCTGAAGATTGTGGGCCGAAGAGTCACGGTGGAAAAACCGATGTCAGAGCGAGTCAAGGATGACGTGATCGGGCAGCCTTCACCGACTCCTTGAACATCAACGCGGATCGATCTGCTCGCTGGCCGAATTGAGTGCCATCAGCGCCATGGCCTGAGCCACGGCATCCATTCTGGCATCCCATGTCGAGTGTCGGATCCCACCCAGGATCCGGTCGGGCTGTCTCCAGCTCCCGGACACGTCTTCACGGCAGCTCAGCTGAAGCAGGTACCGAAGAAATCGACGGGATGCCTGATCGAAGACCACCTTCTGTTCAGCGTTGTCAAAGACGGGATCGTTGTTGGTTTCAAGGAGGAAGATGGCGGGTCGCATGGATTGCGAGGTGACCCCGTCCACGCCCGGCTTCAGAAGAAAGCCGCCTGCATTCATGGCATGTGAAGGATTTCGACTGGCTTCGACCTGGAGATCCAGGATTCTCCTTCGCAGAGTGCGCAGGGTGTTCAGATCAATCTGATTGTTTCCGGCGTTCCGATGATCACGTTCGATCCAGCTCAGCCATGGCAGCAGCGTGACATGATGATGTTCCGGGAGGACTGCTTGTGTCCGGATCGCCGTACTGGTCGCAAGCGCCGCATGGTCTGGTGAACATGCCGACAACCCAGCCGCTGCCAGAACAAGATCGTGTGCATGCTCTCGAACATCCACATCCTCTGCTTCCTGCATCAGCTCGAGAAACGACACCATCTGATCGATTCGTTCCTGGTCTACATCCAGTCCCAGCGAGGTCGCGGCAAGGCTCCATGCGGCGACATTCATCGGATCCAGATCCTTCTTGCCGGTCGGCTGCGCAGCCTCCTGAAGCAGTCCAATGGCGATCTCCCGTGACTGTTTCGCCAGTTCCGGATCGGCATTCGACGACTTCGAGTACATCGCCAGTGCAAGGGCAACAAAGGCACGCTCGTGTTGTCGTGCGAACTTCTGATCAAAGCTGCTGGTCATCGGTGTGAAGCTTCCAACCAGCCGATAGCCTTGATCGGTCTTGAAGATCCTGGAGAGGATGTGTCGCACCAGATGATCTCGAGTTTCGAGAATCCGTTCCGGAGTGACATCGGCTTGAACAACCTCGAGATCACCGGATATCAGCATCATCGGTGCGGCATCAGGCTGAGACTGCGCGAGATCGATGGTCTCGAATGCGTACAGGCTGATGCGTCCGTCATCCCTGAGCGACTCGATCTGACGAGGTGACAGATCGCTGGCCAATGCCAGCGAATACAGACGTTCAGGGCCGACAAAGGCATTCGTCAATCGAAGCTGTGCTGGGAACTGAAGCCACCATCTGTCCTCATGGCGCATCGCCAGCCCATCGATCCCCGGCCGCAGGCGATCCGTGGCGGCCTCGAAGGTCCGGCCCATCAACGCTTGGAGTGGACCGGCCGTTTCGATTTCCAGTGTCAGTTGTCGCCCCGCATCCTTTCGAACGGAAGGCGGGAGAGAGGCAATCACATCGTCCTTCCTCGCCAGGTTGATGGCTTTTGTGGCAGCCATCCATGTCAGATCACTGCCTTCAACAGAAGGATCTTCCGCATGAGCCATTCCAAATCCGACGACACGCCCTCGATTTCTCAGGATCACGCACACGGCCGAGGTATCCGNCTCGTCTGGATTTCGGATCATGGATTCGGGCGTATCGAGCTGATCGACCCATTGTCTGACTTCAAGCCAACGGCCAACGGCAGTCTCGAGATCCGCTTCCGCTTGCGCTGTTGCTGCAAACAATCCAAGCAGGAACATCAGTACGAGATATCCAGACAAACCGGACAGACGGAAGCATTGACCCCGTACAGGCGTGCAGGGACGGATTTCATGCGTTGCGGCCGAAGAAATGACTGGACTGACTGGTTGCATTGGAGCATCCTAACCGTAGAAGTCCACTGGTTATGGGCCTGGGCTTCTGGAGGGTCGGAAGAAGTGCCTGTTTCAATCTCAGATCTGGTCAGAATGACTGGCTACCGCAAGCGGTTGCTCGTGTTGTCAGCACTTGTGTTCATTGCCATGTGCTGATTCGCTTCGCATCTTCAGGAGTACGAGAGAGTGATAACAGGCCCGGCATACGAAGTATGCCGGGCCTGTTCAAATCTCTGCAATGGAAGATCAGGCTCAGAGCGAGATCTTGTCGGTTCCCATGGCACCGTGATCGTCCATGCCGCCACGAGTCGGCTGATCGTCGGATGATGGATCGCCGCCGCCAGCGGGATCCTGATCGTTCTCGCGGTTCTCGGCATCGCCCCACATCGCACGCTTGAGGCTGAGGCCGATCTTGCGTTCATCCGTATCGACACGAAGGATCTTGACGTCGACCTGATCTCCAGGCTTGACGACGTCCTGTGGGTCATCGACCTTCTCATCCGAGAGCTCGGAGATGTGAAGCAGACCTTCCAGGCCGGTTTCAAGCTGTACGAAGACACCGAAGTTGGTGATCTTGGTGACGGTGCCGTGAACAACCATGCCGGGCTTGTAGGCATCTGGAATCGCGGTCACCCACGGGTCCTCGGTCAGTTGCTTGATACCCAGTCCGACACGCTGCTTGTCCTGATCAATATCGAGAACGACACACTCGACGGTGTCTCCCTTCTTGAACTTCTCGTTCGCATGGGAGATCTTTTCGGTCCAGGACATGTCCGAGACGTGCAGAAGACCATCGATGCCGGGTTCGATCTCGATGAAGGACCCGTAGTTGGTGAGATTCCGCACCTGTCCTTCGATGATGGTTCCCGGTGGGTAACGCTCTGCGACGAGCTCCCAGGGATTGACCTCGGTCTGCTTCATGCCGAGTGAGATCTCGTGCTTTTCCTGGTTGATGTCCAGGACCACGACTTCGATCTCATCGCCGACATTGACCAGCTCGTTGGGATGATTGATGCGACGCGTCCAGGACATCTCTGAGATGTGGACGAGACCTTCGATACCCTCGGCCAGCTCGATGAAGGCGCCATAGGAAACCAGGCTGACCACGGCGCCTCGGACACGGCTGTTGACCGGGAACTTGGCTTCGATCTCCTCCCATGGGGAGGCTTCCTTCTGCTTCAGTCCAAGGGCGATCTTCTCGCGATCACGATCGATCTTGAGGATCTTGACCTCGATCTCATCGCCGACCTTGCAGACCTCACTTGGATGGTTGACACGGCCCCAGCTCATGTCGGTGATGTGAAGCAGGCCGTCGATGCCGCCGAGATCGATGAAGGCACCGAAGTCGGCAATGTTGGTGACGGTACCTGTCACGAGTCCACCTTCCTCGATGGAGTTCATGAGCTTGTTCTTCGCTTCGGATCGCTCTCGTTCGATGAGCTTGCGGCGACTGATCACGATGTTGCGACGTTCCTCGTCGATCTTGAGGACTTCGGCACGAATCGTCTTGCCGATGAACTCGCCGATATCGCTTGGACGGCGGACATCCACCTGGGAGGCCGGAAGGAACACGGGAACACCGATGTCCACGAGCAGGCCACCTTTGATCTTCCGCATGCAACGACCCTCGATGATGTCCCCTTCGGACTTGGTCTCGAGAATGCGTTCCCATCCACGGATGCGATCGGCCTTTCGCTTGGAAAGCTTGATGATGCCGGAGGAATCCTCAAGATCCTCGAGGAGCACCTCGACGGTATCTCCCGCCTTGAGCGTGTCCCAGTCGTCAAACTCATTCTTGTTGACGAGGCCTTCTGATTTGAGGCCCACATCGACGATGGCATCGTCACCGGCCTTGCCGACGATCTTGCCTTCGAGGATCTTGCCCCTGTTGTACTGCTGCATTTCGCCGCTGAGCACACCGGACATGTCGCCTTGGGCCATTGCATCGCCCATCTGTTCGCGAATCAGTGTGTCAGCATCGTCCTGCTGGATGCCCAGCTCGGCTATGAGATTGAAGTCAACCATGATGTATGGAGTAGCGACGGCCTGGACGGGGGACTGCGGGTCGCATCCGCAGGTTGGAACTCAGGGCCTCTTCATCAAGCCGCGGAAACACATCCGCTGACCTGCTCGACAAAAAGGCGATCAGCCCAGGCAAGTCCGCCAGTATAGCGAGGTTCGGCTCCAGATCGAAGGGGGGAGGCGATCGAGCCGGCCCACCAAATCACCCTTGTTGCCCAGCCAGGCCCCGAGAGCTGTCCTTGGATGCCCCAGAGCCTTGTAGAGCCCTTTGAAGGGCTGATTCGGGACTTGGTCCAGCCGGATCAATCGGCCGATTCCAGCTCCGGGGGCTTGCTGTACCGCTTGCTCAGCAGCAGAAATCCGGTGGCGCCAAGGATGCCCAGCAGGGCGGCCACGAGATAGACACCGCCGCCGGTGGCACTGCCTTGATCCAGCAGCATCTTGTAGATGAAGACGCCGAACAGCGGTGCCAGGAGACCTCGAATACCTGTCAGGGTCACGTGGACACCCATGTATTGCGTGGAGGATTGCGGAGAGGCGAAATCATGATGACCAAGATTCCATGCAAGCACGCCACCTCCGAATCCGATGCCCTGAATGACGGCGGCGATATAGATCCCGGGGAGCCAGCTGTACAGGATGCACATGAATACGAGCAGATTCTTGATGATGAAGATCCAACTGTGAATCGACCGGAACCGAACGACATGGACCTTGGCAAGCAGCCTTGACCAGATCGGTATGGAGAAGGGCATGATCAGAATGGGAATGGAGGTCAGGATGGCGATGGCCTGCACGTAGTCGAGTTTGAACTGGTCATCGAGGATGATGACCAGTGGAGCAGTGACCATGATGTTGCCGGTACCGATCAGGAAGAGACACAGCATGAACGCTGCGAATCCCCGGTCGTTGTTCAGGAGGCGCAGGATCCCCAGAGGATTGATTGTCGGTTTGAGTTTGTCCGCCGACTTCTTGTGATCACGCTCGGATGCGAGCATCCGGCCGTGTCCCCGGACCCGAATCCGGCTGTATGACCAGGCGCCGACCATGCCGATACTGGCCGCGAGAGGGTAGACCCAGCGATAGGCATCGGGATTTTCATCAAGCAGGAGACCCGTCAGGAACGTGACCAATGCCAGACAGAGGGCCTGAATCGAGGCGAAGGCCCCTGCAATCCGAGGTCGATCCTGGCGGGGGTAGTTGCTTGCCCAGATCGTGGTTCGAAGGGTGACGACCCCGGCCCAGGCAATTCTTCCGACCGCCACGGCGACGGCGAACAACAGGAATCCCCAGGCGGTTGGTGCGGCCAGGCAGACGGCGGCGATGGCGAGGATGGTGACGACCTGCAGGCTGACAACAAACCGAATCTTGTGTCTTCCATGGGCGAAGGCGGCCCATGCGAAGCTCGTCAGATTCGCCGAGGCGGGAAGTCCGACAAGGAGGCCGATGACGAGATCAAGGAGATCCGGATCCACCTGACCGCCGAATGATTTCTTGGCCGTGATGCCGACCACGCCGCCTTCAAGCATGCCGAGCATGATGGGCAGCAGGCCCCAGGCGAGGAGCTCTCTTGCATAGTTCCGTCGATATCTCGCTGACATCCCCGACGGGAGATATCGCCGAGCGGATGAGAGGAAGAACTGGCTGGCCGGCCTGAGCACAGGGGCTCCGTTTTCTACAGTTGCAGCAACCTATGCCTCGAACAAGACAGCGCCACGCGAACAGGTACCGGTGTTCTGTCTCATCGGTCCTGGGTGAGGAGAACGCATCCTGGCGAGCAGAGGTGACTCGTCAACTAGTTGGGGTTGCCGCCGGTATTGACGAGTGGGTACGGGGAAAGCATGGTTGGCTGATCGGAGAGCCAGACACGTCCCCAGTCATCCGAAAAGGCACGCCAGTCGGTGTCATTGACCACAGCGAGATCTCGTTCCTGGTCGAGCTTGGTTTCCGAGATACCGGCCATTTCAGGTGTCAGGTTGCCTTTGATGTAGTCCCAAGTGTGGTACTTGTCTGAGGTACAACCGGAGGCGGCCAGCAGGCTGCCGGCCAGGACGGAAAACACGACTGATGGGGGGATACGCATCGGAATCCTCGGAAAGGTAAGAACCAGCTGAGCCCCGGGGGCGACCCGGGTAGAGAAGCAGTGTCTCGTAGTCGGGACCCTATGTCAACGAGGCCCCGTTCAGGTCGATTGAAGCCTTCTTTCTCGATCCGGAAACAAATTCAAAACTGGCCAAATTCGGGTCAAACCCGTGATAGTGTTGAAGAGTCGAGGGGCTGGAGTCCCCCGGGCTCGCGACCCCTGCGGGCACATTGCTCGTTCCTGCTTGATCCCCTGGGATCACTGGATCTGCGTCGATGGTCATGCCTCCTCAGAGTGGAAGGCCTGGAACGATGGACCGTGAACCCCCTTAGACCTGGGGTTCGAGCAAGGTCCGCACGGAGCCGGATACGTTGGCTTGTTCCTTCGTGACGGCCTGCGGCCCGTGGGACTCCAGCTCCTCGGCTCCCCATTCAATTCCAGAAGCTCAGCCCAGGGCCTCACGGTACTGAGCAGCCATGTCCTCGAGTGAGGCAGGCATGACTCGAACATCGCCGGTCACGGTCATGAAGTTGGTATCTCCACTCCAGCGAGGTACGACATGCGCATGGATATGTTCTGGAAGACCAGCGCCAGCAGCCGATCCTTGATTGATTCCGACATTGACACCCTGAGGCTCAAGCACTTTTTGAACGAGTTCAACAGCGTGTTCGACGAGTTGCCAGAAGGCTTCCCGGCTTTTCTGGTCGTACTGCAGAACATCTGAACAGGCTTCGCCCAGTGCGACCAACAGGTGACCGTTGGCATAGGGATACCGGTTCAGGAGGATCATGCCCATCGCCGTCCTGTGGATGACGAAATGCTGCTCATCGTCTTCGGGATGGGCCCAGTAGTGCGCGAGGAAATTGACCGGGGTCTCGAGATCGGGTCCGGTGGCATCCCGTCGAGCATCCAGACGGCGGAGGTAGGCGAGTCGCCACGGGGCCCAGAGGTTCTCTTGCTGCATGTTCATTCACTCCATTTGCAATGGGCACCATAAACTGACGGGCAATGGCATTGCTGGCAGCGTCCAATCTGGTCCACCGAATCGGTACCCGTGAAATCCTCTCAGGGGCCTCATTCGGCATCGAACCCGGCGAGAAAATCGGCCTGATCGGTCGTAATGGCTGTGGCAAGACGACGCTGCTGAGAGTTCTGGCCGGGGAATTGACCCCGGACGAGGGGCGATTGGATACGCAGCGTGGGTCCAGAATCGGCATGTTGCCCCAGCATCCCACCTTCGAATCCGGAAAGACCGTTCTGGATGTGGCGGCTGAAGCGTTTGAGATCCTCAATGGCATCCGCTCCGAGCTGGAGAAGATCTATGAGCGGATGGCCGAAGCGGACGCCGACACGCTTGAGGATCTGTTCCAGCAACAATCCGAGCTGGAATCACGTCTCGAAGCTGCTGGTGGTTGGGAAGTGGGTCATCGAGTCGAGGCGACGTTGCACGGACTTGGATTCAGCAAGGAGGAGTTCGTNCAGGAAGCGAGCACGCTTTCCGGCGGTCAGAAGTCCAGACTCGCGCTCGCTCGCTTGTTGCTGGAGGCTCCCGATCTTCTTCTGCTCGATGAGCCCACGAATCACCTGGACATCGAAGGCCGTCAATGGCTTGAAGTGTTTCTCGCCGAGACCTTTCGTGGTGGTGTCATTGTCGTGAGTCACGATCGCTGGATGCTGGATCGTGTGATCAACCGAATTCTGGAACTCGATCGAGGGCGCGTTCTGGAGTATCCAGGTAATTACACGGCCTACAAGGTCCAACGGCAGGAACTTGAAGTCACGAGGGAACGGACTTTCAAACGACAACAGGATCATGTCCGTCGCGAGGAGGCCTTCATCCGGCGATACAAGGCGGGGCAACGGGCCAAACAGGCGCGTGGACGAGAATCGAGGCTGGAGCGTTATCGAGCAGACATGGAAGAGCCATTGCGTGCTGTCCAGGTCGCCGATCTCTCACTCCCAGAGCCTCCCCGAAGCGGCGATATCGTTCTGAACGCACAGGATGTCGAGACGGCGTGGGATGACATGGTGGTGATGCGTGGTCTGAATCTGTCGATCCAGCGTGGTGAACGCATCGGCATTCTCGGTCCCAACGGCAGTGGGAAGACCACTCTGGTGCGTTGCCTGCTTGGTGAACTTCCGCCTCGATCGGGCCATGTTCAGACCGGAACACGCCTGAAGATCGGCTGGTATCGACAGGAGCAGGATCATCTGGATCCGGATCTCGAGGTCTGGCACTGGTTGCGTGACACGCTGGCCAGGGAGCGGGAAAGCGGACAGGCCTCTGAGCAGGAAGCTCGAGATCTCGCTGGGGCGTTTCTGTTCAGTGGACGGGTCCAGGACCAGATCATTCACACCCTCTCGGGTGGGGAGCGGTCCCGGCTCGTGCTCGCCTCACTTGTCGGTGGAGCCCACAACGTACTCGTTCTGGATGAACCGACGAACCATCTCGATCTCCCTTCGGCCGAGCAGGTTGAGGCGGCGCTGGGCCGCAGTGGACCATGGAACGGGACATTGATGCTGATCAGCCATGACCGCGCCTTGCTCGAAGCAACGTGTGATCGTCTCGTGATCCTTGATGGTGATGGTGGTGTCCGTATTCATGAAGGACGCCTCTCGGACTGGCTTCGAGTCAAGAAACGAGAGGATGCCGTACTTGAACAGGCCGAGGAGTCAGCCGCTCGCAAACCAACTCCGCGGCCTGTCAAAGAGAAGCCCACGAAGGCCCACAATCCACTTGAACGGATGAGTCTTCGCAAGCTCGAGGACAAGATCGAGGAACTGGAACTCAGACGAACAGAAATCGATGGGCAACTGGGACTTCCCGAGGTGTACACCGACGGTGATCGGGTCAAGCAGTTGTCCACTGAGAGACAGGATCTCGAGGCGAGCCTGCTGCCTCTTGAGGAAGAATGGCAGCGAAGAGCGGAGTCTTCAGGGCAATGAAAAAACCGCACGCTCAGAAACGTGCGGTTTTCGTGTTTGTGTCATGTAGTTCGTTCAGACCTGAATCAGGACTTCCTGGCCGCTGCTGTCTCGAGCAACCAGTCTGGTTCTGCCGAGCCATTTTGGATTGAATCCCGGGGCGACATCCGCAGAGGTTTTTCTGGGGTCCAGCCGTGCTACGAGATACTCACTTCCCGGTTCACCGAATTCACCGGCTTCATCGATCGCATAGATCGTCAGAGGCTGAGTCTGTCGATCGAGGTCATAGGCGATCTTTGGATTGGTTCCATCGGGATTGGTGAAGATCCGAACACGACCCGTGTTGGCAACAGGATCCACCAGTGAGGCGACGAGGTATTCCTGGTTGTCGGTCGGCCATGCGATCTGATTGTGCAGACCCGGTGCCTGGTTGAGCACGAACTGTGCCTGACGACTGTTGATCGCCTGGATCAGGTCACGGTGATTCCGATCGGCCACGATTCCAAAGACCGCGAGCGTGATGGAAACTCCAAGGAGGACCAGTGCGACGGCACGCCAGGTCCAGAGCGACTGGCTGAAGGCGGTTCGTTCGATTGTGTTCGTGCTTTGCAGGGAGGTCTCCGGCCCGATCATCGCCAGCGGCTGGAGTGCCTGGTCACCCTCGGAAATGGCTTTCGACACGCGTTCAAGAACCCGTGATCTCAGCGATTCATCAGGTTCATCCGATCCGATGAGTCGCTCATCCGTGACCAGTTCGGCCTGAAGATTGCGGATCGAGATTCGAACGTTCTCGGGAACGGCGAGAAACGCATCCTCGAATTCGAGTGCGTCTTCTGCATCGAGGAGTCCAAAGGCATCGAGTGATGCCATTTCAACAAGTTCGGGAATCGAGATTGTCTTTGAAGGTTTCATGGTTTCGATGATCAGTCCTTGATTCGAAGTCGGTCAGGATGCTGCCCATTCCTGGAATTCCGAGGTCAGTGAGCGATCTCGGAGTTTCTGGAGTCCACGGCTCAGGGCCGATTTGACTGTTCCAAGTGGGGCATCGAGTTGTCGACTGACTTCTCTGAGCGTGAATCCTTGTAGATAAGAGCGTTCGATGACGACTCTCTGAAGTTCGGGAAGGTCCGCCAGGCAGCGTTGAAGCGCCGTGGCTTGTTCATGTTGGTACTCAGGGACTGTTCTCTGGTGTTCCTGAGGAAGTGATTGCAAGGCGTCTTGTTCCAGACTTGTGGACTTTGGTCTGACTGATTTCCGACGGAGTTGATCGATCAGATGCCTTCTGGCGATGAGCATGACCCAGGTGACGAGTTTGGCTCTCTGAGGATCGAATCGGTCAGCGGTCTGCCAGAGTCGAACGAAAATCTCCTGAACAGCGTCCTCGGCTTCAGGCTGCGTGGGAAGCAGTTGCCGAGCAACTCGGAAAACAAGTCCACCGAAGCGGTCATACAACTCGGCTACGGCGGACTCTTCGCCTGCAGCGATTCGTTGCATGAGATGTGACTCCAAGTGGTCCAAATCGAGCCCCCATCTAGGGTTCATTCCGCAGGGTCAAGGCTTCCGGTTCCCACAAGATACGACGGGGTCGAAGACAATCCGGAGCTGTTTTGGGCCATTCAGGGCCATTNGTGGCTCAGACCGCGTTTTTCCGGCACTTTCTGAACAGCAATATTCTGGATTCCTGTCAGGATTGTGTAGTCTGGAGGCTCAGATCGGGCCTCTCTCGAGAGGCTCCTGACCGGATTCCATGAGTCCGTTACCGGGCCCATGGAGACCAAGAGGAGGACTGTCAGCGTGCCCAGTTCGCTGAACACAGTGATGTTCAAGCCTGAACAGAGAATGAAGCAGCCGAACAGGTTGCCCAGGCGCGGTTACAGCCTTCTGGAACTTCTTGTCGTGATGTCGGTCGTCGTATTGTTGACCGGGCTGCTCCTGCCGACGTTGGCCAGTGTCCGGGATGCTGCCAACCGGGTGATCAGCAAGTCCAATCAGCGGAACATCGGTCAGGCGATCTCACTCTTCGCCGACAGCCAGAAGGGTGACCTCCCTGAGAGTGCAGCCCTTCGCAATGCCCCTCTGGATCTCGGCGAGCTGATGCGAGCCTGGACGCCCGAGCAGCTGGAAGTGTTCGATCCGTATCGCAAGCATGCCCGCTGGCTGAGCAACGGGTTTGATGGCCTTGGTCACCTCTACCAGTATCAGTTCCTGCAGGAGCCTTCCGTCCTGTATTCCCCAGGACACATGGGTGCGCATGGCTGGGACGAATATGAACAGAACTGGTCGGATCTGAATCAGGTCATGACCATGAGAGTCGGCAATCACGACATCAATCCGGGACGCACGATCTACACCAACTACCACTATGCAGGTGACAAGTACTGGGATCCCGCGGTTGATCCATCCCAGTGGCGAGATCGATTGTTCACAGACGGTTATTCATCGATCCTGCTTTCAGACGGCATGAGACGATCGAGTGATCTGAACTTCGATGGTGGGATCAACGTCCTTCACATGGATCTCTCCGTGGAGTGGCTTGAAGACTGGCAGTTGGGCAACATCCTGCCTCCAGATGGCCAGGACACCATTGGCAGCGGTGGCCAGGTGATTGAAGCCTTGTGGGACATCTTCCGGCCACATTGATTCGAATGCGCATTCAAACAATGGCTGAAGCGTCCGGGTCTCTACTCGGAACCCGCTGTGACCTTGAATACCTGAAGTCTGTGACGTCCCCGTCCAGGATCGATTGTCCTGATTGAGGTGACGTCGACCGNCGGGCCCACCAGAACATGATCGATTCTCGCGATCGGCCATTCCCGTGGATAGGTCGGCCCCCAGCCTTCGCCTGATTCACTCCAGGCCCGCGNGTATCCCTTGAAGAGACCGCCAAACGCCCGACTGTTCGAGGGCATGTTGAAATCACCGACGATCAGATCCGGTTCATCGAACTCGGCCTTGGAGAGCAGGTCATCGAGCCTGGCGGCAATCTGCCAACGACTTCTGTTCGGATCCGAGGGCAGATCGATGAGCAGGATCTTCAACGGGGTGACTTCAAATCCAGGTCCGTTGATGGTCAGGATCGCTGCGTAGATCCCTTCGGCCCAGACGACCGTACGAAGCTCTTCGACTGGAAGTGGCGTCAGGATGCTGAAGATTCCGGTGGAGAGACTGGTCTGTTCCGGTCCCAGCCAGTCCTTGATGGGTTGGGACCAGCGGATTCGACGACCGCCTTCGACCAGACTGACATCGGCATCGAGTTCGACCAGAACCTCGCCATAGGCTTCCTCGTTGGCAAGGACCGTCCCGAGTGTCCACTGGCAGAACGTGATGCCTGGCCTGGACTCGTCGGCATGTGTTCGTTCCGGTTGCCAGTGCAGGTAGAGATAGACGAACGGGCCAAGGACAAGCAGGCAGATGCCTGGCTGCCAGTAACGACGAAATCGTCTCATCAGACCGATGCCGATCAGCCACAAGCCACCGGCTGGCATGAGGATGATCGTGGGAATCCACGACAGCCACTGCGACCACACCCATCGATCACTGAAGATGATTCCAGTCAACCAGGCGGCGATCAGGACGACAGCCGCCAACAGGAAGATCGATCCAAGCAGATGGAGCAGGATGGAAATGAACGTTCGCAGTTTCACGTCATTGATGACCTGGCTAGAACGGGAAGATCATCGGGGTGATGATGATGGTGACGATGCCGGCCAGAATGACCAGCGGCAGGCCAAGTCTCATGAAATCCATGAATCGGTAGCCGCCTGGCCCATAGACCATGAGGTTCGTCGTGTATCCCACCGGTGTCATGAAACTCGTGCCGACACTCATCATCAAGGTGAAGATGAACGGCATGGGGTTGACTGCGAAGTTCTCCGCCATGCCAACCGCGATCGGAAACATCAGAACGNCTGCAGCGAACGGTGTCACGAGCTGTGCAACGATGGAGGCGATGATGAACAGCACGATCAGCATCCCGGTCAAGCCAAAATCCAGACTGTTCGCCGCATCGACGAGAGAATTGGTGATGCCGGTCGCGGCGCCACTGGATTCCATCGCTTTGCCGATTCCGATGGCAGCGGCAATGGCCAGCAGAACCTGCCAGTTCATCGCGCGTCTGGCTTCGGTTCCAGTGACACACCGAGTCATGACCATCAGGAAGGCGCAGAGCCAGACGGCAGGAACAGCAGCGAGCCCCAGAGGCTTGAAGATCAGGAGAAACACGAGTGCCATCATGATGAGCAGGGCGACCCATGCCTTCTCGTGACGAATGGGTCGGCTCTTGTCGACATCGGATACGAGGTAGAAGTCGCTGCGATTCCGCCAGTACTTGGCAAAGTTGTGGTGTGTTTCCACGAGCAGGACGTCACCTGCCTTCAGGACGATGTCGCCGATCTTGCCTTCGATCTGCTGGCCTTGTCGGCTCACGGCGATCACCACGGCTTCGTAGGCCGTTCGGAAACGCGCTTCGCGGATGGACCGTCCGACCAGCTCCGAGGAAGCNGACACCACGGCTTCGACAAGCCGCCGTGTGGACCGGTCCACCGNCAGTTTGGANGTCTGCTGGTCTGGTGATTCAAGCCCACGGAAGCGACGGCGAAGATCGAGAACCGAATCCAACGCGCCAACGAATGCCANTCGATCACCTTCCTGGAGCACTTCATCCGGAGACACCGCGACAAGCGATGTGCCCTGACGTTCGATTCGACTGAGGAAGAGATCGGGCAGCTGCCTCAATCCGGCTTTTTCAATGCTCTGTCCTGCAACAGGGGATCCTGCCTGGACGACCAGTTCGACCTGATATTCACGGACATCATCGGGCTCGCTGCTCACTGGATTCCGTGCGGGCAGAACGCGAGTCGTGATGAGCATCATCAAGGCGATTCCAAGAATCGCGGTGGGAAGGCCGATGGCACCGATCCCGAAGAATTCGAGCCATGGCGGAAGTGGTGTGAAGCCGATCTCCGCCAGCCAGGGATGGTCGTGCTGCAGCCATGTCGTGAACTCTTCCATCACGACGACGTTGGATGCGGTTCCGATCAGGGTGAGTTTGCCGCCCAGGATCGCCGCGAAGCTCAGTGGCATGAGGAGATGAGAGCTGCTCAGCCGCTGTCTCTTGGCCCAGTCGCGGACCACCGGCAGACACATCGCGACGATCGGCGTGTTGTTCATGAATCCTGAGCACAGTGCGACTGGCGGGAGCAATCGGAGATGAGCCTGCGGAATCGAACGTGGCCTGCCCAGCAGCTTGTCCGAGAACAGTGACAGGGCTCCGGTCTCCTCCAGCCCCGCTGCGACGACGAAGAGACCTCCGATCATCAGGACTGCGGTCGATGCGAATCCAGATGCAGCCTGCTGGAACTCAACGACATCAAAGACCATCAGCAGGACCAGCCCACCAAGCATGGCCGTGTCGACCTGCATTCGGTTGCTGACAAGCGCGGCCATCACAAGACCGATCGTTGCCAGAGTGAACCAAGCGTCAAATCCCATGAGCTGCCTGCCAGTATTACGCCGTCTTGGCTGGACCTAAATCAAGATCACGGATGCCATCGATCAACTTTTCATGGAGCCCGGGGACCGCAACGATCACGCCGGAATTCGCCTTCAGTAATCGACCATGTCCGAAGTCCAGCGGTTTGCCGTGGATGTCCGAAACTTTGGCACCGGACTCGGTCGCGATGATCGATCCGGCACCATGGTCCCAGATCTTTTCGACATATTCGGCGTTCTTCGGCATCCGGAGATAGGCGTCCGCCTGACCTCGTGCCACGATGGCGTACTTGCACTGACTGTCGACCGCGACCCGATTGCCGCCTCCAAGAGATTCAATGAGTCTGGCGGCGTCCGACATGCTGCCGTGCGCTTTCTCGACCGATCCGCAATATCTCAACGGACGATCCGCGGACCAGTGGTCGCATGAGATCCGCATCGGTTCTCTGTTCGGATCGCAGCCGGCGTATTCCCAAGCCCCCTGACCCTCGATCGCGGCATAGATCACACCGTCGGGGTCTGGAACATCCGTGGGAGTTGCCTGGTCGACCGGGAGTCCCGGGCATCCCATCACCCCGAGGGAGACCTTCCCGTTCTCGATTCGGGCGAGGGCGATGGCGAACTGCTGGCCTCGCAGGAAGCCCTTCGTCCCGTCGACTGGGTCCAGTGTCCAGTAGGCATCACCGGTCCCTTGATCTGAGCCGGAGTCGATCGCGGCCAGCACATCTTCTTCGCTGGCACCCTGCCGGAAGGTCTTGACGAGCCGTACGACGCCCTCACGCGTCATGGTGGCTTCATCCGTCGTCAGATCGCCGCTGTCCTCCTCGCCGACCAGAGCACATTCAGAGGCGTCCTGAAGCCGTTCCTTGAGTGTCATGGCGACAATGGCCTGGGCGGCGTAGTCGGCGACGGTGACCGGGCTGCGGTCGTCCTTGGTGAGGCTGCCGAAGGCCTCTCGGGCTTGTTGGGCTGATCGGGTGACTGCACAGGCGGCCGAAACGGCCTCGAGGGCGACATGGAGCAGATTTTCACGTGAGGTGGTCATGTGGAACCCTTCATCGGCTCAGGAGGCTGAGACTCGGGAATCAGAACAGCATCGAGGACAGGCTCGACATCTTTCAGGACAGGAATCGGCAGGCTATCAGGGTGCGGGCTGTCTTTGCAGCTGTGCGTGGGAGGTCGATGGCTGGCGGCCAGGTTGAGTGCTGAAGAGGTCGATCGTGTCGCGGTCGACGAGGTGACCCTCCATCGTGCCAGGCTCTTCCATTTCCACGAATCGAAATCGGCCGGTGCGAGCATCGAACACGCCGATCAGATCTTCTTCATCCTTCATGACGGGAGTTCGACCCTTGTGGCCTCCTGCGCCCTCGATGGTCTGCCACTCGCGTTTCACACGAAGCAGTCCATTGGGTTCACAGGTGATCTCAAGGCGGTCGAGAATACGACTGGCACCACGTGAATTGATTCGCCAGGCGGTTCCTTCCCAGGTGCCCTGGAGAACATCATCCGACCAACTGCCGTCCGACATCCGGTCCGTTGCAGGGGGGGGTGACCCCACGGCCTCGGTTCGCGCAGTGGAACCACAGCCTGACGTGATGATCAGCATCACGATGAAGACCAGTGAGATCTCGATGCGAGATCGCATCAGGCTGGTTGCCAGCCTGCCTTGAATTCCTTGATTGCCGTCAGGAATTCGTCTTCAAGTCCCTTGAAGCTCTTGGATTCAACCAGCTTGTCCCGAAGGGCGGATTGTGGCCCACGGAAGTGATCGAGCATGGCTTGTTCGAAGTCATGCACGGATGGCAGCGGGAGATCATCCAGGATGCCCTTGGTACCAGCGAAGATCGAGATGCACTGATCGATTGCCGTGAAGGGGGTGTACTGTCCCTGCTTGAGCAGTTCGACCATCCTGGCACCACGCTCAAGCTGCTGCTGTGAAGCCTTGTCGAGCTCCGTACCCAGCTGAGCAAAGGCTTCCAGTTCACGGAAGGCCGCCAGGTCGAGTCGAAGAGAACCGGCAACTTCCTTCATGGCCTTGATCTGTGCATTACCACCCACGCGGCTCACGGAGATACCCACGTTGACGGCGGGACGCACGCCCGAGGCGAACAGTTCAGGTTGGAGATAGATCTGACCATCGGTAATCGAAATCACGTTGGTCGGGATGTATGCGGAGACGTCACCTTCCTGCGTTTCGATGATCGGCAGGGCGGTCAGTGAACCACCGCCATTTTCATCGGACAGCTTGGTGGAGCGTTCAAGCAAGCGACTGTGCAGGTAGAACACGTCACCTGGGTAGGCTTCGCGTCCCGGTGGGCGTCGCAGCAGCAGTGAGAGCTGACGATAGGCCGTTGCCTGCTTGGAGAGATCGTCGTAGATGCAGAGAACGTGCTTGGGCGTCTTGCCTTCCTTGCCCTGCCACATGAAGTACTCACCCATGGCCGTTCCGGCGTATGGAGCGATGTACTGGAGTGGAGCGGCACTGGACGATCCTGCGTTCACGACGATCGTGTAGTCCATGGCACCATTGGAACGAAGCGTGTCAACAACACCTGCAACCGTGGAATCCTTCTGGCCAACAGCCACGTAGATGCAGACCACGGCGTCTTCCGTGCCCCAGTATTCCTTCTGGTTGATGATGGTGTCGATGGCCACGGCGGTCTTGCCGGTCTTTCGGTCGCCAATGATCAGTTCTCGCTGACCGCGACCGACGGGAATCATGGAGTCGATGGCCTTGATACCGGTCTGCAGTGGTTCCTTCACCGGCTGACGTGCAGCGATGCCGGGTGCGACGATATCGAGCTTCATCGTGCTGGAGCTGTCGATGGGACCCTTGCCGTCCAGTGGCGCACCGAGCGGATCGACCATTCGGCCGAGCATGGCTTCGCCGACGGGGACTTCAAGCAGTCGGTTCGTCGATCGGACCGTGTCACCTTCACGAACAGCGAGGTAGTCGCCGTAGATGACGGCTCCGACGGTGTCCTCTTCAAGGTTCATGGCCTGGCCCATGACGGGGCCTTTGCTGGTCTCGAACTCGAGGAGTTCGCTGGCCATGACGTTGGAGAGGCCGTAGATGCGAGCGATGCCGTCGCCGACTTCGACCACTTGTCCGACCTCAGAGATCTCAAGCTGGCTTGCGTACTGCTCGATTTCCTGCTTGATGACTGAAGTGATTTCGTCAGTCTTGATCTTCACGGTGCATTCCTTCCTGTCTCACTCTGTTCCATGTGCGGCATGATCGCCGTTGGACTCGATCTCATAGACGATGGTTACTGAAGCCGACACCCGGACCTGACTTGGCGCCATGACTGGCGAAGCATTGGGGGCGGCGGTTCGACCCGCGGCCATGGACCTCGGGACTTGAATCGGGTTGTAGCCCGCGTTGTTGATACTCATTTCACGAATGCCGATCAGCTGAACACCCGTTGCGTCAGCGAGCACTCGTGCATCATTGATTGCGTTTTGGGCAGCCACTTCGATCGCCTCATCGCGACTGGTCCGTGGATCCGCCAGATTGAACTGGAGGCTGCCGATGTCGTTGGCCCCGGCACTGACGGCCTTGGCCAGGATCTGGTCCGCCACATCGAGTCGCGATGTCTTGACCTGAATGGCCGAGGTGACCTGGTAGCCGAGCAGCGAGGGCTTCCAGTCCGAGTCCTGGCCACGTTGGCGTGGTCGCTGACTCCACTTGGGCTGGACGCTGTATCGGGACGTGTGGAAGTCCTTGCTGGACTCAAGACCAAGTGATCCGACGGCCTTCACGATCGCGTTCATCCGTGTATCGACATCGGTTCGAGCCGTCTCTACCGACTCGTTGAAGATGGACACGCCGAGACGGATGCGAAGTTCGTCTGCTGGAACGTCCAGTTCGCTCTGTCCAGTGATCGTGAGTTGCGGGACCGATGGGGCGGGCTGGGCGAGTCCAGTGCCTGTCTGAAGACACAGGAGGATCAGGATGATCCAGCGAGGAGTCATCAGACGCTCTCCCCAAGGAATCGTTCGGGATGCAGGCGGATCTCGTGACCGCCGCTCTTCTTGAGGTCGGTTTCAAGTCGACGAAGCTGCGTTGCAACAGAACCATCGATCAGCTGGTCGCCGATTCGGAGGGTGATGCCACCGATCAGGTCTTCATTGACATGCGAGTGGATGACCGGATCCTTGCCGAGGGCCGACTTGAGTTGAGCGGTGATGGTTTCGCGAGCGGTGTCATCCATGGCCTGAGCCGTGGTGACATCGACCTCGATGCGACCCCATTGCTCATGGACGATCTGGATCATGGCGGCTTCGATCTGTTCCAGATGTCCAAGTCGATCATTGGCATTCAGAACCAGGAGGAACCTCAGCAGCAGATCGCTGATCTTGTTCTCGAAGATGGCCTTGAGGCTGTCCCCGCGAGCCGTCACTTCCAGCAACGGCGAGGCCAGGAATTCATTGAATGCCGAGTCGGAACGGGCCAGTTCACAGACCTGTTCCAGCTCATCGGCGACTTCCATGGCCTTGTCACGACCGCCTGCTTCTTCACAGAGTTCGAAGAGGCTGCGTGCGTAGATTCGAGCAAGGGTGTCGGTATGAGTCGCCATGATCAGGTTCGTTTCGGGTCAGTTGTCGTGGGAGGCGGCAAACGATTTCAGCGAGTCATCGATGAGGTCCCGCTGGTCATCTGCCGAGATTTCACGATGCAGAATGCGGCCGGCAATGGTGGTTGCCATGGTGGCGGCCTGAGCGTTCAGCTCGCCGATGGCGGCTTCCTTGGCTGCACGGATCTCCTTGGATGCCTGGGTGCGCATCGAGTGGAGTTCGTCTTCCGCCTTGCGACGCAGCTCTGCTGCGTGATGCTCGGCATCTGACTTGGCCTTGGCCACCATGGCGGTCGCCTGCCTGCGTGCCTCGTTGAGTTCTTCTTCCTGTCTTTTCAGGGAATCAGAAGCTTCGGCTCGAGCGGCTTCCGCCGACTCGATCTCGCGGCGGATCTTCTGTTCCCGCTCATCGAGACCAGACATGATCTTGGGCCAGACGAGATAGGCCGCTGCAAAGAAGAACAACAGAAATACGACAATGGTCGTGATCAGTGAAATCAACTGAACATTGACCGGTGACTGTTCTGCAGCCAGTATCAACATACCGTTCATCAAGCGCCTCCAATCATCAGCCCGGGATGGATCGTTTCATCACCGGGCATCCGTGCACGCGACCGAATCAGAGGATCGCGAGCAGTCCGACGACCACGGCGAAGAGGGCAACACCCTCGACGAGGGCCGCGAAGATGATCATCTGAGTTGAGATCGTGCCGGCCATCTCTGGCTGACGGGCGATCGACTCGACACCACTGCCGCCGATTCGGCCGATACCGATGCCGGCGCCGACTGCAGCGAATGCAGCAGCGATACCGCCACCGATTCCCTTGAGGCCCTGGCCTGTGGTCACGGCGCCCTGTGCTGCATCAGCACCTTCGGCTGCCATGGCGGTGTCACTGCCGAAGAACAGCAGTGCTGCGAAGACGGTTCCGATGAGGATCAGGAAGTTCTTCATTATTCTCGTCGCTTTCCTTACTGAGTACTCGTATTGAGTGAGCGTGTGATCGGATGCAATGGGAGACATCCGGAAACATTCAAAGTTCGAACCCGGCCCATTCCGGGAATCAATCGGTCAATGTGCTCCCGCGGGCTCCAGGCCCTTGGCAGCGTCAGTGTCGTGTTCATGGTGCTCATCATGTTCGTGATGGTGCGTCATCTGTCCGAGGAACACCGTGGTCAGGAACATGAAGATGAAGGCCTGCAGGAAGGCCACGAACAGCTCAAGGAAGCTGATCGCGATGGCGGCGATGATCGATACCACGGAGATGGCACCGGTCACGGCGATGCTTTCAGTTGCCTGGTAGGCCAGCATGCCGAACATGGCGAGGACGGCCATCATGGTGTGTCCTGCAAACATGTTGGCAAAGAGACGAATGGCGAGTGCGGCAGGCTTGATCAGCATGCCGGCGATCTCGAGAGGCACCATCATCGGAAGGAGTGCCAGTGGGGCGCCTCCCGTGAGGTGTGACAGGTAACCCTTGACACCCAGTGATCGGAATCCCTGGTACTGGATGGCGATGAATGCGATGAACGCCAGGCCCAACGTGACACTCAGGTTCGCCGTCGCGGTTCCACCGAATACGGTCCAGATCTTCTGGCCATCGACATCGGGTCCGATGACGTGCTGCACATCCAGGAAGGGAATCAGTCCCATCAGGTTGCAGGTCAGGACGAAGAAGAAGAGTGAGAGCAGGATCGGCACGAATCGCCGAGTGTCTTCCTTCAGGATGGGTCGAATGGTGTTCTCGACCAGGAAGAGCGTGAAGACTTCGATGAGCTGGGAAACACGGCCCTTGGTCAGGTACCGGTACATGCCCTCGCCTTCGTCTCCTGTCGAGATCGACTTGGCGGCTCGAAGAAGAACAAGCAGCGAAACGATGGCGGCAACGACGAGGGTCACCATGTGCATCGTCAGTGTGGGTTGACCAAAGAGTTCTGGTCCTTGGAACAAGGCGCCCTCACCACCGATGATGGGCTTGTCCATGACGTGATGCGTTGGGTTGGATGCGGCGAGCAGAGGGAGCATGGTCTTGGTGTTCTTGCAGGTTTATGAGGTCTTACGGAAGGGTTGCTTTGCGTTCGCTCGACAACCGGCTCAGGAAACGTGTGGTCACCAGGGTTTCTGCAATCAGGACAGTCGCAATGGTCACGAAAGCCGATACCACAAGGGCTTTGGGGGCCATGCGAGCCGCGGAGTATAGCAACAGGGTCAGCCCGGTGATGACCACCAGCCTGACGAGCGAGGTGGCGATCAGGACCACGGCCCAGGTACCGGCAGGACGGACTGTCCAGGGTGCGATGGCCAGGGTGCAGGCCAGCACCACGCCCGTCACGAGACCGATCTCGATCAGCCCCTCCACAAGCAGGCTGGAGCCGAATCCNCCCAATATCGTCCCCAGTGACCACAGGACGGCTGCGATGCAGCCAGCCGCGAACTGTCCGACCAGCAGGGCTTTGGTGGGCAGCGGGGCCGAGGGCTGTTTTCCAGGTTCTGAGGGAGGAATCAAGCCTGATCTCCTGAATTTCCGGGCTCATGGGGCTGCCGGCTCGCTCGGTGCCGCTGACTCTCGATTTCCGCTTTCCGGCTCTCCTTCAAGGCGGTCCTGATGAAGGTCGTCATGCCCACGCCGATTCCGATGAGGCCCCCGATCAACAGGAAGATTCGATCCGTCTCGAATGCCATGTCCAGAAGCCAGCCGATGATCGCTCCAGCGGCCACTTCGCTGACGGATTGCCAGATCATGCTGGCGGTTCTCATGGTGGCCCCGATATCCGGTTTCGTGCCGGGGGGGCTGGCAGGGGATGGCATGGGCGACTCCTGACGGGCCTGGCCCGATACAGCCTAGCGTGGTCTTCAATCGGCTGTCAGGTGTTCTCTGAACGCCCCTGAGGGGCTACCATGGAGGAAGCATGTCCCAGAACGAACGCACCTATGTTGATGTGACGCCATCCGATTTCAATCCGGGTGAGCGATTGTTTCTTCCAGCCGTCTTCAAGGGGCTTGGAACCACTCTGCGTCACTGCTTCGGAAACATGGGACGCGACGGCAAGAACAAGCGAAACATCCATGTCGTCCAGTACCCAGAGGAAAAGCGGGATGACCGTGATGTCCTCGATGGCGGTCAGTACCGCGAGACCTTCAGGGGCGTGCATCGACTGAATCGCGACGAGGATGGCCGGGTCCGCTGTGTCGCCTGCTTCATGTGCGCGACAGCCTGTCCCGCCAACTGCATCCACATCGTCGGTGAGGAGTCGCCCTGGGACGATCGTGAGAAGTATCCCAAGCAGTTCGATATCGATGAGCTGCGNTGCATCTTCTGCGGCATGTGCGAAGAAGCCTGTCCCGTTGATGCGATCGAGCTGACCCCTCGCTACGAGGTGGTCGGCCTGAGCCGGAACGAAATGGTCTTCGACAAGTCCAAGCTGCTCGAGGTCTACGACCAGACGGCAGAGGAAAAGCCCATGTGATCCAGCTCAGCGTCCACTCCAGAAACGAGGCTGGAAGAGGACGAAGACGGCGAAGAGTTCAAGTCTGCCGACCAGCATCAGAAAACACATGAACAGTTTGCTGGCGTCTGAGAACCATGCGTAGTTCTCGATGGCGCCCACCTGATTCAGACCCGGGCCGATCGTGCAGAGCGTGGCGAGACTCGCCGTGGCGGATGTGACGAATCCACATTCGTCACCTTCGAGCACTTGAAGAATCGCAGCACCGAGGGCGAACAGGATGATGATGGTCATCGTGTAGCTCACGGCACTGAGCATCTGTTCGGAGTCAAGGGATTGTCCCGAGATTCGAATGGGCCTGACGACCGCAGGATTGGCGACACGAGCCAGTTGCCTCCAGAGCACTCGCAAGGTGATCCAGATGCGAATCACCTTGATGCCACCGGCGGTCGAACCGCCACACCCTCCGATGAACATCACCGTGATGATCACGGCCTTGGCGACGAACGGCCAGGCGTTGTAGTCGGCTGATGTGAAACCAGTCGTGGTCTGTTGTGAGACTGTGGTGAAGACGCCGTCCAGTACGGCGTTGCTGGCGGTGATCGGTGCCTCCGTGCCGTCAACGAAGAACATCGTGCCGCCATTCACGAGGAGGCTGCCGATGACAAGTCCGCAACCGACCAGCAGAATGCCCAGATACACCCTCAGTTCCGTATCGCGCCAGATACTCTTCCACTGTCGCTGAAGCACCATGTGCAGGATGCCGAAATTGGTTCCTGCCATGACCATGAAGATGATCACGATGATCTGAATGCCAACGGTTTCGGCGCCGGCCATGCTGTGATCATGGGTCGCAAATCCACCGGTCGCCAGCGTCGTGAAGGTATGGCAGAACGCGTTGAAGACGGACATGCCCGCAAGGAGCAGGCAGACGACCTGCAACCCGGTGAGGAACAGGTACATGGTCCAGAGCCTTCGAGCGGTATCTCGCATCGTCGGACGGACACCTTCGGAGTCCGGGCCCGGTGCTTCAAATCGAAACAACCGCTTGGCCGAGACGCCCGCGCCCGGCAGGAGTGCGACCAGCAGGACCAGGATGCCAAGTCCGCCCAGCCACTGTGAGAGTGCTCTCCAGAACAGAAGTGTCAGCGGAAGACCATCGACGTCTGCAAGAACCGTAGCGCCAGTGGTACTCAGTCCACTCATGGCTTCGAAGTAGCAGTCCACCGGAGATCGGAATGCGTGGGAGGCGGATACGTTGTCATCGAGATAGGCCCAGAGCAGGTAGGGCAGCCCGATGAATACCGCACCAATGACCCAGGCGGATGAGACGAGCAGCAGGGCTTCACGTCGCCCCATCCGCTGACCCGCTTCTATGCCCTGGGGTTCACCACGCAGAATCGTTCGACGGACGTCCTGGAATCCCATTGTCGAGATCCACATGACGCCACCAATGATGAGCGCGGCACCACTGCTGATGAGCAGGGCCAGATCCGCACGTTCTTCCCGGATGCCCTCGTCAAATGGAACGATGAAACCCCAGATGCCGATGATCGCCAGGATGATCCCGAGCAGGGTGATGACTTTTCCGAGTTGTCCAAGAACCATGCGGATGTTCATGGTGCAGTCACTCGGCGTCGAACATCTTGCGAAGTTGCTTTTCTCGACCGGTCTCGCATGCCACAAGCACATGACGACCGGCGTACAGGATGTCGTCGGGCTTTGGAACGTGTCCGTTTTCGGAATCGTCCTCGACGACGGCGATGACGAGTCCGGAATCCGGCGGTACCTGTCTCAGAGGTTTTTCCGCAAGCGGCGATTTCTTTCCGATGCGCACACGCACGAGTTCGAGATTGCTGCCTCCAAGAGAACTGACTCGCTCGAAATCCGCATCCGAGATGAAATGCATGATGTCTTCGAGTGCGGATGTGCACGGGTTGAATGAGGCCGTGACACCCAGGTCCTCAAGAAGCGGTGTCAGGGTTGTCCGGTGTGTCATCGTGAGAATCATGGGAATACCGTGTCGCTTGGCGAGGGCGCACGTCAGCATGTTTTCATCGTCATCACCCAGCGCGAGAAAGGCATCAACCTTGTTGCACGCCAGTTCTTCGAAGACCGAACCTGCCGTGAGGTCGGCGTTCATGACGGTCACCCAGTCCAGCTTGTCAGCGAGGGCTTCGGATCGTTCCTGATCGACTTCGAAGAGTCGAATGTTGCCGGCTCGCTCACGAAGCGCCCTGCACAGCCATACCGCAGCCGGCGAGCCTCCGAAGATCACAACATTTCGTCTGCTCGCCCGATGTGCCGTGAACAGCCCGTCCAGTTCATCAAACCGCGAGGAATCGACGACAACGGTCACGCGATCTCCGGTCTTGAAGCGGGTATCCGCCGTCGGCAGTCTCCAGTTGTCATCGCGACGGATGGCGACCACACGGGAACCCGGGGGCATCTTGGTGTCTCGGAGGCGATTGCCCGAGACGGAGCCCTCGCCATCGATTTCGAAGTCCTGCACCTCAACGGTTCCACGCGCCACTCTGGAGACGACGAGTGCGGCGGGATTCGAGAGCCTGGCGGCCATGGCTCTTGCAGTTGCCCGATCGGGTGAGAAGAGGCGATCCACCGAGAAGAGGGTGGCGTAATCCATGGATTCATTGCCGAGATAGAGCGAGTGGTCGACCCTCGCGAGTGTTCTGTCGGCACCCAGAGATGCGGCCACCGTGGTGCACACGAGATTCACTTCATCGATTCCAGTCGAGGCAATCACCGCATCCGCTGTTGCAGCGCCTGCTGCTCTCAGCGTTTCAGCGGAACTGGCCACGCCTCGAAGCTTGGCAATGTCCAGATGCTCATCCAGAAAGGTCAGGCGAGACTCATCGGTATCGATGACGGTGACATTGTTGCCACGCTTCGCGAGCGCCTCCGCGGCAGCTCCACCGATGTCGCCTCCACCGCAGATGATGATGTCCATGAATGGTTCTCTTGGCTGCGAATCAAGCTGAACGTGACGTGTCCAGAAGCGTCCATTTTAGCCTCCGGTCGATTCAAGATGATCCACGATTCACAGCCTTCTTATCGGTACCGTGTTGATCCGAAGCATCATTGATGCAGCAGGGGGACAACCGGCCGCTCAAAGCCCCCCAAAAAAGCCACAATGAGGCCGTGGCGCAGGATTTGTAGGTTCCCGGTATGAGGAAAGGGAGTCCAACCATGAGGATGAAGCACAGAATCGGAACCGCGAAATGGTGCCTGGGACTGGCTGCCACCGCCGTCCTGCTGACCCTGTCGACAGGCTGCAGCGGGGTCCGGGCCGTCAGCGTTGCGGATGGTTCGCTCCATCAGCCCGCGCCACCTCTGGTGCTGCCCTCGACGGCGACTCTGGAGGTTCTGGGTTCCAACGGGCTCCAGAGCCGGGAAGCTCGAATCCTCAACGCTCGAAAAGATGTGATGCTGGGAGCCGATCTTCCACCCGCCGTGGCTCCTGTGAACCTCTCTCAGGTCTATATCCGGGACCAGCAATGGATCCTAAATGGTCGTCCATGGGAGAATTACCTTCAGACCACTCGATCCCTTCAGCTTCGAAGCCGCTGACCACGGATTTCTTGAAAAAGAGCTTTCCTGGCTTATCTAGCCTCCCAAAGAGGCCATGGACGGTCTTGACGACCTCGTTCCGGCCCCCCATACTGGCAGCACGGGGATGCCTGGAGAAATGGTTGGGGGGACCTCAATGTGGGTCGTGACCATTCACCTTGACTTCCTCTTGTCGGGTTTCAGTTGCTCGGTTTGTCGTTGGGTGAACCGAATACTGAAATAGGTCGTTGGTGGCTCCCTCGGGAGCAACATCGCTTGTGTGAGGATAAGCCATGTCAGAAAGCACACGAACTACCACGACCAAGAAGGACCTCATCGACAGGATTGCAGAAGAAACAAACCAGAAACGAACAGTCGTCAAAATGACTGTTCAGAGCTTTCTCGACAACGTGATCAAGGAGCTGGGAGACGGCCGACGGCTTGAATTCCGTGATTTCGGAGTCTTTGAAATCCGAGAACGCGCCGCTCGTGTCGCCCAGAATCCTCGAACCTTGGAACGGGTTCCTGTACCTGCCAAGAAGACCGTGAAGTTCAAGATCGGCCGACTCATGAGAGAGGCCCTTGAAGAACACGAGATTGAGATCGTCGAATAGCCTTGTCGATACACCCTTGGTCGTCTGTGTCAGCCCCCGGAAACGGGGGCTGTTTGATTCTGTCCACAGGTCACCAAGGCGGCCATTCCCGCTGGAGGGCTCCATTTGTTCAGCGGTGTATGCTTGAGGCCGTTCATTCGGTCGAATTTGAAAACTCGTCTTCGGATTGAACGACCTGGCGTGTAAGGTGAGAGGAGTTCCACGGGACGGAACTGTGGTCGAGGGCGTGAGCAGAATTCAGGAAAACAAAGTGTCTGGCACGGATCGCCAATCATTCGGCTCATTGCTCGAAAAGATGCCGCCACATGCCATCGAAGCGGAGGCCAGTCTGCTCGGATCGATTCTGATCGATCCTGATGTCTGTGGCGATGTTCTCCAGGTGGTCCGTTCGCCGGAAGACTTCTTTCGCCAGTCGCATGGCGAGGTCTACCGAGTGATCTGTGAGCTCTACGATCGCCACAACACACTCGACATCGTTCAGCTTCAGCAGCTGCTGAAGGACCGGGACTCGCTCAAGCCCATCGGCGGAGTCGATTTCCTGGTTGAACTGGCGGAATCGGTTCCAGATGCCAACAGTGCCATGCACTACGCGAGGCTGATTCGCGAGAAGGCGATGATCCGTCAGTTGATCTCGGCTGCGGGTGAAATTCTTCGCGACGCACATGATCGACCGGAGTCCGCCTCCGACCTGCTTGACGATGCCGAACGCAAGATCTTTCGGATCGCCGATCAGGCCGAGAGTCGTCGGATCGTCGGACTGGCCGATCTGATCACTGAAGCCATTCATCTCATCGAGCAACAGGAAGGGCGTTCGTTGACCGGGACGTCTTCGGGCTATGCCGAACTCGATGAATTGACGGGCGGCATGCAGCCGGGTGAACTTCTGATTCTTGCGGCGCGCCCGTCCATGGGCAAAACAGCCTTGGCCCTGAACATGGCTGAGAACATCGCTGTTCGGGGTGAGCCCGTCGGCATGTTCAGCCTCGAAATGTCCTCGAACCAGATCGTGCAGCGTCTGCTTTCTGCACGAAGTGGAGTCAGTGGCCAGAGTCTTCGCCGAAATTCACTGAATGATCGTGACTTCCAGGCCCTTTTCGCGGCCTGTGATGAACTTCGCAAGGCGCCCATCTACATCGATGACACGCCTGGCCTGACCTTGATGCAGCTTCGAGCCAAGGCACGTCGTATGAAGCAGAAGTTCAATATCCAGTCCCTCTACATCGATTATCTGCAGTTGATGACCAGCGGATCCCGCTCCGAGTCGAGACAGCAGGAGGTCTCCGAGCTCAGCCGCGGTGTCAAAGCGCTTGCCAGAGAGCTGAATGTTCCGATCATCGCCTTGAGCCAGCTGAATCGTGCTGCTGAACAGCGTGAAGGGCACCGTCCACGCATGAGCGATCTCCGTGAATCCGGTTCGATCGAGCAGGACGCGGATGTCGTGATGATGTTGCATCGCGAGGAGTACTACCATCGCGATGAAGCCTGGATCGAAGCCAATCCTGACAAGCGAGGCCTTGCGGAGTTGATTCTCGCCAAGCAGCGAAATGGTCCCACGGGAACCGTCAAGCTTGCATGGGACAACGCGACGACCCGGTTCAAGGATTACAACCACACGCCGCTGCCGGTCAGCAGTGTCGATATCAGCAGTGACCTTCCGGTCTGATCACCTATCCAATCTCTCGCACGATGCTGAAGATGATCGCTGCGGCCCATGCGAGGACCAGCACGCCTCCTTCAAGGCCTGTAATGCGTCTCCCGGTCAGTGCCAGGGGTAGGAGCAGGATGGTGAGTCCGCCCATGATCAGCAGATCGAAGAGGCCGCCATTCGCCGGGACGGCCACCGGGCTGATGACCGTCGTTGTGCCAAGGACGAGCACGCAATTGAACAGATTGGAACCGATCACGGTTCCGACAGCCAGCCCCGGCACGCCTCGCCGGGCTGCGATGACGGAGGTCACGACCTCCGGGAGGCTTGTGGCAACGGCGACGATGGAAAGCCCGATGACCGCTTCTGACAATCCCATCCATCGAGCCAGGTTCGTGGCGCCGGCCTCCGTCGCGCGGCCACCGGCAATCAGCAGAATGAGTCCTCCGACAACGAACAGACAGCTGAGGCTGAATGATCGGCTTCCCTGCTGAGACATGTCTTCGGTCTCGTCTTCAGCAGTACTGCGCTTCCAGAGGATCAGGGTGACCGGCACGAGTCCAAGAAGCAGCAGGCCGCTCCAGCGTGCATACCCCGGTGCGTCATCAACACCAGTGCCGATCCATGGAAGAGCTATGACAAGCCCGGTCACGATGATGAGCCATGGAATGCCACCCGGTTTCAAGGCTGCCTTCGGAATCGGTATGGGCGCTACGAAAGCCGCGACTCCCAGGACCAGTGCGAGGTTGGCGATATTGGATCCAACCACATTCCCGAAGGCCAGACCGGTTTCTCCGCTGATCGCGGCAATGGCATTCAAGGCGAGTTCCGGGGCGCTGGTACCAAACGAGACAATGGTCAGGCCGATCATGAGCGTCGACATTCCGAGTCGTCTGGCGACGGTAACGGCGCCTTCTACAAGCAGGTGGCCGCCCAGGATCANCGNGGTGATGCCCAAGGCGACCAGCAAACTAGCCAGTGGCCAGCTGATCGACGATTCATGTGGGGTATCCAGTAGCGCGATCATGTGATCTGGCCGATTGTATAAAGCCGACTCTGTCTGTGACCTTGAACCATTGTCTATGCTGTCCCCACGGATCTGACGGGAGTGATCGACACAACACATGAGCACCCCTCTCGATAGAGATCGGCTCGGAATCGTGCTGCAGGCCGCCATTGCTGGCGACGAAGCAGCATGGATGAGGTTGGTGCAGGATTTCTCGCCTCGGGTCTACCGGGTTGTTCTGGCCCAATGCAGGGATCCTGAATTGGCCGAGGAGGTCACTCAGTCGACGTTCTGCACGGTGGTTTCCAAGCTGTCCGAGTACACCGAGCTGGGTCGATTCGAGTCCTGGCTGTTCAGGATCGCGATGAATCGCTTGAGAGATGAGATGAGAAGGCGATCCAGGCAGGCTCTGCCGGTTGCGGAAGACACTCTGAAGGCCATTTCCCCAGCTGCCGAGCAGCAGGAAAGCCCTGCTGAGGGTGCCGAGGTGATGGGTCGCCTTCATGAATTGATGGCAGAGCTCCCTGAGGCCGAGCAGCAGGTCCTTCATCTCAGGCATGTGGCAGAAATGAATTTCAAGACCATTGCTCAGGTCCTCGATCAACCTCTGGGGACGGTCCTGGCCCGCCATTTCAGGGCAATCAAGCGGCTTCGAGAACGAATGGGTGAATCCACGATGGAGAGATCTGATGATGTCTGAGAAACCAGACAAAAAAGAACGAAGAAAGATGCAATCCGATACGGGTGATAGTCGTTCGTATGGTGAAGCAGACATGTTTTCTTCAAGAAACCAACCCGATATCCGGCCTGATGGCCCTGATCCCCTCGGTACCGATTACGAGCCTCGTGACCGTGATCTGGACATCATGGTGGGGGAAACTCTTCGCCAAATGCCTGTTCCAGAAGGACTTGTGGATCGAATCCACGCGGCTTCGATGGAACGGCGTCAGCAGGCCAGAATGCGTTTCACCCCCTCAAGGACGGCGATCGCGACCAAGCGTTTGGCGCTCGCGGCCTGTGTGGCCATNGCTGCCGTTGCGGCGTTCTGGCTGACCGGTCCCAGTCTGGTGCCGATGGGTGGCTCTCAGATCGCCTCCAGCGATGTTGAGCCCCCTGTGGATTTTCCACTTGAGATGCTTGCCGAGGCAGATGGATCCGGGCTGTTGGCCAGCCATGACCTGACCTGGGCGGAAGCACACGAGGAGCTCCTGTCGATTCTGGAAGCTGAGAATGACTCGGACTCCTGGGGATACCTGGCGGTGGAGATCCACTGATGAGAACTCGATACACGATCGCACTGAGTTGGCTGCTTGTCCTGTCCTGTACGGTCTTCGTACTGAACATGGGAACCACTCGTTCTGCGGCATCTTCCACCCATGACCTGCAGACGGTTCTTTCTCTGACCAACTCGCTCGTCGCTCAGAACAGCTACGGCCAGTCTTTGGCAGACCGCATGAATGCGCCTGCCACTGCGGACAGTGCTGCAGCCAGTGTTCGTTCACCCGGCAGCAATCAGCTGACATCCGCTCAAAGCAACATCGACCAGTACATCGAAGTGGCGCACGAGATCGATCCTCGGCTCGGCAAGCTCCTGACCCAATCCTGTTCCGATGGTGAACAGGATCCAGTCGAGTTGGAGCGNATGATCCGAAGATACGGGCGAGGCCTTGTCGCCTTGGCGGATCTCCAGACGACCGATCGAGTGCTCTACGAACGAAAGATCGAAGAGCTCCATCTCGATGCCGAGACCAATGCCATCGCTGCACAGCTTCGCAGATCGATCGAGGTCGGAGGTCCGAACTCCAACGAGTCGATCCAGCTGAGAACGAGCCTGGAAGTCCTGATGCGTTCCAAGCTGATGTTGTCCATGAGCAATCGCGAGCGTTCTCTGGAGAAGCTCAACGAGCGAATCAGATCTCTCAGAGATCGCTTGGACTACGAGGAAGCGAACTTCGATGAAGAGCTTGGGCGCCAGATGGATCAACTGATGCATCAGCTGGATCCCGTTCAGGCGGCTCGAGGCAAGTAGATCCCGTTCTTGGCAACCGGTTCCGATTCATGATGTTCCTGTGGGATGACATGGAAAGTCGTATGCTTTCCACGTGACATCATTCAAAGCCACTCGACGTGCTGATCCTTCTCCTCCTGGTGTCAGGAGGCTCGGCATGCTGGGGGGAGCCTTTCTTCTTCTCATCATCGTGGTCACCTTGGTCTCGATGCCATGGACCTTTGGTCATGAGACCTTGGAAGGTGTGCAGGCGACCTCACGCCGCTTTGAAGCAACTCATCCGGAATCCGCACTGCAGCCGCCCTCATGGATGGGTGGTTCCGATTACCTCCTGGGAAGCGATCACCTTGGCCGAGATGTCCTGGCTCGAATCCTGGCCGGTGGCGGCATCAGTCTGATGGTGGGCCTGGCTGCGGCCACCACAGCCATCATCATCGGAGGACTCTGGGGCATGGTGGCTGCCACGGCCTCTCCTCGAATTGACGGTCTGATGATGCGGATTGTGGATGTGCTCTATGGACTGCCCTACATCCTCATCGTCGTTCTTCTGGTCGTTGCAGTCGAAGGAGGCTTCGAGCGATCAGGTGTGACGATCGGTTCGAGCGCTGCCCAGTGGATGAATGTCCTGACGCTCTGGCTCGCCATCGGCGCTGTCAGCTGGCTCACGATGGCACGTGTGATCCGTGGACAGGTGCTCAGTCTTCGGGCACAGCCCTTCATGGAAGCGTGTCGTGCAATCGGAGTCCCTTGGCGAAGACAGGTTTTTCGACATCTCCTGCCCAACGTGATGGGGCCGATCATCGTGTATGCCACTCTGACCATTCCAATGGCCATGCTGAGTGAGGCATTCCTCAGCTTTCTGGGCATCGGCATCCGTGAACCCCTTCCAAGCTGGGGGAATCTCGCGGCGTCGGGTCTTTCCGAGATGAACGGGGTGCGATCGCATTGGTGGTTGCTGGCATGGCCATGTCTCATGATTGCGATGACGCTGTTGTCCTTGAATTGTCTGGGTGAGTGGCTCCGTGTTCGGCTCGATCCAAGACAGGCGGAATTGGCCACATGACGTCACCTCTTCTTGAAATCGAGCGATTGCAGCTCCAGATCAGATCGACCCATGTTCCGGTAGTGCATGGTGTTTCTGCGAAGGTGATGCCAGGCAGCATGACGGCCCTGGTCGGAGAGTCGGGCAGTGGCAAGACGTTGACGGCGTTGGCTGCGATCGGGCTGTTGCCACCTGCGATTCATGGCGTGGACGGCTCGATCCGGATCACTGGAAAAGAGTGCGCCGGCTTGTCTCAGCAGGAATGGCGGGAGATACGAGGTCAAGACATCTCGATGGTCTTTCAGGAGCCGATGACGGCGTTGGATCCGGTGTTCACGATTGGTGAACTCTTCGAAGGTGTTCTGGCGATGGACGGCTGCACTCGACGGGAAGCCCGACAAAGAGGATTGTCGCTGCTTGAAGAGGTCAAGGTTCCGGATCCGATCCGCTGTCTCCGCAGCGCACCACATCAACTCAGTGGCGGGATGAGACAACGAGTCGTCCTGGCACTTGCCCTGGCCCGTTCGCCATCGGTCCTACTTGCGGATGAGCCGACAACCGCATTGGATGTCCAGACCCAGGAAGCCGTCATGGAACTCCTTCAAGAACTCTGCGGTACACGAGGGTTGGGTGTTCTGCTGGTCACACATGATCTCGGCCTGGTCGCTCGTCGTGCCCAGCAAGTGGTCGTGATCCATCGTGGGCATGTCTGCGAGTCCGGTACCTCGGAGTGCCTTCTGAGGGACCCGAGGCACCCCTATACGAGAGGTCTCCTGGCCAGCCAGATCCCCGTCGATCACTACAGGGCGGATCTGGGCCTCATGGAGGACGTACTCAACGATCCGGAATCATGGACCCCTCAGGAGAGCCAGGAAGGGCCTGTGAAGCCCTGGAGGCCATCAGAGGGCTCGCAAGTCAAGGACGCTCCGAGACTTGTCGCGATTTCCGAGAATCACTTCATCGCAGTCTGAGGACTTATCGAACCTTCGAACGGATTTGAGACGTAGATGATTATCAGGGGGAGGCCGGATCTGGTTCCGGCTCAGGCAGGAGGCCCTGATATGACAACGCACGGTTCATTGGACAATGCAACGCTTGCTCGACTCTTCCAGGAGGCTGCTCAGCTTCCAACAGAAGGCAACAAGTCATCCTTGTGCTCGGCTTTGATCAATCTTCCTCGATGGTTCGTGATCGATCTTGGCGCACGGGAGGGCATTCTGCCTCTGGTCGTCGAAGAGGCCGGATCACCCAGTGTGTATCTGTTCACATCAGGTGAGTCGGCTGACAGACTTCTTCGCATGCACGGTGAGCTGCCGCCGTCTGCCCGGGTTGTTTCGATTTCGACTCAGGAAACGGCGGAGTTCCTCACAGGTCTTCACCAGTGGGGTGTTCGTTCAGCCATCTTCAATCCAGGACCGGTTTCCGCACGATGGAGTGTGGATGATCTGGTGGTCTCCACATGGATTCATCGACCGGAATCTCTGCCTGACATCGACACTCTTGTTGCCAGAGCACAGTCGGTCGAACCCGGTCTTCAGGTGGATTCGTTCTGGAACGCCGTCCAGTCTCTGCCATGCTGGTACTTCGTGGCTGATCCCGCGATTCGGACGGATCCCATGGTCGGCATCTGTCGAGATCAGCCCTGTGTTCTCGTCTTCACCGATCCAGTCAGGGCCAGAAGTCATGCCGAGTTGATCGATCCGGCCATGAAACAGGATGGAAACCGGTTGATGGCGATGCCGCCATCCCAGGCGCTGTGGTGGTTCCGAAGTCTGGCGACCAGAGGTATCGCAGGGGCGATCTTCAACGACGGTCCATTTGCCTTCTTCATGCCGATGGGCCGCATGATGGCACCAGTCGATGCGGTTCGCTCAGTCGCCTGATGTCATGAGCCGCTGCTAATCATCAAGTGATTCGCACTCGATGCTGGCACGTTCTCCGGCAATCTTCTTCTGGACGTATTTTTCGATCCACGTCTCGAAGGATTTGCCTTCGGCCGTGTCCTTGCCAGAGAACTCGATTCGTTCGATCTCCACGGCGTCCATGCGCTGAGGGCTCTTGTCTTCGCGCGTCATGTAGCCGATCGAACCGGTTTCCAGAGTTCCCGTGAGATCGAAGACATATCCCTCGATGACGCCGCCATCTCTGGTCGTCATCGTGATATCGCCCCGGTATTCGACGGCTGCCAGGACACCTGCCTCGAACCGTTCTGGATCAGAACGCTCCGCGACGAATCCCTGACTGTGAATGTCTGCATCAGCCATCAGCGGAGTCCTCCTCATCGAACTCGACGGGATCACCGGTTTCCACATCAACGATTCGCCAATCCATCGCCTTGGCCAGTCGGTAGACGACCAGCCATGCGATCTCCTCCTCGACGATCGTCATGAGCATCTGCTTGACCGGGTCTTCATCCGGTCCCATCTCAAGCCGAATCCCAGGTCCGTACAGAACGCTTTCGCCGGCCTGTGCGGGCGCCGTGTTCATCGTGCCAAGCTTGGCGATGATGTCACGACGAGACCCGAGTGGCGCAAGGCCACCATCACCTGGAGGTTGTTGCGAGCAGATGACAAACCTTTGAGACACGCCTGGGCTCCCTTGGACCGATTGTTCCTATCCTACTGTCACTGTCGATTCAGCGTTGTGATTGCAGTTCAGCAAGCGTATCGATGAGTTGCTGGAGGGGAATCGGCTTGGTCAGATAGGCATGAACCCCGAGGCGCTCCGCGTAGACCATGTGCCGTTTGCCTTCGTTGGCGGTGACCATCACGACCAGTGGGGGGGCTTCCGACTGCATCAATTCCTCCAGAACGAGGAAGCCGGATCGCTTTGGGAGCATCATGTCGAGTACGACCATTTCAGGGGCGTCTTCTCGCCAGCGAGCAATGGCTTCATTGCCGTCTGACGCGGTCGACGTGATGGCACCCTCGGCTCGAATGGCCAGTTCCATGCTGTCGAGAATGTCCTCGTCGTCATCGACGATCAGAACGGTTTTGCCAAGGAGCTTCTGGTCAACCATGATCACACTGTAGCTGCTGGGGACATGATGGCGTCAGGCTGCCGACTCACGGCTTTCCCGTCGGGACTGTTCGATCACGGCGTCGGCTTCTTCCGTACTGAGCCATGGAAGTGAACGGATCTGTTGCTCCAGCGATTCCGGAACATCTCGTCCTGCACGCTCATGACGAGGTCGACTCTTCCAACGACGATGCATCCAGAGGTACTGTTCCGGCGCCCGTCGAACCAGCTGCTCAATGCCATGAACGTAGCGTGCCGTGATGTAATAGAGGGGGTCAGGATGATCCGACCAGTCTTCTGGTTCGATCACGTCTTCGACATGGACCCTGTAGGCGAATCGACCTTTGACTCGTTCCGCCATGGCGACGAGCAGCGGCAACTCATATCGCATCGCCAGGAGACCGATGGACTTGTAGGTTGATGCAAGGCGACCAAAGAAGGGGACGAAGGTACCGCTGTCGCCCGCATTCTGGTCTGCGATGAAACCGACGTGGCCATTGGTGGAGATGATCTTCTGCATCTCCGGTGTCGCGCCCCATTTGGTCAGCACTCGCAGTCCATGGGCCTGTCGAAGTCCCAGGAGCCATCTATTCAACAGCGGGTTGTCCAGCGGGCGGGCCAGTGCGGCCATCGGGTAGCCAATCACGGACATGCCGTATCCCAGCAGTTCCCAGTTGCCGCAATGTCCCGTGATGAAGAGCATCGATCGATCTTCCATCATCCTGTGGAGATGATCAGTGGCATTGCCCAGATCGAAATAGTCGGGCCAGCGTTCGGGAGTGATGAGCCGCGGCATGACGAGTGCGTCGACGGAAGCCAGTTGGAACATGTTCTCGACGGAACGCCTGGCGACCTCATGACAGGTTCGCTCGCTCCACTCGGGAAACGCGGACTGGATGTTCCCGATCGCGCGTTGTCTTCTACGCGCACTGAAATTGAAATAGAGACGTCCCACGGTGGACGCGGTCTGCATGTTCTGATCCACGGGGAAGCAGTTCAGCAGAGTGGCTGCCGTTCGCGCCGGCAAATACTCGGCCCAGTTCTGAAGGGCTGATCGCTTGCGTGGCATGGCGTGAACCCTAGGTACGGCCCAGGTGCCGTCGAATCATGATCAAAGACCGTTCTGGCCAGTCAGGATGTAGAGACGGTTGGCATTCAACACCGGGATATCCGCTCTGCTCGCTGACCTGAAGAGTTCCTGGTACTTGTCATGCTTTCGACCGAGGTCAAGGATCTGCTGGATCTGCTGCTCGGTTGCGTTGGCATCCGGATTGGCAGGCTTGGGTGGTTCGACACCGAGGACCAGGAAATCCAGATCGCCGGTGATCCGGTCTTCCTTGATCACCTTGCCGCCCCAGCTTTCAATCTGCCTTCTGACGAAGTCGGTTTCCTCAAGCGTGGCGTGACCGTCGTTGTCGACATCGAAGCGGCCATGAACGAGGAACTTGAAGGTGTAGTTCGGGTCGTAGATCGCATTGGCGACGATATCACCACGAACGACCGGTCGGCCTCTCGTACTTCGAGTGACCTTGCCAGTCGCGGTGCTTTCGCCGACCTTTACGATCTGGATGCTGGCCTTGCCTCGTGGGAAGTTGCCTTCCGCATCGGGTCGCAGCTGGGCGGCGTCGTCATAGACCTCGAAGGTCATGCCAAGAACGATCTGGTCATTCTTGCCACGGTCGATATAGACCTGATCTCCACGACCGGTGACTTCGATGACCTCACCGTCCGCGAGATTTGCTGGATCCTCAGGCTGGATCCGGTTTCGGCTGATCAGCCTCTGAAGCTCTTCGATCCTGCTTTCGCCCTGAACGTTGGCCTCGCTGAGTTCATCAACTTCATTCTCGAGATCCCGGATCTGCCCGACGTAACGGTTTCGATAACGTTCCTTGGCCTGCTCGAGATCATCGATCGCCTGTGCGATCTGTTCTTCGTACGTGGTGTCTGCCTTGCGAATGCCATCAAGCTGGCGATCAACCGAAGCCTGCAGTGATTCGTCACGCTCACGTTCAGCCTGTGAGAGGCGACCTGCGATTTCTTCTTTCTCTTCCTGCAACTGCTGGACGGAGTCCTTGAGTCGACTAATGGAGTCGCTGTCGGACTGGAGTTGCTGGTGAGTCGTCTGCATGTGCGTCCAGAGTGTCCCGTTGGAATCGACTCCGATCGACTTGTTGAGGGCTTCTTTCAATGCGTCAATGTCCATGTCTCTGCCGACATAGGCCATCAGGTCATCGTGCTGGCCCTTCAGGTGGCCATAGACACTGTTTCGTCCCGACTGGTTTTCGATGGCCTGGTAAGCGTCACTGGACCGTTCGGTCGCAGTTGCCAGCTTGTCGAGCTGCGCTTCTGCCGTATTCTTTTCCTCGACGGCCTTGCCTCGCTGGCTATAGAAGATGATGGTCGTGGCAAGCAGCGCAGCACTGATGATGATGAAAACCACCAGAGCAACAACAACGCCTGTTCCGGCCGTAGATCGAATAGCCATGTCGTAGGGTCTCCCTGAGCAGCAGATCGGGTGTTTCCGATTGGAAACACCGCTGAACGAGGAAGTTTCCCCCCAAGGGGCTCAGGAGTCAAGGAGAAGGGGTCTGCAGGCCCGGAACTCCGTCGGTCATCAATTTTCAGGCATCGGGAGAGGCTCTCAGGGCCTTCCATCAGTCCCTTGTGACCCTCGCGACCTCCGATGGCGTCGTGAGGCCATTGGCGACCTTCAGGCGGCCACTGCTGAGCAGGGAGTGCAGGAGATCATCCTCCTCCGCCGCTTCTGCGAGACGGCCTGCATTGACCCGCTGGATGATGAGCTCCCGGATTCTCTCATTGACCCTCAGAAGCTCGTAAATACCCACTCGCCCATGGAATCCCGTATTTCGACACTCCCGGCATCCCTGCCCTCTGAACAGGGGTGACTCCGGCTCGGGCCAGCCGAGTGGAAGCTCTGCCGGTTCGGGTTGCCATGGCATGCTGCATTGCTTGCAGACTCTCCGAACCAACCGCTGGGCGATGACGCCCTCGATCGTGCTCGAGACGAGAAACGGCTCGATGCCCATGTCCAGGAGCCTTGGCAAGGCACCAGCGGCATTGTTCGTATGAAGCGTACTGAAGACGAGGTGGCCAGTCAGGGAGGCCTGAACCGCCATGACGGCTGTTTCCTGATCACGGATCTCACCAACCATGATCACATCTGGATCATGTCGAAGAATCGAACGCATGCCCGCTGCGAAATCCAGTCCGACATCTCTCTGGACCTGGATCTGATTGACTCCGGTGATGTTGTATTCGGCGGGGTCCTCGACCGTGATGATCTTCACTTCATCCGAAACGATCTGATTGAGCGAGGCATAGAGCGTGGTCGACTTGCCCGACCCTGTCGGACCGGTGACCAGCAGAATGCCATGGGGGCGTGTGATGAGATGGTCCCAGTGTTCCTTGACCTGAGGTTCCATTCCCAATTCGTCCAGTTCAAGCAATGCTGCGGTCTTTGAAAGAATTCGAATCACAATGCCTTCGCCAAACAACATCGGAATGATCGAAACCCTCAGGTCGTATTCGCGACCATCACGTCTCAGTGTGATTCGACCATCCTGAGGAATCCGCTTCTCGGCCACATTCAGATTCGCCATGATCTTGAGACGGCTGACGATGGCATTCCGGAATTGATTGACGGTGGCGGGCACACCGGCCTGGACGAGGATGCCGTCAACTCGATACCGGATTTCCAACGAACCCTCGTAAGGCTCGATGTGGACGTCCGTGGCACGCTCTCGAACCGCTTCGATCAGCAGATCATTGACCAGGCGAATGACACTCGCCTGTTCGGCCTGATCAAGCGCTTCTTCGGAGATCTGCGTGGTGGCATCAGCCTTCTCCTGCCCGGCTCCAAGGGCTTCAAGCGTATCGCCCGCCACGCCGTAATGCGTCCGGATGAACTTGCGAAGATCGGCTTCATCCGCAAGTACCAGCTCGATATCCATGTTCGTCAGAAGTCGAAGTTCATCGAACGCCGTGAGCTCGAATGGATCACAGGTTGCGACCCTGAGCGTCTTGCCCTGTCTCTCGATGGGCACGCACTGTTGCTTGAAGACGAGTCTCGAGGGCAGGAGTTCGAGGATCTCCTGCGGGACTTCCGCCGAGGAGAGGTCCACGATGGGCATCGAGAACTGCTGGCCGATGGCCTGAAGGACGTCCTCGCTTCTGACATAGCCGAGCCTGACCAGAACATGATCGAGCCGTTCGCCCGTTCTGGTCTGTGTTTCGATGGCTTCGTCAAGCTGATCACGGCTGACGAGTCCACGTTCCTGGAGCAGGAGGCCAATCCCCATGGCAGCCATCTTAGCCTTCCAGCCCCTCGATTCCGCACGGGAATCAACCCAAGATCGATAGTTGCCCGATGAAACGGGGCTGGGGGGTTGCCGAAGTGGTTCCGTGGCCCTACGCTCAAAGGTTCGATGCCACCTCCAGCATGGCATGTACAGACATCATTTCGGAGACCGCCATGAATCCCAACAGGGTTCTCGATGAACTTGCTCGACATCAGCTTGTAGATGGTTATCCACTGGTGGTTGACCTCGAGCGATCAGAAGGCGTCTGGATCCATGACGCCGCCAGTGGCCAGCGTTATCTCGACGGGTTCACCTGCTTTGCCTCGATGCCCCTCGGATACAACCATCCCGGGATGATGGACCCCGACTACCTTCAGACGCTCAAGCTCGCGTCGTTGTGCAATGTTTCCAATGCGGATCTCTACTCCGTCGAGATGGCTCAGTTCGTCGACGCATTCGCTGAACACGCGACCCCTGAGGGCTTCAATCATCATTTCTGGATCGCCGGCGGAGGCCTTGCGGTCGAGAATGCCATGAAGGCGGCCTTTGACTGGAAAGCCAGGCGACTTGGTCGGAACAACTTCGAGGACAACTGCAATGATCTGATGATCATGCACTTCCGTCAGGCGTTCCACGGTCGCACGGGGTACACCATGAGTGTCACCAACACGCTGCCGGACAAGGTCGGGCTGTTCCCCAAGTTCAACTGGCCACGGATCCACAATCCATCGTGCCGATTTGATCACGATGGAAACGTCTGCAACGACATCGAAGCCGAGGAAGCACGAGCCTGTGCCGAGATCGAGGCCGCCATCGGATCCTGTCCTGCATGCGTCAACCGCATCGCGGGCATTCTGATCGAACCGATGCAGGGAGAAGGTGGAGACAACCATTTCCGGCCCGAGTTCATGGCACGTCTTCGTCAGTATGCGGATGACTGCGATGCGCTGCTGTTGTACGACGAAGTCCAATCCGGCTTCTTCGGTTCCGGCAAGCCATGGTTCTGGCAGCACCAGGGTGTGGCACCCGACGTCGTCGCATTCGGCAAGAAGTCGCAGGTCTGCGGCATCTATGCAGGATCCCGGCTCGATGAAATCGAACACAACGTCTTCCGTCGATCCAGTCGTATCAACTCCACCTGGGGCGGCAATCTGGTCGACATGGTCCGCAGTCGACGCTACATCGAGCTGATCGTCCAGGATGGACTGGCGGATCACGTCCTCACGGTCGGTGATCATGTCATCAACGGCATGCGGGAGATCGCACGTTCGACCCAGGCATTCGAGAATGTCCGCGGAGTCGGTTCACTGATCGCATGCTGTTTCGAGACGCCTGAGGCACGAGACCAGATGGTGCGTGACCTGTTCGATCACAATGTCATCGTCCTCCCCTGTGGGACCCAGTCGATGCGTTTCCGACTTCCCCTCGTCATGACGATCGAGGAATCGGATCATCTGCTCAATGCCGTCGAGTCGGCTACCAAGCGGGTTGCCGCCGTCTGATCCCCAGTCGGAATTGAATTCAAGTTCATGTAACAAGAACACCCCTGTGAAGACAGGGGTGTTCTTCTTTGGTGATACTGGAGTCGACTATTCCTGATCGGCTGCGGTGCGGTAGTTCAGCACGCCCGGCAGGAGCCGGCTGTTGAAGGCCTGGAAGTCGACCTTGTCCTGGTCGGTCGCGCCGATCATGATGTTGTGCGAAGAGCCGGTTTGAGCAACCTTGTTGCGAATGAGTTCCGCCTGTTGCAGCACGATGGTGTCCACCGAGCCGTCCATGAGCGAGATGTTGACGCGGTTCCCATTCCAGAGGGCAGGCGTATCCTTCCAGATCGGCATGTTCGGGTTTGGAGAGACCAGCCAGCCGTTGATGTTGGAAGTCTCCGCATAGCCGGCCTGGCCGAAATCCACCTCGCCGATGGCGCAGATCGTCATTCCCGGTTGCGGGATGTCCGCGGAAGTCTGGCACGCCACTCGATACCGGGTATTGAAGGCGGGTACGAAGACGCCGGACATCTGAGGATACTCATCGGCACATCGATCAACGCCGATAAAGGCGTTGAGGGAATAGCTGCGGATGCGCTCCGTGGAATCCAAGGGAGACTTGTAGGCCGTGGCATCGCCGAGGTACTCCCAGGCGGCTCCCTTGGTCAGCGCCGCTTGTATTTCGATTCGGCTGTTGCCCAGATCGTCGACGTTGTCATTGAAAGCGTGGACCCACATGCGTCGAATCTGTTCGACTGTGGACGAGGGGTTGTCTGGGCCGGTACCCGTGTGTGGTTCCGTTCGTGGAGAGAACAATCGTTCCTTGTTGTCGATCGCATGTGAGGCATTCGCTCTGGCGATCGCTCTCAGATTCGAGCTGTCCTTGGAACTCTTGGCCGTGGAGGAGATGGAGCCAGCCGTCACGATGAGGAGGGAGGCGACCAGGCCGAGGATGACGATGACGACCATGAGTTCGATGAGGGTGAAGCCTCTTCTGATCGTCACATTCAAGGTCATCATGGGCATTCTCCATACCGCTCGAGGAGAAGAAGAAGATCTTCCACTCCAGTCATGCCATCTCCATCGATATCGCCCTGATCGGTGTTCCAGCCTGAAATCACCATGAGCACATCATCGACATCCACGACGCCACTGTTGTTCAGATCACCCAGGCAGGGAGGGGACTGAGACAGGATCACAGCCGTGTACTTGCCGAAGGACAGTTCTGCACTCCAGCCGAGGCCGTCCCACGAGACGGGTTCCGCTTCGACATCCCATGAGGGATGGCCGTCGTAGTCTTCGTCGTAGACAGTGGCATCACTGTTGAAGCGTACTTTCCATTTACCGCCTCTCGGCAGGCCAATGCGGTAATTCTCCCAGGTCTGATTCCTGAAATTGGCCACGATGACGACATCATCGCCTTCACCGCCTTGATTCCACCGGTGCCAGGCAATGACCTTCTCTTCATTGTTCAAATGGAACACATTCAGATTCGGCCCGGAGAGCCCGGCACTCAGTCCATCACGATTGGTTCGGAGGTGGATCAGATCCGTATAGAGGTCGAGGATTCCGGAGAACGTCTCGGCCTTCGTCCAGTCCACTGGATCCTGATCGTTGAACCAACCGTCTTCCAGGAATTCCTGGCCCTGGAAGAGCATGGGAATACCGGGAGAAGCCATCAGAACGGCCGCGCCGAGTGTGGATCGTTTCTTGGCGAACCAACTGTCCGCATTGTTCGGCCAGATCTCTTCCGGTACACGACTTCGACCATTGGCTACTTCATCGTGCGACTCGGTGTAGATCACCCGCTGGAAAGGCGCGCCGTTGTACGCATATGAAATCGAGTTCTGGACATCAAACATGTTGCGGTCGTCATCTGCGGCTGTGACCATGGCTTCCCGCATCGGGTGGATGAACCAGGGATCCCACTGCGAGTCGAATCCTGCACCGCCTTCACCAGTTGATTTCGTGATCCACGGATTGGAATCCATGTCTTCGGAGACCATCAGTTTCCAGGGTGTGGTGGCATCGACCTCGTCATTGAACCATCTGAGCAGCGACCAGCCTTCCGGGATCTCTTCGCCACTGGTTCCAAGGGTTCGGATCCATCGCGTTCCATCGATTCGAACACCGTCGAAGCGATAGTCGTTGAGCCACATCTTGAGGTTGTCCTGAAGAAAGGAACGGACTTCGCCGCGGCCGAAGTCAGGCCGAGTGTCGCCCCAAGGCGTGTAGGCCCGGTAGTCGTTGTAGAAATAGATGCCGCCGTAGTTGTTCTCCGACCAACCGTCGAATTGCCACAGATCCATGTCGGTCGGACCAAGGTGGTTGTAGACGAGGTCGCCGAAGACGGCGATGTCCCGGTCATGGCAGGCATCCACGAAGGCCTTCAGGTCGTCCGGCTCGCCATAGGTGCTTTCGACGGAGAACGGGTACGAGGGGTTGTAGCCCCATGAAATGTCACCGGGGAACTCGCACATGGGCATCAGTTCGATGACGTTGACGCCAAGGGATTCGAGATGATCCAGATGCTCCAGGGCGCCTGCAAGATTGCCGGGTACGGATTGGCCGGGCTGAAGTCCGAAAGTGCCCACATGCATTTCGTAGATCACCATCTCCGACCAGATCGGCGGAACATACCCTTCGGCGCTCCATTCATAGGCATCATGATCGACGACAATCGAATGACCGGAGGAATTGGTCAGATCCATGGCTCGTGGATCATTTCTCCAGATCGTGTTCGAACCATTGATGATCACATACTTGTAACCATCGCCAGCTTCGGCGGTAGGCACATCACGTGAGAAGTGGCCATCGCCTTCCGGAGCGAGCAGGTTCGAAAATGGCGACCATTGATTGAAGGTTCCGGCAACACCGACCGCCGTCGCATTGGGGGCCCAGACCCTGAAGGTGACACCTGAACCATCGCCATCCGAATACGGAACGGCGCCCATGCCGGGTCGGCTGGAGGGCTCGGCCAAGGCGGTCTGCCCACAGAGCAGTGCGAAGCACAGACTGAGTAGAAAGACAGCTTTGGCGGGATTGATGAGTCGAGGACGTGTTGATGGGGGAAGCATCATGATTGGCTCAGCTCGGTATACGAATTCTCCATTTCATGGCCCCATCTAGGGGTGCATGAGATAGTAGCGGTCAGATCCAGACCGGTCTATCCATTCATGACCCGCTTTTCAGGCAGGATCAGTTGCAGATTTCCCCGAACTCACTCAGAAGTTCCAGAAGATCGTCGACATCCGTCTTGCCATCGCTATTGACATCGGTGGCACAATCCGGTGCAGCGCAGGTGCTTTCGTCACAGAAGCTGTCGTCGCCCTGGTAATCACCGCCACCCAGTTCGCAATTCTCTTGATCCGTAAAGGTGCAGATTTCGCCAAGGCAGCAAGCGCCGTAGGCGTAACTCGGGCAGTCGGTAACCACATCATCAAGAGAGGCATATTGAATACCGGGGATGAGCCCGAAATCGATTCCTCTGGGTTCCCCGAGGTTGTCCGATGGGGGGATACCGGGGATGACCTGGTTGGAGATGAAGTCATGACCGTTGCCGTTGATGAATGCCATCACCTTGACGTTGTCGATCGGGAATCCTTCGAAATTCCAGTCGATGGCGAATTCAGGGATCGCGATCTCGATACCGGTGTTGACATCATCACCACAGCTGCTTCCGATGCCACTGCCGACACCATCGATATTCGAGTTGTCGATCGCGATCTGGATGCCGTTTTCACCGTTGATGACGTCTGATCCGGAGGATCCGCTGCCAAGGTAGAAGCCGGTTCCTTCGCTTGCTGTCGTGCGAAGCTCGGAGAAGGTGCCGTAGGTCACAAAGCCTCCGTTGCCATCATCACCGCAGGTGACGGTGATCCAGATGTCCGGTTCAAAGCCTTCGTCGAACTTGAGGCCATCCGTTGCGTTCTCGTTGGAGTTGCCCATGCGATTCAGGCCGTTGAAGTCCACATCTGGATTGTCGTGGGCAAGCTGGTTCTGGCCACCATCACGTGCATCGACGAACAGATCCAGTTTGTTGTAGTTGCTCTCGAGATTGCCGGCCAGGAAGATCACCACGAAGCCGTCTCGCTTGGTGATGTGAACTGCGTTGAGCTCGGATCCATTGCAGAAGCCAGGCTGTCCGAAATCGTTATTGCCGAAATTCGTCGCGATACCTTGAAGCGCGGAATGATCGGGCATGTCCACATCAAGGCTGCCATCAAGCACGCCCTGTCCAAAGGCTGTCGCGGTGGTGGCACAGAAGGCCACAAGGCCTGCGATCACAGTACGAGCACGCATGTACATCTCAAATTCTCCTCTTCTCCAAGGTCTCACAATCGACCATTGAGATTGTTTCTCAGCCCCTAATAGTAGATTCACGGGGGCCTGGCACAAGCAGGAGATTGGCAATGAAGTCTATTTTTTGAAGGATCAGACCCGTTTCAGACCTGAATCGAAGCGGGTTTGTAGCCCCATTCAAGGTACTCAGCCACCATTCGGTCCGTATTGAACCACTCCGGGATGGTGGCCACCGTATGCAGGCCACGTTCGATCCAGGCCTGTGGGAGGCCCTGCTCATCCCGATCCCAGAAGGCGGGGATGATCTCGTGTTCGAGCAGGTCGTAGAGCCGATTGGCGTCACGCTCATCCTGAAGCTGCTCGTTCTCAGCCGGTGATCCATCGCCGATGGTCCAGCCATTGTGGCCGTCGTCCGCTTCAACCCACCAGCCATCCGGAATCGAACAGTTGATTCCACCATGAAGCGGCGGCTTCATGCCACTGGTTCCACTGGCCTCGAAGGGACGCCTTGGGGTATTCAGCCAGAGATCGCAACCTGAGGTCAGTCGACGTCCGATTTCGATGTCGTAGTTCTCGAGCAGGACCACCTTGCCATCAAATCGGGATTCTCTGCACAGTTCATGGATTTCCTGTGCGACAGCCTGCCCGCCTTCATCGGCCGGATGAGCCTTGCCGGCGAAGATCACCTGAACTGGACGATCGTCGTGACTCAGAATGCCTGCCAGCCGGTCGAGATCATGGAACAGCAGAGTGGCTCGCTTGTAGGTTGCGAAACGGCGCGCAAACCCGATGGTCAATGCAGAGTCCTGCAGCATGCGACGACTTCGAACAACACGTTCAGGGCTTTCACCACGTCGCCTTGATTGGAATGCCAGCCTGCGTCTGACGAAGGAGAGCAGGCGTCTTCTCAGCGATGATCGGAGTTCCCAGAATGCACGATGATCGACGGTTTGGGCTCGAGCCCAGCAGGGGTTCTTCGGGCCAGGCGCCTTGTCGTATTCGATGGCTTCCGACCAGAATCGTTCTGCGACGGGGGCCATCCAGGTACCGGTGTGGACCCCATTGGTGATGTGCTTGATGGGAACCTGGTCGGGATCCTCCTGACCGTAGGCCTTTTTCCACATCTCCCGGGAAACAGCGCCATGAAGTTCAGATACACCATTCACACGTTCGGCCAGTCTCAGGGCCAGGACGGTCATGCATGGAGCTTCATTCTGGTCATGAGGGTCTTCACGGCCAAGTGTGTTGAGAATCTCGGGGTCCAGTCCTGCGGGTTCGAGGACGGGCTTGAGCGCATCACGCAACTTGATGGCGTCATAGCGTTGATTGCCTGCTGGAACCGGCGTGTGCGTCGTGAACACCGTGCTGGAGCGGACTGCCTGCTTCGCGTCCTCGTAGCTCATCCCGCCATGAACGAGCTCGGAGAGTTTCGCGACTGCGGCGAAGGCGGCATGGCCTTCATTCAGATGGATGACCGTGGGCACTTCCTCCAGGAGTCTCAACGCTCGATAGCCGCCGACCCCCAGCAGCACCTGCCTTTGCAGGCGAATGTCGTCATCGCCCTGGTAGAGGCTTGCGGTCAGGGCACGATCCTCAAGTTTGTTGCCCGGCAGATTGGCATCCAGCAGGTAGAGCGGTACGCGACCCATCGACATGGCCCAGACTCGCACGCGAACGGTTCGATCACCGACAGGGCAGTCCAATCTGACGCCTGTGTCATCAAGGGGCATCGCCTCGGCATCGAAGGAGGGATAGATGACACGCGTCGTGCCATCATCACGGAATTCCTGCTTGTAATAGCCATGCTGGTACAGCAGTCCTACGGCCACCAGCGGGAGACCGAGATCGGATGCCGATTTCAGATGATCACCTGCCAGCACGCCGAGTCCGCCCGCATATTGGGGAAGACTTTCATGAATCGCATACTCGGAGCAGAAGTAGGCGATCCGAAGCGGTGGATCCATGGGATCTGATTGGGCTTCGTACCAGCTGCGTCGATTGTGATACTCATGGTGCGCGACAATCGCACGGGCGGCGACCTTGCGAAAAGAGGGTTCGGCCAGACGGCTGGCGTAGTTGTTGGAATCGACTTTCTGGAGGAGTCTGTACGGGCTGTACCGGACAGTTTCCCAGAGCTCAGGATCGAGCATGGCGAAGGGTCGACGCCCGATTTCATTCCATGACCACCAGAGATCCTTCGACAAGGTCTTCAGCCGATGCCTGATGGCTCGTGGATCATCTTCCAGCTTGCTTCTGGCTGCTTCACCTGGCACATTCCGTTCGATCACGAATTCGCTCCTGAAAGACGTCCACTGGATTCGACCAATCGTCTGATGGATCTGGCTCGAAGGTTCGACAGTGTGCCTTCGGAGAGCCTCCACGTCCAGTTGCCACGGGCGACTCCGGGACGGTTCATTCTGGTTGCGGGCGGCAGGTCCAGCAGATCCTGAGTCATGCAGATCGCCCATGTCGCCGGCGACGTCATCGCCAGACGCACCATCGCCTCCGGTGGGGACTGGTCCTCACCGGCATAGGCCTGGAAACGCCTTTTGCTGGATGGATCGAGTTGCCGTGCCCACCCGGAAGCGGTTTCATTGTCGTGTGTTCCGGGGTAGACCACGGCCTGTGCGGGATGGTTGTGGGGAAGATCTCCGTTCTCCGTGCTGCCGAAGGCCCATTGGAGAATCCTCATGCCCGGCAGTCCGAAATCATCGCGAAGTCGATCCACGGCAGGGGTCTTGGCACCAAGATCCTCGGCAATGATGGGCAAGGGTCCTAGGCGTCTTCGGAGCGTCTGAAGAAGGTCCCGCCCTGGAGTCGGTCGCCAGGTTCCATGGCGTGCTGTCCGGGCTGAAGCCGGAACGTGCCAGAGCCTGACGAAGCCGATGAAGTGATCCAGCCGGAGCGCATCGAATCGATCGAGCGCCTGACGGAAGCGTGCTGTCCACCACCGCCAGTTTTCATCACGATGCGCCGGCCATCGATATTGAGGATGGTTCCAGAGCTGTCCATTCCGACTGAAGCTGTCGGGCGGTACGCCGGTCAGCCACTTGGGCTTTCCGGACCGGTCAAGTGCGAAGAGTTCAGGGTGCTGGGTGACATCCGCCGAGTCCGAATCCATGAAGATCGGAAGATCGCCGACCAGTCGGATCCCCTGGTCATTGGCATGTTTCCGCAGAGCTTTCCACTGGGAATCGAAGACATACTGGATGAAGACCTGTTCATCTGGATCGCCACCTGCGAAGAGACACCAGTCATCCAGCCAGTATCGATTCTCCTTGACGAAATCCCGATAGCGTCGCGAACGTGCGCGATTGCTCCGCCGAAACTGATCAAAGGCATCTTTCAACCGAGCCATCTTGAAACGCCGGGCAGCCGCATATCGAGTTCGCCCAGTGGCCAGATCATCCGGGCAACGGATCGATCGTCTGGTGAGCAGACCGTCTTCGGCCAGATCATCAAGACTGATGAGCAGCGGCTCTCCAGCAAAAGCCGATCGGCCGCTGTAGGGGGAGTTGCCACGGCCGATGGGTCCGATGGGAAGCATCTGCCACAGGGACAGGCCGGCCTTGGACATCCAGTTCATGAAGTGCCGCGCACCGGGTCCGATGTCACCGATCCCATGTCCCTTGGACAGGGATGTGGGGTGCATCAGCACACCCGCGGCCCGTTTGGTGAAGAGGGGATGCGGTCGACTCATTGATTCCGACGCCAGGCTGCAGCCCCGAGTGGCGGCAGTTTCAGTTGAGGCGGTGCCCCGGCATCCGTATCAGCCGGTTCGGAGAAGACCTGCGTCCATCCATCTCCGAGATCTGGCAGGTCGATGGTCGCATCTCGATCCGACGCATTGATTGCGACCAGGACCTCTTCATCGCCCAGCGTTCTGACGAAGGCCCAGGTGTCGTTGTCATCGTGGACCTGCACCGTCTGGAACTCGCCTCGACTGAGCGCGGGTGAGCTTCTTCGAAGCGCGATGGCGCGTCGATAGAAATCAAGATGCTCCGGCATGAACTCGAAACCTTCATCCTCGTAGGGGCCTCGATCGGGCCAGGGCATCGGTTTGCGGTTGTTCGGATCATCGGATCCCCACATGCCGACTTCATCGCCGTAATAGATCATGGGGGCGCCCAGGTAGGTGAGCTGGACAAAGGCGGCGAGCCTCGCTTTGCGATAGGCCTCTGCGGGCGGCTTCGATCCGTCGTAGGTGGAATCCTGTTGTTCGCGATTGCCCTGGTCATAGGGCCGATCCGGGTTGTGGATCTTGGAGACGAATCGATCCGTGTCATGGCTGTCAAGCAGGTTCTGAAGGACATTGGTGGCCGGTTCGGGATAGGCCAGTCGCAACTCGGCCAGTCGACGGTCAAGTTCGGTCGGTGTGATCTTGTCGTTGCGGTTGCCGATCCAGGCCAGCGTGTTCTCCGCGAATGGATAGTTCATGACGGCGTCGAATGAACGTCCATCCAGCCATTGTTCGGCGCGGTTCCAGATCTCACCGGTGATGTAGGCATCCGGATTGATCGACTTGACATGCTTTCGCCATTCGATCCAGAAGGCGAGCGGGACTTCATTGGGAACATCAAGTCGCCAACCATCGATACCGTCGGAGGGATCACCATCGCCGTCCGGATCCATCCACCTGGTCGTGACCTGCATGATGTGATCGCGGACTTCCTGAGAGGCAATGCCATGCTCCTCGTTCTTGCGGAAGACGGGGAGGCTCTTGAATCCGCCCCAGCAGTCGTACTCGAACGGTTCCCAGGATGTGATCGAGAACCAGTCCGTGAACCTGGAGTCCTCGCCATTCTCCAGAACATCCCGGAACGCAGGATGGTCGACACCGACATGGTTGAAGACGCCGTCGATGATGACCTTGAATCCACGGGCATGGGCTTCCTTGAGAAAGTCCAGGAAGATGCGATCGCTTTCATTCCACGTCCATGTCGAGGGATCAAGCAGATCTTCCTGTGCCTCGGCCTGCTGATAGTCGCTGCCTTGTCCGAATGCCTGGTCGATGTGGATGTAGCTGGTGGCGTTGTACTTGTGATGACTGTCCGCTTCGAAGACCGGATTGAGATACAGCGCATTGACACCGAGTTCGGACAGGTAGTCCAGTTGTTCCATGAGCCCCTGGATATCGCCGCCGTACATTCTGGAGAAGACGTAGTACTCGTAGAACGTCTGTCCATCCGCGCCTTCCCAGGGACTGCTCTCGTACCAGGCGGAATTCCAGGGCCTCACGGGATCGGGATTGTTGACAGGATTGCCGTCACGGAACCGGTCGATCATGACCTGGTACCAGATGGCGTCGCGTGCCCATTCGGGCGTCGTGAATTGGATCTGTTGTGAATCAGTCATGGCATGGATGTCTTGATGGCGTTCTCGAGTATCACCGTCCTGGAGAATGAACGTATATGGAAAGGCATCGCCACGATCAGGAACAACAGCTTCCCACCACTGGTCCCGGTCGTTGCTGAGGATAGCCGTCATCGGAATCGGCGGTGTTCCGGGGCTGGCGATGCTGACCGACTGGACATCGCCAGTCAGTGTGCAGAAGCGAATCCGCCACGAGTCGGAATCTCTTCGTTGCAGATAGCGTGGTTGCAGCGGATCATGCTTCAGTCCCGCCGCATCGATGTGACCATCACCCAGTCTGGCGAGATCCGCTCGCAGATTGGCTTCGGGTCCCAGTCGCAGGACGGAATTGACTCCACCGTAGCCGTCGGGTTCGGTATCGCGGTTGAGCGGATCCGGAAGCCAGTTCTCCTGATTGACGATGAACTTGTACCAGTGGGTCCCATCCGGAACCGTCAGGCGAGCATGCCAGAGTCCTGGTCGCCGTCGGACCATGGGGGTCGCCGATGTGCTCCAGTGATTGAAACTGCCGGCGATGTTGACCTTGGACCCTGTTGGCAGTGGTGATGCCGGTTCGAACCGGACATCCAGCTGCCAGGAGCCATCCTCGGCACGCTGACCCGTGAAGGATGCAGGCAGTTGGGTCGGCACGAGGTGGGTTGATCTGGCCTTGGCCAGTGGAGGGGGCCAGGTCGATTCCACGGGGTCGAAGATGGACAGCAACAGAATGACAAATGACAGCAACATGAGTCCATCCACCCTATACGATCACCTCATTCATGTCCTCTGAACGGACCAACTCACGTTCATCTCCCAAGGCCCTGGCCGGCCGGTTGGCTCGAGCTGTGCTGCTAGTTCTCTCGCTGGCCCTGGTGGCGTGGGCCTTTGCACGGGTTGGTGTCCGGGAGATCTTTCGCTCCGAGGCCATGGGTGGCAAGACCGAACTGGTGGTCATGCACTGGTCCGGTGATGGGGGGCCGGCAGAAGACGCCATCGTCGATCGGGCCCTGGCGCGGTTCGAGGAAGCGAACCCGACGATCCATGTGACTCGCTTGAACCCCGGGGATGCTGGTTCCTTCTATACGAAGCTGCAGACGATGATGGCTGCCGGAGATCCGCCGGATGTGTTCTACGTCGGTGCGGAGCGATTGGCAGCCTATGCCGACGCCGGTCTTCTGCTGTCGCTTGATGAACTGAGTACGTCCAGCAGCACCGCCGGTGATTTCAAACTGCAGGACTTCTATCCATCGACGGTCGATGCCTTCCGTTTCGAAGATGGTCAAGTCGGCAGTGGTTCGCTGTGGGGCATCCCCAAGGACTTCACGACCGTTGGTTTCTATTACAACCGTGACCTTCTTGAGCGTGCGGGTGTACCTGAGCCATCATCCGACTGGACCTGGGACGACTTCATCGACTCGGCGCGTGCGGTCGGTTCGCTTCCTGACTGCACCGGTGCCGAATTCGTTTCATGGGCTTCCATGGTGCGGGCCGTTCTCTGGACGGAAGGTGTCGATCTCATCGATGCTGAAGGAAACATCCGAGCCGATGATCCGCGTGTCATTGAAGTTCTGGATCGCATCCGCAGTTGGCGGCACGATGAAGAACGCACGCTGACAAGCGGCCGTTCGGAGACGGCCAATCCGGCTTCCCGTTTCCTCGGGGGGAAGCTTGGCTTTGCCGGACCGTTCGGTCGCTGGGTCGTACCGACCTATCGAACCATCGAGGACTTCCAATGGGATTACGCACCGCTGCCGCGGGGCGAGACGTCTGCCAACATGATTGCGACGGTGGCGTGGTCGATTTCATCGCGCACGGAACATCCGGAAGAAGCCTGGCAACTGGTGTCCTGGTTGACGGGTGCGACTACGCAGGCCGAGCAGGCCGAACTCGGTCTTGCTGTTCCCACCAATCGCACGGTGGCAGAAGGTGATTCCTTCATCGATCCGGCGACACCACCATCACGTGATCGCGATTTCATCGATCCCGTCGACTATGCACGGGTCGTTCCCTGGTCGACCAACCCTGCATTGGAAGGCACCGTTGCCAAGCGACTTGATCAGGCGCTGCGAACCGGAGACCTCCCGGTCAAGGAGGCGCTCGTGAAGGCAAGCGACTGGTGGAACGTGGAACGCACCAGTCCGTTGGCCAGTCCATCACTGCCCGGCATGCCCTGGCTGTGGATTGTCGGTGTCTTCATCATCGGGCTGTTGATCGCATTGGCCATCGGCTGGTGGATGTTGCGTCGCAATCGACCTGATCCCGCCCAGATGGTTGAAGAACGATCCGGCTGGTTGCTGGTCTCACCGTGGGTCATTGGTTTCCTGATCTTCATGGCGGTTCCGATTCTGCTCTCCCTGGCGTTGTCTGTCACACGATGGAGTGGCATCACCACGCTTGATGAAGCGGACTTCGTCGGTCTGGCGAACTACAGCCAGTTGCTTGGACACGACGACGTTTTCTGGCGCAGTCTGGAAGTCACGGCCGTCTATGCGTTGCTTGCCGTTCCCATCGGTCAGATCGTCGCGTTGATCGGTGCCGTCCTGATGAATGTGAAGGTACGTGGTGTTTCGTTTTTCCGAGCGGCCTGGTATCTCCCGAGCATTCTGGCCGGCGTGGGCATGGCTGTTCTGTTTCGATGGGTGTTCAACGCCGAGAACGGTCTGATGAACGTGATGCTCGATCCCGTGTTGTCACCATTGGGACTGGAACCACCGGACTGGTTCGTACGTGATGCCGAAGCCTTTGGCGCGCCGGCCTTCGCGATCATGAGTCTCTGGCTGGTCGGCGGCAGCATGATGATCTATCTCGCCGGTCTGCAGAATGTTCCGCGGTCACTGTACGAAGCGGCCGAGATCGATCGAGCCGGTCCTGTTCGCCGTTTCTTCAGTGTGACGCTTCCGATGATTTCACCGGTGATCCTCTTCAACGTGATCATGTCACTCATCGGTTCCTTCCAGGTCTTCACGCAGGCGTTCGTGATGACCGGCGGGGGACCAGGCGATCACACTCGCTTCTATGTTCTGTATCTCTACAACCAGGCCTTTGATTTCTACGAGATGGGCTATGCCTCGGCCATGGCCTGGTTGCTGTTGTTGATCATTCTGGGTCTGACGATGTTGACGTTGCGCGGCAGTGCTCGCATGGTTCATTACGAGGGGTTGCGCTGATGGGTCGTTGGACGGGACGATTCTTCGCAGGTCTGGCCTTGGCGATCGGTTCGCTGGCGATGCTGTTTCCATTGTGGTGGATGCTGGTCATCTCCCTGGAATCACCGCAACGCGCCGGTGCTGCGGCCGAAGGGGGCGGTTCCATTGCAGTCTGGCCCGAGGAGATTCACTGGTCGAACTATGCCGAGGCGCTCAAGCAGATCGGTACCGAGCCCTGGCAGGGTTTCTTCGATGCGCTGGCAAACTCGATCGTGATCACGGTACTGGTCGTGATCGGAACGGTTCTCTCTTCAAGTCTGGTCGGTTTCGCCTTCGCGCGCATCAACTTCCGTGGTCGTGGACCGTTGTTCATTCTGATGCTGGCGACCATGATGCTGCCGGCGCAGGTGACGATGATTCCATTGTTCCTCGTATTCCGTTCGATGGGCTGGATCGACACGATTCTGCCGCTGGTCATCCCCGCCTTCTTCGGCAGTGCCTTCTTCATCTTCATGTACCGGCAGTTCATTGCCCAGATCTCCGAGTCGCTCATCGAAGCGGCCCGCATCGACGGGTACGGCATGCTGGGTATCTGGTGGCGCATCATTCTTCCGATGTGCAAGCCGGTGACGGCCATCACGGCGATCTTCACCTTCATCTTCGTCTGGAATGATTTCCTCGGACCGTTGATCTATCTGCACTCCGATGACCAGTCCACGCTGGCCCTGGCCCTGAACTCCTTCCGGAACCAGTACGGCGGGCTTGATAACGTCCATCTGCTGATGGCGGTGAGCGTGGTCACCATGATTCCCTGTGTTGTTCTATTCTTTGCAGCGCAGCGTGCCTTCGTGGAAGGCATCGGCGCTGGGGCGGTGAAGGGCTGACGATGGCAGATGTACGACTCGACACGATCGGCAAGACGTACCCGGGCGGTGTCCGGGCAGTCGATGGTGTCTCACTGGAGATTGCCGATGGCGAGTTCATCGTGCTGGTCGGTCCGTCTGGTTGCGGCAAGAGCACGACGCTGCGCATGATCGCCGGCCTGGAAAGCATTACGGACGGCAATCTGTTCATCAATGGAAAGCAGGTCAACAATCTTGCCGCCCGTGATCGTGATATCGCGATGGTCTTCCAGGATTACGCACTCTATCCCCACATGAGTGTCGGGCAGAATCTGTCCTTCGGTCTGTTGCGACGACGGCAGTACCCGAGTCTGCTTCGTTCGTTGATCTCAGGCAGCTACCGCCGATCGCGACATGAGGAACGCGCCTCGATTCGCAAGCGTGTCCAGGACGCCGCAACTGTTCTGGGTCTCAGTGATCTCCTGGAACGTCGGCCACGTGAACTCTCCGGTGGACAGCGCCAGCGGGTGGCCCTGGGCCGTGCGATCGTCCGGGACCCGAGCGTCTTCCTCCTGGATGAACCACTCTCGAATCTGGATGCCAAACTGCGCGGTGAGATGCGTACCGAACTGCGCCGTTTGCATCGGCAGCTCGGTGCGACGATGGTTCATGTCACGCATGATCAGGAAGAGGCGATGACCCTGGGTGATCGTCTGCTGGTCATGAAGGATGGCGTCGTGCAGCAGTGTGGGCCACCAGCCCGGTTGTATGAACAGCCGGCCAACCGATTCGTGGCGTCGTTCATCGGTACGCCCGAGATGAACTTCATCGAAGGCGTCATCGAAGATGGGGTGATGTTCAAGGCGGATGGGGATGTACGCATCCAACTGCCAAAAGATCGTTGGCCATCGTTGTCGGTTGGTCAACGGGTCACGCTGGGAATCCGACCCGAGCATCTGGAACTTGTCTCAGATGGTGATGCCATGTTCACAGGTGAAGCGGATGTGGTGGAGCAGTTGGGTGATCGAACCGATGTGATCCTCGCAAACGATCACCGAAGAATGACGGCCCGAATCGCGTCGGGTTCCGGACTGCGTGAAGGTGACTCGGCTTCCCTTCGTGCTGATCTGTCACAGGCTCATCTTTTTTCGGTTGATGATGGTGAAAACCGCATTGAGACCACATGATCACGAAATGTGATTGATTCCAGCCCTGCGTTTTCTAGAGTGGGGGCTTGGGCACTGGTGCCCGTGGGAGAGGGATCCATGACTATTCGAACCATCATCGTGGCGACCGTTGCGTCGCTGAGCTTCGCCGGAACCGGACTCGGTGACTGGGCTCCATTACCCGTCAATCTTTCCAACGAACTCACCGCCCCCGATAGCGGCAACTTCGGCTCCAGCGTCGCCATCGACGGTGACACCTGCTTGATCGGGGCCCAGGGAACCAACTCCGAAACCGGCAGTGCATACGTCTTCACCAACACCAATGGCACCTGGAGCCAGGTCGCGGAACTCACCGCCACTGATGGAGCAAGTTACGACCGGTTCGGCACCAGAGTCGCCATCGACGGTGACACCTGCGTGATCAGTGCCCCTGGATCCAACTCAGAAACCGGCAGTGCCTACGTCTTCACCAGTACCAATGGCACCTGGAGTCAGGTCGCGGCACTCACCGCCACTGGTGCAGCAAGCGGAGACCAGTTGGGCATCAGCGTCGCCATCGACGGTGACACCTGCGTGATCGGGGCCCCGGGAACCAACTCCTATAGCGGCAGTGCCTACATCTTTACCAATACCGGCGGCACCTGGAGTCAGGTCGCGGAACTCACTGCCTCGGATGCAGCAAGCGAAGACCAGTTCGGCATCAGCGTCGCTATCGACGGTGACACCTGCGTGATCGGGGCCGCTGGAACCAGCTCCGAAACCGGCAGTGCCTTCGTCTTCACCAAGAATGGCGGCACCTGGAGTCAGGTCGCTGAACTCACTGCCTCGGATGCAGCAAGTGGTGACACCTTCGGCATCAGCGTCGCCATCGACGGTGACACCTGCGTGATCGGGGCCTTGGGAACCAACTCCTATACCGGTAGTGCCTACGTCTTCACCAAGAGTGGCGGTACCTGGAGCCAGGCCGCGAAACTCTCCGACCCCGATGGATTCAGTTACTACCAGTTCGGCATCGGCGTCGCCATCGACGGTGACACCTGCGTGATCGGGGCCACGGATACGATCTTCAGCAGCGGCAGTGCCTACCTCTTCACCAAGAGCGGCGGAACCTGGGGCCAGGTCGCTGAACTCATCAACGGTGACTACGAGGGCAACTACGGCAGCGTCACCATCGACGGTGACACCTGCGTGATCGGGGCCCCGGTAACCAACGACTATACCGGCAGTGCCTACTTCTTCAGTTCCAGTGCAAGCACAGCCACGACCGGCGCGTGCTGCGTGACGATCGGATGCACGGTCATCGCTGAATCGGCCTGCACCGATCTCGGCGGCAGCTGGACCGAAGGCGGAACGTGCGCCGACTGTCCGGCTCCCTGCAGTTCGGATTCAGATAATGATGGCGATGTCGACGTCGATGACATTCTGAACCTGCTCAGTGCCTTTGGTGCCTGCCCCTGAATAGGATTTCTCAGGGCCATTTCACTTCGTTCTGATCTGAATCACGCTCATGTATTTGTGGTTCACAGACGTCGGTAGGCCATCATGCCTGGCTTTTCAGGCAAGACGATGACTGATCCGGTCCGTCCATGCGGTATCGTGAAGATCTCCCATGAACCTGATCGCGACCATTCTGGCCCTCCTCTTGAGCAGCCCATCCACCGGACTCGCTGGCGAAGACTGTGATACGGCCATCGCCATCCAGCCGGGGTCCAGCATCTTCAACACATCCAACCATGCAGACGGCACGCTGCCGGTCGAAGGCAATTGTGTCTACATGGGGGAGATGAGCCGCGACATCTGGATGTCCTACACACCCGATGTCGATGGGCTGATCACGCTCTCGACCTGCGCACCAGGTTCATTCGATACCAGCATCATGGTCTACTCGAACCTGCAGTGTGACTGCGACGCGTTGACCTATCTCGCCTGCAACGGTGATACGGAGAACGATCCATCATGTCAGGTGTATCACTCCGAAGTTGATTTCATCGCCACCGCTGGAATCGAATATCTGTTTCGCATCGGTGGCTACTCCGTCGATGAAGGCGGCCCTGGAATGGCAACGCTTTCCATCGAACCACAGGAAAACCCCTGCGACTGCCCGGCCGATACCAACCTCGACACCCAGGTCAACGCGGATGACATCCTGGCCGTCCTGGCAAACTGGGGTCAGCCAGGTGGAACAGGCGATCTTGACTTCGACTGCACAGTCGGCGTGCTGGATATGCTTCTGGTGATCTCCGAATGGGGTCAGTGCGCCACGTCCTACGTGCTCAACAACACGTTTGAACTGCCGGAACCACCGGTCGTCGTGACCGATGGAATTTTCGCCATCTGGTGGGCGCCGCAATTCGATCACACCGATGATGCGCCGATCATGTTCGAGCAGTTCAATGCGGTCCGTGATGATTGCCTCTTGAATCTGGGCATGCGTGACCCGCCCAATCCGGAATCCTGCTTCTTCTACAACATCTACGTGCATCACGGTGCCAACGACGACTTCCCCGAAGGTTGGGTGAACGGGCAGGGCACCGACAGCAACGGCATGCCCTTCCTCACGCTGCCCGCCGGCCTCAACACCGATCCGGCGAACACCTTCCACGAGGGATTCCACATCTTTCAGTATCAGGCCAGTTCACCGGGATTCGCCTATGCCGGTGACAGCCAGTGGTACATCGAAAGCAGTGCCCAGTGGTATGCCGCTTCCAACATGCCCGGTGATGTGAACGCCTTCATCGAAGCCGCCGCCATCACGGCCAATCCGCAACTGGCGCTCTGGCACAGCTTCAGCAACGAAGCACCGGGTGATCCAACGGACTGGTACTACCAGGTGCGACAGTACGGAATGCACACGCTTCTCTACTACCTCGAGAAGGAAGCTGGTGTCGATCCCGCCATCATCACCAACGGGTTCTACACCGGTACGGAACTGAGTCCGCAGGCCTACCTGTCCCAGCAGATCGGCGCTGAAGCCTTCCGAACCAAGTTCGCCGATTGGGCGGGACGGAACACCGGTGGACTCGACTACCTGACACCGGAACAGGTGGAGCGTGCCATTGCGGAAGCCAAATGGGTCGGTGATCCGGAGAACGCCCATCCCTACATCGCCGAGATCAACGATGTGGACATCGTCGACCAGTGGACCTTCGAGCCGTGCATCGATTCACCACCGGTGGATCCGGATTGTCAGGCACCCCGCGGTTGGGCCTACAACGTCATCCGCATCAACAACAGTCAGGCTGCCCAGTACACGATGTCGATCGAAGGGGATGCCAACGGCACTGAAGGCGCAGCGTCGCGCTTCATGGGCCGAATCGTCGTCATGGGTGAGGACGGTCCCGTCTACTCGTCCATCGACATGACCGATGCACTCAACGGCAGCGGTACGGTGAATGTCACCGCCACGCAAAGCGAAGTCTATCTGGTCATCGTCTCGGTTCCGGATCACTTCTCAAGCTATCAACGCTACGGCTATCGAGTCACGATCGAGCGAGAAGCGCCTACTCCTTAGAAACTGAAGGAACGGGGCGTTCGGCCTTGGCCGTCTGGGCCGCGACCATGTCGCGATAGTGATCGTTCGATTCCAACAGGGAGTCATGGGTGCCCTGGGCGACGATGGTGCCACCTTCGAGAACGATGATCAGATCCGCATGACGAATCGTCGAGAGGCGATGTGCAATGGCAAAGGTCGTGCGGTTCTCGAGCAGTTGATCGATCGATGACTGGATCAGTCGTTCACTTTGCGTGTCGAGGTTGCTGGTCGCTTCATCCAGGATCAGGATCCGCGGATTGGCCAGGATCGCGCGGGCAATGGCCAGCCGCTGTCGCTGGCCACCGGAGAGCCGGACACCACGTTCGCCGATCAACGTGTCGAAGCCTTGCGGCGTGTCCTCGATGAACTCCAGTGCATTGGCGGCTTCCGCTGCTGACCGGACCTCTGCATCACTCGCGCCTCGACGACCAAAGGCGATGTTGTCCCGAATCGTGCCATCGAAGAGAAAGACATCCTGTTCCACGATGCCGATCAGATTGCGGTAGCTGTCCAGCCTGATGTCGCGAAGGTCGACACCATCAATCTGGATCGAACCCAAAGTCGGATCGTAGAAGCGGGCAATCAGATTGCACAAGGTGGTCTTGCCGGCACCCGAAGCGCCGATGAAGGCGATCAGTTGACCGGGTTGTGCCGTGAAGCTGATGTCGTGCAGGACGGGTTCGGTCGCACGCGGATACGTGAAGCCCAGATCCGTGATCTCGATGCAACCTTGAGCGTTGGCCATGTCAAGCTGAAGGGCCTGTTCACGATCCGGGAGCTCACGCTGTTCATCGAGCAGATCGAGCACGCGATCGAGCCCGGCAAGATTGGTCTGGAAGGACGTCGCACTGGAGGCCAGTGTTTCGATCGGACCCAGCAGCAGGACCAGGTAGGTCAGGAACATGACGAGATCACCGATCGTGATGGTGCCCTCGAGCACCTGAGTGCCTCCGTAGAGGAGCAGGGCGGCACTGGCAATCGGAATGGCCAGGGCCCATGTCGTCTCGGTGATGCGCGACCACCACCACGCATGGATTTCCTGGCGTGCCAGCATGTGATTGCCGGATGTGAATCGTGAGGTTTCGGAACGATCACGACCGAAGGCCCGAACGACCCGCATCCCCGAGAACACTTCGGTGGCATGCGCATCGATGTTCGAGCGTTGTGCGCGGATGTCTCGATACAACGGTCGAATGCGACCGATCCAGGTCCGATGTGTGAACCAGACCATGGGAAGCAGCACCAGCGCACCCAGCAGCAATCGCCAGTCGGTGAAGGCCAGGATCACGAGGATGCCGGCCAACTGGATGATGGCTCGCCATGGGTTGTAGATCATGCCGAAGATGAGTTCGGCGATCCCGCCGGCATCTTCCCGAAGAAGACTCGCGACGCCGCCGGATCGAAGTTCGCTGATCCGGTTCAGGGGCAACCTGACGGCATGGTCAAAGACCTTCTTGCGCAAGGCGACGGCGAGGGTTCGGGTGGCCTTGGTGGCCTGCCATCGACCGGTCAGACCACAGGCCACACTTGCGAAGGCGACGATGACCAGGGCAATCGCGATGGTCAGAAGCAGTCGCTTTGGATGATCATCGAGTTGCCAGGAATCGGGAACCCAGGCCGAGACGCTTGCTGGGAGTGAATCACCAGTGAAGGCGTAGTCGATGACCAGTTTGGTCGCAGCTGGTGGGATCAGGGCCAGAATGGTCGAGATCGACAGAATCGTCAGTGCGAAGACAAGCGTTCTGCGGCGTCGACCAAGCATGGAAACAAATGTGCGGAACAGACTGATCGCCGAACGCGTTCGCTTCATGCTGCGGGATGTACCGCGAAAAGTCACATACGTGCGATCCGTGCGTTGCTGCTTGATTTTCGCACGATGCGATTTCTTGTACCTCTTGAATCGAAGGCTGCTGGAGCCTCTCTGCAGAGGCTGATCGGTTTCCAGGGATGTCTCGGAGGATTTGGTCACGATGAAGTTCTTTGATGGAGTACGGAATCACATACCGGGCCGGAACACCGTCAGGACCGCAGTGTGACCATGCAGATAACTTTCACCGCCGATGGGACCCAGTTCACCCGCAGCGAAGAATCCTGCGATTGGTGGCTCGTTGAGTCGGCGACGTGTCATGGCGATGTCGTGACCAGGCGTTCCGAAGAGTGATTTGCCTCGACCATTGCAGGTCACCAGCATGGCGGCAAGCGGATCGCCGGCCAATTGCTGCCCGTCGAGGAGCAGTTGCAGATCCTCATGAGCGGCTTGGGCATCACGAACCTGGAACTGGATGGTCTGCCCGGGGCGAATGACCGCACCGATCGAAAGGCTGCCATCCGCCTGGTTCGCACCAAGCACCGATCGAACCAGAAAATCTCCTCGACCGAAGTGATTTCGATGTTCATCAACGACAAGCCCGATCAAGAGTCCCTTCTCGAGCAGATCGCGGTCCTGCTTGGACAGAGACTGGGCCGTGGACTGCAGCTGGGCCAGGGCGGGCACACCACCGAGTTCGGTGATCACATGCTGATCCTTCACACCGGTAACGACCATGGGCTTGCCGACCGGGCGACATCCCTGCGAAACAATCACATCACACTCAAGGCGTCCGCTCAAGGTGACCCCGACGGCACCGGATGTCTGGAAGGTGTCATCCAGAACCAGTCGATTGATACCCGGCCGGGAGCCACCGGAAGCAAGCCCGCCGACAATCGGTATGGGCGATCCGTCTTCAGGGCATTTCGAGATGGTCTGCAGTGTTCGATGGGTGGGGGTGGTGAACGGATCGGCAAGCAGGATCATGCACTTGGTGTCATGTTCGATACCAAGACGTTCCGGCAGTTCATCCGGTCGCGACAAGGGAAGGGGATGAGTCGGTGTGCTTCGCCAGGGTGTGATCCGGACTTCCGGAAGTCGTAACGCCATGGCGGTCAGACCCGAGACACCGTCGAGTTCCACATCATCACCGAGGATGGATTCCGCGGTCGTTCCAAGAAGGCAACGAGGCTGAAGCGTTCTTCGAATGGTGTTCATGGCATCCGTGAATGCCGCCACATGCTGGAAACTGCCGAAGGCGATCATCAGGTCGGGTTGGGTTCCGAACCGGTCATGCAGTGTGTCGGCCACCTCGGTGGCAGCCGTGACGGTATCCGGGTGTGCGCTGGTTGCCGAGGCACCAGCCCAGCCACCGGGAACGGGATCGGATGTCGACCAGGAGAGCATTCGAGCGATGCTACCCTCGAAGTGGCATGCCCGTGTGGCTACAATGGCACCTTCGCAGAAGAAGCCCGGGGGGAAGGACCATCATGCCCGATACCAACGAACAGACGAGTTCGATCAGCCGATTTCGAAAATCGCTTGCTCGTGGTGTCGCTGCGCTGCGACATCTGCAGAATTCGGATGGTCACTGGTGCGCCGAGCTCGAGGGTGATTCGATCCTGGAGAGCGAATATCTCCTGATGAAGTTCATTCTCGGCCAGGAAGATCAGCCATTCGTGGATGGGAGTGGTCGAGAACGGCTGGAGCAGATTGCCCAAGGGCTTCGCGACCAGCAGAGAACGTCTGGCGAATGGGGGCAGTATCCCGAGGCGGGGATGGATCTCAGTGCGACGGTCAAGGCCTACTTCGCGCTCAAGTTGATGGGAGACGATCCCGAAGCCCCTCACATGGTCAAGGCCCGCAACTGCATCCTCGAGGGTGGGGGTGCCGAGAAGTGCAACACCTTCACCATGTTCTACCTTGCCAGCCTGGGTCAGGTTCCATGGAACGCTGTTCCGTCGATTCCACCGGAAATCATCTTCCTGCCACGATGGTTCTATTTCCATCTCACGAAGATCAGTGCCTGGACCAGGACAATGATTCTCCCACTCTCGATTGTCACGACGTTGAGGCCCACCAGGAAGGTTGGCCCTGAGAAGGGTATTGATGAACTCTTCATCGACCAGCGGGAGAGAAGACGCCTGACCTGTGAAAACAATGCGCCGACTTTCTGGCGCCTGTTCTTCAAGGGAATCGACAGCAGCCTCAAAGCGCTGCATCACGTGGGTGGTACGCCATTCAGGCGAAAAGCCATGCGTGAGTGCACCAGTTGGATTCTCAAGCGGGCGTCCCAGGACGAACCTGCACCGACGGAAGGTCTGGGCGCCATCTTTCCCGCGATGGTCTATTTTCAGGTGGCGTTGAATGCCATGGGATGGTCGCGGGATCATGAAGTTCGCCAACGTGCCGAACGGGATCTGGATGACTTCTTCCTGGAGCGTCCGGGCGGCAAGTCGATCAAGATCCAGCCTTGCCTGAGTCCGGTCTGGGACACGGGCATCGCGCTCTACTCCTTGACGGAAGCAGGCCTTGATGAGGGAGATCCCTCCGTACGAGCGGCAACCGAGTGGCTTCGCGGCAAGGAATGCCGGTTCAAGGGTGACTGGTCGGACATCGTCCAGCCCAGTGAGGAAGCTTCCGGTTGGTACTTCGAATACGCGAACGCCTGGTATCCGGATGTGGATGACACCGCCATGGTCTCGATGGCGTTGTATCGAGCCGGTGGTGATCGCAACCGTGCAGCCGGACGTCGTGGCGTCGAGTGGATGCTGTCCATGCAGAATGATGATGGTGGCTGGGCCGCCTTCGACAAGACGACGCATCGTCAGATCCTCGAATACGTCCCCTTCGCCGATCACAATGCCATGCAGGATCCATCCTGTTCGGACATCACGGGTCGCTGCCTGGAATGTCTTTCGTGGTACGGCTACACCATCGAGCATCCGCAGGTTCAAAAAGCGGTCGAGTATGTCCGACGAACTCAGGATCCGGCTGGCCCCTGGTTCGGTCGTTGGGGTGTGAACTACATCTACGGAACCTGGCAGGCACTCGTCGGCCCGATTCGCTGTGGTGTCAGTACCGACGAGGATTGGGTGCAGCGGGCAGGTGCGTGGTTGAAAAGCGTCCAGAAGCCGGACGGTTCCTTCGGCGAGTCGGCGGATTCCTACATGGATCCATCGCTCAAGGGAATCGGTCCGTCAACGGCTTCCCAGACGGCATGGGCAGCCATGACGCTGCATGCCATCTATGGCTCGGAGGATCCCAGCGTGCTCGCCGCGCTTGAATGGCTGGTCGAGACGCAGCTGTCGGATGCAGAGGCCAGCGATCCCGTGATCAATCCGGACGGTGATCCGGCTGGTTCGTGGGCGGAACCCTGGTTCACAGGCACAGGCTTCCCGAAAGTGTTCTATCTGAGATATCACCTGTATCGCCTGTATTTCCCGGTGATGGCACTCGCCCGTGTTCTCCGTGACACTCCCGAATCGAGTACCGGTGTCGAACCCGTCCAGCGGATGCGACCCAAGATCGAATCTGTGACGGACTGAGTCTCAGAACGGACAGGGGCTCTCGAACACCAGCAGCTTGCCGTCGGTCGGATGCTTCAACCCCAGCAGAGTGGCATGCAACATGAGTCTGGTTGCCGCATCCCGAAGATCTTCCGGTGCATACAGATCGTCTCCGAGAATCGGATGGCCGATGCTCAGCAGATGCAGTCTCAACTGATGTGACCGCCCAGTGATCGGATGCAGTTTCAATCTCGTCCGATCGCCCTGCCGTTCGATGACTTCCCAGTGCGTGACGGACGGCCGGCCGTGAACGTCATCGATCAGCTGCCGCGGAGGATTGTCCATGTCCTTTCGGATGGGGGCATCGATGGTGCCCTCGTCGATTGCGACGAGACCACCCACGACGGCTTCGTAGTTCTTGTCGACTTCGCGATCCTGGAACTGTCTGCTGAGTTCGCGATGAGCATCCGCATCTCGCGCCATGACGATCAGTCCGGAGGTGTCTCGATCCAGTCGATGGACGATGCGTGCTCCCGGATACGCCCGCTCCGCCCTGGCGGCGAGACAATCCGCCTTTTCAGGGCCGATTCCCGGTACGGAGAGCAGTCCCGTGGGCTTCTCGAAGATGATCATTCGATTGTCCGCGAAGATCGTCGGCGGGCATTCATGGCTTGGTTCGTTGATCATGTCGGCGGAGTAGCATAGCTGGAACATGCGTCGTTTTCCGCAACAGATTCGATGGTCTCTGCTCGTGGCCGTGTCCGGCATCATGGCCGGCGGCTGCAAGCCCTATGTCATCGAATACAGGACCAAACCGTCCTATTACGATCAGATGACGACTTCGAGCTTCAAGAATGGAACAACGCAGGACGGTGTGGAGATCCGCTGGCTTGAACCCGAACGGATCGCGCCGGATTCCATGGAGGAGCGTATCGGTGGGGAGGTCTTCAGGATCCGCGAAGAGGCTGATGATGGAACCGTGACGCTGCGGGCCAAGACACCCAGGCATGTCCTCGTGAATGCCCTGGCCTGTTTCAGGAACAACGAATACGACCTGCTCTGGGATCAGATGCTGTCTTCATCCACCCGTTCCTTCTATGAGTCGCAGGAGGACGGGTTCGAGGCCTATGAAAAGGATCTTCGCAAGCACCGCCGGGACATGGCCGCGCTGCTCAATCGCATGGTGGTGGGTCAGACCTTCAACGAAGTCATCATCGAGACCGGTGACGACGGAACCGTCTACTGCTTTCTCTGCCAGCGACTTCGTCCGGAGTTCAAGTTCAAGGAAGTCGTGATCGTCAGCGAAGATCGCGAGCTGAAGCTGCACACGATCCGCTGACGTTCATCAACTGCTTGATTCCGTGACGGTATCGGCCGGTTCTTCGGCGGCTGGTTCAGGCATTTTCTCTGAATTCATGGCCAGTTCAGTGGCATTTTCTACATGAGTCACCACGATCTTGAGACCACTGTGGTACTCGCCTGAAAGCAACGCTTCTGCGAGTGGGTCCTCGATGTGAGTACTGATCGCACGACGCAGTGGCCTGGCACCGAAATCAGGGTTGTAGCCCTTCTCGATGATGAAATCCTTGGCCTTGTCGTCGAGCACAAGTTCCATGCCCTTGGCCCGCATTCGTTCACAGACCTTCTCCAGTTCAAGATCGATGATGCCGTAGAGATCATCCTTGACCAGTGGCTGGAAGATGACGGTGTCATCGAGTCGGTTGATGAATTCCGGACGGAAGAACTTCTCGACCTCGGACTTCAGCGCGTCCTGGATCTTGTCATAAGGCATGACATCACCACGCTTGCCGAATCCGAACGACTGTCCGCCCTTGATCAGATCGGCACCGATGTTCGATGTCATGATCAGGATGGTGTTCTTGAAGTCGACACGACGGCCGAAGGAATCGGTCAGTCGACCTTCCTCCATGATCTGGAGCAGCATGTTGAAGACGTCCGGGTGAGCCTTCTCGACCTCATCGAGCAGGACCACGGCATAGGGACGTCGACGGATCTGCTCGGTCAACTGTCCACCCTCTTCGTACCCGACGTAGCCGGGAGGGGCGCCGACGAGACGTGAGACGGTGTGCTTCTCCATGTACTCGGACATGTCGAGATAGACCATGGCATCCTGATTGCCGAACATGAACTCGCTGAGCGCCTTGGCCAGGAGCGTCTTGCCGACGCCCGAAGGTCCGACGAACAGGAAGCAACCCATGGGTCGATTCGGATCCTTGAGGCCACTGCGGGCCTTTCGGATGGACTTTGAAACATGTTTGACGGCTTCATGCTGGCTGATGACCATGCGATGGAGCTCTTCTTCGAGCTGGAGGAGTCTGGCCGACTCGGCTTCCTCGAGTCTCGTCAAAGGCACGCCCGTGATCTTCGAAACCACTTCCGCGATGACTTCCTCGTTCACCTCGCCGGCGGTCTCACTCATCTGATCCCGCCAGTCCTTCTGGACCTTGTCCTTCTCGGCACGAAGTTTCTCCGCCTGATCCCGAAGATCAGCAGCCTTCTCGTAGTCGGCCGCCTTGACGGCGCCCTCCTTCTCGATGCCGAGCATCTCGATGCGGGATTCAAGTTCCGCAAGATCCGGTGGCTTGGTCATGGAGCTCAAACGGACACGTGCACCGGCCTCGTCGATGATGTCGAGGGCCTTGTCAGGCTGGACCCGGTCCGGCATGTAGCGACTGGAAAGCTCAACGGCTGCTTCAACAGCTTCATTGGTGATCGTCACGCGGTGATGTTCCTCGTAACGACCACGGAGTCCCTTGAGAATCTCGACGGTCTGTTCCGGATTCGGAGGCTCGACGGCAATGCTCTGGAAACGGCGTTCCAGGGCGGAGTCCTTCTCGATGTACTTGCGGTACTCATCGAAGGTCGTTGCACCGATGCACTGGATCTCACCACGCGAGAGGGCGGGCTTCAGAACGTTGGATGCATCGATGGCACCTTCGGCACCACCGGCACCGACCAGTGTGTGGAGCTCGTCGATGAAGAGGATGACGTTGCGAGCTCTGCGAACCTCGTTCATCACGGCCTTGATGCGTTCTTCGAACTGACCGCGGTATTTCGTTCCGGCCACCATCATGGCGAGGTCGAGGACCACGACTCGCTGATCATGCAGGAGGTCCGGGACATCCTTGTTGATGATCCGCTGGGCAAGTCCTTCGACGATGGCGGTCTTGCCGACGCCGGCCTCTCCAAGGAGGACGGGATTGTTCTTTGTTCGACGACAGAGGATCTGGACGAGTCGTTCGATCTCATCATGGCGACCGATCACCGGATCGAGTTCACCGTTGCGAGCCAGCTCGGTCAGATCACGACCGAAGCTGTCCAGTGCAGGCGTCTTGCTCTTGCCTCGACGCGGTGCGCTGCCGCTTTCAGCGGAGACAGGATCTCCGGCTTCCTCGGTTTCTTCGGACTCGACACCGGCACCCAGAAGATTGAGCACTTCCTCTCGAACCTCTTCCAGCTTGACGCCGAGGTTCATGAGTACCTGAGCAGCGACACCGTCCTGTTCACGCAGCAGTCCAAGCAGAAGATGCTCGGTGCCGACATAGTTGTGATTGAGATTCCTGGCTTCCTCGATGGCGTATTCAAGAACCTTCTTGGCACGAGGCGTCTGGGGCAGCTTGCCCATGGTGACCATCTCGGGACCGGACTTGACGAGCTTCTCGACTTCGAGGCGGACCTTGCGGAGGTCGATGTCGAGGTTCTTGAGAACATTGGCACCGACTCCGGAGCCTTCCTTGACGAGGCCAAGGAGTATGTGCTCGGTCCCGATGTACTCATGGTTGAATCGTTGGGCTTCCTGATTGGCCAGGGCCATCACTTTGCGGGCACGATCCGTCAATCGCTCGAACATCTCGAATCTCCAGGTTCCTGTTTGAACGGCTGCTCGCCGTCGAGTTTCATCAGGGTATCCGCCAAAGCACCATCCCGCGACACGTTCCGGGTGCTAGGGTGCCCATGGGGGCCGGCAGCGGACCGGTCGCAGGGTGTCATCGGTCAGGAAATGGTCCACGTGAACTCGATCTCGTCCATATCTCTCAATACGGCATTTCAGGCCCTGATGATCGCCTTGATGGCGACTTTCGGCCAAGGAGATGTGATCTTCGACCCCCCGAGGGCTGTTCGAGTGGTCTCCGTGGATCGATCGCCCCTGAGACTTGAGGCCCTGAGGCTGGATCGATCCGGCATCCATACTCGAGAGGGCCTGGTTCCCTGGGAGTCCATCCGGCCCAGAGAGGCCGGGAAGCTCTGGCTGAAGGTGATGAGACGGGATCGTGGTGAGGACTGGTTGGATGCGGCCTGGGTTCTCCTGATTCATCCGGAAGCTGATCAGGAGGACCGCAGGATGGCCGCCCGATTCTTGGCAGAGGCGACCCGTCGTCTGCCTGATGGTGAGGAGAGGATCACGCAACTTCAATCCGAAGTTGTGGACTGGATCGAGGCACGTGAAGCGCGACTCTCCAGGGAAGCCGCGGCGGTGCGTCGTCAGTTGGGCCCAGAGGCCTGGCAGTGGAATTCCGATCCATGGCCGGACGATGATCAGGCGGAGGAACTCCGTCGATCCAGTGATCTGGAAGGCTGGTTGAACCAGCGACTCGATGACATCGCGGGCGATCCGGGTGCGACACAGGCAGGCATGCGACGTTTTCGAAAATCGCGTCATGCGTTGCTTGCCAGTGATCAGCCCCGAGGCGATCTGATGTCGATTGGGCTGCAGGCAGATGATCTGTTTCGGGAGTTGAACGAACTCTTCGGTCTGGAATCCGATGAACGCATCTTCGCGCCCCGTCTGGCGATCCTCGTGTGTTCCCAGTCAGGGAATCATGAGCAGGTGGTCAGGACGGTCTTCGGCCGTCCGATTGAACCCGTCAGTTACGAACCTGTCGGACCAACCCGATCGGATCTGGTCATGACGGTCGATGGCGCGGACATCACATCGGTCATGCCGGCGCTTCGACATCAACTGGTCCATGCCTGGATGCATCGGATGTCGTCACCACGTCGTCCACCGGCATGGTTCAACGAAGGGCTGGCGCATGCCTTTGCGTGGTGGCGTAGTTCACCCTCGCAACAGCCATGGCGGGCTGAAGCCATCGCCTATCTGAGGCAACCAGGGGTGGCCGAGTCCCTTCTGTCACGCCCGTATGCGCCGGGTCACTGGACTCTGGATGGCGTCGATACGGCGGCAGCCGGTCTGGTCGTCGCACGGTTGCTCGAAGAACAGCCATCGCAGATTGCCGACTGGATTCGACGGATCAAGCGTGGGGAACAGGTCGAGGATGCCTACAAGGAGGCGATGGGTGTGATGCCCTCGGAGTCGATGGCCAGGCACCTGCGCTACTGGATGCTGAATGACTGATCCTGTTCGACCTGACCGTGATGCAGCACCACGACTCGATCGGCCATCTCGGCGATGGCACGATCATGGGTCACCATGACGATGCTCAGACCGGCCTGGTGTTCCTTCTTCAGCAAGTCGAGAATCTCTGAACCCGTCTGTTCATCGAGGTTGCCGGTCGGTTCATCGGCCAGCAGAACTTCCGGTTGATTGAGCAGGGCCCGTGCAATCGCGACGCGTTGACGTTCACCACCGGAGAGTTCGCGGGGTCTGTGAGTCAGTCGATGATCGAGTCCGAACGTACTCAGCAGTTCGCGGGCCCGTTCACGGTCCACTCGAACGCCACTTCCCACGAGTCCCGGAAGCAGGGTGTTCTCGAGGACGGTGAGTTCCGGCAGCAGGTGATAGAACTGGAAGACGAGTCCAACTTCACGGTTTCGATAACGATTCCTCGCACCTCGAGCGAGCTTGGAGATCGTCTTCCCCTTGTAGAGAACTTCTCCACCATCGCGATCCGGTGTGTCCAGGCCGCCGAGCAGATGAAGCAGGGTGCTCTTGCCCGATCCACTGGATCCCAGAACGGCGACCCATTCCCCGGGAAGGAGCTTCATCGAGCTTCCCCGGAGGACGGGAACGTCCACGGAGCCCATGCGATAGGTCTTTCGCAGGTCGATCGCTTCGAGCAGTGGAGTGTTTGGCTGTTCACTCATATCGAAGCGCCTTGACTGGATCGATATCGGCGGCACGTGCGGCTGGAATCGCGGCACCGATCAGACTGAAGATCACGGCACCGATCATGGTGATGATCGCCGAGGGAAGATCGATGGTGTTGGGTACCTCGCTGAAGTAGTAGACCGCCGGATCCCAGATGACCACACCACCCTGTGCATCCAGGATGAAGACGAGGGCAGTGAGCAGACCAAGGATGCCGGAGATCATGATTCCGAGCATGACGGGCAGGATTCTTCCGCTGAAGAGCTTGATGACTGTCCAGAGCACCATGATTCCGGTGACTGCCGTCAGCGTCCAGGCCAGCCAGTCGGGAGGCTGGGCGAGGAGATCATGAATGCCGTTGACATTGACGGTGATCAGCCAGCCCAGTCCAAATCCAAGAATCGACCCGATGATGCCGACGACCAATCCATACAGCAGGAAGATCCAGACGATTCCGGGGCGAGAGGCACCGATGCTTCGGAGGATGCCGATATCCCGGGTCTTTTCATGGACGATCGCCCAGAAGATCGCGAGGACCAGCGCGGCGCAGACGACATAGACGATTGAGAAGAGGGTCCGCATCAATTCGCGTTCCTTCTCAACAGGTCCGATGAACGCCGCGTTCTGCTCTTCCCATGTGAGAATGCGCAGGCTCGGATTGATGCCCTCGATCGGAGGTCTGACGCTTCCGGGACGATCCTCCAGGATTCCATCCGCGAATCTCTGATAGGCGGCTCGTACAAGCTCTCTCAGCGTGAGCGGATCCACATCGTCCTGGCCGCGTACGAGAATCATGGTGGCTCGTGCCGGTTCCTCACCGACGACCTTCATCGGATCCAGTTCATCCACGATTTCGGCGGCATCCAGATGCATCATTCGCTGGGCGACATCAAGTGGAATCATCACCCGGATCTCATCGACCGCAAAGACACCACTGGAAAACTCGTTCACGAATGGCATCAGCTCGGTTTCAGGCTCCAGCGTCCCGCCGGAAGCATCCACCGGAATGGTGGTCAGCGCACCTTCATATCGCGGCAGCCACCAGTGTCCGTTTCCACCGATCTGGTAGTTGCCATTGCTGTCCCGGTAGTTGGCATCCGAAACATGGATGCCAGCGACGATGCCCGGGCGTCCGTCCCGGGTCATGGTGAGGCCCTCGGTCGTCACATCGAGATCGACCGGAAGATCACCTGCCTGCTCCATGGCAATGACCTTCTGCATCTCGAGCCGCTGATCATCCCGAAGGATGTCGGGCAGTGCCCGGCCCTTGTTCAGCATCAGGTGACGCATGTGCTCATACCACTCGGGAAGAGTCAACGCGCTTCCCATGTCGGCAACCTGGGAATCACTCATGCCTTCGGTATTCGTCCAGTCGGATGCACGGAGAATGGCAATCCTCTGAGCACGGTCGAAGGTCTCGATGATCGGGCCATAGGCCTGGTCATGCGAGACCTGATAACGCGCTACTTCGGGAACTTCCGGCCACATGAGCGTATCGGCGAATGTCGTGACCTTGGCGAAGCGTTCGGGGTCCACGCCCCAGATCTGAACCATCTTGGGTTCCTTGACGGCCCCACGTGGATACGGCATCCGCAATACACCGATGGTCTCGACCATGGGGGCTGCCGCTACGACTTCCGGCATGGCTTCGACTTCCTCGATGAGATCGTCGTACCAGGGGATTCCGTTCACCGGGTAGGAGATCATCACGTCGCCCATCAGGGTACGACCCGAGTCGCGGATCATGTCGAGGAAACCGGTCATCACCGAGACGACGACGATGACCAGTGCCACGCACAATGCGACGGCTGCGATCGCCAGCAGGGGAATGATCCTGCTCGTCAGGTAACGACTGGTGAGAAGGAAGTGATACACGAGATGCGAATGATAGCCGCTGGAGATTTTCCGCCATCATTCGGGCTGAGGCAGGCACAGGGCGGTTGCCAGGGCTGCCGGGACCCCGATGTCGACCACGTGGATCGAGCCTGTAAAGGCCTTGGCAGTGTCCTGCAGGAAACCTGATTTCCATCCGACGAACGTGGCGGTTGCCGTCGCTCGCATGGCGGTACCAAGGGGGCGTCCCGTATCGGCATCGAGACCGGATGGGATGTCGATCGACAAAGTCGTCGTCGGCATGCTGTTGATTCGTTCGATGCAGTCCAGATATCGATCCTTCACCGGTCGATCCAATCCGGTGCCCAGAAGCGCATCGATGACAAGATCGGCCTGTGAGAGCACATCAAGATCTTCTTCGATGGGCAGATCCATGGTGTGTGCGATTCGTGCATTCTGCCAGGCATCGGAATCCTGTCGTGGTTGAGAACACGCCAGGATCCGGACATCGACACCGCCATTGTGAAGATGCCGTGCCATGGCGTATCCGTCGCCACCGTTGTTTCCCGAGCCGCATGCGATGACGACGCGTGTTCCCTTGAGATAATCGAACGCGATCCTCGAAGCACCGACGGCCGCATTCTCCATCAGAACAAGTCCGTTCATTCCATGAACTTCGATGGCACGTCGATCCACTTCTCGAATACCCGCGCGGTCGAAGATCAGAGGTGCGTTTGTTCTGCTGGATTCGTTCATGCCGAAGTCTAACGATCCCATGGTGGCGCTGGAAGGGACGCAGGATGGGATCGATCCTTGTCGACATGCCGTTTTCGCTACACTTCGAGAATGATCGCTCTGATGGTGCTTTGCTGGATTGCACTTGTCATTTCACTGCTCACCCTTGCGGTATGGGCCGTGGTTGGTTGGCGGCTGAATCGAGCGCTGGGAACGGGCCTGGGGATCCAGCAGCACCATGATGATGAGATCGACGAAGAGATGGTGTCCATCATCGTTCCTGCTCACAATGAGGCCAGGATCATCGACCGTTGTGTTCGAAGTCTGATGGCTCAGAACTGGCCCAATCTCGAGATCATCTTCGTGGCGGATCGCTGTACCGATGAAACGGTCAGCATTCTGCGTGAGGCCAGTCGTGGCGATGATCGGGTCCGGATCATCGAGAATCACGACTGTCCGGACTCCTGGGCAGGGAAGTGCAATGCGGCAAGACTGGGTGCGGCTGGAGCGTGTGGTCGCTACCTGATCTTCATGGATGCGGACACCTTCTCCGCTCCGGAACTGATCCGATCGGCTGTGAATTCGGCCAGAGCGAAGCAGTCTTCGATGCTGAGTCTGTTGTCGAAACTGACGACGGACGCGATCTATGAACGACGGACCCAGACTGTGGCGTCCATGTTGCTGTTGACGCTCTATCCACCTGATCGAGTGAACAGGGAGACGGACTCGAGACCCTTTGCAAATGGTCAGTTCATGCTCTTTGATCGAGAGTGGTATGAGAAGATCGGTGGACATGAAGCCGTCCGGGATGATCTTCTGGAGGACATCGCGTTCGCGCGTCGAGTCGAATCCGAAGGCGGACGAGTCCACCTGAGGAGCTCCGACGGCATGCTCGTGTGCTCCATGTATTCATCCTCGACGGCGTTTCGACGAGGCTGGCAGCGGATCTTCATCGAGTCGTGCCGTCGCAAACCAGATCGGATGAAACGTTGGGCGTTTCGCATGAGACTGCTTGGTCTCATGGGGCCACTGGGCTGCCTGCTGGGCATCGGAGTCGGTGCTGTGACCTGGTCGCTGGGCGAACCGGCATCCGGCCTGACGGTTCTGATCGTCTCGATGCTTGCACTGCTGACGCAGCTTGGTGTGCTGGCCGCGATCTATCGAACCTTCAACCAGACCCCGTGGGATGTCTGGCGATTTCCCCTTGGTTGCGAGGATCTGGCCCGCATCCTCAGAGATGGCGCCAAGGTCCTGCAGCGTGGTGAGCCGGTCACATGGGGTGGTCGCTCGTACGTATTGGAAGCTCGCTGAAGAAGCAAGGAATCAACGCTATGCGCATCCTGTTGACGAACGATGACGGCATCATGGCTCCGGGGATTCGTGCGCTGTACAAGGCGATTCAAGGCCTCGGGGAGATCGTCGTGATCGCGCCCAAGACGGTTCAGTCCGCGACGAGTCATGGCATTACCTATACGGAACCCCTGATGGTCACCGAAGTCGAGATGATGCCGGGCGTCAGGGGAATCGCAGTGGACGGACGACCTGCGGACTGTGTGAAGCTCGCCATGCGTGAGCTCTGGGAAGACCGGTTTGGTGAAGGCAGTCGTCCTGATCTCACAATCAGTGGAATGAACAGCGGCGCCAACATCGGGATCAACGTGATCTATTCGGGTACGGTGGCCGCGGCGATCGAATCGGCATTTCTCGGTGTTCCGTCGATTGCCGTGAGTCTGCTGCTCAGAGATCGTAAACGCACGCAGTGGGATCGGGCTGCGGAAATCGGGCGGGCGATCATTGATCGTGTGCTGGAGAGAACGCTCGATCCTCACGAAGTCGTGAACATCAATATTCCAAAGACGGAGTTGGCCGATCAGCCCATGCCCGAGGTCCGTGTGGTCGGCATGAACAGCGCTCCGTTGGAAGAGGCCTACGAGCGACGGACGAGTCCCTACGGTCAGGTTTACTACTGGGCTGCGGGTACCGGCTTGACCTTCGCGAAGACCGCTCCTGGTTCGGATGTCGAGGCGGTTCTGGATGGTCATGCGAGCGTGACACCGTTGAGCTACGTCATGACCGACGAGGCTCGCATGCAGACGTGGCGTGAGAAGTTCCAGAATCCCGTGGTCAGTTCACCGTCAGGATGATTTCCAGCTGAATCGGAACATATTCCTTCTTCTTCAGCTTCGAGAGCTGCTTGCCGCTGGCTCGCCACTGGTAGAAGCTTGCCTTGAACAGGCGATCCAGTGAAGGATTGCCGGATCCTCTGACCAGGGTGACCTTGGCAGGCTTGCCGTTGCTCGCGAACTCGAATCGAACAAGAATGTTCTTGCTGCCACCATTCGTGACACCCTGCAAGGCTGTGAAAGTCGGGCGGCGTGGAAAGAGTCGGAGGCCATGAGCTGCCAGTGGCTTGCCTTTCTTCCAATCCTTCATCGGGACCTTGACGGTCGATGTGGCTTGGGAATCCGATTTCGCCGCATCCGGAACTGGAGGAAGGTCCTGCTCCGTTTCATCTCGTGCAGGCATTGAATCCGGTGCTGGTGGACCGTCACCGGCCGTACCGCCAGGGCCGGGCTGAGTTGGTTGTACCGGTGGCGTGGGTTCCGTCGGTGGCTTGGGCTGCTCGGGCGTCGTCTTGTCCGGCTTGGTCTGCTCGGGTGGCGACTGTGGCTTCGGGGCCTGCTCGTCGGATGCCGGCTTCTGTGCATCCTGTGGATTCTGGACCGGATCCGTTGGTTTCTGATCCTGTGATTCCGGAAGGGTTTCTGCCGGCTTTGGTGTCTCGATGCCTGTTTCAGGGTTGGTTGTTTCACCGGGTGGGGCGGGGCCCTCGGGCAACTTCTTCAGGCCGCCCGGTGGCGGGGGTGCTTCACTGGGCGTTGATGATTCCGGACTGGCCTGAGGGGCGGGTGTCGCATCCTGTGGCTGTGCGTTTGAAGCGATCTCCTGATCCTGGGCAGGTTCCATTGCTGCTTCAGGCGAAGGCTCCTGTGTCTGGGTGGTCGGCTCCGTGGGTTGCTGAGGCGTGACCTGAGGAACCTCGGGTGCCGGAGGCGCACCGCCGGAGACAGGCATGGCGGCGCCAGCCTGCAGTTCAGCCTGCTCCACCTCGGCGAGCCGTGCCATGTGTTCCTGATATTCCTTGTAGCCGATCCAGGTCAGCGTGGAGGCTTCCGACTCGTCGATACCGAGCTCCAGCTTTTCTTCTTCCTCTTCTTCCCGCTTGAACTCCGACTTGTTCACGACCGCGGTGTCTTCTTCAACACGCTTCGCTGCCGTGGATGCCTCGACGAGTCCAGGCAACAGGATGAAGAGATGAATCCCGATGGATGCCACGAGCGCAATCCAGATGATGTAACGCTCCCGGGTCATCATGGATTCGGTGGCTCCAGGCCTTCACGATCCTGGCCGACCAGCTGGATATCAATGCCTGCGAGATGAAGACTGTCCCACAGCCCCGTCAGGATCGGTCCACGGTCAACCGTGCCGTTGCCATCCTCCATGACGAGGTAGACGATGGTTCCAGGCTCGTCCTCGAGGACCTGCTGGACGGACTGAAGGACGTTGTTCAGTCCAACTTCATCGTGTCCGACATAGATGGACCCATCCAGTCTCAGTGTGATGCCCACGGCAGGAGTGCTCTTGGGCTCGTCGGATGATGCGTAGGTTTCAAGCGGGACGGGCAGAACATCGACACGGACCATGAGGACCATGGCATAGATGAAGAACGTCAGGATCAGGAAGATCACGTCGATCAGGGGCATCAGTTCGATGCGTGGTTCGAGTTCTTCCCGACGAAGTCTGAGCATGAAGTGCCTCGTGCCGACTAGAGATCCAGCTGAAGCGTCGCCAATGCCGTGGTCACGTTTTCGCTGAAGGTGAAGATGCGGTCCAGTCCGGTCGCCAGCAGTGCGGTCCAGATTCCGTCACTCACGCTGCAGATGATCAGGCGATGCTTGGGCTCCGCCTTCTCAAGCAGTTCACGTGCCGTGAGCAGCGCTGCGAGATTCGAGGAATTCACCGTTGCGACATTCTGGAGATCCACGATGACATCAGGAACCTCTTCCTTGGCATCGCGGAGTGTTCGAAGTCGCTGAAGAAGATTATCCATGTCCTCAGAGAACATGGGCTCATCATTCAGCTCTGCGATGACAATCGTGTCGGACCATGAATTCAGGGCCATGATGACTCTCCCTCTAGTGCGTTCCCGTGCGGGTGGTGCTCATTCATCCTACCCGACATGGTGTGTCAGGCGTGTTCGGTCTGCTCGCTCGGGACCTCCGTTTCGGAGGACTCGTCGCCTTCCTGGGCCTTGGCGGTGGCTACGACCGTATCTCCGGCCTTCAGGTTGACCAGTCGGACACCCATGGTGTTTCGACCGATTTGACTGATGGAGTCGCCAGGAATTCTGACGAGCATGCCACCGATGCTGACCAGGATCACGGATTCACCGAATTCAAGGCACCGGATGGAAACGACCTTGCCGTTTCGTTCCGTGGTGCGGATGTCGCGGCGTCCCTTGCCGCCTCGGCTCTGTGGTCGAACTGCGCCACCCTCCGAACGGACGAGGTACTCCTCCATGGCGGTTCGCTTTCCGTAGCCGTTTTCGGTCACGGTCAGCAGGTCGGCGTCGTCGATCACACGAACGAGGCCGACGACCTCGTCGTCCTTCGCCAGGTCGATTCCCTTGACGCCCGATGCGGCGCGTCCCATGACGCGAGCGTCATTTTCATCGAATCGGATGGACATGCCTTCGGCGGTTGCCAGCAGGACATGGTCGCTGCCGTCTGTGTGGACGATGCCGATCAGGCGATCACCGTCACGAAGATTGATTGCGTTGATCCCTGCAACATTCACGTTCCTGTAGTCGCTCAGGGCCGTCCGCTTGACTCGACCACTTGCCGTGGCGAAGAAGAGGAAGTTCTCGCCCTTCTCGAAGTCCTTGATACTCAGGAACGCCACGACTCGTTCGCCGTCCTTCAGTCGAAGGAGGTTGACGATGGCTCGGCCACGACTGGTCCGCGACATTTCCGGGACCTGCCAGACCTTGAGCTTGAACACGCGGCCCGTGTCCGTGAAGCAGAGAAGGTCGTCATGGCTGGAGGAGGAGAACAGGTGCTCGATGAAATCCTCATCGCGAGTTCCCGCGCCCTTGATGCCTCGGCCTCCACGACCCTGTTCGCGATACGTCTCGAGCGGTACACGCTTGATGTATCCCTCATGGGAGATGGTGACGACGACATCGTGTTCCGTAATCAGCTCGGCCATGTCGAAGCCGTCGTCTTCACCCTCCTCGATGGCCGTCTTGCGAGGCGATCCGAATCGATCTCGAATGGAGATGCAATCCTCACGGATCAGATGAAGGACTCGTTCCTCGCTGTTGAGGATGGACTCGTATTCTTCGATCTGCTCAAGCAGGGACGTGTACTCGGCTGTCAGTTTCTCGATTTCAAGTCCGACGAGCTGAATGAGCCGCAGGGCACCAATGGCTTCGGCCTGAACACGCGTGAGCGTGATGCCATCACCTTGCTGTGAGCGTTCGAGGAGCGCTGCGGGTACCTGCGGTGCATACTCATGGGAGGACGCGATCTGGAAGGCTCTGTCCATCAGGGACTGGATGGCTTCCTCCCGAGTTCTGCTGGCACGGATCAGCTTGATCACGTCGTCCACATCGCAGACTGCCAGAATCAGACCTTCCAGTTTGTGGGCCTGTTTACGGGCTTCGCGAAGCAGGTATTCCGTCCGCCGGCGAATCACGTTTCGGCGGTGATCGATGTAGCAGCGGATCAGTGGCTTGAGGCCGAGTGTCCGCGGTCTGTTTCGATCCAGTGCGATGTTGATGATCGAATAGGTCGTCTGCAGCGGTGTATGCCGGTACAGCTGTTTCTCGACCACATCAGGATCGGCACCTTTCTTGAGGTAGACGACGATACGGGTCCGGTGGGACTTGCCCGACAGGTTCTTGATGTCCGAGATGCCTTCGATTCGACCTGATTTCGTCGCGTCGACCATCTTGTCGATCAGATTGTTCTGAACGACCTGGTATGGGATCTCGTTGATGACGATGGCTTCACGCTTGCCGACTGTCTCGTGGGTCACACGACCGCGAACTCGGACACGACCTCGTCCGTTGACGGCGGCTTGTGCGATTCCGGAGCGGCCGACGATGACACCTCCGGTTGGGAAGTCCGGCCCCGGCATGATTTCCAGAAGCTTTTCGATTTCGATATCGGGTTCGTCGATCATCGCGATGATCGCGTCGCAGACTTCCGTTGGATTGTGTGGCGGCATCGAGCAGGCCATGCCGACTGCGATGCCGTTGGATCCATTGACCAGAAGATTCGGGAACCGGCCTGGCAGAACCGTTGGTTCTGTCCTGGTCTCGTCGTAGTTGGCGACGAAATCGACCGTGTCGAGCTTGAGGTCGTCCAGCATCTCCACGGCAACCGGCGTCAGGCGAGCTTCCGTGTATCGCATGGCAGCCGGTGGATCACCATCGATGGATCCGAAGTTGCCCTGCTTGTCCACGAGCATCGCGCGCATCTTCCAGTCCTGTCCAAGATTGACCAGGGTCGGATAGATGACGGACTCGCCGTGGGGGTGATAGTTGCCGGAGGTGTCGCCGGCGATCTTCGCGCATTTACGATGCTTGCGACCAGGCGACAGATTCAGATCGTTCATCGCGACCATGATGCGACGTTGTGAAGGTTTCATGCCGTCGCGGACATCGGGCAACGCCCTGTCCATGATGGTGGACATGGCATAGGTCAGGTAACTGTCATGCAGTTCCCGATCGATCTGCTGCTCGATCACGTGCCCATGACCATTGGTCGAAGGGTCGGGTGACTGGGCATCATCCATTGGCATGTCGCGATCAGTCATCGTGTGTGTGGTCTCGAATCTTCCATGGAAATCCAGTTCTCAGACGGGGGTCCGAACAAGCCGAACCGCGTCCGATTCCGGACTGGTCATTCTACCTGAAAGAGGCCTTCCGCGAGGGTTCTCACGCGGCTTTGCAGCCCACGAAAAAGCCAGTGGATCAGCTTCCTGAAAAGGGCTGGATCATGGCCAGAAACTCGAGATTTCCGCCGCCTTTTCGACCCTTCCCACTCTTGGCCCCGCGAATTGGGGAGGGGGTGTGGGCAAGTACTTCCCAGCCGAGTCCGGGCATCCTCGACAGGGTCTCCTCAAAGGCCAACCGGGCATCCTCATCCTCGAGTCGAACGGGGCCTCGGCCCCGTGTCTCGGCGGAACGCTCGTAGTGGGGTTTGATGAGGGAGATCACGCGACCGCCCGGTCCGATCCAGTTCGCGGCGACCGGGAGGACTCGCGCCTGGGGTGTCCAGCCGACATCGATGACCACAAGGTCGACGGGGTCCTCCGGTGGGGTGGCATGCAGGACATTCGAACGCTCCCGGACATCCACCCGATCATCTTGTCTCAGTGACCAGTCGAGCACGCCATAACCGGTATCCACGGCGATGACACTGGCCGCACCTCGTTGCAGGAGGCAGTCCGTGAAGCCACCGGTGCTGCATCCGAAGTCCGCACACCGCATGCCGGTCACATCCAGTCCGAAGGTCGTCAGGGCGTGATCCATCTTCTCGCCGGCGCGTGAAACCCATCTCTTGCCCTGAGGCTTCTGATCATCGGGCATGGGAATCAGCGCTCGGATGCCGGAACACCGACGACCGCGATGGACGCCTTGTCTGCAGCCGCCAGGACGGCTGGTCGATCGATCAGGATGACCCGTCCGGATCCAATGGCGACGCAACCCGCACCAGCTGCAGACAGTTCTTCGATGGTCTGGACACCGATGGTCGGTACGTCGGATCTTCGATCATGATGATTGCTGGCAGTCTTCAGGAGTGTCCAGCCACTCCGCCGACAGAGCTGACCCGCACGACTGATCATGCCGGTCGTTCCCTCGAGTGCTTCGACGGCGATGACATCACCTTCGCGTAGCGCCATGGATTGCCCGATGTCCATTTCCACGGTCTGCTCCAGCAGTGGCCAGCCAAGCGCAATGTCCGCCTTCTGCAGATCCGTTGGCTGCACGTTGCCGAGAACACCATCGTCCGCCATGTGCTGTTCGATGAATGTCGTGGAATCCAGCAAGTCAACACCTCCACGCGCCAGTTCTTCCGCAACGGCTGCAAGGACCGTCGCGTTCCGGCGATCGTGTCGAAGTCGACGATACCAGAGCAGGGCGGTTCGGATGTCCGGGATTTCCCGGACAAGCCGGAACGGGTCGTGCATGCGGGCCTTGGAGACCCGACCGACCATGACGGCTTCGGAGGCGCCCCATCGTCTCAATGTCCGAAGCCACTGGCCCATTCGGTAGAGACCGACCGTCCGGTATCGATCACAGTGTGCAGCAAGCATGGAATCCGCATGGCCGCGAAAGGCGACACACATGACCTCACGGCCAGCCTGTCGCATGCCTTCGGCGACGATGACCGGAAGTCGGCCCTCACCTGCAATCAGTCCGATGGGTCCCTGGCTTTGCACGGTTCCATTGTATGAGGGTGTCGCCGCGGCAGGCTGAAGGAGTGCCCTGCTAGGCTGTAGGGATGAGTACGATCAAGTCAGTCACCGTCTTCTGCAGTTCTTCGACACGGGCCGATGCCGTCTTCATGGATGCGGCCCGAGAGATGGGAACGCTGCTTGGCAGACGCGGCTTGTCGCTTGTCTTCGGAGGCGGCAGCGTGGGCTTGATGGGAACGCTCTTCGAAGGCGCGCAGGCCGCTGGTGCGAAGACCATCGGAATCACGACCAGGCAGTTCGTCGAACTGGAACAGGCACACCCCGACTGCGATGAGCTTCTGGTCATGGAGACGCTCGCCGAGCGCAAGAAAGCCCTGATCGACCAGGGTGACGCCGTGATCGTCATGCCCGGTGGTCTTGGCACCTACGAGGAGTTCTTCGATGCCTTCGTGGGTCGAGTGCTGGGCCATCATGAGAAGCCCATTGGCCTCGTGAATGTGAATGGTGCATTGGATGTCCTCGTGAATCTGCTGGAGGACGGGATCTCCAACAAGTTCATCAGCAGGGGTGTCATGGGCTATCTGCATCATCATGAGACGCCCGAGGAGACGCTCGAAGCGATCATCACCAATCCGACGCATGTGGTGGATCCGAGCCTCATGGTCCCTTCCGGGGACTGGGAACAAGACCAGGATTCCTCTTCGAAAGCCTGATGGCATTCGGATGACATGATCAAGGGTTCGGTCGGTACCATGGATGCATGGTCTGGCCCGTGGTTCTGCTGGTGCCCGTAGCGTTCTTCGTGAGCGTGATCCTGACTGCACTGCTCATCCGGATCGGACGTGGTGTCGGCGCCATGGATTCGCCAGGTTCATCCGGCCATGACAAGGTCATTCGCAATATCCCCAACATCGGTGGTATCGCCATCGCATGGCCCCTGATCCTTTCCTTGCTGGTCGGGGCGTTCTGTGTGTGCTTCGCGTGGGATGGTCTTCTCTCGATCGTTCCTGATCTGTCGGCATACGAAGACAGACTGGCCGGCACGATGCCGACCGTGATCGCCTTCGCGCTCAGTCTGCTGATCATCCATGTCGTCGGTGTACTGGATGATCGAAGAGGTCTCGGGCCATGGTTGAAGCTGCTTGTACAGATCGCCCTGGCGACGATCCTGGCGATCTGGTTCGATATCCGACTGCTGAAGGTCATCGATGAACCACTGGGCATCGGACCGGTTCCAAGCGTGATCCTCACGGTGTTCTGGATCGTGCTTGTGACGAACGCCATCAACTTCATGGACAACATGGACGGTCTTGCCGGTGGCGTTTCCGCGATCGCAGCGGGGTTCCTGATGGCGGCGGCGTTGCTGAATGATCAATGGTTCATTGCGGCATCGCTGGCGGTGTTGATCGGATCGCTGCTTGGCTTCCTGGTCTTCAACGTGGCTCCAGCCAGGATCTTCATGGGCGATGGCGGATCCCTCGTGATCGGCTTCGCTCTGGCCGTGCTCATCGCACGCACGACGTTCTACAACCCTGCCGAACAGGGCACGGGAATGGGCAGCGGGTGGTACGGCATCTTCATGCCGTTGGCGATCCTCGCGGTTCCGCTCTACGACCTGGTGACCGTCAGTCTGCTGAGATTGAAACAGGGGCGAAGTCCCTTTGTCGGAGATCAACAGCACTATTCACATCGGCTGGTCGCACGCGGTCTTTCATCCCGAGGTGCGGTCGGTGTCATCTGGTGCATTGCCGCGGTCACTGGAATCGCAGGTGTCTCACTGGCCCATCTCGCCCCATGGCAGGCGATCCTGGTCGGCGTCCAGGTCCTGCTCGTGCTTCTGCTCCTCGGAGTGCTCGAGCATGCATCCCGTCGCGCTGTTCAGGACCAGAACGATGATTGACGCTTCCAACCTGGAACAACGGCAAGGCGGATGGTCGGCAGGATCCTGTGCGATCCTGATTGGAACCGCCTTGATCGTTTCATCTGTCGTCATTCGTCTGATGACTGCGGCGATCGAGATGCCCTGGTTCGATGTCGACCCGACGTCGATCGATCATCCTGCGATCGGCCTTCTTCCATCGGCTCGATTTGGATTCGACATCCTGATGCTCATCGGCGCAGGTTTGATTCTGGGTGGTCAATTCGTTCGTGGTCAGGGTGCCTCGTGGTGGGTCCTGCTGCTCGCAGCCCTTCCCGTTCCAGTCCTTCTGTGGCATGGCTGGAACGACCCGGCCGACCTGGAGCAGGGCAGCCTCTGGTTCTCGTCCGCCCTCGCGGCGGTCGCACTTGCACACGGCGCCCGAATGGACTGGATCCGAGCCGTCGGACTGTGCATTCTTCTTGCGGGGCTGGCGCCGCTCGTCATCAAGTCGATTGTCCAGGTTGCCTGGGACATCCCCGCCACCATCGCCTACTTCGATGCGAATCGCGCCGAGGAGTTCGCCATGCTGGGCATCGAGCCGGGCTCATCCGCTGCTCGAGTGTTCGAGAGAAGGCTCCGGAACGCCGTGCCGACCGGTTGGTTCTCCAGCACGAATCTGCTGGCCAGTGTCATGGCTGCCGGCGCGAGCGCCTGGTTCGCCATCACCGTTCTGACCGTCCGCAAGAAGATGACATCCGGTCTTTCGGGACTGTGTGCATTGATCAGCTTGTCCATGATCTGCATCGTGATCGCGACGGAATCGATCGGTGGTTGGGTCGTGATGTTGCTTGGCTTGTGCATGGCATCGGCATGTCTGTTCCTGTCCGGTTGGCAACGAGTCGGCGGTTGGGTGGCGGTGGCACTGGTCGTACTGGCACTGCTTGCGGCCCCATTGGGAAGCCTGATCGGCGAGCTGCCGGGTATTCGCAGTTTCATCGTGCGAAGCGGCTATGTCAGTGGTGCGGCCCAGATCTTCCTGGAGTCACCCTGGCGTGGTGTCGGTCCTTCCGGTTTTCAGGCAGCGTGGCTTCAGGTTCGCGATGCGGGAAGCCCGGAGGAAATCGTGTCGCCTCATTCCATGCCATGGGACTGGATCGCCACCGTCGGAGTCCTGTCCCTGTCATGGATGGCATTGGTCGTCGCGACTCTGATGTGGGGTCCACGAAGACTCGAGGAAACGGGAACAGCTGAAGCCTCATGGGGTCTGTCGCTGCGATCCTGGGTTCTGGGCATCGCTGTGCTGACGATCGTGTCGGGTCTGATGTCCGCCAGTGAAATCCGGTATCTCGGCGGCTCAGCCGTCATGGTTCATGTCATCGGCTGGGCGCTCTTCCTTGTCATGGCGATCCTGCTGGCTTCGCTCTGGCGACAGATTGCAACAGGCATGCGGATCGGCGCCTGGGTGGCTGCGGTCGTTCTCGTTGTCCATGCGCAGGTCGAGATGAGTATCGAGCAGGCGACGACGGTGCCCTGGATTCTCGCGATGCTGGGGATCTCGGCACCCGTGGGTCGTCCTGGCCATGAAGGACGTCACATCGCGAGGGCCTGGGCTGGAGTGGCTTTTGCAGCATGCGTCTGTCTCGCCGGAATGCTCTTCGTGATCGGCTATCTGCCCGCTGCCAAGACGGATCGCATCGTCTCCGATCTGGGCTGGTCACTTCACGAATCAAGTGGTCTTGCCGACGGGCGTGACGTTCTCATGCAACGCCGCAGTGCCGCAGAGGGACTCTTGGAAGCGGCCCGTATCCGTGATGATGATCGTTTGCGATTGGCAGCGGCGGATCAACTGCTCGATGGCATGGTGATGTCGAGTGCGCTCGATCAGCCGGCACCATCTTCCGATATCGATGCGGCAGGTGAGCAGGTCGTTGACATCAGCATGGACGTGTTCGAGCGGACCGGTTCCGTGGAGGCCGGGCACATCGTGATCAGTGCGTTGCTCTCAAATGGAGAACCGGCTGGACTGTCACGTGCGTTGCCCGTTGCCGTTGCCGTCTCGGAACTGGATCCCGTCGGTCTGTGGTCCCAGCGGCATCTCGCTGATGTGCTCTGGGAACGCGGTGAGCAGGACAGGTCGATCGCCGTCTATGAACGTGTCCTCGCCATTGATGCAGCGAGAGAAATCGATTCCATGCGACGACTCACCGATCGTGATCGAGTTGACATCGAACAGCGGGTATCCGACTTTCGGATGAGCGGAACGCCTGATTGATCGCAGTCATGCGGTGTCAGGGTGCGTCCAGTTCGCCTTCGGCTTCATCCAGTGCTTCCATCACCTGTTGAGAGGTGTACGCGGTGGACTGCCAGGGTTCCGTGAAGGGATCATCAGGACTCCAGATCGCGAGCAGTGGAATGCCGGTCTGACCGATTTCCCTCATGAGTTCCCATCCGTAGGCAGTACGGGAAGTGTTGTCAGCGGTGAACATCACGATTCGATCGTCCTCTGCGAGTCGTTGCTTGACCGGATCCTGATCGAGCACCGTCGCCTTGAGCGCCTTGCAGTTGATGCACCACTCGGCGGTGAAGTCGACCACGATGATCTTGCCGTCTTCCCGGGCCGCCTCGAATGTGATCGGGTCGTATGGATTCCACACCGTGGTGAGGTAGGCGCCTGCAGATTTCAATCGGGCTTCTTCAAGAACCTGCCAGGTGTTCCGTGCCTTTTCAGTGGCCCCGATGGCATAGATCGTCGGAATCGCGGCGAGGATGAGGGCGACGAGTGTCCAGATGATGCGGTGACCGGCATGCGACGTGATCTGGAAGGTGCGCAGACACAGCCATCCGCCTGCGAGAATGAGGGCGATGGCGATGGCCCACCAGTGGAGCAGTTTGGCCATCCATGGTTGTTCAGCGACCAGACCGATCAGACCGGAGCCGATGAAGTACGCCGCCGCAGCCAGCAGCAGAAGGCCCATGACCTGCTTCACCAGATCACTTGCCGGACCGGTCCGGGGAATGCGTTCAACCAGTTTTGGATACGCCGCCAGCAGCAGATAGGGCGCGCCCATGCCGATGCCGATGGATCCGAAGATCAGGATGGTGACGAACGGGGGCAGTGTTGCTGCACTGGCGAACAAGGCGCCGGCGATGAATCCAAAGCAGGGCAGGCCAAGCACCGCCGTCATGACACCAAAGAGGAACGAGCCCCAGGCGTTGTCGGCTTTCGGATTGATCATGTAGGTCGACTGTGGAAGCGACAGGGTGAAGAGACCCATGATGCCGATCCCCATGATTCCGATGAGGAGACCGATACCGAATGTCACCCACCAGATTCCGAAGATCATGGAGGGGTCTGCAAAGGAGGCGAAGAGCACGGCCGGCAGACCGATGACCAGCCAGAAGGCGAAGACACCCAACGCCATCCACAGTCCCAGCGAGAAGGCCCGACCGGGCGTACCGGCGTGCTGCGAGAGCGTCATGATCTTGATCGGGATCACCGGCAATACGCATGGCGTCAGATTGAGAATGAATCCGCCGAGAATGCCGAGCAGAATCAGGATGAGGCCGCCGAGAAAGCCTCCGGTCTTGGGCACCTTCAGTCCAAAGAAGGATGCCGTTTCATCCTCGAACTCAGCGGTCTCCTCGGGGGTGGCTTCAGTCGTATTGATCGAACTCGAGGATCGGGATCCGTCTGATGATCGAGATCCTGATGGCGGGTTGAGAGGTCCAACGGCATCCGCATCGAAGTCTTCGAAGATGTCGGGATGGGCGGGGGGGTCGGGATCTGCCTTGATGGCGTCCTCGGAAACGATTTCGACAGTGACCGTGAGTCCGCTGTAGTCATCCCAGCCATAGCCGCCGGGCCCCGGTGTCGGCATCAGGCAACTCGTGTCATCGCACACCTGAAAGACCGGTTTGACCGTAAGGCTGGCTGGTCCAAGTGGTGCTTCTTTGGAAATCGTCAGTGGTACATAGGCAATGGCCTTGCCTTCAAAGACGCCATAGCTCACCGGGCTCCCGGTGAACGAGACCTGGATGTCGTGCACCTCCGGCCATTGGGTGAACTGAGGATGAACCTGGATGGGTCCATCAAGAGGTTCGAAGATCAGCTCGGTCTTGATGTAGTCGGAGGGTTCGCCCAATTCAGGGGGAACAACCGGATCATTGGTATGGATATGCCAGCCGGGATCATGGTCGAAGATCACCGCCAGAACGAGCTGCTCACCGGGGACGGCTCGGGTGCGATCGGTGAGAACCTCGACGCTCACCCGATCTCGAGAGTCATTGAAGATCTCCTCGGCAGCGGCACCCGGGACGGGAATCTGGGGCAGGCCAAGACCCGGCAATTTGAAGTCATCTCCGGGTCCAAGAAGGCTCAGAATGGTCAAAAGGAGTGTTGTGAGCATGATTGGGGGCAATCCAGTCACCTGAGGGTCCAGGGGTGGGAATCGTCCGGAATGGAGCCTGACTCAAGCGGGCTTCCCATGCCTTCCGATAAACAGAAGCATACCGCCGCGGTGATCTGCAGTGGTATGAAATAGGTCCGCAAGGGGGCCCCAACGGAGCCAGTCAGCCTCATGACCCGATCTCACAACCATCAAGGGTTTGAGCCAGAAGGTATTTCGACACGACATCCGTCGACGGATTCTGATTCCGGCGGTGCTCTGTACACCCTTGCAGGTGACTCCCCAGCGGCCCCTCCGGTCCGGCCCTATGACTTCAAGCGTCCGGAACGTATCAGTCAGGACCAGCTGAGGTCACTCAAATCGCTTCATGAGACCTTCGCTCGCAGCTATGGCGGTCAGCTCACCGGCATGAGCCGCATGATCGTCGACATGGAAATCGAGTCTGCAGAGCAGATCTCCTATGCCGAGTACATCAGCGGCCTGGGACATCAGACCTGTTTCGCCACGGTTCGTGCACCGGAACTTGGCGGAAGACTTGTCCTCGAGATGTCTCAGCAGGTCTTCTATCCATTGATTGAACGTCTGCTTGGTGGGGACGTGAATGGTTCGATCGTGCCGGACAGGGCGTTGACCTCCATCGAGACCCGCCTGGCCCGTTCGGTGTTTCACCGGGCCATGCAGCCACTGCATGAAGCATGGTCCGGGCTTCGTGCCGTGAATTTCACGATCGAGAACGTCGAATCCAACCCACAGATCGCTCAGATCGTGTCTCCCAATGAAGTCGTTCTGGCGGTTCGGTTCAGAGTCGGTCTGGCTGGTGGAAGCGGATCTTTGAGCCTCTGCCTTCCATACGCTCTGATTGAAACCTTGATCGATGATCTTGGAACGAGATCCTGGACGGCAACCGGCGAACCTCTGGATGGTGGCAGTCATCACGCACCTGCCGTCCGCGAGCACCTCTCGGACGCGCCCGTGGAGTTGTCAGCCGTTCTGGCCTCGACCAGCATCACGCTGAGTGAATTGAGATCGATGCAACCCGGAGATGTGATTCTGACGGGTGTGTCGACCAGGACACCGGCCACCATCTGCGTCGAGGGTCGCTCGAAGTTCAAGGCCGCTCAAGGACAGCATGCTGGCCGTCGGGCCGTCCAGGTATTGGGCCCAGACAGCCCGTCCAGTCGCTGAACCCCTTCCAGACAGTGAAAAAGCGGCTTATGGATCTGCCCAGGCGTTGGCTTGGTTGCGGGGTACTCGGGGCGTGGATACAGTACGGAATACGCCGCCCAGCGTGTGCTGAAGGCGGTTGTGCAGGGTATCTACCAGTGTTTCGGGAGTTCCTCCGTGAACCAGTCCGCGACATTTTCAGAAGAACATCATGACGCGTGAAACGCTTCATGGTGTGTACGTGGGTGCGACGGATGATGTCATCCGTCGGCTCGACATTTCAGATGGTCCGCGTGTGGCCTTGATTTCAGGTGGCACCGTGGTCTGAGTGAGCGTTCATCACGACGTTCGCTCGGAAGGCACGATGCTGCCGGGCAACCGCGGGCCACGGGCTGGCAGCCGGAAACGGCATGTTGCCCGTGGCCTGTGACGTCCAGGGAGACCACGCGGGACCGATTCCGGCGGCTTGTCCGCCTTTTCCAGACCGCTTCCAGGCGGTGAACGAGCAACGAACATGAACGCTGAGACCATCCGAATCATTGACGCCATCGCGCGTGATCGGAATATCGAACGGGAGCTGCTGATCAACGACCTCGAGCAGGCCATGGTCAGTGCTGCACGCAAGCACTTCAATTCACTGGACGCCGAGGAATTCCGGTGTCAGATCGATCCGCTCAACGGTGACATGCATCTGTGGCGAGCGGATGAAGAAGGTCATTTCAGCGAGATCCCCATCGCGAGTCTTGGCAGGATCCCCGCCCAGACCGCGAAGCAGGTGATGATCCAGCGTTTCCGTGAAGACGAACGCGCCAGCATTCTGGACGAGTTCTCCAAGCGCGTTGGTGAAGTGCTCACCGGCACGGCTCACCGGTATGAGGGTGGTGCACTCGTCGTCCAGATCGAGCGGACGGAGGGCTTCATGCCCCGTTCGGAGCAGATCCAGGGCGAGCAGTTCCACCCGGGCGATCGAGTCCGGTGTCTGATCAAGGAAGTCCGCGAGGATGGAAGCCGGGTGAAGATCGTGCTCTCCAGGAGCCATCCCGATTTCATCCGCCGCCTCTTCGAGGCCGAGGTTCCGGAAGTGTCGGAGCACATCATCGAGATCAAGGCCATGGCCCGCGAAGCCGGATTCAGGACCAAGATCGCGGTGTCATCCATCGATTCGAAGGTGGATGCAGTCGGTGCCTGCGTGGGTGTTCGTGGCAGTCGTATCCGCAACATCGTCGATGAACTCGGTGGCGAGAAGATCGACATCGTGCGTTGGAACGAATCCAGTCAGATCCTGATCGCCAATGCACTCAAGCCTGCGGAGGTCGAGGAAGTCAGCCTCTGTTTCGAACTTGGAAGAGCGACCATCATCGTTCGCGAGGATCAGCTCTCACTGGCCATCGGTCGTCGTGGCCAGAACGTGAGACTGGCAGCGCGTCTGACCGGTTGGGATATCGACATCCTGACGCCCGCTGAGTTCGCCAAGAGCCTGGAGACTTTGGAGTCCACCGTTCGACCTATTGAAGGTATCGAGGACACCATGCTGGACCGCATGGGCGCACTGGGCATGATCAGTGTCTTCGATGTCGAGGAAGTCGGTGTCGAAGTCCTTCAGTCCGAGGTCGGCATGGACGAAGCCCTGTCGAACACGGTGGCGGCTGTCTGTGCAGAGCGAGCCAAGGAAGTTGCCGAGCAGCAGCAGCGTGAGAAGGAAGAGGAAGAGAAGCGTCGCACCGAAGAAATGGCCGCTGCCGATGCCGTTCTGGCGGGTGGTGAGCAGGACGTTTCCGCAGAGGCTGCAGCTGACGCCATTCTTGGTGGAGGCCCGGTGGCCCCGGCAGTGACGGAAGCATCGGAACCAGTTGCAGACTCGGAGGAGTCTGTTGAGGATGCAGTCGATTCGGCTGCAAGCGAATCAGACACGAACGAGGAGGACGCTTCGAACACGGCTTGACCAAAGCAGTCGTGATTCACATGAAGCGTTGAATCGGATCCGCGTCCATGAGACGACGGTTTCCGGGAGCAGGACGTGGCGAAAAAAACGGGCACAATCAGGGTTCACCAGATCGCCAAGGAACTTGGTGTGACGTCGAAGGACGTTGTCGCGAAGTGTTCCAATGAGGGGATCTCACAGGTAACCAATCACATGTCGACATTGTCGGCAGGGCTTGCGGCCACGATCCGCGAGTGGTTCTCATCCGCCGCCGAGGCCGATGGTGGATCAGCCGTTCAGACGGCAGCACCTGTCGATCTGGACAAAGCGCGTGCTCGTGCCAAGCGGCGAGCTCCAAAGGCCAAGCCGGTCGAGCCAACGGTTGAAGCGCCGGTAGAACCACCACCATCGGTTCCGCCGCCACCACCGATTGCTCCACCTTCCGAGATCGCGGTGCCACCGGTGCCCGAAGTTGCGGCGTCAACGCCTCCCGCAACCTCGACTGGTGACATGGTTCCCCCAAGTGAAAGCGTCAGTGAACAGACGGATGATGATGGATCCAGTCCAGATTCCGACAGCCCCGATCTTCCTCAGCTTGAAAAGGTTCCCGATGCGGTTCCCAATGCACCTGAGAAGCCGAAGGTCGTGACGCCGGCAGGGCGTCAATTGAAGCAGCCCGTGAAGACCACGCTTGCAGGCCCCAAGGTCATTCGTGTCGAGCAGCCGGAGCCCGTTCGGCAGCCGCGACCATCTCGGTCGCCCGCTGCTCGAGGACCCGCCGGTGGCCCGGACATGATGCCACCCGGGGACGGTGGACCAGGTGATGACCGTCGCCCGTCCCGAAGAAACAAGCGTCGCAGTTCATCTCGTCCCGAGGGTCGTTCCGGCCGAGGAACGCTCACGCCAGAGCAGGGTCGCCAGGGCAGTTGGCGACAACAGGATCTTCTCGAGCGTGAACGACGACTTTCACGTGCGGGTGGTTTCTTCAAGGCCGCAAGACGTGATGTCCAGAAGCGAACGGATGGTTCAGGCGGACAGCGTGCCAAGACCGCTGCCGAGACCGGCGGCGCCGTCAAGGTGACTGAGCCGATCACGATCAAGGAGCTCAGTGCCGCGACAGGCGTCAAGGCTGCCGACATCGTCAAGAAACTGTTCCTGGCCGGTCATACGACAACGGTCAACAGCGTGCTGGACAGCGAGTCGGCAATCGAGACCATGATGGAATTCGGCATCGAGCTGGAGGTCATCGAACAGAAGACCGCCGAGGAACAGATTGCTCAGGATTTCGCTGATCGTGAGATGGTCGATGAACAGGGCCGTTCGCCCGTGGTCACCATTCTCGGTCATGTCGATCACGGCAAGACCTCGCTGCTGGACAGAATCAGAAATGCCAATGTTGCCGAAGGCGAGGCGGGTGGAATCACTCAGGCTACGAGTGCCTTCCAGGTGCCCGTCACACTCGGTGATGAAAACCGGCTGATCACCTTCATCGATACCCCTGGTCACGAGGCATTCACGGCCATGAGAGCTCGTGGTGCGCAGGCGACCGACATCGTCGTACTGGTCGTTGCTGCCGATGACGGCGTGATGCCCCAGACCATCGAGTCGATCAATCACGCAAAGGCTGCTGGTGTTCCGATCGTGGTCGCTCTGAACAAGATCGACAAGGCTGAGGCGACGGACAACAACATCCAGCGGATTCTCGGTCAGCTGGCCGAACATGAATTGAATCCGGTCGAGTGGGGCGGTGACATCGAGGTCGTCAGGACCAGTGCCACGAATGGAGACGGTGTACAGGATCTCCTCGAGGTGCTGGATCTTCAGGCCCAGCTGCTCGAACTGACCGCCGATTTCGGTGGTCGTGCCGAGGGAATCGTCCTCGAAGCCCAGTTGCAGGAAGGCCGAGGCGCCGTCGCCAACATTCTCGTCCAGCAAGGCAAGCTCGAGAAAGGTTCCTTCATCGTTCTCGGTCGTGCCTACGGCCGGGTTCGTGACATGATCGACGATCATGGTCGACGTATCGAGTCGTCCCTTCCATCGACGCCAGTCGCCATCTCCGGCATGAACGAGGTTCCGGACGCCGGTGACAAGTTCTATGTGGTCAAATCCATCCGTGAGGCTGAAACGGCTTCCAAGGAACGGATCGAAGCGGATCGAAACAAGGCCCTGTCCCGCGAGAAGGTCACGCTCGACAACATCTTCGAGAAGCTGGAAGGTGCGGATCAGAAGGAACTGCCCATCATCATCAAGGGTGATGTCCAGGGTTCCGTCGAGACACTCGATGTCACCTTGAAGAAGCTTTCCACGGATGACATCACGGTGTCCGTCAAGCACACGGCAGTAGGCGGTATCAACGAGTCCGATGTCGCCCTGGCGGAGGCCTCCGGTGCCATCGTGATCGGTTTCAATGTCACGACATCGGCAGGTGCCCGTCGTGCCGCTGAGAAGGCTGGTGTCGATATCCGCTTGTATGACGTGATCTACGACATCAGTGACGATCTGAAGAAAGCGATGGTCGGTCTTCTGGATCCGGAGCATCGCATCGAGGTCATCGGTCATGCCGAGGTTCGGGAGGTCTTCAAGATCTCGAAGGTCGGCATGGTTGCCGGTTGTTATGTCACGGATGGTTCCATTGAGCGGAACGCACTTATTCGTGTGACACGTGAGGACATCGTCATCGAGGCAGATCGCAAGCTGTCACAGCTGAAGCGGTTCAAGGACGATGCCAAGGAGGTCCGCAGTGGACAGGAATGTGGCATGCTCATCGATGGCTATGACGACATCAAGGTCGGCGATGTGCTCGAGTGCTACAAGTCCCAGGAGGTTGCACCAACGCTGTGACGACCTCGTTCGTCAAGAGTAGACATGGGTCATCATCGCGCCCAGATCGAGTCCGTACTGAAACGAAGCGTCCAGGACGTTTTCGCGAGGGGTCTTTCGGACCCACGGATCAGTGGAGTCATTACCGTGACACGTGTGGAGATCAGTCCTGATGGACGTCAGGGAACGGTCTGGTGTTCGGTCATGCCGGCGAGCAAGAGTGGACTTGTCGAAAAGGGGTTGAAGCACGCTGCTGGAAGGATCCACAGGGAGCTGAAAGAGAAACTGGAAATGCGACGCGTGCCGCGACTGCGGTACAAGATCGATGAATCACTGAAACGCGAAGCCGAGGTTCTGGCAGCCATCAACGAAGCCAAGCGTCGCGAAGAGTCACTGAAGAACAACAAGCAGCCCGATGAGGCTGATCAGACACCTACCGAGGACGAGACGACGTGAAGAACTCCACGAAACATGCCACCAAGCTGAAGGCGGTTTTGAAGAAGCTGAAGGCGGCGGAATCCGTGTTGCCTGCCGAGAAGGATCCGGTGACCGTACTGGCATTCGCCTTCTGTGCATGGGAATCGACCACGGAGAAGGCGCTCGAAAGTTGCCGCAAGCTCCGTGATGGACTGGTTGACTGGAATCATCTGAGGGTCTGCAAGCCCTCTGAGATCGTCGAGATGGCGGGGTTCAACGATGCCATGAAGACCGAGCGTGCCAGGCGGCTCAAGAGTGCGTTGCACGCGGTCTTTCTCAGAGAGCATGAGACGTCCCTTGATTCGCTGGCCGACATGAAGAAGCGTGAAGCGCGCGACTATGTCGAGACCTTGGATGGCATGGTTCCGTATGTCTCGTCATTCGTGTTGATGCATTCCTGTGATGTCCAGGGGGTGCCGATCGATGATCAGATGCGACGCTTGCTTCTGGAAAAGGGTGCGATCGATGAATCGGCAGACATTGCAGAAGTGAATGCCTGGGTGTCGAGGCAGGTCAGCAGCGATGACAGTCCCGACGTCGCGGCGCGTCTGCAGCAGTGGGCTGATCAGGAATCCGTTCGACTGGCCAAGGAGCTTCTCGCCGAGCAGAAACAGGATGCTCAGAATCGCAAGAAGCAGGTAGCCAAGCTTGAAGCCGAGAAACGCAAGGCCATTCAGGCTGCTGAAGCGGAGGCTCGCAAGAAGGAAGCCAAGAAGACCGCCAAGGCAGAAGCGGCTGCGAAGGCGGAAGCTGCAGCCAAGAAGGCAGCGACGAAGAAAGCTGCCGTGAAGAAGGCGCCTGCGAAGAAGGCTCCGGCCAAGAAGAAGGCGGCAGCCAAGAAGGCCCCGGTGAAGAAGAAGGCACCAGCCAAGAAGAAGGCCCCGGTGAAGAAGAAGGCGGCTGCCAAGAAGAAGGCACCGGTGAAGAAGAAGGCGGCTGCCAAGAAGAAGGCACCGGCCAAGAAGAAGGCGGCTGCCAAGAAGAAGGCACCGGCCAAGAAGAAGGCGCCAGCCAAGAAGAAGGCACCGGCCAAGAAGAAGGCACCGGCCAAGAAGAAGGCACCGGCCAGGAAGAAGGCGCCTGCCCGCAAGAAGGCACCGGCCAAGAAGAAGGCAGCGACCAGGAAGAAGAAGGCGTGAGTGATCTGATTCGTCGTTGTGTCTGCTGTCTCGTCATGCTGGTTCTTTCATCCCAGATGGCTGCGGCAGCTTCCGACCAGCTCACGGATCTTCTCAAGGATGTCCAGAAACGCCGCGATCTCCATGTTGTCGGTGAAGGTGATGTAGCCAATCGCATCTGGTCCAGGCCTGATACCCGTCAAAGTCTGCATGAGTACATCGAAGCGCGACAGCTGCTCCTTCGTGGACAGGATGCCGCTGGACTCGGCATGCTTTCCAGTGCGACCAACTTTGATCCGGACAACGGCGCCGCTTGGCGAATGGTCGCCCTCTACTGGGAGGGTCTGGGGCGTGCCGACTATGCGGAACAGGCATGGAAACAGGTCGGTCGAATCAATCCTCAGGATGTGGATGCCCAGTATTTCCTCGGACTGGAGGCTGCAGAACGCGACGATCTGGAGCAGGCTGCCGCACTGCTTCTGTCCTGGAGACTTGGTGGCGGCAAGAATGTCATGCTCAAGTCGACACGTCCAAGACCGGACAAGGTGATGCGCGGTGAAGCCTTGCTTGCATCGCTTCTGTATCAGATTGACGAGCCGCAGGCGGCCGAGTCCTTGAGACAATCTCTTCGCCGGGACATCGATGCGATGATCAACGGGCGATCTCGTTATCAGATGGGGCAGGACAAGTGGTTCGATCTGATTTCACTCTTCCAGACGGATGGTTCCCAGCATTCCGCATTTGATGCGTTGGTTGTTCTCTACAACCTTCCACAGATGAAACCGAAGACGCGGAACGATCTTTTCGACATGGCAGTAGGGGTGGCGGTCCTGTTCGATGACGGCAGCGAACTTTCGTCGCTCGTTGATCAGATGCCCGAGAAGACGCTCGAGATCCTCGTTCCACAGCCAACCGGCGACTCTGCAGCAGCAGAGCTGCTGTTCCAGGTTGCGATGCTCTACAGCAACATGGGAAATCGGGATGGTGCGGCATGGCTTTATGAGGACGTGCTCGAGCATGAACCCATGAATGTCATGGCTCGAAACAATCTCGCCTACTACGAGATGGTCAATGGTCGGTTGGACTCGAACGTGATCAGGATGATCCGGACGGCGTGGCGTGACGCGCCCGAACAGCCGGCGATACTCGATACGTATGGCTGGCTGCAGTATCTCCTTGGCCGATTCGAGGATGATGATGAGGGCCCGGGTGCCATCTCACTTCTGGAGGAAGCCCATCGGCGTACTGCAGATCAACCGAGTCCGGAGATTCTCGATCATCTTGGTGATGCCTTCTACCGAGTTGGCCGTGTGGATGACGCCCGTGATGCGTGGACGTCGGCACTGGCGATCCTTCTGGATCCAAGGCACCGGCAGGAGGCCGTTCGACTGAACCAGGAAATTCAGGGAACCATCTGGGGGCGTCGAATCCGTGATCCGAACGAACTGTATGATCTTGCATTCGGTTCTCTGGAACTGAACCTGGAGTCCAAGCTGGCGGCTCTGAAGACCGGAGAACCATGTCCGGTACAGCCGTTGGTCGATCTGGAATCAAGGTGAACCTCAAGTGGAGTCATGAGCGATGGCCGGTCACAGTAAATGGGCGAATATCAAGCACCGCAAGGCACGACAGGACGCCGTCAAAGGCAAAGCCTGGTCGAAGTGCAGCCGTGCCATCATGGTCGCAGTGAAGAATGGCGGACCTGATCCGGACACCAACCTCACGCTTCGATACGCGATTCTGGACGCCAAGAGCGTCAACATGCCCAAGGATACGATCCAGAAGGCGATTGCCAAGGCCAGTGGTGAAGGCTCGGGCGGTGCCGTCTTTCAGGAGATTCGCTACGAGGGGTACGGCGCGAACGGCGTCGCCATCATCATCGATTGCCTGACGGACAATGTTCAACGTACGGCTCCGGATCTGCGACATGCGTTCGAGAAGCACGGTGGCAATCTTGCCAAGCCGGGTGCCGTGGCATTCGGTTTCCAGACCAAGGGTGTGATCCTGATCGAAGCCTCGGCGGCTACGGAGGATCAGCTGGTCGAACTCGCGTTGGAAGCCGGTGCCGAGGATGTCACCGAAGGCGATGGCGGCTGGGAGATCACCAGCGAACCATCCGAGTTCGTCGCGGTTCTCAAAGCGGTCGAAGATGCGAATATCGAAACGGTTTCGGCTGAAATCACGATGATTCCGGACCTGCAGGTCAAGTGCGATGCGGACACCGCTCGCAAGGTCATGACTCTGGTCGAGATCTTCGAGGATCATGACGATGTCCAGAAGGTCTATACGAACGCCGATATTCCCGACGAGGTGATGGCCTCGCTGGATGGTTAGTCCTCGTGTCGGATTCGGGTCATGTTCGCTGCGAATTCATCTTCCGGGGCACTGTCCAGGGTGTGGGCTTTCGCTATACGACGAATCGAATCGCAGAGGGGCATGATGTCACCGGTTGGGTCATGAACAAGCCGGATCGGACTGTCCAATGCGTGGTCGAGGGTGCTCCAGACGTGATCAAGGCCTTTGTTTTCGAGGTCCAGGAGACGATGGCCGGTTACATTGTCGAGACGACCGAGTGCCGGACGGCGGCATCGGGGTCGTTCAGCGATTTCAAGGTACGGTACGACTGATGAAACACCTGTTGCTCATGCTGCTTCCGGTCCTGATCTCCACGGGTTGTTCGATGCAGGCCCGATTTCCGGGGTCGACGGACCAGCAGGTCTGGACGGCGATGAAGGCCGTTGCGCAGCAGCCCGATTACCAGACGGCGCATTACACCAAGCGATGGACGGTTGTGGACAACTTCGTCGAGATCGATGAGGACGCGCATGTGATCGAGATCGATCGATTGCTTGAACGTGTTCTTCAGCGGCCGATGACCAAACCGCTTCATCAGGAAGCCTCGTGGATCTTCACCGTGGAGCTGGTTCAGGGGGATCCACCCGGCGTGGTGATCCGAAACAGGGCCTTCAGTCTGCCGACCAAGTTCCAGTTCGAGGCGGAACGTTACTTTTCGGAAGTTCGTTCGCTTCTCAGCGGACCGAGGCCTGCTGCTGCTGCTGCTGAATCGGATCAGCCCTGACAACGCGGGACGCTTTCGACTTCAATTTTCATTGATGTTTGAAGTGTGATGCACTTCGGATTTTTGCTGCTGGAAAGAAGAGCGGTCTCGTTAGTTTGAAGTCGGCGGGGGATCTCGGGGGGGCTGCGGGGCAGCCCCTGAAATCCATAACGTGTCATGAAGACGTGCATTCAATCATTTGAATCGCACGGGAGGAGAATCATGTCTATGAACCGCTCACGAATGTTGTCTGCATGCGCTCTCGTCTTTCCATTGGCCATCGGTACCACGAATGTCATCGCAGGTCCCAATGACGGTATTCGCAACGGAAGCTTTGCCGAGGCCTCCAAGGATGGATGGCAGTACACCCAGTACATCTCCGATGCATTCGAGTTTCTCGTGGGTATCGAGAGTGAACCGGAAACCAGTCGTGGTGCCTACATCCGCATGGAGGTTGATCGTCTGATCGGCAATGAGGATGCGTTTCCTGACCAGAAGCCGATGCTGCTTCAGCATGACATCGTGCTTGAGGAATGTGGAGACCTGGATCACGTCATGCTTCAGTTCGACTATCGATCTACCGGTGTCACGGGGTTCTATGGTCTGTTGGTCGAACTCAAGGCCCGTGAAGGCAACATCGTTCGAGCCTCCCGGGATCATCAGCTCCTTGGGATGAGCGTCAAAGATGCACTCCAGGATGCCAACCGTGGCTGGTGTACGGCGCAGCTGTCACTGCCACTGCCTGAGGGATCGAATCCGGATGAGTTTCTGTACGACGTCGAGTTCAGCGTATTGTGCTGGGGCGCCGATGTGGCTCAGCCGGTCTGCGGTGTCGCCTTCCCGATTGTGGATCTGGATCAAATCTCACTGACCGCAGTGAACGTACCCGGGGATCCTCTGCCGGAGAGAGAAGACATCTGTGGTGATGGTTGGGCGGCGATGGTTGGAGTCGATACGGTTCTCATGTCGCTGACTACCGAAGCCATCGAGGAACCCGATGTGGATCCGATCTTTCGACATCGGATCATCAGTCCGCTCGATCCGATCGTCTGTGGCGAAGCTTCGTTTCCGGAGATGCCCTGTCTGCTGCAATTGAAGACCGCGACACCGGCGTATGCACCAGCCTTGAAGCCCTGCCAGGCCGACCTGAACGGCGATGGCAAGGTCGACGGTGCGGATCTGGCGCTTCTGCTTGTCGAATGGAGCAGTACGGACTCGGTCGCGGATCTGAACTGTGATGCGCTGGTCGATGGGGGCGACCTCAGTCTGCTGCTCAGTGCCTGGGGCTTTTGCAACCCGACGGCGGGGTTGGTGGCACCACCGTCCCTGTAGTCCATTCAAGCCTGAAGCTGTTCGGCCAGCCGGGATCATCGTGATGATCCCGGCTGGTTCTTCATAGGTCATGGCAATGACGATGCGGATGACATACTGGCCCTGATGGATGCCTGGGTCCCATGTGATTAGGTCCATACAGAGTTCGAGAATTCAATGAAGCAAGGAGCCGGTCTGCAGATGTAGCAGTCCGGCTCTCATTGTGTTCCGGGTCTCAGGTATTCAGGGCGTGCTGGGACTCGTAGTGGTGTTGCTATCGTCCCGGAGGTCTTCCAGCATCTGGCGGTACTTCTCCGCTTCGACATCATGGCCGGCGTCGGGTTCGGTCTTGTCCCAGGCGTTGAGAACTTTTGTCAGAGAATCAAGTGTCCAGATCAGATCGTGATGATCTTCGCCGAGTTCAACTCGCTTGTTGTCGAGTGCTTCGACAAGGAAGGATCGTGCTTTTGCGAACTCCTTCTGATGGAAGTAAATGTCCGCTATGGCTTCGATGGAATCGACGGTATTGGGATGCGTATTGCCAAGTACAAGTCGCTGGATCTTCAGCGCTTCAGCTCGATAGTTCAAGGCTTCGTCGTTACGGGCCTGACTCGCAAGCAGGTCAGCGAGCCTGGTCATCGAAGTGAGAGTGGAAGGATGCTCGGATCCAAGTACGACTCGTTGAATCTGGATGGCCTCACTCAGACAAGACAATGATTTTTCAAGCATCCCGACTCGATAGAACATGTAACCCATGTTCCGCAAGGATTCAAGTGTTCTTGGATGGCTGTTGCCAAGTCGTTGTCGCTGTCTGAAAAGCGCTTCCTCCAGAAACGGTATCGAATCCGTGTATTCACCTCTCGTATAGTGCCAGACTCCCATGGGATCGACGGTGTCCAGTGTGGTGATGGCTTCCTCGCCTAGATTCAGACGAATGAGTTCCAGAGCCTCAAGGTAGTACGGCTTGGCTTCCCGGCTTCTGTTCATTCTGTGCAGCAGAACGCCAACTTGGCCGATCAGTTGTATGGTCTCTAGAGCCTGGTCGCCGTTGATACGACGTGAAGTGGCGAGTGCATCCCTGTAACAAGAAAGTGCTTCTGGATACTTTTCCTGATTCGAGAGTGAAGAAGCGATGCGTTTCAACAGCCTTAGAGTTTCAGCGTGGTCGTCTCCATTCTGGCTACGACTTACCTTCAGAGCTTCGTGGAAAAGGGGCAGTGCTTCGGCATGCTGGCCATTCATATAAAGCGATTCTGCCGTAGTTCCAGCCAGTCGAACAGTCTGTATATGTTGCTCGCCATTTGTACGTCTGCTGGCTGAAAGTGCTTCAGTATGGTAGTTGGCGGAATCGTCATACATGGAGAGCTTGAAGTAGATGTTGCCGATGCTGTTGGTCAAACGAATGGTTAGGCCATGATCAGAACCATGGATTCGGCGGCTGATATCAATCGCCTCTGAATAGAGGTCGATCGCGCTCTGGTAAGCTCCGTAATCGGCAAGCATTCTCGCTTGATTTGCGATGGCAAGAAGTGTGCTGGGGTCATCGTTTCCATAAACCAGTCTTTTGTTTTCAACGGCTTGTTCATAGAACGGAATTGATTCTTCATATTTAGACTGTTTGTAGAGAACATCAGCCATTCTTTCGACGAGCATGATCGTCTGAGGATCTCGCTCTCCATTCGTTCGAAGGCTCATGTCCAGGGCTTCGGCGAAGTAGGGCTCTGATTCTTCGAAACTGCGTTGTCTTGCATATTGAGTGCCGATGGTTATGACAAGAGATTGGGTTCTCGGGTCATCGTCTCCAAGCCTCTTACGTCGCCCCTGCAAGGCTTCCTTGTAGTAAGGCAGCGCTTGATCGTGTTTTCCGAGCTTCGTCAGCACGTGGCCCATGTTGTTGAACAGGTTGAGCGTACTTGGGTGATCGTCCCCTCTCACACGACGGCTTGCCTGAAGAGTCTCTTCATACAATGATCTGGCCAGTTCGAAGCTTTGATTTTCAACATAGAGAGTGCCCATGTTGTTCATGATCGAAAGTGTTGTTGGGTGTTCCGGGCCCTTCATCCGACGACTGATCAGTCTGGCTTCTCTGTTCAGGGCCATGGACTCTTCAAGCTGATCAAGACTCTTGAGGAGAAGAGCCATCCGGACAATCGAGATCAGGGTGAATTCGTGATCAGAACCGAGCACTCGTCTGCTGGTCTTGAGCGCTTCGTCATAGGCGGAAAATGATTGCTCATAGTTCTCATGGCGTCTAAGCAGCCTGCCTTTGTTGCTCAGGGCCTCAAGCGTGATGATGTCTTCGTCTCCAAGCACACGGCGAGCGGTCTCCAGAAGAGACGCAAGAAGATCGCCTGCTTCTTCATCCCTTTTCTGTTTCAGGAGCAGTTCGCTCAAGGTGTTCATGGACTGCAGTGTTGCTCGATCGTCTTCTCCAAGGAGAGCGCGACGGATTTCAAGCGATCGCGAAGCATGCCTTTCGCCTTGTGCATACTCCCCAAGAGACAGAAGCGTATCGGCGATGATCCCGAGAATCTCGGCTGCTTCAAGGCTGTAGTCTCTCGTCCATCTTGAATTGTCTACTTCGTTGAGAATTCGAAGGATGAGCTCCTTGTTGCCCGAGCCGGCCAGGTAGAGGTGGATGTCCTCGAGCATGTCGCCGACAAATCCATTCACGATTTCAGAACGCCTGGCCTCTTCCTGGACGACTGCTCTCAATTCCTGTTGTCTGAGGCTTTCAAGACGTTCCTGCTCCGCATTCTGCTGTTGAAGGGCAGCCTCGGCCTGCAGGATGAATGTCAGGATCCCTCCAAAGATGATGATTGCGACAAAGGCGGTTGCGGTCATCATGGA
>PAAJ01000015.1 GCA_002702575.1 Phycisphaerae bacterium | reverse complement strand
CCCGCGTGCCTCACGGAGTCGTTCGGAGATGCTGCTCGACACGGTGTACGGCGGGGATGAAATCCATTTTCAAGCGGTCGGCCCGCGTGTCCTCGCCGAACGCCATGCCGCCGAACTTGCCGATCGTTCCTTGATTCGACTGGTGATCGGTGATCGGGATGAGACCTTCACGAACAATCGCGGGTTCCACCGCCACCTCGAGGACTTGGGGATCGGCCACGAGTGGGTGGTGCTTCCCGGTGTCGGGCACGACCCCTTCGCCGTCCTGAAGGAGTTGGGGGAGGGGAACTGGACGTTCCATCGCCGGGCCTTCGCCCGCGACCTGGCCGAACCGGCAGGAAGCACGGATTGAAACGGCGGCACGACGACGGCTGCGGCGACTCTCGCTCTGTAAGCGACACGGCCCCCGTCACTATTGACGGAGGCCGGGAACTCCCCCGGCTGGACTCGAACCAGCAACCTAGCGGTTAACAGCCGCTCGCTCTACCAATTGAGCTACAGGGGAATGGTCGCCCTTTTCAGGGGCTTCAAGGCCGCAGGATACCGGCCCAGGCAGTCGGAGGCAATGCTGGATCTTGGTGGGCTTGATTTCTAGCAGATTTGGCTTACGCTATGGGGCTTCCCATGCTCCATTGAGCGTGGCCCAGGAGTGATACGACCATGAAACAGGACATCCACCCAGAATTTTATCCCGAGTGCCAGGTCAAGTACCGAGGCGAGGTGGTCATGACCGTGGGCGCTACGGTGCCTGAACTCAACGTGGAAATCTGGTCCGGATCACATCCGTTCTATACCGGCAAGTCCTCGTTCGTGGATACCGCAGGTCGTGTCGAGAAGTTCCAGAAGAAGTTCCAGGGGAACTACTTCAAGAACAAGGACAAGAAGTCCAAGTAGCTCGATTCCCAGTACCTTCAAGGCCGTGTCTCCACATGAGACGCGGCCTTCTCATGCGCCCCCGCCTTCATTCCCCAGCCGATACTGAACCACCATGCCCGAGCCCAATGACAACCTGCTCAAGAAACTCCACGAAATCGACGAGCAGTACGAGGAACTTCAGGCCCAGCTGCTCGACCCGGATGTCCTGACCGATCACAGGAAGGTCCGCTCGCTCTCGGTTCGTCGAGCCGCCATGGCCCCCATCGTCGAAGGCTACCGTGCCTGGAATGCCACCACCAAGGAACTGGCGGATCTGCAGGAGCTCTTGGATTCTGAAACGGATGATGATCTCCTTGCCATGGCGAAGACGGAGCTGCCCATTCTCTCTGAGCGTGGAGAGCAACTCCTCGAGCAGCTCCAGCAGAAGCTGGTCATGGCGGATGATGAAACCATTGGAAGCGTGATCCTCGAAATTCGCAGTGGTGTCGGTGGAGATGAGGCCGCGCTCTTTGCCGGTGACATCCTTGAGATGTACAGACGCTTCGCCAATCGAAAGAAATGGGCGGTCGAGGACATCGAATTCCATGGTGGCGAACAAGGCGGCTGCCGAAGTGCCACCCTCTCGATCTCAGGCGAAGGCGCCTGGACAAGCCTGGGCTACGAGGGAGGGACCCATCAGGTGAAACGCGTTCCCGCGACGGAAACTCAGGGACGCGTCCATACCTCGACCGCAACTGTTGCGGTTCTTCCGGAACCTGAAGATGTCGAAGTGGAACTGGATGCCGACGACGTCAAGGAAATGATCACAACAGCCACCGGTCCCGGCGGCCAGAACGTGAACAAGGTCTCGACAGCGGTGCACCTGATCCATCAACCGACAGGCGTTGAAGTTCGAATGCAGGACACCAAGAGCCAGGCTCAGAACAGGCAGAAAGCCTGGCAACTTCTGAAGGCCCGCCTTTGGGAGAAACAACGAGCCGAGGCCGAAGCGGAACGAGCTGAAGCCAGGAACAAGATGATCGGAAGCGGCGGGCGAGCAGAGAAAATTCGGACCTATCGGTGGAAGGACAACCTCGTGGTAGACCATCGATTGGGAAGTTCCTTCAACCTGATGGATACGATCGGCGGGAATCTGCAACCACTGGTCGATGAGCTGATCGAGCTTGATACGGCCAATCGACTCGCCGCTTTGTGATTCAGGGGGAATCTCCTGCCATTTCGCATGATCCCTTGGAGAGCTCCCTGGTGCGGGGTATGCTCTTGGTGGCAGCGACGATGTGCGACGGGACGGTACTATCCACCCCCCTTGGAAACCGATGACGGTTTCCGGGTCTTTCAACCTTGCACCAGCTGGTGCAGCCTGCAGGTACAGGACGACACTCGGCATGCCTTCTACCCCGACTATCCAACGACGCTCATACACTTCCCGTCCAGGCTTCACGCTCATCGAGGTGATGGTGGTGATCAGCATCATCGTCGTGCTGGCCGGCATTCTGCTGGTCGCGCTTGGTACGGCGACGGATTCCGCCCGGAGAGCCAATGCGACCGCAACCCTGAATTCAATCAGGGCAGCCTGTGACTCCTTCGCGCTCGATCATGACAGCTATCCAGGCGTGCTCCCGGAGACCGCTCTGGGAGAAGGGCTTCGAATCACCAGCTCACAGAACGCGATGCTGCACCTGATGGGCGGATACAGGGTCTACAACGAGAACACCGAGACGACCCAGAAGCCGGCCTACGACGCCTACAAGCAGGCCGCTCAGGATGAGAATCGGCCCTACTTCGAGCTGACTCCCACAGACAGCGTCACCGGTGTTCGTTGGAACCTCATCGTCGTGCCTTCCCGAATCGGTGAAGGCCCGCTGATTGATGGAAAACCCTACAGCCCCTACTACGCTCCCAAGGACTCCGAGATTGCCTACAACATCACCGGAGACAACAACTATCCGAGCGGAGTCAATGAAGCACCCACGATCGTGGATCCATGGGGAACTCCGATTCTCTACTTCCGACAAGGCCGAAGTGTCGGCCCCATGGTCGGCAGCAGCAGCACCCCCGGCATGTTCACGCTGGATGGTCAGCAGCTCTATCTCAAGGCCACCAGGCTTGGAGAGCTTGGCTTCAGTCAGGCTCAGTCCCAGGGCGTCGGCAGCCGACTCGCATTCGAGGGTACGAACCCCGGAGGAATCGGCGGTGGTGGAAGCAGCAGTGATCCCACCGATGAGCAGGCTCGCTGGCTCACCCTGCTTCTCAGCCATCCGGCGTTCTACGACCCGAATCAGCCAACCTACGGAACACCCCGATCGTCCTACATGCTGATGTCAGCTGGCAAGGATGGCGTCTATCTCGGTCGCTACGACGGTCCGGTGGATGACACTGGATCCTTCGACTTCGATGAGGACAATGCCACGCACGAAGACCTCGACAGCTTTGATGATGTCGTGGTCTACGGTGGCGGTTGATTGTCGGGAAGCGGATCAGCTGGTCAACAGCCCACGCTGCTCAAGAGCTTCCAGAAGACGAAGAACGGATTCCTCGACTGAGAGCTCATGGGTCGGCAGGACGATCTCGGCGTTCTCCGGTGCTTCATAGGGATCATCGATTCCGGTGAATCCCTTGATTTCACCAGCTCGTGCCTTCTTGTAGAGCCCCTTTGGATCACGCTGCTCGGCCACTTCCAGTGGAACTTCGACATAGACCTCGATGAAGTCGAGGTCGTCTTCCTTNTGAAGTTCACGGACGGCATCGCGATCTGAGACATACGGGCTGATGAAGCTGGACAGGGTGAGCATGCCCGAATCTGCGAAGAGCTTGCACACTTCACCGATCCTGCGGATGTTCTCGGTGCGATCTTCGGCGGAGAAGCCCAGGTTCTTGTTCAGACCCATGCGGACATTGTCGCCATCCAGTCGGTATGCAGCATGTCCACGCTGGACGAGAACCTGCTCCAGTGCAACGGCGATGGTGCTCTTGCCGGATGCGGAAAGACCTGTGAACCAGAGGGTCGCACCCTTCTGCTGAAGGCACTTGCTTCGTTCCTCTCGGGTCACATTGCCGTCATGCCAAGTGAGATTGGTTCCTACCTGCTCAGCCATGTCTGTCTACTCTCTTTCAAAGCGATCGGATGATCGTGTTTGTTCATGAAGCCTGTCGAATCAAGCGGGTGCTGCGGCGTTCACGGCCCATTCAATCAGCACATCAGCCACCTCTGGACGACTGAATTCCCCGGGTGGACGCTCGCCGCGAGCCAGCATTTCACGCACCTTGGTACCGCTGAGGAAGATCTGATCTCCCTGGATCTTCGGGAATGTCTTTGCAGAAACCATGCCCTGAGCCCGGTTGCTCCAAGCCGCATGCTCGAACTTGAGCGGCTCAACCATGATCTCATCACGGGTGAACTGGTCGAAGATCAGCTGTGCGTCATAGGTTCCGTAGTAATCACCGACACCTGCATGATCGCGACCGACGATGAAGTGGCTCGCACCATAATTCTGGCGGATCAACGCGTGCAGGATGGCCTCGCGGGGCCCTGCATATCGCATGGCAGCGGGCATCACGCTCAACATCGTTCGTTCATCGACGAAGTAATGCTCGATGATCGTTTCGTAGCACTTCATGCGGACATCCGCTGGAATATCACCAGGCTTCGTTTCACCAACGAGTGGATGAACGAGCAGACCATCACAGATCTCCTGAGCACACTTGCAGAGATACTCATGAGCCCGGTGGATCGGATTTCGAGTCTGGAAGGCGGCAACTCGTGACCACCCAAGCTTGTCGAACGCCTCGCGGGTCTTGGCTGGTGGCAGACGATGTGATTCGAATCGCTCTGCATCGCCAGAGTCCGCTTCAGTCGTGATGACGTGGACAGGACCACCGACGAGCCAATCGCCTTCATCGACGACTGCCTTGACACCTGGATGGGCCTCGTCTTCCGTTCCGAAGACGTTGGGAATCTCAAGCTTCTTGTCGTGTGCATAGATGGAAGTGACATCAATCACCGCCATGAGGGTGCCGTCTGGATGATGCAGGGCTGCCTGCTTTCCTTCGGCCAGAGCATCCTTGGTCGCATCATCGACCGCCAGAGTGATCGGAATTGGCCATGGTGTTCCGTTGCTCAGACGCATGTTGGTGCAGATCGAGGTGAAATCATCCGGACCGACGAATCCTTCCAAAGGACTGAAGGCACCGATTCCAATCATCTCAAGATCGCACACCTGCTTTGCAGACATCGTGATCGAGGGCATGGATGCGGCCGCGTCCTTCAGCTTCTGAGCATCCGCTTCAGGAACCATCCGATCAACGAGTTTGCCACCATGTGGTGGAATGAGCTTTGATTCTGACACAGGGATATCCCCTTCTCTCTGGCTGGAAATTGAGCGAATTGAGGAGCATAGGGCAACTGGCAGGGACCTGCAATAGCAAGTTTTCAGCTCGGCCCTTCATTCCCTGATCGATCACATTCAATCGCCGTCTGGATCATTTCCCGGGCGATCCTCGCGAACTTTTCTTCGCTCATCCAAGAGAAGGCGAAGCCGTCGACGCGACTCATCATCCATGGATCGATCTGGTTCAGACGTTTCCTTGGCACCGGTGTTGCCGCGATCCGATCTTGAAGCTCTTCGATTCAGCTTGAGCTCGTCGAGTTTGGCCCGCATGGCAGCCTGCTGATCGCTGTCCAGAGCCTTCCAGAGAGTTTCCTGGGCAGAGGCGACATCCGGCTGCTTCGACTTGATGGTTTGCAATTCCTTTCGCAGCTGCACGGCATCTTCATTCTGTTCACGCCCCGATTGTTCCACACGCTTCTGGAGTTGCTGCAATCGGTCTCCCCACTCACTGTGGAACTCCCGAGTTTCTCTTTGGATCCGTCGAGTGACCGCCATGGCCGATCGTCTTTGTTCGGGGGACAGATCCAGCCCCATGTAGGCCTCAAACCAGGCACGCGGACGAATCTGTCGATTGCCTTGTCCCCGCCGCCCCTGATTCATCGAAACAGCTGAGCCCTCACGGGCCGACGTTGCATCCGCGCCATTCTGGATCCATGTTCTGATCTGTCGAATCTGTTGCTCACTCAAGGTCGGTCCATCCGGTGGCATNACATCGTCATGACCCGCCGGAAGGATGATCCGCTCAAGCAGACTGCTCTTCTCGGGTTGACCCGGAAGCACGACCCAGTCCTTCTCCGGACCGGTGAAGATGTTTTCAACAGGAACGACCTGAACACCAGCCTTCTGCTTGCGGGGGCCGTGGCATTGACCGCATCTGGCCTCGAGCAACCCCTCGACGGACAGGTTGGCCATGCCATCAGCCATCATCTCGCCACGACGACCCTGGCGAGGATCCAGAGTGTCCTGATCAACGGTGGGTCCACCAAGCCCCGGATCGTCCTGTTCGTTCTCCGATGATTCCGATTCAGCCACCTGTGAAGGATCCGTCGGGTCGTAGCCTGGCGTCGGCTCCGCGAGGAATCCGCTGGTAAGCATCGCCAGAATGATGAATATGCTGAACATGACGTTCCTCCTGAGGCATGAGGTCGACCTTGACCTCGAATCATCTTACGATTCATCATTCCCTTTCATCCCCACCGGTATGCCCCAGACCCCAGGAACGGCCCATGTCTCTCACAAATGAACATCTGATGGAAGCATTGAGCACCGTCCAGGACCCCGATCTCGGTCGAGATCTGGTCACCCTGGGCATGGTCAAGAACACCGAATGTGAGGGCAATGACGTCAAGATCCATGTGGAATTGACGACACCCGCCTGCCCGATGAAGGACCGGATCAGGAACGACATCGTCGAAGCCGTCAAAAAGAAGGCCAGCGAGAATCAAATGCCCGAACCGATTGTGGAGGTGGAATTCTCTGCTTCGGTTCGTGGTGGCGAAAACTCACCATTGGCCGGAGTCCGAAACGTGATCGCCGTGGGCGCCGGCAAGGGAGGCGTGGGNAAATCATCCGTCTCGGTCAACCTGGCCGTTGGACTCGCAAGACTGGGGGCACGGGTCGGCCTGCTCGATGGGGACATCTACGGCCCCTCGCTGGAAACCATGCTCGGGCTTGGAGACACCACGCCGACCGCACGCGGCAACATGCTCGATCCATTTGAAGTNGCTGGAATCAAGGCGATGACGATCGCCCGACTCGTTGATCCAGAGAAGCCGATGATCTGGCGAGGCCCGATGGCGCACAAGGCTTTCTCGCAACTGCTGAATCAGACCACGTGGGGAGAGCTTGACTATCTCTTCGTCGATCTGCCACCGGGGACCGGAGACGTCCCCCTCTCACTTGCTCAACAGCTTCCAATCACCGGGTCCGTCATCGTCTGCACACCTCAGCGTGTTGCGCAAGATGATGCGCGTCGCGCCGTGCGCATGTTCCAGCAGCTGGACGTCAAGGTTCTCGGAGTCGTCGAGAACATGAGCTGGTTCATTGGCGATGATGGCCGTGAGTACGATCTGTTCGGTCGTGGAGGCGCCGAAACGATGGCGGCCGGCATGAATCTCCCCTTCCTGGGAGCGGTTCCCATGCACATGCAGATGCGGATCAATGCCGATGAGGGAACACCCGCGGCGAACTACGACATTGACGAGACGATCACGACGACTCTTGAAAACCTCTGCGAATCCCTGGCACAGCAGGTCTCGATCGCGACGATGTCGGGCAACATGGTGCAACCAACCATCTCGGTCCGCTGATCTAACCGATGAGCAGCAGCACGAATGTGAGAACGAGTCCGTTCTGAAGTCCGTGCATGACCATCGGAGCGATCAGGCACTGACGCCATTCCCTTGCCAACGCGAATGCCGCACCAAGGCAGCCCAACGCCGGTATGGCTACCCAGCCCTGTGGGTGGATGGCAGCGAAGATGAAGCCCGAGACCAGTGCGGACATCGCGATGCTGAACCATGTCCGCAATCCTCGACTCCCATCGCGTAGATGGCGGTAGAGCAGACCTCTGAAAGCNATCTCTTCGACGATTGGNGCGGCAACGGCTGCCGTGATGAATACGGCAACAAGCTGCATCGTGGTCGCCTGATCGAAGATGCTGAAGATCGGATGGGCCGCTCCAGCGTTGGATTCGAAACCGGGCTCGGAAGGGGCCATCAACTCGGAGAGCTTCACCATGATCAGGGTCCCGAGCACACCAAGCATCAGGATCGGGATCATCATCACGAATCCTGCAACACCACAGGCGATCTCACGAACGAGACCCCGCCCGGTCGTCAATCCGATTTCGGAGCAACTTCGTGCGAACGACCGTCCCCTGATGGGGAGCCAAGCGAGTGAAACNAGACTCAGGAAGAACACGATGATCGAACCAGCGATACCAAGTCCGATCAATCCAAAGAGCTCACTGAGAATCAGAAAGACAACAAGCCAGATTGCAAAAGTCTCGATGTAGAGCCCTGGACAACCGGAATCTCGCAACGCTTCAAGTCGCCCGGAAAACGACCAGACAAGACCCAGAATGAGCCCGATGANTCCCAGNACACCCAGAAGCCCGATCGCAATCATCGCGCCGATCACAACGAACAGAAGCGTCATCGCATTGATCTGAATGGACTTCCAAGCGGCCTCTTCACCAGGTTGAGTCCGTGCGATGATCAGCTCACCGAACCAACCGAGCTCCTTGGACAGCATGGCTTGCTGTGTGCTGCTCAGCGTTTGCTTCCGCTCCGTATCAGCAGTCGGATCTTCCTGACCCTTGAAGGCATCGGCAATCGCCTGATTGGTTTGCAACTGGACATCACTCAGGGAATGGTCTGCTTTGGATGCCGCCGTCTTGAGTCGATCGAGCGAATCCAGGGCGCCCTGCCTTCCGAAGAGCACACCCGCCAGAGCCGCGGCCTGCTGTCTTTGCCTGATGGAACCGACTTCCAGAACAAGAATCTGATCCTCAGGCATCGGACTCTTCTGCATGTCGGCAAACTGCTTGGCTGCCAGCGTCATGCGACCCTGCAGTTTCATGACCACGTCGACGAGGGCCGCTGACTGGGCTTCCTGGCCCTTCGACGGCTCNGAACTGGCCACCGCTGGCAGGAGTCCTTTCAGGACGAGAACGAGAATGACGACGCCCCAGGCCACCCAGGGAAGCAGATGGCTCCCTGAAGCCCTATAAGAACGTTCCTGGGGCTCTTGGCTCTGAATCGGGGGTTCGGTCTTCATAGGATCAGCATCCTAAGCGAACCGCGTCCACGGGCCTCTGGACCTTGACATTGAGGCCGTGAGCGGTATCCTCGTGGATTCGGTAAACGACCCCAGGGCGGGGTTGTTCTGTTCGTCAGTACGTCACCAGGTCCCCTGCCGGGCACCTGTAATACAAGGGCGACCACACAGGTCGTAGGTCCCATGCCTCGTCAGACCACCTTTGCCAAGAATGGCGACATCACAAAAAGCTGGCGACACATCGATGCCGATGGCCAGGTACTCGGCCGAATGGCCGTCCAGATCGCGACCGTACTCATGGGCAAGCATCGCCCCGAGTACACCCCTCATGTCGACACCGGCGACTTCGTGGTTGTCACGAATGCCGAACGTGTTGTCGTGACCGGCCGAAAGCCCGAGCAGAGAATGATCATGCGGTACTCCGGTTACCCCGGTGGCCTCAAGAAGCGAAGCCTTGGCGAAGAGCTTGAAAAGCATCCTGAACGCGTCATTGAAACCGCTGTTCGACGCATGCTTCCCAAGACACGAATGGGACGAGCCATGATCAAGAAGCTCAAGGTCTACCGTGGCAGCGAGCATCCGCACGGTGCCAACTTGGAACCCTTGAACGCCTGATTCTGAAGACAAGAACATCGAACGGCTACATCAACGAGTGAAGTCACCAGCATGACCAACGAAGAACACGACACACCGACACCAAGCGAACCCATCAACGAGGCCTCCGCAGCCCCGGATCCGGTTTCCGTTCCGGCAGATACCGCTGCAGACTCCATGGGTGATCAGACGCCTTCAATCGAGTCGAGTTCCGCGGATCCACTCGTGCCCTCCGCCATGAAGACTGCCACGAAGGACGCTACCGCAGGTGGTTGGTTCTGGGGTACCGGTCGTCGTAAAGCCTCGGTTGCCAGAGTCCGTGTTCGCCCCGGCGATGGAACCTTCATGGTCAACAAGCGGCCCATGACCACGTTCTTCACCGAAGAACGTGATCATCAGGACCTCATGAACGTCCTGGAAACCACACGAACGACCGGCCAGGTCGAAATCCAGTGCAATGTCCGTGGTGGTGGCTACACCGGCCAGTCCGGCGCCATTCTCCTCGGTCTGGGTCGTGCCCTGCTGAACTACGACAGTTCACTCGAACCAATCCTTCGAGAGCATGGCTTCCTGACACGGGATCCACGACGCGTGGAACGCAAGAAGCCCGGTCAGCCCGGTGCTCGAAAGCGATTCCAGTTCTCCAAGCGATAGTCGACGATTCGTCCGCGATCGACTTCATTCCATTCGACTGTCGTCGAGCCCACTGTCGGTGCGCATCCGCATTTCCAACCGATGCAGTCGTCTCTGCATGCTGCTTGCAGTCGTGCCGTTGATCTCGGCGATTTCGGCAATGTCATGTGGGCGAACACCCTCCAGCCCCCACCGCAGAATGGCGACCGACCTCTGTCCAGGTTCAAGCCGTTCGACACGACTGATCCAATAGGTCTCCGGCTCGAGTGTGGGCCATGGCACCATCTGCCGCAGTGGCCACGCGATGTCGAGATCACCGGGTTGATGCCTGGCCGATGCACGTGATCTGGCCAGGGGCGTTCGGCTGGACAACAGACGATCCATCGCAGAAGCGCAGCGACCGCTCAGGCGATCGGCTCGACCGGGGTCGATGTCATCCAAGACATGCCATGTGGATCGAAGGGCATCCTGAAGGAGATTCAGCGCAGCCTCGCGAGGGAGCGATTCAACGGATCTGCCCAGCCAATGCTCACAGGCCTGGAGGGACGCCGGCAGGCCGTGCATGACCAGCGAGGCTCGAATGCGACCAGCCCAAAGGAGATCGCATTCAATCCGATCGATGTGCATGGCAAGCGGTTGCTTGGAGAGCGTGGCCAGAGATCGTGACGCCCGGGCAACAAGCCAATGACTTGCCGCAATCCATCTGCTGAGATCAATACTCGAATCCGGCTGTGGGATGTCAGCCAGATGGATGCTCTGATCCGGTCCTACAAGACCGGCTTGAAGGGTTTCACCTCCAAGGAGCACTTCATCGGCATCTTGACGTGCAAAGACCGGTTGATCGATCCATGTCAGTGGAATCGACTTCAGAATTCCGACTCGATGTTTCAGGATGGCCCGATGAATCGCCGGCACGCTCCGGTTCAGACGATCAGCGCATTTCGACAACGGAATACCCACTCGCCGTGCTCTGCAGCAGAGTTCGATTTCTCTTGCTGCCAACGCACGATGTTCAGGAAAGATCTGCTGATCGCATGACTGATCATGTCTCCTGAGGACGTCTCTCACCGTCGATCGAGCACGACCGGTCTCCTGTCCGATGATGGCGGCCACCGAGTCCAAACTGGATTCCGAGGATTGTCTGATCTGCCGTGCACGTTCGATGATCGCCATCTGTTCTTCAGTGGAAAGTCGCTTCCACTGTCTCGTCCGTGGAAGCGAGTGATGTTGTTTTTCCAGAAATCGATCGAGCGCATCGGGGAAGCACCCCAGGTATGAACGATCGTCGGAATCCCGGACCCAGTGAAGCACAAGCCCGTCACCACGCCTCCGCTGCACGGTCCTGCGATCCACTTTCAAACGAGCAGCCACTTCATCAAGTGAAATGGCCTGTCCTCGTGACTGACAATCCGGCAGTTCAAGATCTGCGCTGATGGCCTGGATGAAGGCACCCAGATCCCGGATGAGCGCCTTGCCGACGACGCTTGTGTCGAAGATGCCCGACTCCGGTCGATAGCCGGTCAACCGATAGACAATGAACTCCATTGGATAGAGCTGATCGGGATTCACCTCCGCCAGCAGTTGCTCCGCAGCATCCATCTGCCGCTGCTTCGTCTTCGCAGGCGCAAATCTCAGGTCATGATGGAGGGTTGCGATGACGCTCGCCAGAAACCGTGGAGCTCTTGGCACATCAGTGCTCGAAGATGTCCAGAGGTCTGGCTTCATCAACGAGCCCGTGGGAGACGGCCAGACCATGAAAGGTCCGGAGCCCCTCCAGCTCGTTGTTGCCAAGCTGGTACTTGATCAGGCCGTTGAGATACTCGGCCGCCAGAGCCACCGGCCAACCATGGGCGTCTGCATGCTCAAGAATCAGCTCGTCGAGATTGTCGAGATTTCTTTCCAATGAAGCGGAAAGCGTCTCCGTCACGTGGGCAAGCAGCTGATCACAGGCATCCTGACGTGCCATCCAGAGTGCAAAGACGAAGGGAAGCCCCGTCATGTCCTTCCAGATCTGACCAAGATCAGCCTGACAGGAGTGGGTGTCCTCAGATGGCGCATTCTGGACGACCTTGTCTCCGATCAGCATGACCGTTTCAGGCCACTGCTCGTGATGGACACGAGTATCGAACTCGACAATGTCCGGATCCACCTTCCAGTGATCCTTCAGGAGGATTCTGAGAAGTGCCACCGAGGTGTGACTGTCTGTATCGCAGTGAATGTGACGTGCTTCTTCCAGTGGAACGGTGGAGAACACACGGACCGTGAGCGTTCGGCCATTGCAGGTCAGAGGGGCCACCCTGAGGATCTTCAGAGGTTCTGGAGACCGCAGGTAATCGATACTGGAACACATTCCGACATCAACCTGCCCGCTGATGACACGGTCGACCAGCCCGCTTGGAACGGCTCGATCAAGCATCAGATCATCCCGTTTCTCCAGACCATGAATAATCGGAAGGGTATTGAGGAACGAGACGACACCCAGCCGCGTCACATCAATGGCGGCAGTCGCATCCAGTCGGGCTGGTGCCTTCTGCGAATACATCANTACAGCGTAGCGGGGTCAATACCCCGAGTCACTTCTTTCATCCTGCAACGGCACTGGCCTGTGCCAAGGAAGGCATTCCATCGATCCCTCCGTTGGAGGATTTCAGAGAAACCGAGTCGCTGTGGATCCTGGGAACTCGAGCATGAATCTGAACGAGAATGGCATGGGGAGGCCTCTGAAGTCGCCTGGCGAGGTTGTCCAGACCACAGGCTGAACCCGGTGATGCGGAAATCAGTTCAACCGGACTGCCCACATCCACCCCTTGAGCATCCGTGAGGTCGACGAGAACCTGGTCCATGCTCACTCGACCGATGATCGGCGCATCGATGGGATCCATGCCGAGACGCGGCATCACGCCAACGGCCAGACCGGGACCGCCATCTGCGGGATGCCCTCCATCCTGTGGATAGCCATCGGCATAGCCGACCGGGATGACACCGACACGACTTGTGCGTTCAGCACACCATCGTCCCCCGTAGCCGACGGTGTCCCCTGCAGCAATTGTGCGGACCAGCACGATCCTGCTTCGCCAGGTCACAGCTGGCCGCAGTGGTACCGGAAGCCGGCTGACCAANNCTGTTGCGGAGGGCGTGAGATAACCGCTCCAACCAAGACCCACTCGAATCATGTCGCCGTGGTAGTCGGCACCTCGAAGGACACCACAGGTTCCCGAAGCATGGACGACTGGAGCAGCTGTGCAATCCTCGCAGATCAAATCATGTACGGAACGGATCTGACGCATCTGGTTTGCAGTCGCCGACTCGGAAGACGCGGCGTTTGCAAAGTGCGTCATCAATCCGGCCAGGTCCAGATCAGTCGAGCGGTCGATGGCACGAGCCAGAACGATCGCATCCCGGGGTTCGCACCCACCACGATGCAATCCAGTATCANCCTTCAGATGAACTGGAATCCGCACGCCAAGCCTGTTTCCAAGCGCGGCCATGGATTTCATCTGATTGGCTTCATGGACGACGAAATGAAGCGATCCAGACCGGATGGATNCCATCAGNCGATCCGGCACATGCTTGGCATGCACCGGCATCAGGATCAATATCGGAAGGTCCTGATCCAGAAGGGCCATCGCCTCCTCGACCGAAAAGACGGCCAGCATCGAACCACCAGCCGCCGCAATGGCCGGCGCGACGTGCTCGGCCCCGAGCCCATAGCCATCTGCCTTGAGTACGGCACAGAAACGGACCTCCGGACGACAAAGTGACCTCAGCACACCCACGTTGTGGGTGATGGCCTGGAGATCGACGGTAAGTTCGCTGTTGCCTTCCATGCAGTCCGGGGATACTCGGCTTCAACAGTTGTATCGGCNGTGGCATGACCGTACCATGATGCTTCANGAGATTCGAATCGGAATCGTTCCGACTGTTCCGATGAGAACAACTTCNCGACTTCATCATGAGTGAAATATTCGACTCCCAGACCACGTTCGCTGATCTGGGCCTCTCCGGCGACATCTGCCGAGGGGTCAAGGACTGTGGATTTGAACACCCCACCCACATCCAGGCCAAGCTGATTCCCGAGGCTGTGAAGGGGCACGACATCCTCGGTCAGTCCAAGACCGGCACCGGGAAGACGGCAGCCTTCGCACTTCCGATGCTGGAGCGGGTCGATCCAAAGGAGTCCTTCGCAGGACTGGCCCTCGTCCCGACTCGAGAGCTGGCCATCCAGGTCGCCCGAGAATTTGAAGAGCTCGGAGCACACTCTGGACTCAAGATCCTGGCGGTCTACGGTGGCCAGAAGATTCCGATCCAGGCCAAGAAGCTCGAAAAGAAACCCAACATCATCATCGGAACACCCGGTCGAGTCATGGACATGAACAACCGTGGGCTCCTGCCCTACGGCCGTGTCAAGATCGCCGTTCTCGATGAAGTCGATCGCATGCTCGATATCGGCTTCCGTGAGGACATCCGCAAGATCCTTGGTCGAATCAAGCACGAGCACCAGACCGTGTTTGTCTCAGCGACCATCTCACCGGAAATCGAGAAGCTGGCACGCCAGTACATGAACGACCCGCTGGATCTGACCGCCGAGGATGCCAAGCAGCTGACCGTGGCCCAGGTGGAGCAGAGCTTCGTACCCGTGCAACCATGGGACAAGAGACGCCTTCTGAGACATGTCATCAAGCGGGAGAAGCCTGAACTGGCTCTGATCTTCTGTCGAACAAAGGTCACCGTGGATCGACTTGCTGATGATCTCAGGCGACATGGCAACGAGGTCCTCACGCTTCATGCGGACATGCACCAGGGCAAACGCAACAGCGTCATGCAACAGATGCGTGATGGCAAGGCTCGTGTCATCGTGGCCTCGGATCTGGCCGCTCGAGGAATCGACGTCGACAACATCACCCTCGTGGTGAACTACGACATTCCCGAGGATCCCGAGGTCTATGTCCATCGAATCGGTCGAACCGCTCGACGCGGACGGGATGGACGAGCCGTTGCCTTCGTGACACCTGAACAGGGCGAGTTGCTCAACAAGGTTGAACAGCTGATCAACGTTGAAGTCGTCCAGACGGAATATCCCGACTTCGAGCCGGGCCCCGAGCCNACCAAGGTTCGCGAGGCCCGAGAAAAAGAAGCTGCTGCAACGGACATACATCGTGAAAAGAAATCACGATCGAAGACGGCGCTGCCTGATGAGCAGACCAGCCAGGATGCCGCGAAATTCCCCGGTGGCGTGGTCCCGGTAGCGGTTCCGAAGAAACGCATGGGCGGTCGACTTCGGACCCGGCGTTCATAGTGCAACGCTCGCTGGAACCAGAGACCCTCCCGTGGATCATCTGATCATTCATCCTGAAGTACGCGAAGCGATCACATCAGGACGGCCTGTGGTCCTGCTCGAGACAGCCGTGACGACCAGTGGTCTTCCCAGAACACCCTGGCGATGGCCGGACCTCGAACGCGTGAAAACTGGCCACGAACCATGGCAGCCCGAGCAGCCGGTCAATCTGGAACTGGCCCGCGCGATGTCGAGAACCATCCGGGATCATGGCGCTGTTCCAGCCACCTGTGCCATTTCAAGAGGCCAGTGGCATGTCGGACTTGATCCCGATCATCTTGAGGCGTTGGCTCTGGATACCCAGGCTGAAAAAGCATCGGTCACCAGCGCTGCCCGGGCCATCCGAACAGGCGTCCATGCCGGTACGACCGTGTCATCGACTCTGGCTGCGGGCAATCTTGTCAGGCGTGTGCTTGGCCAAGGCCCCTTGACGATGGCAACCGGTGGAATCGGTGGTGTGCATTATGGCTGGTCAAACCTGCCCGACATCTCCGCGGATCTTCGCGTGATGGCCCGCAGCCCGATTGCCGTCGTCAGTGCAGGCGTCAAATCAATCGTGGATGTCCCGGCAACACGAGAGTGGCTCGAGACGCTTGGAATACCGATCCTCGGTATGGGCACACACGAATTGCCATGCTTCATCGCAGGCCTGGAGCGGCATGCCGCAGACATCCATGCCGTCGAGGATGAACGAGAAGCTGCGGAGACGGCAAGAGTCCACTGGTCAACTGTGGACAATCATGGCGGCATCCTTCTGACGGTCCCACTCGATGAGCACACCAGCCTGCCTCGGGATCTCGTGGAAGAGGCGACACGAGCAGCCGAAGAGGCCGCAACAGACGCTGGAATCGCCGGACCTGAACGGACCCCGTTCCTGCTTTCTCACATGGCGGAATCCACGAATGGGCGTTCACTCGTGGCCAACATCCTCCTGCTGATCAACAACGCCAAAGTTGCTGCGAGGATGGCCTGTTGCCTGCAGGAGTCCTCATCTTGACGCCTCTGCCGGGGCCTGTTCTACTGTTCGCACCTGAACGGAAGGCATCCCGCCAGTCGAGCAGCGCACCGTATTTCACCCCATCACAGACTTGAATCCGTCGGCCCGGGATCGGCCGTATCGTTCATAGCGATCACCTCGACCATGACCACGACAACGACAAGTGGCATCCTTGATTGGACCTCCCCGACGGAGTGTCGATTGCGGCAATTCGAGAACGGGGTCGTGACCACAAAGGATGACCCACTGGTCCCTACGACCATGCTCGAGGAATTCCGACTCCGCAACGGTCAGCACGTCACGGCTCGAATCGGCATGAAACGACCTCGAAAACGTTCGGGACGTCCGAGGGGCGGACCACGACCCGTGGTCGAAGCCATCCTCGAAGTCGAGGGCATCACACCGGACGAATATGCCAATCGAAAACCCTTCGACGAACTCACTGCGATCGACCCGCAGCCACGCATGTCGCTGGAGTACCCGGGCTGTCCACCTGCCTGCCGGTTGATCGATCTGTTCTGCCCCATCGGCTATGGCACACGTGGCTTGATCGTGGCCCCACCGAAGGCCGGCAAGACGATCCTGTTGCAGAACATCGCCTATGGGATCAAGCACCAGCATCCGGACGTGGAGCTGGTGGCTCTGCTGATTGACGAACGTCCCGAGGAAGTCACCGATTTCCGACGAAACGTTCCCGCGGAAGTCCTTGCGTCATCCAATGATCAGGACACCGACACGCATATCGAACTGGGCATGCTGGCGGTCGAACGAGCGCGATGCAAACTTGAAGCCGGTCGAGATGTCGTGGTTCTCCTGGACTCCCTGACTCGACTGGGTCGCGCTTTCAACAACTCCCGCAAGTACGGCAACAGTGGTCGAACCATGTCCGGTGGCCTGGATTCCAGAGCCCTCGAGATTCCCAAGCAGCTTTTCGGTGCCGCTCGCAAGGCGGAAGAAGGCGGATCACTGACCATCATCGCAACCTGCCTGATCGATACCGGTTCGCGAGCCGACCAGATCATCTTCGAGGAGTTCAAAGGCACCGGCAACATGGAGCTCGTTCTCGATCGTTCGATCTCGGAACAAAGACTGTTTCCCGCCATGAATCTCGCCGCCTCGGGAACACGCCACGAGGATCTTCTGCTCACGCCTACCGAGTTCAAGACCATCACGGCGCTCCGCCGCAGACTCACCAACATGTCGCCCCCGATGCAGATCGAGCAGTTGCTCAAGGCGCTTGAGCGATACGAGACCAACGAATCACTCGTACAGGGGTGAGCTGATGAGTGCTGAACAGGACCGTCTCGTCCGACAACAGATCTCAGGACTGCTCTACGGCGGCGATCCGGTCAACGCGGAATCCCTGTGTCTTGATCATCTTCAGAAGCGACCTCGTGATCACGAGGCCATGGCCATGTTGGCGCATATCTATCTGACGACTGGTCGCTTTCGCGATGCCGAAATGGTCCTGTCTCGAGCCATCGGGCTCGATTCCAAGCGGCCGGATTACCAGGCCCTCATGGCCGAAATCCTGACGACGGTCGGACGCCATCGTGAAGCCCTCGGTCGTTACGACAAGGCACTCAAGATCCGATCCGATTTCGAAGGTGCCATTGCCGGCAAGGCGGAAACCTACCTACGAATGGGCAAGCCCGAAAAGACCATCAAGGTCGTTGAATCCTCACCACTCTCTTCCAATCAGTCACCTCTGCTGGCCATCGTGCATGCCCGAGGGCTCATACGGCAAGGTGATCCGGAACAGGCTGAATCGATTGCACGCAAGCATCTGCCCGGCGACGAACTCAACACCGAACAGAGAAGATCGCTGTGGCACGTTGCCGCGCTGGCTGCCGAGAAACGTGGTGATCTTGATCTGGCGGCGGAGACCTACCTGACAGCCAACGGCTGCAGGCAGGATGACTGGGATCCGGAAGAAGCCATCTCGCAACGCGAGGCGACCGAAGAGATCTTTGCTGAAAAGGGATTCCCCTCGCTTCCTCGATCAGAATGCATGGACGAGTCCCCCATCTTCATCGTCGGCATGCTGCGAAGCGGCTCGACCTTGACCGAGCAGATCATCGATGCGCATCCACAGGCAGCTGGCCTTGGAGAAATCGACACACTGCCAACGCTGACGGCGGCGCTCAACGAGATTCTGGGCACCGCCCTGCCGTATCCCGCATGTCTTGGTGAAACCAACGAGGCCAGTCTGACAAGTGCGTCGAAGATCTATCTGGAAGACATCATCCAAAGAGCGCCCAAGGCCTTGAAGCGGGTGGACAAGCAGCTTGGGAACTTCAGTCTGCTTGGCCTCATCGCCCTGCTCTTTCCCAAGGCACGCATCATTCACTGCCGTCGCCATCCCATGGACATGGGCCTTTCCTGCTGGACCCAGAAATTCGCTCCGGGAACCAATGCCTGGGCAAACACCCAGGACGGCATCGCAGCCTTCCATCGTGAGTACGAAGCCTGGATGGACCTCTGGTCGAGAGTCCTGCCGATGACGATCCTGGAGGTTCGCTACGAGGACCTCGTGCGGGATCTGGAGGGCCAGGGACGCCGCATCATCGACTTCTGTGGGCTGGACTGGGATGACCGTTGCCTGAGATTCTGGGAGACCAAGAGGACCGTCCTGACGCTCAGCTCGGATCAGGTACGCAAACCCCTGTACGAGCAGTCAGTCGGCCGTCACGCGGCCTGGGGAGCCTCTCTGGCCCCCCTGAGGGACGCTCTGGGTGATTCGATCGATCAGTACGAATCGAATGCCTGATCCAGCTGAAGAGTCGCCCCTCGACACCCCTGTAGACACCCCAAAAAAGACACCTCCGCGAGCAAGCTCGCGGAGGTGCTTCGTGTGTGCAGTGTGGGACGTGCCGGGTTCACCCGACACGAACCTAAAAGCAAATCAATCAGGCGCGACGTCGACGACGACCGGCGATGCCGGCGAGGCCGAGAAGAGCCAAGGCACCTGGTGCAGGTACCCAAGTAGCACCAACAGCATTCCAGGTGTCGCCATTGGCGTCTTTACCCTGGAGATTGACCTGACCGATGAGGTCAGAGACGTCGCCGTTGCCACCCTCAACAGTGAACTGGCCAAGGAAGACCACACCGTTGAGTTCGTTGCCCTGAGCGTCATCTGGAGTGACGAACCAGGAACCATTGTTCGTGACGAGATCGCCGCCACCTTCGAATGAGGCCCAGTTGATTCCGATGTTGTTCAGGTTGTTCTCACCGAACGGAGCACCGTTCTGGTAGTAAGCACCGATGCTGACGTATGAGTCCCATTCCATGCTGGGGACGAACGGGAAGAAGTTCGAGTTGATCTCCTTCGAGGTTGGTCCACCGTTTGCGTTGTGGTAGATGGATCCAGGTCCATCGACACCGACAAAGAGGTCACCCTGTGAGTTGCCGTAGACGGCATCAATTCGGGCACCAGCTTCCAAGTTTGCAAACAGACGATAAGTCTCTCCCTGATCACCACTGTTGACCAGTTCCATGCTGAGACTCTGGAGTGGTGAAGCCATGGCTGTACCAGCCAGTACGAGGCCACCAACCGCCCCTGCGAAGACAAGTGTCTTGCTCATTTGACTTTCTCCTCCTCTGGCCGTGATCCATGGCCAGAGTCGTTGATTTCGTGGTGCGTTTCTTAACTTCCGATGACTTCCCAGTTCGGGGGGACAGGCCGAGCACGCACCACGTTGCACGGCAGATCACACCCCTTCTCCAAGTAACAAGGTATTCCGACCTGCGATTTGGTCAAGTGATCTGACCCACAACTTTGGCCTTTTTCTCTATTTAGAAAATATTTGTCATATGACGCTTCAGGGGAATTGGACGCCATGTTTATGGACCTATTGGAATGACAGGTCATCCACAATCGAACCTATGGGACCCAGCCAGCCAAGCTGAACCGCCAACAGGCTGCAGACCCCTGATCGGCCTGAAGCAGCTGCTCGAAAAAGCAGCTCCCCAAGGGAATCACAGTCAGGCAAAAAGAACCGCCGCAGCCTTTCGGCTGCGGCGGTGGATCGATCAATTGTGTTGCCTGACAAGAGCCAGGCAATCGGATCGAAGGCGATCAGGCGCGACGACGGCGACGGCCAGCGAGGCCGGCGAGGCCGAGGAGTGCCAGAGCACCTGGTGCAGGAACGACGCCACCGTACTGGAAGCCATCAACGTTGGCCTGCCATGTGTCGCCATTGGCGTCCTTACCCTGGAGAAGACCAGAGAAGGTACCGTCGATGCCACCGGTAGCGGTGGTGGTGACCTGAGCAATCAGCACGCCGAAAGCAGCGCCAGTGACGTCACCTTCGAGGTTGGAGTGCAGAATGGCTTCGCCCTGCTCCTGGTCAGGAGTGACGAACCAAGTACCGTTGTCGGTAAAGAGGTCGCCGCCACCTTCGAAGGCGCCCCACTGCATGCCAACGTTATTCAGTTCGTTGGAACCGAATGGTGTACCGTCCTGGTAGAGGGCACCCACGGTGACGTAGGAATCCCACTCCATGCTTGGCACGAAGGCGAAGAAGTTGCTGTTGATTTCCTTGGAAGTAGGACCGCCGTTGGCGTTCTGATAGAAGCCATTGATGGAGGTCATGCTGAGTTCCTGCTGACCATTACCAGCAACAGCGTCAAGACGATCACCATCGTCGAGGATCGCGTAGATGCGGTAAGTAGTACCTTCAGCACCAGTGCGGACATTCTGATATGCCATGCCCTGGAATTCAGCGGTAGCCATGCCGGACATCGCGAAACCCGCGACGGCGCCGACGAAGATTGAAGCACGCTTCACATTCATTGTTCGTAACCTTTCTCTTCTCTGCAATTCTGTGGAACGAGATCTAGATCTGCCCCCACCTCACGTGAGATTACGAGTCTGGGCCGATTTCCGATCGGTGTGGCCGTCCACTCGTATTGGGAGTCAATAAATGAACTTGGTTTGTAATTCGGGCCTGTCAAGCCCTTTTCTCTTCCTCTTCCGATAACGCTCAGTGCTGTCATTGCTTACGCAGCGAATCAAAGAGCGTATCCACTTTCTTGCTTGAAGAAACCCTAAAACTTTCAGGGCCTGCCTTGTTGCAGGCCTGGGGATTTCTCAAGCTCCCTTCCTTCCGTTGCCAAGACCCCCTCAAAGGCCAATGGCAGCTATGCCGACAATACAGTGAGCGGCGGTCGAGTCAAGGGGCCTATTGCCCCAAATGCAGCATTACGAAGGACTTCTGAGCGGTACAAACCCACCAGAACGGACTGCTCAACTGAACCTGACACACCGATCTGGTCTCAAAATCGGCCCTGAGGACTCAAAAAAGGCCCTGCTGTCAAGCTAGGGAACCTGTGAACCTCTCAGGCACCTTCTCTTGCCATGCTGAGAACCTTGCCTCTGAGGAGCCTTGGACCCGCAGATTCAACTTTCACAGGCATGATCTGGCCGAGACAATCCGCTACTTCCAAGCCTTCAGGGAGATCAAAAACAGTGATCAGATCACCAGGGGTTCTTCCTGAGAGTTGGATCTGGGGCTGTTCCCATCCCAGTTCAACGGTGCCATTGCCAGGCTTGCTGCCCTGACCCTCCTTCTCGACGAAAACATCAACGGTGCGTCCTACCCAAGTGTTATGGACGTCGAGGCTGATACGCCCCTGGATCTCGAGAAGTTCGTTGAGTCTGCGGCGTTTGACATCCTCGGGAACGTCATCCTCATACCGCGTAATCGCTGTCGTACCGGGGCGTGGTGAATAGCGAAAGATGAAGTTGTTCTTGAATGGCAGCCGCTCGACCAACTGGCAGGTCTGCAGGAAATCGTCCTCGGTCTCGGTTGGGAAACCGACGATCAGATCACCCGCAATCGACACGTCGGGAAGGATCTCAATCGCCCTTTGAACGAAGGCTTCATATTCCTCGACGGTATACCCTCGGTTCATCAGTTTGAGGATGCGCTCAGAGCCCGATTGCGCAGGAACATGGAGATATCTGCAGATGCGGGGGTGATCCCGCATGACTTCGAGAATGTCATTTCCAAAGTCCTTTGGATAGCTCGTCACAAACCGAAGCCTCTTGACACCCGGAACGGACTCATGGATGGCCTCCAGAAGATCCGCAAAGGTCGTCACTTTCTTGCCTGGAACACCTCTGTCAGGACGCTTGAAGGCTGCCAGACCGGGACCAACCTGTGGTTTTTCACTGCCATCAGGGCCCACAGCGGCTCCATGCACGTACATGTAGTGATTGACTGTCTGACCAAGCAGCGTGATTTCCACGACACCTTTGTCAACAAGCCTGCGACATTCCTCGATGATGTCCGCGGGGGGCCGATGAACCTCGGCGCCTCTCGTATG
>PAAJ01000014.1 GCA_002702575.1 Phycisphaerae bacterium | reverse complement strand
CCCCAGAATGGTTGCACCGGCATACACAGTGACGTTGTCCTCGAGCGTGGGATGCCTCTTGACTCCCCGCCGCAGACGCCCCGCTTCATCGACCGGAAAACTCTTGGCACCCAGCGTGACCCCCTGATAGATCTTGCAATGATCGCCGATCTTCGTGGTTTCCCCGATGACGACACCAGTGCCATGATCGACGAAGAAGGACTCGCCGATTTCAGCTCCGGGATGGATATCGATACCGGTTCTGGAATGCGCATGCTCATGGAGCATTCGAGGGATCAGCGGCACTTCCAGAATGCGAAGCTGATGGGCAATGCGATGAACGGTAATCGCCAGAATGCCCGGATAGCAGAGAACCGCTTCATCGGTATGGGTTGCCGCTGGATCACCATCGTAGGCGGCCTGGACATCCAGACTGAGAAGTCGTCTGATCTCCGGAAGGCATGAGACGAATGCCTTCACGATCTGCCGAGCACGGTCTGCCGTCTCCTGCTGTGCCCCCTGTGGGCGACCATCATGCTCGACTGCATCCGCATATCTCAGAGCGCCCGCGACCTGTGCCACCATGTCGGCCGTGATGTCCGTCAGCAAGGTGTTCACATGGGCTCGTAGCTCATCTTCCGGAAGCTCCCGTGGACCATGAAAACCTGGAAAGAGGAGTTCCTGCAGCCGATCGAGGATCCAGAGAACGGTGCCTTCATCCGGCAGGAACGGGGTGAACAGATGCCGAAGCCTCTCGTCTTCCAGAATGGAAGTCGCCAGAACATCACTGACCTGGTCGATGTGTGACTGATCCAGTGGCTGCTGTTGATCTGGCATTGAATCATCCTGCATGGTCATGGTATCGGCTCCAGTCCCGCTTCAGCATATCCATTGAGATCATGAGCCAGGCACCATCGGTACTGGATCAGGAATGGAATCGATGACTCCCGCTTCCTGCAATCTGCGAGCCATCTCCGCCATGTTGTCCTTGAGGTAGGGCATCAGTCGATCGTCGTCCTTATCACGCCATCCATAGGCCTTGAGCTCATCTCGCATCGACGACGGATCTTCTCCGCGAACCAGAAGCCTGTAGAAGATCACAGCAACACCAGTTCGATAAGCCCCAGCAGCACAATGGACCAGAACCTGTCGACCGCCATCAGCCGCCTCATCCATGGCCTTGACTGCCGTGACGTAATGCGCGAGATCACCCGTACCGTCTCCAACGAGATCGAGCTCGATGAATTCGATTCCAAGATCGCCCACAGCATCCCGTTCCGCCTGATGATCTGGATGATCCGGTTCATGCGGACGAAGGCAGACGACGACATCGATTCCATGCGAGTCGAGCGTGTCCTTCACGAGATCACGATGCAACTGTCCACTGCGATAGATGCTTCCGGGCACGACTTCACCCCATCGCTTCGGAAAGAAACGATGACGATTCTCAGCCCACCACCAGACGCCGCCACCGATGATGGCCGCGATCAGAATGATCACGATGCCTGGTTTGGGATCAAAGGGCTTGCGTGACATGCTGGAAGCCTAGCAGGAGTTTCAGCCGCTGCAGGGGCCCCAGAGGGCGATCATGAGGAGGACATCCGTGGAATCCACAAGACCGGAGCCATCCAGGTCGCCCGCACAGGATCCCTGGCACCCCCAACCTTCGGAGATCAGCCCGAGGATGTCATTGACGTCCACATCTCCGTCGAAGTCCAGATCTCCCAGACAGGTCGTACATTCATCAGGAATTCCATTCCCGTCGAGATCCTGACTGACGCCCAACACGAGATCACGGACATCCCATTGACCATTGGCATTGCAGTCCGTCTCGATGTCATCCCAGGCAGCCGGCAGCATGTCGAGATCGCCTTCGTCCACCTGCCCATCACCGTCATGGTCATGCACCGTGCAAGGATCATCGGGACCTGGTGATGAGCCGAAGCAACTCAGAAATCCAGAGGACTCTCCCTGAAGATCTGATCTGAGGACCACACCGTCGCGATCAGCGTCGAATGGTCGCCGCCCGAGGGACAAGAGAAACTCGATCAGCAGATCCTGTTCTTGCTGCGGCAGTGATGCGAATGCCGTCGCCGAGTTCACCGCCTGGGATCCAGCTGCTGCATGTTCCGAGATGGCACATCGAATCCGATCAGCTGAATTCAACTGGGCACATCGACCGTCATGCCAGGAGGTGGGCTGTATGGCCAGGCCCCAGAGCGGAGACGTCCTCATCCAGGTCTCTTCCACTGGTCCGTCCTGGATGCCATCCCCCGCCTCACCCATGTCGTGAAGCAGAAAATCCGAATAGGCATGAACCGGCTTGTTTCGAAGCGCGTCTTCAAGTTTCAGCTGTGATCCCGTCATCAGGGTTGGCACATGGCATGCTGTACAACCAATGGTGTCCATGATCGCTTCACCGGCCATGCCGGACGCCGGGATGCGAGGGGGCGGTGCCATGAACCGCTGAAAATCGGTCACGGCCCCCAGGTAGTCGAAGCCCTCGACCTCCACACCGGTTTCAGGATCCGGAACATCATCACAGGCATCGAGCAGTTCCATGTCACCGTTGGGTGCAGGCTCTTGCTGGACCAGCCACGTGGTCACCCCCATCTCAGCCGATGCGGCATCGGCTGAAAACGCCAGGACGGTGGCCTCCTGTGCCTTCCATCCGAAACGACCGATGCGAGCCGGATCACCGGGAGCCGAATCGATTGAATCAACCCAACGCTCGATACCACGAATATCCGGTGGCTGTAAATCGCGAACAGCCAGAAGCGCCTGATCGGGTATCGCTTCGATCAATCCATATCCGGTTGCGCCCGTCGTGACTCGGAGCGAAAAGTGATTGCTTTCACTCGGAATCACCTCACGACAGTCATCCACTCCTGTCACACCGACATGCTGCCACAACGTGTCTCCACCAGGATCAACGGGCGAGAACTGTCCATCCTCACTCATGAATCCATAACGCGTGACACGTTGTTCACCCCAGCCACCAACGGGCTTGAAGTGACACGCTCCACAGGAGGTGTTGTTCGTTGTCGGACCCAGACCTTCGGAAGCATCGAATTCACGTGCATACTGCACCCGACCGAATTCAAATCGCGCTCGCTGAGGCGCTTCGAGTTCTCGCAGAGGCTCGCCGGCACGCCAAGGGCCCACATCTGCCTGCATGGCAGCGAGGGCTATCAAGCCAGTGAACTGGAAGGAGAAGAAACCGACCATGTGTCAAAAGTAGCACCCGTATCGAGAGAAGAAAAACCAATTCTTGCCTGATGTCTCCAGACGGCCAATCCGAGGGCCGATCCGACGACCAATCAAGGAAAAAACCCATGGCAAGCCATGGGTTTGAGAAAGCGGACAGGGTGGGATTCGAACCCACGATGACCCGAAGGCCATACTGGTTTTCGAGACCAGCGCGTTCAACCGCTCCGCCACCTGTCCGTAGGGATCGTGACAGATCATTGTAACCGCCCTGAGGAGAGAATTTTCCACTCTGCTGGCTCGACAGTTGTACCCCCTGCTGAGGAACTGAAACAATACATAAACAGAGCTTGTGTACGATTCCTGCCTCAATGCTGGAGCCTCAGAAGACCGTACACAGGACCATCAGACGTTCACTCCTTGCGAGGGCACGATGACTGCTGAAAAACAATGTGAAGCCACTTTGATCGCCCGACTCGCCGTGGAGTTCCTGGGAACCTTCTTCCTGCTCCTGACGATCTCGATGGTCGTCGTCCAGGCAGCAGATCTCTCGATCATCGCACCACTTCCCATCGGTGTCGTTCTTCTGGTACTCGTCTATGCAGGAGGGCCGATCAGTGGCGCTCATTACAACCCTGCCGTCACACTCTGCCTGTGCATGACCAATCGAGCACGCTGGCGAGATGCACTGCCTTACATCCTGGTTCAATTCCTAGGTGCTGTCATCGCCGCCCTTGTGGCAATGGCCATTCTCGGCACCGCTGAACAAATGGTTCAACCCGAAGTCACGGTCGGATTTGCCGCAGAAGCCATCTGGTCCTTCCTGCTGGTCTATGTGATTCTCCAAGTAACGTCACAAAGACAACTCGGGAACCAATGGTTCGGATTCGTCATCGGTATGACAGTCGCCGGAGGCGCCTGGGCAATGGGCCCGGTCTCCGGAGCCGTCTTCAATCCTGCCGTCTGGTTTGGACTGGCAATCGAGCACAAACTCAACTGGGATCATTGGTGGCTGTACGTCTTTGCACCAATCACAGGCGGGGTGATTGCCGTTGCATTCGATTGGCTGACGTCACAGACTGTTTCTGAAGAACAACACTGACTCCAAGAACGGCCAAGCAGCGAGATCGAATTCATGGTGATGACTAACGGTCGGCATCAATCATCGCTGATCCACGATCAGCAATGCCACGTACCTTCGGGAACAACAACAGCCCCTCGATGATCATCCAGATCTCCAGCACGATGGTGGCCAGGCCGATGCCTACCAGCAGCCAGCGTTCCTGTTCCAACCAGGCTGCATCACCTCCACGATTCGTGAAGATCTGCTCGATCATCGCCCACATCGGAATCACCAACATCAACAGCATCGGGAAGACCAGAAACCAGATCGGACGATTCCGTCGCCAGAGATAGAAGGCAATCACCAGAAACGCCAGACCGGCAAGCAACTGGTTGGTCACACCGAACAGAGGCCAGAGAATCAGACCGCCCGTGCCAGTACTCGCCCAGGTCCACTCCCCACCACTGGCCGGTATGGCAGCCAGCAACGCACCCAACACGACCGCAATCGCCGTGGCGACATATCGACCCGGTGCCGACCAGGCGATCGATCGCATCCGCTGCTTGCCGCCCGTTGAAAACCCGATGCTTGCCCAGATTTCCTGGATGACATAACGCTGGAGACGGCAGGCACTGTCCAGCGTCGTCGCCGCAAACGACGCCACCAGAACGCCCATGATCGCCAGGGAAATGAGCTCGGAAATGCCCATGGACTCCAGGAAGTTCGATGAGCCATCCACGAAGGCATGCAACTTGGAGGCAAGTCCCCCCGCTTCCGACCATGAGGTGTAGCGTGATTCCCAGGCAGCTTGACCCAGAAGCACACCCGAATCGCCCGTGACGCCCAGCCCAAGACCAGCAATACAGGCCAGGATGACGATCGTGGCCAGAAAGCCTTCCGTCAACATGCTGCCATATCCAACGAAGCGGGCATCGGTTTCGCGAGCGAGTTGCTTGCTCGAGGTTCCACTGGCAACCAGGCAATGAAAACCGCTGATGGCACCACACGCAATCGTCACGAACAGAAACGGAACGATCATGGGTGCGCCGGCCGGATCCCATTCCGCCATGGGCGCCGCGATCTCGAGTGGAGGCCGGATCAACTCACCGGCATTTTCGACCGGGGCACCTCCGAAGAAGGCCGCGAATGCCAGACCGATCAGCACCAGTCCAAGGGTTGATATCAACTGAAGTGAATTGATGTAATCCCGTGGTTGCAGGAGCACACCCACTGGCAGAACGGAGGCGACGAATGAGTACCCCAGGAGTACGAAGACCCAGACCATGGTCGGCCACTCAGCCAGGGCATGATTGAAACCGGCCAAGGGCCCCCAATCACCAAAGACCACGCTGAGATACATCAATGTCAGGGCAACGATGGAAGGAAAGACCAGCGACATGCCTCTGCGATTCAACCAGAGGCCGATCGCCACAGCGATCGGAATCTGAATGACGCAGGGGAAGATCGCTTCCGGGAACAGTCTGAAGACGATGGCGATCACCAGTCCGAAGATCGCCAGAACGATCGTGAGACCGATCAGGAGAACCAGCAGAAACAGCATTCTCACTCGGCGATTCACGACCCGACCCGCGACATCACCGATCGTCTGGCCATCGTTGCGAAGGCTGACCACCAGTGAACCGAGATCATGGACGGCGCCGATGAAGATCGAACCGACAAAGACCCAGATCAAGGCAGGCAGCCAGCCCCACATGACCGCAATCGCCGGTCCGACGATCGGACCAGTGCCCGCGATGGATGTGAAGTGATGACCGAACACGACCGACTTGCGGGTCGGAACGAAATCGACATCATCTCGCAGGGCTTCCGATGGACAGACTCGATCAGCTGCCAGCCGAAAGATCCGGCTTCCCAGCCAACGCCCATAGGTGTGATAGGCGACCAGGAAACCGATTCCTGCCAGAACAGCAATCAACAGCGTGGTCATGAAATGTCCCTCAGGCCCAACATGGAAGTGGATTCTAACGGCACATGACAATCATTCCTGATCAGATGGAATTCACACCTGCGATGATCAGCTACCCTACCTTGGCACTCGAGATTCACTATCAAACAGTTGGGAAGGGACCTGTTCAATGGGATTGCTGGATGAAGTCATCATGGATTTTGTCGGAGATGTCATCATGGATGCCATCATGGTTGGCGGAGAGACAGCCTACTTCTCCCTCAAGAACCATCATCGCACGAAGGTGTTTACGAAGTGGTCCAAGGAGCATGATTTCACCTTCTGTATCAAGCCTTCTGAATACTGCGGCGAGATCATGCAGATGCCGACCGCTGATCCGCAAGCTGCCAAAGCACGTGGCGGACGGTCCCTGAGTTCGAAGGCCACCATGGCTCACCGATTCTTCGGTGATTCCCAGATGCAGACCAAACTCTGGTCATTCTGCTCGAATCGCTTTCGTGGCGACTGGCAAACCAACGCCAACATTCTGGAGGGTCGCTGGAACGGCACACTCATGACGGCCTTCGATACGCTCTGGTTCGATCTTGATGTCAATGCACCTACGGAAGGCGAATACAGTTCAGTGTTTGCCCATTGTCCGGCGAATCTCCCAAGAACGATCATTACGCCGACAGGTTTTCTGGAATCCATAAAGCGAATGGATGAAAACCAGATGCTCAACTGGGGGTATCACAAACTTCGCTTCGAACTGGATGCCTTCAATAGGAAATGGCACGTGTCATCTGCCGATGAGAAACTCACCTATGACTTCATCTCCCAGAACATGATGGAGTATCTCATGGAGCATCACAACGAGAAGTGGCACCTGGAGATCAGTGAAGGTGGCATTCTCATCTCGACGGTGTACACCCTGAAACCCCACAAGGTCGAGATGGCCATGGAGTTCCTCGCTGGATTTCTGCAGCATGTCGATCAGGATCTTCTGGAGACGAAGTCCGCCGGCTGATCTGGATTCGACTGAATGCAGATGACCTGGGAACGGGTGCCCTGAGAGACTCACCAAGTGATCCAGAGGATGGGCACGACATGCCCCCGCACAATGGGACAGCACCACCTTGGATCACGATCATCCTGTACGCTGCCCACACCTCAAGTCATTCAATGTCAGGTATTTGAAGGAGAACGATCATGGGACTACTGGATGACGTCATTGGAGATGCCATCATGCTCGGCGGGCAGATGGCCTACTTCAAGATCAAGAATGATCATCGTGCGAAGGTGTTCACCAAATGGGCCAAGAAGCACGACTTCGAGTTCTGCACGAAACCCAAGGAATACCATGGTGAAATCATGCAGATGCCGACGGCGGATCCTGAAGCCGCCAAGGCCAGAGGCGGCCATGCGCTCAGCGCCAAGGCCAGCATGGCCCATCGCTTCTTCGGCGATTCCCAGATGCAGACCAAGCTCTGGGCATTCTGCTCGAACCGGTTCCGTGGCGATTGGCAGACCAACGCCAATATTCTCGAAGGCCAGTGGAAAGGCACGCTGATGACGGCCTTCGACACGCTCTGGTTTGATCTCGGAACCGATATGAGCTCGGAGGGCGAATACAGCTCCGTATTCGCTCACTGCCGTGCGAATCTGCCACGAGTCATCATCACGCCTGCCGGCTTCCTTTCAGGATTGAAACGGCTGGACGAAGGGCAGATGCTCAACTGGGGATATCACAAGCTTCGCTTCGAACTGGATGCCTTCAATCAACAATGGCACGTCGCCTCAGCAGATGAAAAACTGACCTACGACTTCATCTCCCAGAACATGATGGACTATCTCATGGAGCATCACAATGACAAGTGGCACCTTGAGATCAGCGAGGGTGGCATTCTGATTTCGACGGTATTCACCTTGAAACCGGACAAGGTCGAACTGGCCATGGACTTTCTCGCCGGCTTCCTGGAGCATGTCGATCAGGATCTTCTGGAGACGAAGGTCCCCGTCTGATGAAGGCAATCACCTTCAGCAAATGGCTGCCGACTCACTGAAACGAGTCTGCAAAGGCGATCTGACGCAATCCTGACATGTGCCCCTGAGACCCTCTGAACGGGGTTTTTGGCGTCATGTCTTGCCATCCAGTGATGTTCTGTCAGCAAATCCGGGATTTATTGAGAGAACACCCGCTGCGTACTCGCAGTCCATGCAACGAAACCGAGTTGCATCCAGACCCCCTACGAAACGAGCACAACACGATGAACACCATCAAAAAAACACGATTGACGGCCTCCCTGGCCATGATGACACTTCCAAGCCTCCTTCTTTCAGACGCCCATGCAGGCGTCGAGTGGGCCATCTACAACGGCCCTTCGGATTACTGGTATTCACTCAAGGCCATGCCTGACTTCGACCAGGTCCGAAGTCAGGCTGATCCGGATCTCGTCGGATTTCCGAACAGCGGCAACATGTTCTGTGTCCCGACCAGCAGTGCCAATGCCCTGGCCTATATTGCGACCCATGGATTCCCTGAGTACGAACCCGGGCAGAAGAACTGGTCACTGAAATCGAATTACAACGATTCCGGTGAAGTCATCCTCGATCTCGCTGATGAGATGGATACGAATCCTGCAACAGGAACGCAGATGACAGCTGCCCATGACGCGCTGGATCTGCGCCTGAACGACAAATTCACCGTGACGCATACCTGGAGCAGTTTTGAGTTCAAGGCCTCCACGGATTTGATGGTTCAGGATGCCATCAACGATGGCATCATCGTCCCCTACTACTACTTCGGAAACATGGGAACCAATTTCCATGGCCACAAGACGGTCGATTTCAGCGGAGGCCATTGCGTGACTCTGTCATATGCCTATGCAGATGACAACGGCGTGACCATCGGAGTCCGTGATCCTGGTCAGCATGAAGGCGATCTCTTCGCCCAATCGGACTTCGTCACTCGCATGTGGCCCATCACAACCGAGCAGGTCTTCATCAACAATCTGCCCTGGGAGCTCGATCGACTCGGCGCTTCCACGAACTTCAACAGATATCTCGCCGGATGGATCACGATTCGACCCAAGTGCGCGTATTCCTGGGAACCCTATGACAACGGATTCAAGCAATATCGCGAGGACGGACCCCTTGGTTCACAGCTTGATTTCAACAAGGACATCACCCTGGCGACTCACGATGAAGTCATTGACCTGGCACCTGGCCCACTGCAGATCAAGTCATGGATCCTGGTCAGGCAGCAGACCTTCTACAAGCTCTTCCCGATCAGCAACCATGATGGCGCGATCGATCCTTCCCCAATCGACAATCTGGTTCGCCCCTCGGCACTGGCATTCGACCGACATCACAACTTCCATGTCGTCGATGCTGAAGGCGTCAAAGGATATCGCTCCAGTGACCAGGAACCGATCGGCGCCATTCCATTGCCATCACCAGCACCAAGACTCGTCATCGACGATCGAACCGACCTCATGGTCATGGTGCTGCCTGCAAGTGGACACCTCGCCACGATGCCGGTTGATTACAGCGAGGCACCACTGCTGAACCGTTTGCCAGCTCAGGTCAATCTTTCCAACGAGGTCGAGATGGCGATCAGCCCACTCGACAGCACGATCTTCCTCATGGATCGGGGCAATCAACGCACCTGGGCCGTGTCCGAGGATCGCGGCGAATTGACTGCCGAACTGGTGACCTTCTCCGGCGCGGAGAATCCCACTGATATCCAGGTGGATGATGGCGGTGAGGTTCTGATTGCAGACCGAGGCGTGATCAAGGCCTACAAGAAGGATGGCGGTGCATGGAGAACCAGCACAGGCAATTCACGTCATGGTTCACCGACGGCATCGCGTTTCAAGATCACCAAGAACAGTTCGAACAGGACTGATGACAGCATCGACGTTCCCAATCTTCCCGAATCAGGTGAAGGTGCGACGGATCTGGTGGACTGCCAAGCCGATGTGAACTGGGATCGAAACGTCGACATCGAGGATCTCCTCATCGTCCTGGAAGCATGGGACACGACCGGTGGCAGTGCTGGCGACATCACCAACAACCAGGTTGTTGATGTGGAAGACATGCTGCTGGTCGTCAGTGGCTGGGGCAACTGCGCCAACTGACACCCCCAACCGGCGGAGCGTTTCCCCAAGCCTCTGTCGATGTGTACCGGCTCCGGCCAGCACATCGGCAGAGGCTTGTCCCCGTACACCGACAAGACATCGAGTGCGCATAAAAAAAGACCCCGGCCGTGTTTCCACGACCGGGGCCAGAGTGTCGGCAATGACCTACTTTCCCGCTTAGCAGTATCATCGGCGGCCCGGGCTTAACTTCTGAGTTCGGTATGGGATCAGGTGTCGCCCCGGACCTATCGTCACCGACAAGTCCGCGCGAGGACTCTCGTCCTCGCGTGGTGTGTTGATTCGTTCGATTGAGGTACTCGAGGTACCTCTTGACCAGTTTCGAGATAAAACGTGACCGGTCTCCAGGATCCGTCGTCGGAACCCGGGTGATATGACCAGATCATCGACCGTTAGTACCGCTTCGCTGAGGACATTTCTGCCCTTGCACGTGCGGCCTATCAACCCGGTGGTCTTCCGGGGGTCTCTCATTCAAATGAACGTGCACTACTCATCTTCCGGTGGGCTTCCCGCTTAGATGCTTTCAGCGGTTATCCCTGCCTCACTTAGCTACCCAGCGGTGGACCGAGCGGTCCAACTGGCACACCAGGGGTGAGTCCCTCCCAATCCTCTCGTACTAGGGAGAGTTCCGGTCAATAGTGCAACGCCCACAGCAGATAGGGACCGACCTGGCTCACGCCGGTCTGAACCCAGCTCGCGTACCGCTTTAATGGGCGAACAGCCCAACCCTTGGGACCTCCTACAGCCCCAGGATGCGATGAGCCGACATCGAGGTACCAAACCGCTCCGCCGCTATGGACGCTCGGGAGCGATAAGCCTGTTATCCCCGGGGTACCTTTTATCCGTTGAGCTACGACCCTTCCACTCGGGATCGCAGGATCACTAGAGCCCTCTTTCGAGACTGCTTGTCCTGTATGACTCGCAGTAAAGCTAGCTTGTGCTCTTACACTCGACACGCGGTTTCCGTCCGCGCTGAACTAACCTTTGCGCTCCTCCGTTACCTTTTAGGAGGAGACCGCCCCAGTCAAACCGCCCAGCATACACGGTCCCCCGCCCAGCTTCATGGGATTCGGGGTTAGGCCACAAATCAACATAGGGTGGTATTTCAAGGACGACTCCACAACCGCCGAAACGGCCGCTTCAAAGTCTCCCACCTATCCTACGCAACATCAATCCATGACCAATATATGCCTGCAGTAAAGGTCCACGGGGTCTTTCCGTCTTGCTGCGGGCAGGCGGCATCTTCACCGCCACTACTATTTCACCGAGTTGGTTGTGGAGACAGTGCTCCAGTCGTTACGCCATTCATGCACGTCGGAACTTACCCGACAAGGAACTTCGCTACCTTAGGACCGTCATAGTTACGGCCGCTGTTTACCGGTGCTTCAGTCGCGAGCTTCGCCCGAAGGCTAACCCACTCCCTTAACATTCCGGCACCGAGCAGGCGTCACACTGTATACGTCCACTTGCGTGTTCGCACAGTGCTGTGTTTTTGATAAACAGTCGCCAGAGCCTATTCTCTGCGCCCTCTGTTGCCAGTAGGGCCCCCTTATTGCGAACGTACGGGGTCAATTTGCCTAGTTCCTTCACAACCATTTTCTCGAGCGCCTGAGGCTATTCGCCACGCCTACCTGTGTCAGTTTTAGTACGGGCATTGTGTTTGTCACCGGACGGCTTTTCTTGGAACCTATCCACCCTGCATCGGCCTCAAGGGCCTGGACGCTTCACTGTCCCACAGAACTTCAAGATCCGTCACGCCGGTTCAACCGCACACAACGGGGCAGGAATATTAACCTGCTGTCCATCGACTACGCCTTTCGGCCTCGCCTTAGGACCCGCCTAACCCTGGGCGGATTTACCTTCCCCAGGAAACCTTAGGCATTCGGCGACGGAGATTCTCACTCCGTTGATCGTTACTCAAGCCTGCATATTCACTTCCTGCCGCTCCACCAACCCTTTCGGGATGGCTTCGGCGCTGACAGGAACGCTCCCCTACCATGTAAAAACATCCGCGGTTTCGGTACGAACCTTATTCCCGATCATTATCGGCACCGGATTCCTCGACCAGTGAGCTGTTACGCACTCTTTAAATGGTGGCTGCTTCTAAGCCAACATCCTGGCTGTCACTGCAATCCGACCACCTTAGAAACTGAGGTCCGTTCTGGGACCTTAACCGGCGGTCTGGGCTGTTTCCCTTTCGACCATGGAAATTATCTCCCATAGACTGACTCCCACGACAAAGGCAATTGGTATTCGGAGTTTGGTTGGAGTGGGTAGGCGGTAGGCCCCCCAGCCCCATCCAGTAGCTCTACCCCCAATCGCTGTAACGTGAGGCTAGCCCTAAAGCTATTTCGGGGAGAACGAGATATCTCCGGGTTTGATTAGACTTTAACTCCTCCCCACAGGTCATCACCCCACTTTTCAACGTAGGTGTGTTCGGTCCTCCAGAGGGTATTACCCCTCCTTCAACCTGCCCATGGGTAGATCACCCGGTTTCGCGTCTGCCCCCTGCGACTCAACGCCCATTTCGGACTCGGTTTCCCTTCGGCTCCGTCGGGGTACGACTTAGCCTTGCCACAGAGAGCAACTCGCAGGCTCATTATGCAAAAGGCACGCGGTCACCCCGAAGGGCTCCCACAGCTTGTAAGCACACGGTTTCAGGTACTTTTCACTCCCCTTGTCGGGGTGCTTTTCATCATTCAGTCACCTTACTGGTTCACTATCGGTCGTTAGAGAGTATTTAGTCTTGGAGGGTGGACCCCCCATGTTCACACGGAGTTTCACGAGCTCCGTGCTACTCTGGAACACCTAGGCTGACAATCAACGTCGTACAGGACTATCACCTTCTGTGGTACGACTTTCCAGACGCTTCAAACGTCTCATGCTTCGCCATATCGGTGCCCAAACCCCGGGCCGAAACCCGGTTTGGACTACTCCGCTTTCGCTCGCCGCTACTTACGGAATCGCGTTTGCTTTCTTTTCCTCTGGTTACTGAGATGTTTCAGTTCACCAGGTTAACTCCTACACCCTATGCATTCAGGTGCAGGTGACCCCGGAGGGCCGGGTTTCCCCATTCGGAAATCGTTGGATCATTGCCTGGTTCCCGGCTTCCCAACGCTTATCGCAGGTACCCACGTCCTTCATCGCCTTCTAACGCCAAGACATCCACCGTGTGCCCTTGGTGATCTGGTCACATCACCCCGACCCCGACGACATTCCAATGGAAGATCGACTTGGACGAAGTCATTCAACGCGCTAAGCAAAACACGTTGACCAGTCACCGGCCTCGATTTGTCTCGATTCTCGGTCACGTCTGACAGTAACTCCCCGGGAAAGGGAACCGTCAGACGATCGAACGAATCACCACTTGTCAAAGAGCCGAACCACTCGCAAGATCAGTCTCACGAGCAATACACCCCAGGCGTTTGTCCCACCTGAGGCGCAAGGTCGTGAGGATACCATTCTCTCGCTTCCTGTCAATGGGCTCAGGGCTATTCCACCCGGATTCCGACCACTTCTACGCCCATGACCAGCCCCGGGTTCAACCGGGTCGGCACCCGGGCCCGTCCAGCCATCCAGCCACGAGGCGAACAGGCCACTTCCACCACGGGAGGTCGGCCCACAGCCTTCTGAGGCTACACATGACCAGGGTCCTAGAACATCGCCTCGTCACCGGGCCGCGGCTTGCGATTATCCACCAGGGGATCGATCCGGAGGATCTGATCGCCATCCATGTTCTGGATCAGCACCAACGCCCCTTTGCCCAGGCGGGTGTCCGATCGACTGGCCCCCATGCGGGGAACGACATCGACGACATACCAGCTCGTGGAGAAGTCCAGAGGGTCCATGTCCTCTGTGGACTCCCCATCGGGCACTTCAAGCCGACCGATGAGGTCACCTGGCTGAACGGTGAACTTGCGAGACCACCACTCACCTGAATGGAATCGCAAGACTTCCGCAGTCGCTTCGCCATATCCGAGACGACCGGAGATCTCCGCCAATCCGGATGGCACGGCTCTGACTGCCATGATCTGCAGCGGAGGCTCCATCATGATTGGATCGGACCATTCACTCGAATCGACGACTGTCAGAAGCGACTCGGCAAGATGCTGCTGCTCCTCGACAAGACTGAGCTTTCTTGCAAAGAGCGGGTTGTACACGACCAGCTTGACTCGATAACGGTAAGTGCTTCCAGGTGTCGCATTGATGTCATAGCCCCAGATCCAACTGGTCTCCGGCAACGCTTCTTCCATCTCGTCGGACTGCGTTTCATCTGTTTCATCAACGACGGGATCATCCTGCTGGTACTCGTCCAGTTCCTTCTGGATGTCCGCAATTTCGTCTTTGATCTTTTCCAGTTTCTTCTTCCGATTTTCGGCCGCATTGCCGCCACCGGTGCTTCCGCCCGGCCCACCGCCGAAACCGCGGCCGTTCCCACCACCGGCATCACCACCACCGCCGCCGCCGGGGCCTGGACCACCACCACCGCCGCCACCGGCCAGTCCGCCGGAACCGCCGGAACCATTGATCTGTTCGTTGAGCTCATCTCGATCACGCTCGAGCTTCTTGAGACGCCTCAGCAGGAAACGGCGACGAGCCGCCTTCTTGTCATCCGGCGAGGCTTCATCGAGATCCGCCTGGGCGTCGATCTCCATGAACTCGTCTGGAAGAATCCAGTTGCCTGATGAGGTGGGATAGAAATCCGGCTGGTAGATCTGGCGACTGGTCATGGGATCGATGACGGATGCGAGGATCTCATCACGATCAGAGGCATCCATGGATTCATGCGACTCCAGCCGCTCACGGAAACTGACCTGACCCGGAATGACTGCAATGACCTCCGGCTCCGACCAGCTGCCATCCACCAGTTCGGACCGCTCCACACGCACGTCCAGCAAATCGATGCGATCACCATGCCAGCGACTTGGCAGCGGCTGCTCACCATCCGGACCGGCTTCACTGAAACGGCGAATGGCTTCTGCCACGTTGAACTCCGTGGCAACGGTCAGCCACGTCAGATCATGTGGGTCCTGGACAACGATCTCTTCCAGACCCTCATGCTGCTCGACCACACCCTGGGCGAGCAGATCAAAGGTCTGATAGACGACTGGTTTGCTGGGTGCCGGCAGATTCGGAACCACGAACTTGGCATTGGCGGCGAAGTCGCCGTTGGCACCTGAAATCTGAGGAACCACTCGGTAGCCGGGAAGAGTCGCTGGTGTGTTGGGACCAACGGACGCCAACAGCTTGCTTCTGAAATCCTCAAGACCGATCGATGAGGACTTCTGCCCCTGCTCGATGGCGGCACTGACGCTCGGGGGCACGTCCTTGAGATCCTGACCACGCTTGATGCTCGAGGCGGATTCACTCAGCTTCTCGTGCCAATCACCCGGGCCGACCTGATCAGCACCGACTTCCTTGATGTTCGGAGAAGTCAACTGCCCAACGAGGTAGAACACCAGCACAGCCAGAACGATTCCGAGGACGAAGAACTCGGCTCGTTGCTCCCAGATCGTGATTCCCTTGGTCTTCATAACTGTGATCCTCGGTTGCGTTGCTGACGCGGTCGGCTTCTGTGCAATTCTGCTGATACGGGGTGATACGGTTCAAATCGACTCGCGTTGAGTCAGGAGAATTCGTCCTCTTCGGAATCCTCTTCCGATTCGATCTTGAGCGGCTGAATGCCGAGCGACGCACGAACGGCGTTGGGCATGTAGTCCTGTGTCCAGGACCTCAGCCAAATCGTCTCGATGGTGAGATCCAACTTCACGACCGGTGATTCACCGTAGAGGAACCCCTGCGAGAGGTCCTCATACGCCATGGCCCGATCGATGGCGAGATCACGCACGGTGAGAAAACGGCCGTTGACCAGAGACTGAAGAGTGTCCGCGAGATTGTCCTTGTCCACGATGAGCGTCACATCGATCAGGACAACGTCATAGAGCGCGTTGCTGATTCGACCCGTGATGGCGGTATCGAAATTCACCGAACCCGCTTCGGGAACGGAAGCGACCTCGTATTCTTCGACGGCCTTGTCCGCACCGGAGCCACCTCCACGGAATCCGCCGGGACGACTGCCACCTCCACCACCAGGTGCACGCTGGTTGCCGCCTCCACCACCTTGCGAACCGACGGGTCCGATTGCCGAGCTTCCCATCGGTCCGATGGGTGCCGATGGCCCCACCGGCGCGGAGGGACTGGAGGAGGATGAGGAAGACGCCTTGGCACCCGGTTCACCGAGGGCCATGAGATCCCGAACCGCAATGGACATCACACGTTTGATCGGTGCTGAAAGCACCGTCGTGTTGTCGCCGTTGACATCCTTGAAGGCCTCGAGCACTTCCGAGATCACCCAGAATCGCCATTGCCATTGGAACAGCTCATACAGGGAATACGTTCGCCGTTCGTCGAAGGACGGCGGCGAGAGGATGTCGAGATCGAGATAGATGCCAGTGCTTTCAGCTTCTCTGAGATAGAGATCGAGACGACGGGCAGCGAGATCCGAACGGATCATCTCGACCTCACCGGGCTCGAGCTCGTCCATGGAATCCTTCTTCAGATCACGATCGAGAAACTGCTGCTGAACCTGTTCAAGGCTCTTCATGACGGTTTCGATCGAAGGCGGCATTCCTGAATTGATGTTCTCGAGAAGTGACTTGTACTCCTCGATGATGCGCTTGTGAAAACGGGGTGCTTCCACCTGGAGTTCGTAACTGGGAAGCTCCAGACCGGGAAACAGCTTGTCATCCAGATTGGCATGACTGCCACGGTTCTGGGTTCGAGCCTCGGTCAGCACACTGGTCGACTGGTCCTTGCGAACATTCGCAATGTCCTGAATCCTGTCGATGATGGGTCGATTCACAACCACCTTGACGGGAGAAGCCCCCGGGATCGTGACCTTGCCGTCCTTGATCTTCTTGAGATCCTTGTAGCTCTTGTTCTTCTTCTCGACAGCCTTGGCGACTTCCTCCTGGAATCCCTCGGAGACGTAGGGCAGACCGACAAGTGCACCAATGATCACCACCACGCAGATGGCGATGACCAGATTGGACCGAACAACCGCCATGACCTTCTTGGTATCAAGATTCACGAGACACCTCCTGTACCACCGTTGAGGCTTGCCTGTTGAGCGGTCTCATCGGTCTCTTCATGAATCTGCAATGTGAACGTGATGGGCAGTGTGTAGACCACTGTTCCAGCCGGATAGATCCGAGGTCTTGGAGGCAGTGGCGCAATCTCATTCAGACCACCCTTGAGGCCCTGCGACTGCCCGCTTTGCCCCTGATGTCCCTGTGAACCGGAGGCACCAGTGCTGCCGCCACCTCCGATGGGTCCACCACCCGGGGTCCCCAGTCCGGCACCCGGAGTACCAAGCCCGGGACTTCCGCCAGCAGGCGCTCCACCGCCACCGGGTGCACGCTGGTTCCCACCACCGCCACCACCGGGCGATCTTCGTCCGGCACCACCGCCGCCGCCGGCACCACCACCACCGGGTGATCGTCGGCTGCCGCCACCGGCGCCAGCACCACCACCACCAGGTGATCGTCGGCTCCCACCGCCGGCACCGCCACCACCGGGGGCCCGTCGCCCCGATCCATCGCCGTTGCCCGAAGAGGCCTTGCCTGAACCGCTTTCACGATCCGAAGTCCCATCCTCCTCGATGGTGCGACGAACGATCTCGGTACCCAGAAGCTCGATGTCCTTGATCGTGTAGGGCACACCTTCACGCTTGTCGCTGTTGTCTCGAAGCCATTTGGCAACCGTGTTGTTGACGAACGCGACCGGTTCCTCGTGCGTCAGACTGATATTCATCGAGACCTTCACAAGAGGCCCGCCGCTGCCAGGACCCATGTATTCGCCATTGAGATTCTCAATGGACACCATGCGTCGTTGCAGTGGATCCAGTTCGCGGACGACCGCCTCTGCCGCGTCCAATTCACCGGCCCTCGGCTCGGCAGCCAATGCGGCCCTGGCAGCATCATTCACGACATGCGGCCAGACCGACCGGTAATCGAAAAGTGCTGCGAGATGATTGGCATCCGTCGTCAGGCCCATGTCCGCGATGGCCTTCTTGAGATCCGCCTGATTCTTCTTGTCGACACCTTTGACACGCTGCACCGTCGAAGGATCAGGATTGGCATCGATCGCCTGCTGGTCCAGGATGGGCCGGATGAAGGTGACACCACCGGCCACGATCGACAACGCAGCGGCCGCGATGAACCATCGGGTCTTTCGGTGCCACATCTGTTCCCGCAGGACGGTGGTCGGAACGAGATTGATGTCGATTGGCGAGAGGTTGATTCCCTGCATCGCCAGGCCGTAAGCCGTAGCCATGCTGACGTTGTGCTCCGCGAAGGTCGCGGCCTCTCGACCGGGGACGGAAATCCGGCGGAACTCGTCGAGTCTGTTCACCTCGACCTGCAACTGCTGGCCGATGAACTTGCGAAGTCCCGGGATCTTGAACGTCGAACCGGCACCGATCATGTTTCCCAGCTCCCGATTGGGATGACTGCTGCGGAAGTAGTCCAGTGACCGCTGCAGTTCCTGCAGAAGGCTGGAGAAGATGGGCCTCATCGCACCCATGATGTTGCGTGCATACTTGCTGGTGGACGTCTCCATCTTGAGCTTTTCGGCCTTCGCGTAGCTCAGCTTGAAGTGCTCGGCGATCGCCTCCGTGAAGTGCGTTCCGCCGATGGGGAACGTCCTGATCCAGCAACGGCCCTGGTCGGCGATGATCACATCCGTGGCCAGCGTTCCGATATCGATGTAGACGACTGGATTGTCGTGATTGTCCAACTCGTGGTCGTATGAGACCGCATTGAAGAAGGCCACCGGCGAAAGCGTGAGCATCTCGGGACTGAGGCCGACTTCGGCGTACATGTCCAGCCGCTCCTGAACCCGCTCACGAGTGATGGCGAAGATGCCCACCTCGATTTCCGGTGAGTCGTCGGCCATGAAGGTTTCGTAATCCCATTCCACTTCTTCGATCGGAAACGGAATCTGCTGGACAGCCTCGAACTTGACGATGTCCGGAACCTTCTTGGGTTCGACCGGAGGGAGCTTGGCGAATCTTGCAAATGCAGAGTGCCCGGGAACGGACATCACAAGGTTCTCACCCTCAAGATCCTTCTGACTGATCAGCTGACCCAGACTCAGGCGAATGACCTCGTTCTGATCGATGTCCGGTTCCGTCAGGACCTTCTTGTGCTTGATGACTGCAAAGTCCGTGACCTCGACGCCGGTCGGGCCGCCGTCCTGGAGTCGAATGGCCTTGATCTCGTAGGCACCGACTTCGATGCCCCACGCTGCCTTGCCTTGTGCCATAACGGTGTGCCTTCTGCTGGGTTCTCTGGAACATCACGACCAGAGCGTGACGCCTGTTCTGTGGATCATGGAAGCGAACAAGGGGCTGAACAAATAAGGATTCAGACAATCCCCCCCGAAGCGAAGTCGAGAGGAAGAATAATACACTCCTGAGTGCCCAATGGGCGTTTGTTGATGCTTTGGCAGTCGTCTTCAGGCCAGGACCGCCCTTGATAGCATGGTGGCCCAGAAAGGCATCCAAGGCAGGCTGCTGGCATGAAGAAACAGCCCGACACCTACAGAATGACGACCCTGGGCTGCCGAGCCAATTTCGCCGAAGAGCGTGAACTGGAAGCGGTCCTCCACGCTCGTGGATTTCGCCCCGCATCGCGATCCGAGCCCGCCCATCTGGAAGTCGTCCACACCTGCTCCGTAACCGCCCGAGCAGCAGCCAAATCCCGACAAGCCATCCGCCGGGCGGCCCGGGGGGATCACAGCCGAAATCCCACCTCGAAGGTCGTGGTGACCGGCTGTTATGTCGGATCAGATCCAGATGCAGCCCAACGGCTGGCCACGTCCAATGGGCCATCGAGTGGCACCGCCATCGGACATGCCGACAGCCAGGCCCTGACAATGGTGGAACGATTCGCCCGGGAAATCGACGATTGGCTCGAAACAGCGACTGGGATGAATGGAAGCTCTTCATCAGAAGACGAAGCGGTTCACACCCTCCCCATCGTCCAGCTGCCGACACGACCAGCCAGACATGCCAGAGCGGAAATCAGGATCCAGGATGGTTGTGATGCCCATTGCACCTTCTGCATCATTCCTTCTCTGCGTCCCACCCTTCGATCCAAGTCTCTGGACGACGTGGTCAGGGAAGCCAGACAGCTGGTCTCACTGGGCCACCGGGAAATCGTGCTGACCGGGATTTTTATCGGAGCCTATGGGCACGCGACGGCCCTTCGCAGGCGACAGAAGGACACCGCCACCGAACGACTGCCCGACCTGGTGGATGCCGTCGCCCGGGTCGATGGCGTCAAGCGGCTGCGGATTTCATCGATGGAACCGATGGATGTCACGAACGATCTGCTCGATGCCATGCTGGCCAATGATCANGTCGTCGTCCCTCACCTTCATCTNCCTCTGCAAAGCGGNTCCGACGAGATCCTGAGGCGGATGAACCGGCAGTATCGAATCGATGAATACATGGCGATGATCGAGCGAGTCCACACCACCCTGACCCGGGACGGACTGCCGCCTGCCATCACGACCGACATCATCTGTGGATTNCCCGGCGAAACCGATGCGGACTTCAAGGCCACCCTCACCGTAGCCCGGCAGGTCGGATATCTGCACATGCATGTCTTTCCGTTCAGCCCTCGTGCCGGAACAGCAGCCGCACGATGGAAGGATCGCTTCGTGGACCCAGCGATCGCCCGCAGCCGGGTGCAGCAGTTGATCGATCTGGAGCAGGATCCGGAGGATGGGCTGGCGATGCGTTTTCGCCGAATGCTCGTAGGCCGGCGAACTCGAGCGATCGTCGAACAGCCTGATCGGAATCGCCCCGGACGCTGGCGAGGCCGATGCGATCACTACGAACTTCTTTCGATGGCTGGAGACTGCGCCCGAGGCGATCTTGTGGAAGTCGAGGTCAATGGTCTCGACGGAGCGGATACGCTCGCTACGATCGTCAAGCAACCCGTCACCTTGCCAGTCCTGAATGACCACACCAAGCAGATGGAGACCTGCCGGTGAGCGACGCCAACACTCCCCAAGATCATCACGACAACCTCGAGGATGAAATCCGTTCGGCCCTCGGCAACCGAAGCATCGAAGATCTTCTCGAGGACGATCCACTTGAAACGTCCGATCGACCTGAAAAGACAGGAACGATCGTGCATATCCGTGGCGAAGAGGTCTATGTCGAATTCGGGCCGAAGATGCAGGGCGTGTGCCCGCTGTCACAGTTCAAGTCACCACCTGAGCCGGGAAGTCGGGCCGAGTTCCTGATCGAACGACGCGATCGATCTGACGGCATGCTGGTGCTTTCACGCCCCGGTGGCGTCCAAAGAGCATCCTGGGATCATCTCGAGGAAGGCCAGGTCATCGAATCCACCTGCAAGGGCACGAACAAGGGTGGTCTTGAAATGGATGTCGCTGGACATTCGGCATTCATGCCGGCCGGCCAGGTGGATGTTCACCANGTACCGGACCTCACTGTCATGGTCGGACAGAAGCTTGTCTGCCGGGTGATCGAACTCGACAAACGTGCCGGCCGACTCGTTCTCAGTCGACGGGATGTCCTGCAGGAGGAACGCAAGCGCAACCGTGAAGCGTTGATGGAAACGCTGGAGATCGGCCAGACCCATACGGCGCTGATCACGTCCGTGCAGACCTATGGCGCCTTTGCGGACATCGGCGGTGTCGAAGGTCTCATCCATGTCTCGGACATGTCCTGGGAACGGATCAGCGCCCCAGAATCGATCGTCAAACCGGGAGATCAGATCCAGGTCCAGATCGTCAAGATGGATCTTGAAAACGACCCGCCTCGGATCGGCCTGGGCATGAAGCAGTTGACCACCGATCCATTCACGGCTTCGGTCGGCGCTGTTTCCGAGGGCGAAGTAGTGAATGGAACGGTGACGAGACTGGCTGACTTCGGCGCATTCGTCGAGCTTGAATCCGGCCTGGAAGGCCTCATTCACATTTCAGAACTGGCCCATGAACGCGTGGGACGGGTCTCGCAGGTCCTCAAGGTCGGCCAGGTCGTGTCCGTGAAGGTTCTCAAGGTCGATGCAGAACGCAAACGCATCGCACTCTCGATGAAGCAGGCTCAGGGTGAGGACGGCGGCTCGTCCTTCGACCGCGGCGAAGATCCGATGATCAAGAAACTCAAGGCCAAATGGGGTGATGGTCCCCTGAAGGGTGGCATCGGCTAAGCGTCGCAGCCGCCCCACTGCCCGATGACGATCAACAGATCATCAACGGAGACGCTGCCGTCACCATTGATATCCGCCGCATCCCCTGCAGGTGTGCCGCCCTGCCCCCACAACGCCAGCACGAGCAGCACATCGACGATGTTCACCTGACCTGATTCGTCGACATCACCTTCACAACCCGCTGACGGCAGATCGATGATGTACTCCACTTCAGCGGACACCGGCACGAGCGATTCAAGATCGCAGAGCATCGAAGCGTTTGGCTGAATGCGATACGACCATCCAGCCTGAAAGCCCCCCCAGGCTTCGGCAGCCGTGATCCGGACCGAACGAGGATCGCCTTCCACGGGTTCGACACAGAAGTCACTGGCCGCGACGGGTTCATATGAATCCAACGAATCATGTCTCCGCCGCTGGATATTCAATGGATGGCCCCACCCNAGTTGCACGGGCCCATAGAAACGCAGCACGACTTCAGCAGCATCTTCCACCGACATGAGACTGGTCCCGGAGGGCGGCGAACACGCAGTCGCATGAATTCGATAGGGCACCAGTCCGACTGAGCCTCCACCCAACAGACCCGGCACCTGCTCGTAGGTCGGCCCCACAAGCATGACCGGCGGGACACCCTGTCCAGCAGCCATCACGAGTGGCGTTGTCCAATCGCCATCTGCCGTGGCAAGCGCGTTGACCACGACCTGTCCATTGAGTCCCTGAGCGGGAAGCTCCAGAACGGCCTCGTCATCCTGCAGAGGACCTTGAAAGGTCCATGTCCCATTGAGCCAGCCTTCCAATGCGACACGAGGTGGCACATCACTTGCTGATGGCCGTGCCAATCTGTCCGCCCTCAAGGCACCATGGAACGTGTCGGCTTCCAACCGATGCAGATAACCGGAATGGCCCGCGGCGCACAGATCGACATCCGCCCAGACATCTCCTCGAACATCCATGCTCCAGATGGCATGGCCTGCTTCGATTCGAATCGGCGACAGGGAGGTCCCGACATCCCCAAGTACGTTGAGCAGTCGAATCGTTCCATCGGGCACCAGGACATCGCCGAGAAGATCACCCGCCACATCCAGGCTGCGAATGCCTCGGGTTTCGCTGGTTGAATCGGTAGTGATGATCGGCCCGTGAACATGTCCTCCGACATCCACGAAATTGATCGACTGAACTTCGACGCGACCAAGCCTTTCGATCACATTGACCTGATGCAGGATGACCTCGGCACTGCCTGTCTGGACAATCTCGTCGATTCGTTTCACCGGAAAACCGGCTTCTCCAACCGTGATCGTGACGGGCGATCCCGCTGGTGGTCCATCCACCGCGATCTCAAGTCGTCCGATGGATTCGCCAGCATCCACTTCGATGCGAAACCAGGAGTTCCCCCAGGGATTCCAGAGATCATTCAGCTGGATATCCCAACCGTCCTGAGCATTCCCCCCGTCGATCTGCCAGGCATTGGATGGAACATCATGTCCATCGTCATCGATGACGCGAACACCGGCCACCAATGGAGTACCCAGCACCATCAGATGCACCCATGTCATGTTCAGAATGAACCGACCGCTCCCCACCGGACCGACCTCCCTCTCCCACCTGATGATGCCATCAACTGCGAATCGGTCAGCTGGTGTGATGCGGCATGATCTCGATCTGCTGCGGGTTCGACGGCACAGTCGAATCAATCCGCATAATCGGAATCGCCGGGGGCCTCGTCGATCAGTCTCCGAATGTCATCAGGGCTCGCCAACTCGATCGGTTGACCGGTGACCAGATTGGCAGACTCCCGGACCACGGACTTCTCTGGACAGACGCTGATCCTGACATCGATGCATTCCAGGCTCAGATCGAGGACACCCAGTCGGGCAGTCCCCTTGGCCAAGCCACGCTTCACCGGACGGCTGCTGATTTCGGGAATACCCGATCCAGTCGTTTCGAGCATGGATGCCAGCTCGCCCAAGGTTCCATCGATCCACAGACGGATGTGGACGGTTCCCCCCGGATCGATCTGACCTCTGGCCGGTCGACCGGTCACCCGGAGCTCCAGATCGTCAAAGAAGTATTCCAACGAGGCAAGCAACTGCTCCAGATCGCGAAGACGTTCCACCCGCTGGGCATGCCATTGCGTCCAGCCCTGCTGGGACATCCGCATGCCCTCGAGATGACGACGCACCTGAGCAGGACCGGGAGGTGGTCCCGGCAGTCGGCCTGGCTGTCGACACGCTTGATCGATGGCTTCGGGAATCGTTCCCGCCAGGCCATCCCGGATCAGTTCCGCAGCTCTCCGTGCCGTTTGATCTTTCGATTCACACATGGACTGTTGATGCTCTCGCAGGCAGACTGAGACTACGATACAGGGATGTCCTCCGATCGCCCCAAGAACAAGCCCACCATCGGGATCTCCATGGGAGATCCTTCCGGAATCGGTCCGGAGGTCGTGGTGAAGGCCATCGCGGATCCTGCGATCAGAGCCCGTGCCAGGTTCGTGGTCTACGGGGCCAATGCCCCTTTGACACTCGCTGCGGATCATGCCGGAATCGATCCGTTCTGGTACAGGATCCCAGCGGACTCGCCGAGGTTGTCGACACCGATCGACGAACCGGTCGTGGTCCGGGACTACGTGGAATTCGGTGATCTGCTGAGATTGCAGGCCACACCGAACAAGCANGGTGGCACGGCCTCGAAACGATTCGTCGAAGATGCCATCATCGATGCCGGACCGGAAGCGGAACCCTCACGACAGATCGATGCCATCGTGACCGCCCCCATCAGCAAGATGGCGTGGAAGCTCGCAGGTTACAACTGGCCCGGACACACCGAACTGGTTGCGCACCGAACGAAATGTCGTCGGTGCTGCATGATGTTCGAAGCCCCTCGTCTGAAGGTGGTCCTTGCGACCGTACATCTACCGTTGATGGAGATCCGGAATGTGCTCACGATCGGCAAGGTCTTCGACCCGATCGACCTTGGACATCAAGCGTGTCGTTCACTCGGAATCGAATCACCCAGGATTGCGGTGTGCGGGCTCAATCCACACGCCGGAGAAGATGGCCTGCTCGGCGACGAGGAGATCCGGATCATCGGGCCCGCGATCGACATGGCTCGACGGGCCGGCATCAATGCCAGCGGCCCATGGCCCGCGGACACGATCTTCGCGCAGGCCATCGACGGACACTTCGACCTCGTGGTCGCGATGTACCACGATCAGGGGCTCATACCACTCAAGATGATGGAACAGGGCACCGCGACGAACTGGACCATCGGCCCCCCGCTGATCAGAACCAGTCCGGATCACGGGACGGCATTCGACATCGCTGGTCGCAATCTGGCGGACGCGGGCTCCATGCAGGCTGCCATCGATCTCGCCATCCGGCTCGCACACCGTACGCAGGGCAGCCTGCCGGACGGCACGGGACAGCGGATCTGATCAATCAATCGTGATCCAGGCGGCAGCAGTTCGCGCTGGCTTCCTCGGCAGCTACCATGCTGGCCTCATGACAAGCACAAAGACATTCTCCATGGACGATCTCGTCGCCCTCTGTAAACGACGAGGTTTCATCTACCCCGCATCCGAGATCTACGGTGGCCTCAACGGATTCTGGGACTACGGTCCGCTGGGCACGGAGCTGAAGAACAATATTCGAGATGCCTGGTGGCACGACATGGTTCGATGTCCACCGATCGGTCCGGATGGAGAGCCCATTTCGATCGTCGGCCTCGACTCTTCGATCATCCAGAACCCACGGGTCTGGGAGGCCTCCGGACATGTCGATGGCTTCAACGATCCCATGGTCGATTGTCGTGAGACCAAGTCACGGTATCGCGCAGATCACCTGATGGTGCTGGGTGGCGAGGACACTGGAGAACGTCGTCTGTACGCCTACCTTGCCGGCGATGACGAAGGACGCGACCGTGCTGTCAAACTGCTCGGCAAGTACGAGAAGGTCTCTGCCGAGGAAGCCGACTGGACCGATCGACCGCTTGTCGATCTTCCCGCAGCGGCGTTGGAACGTGTGGTCGGGCCGGATACCAAGGAACCCGGTTCACTGACGGAACCACGCCAGTTCAACCTGATGTTCAAGACCTTCGTCGGGGCCCTTCAATCCGAGGACAGCGCCGCCTACCTTCGACCGGAGACCGCCCAGGGCATCTTTCTGAACTTCAACAATGTCGTGGACACGATGCGAGTGAAGGTCCCCTTCGGCATCGCCCAGGTCGGCAAGGCCTTCCGCAATGAAGTGACGCCTCGAAACTACATCTTCCGATCCCGCGAATTCGAACAGATGGAAATCGAATGGTTCTGTCACGAGTCGGAAGCCGCTACCTGGTTCGATTTCTGGTGCGAGACCCGCCGGAAGTGGTGGGAGTCGATGGGCCTGACCAGCGACAGCGTCCAGATGCGGCGACACGATGCGGACGAGCTTGCCCACTATGCGAAGGAAGGCTGTGGCACCTTCGATGTCGAGTACCGCTTCCCATTCACCTCGCCTGATTTCGGCGAACTGGAAGGCGTCGCCCACCGTGGCAACTACGACCTGAGCCGCCACATGGAATTCAGCAAGAAGAAGCTGGAGTACTTCGACCAGCCACGCAATGAACGGTACCTGCCTCATGTCATCGAACCTTCTGCAGGCCTCAGCCGTGGAACCCTTGCCATTCTGTGCGAGGCATTCACGCCTGATGAAGCGCGAGCCAGCAAGGTCTACATGAAGTTCCAGCCACGCGTGGCACCGATCAAGGCGGCCGTCTTCCCACTGGTCAACAAGGATGGCATGCCCGAAATCGCAGGCAAGCTCTATGAAACACTCAGGCAACGCTGGCCGATCCAGTACGACGCCAAGCAGTCGATCGGCAAGCGGTATGCCCGCATGGACGAGGCTGGTTGCCCATGGTGCTTCACGGTCGACTCGGACACCGTCAACGACCAGGCGGTCACGGTTCGCGATCGCGATTCCCTCTCCCAGGATCGGCTCGCGATCGACCAGGTCGAAAACTGGCTGGCCGATCGCCTGAAGTGACCACCGATCGCCCATCGGGCGTATCGGCAGGACGGCAGCTCGTCACTTCGTGGCGTAACTGGATCATTCACAGGCGCTAAGGCCTGCACAGGCTCAGTGGCTGATCGGATCGCCTTCTGATGTCACTCAGAGAGGTTTTCCAAGAACTACCCGGTGATTCGCGTTCCAGATGCCCTTGAAACTGATATATTTCAGNNAGGAGCCTTTGCTCTCTTCACGCTCCGCCGCTCATGCGGAGGCCTGCGAGGGCCTTCGGGGGAACAACGAGCGGATGGTCGAAACAGCTCGGTCACGAACCGAGCTGTTTCGTTTTTGAAGAAGGCACTTTTCCCAAGGTGATCCCGACACGACGATGCCCGACGTGATCGGAACCCCCTACCATCGATTGAATGTCAACCCATGACGTCATCATCATTGGAGGCGGCGCTGGTGGCCTGTCCTGTGCAATCACACTGGCCTCGGCACATGACAAGCCCTGGTTCGGAGATCGTCGCATCATGGTCATCGATGACGACCGGAGCGACCTCAATCGTGCCATGCTCTACAACGCCCCTGGCGTTTCCCCTGGAACAACAGGCGTCGAGCTGCTGGAGACCATGAGATCACAACTTGATGGGTTCCCCCCCGCCTCGATGCTCAAGGGAAGTGTCGTACGGTGGAACCGCCGTGCCGATGAAGTGTTCGAGGTGATCCTCGAAGAGGAGACGACCCTGACTGGCCGGATCCTGGTATTCGCCACCGGTTACAAGCGATGGGATCTCCAATGCGAAGAACTCCATCCCGTCCAGCATCCAAGAGGGGGCAAGTCGGATCGGATCATGATCGAGCATGACGGCGTCTACCACGCAGGCAGAGACCTCCATGTCGCCGGGCTCCTGGCAGGTGGCTCCAGCCAGTTCGCGATCGCCGCGGGCATCGGCGCCCAGGTCGCCGTCGAGATTCTCAGCACGTGGGCCGGAAAGAGAACCCACATCCATCACGTGCTGAAGAGTCTCTAGACCATCAGACCATCAGTCGAACACTTGAATCAGCAGAACGCCCGTCAGTTGCCGGACGCCAGGATGATCTTCTTGGCGCCCTGGATCTTCACCACGTACACGATCAGAAGAATGAGCGCGACGAAGCTGAGAACAGAGGTGATTCCGTCGACTGCATTGAATGCCATCATCTCTTCAGGACCTGGATTCATGCCGCCGCTGAAGAAGGATACGACGGTCGAGATCAGGACAACGATGCAGTACGACATGCCGATTCCCCGACCCGCATCCCCCACATCGTGACCACGATCCCGTGCGGTCGCGGACAGTGAATCGGCGACGGACGGAAAGACCTTGAACATCCAGAAGAGATTGAAGAGGGGAATCAGGAGAAGCCAGACCAGACCGGGGCTCATGCTTTGATGCGATGGATCGGCCACCCGTGCCGCACTGTAGATCAACCAGAGAAACACCAACCCCACAATCGCGAATACCAACAGGAAGCCACAGGCGACGATCAGCAGCCCGCCGACCATCTCACCCATCATCTCATTGGAAACGTCAGGAGCGCTACTGGCTGCTGCAAGCAAATCGAACATGACCCATACCCCTTGTGAATCGAACTATTGTGAATCGAACTATTGTGAATCGAACCATTGTGAATCGAACCATTGCGTGTGGCCGTGACAGATACGCTGAGCTGATCATACCGGACTCCGCCGTGAAGGGCCGGACAGGCCAGAACGTCATACGTTGAAGTACTTCGCCTCGGGATGATGCACGATGATCGCACTGGTGCTCTGCTCCGGCTCGATCTGATCGTTTTCGGTAAGCACACATCCGATCCGCTCAGGCTCCAGGAGCCTGAAGAGCTTCTGCTGATCACTCATGTCGGGACAGGCCGGATATCCGAAGGAGTAGCGACTTCCGCGGTACTTCTGCTGGAAGAGATACCGGATGTTGGGATGATCATCCCCGTCGACACCGATCTCCTGACGCATCCGCTTGTGCCACAGTTCCGCCAGGGCCTCGGCACATTCAACACCCATGCCATGGACATACAGGTACTGCGTGTATTCATCATCGGCGAAGAGACGTTGAGCAAGCTCGCTGACCCCCTGGCCGACCGTCACGCAGCTCAGCCCGAGAACATCCCGCTCGTCGCAGGACACATCCCGGAAATAGTCGCTGATGCAGAGATGCCTGCGATTGCGTTGACGAGGAAACTCGAACCGTTCAAGTTCTCGATCATGATCCTCCGGATCGAACACCACAAGATCGTTTCCATCACTGCCACATGGATACCAGCCATAGATGAGGCTCGGCGAAAGCACCTGGTCTTCGGTGAAGGACTCCTGAAGCGCCTTGAATACAGGACGTGCCTCGTCCTCGAGGGACTGCTCGAATTCCTCCTTGGTCCGCGAGCCCCTCTTGAATCCCCACTGTCCGCGGAAGAGCGCCACGGTATTGATGTACGGAAAGATCTCCTTGAGGGGAATGTCCGTGACGATCCGGTTCCCCCAGAACGGTGGTGAGGGAATGTCGATATCCGTCGCGACTTCACTTCGGACGATCGTGCCCTGGGAGACGGCTTCAGCCATGTCTCCATCGGCATCTTCGGAGTTGATCTCGCCGATTCTCGCGTTGACGGCTTCACGACTGGCCAGCCGACGGTCGATCTCCGCATTCAACTGACCGTGCTGCTCCTGGATGATGGCCTCGCACAGGGACAGGCCCTCGAAGGCGTCCTTGCCGTAGTACACGCAACCGTTGTAGACCTCGCGGAGATGCGATTCACAGTAGTGTCGCGAGAGCGCCGCGCCACCAAGCAGAACCGGTACGTCGATCTCCATCTCATTGAGTTTCCGGAGGTTCTCCTCCATGACCACGACGCTCTTGACCAGCAGCCCCGACATGCCGATGGCGTTGGCTCCCGACTCCCGCCAGGCCTGAACGATGTTCTCGATCGACTGCTTGATTCCGATGTTGTCGACGGTCCATCCATTGTTGCTCAGGATGATGTCCACGAGATTCTTGCCGATGTCATGGACATCGCCCTTGACGGTGGCGAGTACGACCCGCCCTCTCGAAGTGCCCTCGATTTTCTCCATGTGGGGTTCGAGATGGCGAACCGCCATCTTCATGACCTCTGCGGACTGGAGCACGAAGGGCAGCTGCATGTCTCCGCGTGCGAAGAGCTCTCCGACCGTCTTCATGCCCGACAGAAGATGATTGTTGATGATGTCGAGAGGCGAGTAGACCTTCAGTGCCTCATCCAGACGATCCTCGAGCCCCTGCTTGTCTCCATCGACGATGTGAGCCTGCAACCATTCCTCAAGCGTGCGGGACTCGGTGTCGACGACCGCAACGGCTTCATCATCATCCATGAACAGATCGATCAAGGCCTGGAGTGGATCGAAGGATTCGTCCGAGATTCCATCCGGCAGCCCCGTGCCGCCATTCGCTTCGGAACGACGGTCGTAGATGAGGTGCATGGCGGCATCGATTCTGGTCTGATCGATTCTGTTGAGGGGGATGATCTTCGATGCATGAACGATCGCACTGGTCATGCCTGCTTCAAGCAACTCATGCATCAGGACGGAGTTCAGAACCTGCCTTGCAGCTGGTTTGAGACCGAAGGAGCAGTTCGAGAGACCGCAGGTGATCTGAACTTCGGGGTACCCCTCGCTGATCCGCCGGGTGCCCTCGATCAGTTCCAGAGCACTGCGTCGATCCGCATCCATTCCGGTGGAGACGGGCAGCACGAGTGGATCGATGAACAGATCCTCGACGGCAAGACCCCCCACGGTCGTTGCACGCTCGATCGCCCGAGCTGCGATCGAAAACTTGCGGTCCGCTGTCCTGGCCATGGCCGCTTCGGCATCCTCATCGATGGTCCCGATGACCAGACCCGCACCGAATGCCTTGGCCAGTGCGCACATCTCATCGAATTTCGGTTCGCCATCCTCGAAGTTGGCCGAGTTGATCACGCATTTGCCCGGCGCGTGACGCAGGCCCGCCTCGATCGTGGACAACTGGGTCGAATCCAGCATCAACGGAGCATCAACCTGTCGAACGACCCGCGACACGACCTCCGCCATGTCCCTGGCGTTGTCTCGACCGGCATAATCGACATTGATGTCGAGGCAATTGGCACCTTCACGAATCTGCCCACGGGCAAGAGAGATCATCTCATCCCAGTTCTCGGATTCCAGAAGACGCTTGAATGCACGACTGCCTGACGCGTTCATGCGCTCGCCGACAATGAAGAAGGAACTTTCCTGTCGATAGGGAACGGTGCTGTAGAGCGACGTGCAGCCCGGTGTCCAGCCTGAACGACTCCGATCTGCTCGCTTCAACGAACGCGTCCTTGAGGCAATGGCCTCAAGGTGTTCCGGACTGGTACCACAACAACCGCCCACGAAATCAACGCTGTATTTCTCGATGAACCCCGCCAGACTCTCAGCCATCGCCGGTGGCGTCAGCGGAAAATGACTTTCACCATCGACCAGAATGGGCAGTCCGGCATTGGGCATGCACATGATGCGGTGAGGCCAGCTCTTGACGATTGATTCAAGATGGGTGGACATCTCGATGGGACCGGTCGCACAGTTGAGACCCAATGAGGCGATGGGATACTTCGACAACGCCGCAATGACCGCAGAGATCTCAGTGCCCAGCAGCATCGTGCCGGTCGTCTCGATGGTGACATTGACGAAGATCGGCACGCTCAAGGGATCCCGCCCGGCCTGCTCGATCGCCTTGAGACAGGCGTTCACAGCACATTTGACCTGAAGCAGATCCTGACAGGTCTCCACCAGCAGCGCATCGACCCCACCGTCGATCAATCCCGCTGCCTGGGTGCAGTAGGACTGAAGCATGTTGTCCCAGGTCACCTGTCCCAGCGTGATCAACTTGGTCCCGGGCCCCATCGAACCAAGAACGAAGCGTGGCTGATCTCGGGTCGCGTGCGCATCACAGGCTGCACGGGCGACCTCGGCAGCCTCGCGATTCAGATCGCGTGACCAGCTCATCAGCTCATCATCGAACTCGGAGAGCACCAGCGGATTGGCACCGAAGGTGTTGGTCTCGACAGCATCACAGCCCACGGCCAGGAAGGATTCATGGATCTGCTGAACCAGCTCCGGTCTCGATCGAACCAGGAGGTCCACACAGTTCTCATGACCCAGATAGTCCTGATCAATTGAGAGCGGAAGGGCCTGAAGGGCTGAACCCATGGCACCGTCCAGAACCATGACCCTGCGTTCAAGGGCCTGGAGGAGGGGATTGATCATTGACTCATGGTACCCAAACACAGGACATTCTTCCACCCGTCCATCCGGATGAATGGATATAGCCTCCTGTCAATCTGTTCAATGTGAGGAAGTGGGCTTGGCTACCATGCCGAGTCAGCAGAACGGCACGTCAATGCAACTCCTTCTTCTCATCACGCTTCTGGCCAACCTTTCGGTGACCACTCAGGCCCCTCAACCTGAAGAGTCCGAGAAGGTACGACCACCGTCAGCCACCAAGCCGATGGTGCTCCCGCTCGCAAGAGGGCTCATGACCCGCTACGTGAATGCGATGGGTGGTCGAATCGCATTGTGGGATCTCGAATCATTCCATGCCGAAGCAACGCTGTCCTTTTCCGGGGGCCTGGTGGAGGGACAGCTTGATCTCGCCTTCAGGCGTCCGAACCTGATGAGAATCGAACTGGATCTCGACACGCTTGGAACCAATGTGGTCGGGTCGGACGGACGTTCGGCCTGGGAGATCGTGTCGATCGAGCAATTGCAGGAAGCCGAGCTCATCCCGCTCGCGGATGCCCAGAGACGACGCCGGGCCATGAACTGGTTTGAACTGGCACTTCGACTCACTGACGGCGCCCGGACATTCAGAACCGTCGCGCCAGCCGAGTTCGACGGCCATCCCTGCTGGGAGATTCAGAAGATCACCCGGGACGGCAACGAAGAACGGATCTTCATCGACCGTCAGAAGCATCTGCTTCGCGGCATCCGGATGATTGAACAAGGCGAGTTCCAGGAACACGAAATCACCCTGTCATTCCGCGACTGGAAGCCCGTGAAACCCCTGATCCTCTTTCATGAGATCGTCATCAGTCGCGACGATCTCGACCTGGTGATCCGATTCGACAAGATCGGATTGAACAAGGTCTCACCGGACAGGTTCCAGCCCCCCGCCGAGATCGAAAAGCTCCTGCGGGCCATCCCGACCGATTCGCCTGCTGCGAAACCCGAGGGTGATCAACCCGGAAATGATGCGCCATGAGCGATCCGGCCGTCACGATTCGCAAGGTCGACAAGAACTACGGAAACGTCCGAGCCGTTCAGTCACTGGATCTGGATGTCCCCGGTGGATCACTGGTCGGATTCCTCGGTCCCAACGGTGCGGGCAAGAGCACCACCATCAGGATGATCATGTCGATCATCTATCCGGATGCCGGGTCCATCGGTGTCCTTGGCTCAGATGCCCTGAAGGCGAAGGACCGCATCGGCTACCTGCCTGAGGAACGTGGGCTGTACCGCAAGATGAAGATCGCGCAGTTCCTCCGCTACGTCGCGAAACTCAAGGGGCTCAGCAGCCGGCAGGCGGACGAGAAGATCGCGTGGTGGCTTCATCGCCTCGAGCTGCCCGATGTCCTGAAACGGCGATGCGAGGAACTCTCCAAGGGACAGCAGCAGAAACTGCAGTTCATCGCAGCGGTCGTCCATGACCCCGAACTCATCATTCTCGACGAACCCTTCTCGGGTCTGGATCCTGTCAACGCAGCACTCCTTGGATCGATCATCAAGGAACTGAACGAACGTGGCCGGACGATCATCTTCTCCACGCATGTCCTTCACCAGGCAGAGGAACTCTGCGACCGTGTCTTCCTGATCAACCATGGAATCAAACTGCTTGACGATCCCATCGAGACGGTTCACGATCGCTACAACCCGAGAGTCCTCTCGATGGAGCTCATGGCACCACGGGACATCGAACTCCCATCCATCGACGGCGTCGAGGAGATGAGCCGAAAGGGCCCGCTGCACGAGTTTCATCTGGCACAGAATGCCGATGTGCAATCGATCATGCAGTGGCTGACCTCCAACCTGGACATCAGATCGCTTGAACTCCGCAGACCCACGCTCAACGACATCTTCGTGGAACTGGTCAGAGGAGCCGGNACATCATGAACAAGACCTGGTCCGTTGCGTGGAGAGAGTTTCGCCATACCGTCCTGACAAAGGCGTTCTTCCTGGGTGTCATTGTCGCCCCCATGATCTTCCTGGCGATCCTCATCGCCATATCCGTGTTCCTTCAACCCGAAGCCAAACCGCTGGTAGGCGATGTCGGCGTCATCAGCCCTGACAATGCACTGCAGGCACCACTTCAGGACGCCCTGAAGCAGCCGGAAGCATCCAGCCCGATCTCGATCGAGACCCTGACACCCGAAGAGGCGTCCGCGATGCTGATGGACAGCGGCATGACGTCCACCGCCAATACCGCCGTCCCTGAAACGATCGATCTGAACGTCCGTTCCGTCGCGGAGACCGACGCCGACCGGGTCAAGGATGGCATCCGAACAGGTGAGTGGACCGCACTCATCATTGCCGAACCGGATGCCCTCGAGCTTGTTGAGGACAAGTCGGAAGCCAGAAAAGCCAACCGCGTCAAGATCTACGTGGCNCCGGATTCACCGCCGAGTCATACGGAGCTGCTTGAAGATGCCGCACGCGAAGCACTTGTCGAAGCCCGTGTGACACGGGAGGGAATGGATCCGAAGGTTGTCCAACGCCTGACGGCAACTCCATGGGCAGACACCGTACGCCTCGTCGAAGGCGGCGCTGAAAAGACCGAAATCGGTGATCTCAGACGTTTTCTTCCAATGGCGTTCATGATCATCATCTGGCTGACCACCTTCGTCAGCGGCAACTACCTGCTGACATCGACCATCGAAGAAAAATCCAATCGAGTCATGGAAGTGCTGCTCAGTGCAGTCAGTCCGATGCAATTGATGACGGGCAAGATCATCGGCTATGCGATGGTCACGGCGGTCATGGTGGCGATGTTCTCCAGTCTTGCCGTGACCTTTCTGATCATGGTTTCCGTGCTTGATCTGATCACCCCGGTGCAGATCATTCTGCTGTTCATCTATCTGATCATGGCCTATCTGATGATCGCAGCGATCATGGCCGGTATCGGCAGTGCGGTCAGCGACATGAGAGATGCCCAGACGCTGCTGGGACCGGTCAGCTTCGCGGTGATGATTCCCCTGTTCCTCTCACCGGTCGTGGCGGAGGATCCCAATGGAATCGTGGCCATGGTGACCAGCTACATTCCGCCACTCACACCGTTCATCATGGTCCTGCGTCTGGTCGCTACCGAACCGGTGCCGGTCTTCGAGATCTGGCTGAGCCTGGGCTGGGGTTTTCTTTGCGCACTGGTCCTGATCTGGCTGGCGTCTCGGATCTTCCGGGTCGGCGTGCTGATGCAGGGCAAGCCACCCAATCCGATCGAAATGCTGAGATGGGTCACCTATCGCTGATCGAATGATTGGTCACACGCCACCCCGCCATGGCGGCGATGGCCGGCAGATTCATCAGTAGATAAAGGGTCGTGAAGATCAGGAAGATCAGCTGGTAGGCGCGAACCGTCGGCATTTCATCACTGAGCAGCAGGAGACCGCCTGCGGACAGAAGGCCTGCGAGATAGCCCCCGTTTCCAGCCGCATGAACACCACCCATGTCGATTGCGCCTCGACCACGGCGTGCCGCCAGCATGTACATGGATGGCGCCAGACCTGAACCGAAGATCCCCATGACCGCCAGCGCCAGCATGATTGCCCAGATCGGCAACCANGGCGCCGCCGCCAGCATCGCGAAGCCTGCGGCATAGCCCACGACAGCGGTGATCCGGACCGGCAGCGGCCCGATCCGATCGGCCAGCAGACCAGCCGGCCAGGCACCGATGGCAAGAAACAGCACGATCATCGACATCGCGGGACCGACCAGCGTTTCCTTGAGGGCGATCTCGGTCACCAGATAGAGCGTCACGGAAACCGTCACGACCGCAGACAAGGCACGGTCTCCGAAACTGAAGACCAGAGTCGGCCAGTATCGAACCCCCTTCTCGGATGGCTCGGGGGTCATCGTTTCAGAGCGAAGTACGCCACCGGAACAGCCTGCCGAAACCGCCAGCAGAATGGAGAACGCCGCACCAACAAGGAAGATGCCTTCCTGGAGAAACTGACTGAGAATGCCTCCGATCGTGAAACCCATCGCGAGTCCCAGCATCAAGGCGAGAGTCGCCGGTCCATAGCGGTGGCCGGCTCGATCAGATCCGCCTCGCTCAAGGAGTCCCAGCAGAATCGCCAGCGTGACCATGTCCATTCCACCCGTACCCACACGGAGAACCATCGCGAGCGAGAACGGAATCGGACTGGCGAGGATGAAGAGAAGGATGGCATTGAGAAGAGAGGCCCAGGCGATGGCTGCACCGGATCGCCAACGCCTCTGGATCCAACCGAGAAACGGAAAGAGAACAAGCGCTCCGAGCAGAGCCGCAGCGGTGAACCAGTGAGCACTTTCGATTGAGACGGACCATCTCTCGACGACTGCCGAGTTGAGTGCGATGGGAACCATCCCGTCAGGCAACGTAGCCAGTCCGATCAACAACGCAATGACCAGGGTCTTGGGACCTGCGGCACTCATCGCTCGCTGACCTCGTCTTTGAAGAGTCGACTGCCACACGACGAGACATCGGCACGACGCATGCACATCAGGTTATGCTGAGCAGATGGTAAGTAGGCCATGTAGCCAGATTCCTCTATGGACAGCGGCAAACGGGATCGAACGGTTTCCAATCACAGCTCAGCCCGGACAATAGTATGACACACAAGGTGTTTAGCACTCCAGCAGCGGCTCTCGAAGGCCTCACAAGAGATGACATCACAGTTGCCGTAGGAGGTTTCGGGCTGTGTGGAATCCCTGAACAACTCATTCTTGCTCTGAGGGATTCCGGTGCCACGAATCTGACTGCCGTCTCGAACAATGCCGGTGTTGATGACTGGGGACTCGGGCTCCTGCTCCAGACCCGACAGATCAAGCGGATGGTCAGCTCGTATGTCGGCGAGAATGCCGAGTTTGAACGCCAGTTCATTGCCGAGGAACTCGAACTGGAATTCACACCCCAGGGGACCCTGGCTGAACGCATGCGAGCCGGCGGCTCGGGGATTCCCGGCTTCTATACACGGACCGGTGTCGGAACCATCGTGGCTGAAGGAAAACCACACATGGACTTCGATGGGGAGACCTATGTCATGGAACGGGGCATCGTGGCCGACCTCTCCCTGGTCAAGGCCTGGAAGGCGGACCCATCCGGAAATCTGATCTTCAGACGCACAGCCCGAAACTTCAATCCATTGGTCGCCATGTGTGGAAAGATGACCGTGGCCGAGGTCGAGGAGATCGTACCCATCGGCAGCCTTGATCCGGACCAGATCCATACCCCGGGGATCTTCGTCGACAGAATCGTGCTCACCACCTCCGAGAAACGCATCGAACAGAGAACCGTGAGCAACCCTTCCTGAGCAGCATCGATCACGTCATGATCAGATCGTTCGATTCCAAGCCGATCCGGCTTCCAAATGAGCTGCCAAAGGGTCTCTGAATGCCTCGGATTCGGCCTTGAATCCGTTGCTGGGGTAGAATCAGACCCGATTGCTGGCAGGAAATGGCTTCGAGTTGGCGATTTCCGCCATTACGATCGCCCTTGGTACGTTCCACGTATCGAACATGGCTCCCAAAGGTCAAAAAGGGGCCACCTGAATGGAGAAGGACGCATGCACGCTTGTTTGAACAGTTTCCTGGCACGATCCGTCTCGTTTCTGAGCCTCATCGTGGTCTGTACGGCCGTCCTGGTTCCGGCCTCACCGGCTCAGGGCCAGTTGGCTGGCGTCGCCCAGGCCATGGAGCCCGAGTACTTCACCCGCGATCTGCTCATCTTCATCGAAGGCCTCGACCTTGATGAAACGCAATCCGTCATCGCAGAAGCGATCTTCGACGACTATGAACAGCAGTTCGATCTCGGCAAGGCTCAGATGGAGATGGAGATTGAGGAACTCACGGACGAACTCAAGGCCATGCGGGATACGGCTGATCAGGACAAGATCCTCGAACTGGTGGTTTCGCCGATCCAGTCATGGATGGTCCGTCGTGAAGAGCTGAACGATCGGCTGATTGAGAACGTCCGGATCATTCTCGTTCCTGAACAGCAGGCACTCTGGACTGAATTCAACCGCAGGCTGTACCGCGAAAAAAGAATGGACGACGGACGGTTCTCGGGAGAACGCGTCGACCTCTTCGTGATTGCCCGTGATGTCGGCGTGGAACGTGGCGACGAATCTCTTGAGACCGTACTTCTCAACTATGACATCGAACTCGACCAGGCACTCCGTGCACGTCAAAGGCTGATTGAAGGCCCCAAGAACGACCTGCTCAGTGCATTGCAGAATCGAACTGCCGATCCAAACTTCGATATGGACAACAAGAAGAAGGCGATCAAGAAGAGAGTGGCCGTCCGCGATATCAATGACCGCTACCGCGAGGAAATCAGACTCGTCCTTCCAGAGATGCTTTCGACACAATTCCAGGATGAAGCGCTGCGGAGGGCCTATCCCAAGATCTTCCGAAAGACGAATGCCGAGCGAGTCTTCGACGATGCCCTGGCAACCTATGACCCCACCAGCGACAACGAGTCGGCCGATCAGGCAACCTACGACGCCATCTGGTCGCTGTATTCCGAGTTCCTCGGAAAGCTCTCGATGCTCAACAACGACATCTACATGACGACTCGATCCAGTGAACCTGAACTGGAACTGGCCCGACTCGAGAACTCTCTCAGACGATCGCGTGGCGAGGACATCGTGCGTCCGGTGGATCCCGTCAAGGAACTGCAGCAGAAGAAACGTGAATTGGAACGGGAGTACATCGATCGGCTCAGGGCCCTCCTCGGCGATGACCAGTTCGTCGAGCTGAACGGTGCACGTCGATACGTCCCACCAGCCGAATTCGATCGAGCCAACATGGGCGGAGGAGACAAGGGTGACCGGGTTCTCCAGCCTGATCGACCGAATACCAAGATCGAGAAACCGGATGACAGACCGGATGCAACTCCGAGAAACCTCAAGGGAGGCGCCGGCCTGGGCGGCGGAACCGGCAGCAGGAATGACGACTGAATTGACCTTCGCATGACTGCTTTCCAGCAGATCGCATCAAGGAACAGGCGATGAGCGACAATGGATCAGTGCCAACAGGCACCACTGAGCAAACCACACCAGCCGCTTCCGAGAACGAGGCGATCCAGTCTCGTTGCAAGCTGCTGGGCATCCCATGGCATGAACGGATCGTGGAAGCCGAAGCACTCGCGATCGACTGCCTGCGTGCGGATGAAGCGGTCCGGCTCGGCGTCGTCCCACTTCGAATTGAAGACGGACGCCTCTTCGTCGCCATGCTGGACCCGCTGGATGCGGAATCCGCAGACGAAGTCGCCACCCTGACGGGCATGACGGTCCGCAGGGAAGGCATGGAACGACCGGCGTTCATGGATCTGATGCGGACGCACTACGGAACCACCGCCTCGAAGATGGCGGACGCGCTTGCAGGCGAAGCGGATGCGGAATCGGAGGACATCGAACACAATCTGGATGCCATCGAGGCCGATGACATCCATCGGATGGCTGAAGAGCCCACCCTCATCAATCTGGTGAACCTGATTCTCCTGGAGGCCATCCAGCAACGAGCATCCGATGTCCATGTCGAACCATTCGAGAACCAGTTGACCGTTCGATACCGGGTCGACGGCGTGCTTCAAGTACAGGACCCCCCACCAAAGCATCTGCAGCCCGCGCTCATCGGACGTATCAAGATCATGTCGGGCATGAACATCGCCGAGCGGTACATCCCACAGGACGGAAAGATTTCACTTCGCTTCGAAGGTCGCAAGGTGGATATCCGTGTCTCCACCGTACCGACGCTCTACGGCGAATCGGTGGTCATGCGTATCCTCGACAAGAGCTCCCTGGCCCTTGAACTCGACGCATTGGGCATGAAACCTTCGGTCCAGAACACGCTGGACTCCCTTCTTTCCAAACCACACGGCATGTTTCTCGTGACCGGACCGACCGGTTCAGGTAAGACCACCACGCTCTATGCATCTCTGAAGAGGATCTACGATCCTCAGAAGAAGATCATCACGGTCGAGGATCCCGTTGAATACGAACTCGAAGGCATCAATCAGATTCCCGTGAATCCGAAACGGGGCCTCGACTTCGCCGCCGGCCTCAGACATATTCTTCGACAGGACCCCGATATCGTGCTTGTGGGCGAGATCCGTGACGGCGAAACCGCCGACATCGCGATTCGTTCAGCACTCACGGGCCACTTGATCCTCTCGACGCTTCACACCAATGATGCTCCAAGCTCCGTTGGACGACTCGTCGACATGGGCGTGGAACCCTATCTGGTCGCCTCTGTTCTGGAGGGCCTTCTGGCCCAGCGACTCGGGCGCCGAATCTGTCAGGATTGCAAACGACAGATCCCCATGGACGAAGACATTTCCCACCGCATCACCGAGCAGGAGAAGGATCTCTTCAAAGGGATGACATGGGAAGGTGCGGGCTGTGAAAAGTGCAGTCAGTCCGGGTATCGCGGACGAATCGGCTACTACGAAATCCTGAAGGTCAATGCACGCAGCCGCAAGGCGATCGCCGACAACATCCCTGTCGCCGAATTCAAGAGAATCATCGCCGATGACATGCGAACCATGAGACAGGATGGAATGGACCGCGCCTCAGAGGGCCTGACCACGATCGCGGAGGTTCTTCGAGCCACCCAGGATGTTGACGAGGAGACAGGCTGACGACCATGCCCACCTACCGGTACCAAAGCATGACCGCAGGCGGACAGAACCGTTCCGGCACTCTGACGGCCAACAGCCGTGCGGATGCCGTCCGCCAGCTGATGCAACGGGGCGAAACGGCCACGCAGATTGAAGCGGCCTCCGGCGATGCGGAGCCTCGAAGCACCGCAACACCGATGCCTCGCATTCGGACCAGCAGACCGACGATGGGTCGTGCGGAGATGGCCACGATGATCCGGGAACTGGCAACGGCGCTTGAAGCCGGCCTCCCCCTGATGCAGGCGCTCAAGACCATCCGTCGACAGGCCTCCGGACGAGCTGCACCGGCGATTCTGGATTTCTTCATCGAACGCGTCGAAGCAGGTGACACCATTCACAAGGCCGCCAGTGAATATGGAAAACCCTTCAACGATCTCATCATCGGCATGCTCAAGGCGGCAGATGCCTCGGGCAGATCCGATGAGATCCTCCATCAGCTGGCCGATCTTCTGGAACGCGGTGTGGAGCTGCGACGGGAACTCCTGAGCGCCGCCTTCTATCCGATGATCGTGGCTGCGTTGATCGTCGCCAGCGCCGGCATCCTCGTGGTGTACCTCATTCCCAAGCTGCTCGGGCCGATCATCGCCGCGGACCCCGATGCCGTCCTGCCATTTCCCACCCGCGTCGTGATGGGCCTTTCCGATTTCGCGCTCAACTGGTGGTTCCTGGTGGTGGCTGTTGTCTTCATTGCAACGATCAGCTTCCGAGTCTGGATCGCCACACCGGAGAACCGATTCCAGTTCGATCGGATGAAACTGAGGATTCCCGTTCTCGGGCGGCTGCTCCGAGACATTGCGGTAGCACGATTCACACGAACACTGGGCACGCTGGCTTCCGCCGGACTGCCGATCCTCGACTGCCTCCGGATCACCCGGGACACCCTCGGCAACGCTGCGATGATGCAAGCCATCGACGAAGTCCAGGACCAGGTGACCGCCGGCCGTCCGCTGGCGGAGCCACTGGAACGAAGCGGATTGTTCCCGCCGCTGCTCGTGCAGGTCGTCCACCTTGGCGAGCGATCCGGCCGACTGGAAAACATGCTGCAACATGCCGCCAGCGCCTTCGATCGACAGGTCGGCATCTCACTGAAACTCTTCACAAAAGCTTTTCCGCCACTGCTCATCATTCTGATGGCAGGCATCGGCGGTTTCGTCCTGGCAGCAATTCTCTTGCCGATGCTCCAGATGCAATCCCTGGCCACCTGACCCAGACCATCACGTTGAACAGGAGACACTGATGAACAGGTTCCGTCGAGACAAGATCCGCCCCTCCAGCCGAGGCTTCACATTGGTCGAAGTCATCGTGATGGTCACCATCGTGGCCATCCTCGGAGCCGTTGTTGCAACGACCATGCTCCAACAGGGTGCGGAAGGAAAAGCACAGGCTGCCAAGATCGGCGCCAACAGGATCCGCTCCGCGATCAATCTCTATCTCATCGACCAGGGGCTCTCGAAGCCACCCAACGACTTTGATCTTGAACTCCTGACGCTTCGTTCAGAGGACGGTGGTGGTCGAAATGGCCCCTACCTCAATTCCTTCGACCATCTGTTCGACCCCTGGGACAACCGCTACATCATCATTTCACCCGGTGATGTGAACTTCGACTACGACGTCGTGTCCTATGGTGAAGGTGGCCAGGTCGGTGGTACCGGACCCGAATCGGACATTCACGAATAGANAGCGTCGCTGCGCATGTTCAAGAGGCCAGAGCATCCAGCCACCAGAGCATTCACTCTGGTCGAGGTCATCGTGGCGGTCACGATCGTGGCCCTGCTGGCTGCCGTTGTGAGCATCCGCATCACCGGTACGAAGGAGAACAGAGTCACGCTTCTGGTTGATCAGCTTCGGGATCTCCTCACGATGTACGCCATGCGCAGCGAGCACTCGCCGGAACCCGTGGCCATCATGATGCAGGCTGACCATGGCGTGATCGGACTCGTCCGCAGAGAGCCTCCGGCCTACCAGGGCGCGGAAAGCGAATGGGCACGCGACCCGTCTGTCCCCTGGATCAAGCTTCCTGATTTCATGGAGCTGAGTGATGTCGAAGTCCTCGCTGACGGTGACTGGATCGACATCGTGGAATGGCCACTGGTTGCCATGCCGGGTGAGAACAGACCTGCCATCGAGTTCAACCTCACACTCGAGGAACGAGTCATTTCACTGCGACTCCCTCCACACAGCATCTACGCCAGTCGACATGATTCGGACATGCGTGACTCCGGGCTCACCCCAAGAGATCCGGTCGATCTGGATCAGACCGGACGCTGGCAGGAAGACTGGAAATCGAGATGATGCACCGGGCCCTGACAACTCGCCGTGGCATCGCCCTCTTCGAGGTCATTCTGGCGGCGATTCTGCTCGGCATCGGACTCTCCATCGCCCTGTCGCTGGCCGCCCAGTCACTCTCCCAGCAGAGTCTTGGAGAACGCAACATGGTGGCCGCATGGCTGGCGGATGAGCAAATGGGCCTGGTCGTGATGGAAGGCCCGCAGCAGTTCCTGCGGACACATCCGACGAGCGGAACGTATCTCCCACCGTTCGAGGAATACAGCTACGAGGTCGAAGTCCAGCATGTGAGTGACTGGGAGCCCTATCTCGTCACGGTCTTCATCACCTGGGATGACGGAGACCGGAGCTTTCTTCTGGAAACCAAGATCGCACCTCGGCAGGGTGACCCGGAAGAATTCGATGACCGCCGCCCTCTCGAATTCATTGACCGCGAAGCCATCTACTACGAAGAGAATCTGGAATGAGCTGGCGACGGACGACAACTCGTCAGTCAAGACGTGGCTTCACGCTGGTGGAGATCATCGTCGCAGGCGTCATCATGGCGATGCTGTTCGGCGCCATGACGATTTCCCTCGGGCAGATCACGATGGCCAAGAATACGAGCCGNCTGAGAATGGACGCTTACATCCGTGCCGATCTGGCACTTCGGAGCATCCAGGCAGACCTGCTTTCCGTCCTTCGCCGCCAGGACCTCTTCCAGACATGGATCCTGCTTGAGGACAACTCCCTGAGGGTCGACAACCTTGAATTGAACCGCGACTGGATCGTGGTCTTCAACAACCATCTTCGTGCGATGAGAACCATCGACTACAACGGAGAGGGAATTGAATACGAATCATCATGGGAGGTTCTGGATGACAACGATGGTGCCGTCCTCTGGCAGAGGCGGGATGCGTTGCCGGACACCTATCCCCGTGGAGGCGGCGTCATCTCCCCCGTCGTCGAAGGCATCGTTGAACTGAATATCGAAGCGTGGGACGGTGAACAGTGGATGCCGGAATGGGATTCCGATTACGACGGCCTGCCACGCGGATTCCGCATCACCGTCACCGCGACCGGAAGTAAACCCGGGGAAGAGAATCAGCTCGATGCGCCATTGGTGACACTTCGAACCGTTGCTCCTCTGGATCGCGCGCCCCATCCAAACGATGTCCTCGACTGGAAGCTGGCCGAAGAGATCGCATTCGATCGAAACCTGCCGCCCGAGCAGGTCGAGCAACTGGCCGATGCCATCGCCAATGGAACGGCGCTTCCACTGACAGCCGCCAGTGAAACACCCGATGGAGATNCGGTGCCGGGCATCGGAAGTCCTTCGAGCGGNGCCCGTTCAACGACTTCGGGAATTCCNGAAGGTCTGCCCACGGGTGTTCCCAGAGGCGGAGGTGGACGATGACACGAACACGCGGACTCGCCATGGTCGTCGTGATCTGGGCCATTGCCATCGCAGGCCTGCTGACCAGCTCCCTTCTGGTCTTCGCCAGTCGACAAAGCATGCTGGGCACCGAGGTCCAGGATCGCATCACGGCTCGTTGGTCCGCCAGAGCTGGGATCGAATCCACGATTGCCAAGATGGCGGAGATCTCCACCTACCCCGAAGGCGAGGATGCCCTGCTGCTGTATCTGGAAATGGAAACTGACGGGGTGGCACAGGGGGAGACGGCCAATGGTGAATGGAGCATCAGGCATTCGGCAGATGGCATCGAGTGGCGTGGTCCGATGGACGAACACTCCAAACTCAATGTCAATGACGACACGCTCCGCCCCTACCTCAACATTCTGTTCTATCCCCTGGCGTTCGGTGTCTACGACTCGATCACGGACTGGATCGACGAAGACGACGAACCCAGTTCTCTTGGTGTCGAACGGGACTGGTATCTCAGCCTTGATGCCCGCTATGAACCACGGAACGGACCGCTCTGGCACATCGCCGAAATGGAACTGATCGCCGGAGTCGAGCCGGAGGATGTGAGAGGCGAGGACTGGAACCTCAACTACACCATGGACCTCAGTGAGAATGATGGTGAAATCACCCTCCCGATGGATGACCCCGACAATGTGCTCGACGCGGGGTGGTCGGAGTTCCTCACCACTCGAACCCGAGAAGGTGGACCCACCGCCTCTGGTGAACCGCGAATCTGGTTGAAGGCCGCCGATCCGTTCATTCTTGAAGAACGTCTCGGGATCACCCTGGAACAGGCCCAGAATCTGATCAGCAGAGCCCAGGACGACCAATTCCAACTCACGGACCTCGTTCTGGAGAACCGACCGGCCGATCTCCAGCCAACAAGCCGTTTCGGAAGTCTCGACAACGCCGAGGATGCCACCTCCGGCCAGGCCGCCTTCACACCGATGGAGGTGACAAACATCCTCAATGAGACGTCCCTGACGCCACCTCACAGGGCCGGCTGGGGCAAGATCAACATCAATACTGTCCCCGCCAAGCTCCTCTATGAGATGAACCCGGACGAGGAACGCCTNGTGGATGACATCCTGGCCATGAGGCAGAACCGATCAGAGGGAATCACCAGCCTGATGGATCTGTGGGAGCTCCCAAACATGGATGAGGGCGTCATGCAGCGGCTTCTGGGGGTCTTTACGACCCAAAGCAATGTCTTCACCATCATTTCTCGTGGGAAGAGCAAGGGAACCGGGCAAGAAGTTGAAATCATTGCCGTTGTCGATCGTTCAACAATACCTGTACGGATCATCGAGTACAGGGAAGACTGACCCCCCGAAGAGTCCCTGAAGGGGCTCAGAACCGGTATTCAACCCCCAGATCGACTATCCTGCATACGCCAAGCCCGAGCAGCCATGAGTTCAATCGAACCCCCCCAAACCAATATCGTGGCCGTCATACACCAGCAAGGTGGCCAGTGGGCCTGCGTGGCCGGCCAGCCGCTGGACGCCAANCGTGTCAGCATCCTCGATGCCAGGGTGCTGGATTCGGATTCGGAACTGGCAGGCTGGGTCGCACAGGTCAATGCACAGAGTGTTCGATCGATTGTGCCGTCTTCGGAGGTCATCTGCAGGACCTGCAATCTTCCAGACAGCGATCCCGATTCGCTCGAAGAAGCGATCAGACTCCAAGCGGAGACTCAACTCCTTGGAACAGCGCCATCGCATCGTCTGGCCGTCGCCATGCTTCCAGCATCGACAACCGATGCCGTGCGTACCGGGCTGATCCTTGCCTGGCCGGAAACGTCACCATGGGCGGCGCCTTCACTTGGCATCACCCCCCTTTATACGCCTGATGTGGCGGCCATCGCCTCCATCCTGGGAGACGATCGACCAGGCAATCCACTCGTCTGGGTTGATGCGGACAACAGAAGCGTCGCCGTGGCCCTGTGCCACATGCAGGGGGTTCAGATTCGTGCACTTCGAGAAGATCTGACGGAAGCGAACCAGTCCGATGTCATTCGTACCATTGTCGCTGAAACGGCTCTGAACGCGGAATTGTCGATGGAACGAATCGAGGACATGACTGCAAACGTGCTGTCAGGCCTCAATGGCACACTGCGACAGTTGATGCTTCCAGAAGCCGTTGTGGATCGNATGCGAGATCGAATCGATAGCGATGACACGCTTGATGAAGCATGGATTGATCGTTTCGGCATCGCCACCGGGGCACTTCTCGCGACCACGGATGACCTCATTGCGCTGACGATGCTGCAACGGGATCTGCCGAAAGTCGAGCCCGGCCTTCTTGAATCCACGACCTCACAGCTCTCAAGCATGCGTATCGCGATCTGGCTCATGGCTGCAGCGATTCTGATCGTGGTCTTCGCCCCACTGGCCATCAGCGGTGTTCGACTTGGACTTCTGAAAGTGGCTCACCCCTCCCTGGACTACATGGTCCAGCAGAGTGAACGGCAGGAAAGACAGTACGCCATGTACCGTGCGCTGCAATCCGAAGCCTGGCCGATGACCAAACTGCTTGCGGATGTCAGCAACAGTACTCCGGAAGGCATCAAGATCGAGACCATTCGACTTGGGCATGGCGAGCCCCTGAAGATCAGCGGGACCGCCACACCCCCCGCTGGTTCAGATGCTGCTCGACTGGTCACGGACATGAAGGATCAGCTGGAATCCATGGGGGTCTTCAACGACGTGACGCTGCGTTGGGACGACATGGACACCTACGGCCCGCGTACGTTCTCGATCGATGCCCATGTCGCCAGACCACTGCATCGACCACGCTACGAGGAGGACCGGGATTTCGGCAGCTACACACTTGCAGAACGACTGTACGGAAGAGAAGCCGTCGCGATCGGCAAGGAAGTACTCGCATCCGGCGCCCCCAGCATGACGACCCCATCNACTCCGGCTGTCGACCGGACACCGCCCGCACAACCTGCCCGACCAAGCACACCGACGCTGCCCCCTCCTTCAAGACCGACGCCTCCTGTGGCGGAAAACCCGACTCGCCCCGGCACGACACCCGCCATGCCCGATGGCGCCATGGCGCAGTCACCTGAACGAAGTGAGGATTCCGACAGCCGGCGAGGCAGAAGACCACAGGGTCGCTCCAGTGGAGACGGTGGCAGTCGAGCCGATTCCGACAATCGTGGCGGCAACAGCGGCGCCGCGATGACCGGACGCATCCCCGAAATGCTCAATCAGCAACAGGTCGATGCCATGACCGAGGCGGAGATCCGTCAGCAACTGGTCGAAGTTTCCAACGCCAGAAAGTTCGCCAGGAACGACCAGGAACTGCAGGAGAAACTCACCGAGCAGTTCAACCTGTTGCTGGATGGCCTGAAGGCGAAGAAGACACCATGAGCAGAGCACAGGAACATCTCGACCGTTTTCAGGCGATGCCCCGAGTCATGCAGTGGTCGCTGCTCGCCGGAATCTTCCTGATTGCGTTCCTGCTTTGGGCCAATCTCGTTCAGCCCACGGCACGTGACTGGTCGGACACGGCGGATGGCATCGAACGAGACCTGCAGAGGCTCAAGGCCGGCTCCGGTGTTCCCTCCGATATCCGGCAAGCGGCGATCGGATTCGGTGACCTTCAGCTCCCGGATCGCAAGCAACAGGGCTCGCTGCAATTGGCACAACATGTCCAGCAGCTGCTCGAGGAACGTGGCATCAAGAACGACTCCTTCACGATGCACCGTCCCACACCGATCAATGCATCGAAAGCATCGGGCCTGACCCAGGGCAACGAAAAACTGGAACGACTGAAGGTCGACATCGACTTCCAGTGCAAACCGGATGTTGCCGCAGCCATCATCTCCGAACTCGAAAGCGATCCCGCCATCGAAGCCATCACTTCCGTGAAACTCGACCGTGAGGAAAACGGCGTGATCCGTGCACGACTCACACTCGAGTCGTGGGTCCGGGCGGGTCGAGGAGGACGTGGCAGATGAAATCCTCAAATCCCNTCATGGGACCACTTGGCATCAGCCTCCTGGCCATCCTGATCATTCTCCTGGTGCTGTCCAGCCAGATTCCCCTGCTCGTTTCGTCAACTGGAACGGCCGCCAGTTCCGGCGCCCCGGAGCTGAACAAGGTCAGCAACCTCGTCGACTCGCACAAACTGGCCATGAGTACCGACCTTGAACGTTTCAACGGCCGCTCATTCTTCTACCGACCCCCATCCCCACCGACGCCCAAACCCAAGCTTCCTTCCACTCCGAAGAAGGAAGTCAAGGAACTGCCCAAGCGACCTGTGAAGGTGGATCCCAAACCGGTGGAACCGACCTATCCCAAGACCTACACCGGCCCTGATCTCCAGGCCATTGTCGGCCCGACCGCCTTCTTCAAGGGATCGGGAGGTCAGCTTGTGATCATCAATGTCGGCGAAACCGAGCAGGACATCGAACTGCTCAGCACCAACCCGCCCCATGCCATCGAGGTCAAGTACAAGAAAGGCGGCCCCTACAAGGTCACGCTCTTCGAGATGGAGGAGCCGGAGTTCTTCAATGCCAGCCTGGATTCCAGCTCGAGTGTGGACATCATCGCGGAGTCGAGGGATACCCTCGAATCGCCCCCGCTGCTCGAGGACAAGTCTGGCTGGCCCGCAGGCACGATTGCCGGCGATCCTGTCAGGATTCGATACCGACAGGGTCCGTATGAAGCCAGCATCACCGGCATGCTGACCCGAGCCAACCGAGCATGGCTGGTCATCACGCCTGATGACAGCGAGACGCCCATTGAGATCTTCAAGGCGGACATCCTCTCCGTCCAGAATCTCAAGCCGACGCCGCCGCCACCCCCACCGGCCGAAATCGAAACTGACGATCCGGACGTCGATACGGCATCCAACACCAATGCAACCATTGGCGTTGCAGTCAACGGCAATGCCACGACACCGTCCGACAATCAGAACGCCAGCGGACCTGCAACGGTTCCAACCAATGCCAATGGTTCCACACAACCGAACAACAATGCCTCCGCAGACGACACGCCCGCAGGCGGCGCTGCGGATCCAGCTGAAGTGCCTGAGAGCACACCTGAAGAAGACCAGGCCAAGGATTCCCCGAAGGCCGAATGAGATCACCATGGAACACGACACCACGCTCAGCCAGCAGGAACGCCACTTCATGTCCGGTCAAACCGGTCAAGGAGCACCATTCGTGAACAAGATTCCGAACGCCTTCAAGCTTGCGACCGTCATGATCTCACTCGGCATGGCAGGCATGGTCCATGCACAGGACCGCCCCGATCCACAGGCTCCACCAACACCTGCNGGCGAGATGGAAGCGGACCGACCCACACCATCGGATCCACCCGCAAACGATCCTGCCGGGAATGAAGACGCGACGGCCGAGCCGACCGAGACCTCCTCTGTGAACACGGTTCAGGATGACGACGCCCTCGAGATCATCATGCCCGACAAGCAGGAGGTTCGACGCCATCGTGGTGATCGACGACCGGTTCCCGAAGGTGAAGTGAAGCTTGGCCTGAAGGATGTCTCCGTCAAGGAGCTCTACGAGTGGATCGCAACCCAGACCGGCAAGGCCGTCATGCCGATCAACGCACAACAGATCCAGAGCAAGAAGTTCACGATCATCATGGACGACTTCATCCCCCGCAAGGAAGCGTTGGACATGCTGTTCACCTACCTGCGGCTCAATGGAGTCGGCATCATCGAACGGGATGACGTCATTCTGATCGGCGATCTCGGAACCATGACGAAGGAAATGGGTGAGATCGAAGTCGTCAACGCCGACGAGACCGTCATGGGCCGGATCGATCGCGGCACGCTCGTGATCAAGATCTTCCAGGTCGAACAAGCCAACGCGGACAACATCCTGAACAACATCCAGGAATTCGTTCCCGACTACGGCAAGTACGCCGTGGATGGACTCTCCAACCAGATCATGGTTCTGGGCGATGTCGGTCTCTGCCAGCAGTTCGAAGTCATCATCGAACAACTGGATCAGAAATGGGTGAACCAGCGAATGCACACCTTCCGCCTGAAGTGGGCGGATGCCGGTGAGATCGCAGACAACGTGTGGGAACTCTTCCAGGATGGCGGCGGCAGCGGCGGTTCGACCGCACGGCCGGCCACTGGCGGCAACCGCGGAGGTCAGAATCGAACAGCGGCCAGACGACCAACGGCCGGTGGAACCGGCGAAGTCGAGTTCCGGGTCACGGTCAACGTCCAGCAGAACACCCTGACCGTCCAGGCCGAACCGGATGTGATGGAGGAGATCGCAACCCTCATCGCAACGGAGTGGGACATCCCGAGACCACAAGGTACGTCGCGACTGTTCTTCCTGAAGTACACCGATCCCCTGAAGGTGCAGAGCCTTCTGGAGGAAGTCCTCGGAACAGGCTCTTCCTCGACCACGGGCACTCGCCGTCCAGGTGGCGCGGGTGGCAACAACAATCAGCGTGGAGATGCGACTTCCGGAATCAGCGGGGTCTATCGCATCGATGCCTACGAAGACAAGAATGCCCTTCTTGTTCTGGCAAGAACCGTCGAGAGCTTCGACTTCATTGAAAGCATCATCGAGGANCTGGATCAGCCCAGCACCGTCGGCCTGCCCGAGATCATCTCCCTCAAGTATGCGGATGCCGTGGAACTCTCCGAGGAGATCAATGTCCTCCTGGCCAGAGCAGGTGCTCGAGTCACACTCCCTCGTCCCAACACCGGCTTGACCGCAGAAGGATTCACTGATGCGGAGGGTGGGTCCGGGGTCGAAGGCCCGAGTGGCGAAGGCAACAGTGGTGGCGATCTCCAGTTCCCCTGGCAGACCGGCGGCAATGCGGACGAACAGGCTCCTGAATCAGCCTTGATCGGAAAGGTCCGTGTCGTCCCCATCATTCGACAGAATGCGCTCGCCGTCATGTCGCCACCGGCCTACATCGAGTCGATGAGAAATCTCATCCGAGGCCTGGACCAGCCCCGTCGACAGGTTCAGATCGCTGCAACCATCGTCGAAGTCGAAATCCAGGATGACCTGGCATTGGGCATCAAGGTCGGCAATGGCTGGACGAATGAAGGCCCGTTCATCGGAGGCACTGCGGAATTCTCGGCCATTGCCCAGGGGTTCCTCAGCAACATTCTCGGCAGTGGTGCCGCGACGACACAGTCCACGCTGGATCTCGGCCCCTACTCCGTGTCGGTCATCGTCGAGGCCCTGGCGACCCTCACGAATGCAAGGATCATCCAGGAGCCCAGAGTCTTCACCGCGGACAACGAGGAAGCCGTCTTCTTCAGCGGCAAGGAGTACCCGGTGGCCTCCAGCCAGACGGACGCCGCATCCGGTGGCCTGAATACCCTGACGAACATCAACTACCGAAACGTCGGNGTCTTCCTGAATGTCCGGCCCCGTATCACGGAAGAGGGCGCGGTTGACCTCAGTGTCTCCCTCGAACTCTCGAATGTCGGACCGACGATCCAGGTCGGCACCGCGTCCAGTGCGGAATTCAACCGAAAGCAGGTCAACTCCCACGTGATTCTTCTGGACGGCCAGACACTCGTGATCGGTGGCCTGCTGCGTGAAGAAGAACGAATCACCAAGTATGCGATTCCGTTCCTCTCCGAGATCCCGCTCATCGGCCCCATCTTCACGTTCACCGATCAGAACCTCCAACGCACGGAATTGATCGCGTTCATCACACCCACGGTCGTCCATCGTCCCGAGGACAACTACAGCAACTTCAATGTCGAGGACCTCAAGCGTCTTGAATCCGTCGCAAGACCGCTGGCCGAACAGCTTGAATCCGCAGAACGTGCCATCGATCTGGACGTCTACAACAGAATCCAGTCGCACGTGAAGCACAATGCGCCTGGCGATCCGGAATACGCACCACGTGAACTCAACCCGGTCATGCCGGAGGGCTCGCTTGACGACAACCCGATCGAGGTCGACATCGACGAATTCAATCCTGAGACACTCCGCTATCCCGGTGAGCCGAAGACCGTCGAAGAAGAGGGCAAGGCAGAGTCACCATGAGGACAAGGCTGATCCATTCAGTCCTCCTCTGTGCCGGCACCTGCCTGATCGCCCTGCCCCAGGGATGCAATTCCCGCCCGAGCCTGCGACCTGAGACCGCTCAGGCGATCTATGAGATCTCCATGGCGAATCAGGAGCGGGAGGATGCTCAGGAGGAGAGCTTTGCCAGCATGGACTGGTCACTTGGCCAGATTCCATCCAATGGCCGGATCCTGCCTCTGAACAGTCCTGATGGCCAGTGGATTGCGGTCCAGATCGGACCTGATGTCACCAATGCCAGCCTGCTGGGTCTGCCGGATGCCCCCCCTGCCACGGACAATACCGTGGAGATCTGGAAACTTGATCTCGCCGCATCTTCGGTCGTCAAGCACGGGACGCTGCCTGAGCCACTCATCCTCGGTCGATCAGCCGACCAGGAAGGCTTTCTGGTCGAATCCCCCCGCTCCGGTGGCAGTCGCTGGATCGGCAAGGTCAAGTGGACGACAGGCGAGATCGACTGGATCGTTCAGGACAACAACGTCAACACCTTCGGATCACTTGGTCCAGAAGGCGAACTCGCCTGGTGCACCAGGACTTTGAAGGAACGCCACTTCGCACTCGCTGTTCGATTCGCCAATGGCGAGGAACTGGGGATCGGACCCAATGGCGGAGAATGGCTGATGCCATCCTGGAGCACCAGAAGCAGCCGGTTGTCCGTCTTCTTCCTCGCTGATGACGGCGTCCTGTCCCTGCTGTCCTTGGATGCCCAGACGCCAAGGCTTCTTTCGGAATCACCCCAGCGATTCGATCTCATGACCGGAAGCACGCGACAGGATGTCCTGAGAGCACGCAGTGGCCAGCCAGTCATTCAAGGGACGCCGGCCCCTCCGATCGAAGAAGTCATCTTCTTCCACCCGGTGACGGAGTCCATCTATGTCTGGCTCCCCACGAATCTGCTCAAGAATCCACCGTTTCCCCTGTCGAAGGATTCGATCGTGGCCACCAAGGATCCACTGTCTGCCGGCTACCTGGTCGGTACGAGCGGAGACCTGAGATGGCAGGATCCGGATGATCGCCTCGGCTTTGTCCGGGTCCGATACGGGACAACGATTCCTCGCATCACGACCTCACGGGTCGCGCCCTATCTCCTGATCATTCCCGGCTCAGGAGAAGTGGAGATCCGGGCGATGATGAAGCAGACCCCCGGTGCTTCAGCACCGGCATCATTGGCGAATACGACCGCTGGCTGAAGGTCGCACTACGCTGCNGGCTGCTCATCCTGCATGTAGGTCCGTGTCTTGAAGAACGGCGACACGACCGCATAGACGATCCCTGCCGCAACCATCAGGCCCGTGAAGAACCAGTAGTAGGAAGCGCCTTCAAGTGAAGAGTTTCCGTTTTCATCCATGGTGATTGAATTGACTCCCCATGTGATGACGTTCCCCAGAGAAACACTGAGCAGATACAGGCCCATGACGAATGATTTCATGGCCTTGGGCGCCTGCGTATAGGAGAACTCCAGGCAGGTGATGGAGACCATCACCTCGCCCATCGTGAGAATGATGTAGGCCAGCAGTGTCCACCAGACCGACGGCCAGTTGGCCTGATGGGTTTCGCCCTCATGGGTCACCACCAGGCCACCGTTCGCGATCGTCATCGCGGGAAGATCCGCCTGCTGCCCTGTCTCGAGGAACTCCTCGATCACCGATGCGATCTCAGGCCGCTTGTCGGGGATGTCGTGCGTATGCCCCCCCTTTTCAAGGGTGCCTTCCCGAAGCAGCGTACCGGTACCTGCAAGATCAACCTGCCCATCGGCGTGCAACTGCGCAATCTGCGTGGCGAACACTTCACGTGCATCCGTGATGCGGTTCTCGGCGATGGCAGAAACACNGAAGGCGACCGCCGTGAGAAAGAAGCCCATGCCGATCTTGCGGATCGGAGTCAGTGCCCAGACCTTCCCGATCGCCGGATAGATGATGTAGGCGAAGATCGGAATGAAGATCATGATGAGCAGTGGATTGACGAAACCGATCTGATCAGGCAACAGGTGAAAACCCATCACGTCTCGGTTCATCGCTCTTGATTGATCCACCCAGGTCGTNGCACTCTGGTCATAGAGCGACCAGAAGATGGCGACGAACAGATAAATGGGAATCAGTCTCATCAGGGCCTTCTGGCCCTCGCCAGTGAAGGATTCCTTGACGAACTCCATGCCCCGAGGAGGGACGTGGGCATATCGCCTTCGACCAAGCCAGAAGACGAACGTCGCCAGGGCCATGGCGATGCCGGGAATGCCGAATGCCCATCCAGGCCCCAGTTCACGCATGACGCCAGGCAGGAAGGCGTAGGCGAAGAAGCTGCCGAAATTGATGGAGAAGTAGAACCATCCGTAGACCCGTTCAAGCAGATGCGCATTGCTCTTGCCGAACTGGTCACCTACATGTGCAGACACGCAGGGTTTGATGCCACCGGAACCGATGGCAATGAGTATCAGTCCCAGATAGAGCCAGCCTCGAGGCTCCATGGTCGCCTCCAACGCGGCCTGCGGCATGTCCATCAATGCCAGACAGGCATGGCCCGCCACGTAGACCATCGACAAGGACATGATCGTGAGGTACTTGCCCAGGACCGCGTCCGCGATGATCGCACCGAGAATCGGGAAGACATAGACCCCCGCACCGAAGAGGCTGATCAGGGAGACCATTTCGGTCCGGGTCATCTGATCATCCGTACCAGCCGCCGTCATCAGATAGCTGGTCAGGAAGATCGGCAGCAACGCCTTCATGCCGTAGTAGCTCAGTCGCTCAGCGGCTTCATTGCCGACGATGAAGGACAACCCGGTCGGCAGCTTGGTCGTTGCAACTGGTGCCGTGCGATACTTCGATCCTGCCATGATGTTCCTCGAATGGTGTTGGAATACCGTTCGGGATCAGCCCGAACGCTTGCGGGGCATCGCTCGCCAGGCCAGTGCCAGGCAAACGAATGCAAAGAGTACCGCACCACCCCAGGAAACGGGCAGAACGCTGTTCTCGCCTCCACCAATCGCCATTGGATTCCTGCCCTGAGCGAAGACCAGAGGGATCGCCAGCAGAATGCCCAGAATGGCTTCGCCGGTGATGAGTCCGGCCGCCATGAGCAGCCCGTTGCGCTCGCTGTTCAAGCGAAGATCACGCATGTCCGCCGAATACTCCTCTTCCATCTGCTCACGATTCTTGTGTCGACCATGGATCAACCAGTGGATCACACCACCGATGAGAATCGGGCCCGCCAGTTCAAGAGGGAGATAGACCCCGACAGCGACGGCAAGAACAGGTGTTCGAAACGCACATCGACGCTTTTCAAGCAGAAGATCAAGGATGATCACGACACCGGCGATGCCCATTCCGATGAAGACGATTCCCCAGGGCAGCCCTTTGCCGAAGACACCCTCCGCAACCGATGCCATCAGAGATGCCTGTGGCGCTTCCAGTGGTGTCTGACCTTCGACGGCAATCGATCCGATGCCGTAGGCCTTGAGAAGCAGGGTGAGCACTGGAGCCATGACGACGGCGGCGGCCACGACACCAACGACCTGCATGACCTGCATCTTCCAGGGTGTCGCCCCCAGAATGTGACCCGACTTGAGATCCTGAAGATTGTCCCCGCCGATCGCTGCGGCACAACAGACGACTGCTCCGATCAGAATCGCTGCGACCGGTCCACCCGGGGCCACCATGCCGACAGCCAGCAGCAGAAACGAGCTGGCGAGCAGCGTCGCGATCGTCACCCCCGAAATGGGATTGTTGGACGACCCCACCAGTCCCGCCATGTATGCGGCGACCGATGAGAAGAGGAACCCGGCGATCAGCATGATCACGGACATGAACGCGGCGATCCACCAGAGCGAAGTCACCCAGCCGAAGATGAGGAACAGTGGAACGGTTGCGAGCATGAGCACCGTACCGACCCACTGCATCGGGACATCGATCTCGGTGCGTTCAACGTGGCTCTTGCCTGAGCGTCGTTCGCGATAGGCGATGAAGCCGGCTGAGATGCCACGGATCAGACTGGGGAACATCCGGACGAGGGCCCAGACACCACCAACCACCATCGCACCGACACCCAGATATCGCGTCTGCTTGCTCCAGATGGTGTACGCCCAGCTCTCTGCACCGACCGCCTGGCCGATCATCGGAGAGTCTGCCGGTACGACGAACTGGTTCCAGGCTGCCGCGCCCTCGATGTGCTCGTAGACGGGCCACTCCTGCATTCCTGAAATGATCGGGATGGCGATGTACCAGTTCAGCGCGCCCCCGATGAAGACCAGAACAGCGATGTTCAGTCCGACGATGTAACCGACACCCAGCAGAGCAGGCGACAGATTTGAACCGAAGTAGACGATCGAATCGCCTGCGCGACGCGCTCCTTCGAGGACACCCGTCCAGATCTTCAGCCCCGTATCGCCAATCTTGAAGATCGCCCCGAGGGCACCACCGAACACGATGGCACCGACAGCGCCCTTGACGCCTTGCTCTCCTGCCTTGAGGAGTTCAGCTGTGGCAACGCCTTCCGGGAACTTGAGTTCTGAATCCACTACCAATGCCCGACGAAGTGGAATGGTGAACAGCACACCGAGAATTCCGCCAACACCAGCGATGACCGTTGTCTGCACCCAATCGAAACTGGTCCACGCCCCCATCAGGATCAGCGCCGGGAAGGTGAAGATGACTCCTGCCGCCAGCGACTCACCCGCTGATGCACAGGTCTGCACCATGTTGTTTTCGAGGATGTTCCGCTTCCTGAAGAAACGAAGCAGCGCAAGCGAGATGACGGCAGCTGGTATGGAAGCGGAGACTGTCATGCCTGCGAGAAGTCCAAGATAGGCATTGGCAGCACTCAACAGAACCGACAGGACGATCCCGAGCAGGATCGCCTTGATCGTCAATTCCGGCAAGGATGTCGACGCGGGAATATAGGAGGACCGCTTCTCGCTGTTGGCTTGCTTTTCAGACATCCGATTCCCCTTGTCGTGGCATTACCTGTCCTTGAGACCGGCGGCCTCGTCTGAACTCATGAAGCGTAATCGCTCACGGTCCTTCACGACACCCGGAAAGGCCAGAACCCGGCTGTGCATGCAGACATAGACAGCAGGCTCCAACAGCTGGACCGCCATGAGAGATTCCGTGATGTTCTGATAGGCATCACTGTTCCGCATGACCCAGGGCCTCATGGCACCCGTCAGGACGATTGGAGCATTCGGCGGCCCTGCCTGATGAATCCGTTCACCAGTCTCCGCGAGCCGGTCTGTCCCATGAACGATGATGACGCCGTCCCGTCGCCGGGATTCCTCGATGGCGATTCTCGCAATCTCAGCCTGATCCTCTTCAGTCATGTCGAGACTGTCCTTGGACATGACATGGAGACGATGAAGGGCGACGTTCTCGATGATCAGTTCAGCGAGGATGTGATCAAGAACGCTCTCTTGATTGTGAAGAGTTCCACGATGCGCGTCGTAGGTCTTCTCGATCGTTCCGCCTGTCGAGAGTACGGCGATATCCATCTTGTCGACATGTTCCCGCCCAACCATCATTTCGCTTCCATTCTCCTGATCACCAGTGGAATTCGCTCACTCTGTGGACGATCACAGATCTGCTCGTTGCAGGCCTGCCAGCTCAGCATGATTCGAGCATCTTCTTCGAGCATCTTGTCAGAGGTGAGTGTGAGTGATATCTGAATCGAACCGCTGTAGACAGTCAGATCGCCTTCGGGCCCCTTGAATGGATGGGATTCAGGCCACTTGGCGTCCACCTGGAGTCCATCCGTCAGAGAGGCGATTGACATTCCGATCGCAAACGGATCTGCCTGACCGGGTGCGGTCAGATGCCATCCCTCTTCGATTTCAACCATCAGCATCACCTCGATGGACTGGTTTGCCGCCATGGTGACCTCGGAGGGTTCCACGGCAACACGAACACGGCCAGCCTCCACGATTCCGGGGCGAGCCCCCTGTTCAAGAAGAGACGGATGATCACGAAGCAGTCTGGCGAGTGCTTGAGTCGATTTGGATGAACTCGTCGGGGATTGCTCGATGAATGAGCTGGCAGATCCGAGTGCCGCTCGAATGTCATCATCCCAATGGTCCAGATCCGTGATCGCACGCCATCGCACGAGATTCATCAACATCGTGCCGCTTCCGCATGGCAACGCCCCATCGTAGAGGCTTCGACCACGAACAAAGAGGTCCGTCTGGTCATCCCGGGTGTCGTACCAGCCTCCGACGGACTCGTCCCAGAAACGTGCTTTGGCCTGGTTCAACAACTGCTCAGCAAAATCGAGCCATGCCCGGTCCTGCGTCGCTTCGTACAGGGAAAGCAGTCCGCGAATCAACAACGCGTAGTCTTCGAGGAATCCCGCGATCTTGACCTGATCCGCCCGTGCTGTCCGCATGAGACCGGCTTCGGGAGACCACATGTGCTCGCGGATCCAGTCGGCAGCCTTCCCAGCCGCTTCGACATATCGGGCTGATCCGAGCAACCGTCCCGTATCGGCCATCCCGGCGATCATCAGTCCATTCCAGGCCACGATGATCTTGTCATCTGTCAGGGGCTGGTCTCTGTGATCACGTCGAGCCAGCAGCAACGCATTGGCCTGCTTCAATCTTCCCCTGAAAGCATCGATCTCGAGACCATGCTCGGCGGCCAGCACCTCTGGACGCGCGACAAGATGGATCACGTTGCTTGGTGGTTCCTCGGGATGGTGTGGGTCTTGGAAATTGGGTCCTTGATCAAGCCCATAGGCATTGAGAATGATCTTGATGTCGGCCTCATCCATGCCTCCTTCGACCAGGACATCCACGACTTCTTCAGGAGTCCAGAGATAGGATTCACCTTCGCGGGCATTGGATTCGGCATCCTGCGCAGAATAGAAACCACCGCCTTCAGCAACCATCTCTCGCAGGGTGTATTCGAGAATCTCCTTTGCGATCTCGCAGTAGTACGAATCTCCCGTCCGCTCACAAGCAGTGGCATAGACCGTTGCAAGCATGCCGTTGTCATAGAGCATCTTCTCGAAATGGGGCACCAGCCATTTCTCATCCGTGCTGTAGCGATGAAATCCTCCACCGACCTGGTCGTACATCCCACCCATCGCCATTCGATCGAGCGTATGAAGCAGAGACGCCTTGACGGTCGGAAGATCCCATCCGGTTTCCATGAGGAAATCAAGCGTGACCGGCATCGGAAACTTCGGAGCACCGCCGTAACCGGCATCCTGCTCGTCATAACGTGAAAGCAGCTGAGAAACGGCCTTGTCGACATCGTCTCTTCCAACCGGTACAGCCGCCGGACGATCCGCCAGCTGAGCAGCCACGGCGTCTGCAATGCGACTGGCCTGCAAACGGACTGGATCCTGCTGGATCGACCAGGCCTCGCTCAATCGTGAAGCCACCGTCAGAAATGAGGGCATGCCACCTCGATCATCAGGTGGAAAATAGGTCCCTCCATAGAAGGGCTTGAGCGTATCCGGCTCGAGAAAGACGGACATCGGCCAGCCGCCTCTCCCGGTCATCATCTGCACGGCCGTCATGTAGACATCATCGACATCGGGTCGCTCCTCACGGTCGACCTTGATATTGACGAAATGCTGATTCATGAATTCCGCGACCTTTGGATCCTCGAAGGACTCGCGTTCCATGACATGACACCAGTAGCAGGTGGAATAACCCACACTCAGAAAGATGGGCTTGTTCTCCTCACGAGCCTTCTGAAAGGCCACTTCCCCCCAGGGATACCAGTCCACCGGGTTGTAGGCATGCTGCAAGAGATATGGACTCGTTTCGTCGATGAGCCGATTCGCGGGTTGATCGACGCCATGAGCAGGATCTGGTCGCATGGTGGCCTCGCTGGGGATCGCAGGCAGAACAGTCGTCAGAGCCAGCATGAGAATCATGAGCAGGCTTCTGGGCTGTTCCGGAGACTGAGTACGCATGGCGGCATGCTACCGGGAGGACTTCCCCGCTCCAAATGCCGATAGAGACCAGACATGCCGTTCGAGTCGATCCCTGCTCTTGCCTCCGAATCTCAGGCCCTGCTCATCATGAGTGGGATCTGCGGCATTCTGCTGCTGATGGTCGGCGGTGCCGTCATTCGCATGGGCGTCGCGCTCGCGGGCCTGGTCCTGGGCACACTCGCAGGCTGGATCGCCTGGGGGAGTCTGGAGATCCCCGTACCCAGCTGGCTGATGATGGCCCTGGGAGCCATCGTCTTTCTCTGCTTCGCGTTCCTTCTGGCCAGGTTCGTGACGGGACTCCTTCTGGGAATCATCGTGGCGGGCTGGCTTGTCGCGGTCGTACTGACGTGGTCACTGTTCGATCCTCAGATCGAAGCTCCCATCCGACCAGTGCCGACATGGATCGCATCGACTCTGGTGCAGCAGGACGACCTTGAAGAGGTCTCGCAGGATGAAATCGATTCTGAATCGGCACATGCCGGCGTCGCGATGCACGACTCGCTGCAACGATCGTGGAAGGAAGCAAGTGAACTGTGGTCAGCATTGCCCAGCATCTATCGCCTCATGCTCGGCATGGCTGCAGCCTCTGGACTGGCACTTGGATTGCTGACGGCCCTCTTCCTGCCACGCAGTGCCCTTCTGCTGATGACAACCGGCTGGGGCGGTCTGCTGCTTCTGATCAGTGGAATTGGATTACTCGGCAGCGACGGTCGCATGGATGGCCCATGGCAATCCAGCATTGCCATGCTGATCGCATGGACGGCGCTCTCAGCGATTGGATGGGCTGTTCAGAGAAGCCTGGACACCAGGGACCGGAACGAGGCGGGCTGAAGCCTGAGCGGACTCGAGCACTTCGGTCGATTCCGCCTGGGTTCTGGCGCGCATGGCAGCTGCGGTTTGAGCAGAATCGCTCGACTGCATGTACAGCCAACTCAGGAAGATGGGCAGAACAAGCGTCGCGACGACCATGATCACACCGGCCACCCGTGGCCAGTTGCTCGGGCCGCGTTCTACGGATTCGCTGCGAGCGGTCGGCGTCGCCATGACGGGAACCGCAACCAGCTTGAGGTAATACCAGCCACTGATGGCGCTGTTGACTGCCGCAATGATGACAAGCACGATCTGACCGGTCTGGATACCGGCGATGAACAGCATCAGCTTGCCCCAGAAGCCCAGGAGTGGAGGGAACCCGAGAAGCGATCCGGATGAGATCGCGAGCACAGCCGCCATGAGCGGATGTCGCTTCCTCAGTCCAGCCAGATCCTCAAGGGTCGTGAGCTCCTCGCCACGGCGTTCGAGTGCACTGAGCACGCTGAAGGCCGCCGTGTTCCCGATGCCATAGGCGAGCAGGTAGAACAGGACCGCTGTGTAACCGATGCCCGGACCGGCAATGATACCGATCATGAGGTATCCACTGTGTGCAATGGAGCTGTATGCCAGCATTCTCTTGATGGAACGTTGAAGCAGCGCACCGATGTTGCCAAGCGTCATTGTGAGAACCGCCACAACCCAGAGCATGATCATGATGGGATACGGCAGTGAGTTCGACAGTTCGCTCAGACCGGTCGTGACCAGAAGCATCATGATGGCCAGTACACCGGCTGCTTTCGGCACGAAGCCCAGGAATGCGGTGACCGGTGCAGAGGCACCTTCATAGACATCGGCTGCATAAAGATGCAACGGTGCCGCTGCCAGCTTGAATCCGATGCCGAACAGCGACAGCAGAAGTCCCGCGATGGCAAGCGCTCCCAATCCACCGTCTGCCGTCTGGGACTGGAAGGCTCGACGCATCTGATCGAACTCGATGGTACCCGTCGCCGCGTAGAGCAACGCGAAACCATAGAGGAAGATGGCTGCCGACATGGCGCCGAGGAAGAAGTACTTCATGGCCGCTTCCTGAGCCAGCTTGTTCGTCCGACTCATGGCGACGAGAACGTAGGTCGGCAAGGATGTCAGCTCGAGGGCCAGAAAGAGCCAGATGAGATCGTTCGCAGTGCAGATCAGCATCAGGCCTGCAAGACTCAGCAGCATGAAGGCGTAGTATTCACCGCCACTGGCTCTGAGTGGGTCGAATCGGAGACGTCCGGCAGCAACCGCCTTCTCGAGTCGCCGATCAACCTGTCCGACGGAATTCAGGATCAGGACCAGACCAACCGCGGAGGTGATCACACCGACCCAACGCCCAAGTGCAGGCATGAGGAAGGTTGTNGTATCGAGATGTTCTGGCGAGAAGACGAAGACCGAGGCAACACCCGAAGCGATCACGAAGACAGCTGCAACGGCGGGCGTGGACTGCCTGATGGAAACGGACCGCATGAGCCCGGTGATTGCGGTAATCACGACTCCGACCATGAGAATCGCTTCAGGAATCAGGAACCAGAGATGATTGCTCATGGTCATGGCTTCTGTCCCCCCACGAGCAAGGATGTGCCCGAATCCGCCACCTGCTGGATCGCGTCCTTCACGATCCCCGGATAGGCGGCCAGTGTTTCATTGATGGAACCTTCCATCGCATCCATGGCGATCCACGGTTGAACACCCAGTACCACGCACATCACGGCAATCGGGACCAGGACGGTGATCTCACGAGCGGAAAGGTCCGCAGGCAGACCATGATGATCGTCAACCGCAGGTTCCTTGAGGGCGCCGAATACGATCTTGCCGACCATGATCAGCAGATACATGGCAGCGACGATCATCCCGAGTGCCGCAAAGGCCGCGAACCAGGGACCATAGACGCCGGGATAACTGCCTGAATCACCTGCTGCGAACGTCCCGAGCAGACAGAGGAACTCGCTCACGAATCCATTGAGCCCGGGCAGTCCGACGGAGGCCAGTACGAAGAAGACCATGAAGAACGCCCAGACGGGCATGCGCTTGGCAAGCCCCCCGACCGTGTCCATGTCCCGAGTGTGATAACGCTCGTACATCATGCCGACGAGGAAGAACAATCCCCCGGTCGAGAGTCCGTGATTGATCATGTAGAGAACGGATCCCTGCAGCCCAAGTGGATTGAGAGCAAACAGGCCGAGCACACAGAAGCCAAGGTGACTGACCGAGGAATAGGCGACCAGTTTCTTGACATCCGTCTGGACCCAGCAGATCAGACCTGCATAGAGAATCCCGACGATGGCCAGGATGCCCAGAATCGGGGCCCATTCAACCACGGCATCGGGCGTCATTGGCAGGACGAAGCGATAGATGCCATAGGTCCCCAGCTTCAGCAGAACACCCGCAAGGATGACGGAACCCGCCGTAGGCGCTTCGGTATGGGCCAGCGGCAGCCAGGTATGCAGTGGGAACAACGGGATCTTGACGGCGAAGCCGATCACCAGGGCCGTGAGGACCCAGAGCTGTTGACTGAGCGTGAAGGTGCCTGCTGCAAACTCACAGAGTGTTGAAATCTGGAAGGTCCAGCTTCCGTGGGTTTCTGCATAGCACCAGGCAACGTACAGGAAGCCGACCAGAGCCAGCAGCGACCCCGTGAATGTGTAGAGGAAGAACTTGACGCACGCTCGGGCCCTGCCTGAACCACCGTAGATGGCGATCAGGAAGTACATCGGAACAAGCGTGAACTCGAAGCAGATGTAGAAGAAGACGAGATCACGTGCCAGGAACACGCCGATCATTGCGGTTTCAATGAGCAGCAGCCAGCCGTAGTACTCCTTCAATCGCTCTCCAACGGCAGTCCACGAACCCAGAACAGCCAATGGCATCAGGAAGGTGGTGAGCAGAATCAGAAGCATCGCGACCGAATCTGCACCGATGGACAGATTGATTCCGACCTCCGGCAGCCATTCGACCGTGGACTGAAGACCGTATTCGCCCGTTCCCCAGACTCCGAACTCGAATGCTGCAGCGATGCTGGCACCGAAGGTCGCGAGGGTTGCCAACAAGGCGATGGATCTCGCGGCCTTTGCCGAGGATCCCACGATGAAGACACCACCCACGATGGGAAGCAGAAGAAGAAGCCAACCCCAGATCATCCTCCACCCCCGATCTCCCAGAACTGGAGGAAGAGAATCATCAGAAGAGCGATGAGTGCGACACCACCGGCCATGGTCACTGCATAGGACTGGACGATGCCGTTATGGAGAGGCTGGAACCACTTGGCAACCATGCGAGGAATTCTCGCGATGCCATCCACCAGCAAGCCATCGATCAGGAATCGATCGAAGGCGTACATGAGATGACTGGCGATCCAGAGGGGTGCTCGGACAAGTGCGTGATAGATCTCGTCGACGTACCACTTGCGTTCCATTGCTCGAGGCAACCAGCCAAGCCACCAATGTCGGTGAAGGAACGCCTTGAGTCGATCGGCATCCTGGCGACGGAACAAGTGAAGCCACGCGGCGAGCAGCAAACCCACACCGCCGACGACACCGGAGACCACGTACATCGCCTTGTGGACATCCATGCCGAACATTGTGGGATGTGCATGATCGCCATGAGCGTGCTCGACGGCCTGCCCCAGCGATTGTCCATGGCGATCGAGCCCCGGCAGTCCACCCTGAGCCGTTGAATCATGGACCATGTCCGCGACCCACCCGCCAGCCAGGGCTTCATCCGCTTTCGTATCCATGAAGTACGGAACGGCTGCCAGCAATGCGCCGATGGCGATGACCGCCATCACGAAGTTCATAGCGAAGCGAGGTGCATGGGGATGGAATCCACCACCGTGATGGCCATGATCATCATCTCCATGATGTTCATCGCCCGGCTCATACTCGACCTTGCCCGCACAGACACGGAACCAGACCCTGAAGGTGTAGTACGCGGTCAGGAACGCCGTGAAGATGGCGATCCATCCGAGGGCCTCGAAACCCGGTCCCTGCGTGATGAACGCTTCGGCGAGAATCGCATCCTTGGAGAAGTACCCCGATGTGAATGGGAATCCGGCCAATGCCAGACAACCAATGAGCATGGCGATGGATGTGATGCGCCAACCCGGAATACGAATGAGCCCGGAGAGCTTTCGCAAATCCAGCTGGCCTGCAAAACCATGCATGATGGCACCACACGTGAGGAACAGCACGGCCTTGAAGAACGCATGCGTGAAGACGTGATACGCCGCCCCGTACGTTGACAGCACACCGAGGCCCAGGAACATGAAGCCAAGTTGCGACACCGTTGAATACGCCATGATCCGTTTGATGTCGTATTGCGCGAGACCGATCGTCGCCGCCAGCAAGGCTGTCAGACCGCCGATCCAGGCCACGACATGCAGGGATTCCGGAGAGAGCAGGAAGAACTCGTAGGTTCGAGCGACCAGGTAGATCCCGGCCGTCACCATCGTGGCGGCATGAATCAGTGCCGAGACGGGCGTCGGACCTTCCATGGCGTCTGGAAGCCAGACATACAACGGAATCTGTGCGGACTTGCCGAATGCCGCCAGCATGAGGAACCACGGGATGCAGTCCACGGCCCAACCGTCGTAGGCTTCTTTCCATGAACCGCTTCGAATGACGTCCATCAGTTCGTCGTACTGAATGGTTCCGAACGTCGTCCAGATCAGGTAGATCGCAAGGGCGAGACCGAGGTCGCCGATGCGATTCATGATGAAGGCTTTCTTGGCAGCGGCGACCGCAGCTGGTCGCTGGTAGTAGTAGCCGATCAGCCAGTAGGAAGCGAAGCCGACCCCTTCCCAGCCCAGATAGAGCATCAGAAGATTGTCCGCCAGCACCAGAGCGACCATCGCGAACAGGAAGACGCTCACACCCGCGAAGAATCGCGTGTAGCCCTTCCCGAGATCCGTTTCCATGTATTCGCTGGCATAGATCGTGATCAAGGTCCCCAGGCCGGTGACGAACATGATCCAGAGCAGCGAAAGGGAATCGATGTAGAACGTGAAATTGGCCGCAAATCCCGAGAAGTTCCCACCCGCATCAGACAAGTTGATCCAGGACAGAATCGGAATCAGCTCAGGTGATCCGCCATAGTCGAAGTACAGCAGAAGCGAGAACACGAATGATCCCAGAAGGCAGCCGGCGGTGATCCAGGCTGGCAGCTTCGTCTTCACCTTCATCGCGGCGCAGACACCACAGAGGATCAGGGAGATCAACGGAAGATAGAGAATGAAGCCCGCCCACCAGTGATGTGGCGCAAGGACGACCTCGCTGGTACCGACAGGCTCCGTCAAGGGAGGTGTCGCCAGCGATCCTGCATCGACGGCAGCAACGCCCAGTCTCTGGATCATGGAGGAGAACATCATTCGTTCAGTTCCCTCCAGTCCTCAGCATTCAAGGTTGGTTTTCTTCGGAAGAGCAGTACGACCAGAGCCAGTGCAAGCGCCGCTTCAGCCGCCGCCACCGTCAGAATGAAGATGACGAAGACCTGTCCCGAAAAATCGTAGTAGTACCTGCCAACGGCCACAAAGGCGATCCCGGCTGCCTGGAACATGAGTTCCGTGCAGAGGAACATCACGATGAGGTTCCTGCGGGACAGGAATCCGACCAGGCCGATCACGAACAGCAGTCCACTCAGCAGGAGGTAATGCGCGAGTGCGAGCTGTCCGAATGCAGAAGCCGCGAGGATCATGCGGTCGAACCCTCCTCGGTTGCTGCGGGGTCGTCATCCCAGTCATGAATTCGAGGCATCCCAACAGCTTCTCGAAGTTCATCTTCACCATGCTCGATCTGACGACGAGCAAGAATGACTGCACCAAACATGGCCAGAAGCAGAATGATCCCGGCCAGTTCAAGACTGACGGGGAATCGAGCTACGAGATCCCATCCAACGAACTGCGTATTTCGAGGGCCGGCCGAGAGCGGAAGCCTGACAGGCTGATGGCTGCCGGCGTCGGTCGTTCCAAGAACGAAAATACCGGATTCATCGGCGTGCACCATGTTCTTGTTGCCATCGATCTCGGGTGGCCACTGGAAGGTCGGCTCGACTTTCTCGATTTCAGTTCTGAGCTGTTTGGGCAGGCCCTGCAGAACTTCCGCCCGCGCCATGTTTCGTTCGATCTCTCCTGCTGGTGGCGGCAGGTCGGGAATCCCCTGGTAGACCGCTCCAAAGATGGTCGCCAGGAAGATGAAGCCGACGGTAACCGCCGCGGCAGGTTCTCTTGCCATCCGGTCGTATTCCGGAACCTCGGTGACCTTCTCCGGAGCCGATGCCTGCTGTGCAAGCATCAGGACGAACATGTACGTGATGAGCACTGCACCGGCGTAGACGATGACAAGCGCAAATGCCATGAACTCTGCTTCGAGCAGCAGGAACAGGCCCGCTGATGAAAGCACCACAAAGACGAAATTGATGGCTGAGTAGACCGGCCTTGAATGCGTGATCATCCGGACGGCAGCAGAGATTGCGATGACACCGAAGATCAGGAAGAGCACTTCGCGTGCAATCCCCTCTCCACCGATGATGGACGTACCCGCCATGACATAGATCCATGCCAGAGCGCCGAATCCACCAAGAATCCCAAGCACCTTGCTGCCGCGTCCACCTCGACCCAGTAACAGATACAGGGCCACGATGGCTGCGAAGCACTCAATGTAGGGCAAGATCCCATCCATGCAGGTGAGTCCGAGGGCCGCCAGGCCACCTCCTTGTACCGGGGCCTCCCTGGGGCAGGAGACACCCCAGAGCGTGGTTATCAGGAGGCAAGATAGGCCCGCTGGAGGGGTGTCGCAACCGCTTGGAGGCTCTCCAGGGCACTTTCCGGGCATGTTGCCTGTGAACCCCGGGCAATTCGGCCTGGGGATGGGATCTTCAGGGCCGACTATCCAGCATTCCATGCATGGCTTTAGGATGCCTTCAATGACTGCCAAGGGCCCCTGGCCAAATCGAGCCTCGATTCCGAACCTGCTGACGATGCTCAGGGCAGCCATGGCCATGGCATTCTTCATACTGCTGGAGTTCTACCGGTTCCCCTCGACGGGCGTCACCATCGCCAATATTGCCATTGGCTTCTTCATTCTGGCAGCCGTCACGGATGCCCTCGACGGACATCTGGCACGCAAATGGGATGTGACTTCCAGCTTCGGACGGATCATGGATCCACTCTGTGACAAGATTCTCGTCCTTGGATCCTTCATCTACCTGGCAGGCCCTCGATTCGCCGTTCCCGAGCAGGCACTGGATTCCGCCCCCTTCGAAATGACCACTGGGGTCACGACCTGGATGGTGGTCATCATCTTTGCTCGAGAACTCTTCGTCACCACGGTCCGAGCAGTTGCCGAAGGCTCGGGGATCGCCTTTGGAGCCAAGAACCTTGGCAAGCTGAAGATGGTCTTTCAATCGATTGCTGTTCCGGTGATTCTGGCACTGGCCGTCAACCTCCCTGCGACTGAATACGCCTGGTCAGGGTGGACCTGCACCGTGATCGCATGGCTCACGGTGGCCGTCACATTGATTTCAGGCGCCCCCTACCTGAAGGGCCTATCCGCTGTGAACGCTGATCCAATACATACGGATCCCCGACCTTGAGCCGAGCAAGACTGATCATGATGACCGGAGGTGGAACAGGTCTGCTCAAACCCGCCTCGGGCACATGGGGCTCATTGCCTCCCGTCGTTCTCGCATTCCTCATTGGATTGACCTCGACACCATGGGCCATCCATGTGGCCATGGCGATCATCGTGATCGCGTCCAGCATCGTGTGCATCGCATACGGGCCCTGGGCAGAGCAGCGTTGGGGCCGGAAGGATCCCGGTGAAGTCGTCATCGATGAGTTCGCCGGTCAGGCGTTGACTCTGCTGATGATTCCCTGGGTGTGGATCCTCCCCTCGATCAGCTGCCTGGCCATCGCATGCGGTGTCGCATTCATCGCCTTCCGGATCCTGGACATCCTGAAACCACCGCCGATTTCAAGCCTTCAGAGTCTGCCTGCAGGCTGGGGCGTGCTTGTGGATGATCTCCTTGCAGGCCTTCTGGCGGGAATTGCCTGCTGGATTCTGGCCTGGTCGATCACTGCCTGAGCGAGTGGCTTACCATCTTGAATCATCACAACTGGAACTGCGTTTCAGGGAACTACCGCACCGGAGCACCTGCATCATGTCGATCCCCATTCGTTTCCTCATCATTCTGAGTACCTCCGGCATCGTCTCCGCGCAGGAACCGGGAACCATCGTCGAGTTCAACGAGTCGGTTCGAGACTTCATGTCCGAAGGAACCGGATACTCGGATATCGATCTGGCGGAGTACTTCCGAAATCAGGACCCTGACGTCGCACGCTGGTACCAGCATGTCAACACGCTGGCGAATCCATGGATGCGGGGCCGTCAGCCGGGGACACGTGGCGACGATCTGGCGACTGAATACATCGAATTCCACATGGATCTTGCCGGACTTGTTCCCGCATTCGTGGATGAAGACGGCAATGCTTCCTGGAAACAGCCATTCACTTTTCAGGTCGGTCGACAAGCACCGACGCTGGCGGATTCCGGCCTGGTCATCGACGGTGTCGATCTGACGCTCGGCGAGGACTATTCGGTCCTGGCCAATTCAGGCAATGGCAACATCACGGCGCCACTGACGTTCGTCGGGTATGCCATCGAAGATGGCGAAGACGGCTATGAGAGCTTCGGTGATGATGATGATCTCACGGGCCGAATTGCGTTGATGCTTCGGTACGAACCTCTGGACGCAACCGGGATCAGCCGATGGACCGAGGAGAACTTCACAAGCCACTCCTCGATCAACTCGAAAATGGAGGCCCTGGTGGACCGCAATGCAGCCGGCATCATCATGGTCACACCGCCGAAGGCTCTGGATGGGCGAAAGGGTCTTGAAACACTGAGATCATCACGAAGCTATCGGCCTCGGACGGATGTCCCCGTGATCCACATGACTCCTGAAAGGGTCGACGCCCTGCTGGCCTCCTCACATCCGAAGGGCCTGGGCCTGGACGATCTGAGAAAGGCAGCCGATCGAGATCGGATCGATACCTATGACCTCCCTGACGACTCGATGATCACCATCCATACCGAATTGGAGAAACCGGGGATCGCAACACGCAATGTGGGTGGCATGATTCCCGGCAAGGGTGAACTCGCCGATGAATGGCTCATCATCGGGGGTCATTACGATCACCTCGGAAAAGGCTATGTCGGATCCCGTGATCGACGAAGCAACCAGTATCACAACGGTGCCGATGACAACGCTTCAGGAATCGCCTCGATGCTCGTGCTGGCGGACCGGTTGTCACAGGCTGCTGAACAGGACAGTGGTGAGGATCGCAGAAGCGTCATGTTCGTCGGCTTCGGAGCCGAGGAAGCTGGACTGCACGGATCGAAGTACTTTGTCGGCAACCCCCCGATCGATCTTGAGAAGGTCACCTGCATGATGAACTTCGACATGATGGGTCGAATCAGCGAAAACGGTCTTCAGATCCTCGGGACCGGCACCGCCGAGGAGTTCGATGAAATGCTGCCCAGGCATGTCTCTGAAAGTGTGTTGGCTGTATCCGCCACACCATCCGGTACCGGCCCTTCCGACCACACCAGCTTCTATCAGGAAGACATGCCTGTCCTGTTCTTCTTCTCGGGTATTACCGACGAATACCACACACCAGAAGACGAAGCGTGGACGGTGAATCCACAGGGCTCCGTCGTCATTCTCGACCTGGCCACTGGACTGGCTGAGGAACTGCTCGTCCGCGACGAGCTTCTGACCTTCCAGTCATCGGACAACAGTGGCCCTCGCCGCGGATCAGGCAGTCGTGTCCGCCTGGGGATCATGCCTGGTTACAACGCGGAGATCGAGAAAGGCATTCTTGTGGATGGTGTCAGCTCGGACACGGCCGCTTCAGATGCCGGTCTCAAGAAGGGCGACATCATGATCGGCTGGAATGGTGAAGAGCTTCCAGGCGCACAGGCCTTGATGACATTCCTGCGTGCATCATCACCGGGAGACACGATCGAAGTGACCATTCTCAGGGACGGACAGGAGATGAAGATGCCGGTCACGCTGCGAGGCATGGACGACTGAGCCCCTCGATCTCATGAATCATCAAAAAGAGCCGCGGGGCGAACCTTTCGGTTCGCCCCGCGTTCGTAATCGTCCGTGGAAATAAGCCGAATCCTGTCCCTACCAGCCCGGTCGTCGACGAGGCCGGAAGGTGGCGACCATTCATCTGGGACCACCGTTGCCGATGGCCTCGAGCACGCTACCCGCCTTCACCCGCGGACTACGGACGTGATCAGCACGCTGATCACAGAAGACTGCTTGCGCTTGCACGCGGTGGGGTTTACCCTGCCCCGGTCGTCACCGACCGGGCGGTGCGCTCTTACCGCACCCTTTCACCCTTACCGAGGTTCCGAAGAACCGCCGGCGGTTTCCTTTCTGTGGCACTGTCCCTGGCTCGACGATTGAGAGCCGGTGGACGTTATCCACCACCGTGTCCTGTCGTGTTCGGACTTTCCTCCACCGGATTCCGGTCAAACCGGACCGGCAGCGGCCGCCTATCCACAGCATCATTATATCTCCTCTACGACTCCCGCCAGCCGAGGCGTTTACAATCCCAGACATGAGCGATGCCACACGATGCCTGATTTGGGCGACGGGCGGCCAGGCGGACCTGATCAGGGCTGCTGGCGACGTGGAAGGCCTGTCTATCCACCTCGCGGGCTGTCCTGAAACGGAAGACGGTCGTTCCCTGGCGGAATCGCTTGGAGCCGAACGGATCGACGATCTTCGTTCTGCATTGATCCGGGATGACTGGGACGTGGCATGGCTCCTCGCACCAGGTTGCCTCGATGAGGACATCCGGCGAACCATCCGGGACATCACCAGACCCGTCGCCACATCCACCCCCCCGGCGGATGCTGTCCAGGACATCTTTTCCGAAGACAGCGGCTCCAGAACAGCTCGCTTCATTCCTCTGATGAGACATGGCCGCCCGTTTCGTGGCGCCGAACAGATCCTCGAGTCCTTCGGCTCGCTGCAGAGCGCGCATGTTGAAATGATCGCAGGAAGTGACGGCGTCACGTCCGCCTCCCTGCTGTTCGATGCGATGGATCTGATTCACGGCCTGTTCGGCATGCCTGACAATCTGTTTGCCGCGAGAGCTGGCCAAGGCATGCCACCACGTGATCCGAAAGTGCCGTTGACCGGGCACATCGTCGTATCGCTCCGATATCCCAACTGTTCCGCCGCCGCGGTTTCCATCGCGGAGGGTGGAGGCAAATGGTCGAGGCGTGTTGCGATTCTGGGTGAAGGTGGCCGCCTCATCGTCTCGGATGATGGCGTCGAGTGGCTGTCCTCGGAAGGTGAGATTCTGGATGCAGGTCGCGGCCAGACCACTGACATCCCTTCTGCCGGTGAAGTTGCCGGACATCATCTCAAGAGGATCGCGATGCAGCGAGAACCGGTTGATGAAGTTGATTCAACTTTTGAAACACTCTGCCTCTGTGAGGCGGTTCGCCTGAGTTGTGTGACCGGTCAAGTCGAGGATCCGGGCCGCATCGCGAAGATGCTGCAACGCCTCTAGGGCCTGACGGCTGAACGGTTCAGGCCGCGCAGCGCTTCAGAGAATCGCATTGTGCAATGGGACGATGATTCCGGGAATGACCCGCTCTTCAGCCAGTCGTTCGAGGTGCCCCGCAAGGATCCCGAAGGTTTCCTTGAACTGCTCGATTTCCTCGAACGGTCCTTCCCGTCGAACCGTGAGATAGACGCTGATGGGTTCATCTTCCCACCGCTTGGACTGCAGTTCGGCCGGGCCGACACGCGTTTTCACTTCAAGACTGGCCTGCAACCTTGCCGACTCATCCAGCGCGAGACCCAGAAACGGCTGGACATCCAGCATCTCTTCACGACCGGATTCGACCAGGGCCGCAAGCGGAGAATTGGACAGCAGCGCATCGAAGACGACTTCATTGCGATTTCGGTGTGCGTGAAGATCGAATCCGAAGACCAGTTCAATGGATTCGACATCCAGTGGCGTGATCGAAAGGAAATACGGAGCCGTATCAAGAAGAAGCCGGTGAAGTCGATAGGCCTCTTCGAGCGTCTGCGGGTTCACCCATCCGCTGCGAACCGAGGTGCGACGGAGTCCGACCCAGCAGTACTGCCCTTCCTGATCAGGGGACTCCAAGGCGAGTTCGCCGTCGTAACGACGGAATCGCTTCATTCCGGGAAGCTCGCGACGCACACGATCGAACATGTCCAGCACGGTCTCACGACCGGATGGAAGATCCATCGTGAGCGACATGCGCTGATTCACGTAGAAGTCGCTGCAGAGGGTTCCGAGATCAGTACTCATGGCATGGCCCTGTTTCCCGACAGATCGGGATGGTCAGTGTAACGGTCAATCAGCAGCCGCATGTCGGAGGCATCAGCCTTCGGGGACAACCGGGGGACGACGTCTCATGGGCTGAATCGACAGGTACGTGAGCGTTCGCCAAAGCCATTCAAACGGCCCGAACTGGAACAGGCTCAGCCAGAGTGGAGACCAGATGAGTTGCGCCAGACTCACTCCCAGGACTACGAGAAACTGCTCGGTACGCTCAAGGCTGCCGAAGGCTCCCAACCCATGGCCATAGAAGATCAGGGTGCAGACGATGCTCTGGAGCAGATAGTTGCTCAAGGCCATCCTGCCAACACAGGCCAGGGCATGCCGAAACCATCCGAGCATGCCCGATCGCACGAACAGGACGACCAGGGCAACCCAGCCGAGCGCGACCGGAATACTGCCCCAGTAGTTGAACTGGAAGAAGAGAAACTCTGATCGGATCTGTTCCCAGTCGTAGGCCCATCGAAGCTCGATGCCTGCCCAGACGAGCGGGATGCCGATGAGGATGCCCAGGGCCAGCAGAATCGCATAGACCGATGTCCTGCAGCGGCCGGTAAACACACCCCAGCGGTACAAAGCCATGCCGATGAGCATGAGGCCGGATACACGCCAGAAACTGTAGAAGAACAACAGCTCCGTCTGCATCATCAGCGCCAGTGGCGTTCTGTAGCTGAACTGCTCGGACCAGCTTCCCCGGAAAGCGGCCACTTCATCCGTGGTCTCTCCGAAGGCTCCAATGCCCTGAGCAAGCAGCTCGGCGGATTCTTCTGCTGGCATCATCAACAGCAATGCGCCCAACCCCCCCATCAGAACGGAGACGACCGCCACCAGCACCAACCCGATGAGCAATTGGAAGATGGCAGGCACTTTCCTGAGCCAGACGATCCACATGCCGCAGATTGCGTAGCTCACGAGAATATCTCCGTACCAGATGCAGTAGGCGTGCACCAGCCCGAAGACAAGCAACCAGATCATGCGGCGGTAATGGACGGAGATCGCCGGGCGCCCCGTAGCCTGCAATCGCTCGACAAGCAGAATCAGACCCGCACCGAAGAGCATGGAGAAGATGGTCATGAACTTCTGATCAGCCAGCATCGCGCCCATGTACCAGATGAGGTAGTTGAGACCTTCGAGATTTCCCCACACGTTCGGATTGGAGTAGGCCCCGAACGGCATGGAGAAGGTCTGAATGTTCATGACGAGAATGCCGAGAAGCGCGACGCCCCTCACGACGTCGATCGTCTCGTTTCGCTGCTGTGGCAGAGTCGCGTTGTTGCTCATGACTTCAGAAGCCAGTTCATGATGTCGGATGTATCGGACAGATCATCGACCACCCGGTCCGCCCCCGCCTTTTCCAGCATGCCCCGATCATCGGCACCCGTGCAGACCGCGAGGACTCGACAACCATTGGCCTTGGCACACTGCACGTCGTGGATGGTATCGCCGATGATGACGGTGTGTTCGAAATCACGATCGATGCCACGGTGCTCGAGCCAACGCTCCAGAGCAATCGGTGGCAGATGATCACGCGATTCACCATCATCACCCCAAGCATGAATACAGAATCGTTCAATCTCGATGCCGGCTGCCCTCAGCTTGAGCTCGCCCGTCTCGGCAAGGTTCCCTGTCAGAAGCCCGAGATCGAAATGAGCATGGGATTCCAGTTGTGAGATCAGCTCATGGACACCCGGCATCGCGATCGATTCATGGTTGCCCGATTTGAACAATCGTTCGAGGCACTCATGGTAATGATGCCGAAAGGCTCGAAGGTTGACGTCATCCGGCACCATGCCAAGACGCCCAAGCGCCCGCTCCAGAATCAGTGGATCCAGCTGCCCGCCGAGCGGCATGTCATCGAGTGAGAAATCCTCGCCGAACACGCGGATTCCAGCTTCGACGAAACCACTCACACCCGCTCCATGAGTCCGGATGAGCGTGCCATCGATATCGAAAAGAATCAGAGTCTCCGACATGCCTCAAGCAGCAGAGACCATGGCGGTCACCTTGCGTGCTGCATCACCCAGATCATCAGCTGTCTGCATGGTCGGCAACCTGGACTTCGCTTCTTCGAGAATCGCACGGGCAGCCTCGACGTTGGTTCCTTCAAGACGGACAACGAGCGGCACGTTGAAGCCGACTTCTTCAGCTGCCGCGACGATCGCATTGGCGATTCGATCGCATTGCATGATGCCGCCGAAGATGTTCACCAGCACGCCCTGAACCTTCTTTTCACCGAGGATGATGCGGAAGGCCTCCGTCACCGCTTCCTGAGAAGCATCGCCACCGACATCGAGGAAGTTGGCAGGATCGCCGCCATTGAGCTTGATGATGTCCATCGTGCTCATGGCCAGTCCCGCACCATTGACCAGGCACCCGATGTTGCCATCCAGCGCGACGAAATTCAGACCAGCCTTGGAAGCGCGAAGTTCATCCGGGTCCTCCTCCGAGGGGTCGTAGAAGCCCTGGATCTCCTTCTGACGGTACAAGGCGTTGTCATCAAAGTTGAACTTGGCATCAATGGCCATGACCTGACCATCAGGGTACTGATCGCAGCTGGGCGTGATGATGAGTGGATTGATCTCAACCAGTGATGCATCCGTCCGGACCTGCAGCTTGGACAACTGCATCATGATCTTGGCTGCCTGCCCGATCTGCTTGCCCTTGAGACCCAGTGCAAAGGCGATCTGACGAGCCTGCCATGCCTGCAGGCCATCAATCGGATGGGTCGGCATCTTGATGATGGCATCAGGACGCTCATGAGCGACCGTCTCGATCTCGACACCACCTTCAGCCGAAGCAATCAACGTGTTGGTTCGATTGGCCCGGTCCATGGTGATGGCCAGATACAGTTCCGTCTCGATGTCAACGGCAGCCGCCACCAGCAGTCGCTTGACCTCGAGTCCCTCGGGACCGGTCTGGACCGACACCATCTTGTTGGTCAGCATGAACGTGGCCGATTCCTTCACGGCTTCAACCGAGTCGACGACCTTCACGAAACCCGCCTTGCCACGACCACCTGCATGGACCTGCGCCTTGACGACGACCATCTTGTGACCTTCGGCGAAGATGCCCTGGGCAGCTTCGACGGCCTGTTCGACGGTTTCCGCGACGTGTCCCTCTGGAACGGGAATGCCTGCTTCCGCCAGGAGTTGCCTGGCCTGGTACTCATGGATCTTCATGGGTGAGTGTCCTTCTCGGTAATCAGGCGGGCATGGTAGCAGGACGAGCCCATCCGTCATGACAGACTCCCTCGACGGGTGATCCAACCCGCCGGGGAGCGTGCTTCAAGAATCCGAACATGGAATCTCAGTCAGATCTGCCGGCTTCACGCCTGCGGACGGATGGTGATACCTGTCGTGCAACGATCAGGTTGTCAAAGGCGATGGTCCCGCGGGCCGAAGTCGCCCCATCCATCGTGAATCTCAGGATGGTGCGACCTTCGGACGGCACTTGACCAAGATCCAGTGCATGACGAGACCATGTTCCAGTCGGCGCCCAGGCTTCCAGATCCTCAAAGGTCTTCCCGCCATCGATGGAACGGGAGATGATCACGGCCGTGTAACCGGAAGCGCTGCGTCGGAGCGCTGCGGATACGTGCAGATCACCATGTCCGGACTTCGGCAGACTCAGTTCGAAGAACTGACCATTGCGAGCCATCCCTGAAAGCCCCATTGCGCTGCCTTCAGGGACCTCATTGGGCGAGTTCACGACCGTGCCTTTCGGATTGGAAAGTCCGGCCTCGACCCACGCTTCCGCGAGCGTGATCAGACCCGATCCCTGATCCGACTCGATCTGCCGCTGCTGACCATCGAATTGATCAAAGGTCCATGAGGCCACGGTCGCAGCCCGGGCACTCGCTCCAGCAGACAGAACGACAATCAAAAGCAATCGCACACACGTCTTCAACATCATTTCGAGCCTCCTTGCTCTTCAGCTGCACTGCCCATCGGCCATGAATTCGTATCATGCAAGCCTGATGGCGGGCTGAGAACGTACGTCCGCTCGATGGCCACGAAGTAATTCCTGCTGAAATTCAATGGAATTGCACGCAATCAGGAGAGAACACCATGGCACGCACCCCATCCACCATGCAACCACTGGGAACCAGAGCCTCCGATTTCACCTTGCCCGATGGGCTGGGCGTCCGGCATTCACTGCAAAGCGTCCGAGGTGAGCAGGGCCTGCTCGTGATCTTCATGTGCAATCACTGTCCGTTCGTCGTTCACATCGCGGAGGAACTGGCCAGACTGGGAGAGGACTACCCTTCTCGAGGCATCGGCATCGTGGCCATCAGCAGCAATGATGTCGAAAACTACCCCCAGGATGGCCCGGAGAAGATGGCCGCGACCGCGGCCGAATGGGGGCTGACCTACCCATACCTGTATGACGAAACGCAGGATGTGGCCAGAGCCTACGACGCCGCCTGCACACCGGACTTCTTCGTGTTCAACAAGGACCTTGAGCTCGTCTACCGTGGCCAACTGGATGACAGCCGTCCGGAATCGGGGATCCCGGTGGACGGTAGAGATCTCCGCTCGGCCATGGACGCCCTCCTTGCGGGGACGCCAATCGATCCAGCACAGAAACCAAGTCTCGGCTGCAACATCAAGTGGAAGTCATGATCCGGCACCCATGAGAAACACTTCCGACTCAGCACGGGCCCCAGGTATCGAGAATGGTGAGGATCTCAAGCACGCCGACGAAACCGTCTCCATTCATGTCCTCGGGGCAACCGGTGCAAGAGCCGAATGCCGCAATGACTTGCAGGATGTCATCCACGCTCACCGTGCCGTCCCCATTGACATCACCTGAACAGACATCGAACTCGACTTCGGTGATCCAGGTACGCCAGCCGCCACCATTGGTCCATTCATGGGCCAGCCAGAGTCGGCCCTGCGCATCAGGATCAGGCGAAGCTCCGGCGTAGTCCCCCCATCGTCCGCTGGTATCAGGCGCACTCGACGCCTTGACCAGCTGCATGGGCTGGAACGAACCGGCCGGGTCATCGACTGCACGCTTGGCGGTGTACATCGAGATGTACTCATTGGCGGATGAGCGGGCGAAGGTCACCGCAGCATTGCCGAGTGCATCGACGGTGATCGCTGGGAAATAGGTATGGATTCCCTGACCGGCATCGATTTCGCCCCACTGAGCAACTGATGGCGCCGTGAAGCCGTTGGGCCATCCATTCAATCGAATCTCATACCACCTCACTCGGACGCGGTCATTGTTCACGTGATGAACCGCCCAGATGGAACCACCTCTTTGGATGCATGACCAGAACCTTGGTTCGAACAGGAACGGTCGGTCAGTCGTGCCCTGTTGTGGCGGCTGTGTGGGATAGGAGTACACCGCGACAGGGATGTCGATGGACTGCAGAACAGGATCGAGATCCGGATTGGCGATTGCATGAAGACGAATCTCGTTGAAACCGACACCGTTCGCAGTTCCCTCGGAGGACTGCAGGAGATACTGCGGAACTTCGGGATCCCAACTGACAGGCATGCCAAGCGATTGATTCCCCGCACCTGACAGTGACAGCTGCTTCCATGTCAAGGGGTCGCCGACCAGTGCAGGATCCTTCTTGATGCACAGGATCAGATACTTGTCGGGACTGAAGAAGTCCGCCGAGACATAGATGAATCGATCATCAACAGACAGGTTCGGTGAATCGATGTTGGAATCGAAATCGGAGACGTCGAGGAGATACTTGTGCCAGAGACCATCTGCCTGGTCCGTCGCTGAAACCGCCAGCAGAAAATAGGAATCCGAGCCTGATCGAGCGTTGGCCATCGCAACGAACCGCCTGGCATGTGGATCCCAGATGACTTCAGGATCGAAGACGAAACCCGGCGCACCGACGGATCCCCAGAAGCCACCACCTCCCTCAATGGGCTGCTCGAAGAGCTGAGTACCCTCAAAGGTGTAGGCGGCAATGCCGCCGTTCACGACTTCCACGACCTGATCGGGGCCGACTGCGATATCAGGATCGGGCGGATTCCAGCCGGTGCTGGTAATGCCTTCGAAATCATGATCCTCGGCGCCCGCACGTCGTGGCATCGGATCAAGCGGTATGAAATCGGGATCGAAGGTTGGTGGACTTGGAACCATCGCCACCATCGTCGCCGGAACAGTGGACTCCGTCGTGACAGCATGGTCGGCCACTACTGGATCGAGAATCATCACGTTCGCAGCCGACGTGTCCTCCCCGGCCCCCACGCCGGTGAAGCCGACGACTCTGCGTCCGGAGGACGAGACGGCAATGGCTGGCGTTGTTGCCGCAACAGCCACCTTGTGTCCGGCATCCAGTGAGTGATCGAGCCATTGCGGTTCACCGAACGGCTGACCCGTGGAATTGAATTCCTGCAGTCGCACTCGTTGCTTGCCATCCGTCGAACGATCCTCGTTCCAGACGACCGTCCAGCTGCCATCGGGCTGTGCAGCCACATGAGCGCCACTGATCCAGGCATCCGTCTGTCGAGTTGCTTCGATGACCTGCGGCATTCCAACAGGACGTCCTTCGATATCGAGCTTCTGGGTCTGGATGGTGTACTGATCCGCTCCAGGATTCATCCAGGCCACGATCGCGCCATCGGGCAGTCGATCGATGGACGTCTCGATGCATCCTGGACCGGCAAGCCTGGTCGCGGCACGGACCGGACGACCTGTCGAATCGACAACCTGCAGCATCAGACCATCGGGTTGATCGGTCGTGAGTTGCCAGACAACTGCGAAATGTCCGCAGGGCAGGGAGACCACGCGTGGCAACGCTGCCTCGCCGACTGATTCGAGCAGACGCTCCGGGGTCGATGACATGGTGGCGGCATCGAGGCCTCGAACGGCGACGCGATAGCCTTCAGATGTCTGGGTCAACCAGGCGAACAACGGGACACCATCCTGATTGACCGCGAGCGATGGTTGGGTCTGGTGTCCGGCGCGATGCTCGTTCACGGCGAGCTCGGAGTGCCAGGATGTTCCATCGAAGTTGCGCGCAACGATGCCACCAGCCTGACCGTCCTGGCCGGTACTCGTCCAGGCCACCCAGAACCCGCCAGTTGGATCGACCGCAAGACTCGGCTGTTTCTGATGTCCTTCGACATGCTGATTGATGGGGAACTCATCTCCAATCAACTGGCCGGAAAGATCGGCCCACCGTCCATACACGCCATACCGACCAGCCTGCTGACGACGACTGTCCCAGGCGACAAGGACACGGTCCTGATCATCCACTCCGACCGTGACATGTGCCTGCTGACTGCTCGTGAACTGGTTCGCTTGCAGCGAAGGTGACGAGATCGTCTCTGAATGCATTGTTGTACAACCGGTCAGAAGGAGACCGGAGAACAGCATTGAAAGTGTGGTTCCAGCGCCATGTGTTGAATACGACTTCATGTTCTTCATTCCTCGCTCAATCATCACGTACTGCTTATCGAAGAGGTCATCGACGGCCTACTCGCAGATCCCCCATCCAGCCAGAACGGCCAGGATGTCATTGGCATCAACGAATCCACTTCCATCGACATCCGCATTCGAGTCATCCGATTCATAGGCCCCGATGATGGCCAGGACATCGTTGACATCAACGACCCCATCGCCGGTTGCATCCGGACAATCCTGAGGACACTCGTCCAGAATCTCATTGTCTCCATCATCCAACCATGATCCATAGATCTGGGTCGGCAAGTTGCCGCAGATGAGATTCCCTGAAAGCACCGGCTGGCTTGAATTCCAGCTGTGCATCCCACCGCCTTCTGAGGCCGTATTCCCGGAGATCAGACACGTGGAGATTTCCGGACTCACTGAGAAATTGGCGATCGCGCCACCGTCATCACCCGCCACATTGCCCTTGAAATCACACTCCAGGAAGACAGGCACATTCTGGTTTCCTGCAGGATCCGCATTGAAGACAGCGCCGCCATCATCATCGGCGGTGTTGTTGATGAACACGCATGCAGACACAGACGGCATGCTGGCATCGTTGTAGATCGCACCGGCATCGAGACTCGCGGAATTGTTCTCGAAGAGACATTCCGTAATCACCGGATTGCTTCCTGCCACATTGAGAATGGCCCCGCCGTAGCCGGCGGTGTTGTCAATGAAATCACAACCAAGAACCGTTGGGCTCCCGGAATGGCTGTAGAGTGCGCCACCCACACCATTGGAGACATTGTTTCCGATGAAGCGACAGTTCTCGATCAGCGGCTCATTGCTTGAGAAGAATTCATCAAAGCAGCAGATGGCGCCGCCATATTCGGCCGAACCGTTCACGAAATGACAGGAACGAATGGTTGGACTGCTCCCATCACGACACCAGATCGCGCCACCGAAGTACTCCCAGGAGTCCTGCTGACCGTTTTCATTCCAGTCATACCAGGGAGCCGTGCAGTCCCGGAACGTGAATCCTTCGATGATCGAGTCGCCACCTTCACCGGACTGGAAGAGGACGCCTCGCCTGAGACCCTCTCCGTCGATGATCGTGACCTCCGGGCCATCGCTGCTTCGAATCCAGATCGACTTGCCTTCCAGATCGATCATGGTCTCGACGTCATCCTCGGTGTAGACCCCGGGCCCGACGATGATCTCGTCACCATCATCGGCGAACCACACCGCGAACCCGATGGTTGGCAGATCCTCGGGAACATGGATGGTGGCCGCTCCGGAGGATGACGACAGAATCGCGGCGAACAGGATGCAGAAACTCCATGCTTTCATCCGGTTCAGAGTACCTGCTGGTGGGCCTGCAGGAATCAAGAAACAACTCGATTCACCGAAACACACGGCGGCCGAGGCCTCTGGGGTATGCGCGGCAGTGCATGCGATCAGCGAGCTCGACTATGGCAGCAATCCAACCACGTCCCCCACATGATTCCTGGACGGCCAAAGGTGGACGACTCAATGACCTGGCGATGTGACCACGACCACATGTCTGAGATGTGGACTTCGTCGGTGCTCGCAGAGATAGATGCCCTGCCAGGTCCCCAGCATCAACCGACCGCTTTCGACAGGGATCGAAAGATGGATGCCAGTCAGAATCGATCGGATATGCGAAGGCATGTCATCCGGACCTTCATGGACATGGGTGTAGTGTGGATCATGCTCCGGAACGGTACGTTCCAGCCAGGCTTCGATATCCGAGCGTGCACTTGGATCGGCGTTTTCCTGAATCGTCAGACTTGCAGAGGTGTGTTGAACGAACACGGTGCAGACACCATTGACGGATTCATCAAGTGCACGCACAGCCGCCTGCACTTCAGCCGTGATCTCATAGAGTCCCTTGCCCGTGGTCTGGATACTCAAGGTCCTGGGCATCTCATGCACTCACAGCTGGCTCGGTCTCGATCAGCTCTCCATCGTCATTCCGCGGGCGGAACCGGTTCTTCTGGAGTGCCGAGAAATATGAATAGACGGTTGGCACGACGAACAACGACATGACCGTTCCGAACAGCATGCCGCCGATGAGAACCCATCCCACAGGTTCTCTTGTTTCATGACCTGCACCACCTTCGACCACCAACGGTACTGCGCCGAGAACCATCGCTCCCGTCGTCATGAGGATGGGACGAACACGCAGCTGTCCGGCATGAATGGTCGCTTCGATGACGGGCATGCCGGCGGCACGTCCGCGGTTGGCCACCTCCACGATCAGAATGCCGTGCTTCGAGATCAGGCCGACCAGCGTCAGCAGACCGATTTCGGAATAGATGTTGAGCGTCTCGGCATTGAGCTTGAGACACACCAGCGCCCCGAGCATCGACAAGGGAACGACCAGCAGCACGATCAAGGGATCCACCATGCTGTTGAACATCGCGGAGAGGACGAGATAGACCACGAGGATTCCGAACGCGAAGGTCATGCCGATCTTGCCCTGCCCCTGTTCATACGTCCACGAATAGCCGGTGGTCGATGGAACGATCCCGTCGGTATTGTCATTCGTCCATTGATAGAGAAAATCAAGACACCCACCCAGTGCCGCACCCTCAGCGACATTGGCATTGATCGTCAGTGATTTCTGCCCCATGTAATGATTGGCATACAGCAATCCCTGCTCCGGTTCGAAGGTCACCAGCGCGGACAGCGGCACCAGGCGCTCTTCATTGCCTCGTACATAGATGTCATCGAGAATCTCGAGGTCGGACAACTGATCCGGATGGATTCCCAGATAGACCCAGTAGGCGATGCCGTTCATGACGAACTGGTTGAGACGATTCGGTGCAAATGTGGAAGCCAGGGTCTGCCCCGCATCGGCAACGGTCACGCCGGATGCGTTGGACAGATCGCGATCGATCTTGACGGAGTACTGCGGGTTGGCGAGATTCAGATCGATCTGGACATCTGCAAGATATTTGGAAAGCTCCGGATCGCTTCTCAGTTTGGTCCAGGCCTTCCAGAGTTCATCGTAGTCGTTCATGGTTCGCCAGACGAAGTTCACATCCTGCTGACTGGCACCCCCGAAGACGGAAGGCGGAATGTTCAACGGAAAGGCGAAGACACCCGGGATCGTGCTGATCGGCGCCTGAAGCGACTTCACGATTTCCTGCTGCGAGCGCGACCGATCACCTTCCGGTACGAGCGTCAGGATCCCGAGACCCTGGTAGTACGTCGGCGATGGTGTTCCGATCAGGTTGATGTTCGCGATACCCTCCGGCACTTTCTGCAGAATGGCATCGATCTCATCGGCGTTTCGACGCATGTCCGCGAACGATGCGTACTGAGGCCCTTCGTAGAAGACCATGACGACACTCTGATCCTCGGTCGGCAGCAGCTCCGACTGCAGCGTTCGACCCACGAGATACGCTGCGCACGCGACCCCGATGGCAATGAGAATCACGACCGGTCGAATACGATGAAGCGTGAATGACAGGATCTTTCCGTAGATGCGGCTGATGAAGTCCTGCCCTTCCTCGGAAGCCGCTTCTTCCCCGGACTCTGCGGCCTGCTTCGCCTTCTTGGACGGGCGCAGCAGCAGGCGGCACATCACCGGGCTCAGCGTCATGGCGATGTAACCGGAGATCAGGACGGTTCCGGCAAGGGTGAAGGCAAACTGCTCGAACAGAGCCCCCATCTGCCCCGGAACGAGCCCGATGGGCGCAAAGACCAGCGCCAGTGTCGTCGTCGTCGCGATCAACGGGAAGAGGATGTCGCGCAGCCCCTCGATGGCTGCCGTCATCGGCTTCATCCCGTTCTCCATGTATCTGAAGATGTTCTCAAGAACGACGATGCCATCGTCGACCACGAGGCCGATCGCAAGCACCAGTGCCAGGAGAGTCATCGTATTGATGCTGAAGCCGAGCATCATCAACAATCCCATGGCACCCGCCAGCGACAGCGGTATGGTCACGATCGGAACGAGAACCGCTCGCCAGGACAGCAGAAAGAGAGAGACCACGATGATCACGAAGATGATGGCTTCAATCATCGACTTGACGATCTCGATGATCGAACTGCGGACGAAGTCCGTCCTGTCATAGGTGATGATCAGCTCCAGATCACCCGGAAGGACCTTGTTCAGATTGGGGAGAAGCGCCCGGATCGAGTCGGAGACATCGATCGCATTGGCAGTGGCAAAGGTCTCGACGGCCAATCCCAGCGCGATGCGGCCATCCTTGAGAAACAGATCGTCCGGCGGCACGTTGTTTCCTGCCAGCTCGGCATAACCGAGATCGCTGAAACGAATGGGAAAGCCGTCTCGATACGCGACAATCATGTCGTTCCAGCCGTCGGCATCATTCAACCGGAAATCCGTACTGATGTCGTATTGACGGGCATCGTTGACGAGATCGCCTGCAGACAAGGCAACACTCTGGTTCTCCACGGCGTTGGCGACTTCGACCGGAGTGAGATCATGCGCAGCAAGCTTGGCGGGATCAAGCCAGAGCCGCAGGGCATACGAGTTCTCGAAGGTCATGATCTGGTCGACACCGTCGATGTTGTTCAGCGTGTTGATCAGACCTTCGTTGTAGATCGCCGTAAGCTCTTGCAACGAAGCGGTCTCGCTTGCGAGACACATGTAGATCTGAGGCGTCGAAGCCGCTGTGACCACGACCGGCGGAAGTGCATCGGCGGGAAAATTGCTGGTCGCCTGGGACACTCGGTTCTGGATCAGACTGGCCGCCACGCCGACATCCGAACCCATTTCCAAGGTCACCGTGATGACGGATTCACCCTGCGTACTCGTTGAAGTGAAGTAGATGACACCCTCAACACCCGTCATCACCTGTTCGATGGGTGTTGTGATCTCCGCTTCCATCAACTGGGCATCAGCGCCCTGATAGGTGGTCGTCACCGTGACTTCGGGAAGTGTGATTGCGGGATACTGGGCCACGGGAAGCGTGAAGTACGCCGCAACACCGATGACGACCAGCAGCATGTTGAAGACGAAGGCGACGATCGGCCTGCGAATCAGCATCTCGAGAAAAGCCATGGCGGATCAGTTCCCGTTCGCAGAGGATGATGCAGGCAGACCCGTGACCACGGAGACATCAACAGGCTTGTATGGGGTGGTTCTGATGAGTGCACCTGGTCGGACCTTGGAAGCGCCCTCGACGATGATTTCAAGACCCGCCTTCAATGCGATGTGCGGCAACGGCTTCGACTTCGAATCAGAATCCGCCTTCGCCGAGCCACCTTTGTCCGAACCGGAAGACGAGCCACCATCTCCCTTGGCCGCGTTCTGATCTGCAGATCCGCCGGCATGCTCAGACGACTTCGAGTCGATCGCCGGCTGCTTGATCGCTTTGATGATGGCGCGCTCACGGCTGATCTTCTTGACAAGCGAAACCGGAACCGGAACAGCTCTGCCGGAATCGACTGCATAGACCAGTTCCCCATTGCCCGTGTACACGATCGAAGCCTGAGGCACCACGAGGACATCGTCGAAGGAACCAACGACCTGGATGACTTCCGCATACAGGCCCGAACGCAGGGAGTAATCCGGATTCGGGACCTGAGCTCGGACCTGAACCGAACGCGTGCTGTTGTTCACGAACGGATTGATCGCAGTCACACGACCTGAGTACAGACGCTCAGGATGCGCCTCCGTTGTCAACGTGACGGGCTGCCCCACCTCAAGCTTGGGCAGCCAGCTTGTTGCCAGCTCATAGTCGACAAGCATCACGGAATCATTGACGACCTTGACGAGTTCATCGCCGACATTGGCATAGGTCCCGACATCGGTCATGTGGATAGCCACCTGACCGTCGTAGGGAGCACGAATGGTCAGCTTGTCGACGACGGACTGCAGTTCCGCCACCTGGGCCTTGAGGGAATCAATGGTGTACGCGGTCTCCGCCACTTCAGCGTCACTGGCCGCCTGAGTTTCAGCCAGGATCTTCATGCGTTCCCAGATCCACTCCTGCTCGGCAAGCTGAGCCTTGGTCGAATCGAGCTGCGCCTGCTGGGTCCGTCGATCAAGCGTGTAGAGAATGTCTCCGCGCTTGACCCTCTGACCATCCTCGAAGTAACGGCCGATCACGTTGCCCGCCACTTCGGGCGCCATCGTGGAAATCTCGATGGCCCTGATCGAACCGACGCCAGGAACATGTTCCGGAATACTGGTCTTCAGAACGGACGTCGAGGTGACGGACATCACCGGTGGGCTTGGCGTCTTCTCCTGGGAATCACCGCAACCCTGCAGACAGGCCATCACGCCCAGGCAGAGAGCAAGCAACAAGTCACCGAATTGGGAACCGGCCCTTCGCTGCGACATGTGTCAGTCCGTTGTCTTCTGATCCGCTGCATCCTGCACATTCTGTTGATGCGCATCGATCTTGTCCCCCAGATTTCGCAACGCATCACCCGTGCTGTTTCGTGCCCGGTCGAGCGCGGAACCCGAGGCATTGCCAATGTGGTCACCGGCAGCATTGATATCGTCACCTGCCTGGCGAATCTGCTCACGCTCGTACTCGTCACAGGCCGAGAGCGGCAACATGACCAACATTCCGAGAAGTAGGACTACCTGACTGATGTTCCATGACGATCGCATGCCCGAGGCCTCCTGTTCTGACGAATTCGGAGCAAGATCATGGCCGCCCTGGTATGGCCGCGTCAAGCGGTGGAACCCCGCTCCTCATGAAACACGATTTCAAGCTGGAAGACCCCGACCCCTGGTCATGCCAGGGGCCGGGGTCCACGAAACGGGCTCCAGATTTCGTGATTCGTTTTGTCCGGGACAGGCCCGAATCAGGCCCATGGGGGAGAAGAGAAGAGGAAAGATCGAAGAAACAGAGAAGCGTGTGAGTCTGATCAGCAGTTTGGCTCTGCTGACATAATGAATCTGCCCACCACCGACGAATCTGTCAGTGGTGGGCAGTATTTTCTCAAAAACGGCCTGAATGCCTTCCGAGAGGCTTGGATCACCTCAAATCGGTGTGCGGCACGTGCCGTCGATCACTTGTCATCCGTCTTCTGGCTGCCAGGAGTCGAAACGATTCCGACCTGCTGGCCCTGATCTGCATCCTTGACGGTTGCGGTACCGGGCTGGGACTTGCCGCCCTCGTTGATGGTGATCGTGGCACCACCGTTGCCACCGTTGGCATCGGAATCGGCACCCTTCTTCTCACAGGCGAAACCGAAGAGGCAAAGGCTGAGTACAAGCGCAAATCGAATCAACATGATGAATTCTCCTGATGACACCGGTGGTGAATGGCAACCGGCTGACCCGCATCATGACGAGGACCGATGAACCAGTCAAGAATTCAGATGATGGGCCGTTCAAGGGGCCCAGGGATCACTCACGCTGGGCAAGGCCTCAGTCACCAGATGGCTCCGCCGCTGGAGATGCCGTCGTCGCCGGTACCGATGGACCCCCGACAACTTCCAGATCCGGCCTGGCCTTCCGAAGCAGGTCCATGCCTGCCGTGGACACACCCGTATCCCAGAGATACACCGTTTTCAAGGACGACATGCGTTCCAGAACCGAAAGACAGTCATCGGTCACGCTGGTGCCGAAGAGGTTCAGAACCTCCAGTGCCTGAAGATCACCCAGAGCGTCGATACCACGGTCACCGACCGCTGTCCGATCCAGCCGCAGCCGATGCAGCGCCTTCAGCTGTGAAACGGTCTGTTCAACCCCCTCATCCGTCACGGCGGTCGCTCCAAGATTCAACCAGATCAGGGTGGACTTCAAGGTCGAGAGGATGGCGATCTGTTCGTTGGTGACCGGCGGCTTGATCAGCGACAGATTGACGTCGATCCACGGCGACTGCTCACTCACTGGAACGGCATGTCCTCCCAGATCACGGATGGCGTTCATGGCCATGAGCTGATTGGCAGCATCGAAGGGAGATGGCACCTTGGATGCAGGATCTGTCCTGCGAGCCGGTTCTGAAGACGCCTCTGGAGAGTCCTTTGAATCGACCGCCGCGGTCTGCCCTCCAGGAGCGCCTTGACCGATCCAGGTCTTGATGAGCTCGATCTGGTCAGCGGCAAGAGGCGGCCCACCGGGAGGCATCGCATCCGGATCCTCGACAGGCAGACTGACCCTGTGGACGAGCAGGCTTGCAGCAGGATCATTCACATCGATCATCGAAAGATGCGATCTGAATGCCTCCCATGGAACCAGCTGGAGCCTGCCCTTCTGCTTTTCCGGACCGTGACAATCCGCACAGGATGCCTGAAGGATGGGTTCGATCTGATCCTTCCAGCTGATGGCCGCCGAGGCGGGTGTCACCCTCTGTTCAGTCTCAGACTTGGGTTCGGCAGCAACGTCGTCTCCGTTGGTCGTCTCTTCGACGACGGCGGTCGTTCTCAGAACGGAAAACAGGTAGTCCCGCCCCCATTTCATTTCAGCTCCGAAATGGCCTACGAAACAGACGAGGATGCCTGCCGCCCACACGCCAAATCGATAGACGTGGAAGGACCATCTTGACTGGCTCAACCGCTCGATCAACCAGGAGATGCACAGGGCGATGCTGAGCCCTGCGAGCACGACACCGGTCCACCGATGCCACACGAGCAAGGATGCCTTGACGGGATTGCCCTCGATGCCCTCATTGGCCGCCATCTCCCAGCCAGTCCAGGAAGCCAGAACCGCGGAGATCATGCCGACCCACAGACAGAACGAAGCGATGCCATTGGGCCTCGCTTCACGTTTCCAGCAGAGAACCAATTCCACGGCTGCCGCGGCCACGAGCATGGCTATGGGAAAATGCAGAAGAAGTGGATGCAAGCGACCGAAGAAACGCCACCATGGAGAGATTTCAACCGTGGCGAGCAGGTTGATTGAATCGGTCAGAAGAATGTCCATGGACTGAATCATACGAGTTCAAGTCCTGCTTTGAGACACGCTCACGGCTGCATGCATGCCACCGCCCGGGCGATATGGAGCGTCTAAGGCGATGGCCTCCAAGCAGTTCGGCAAGGAGGTGTTGCCGAGCAGCCACCTCCGACCAGACCAAACCCCGGGTGGACTCTGCTTGATTCATCGAAATGAACGAATTTCATACCGCAAATACCCCATTTTGATGGTGCAATAGGCGTATTCTGCCATTGGGCAGGTATCGCTTGCCGCATCGCCTGGGGGTGGTAGTCTCAAAGTGCCGGTTTGTTCCCGGCACTCCGTCGCGGGAGTTCGTTGAAGAGAAGACCAGGGAGGCTCTAGCCCTAGGCAGGGACATTTGATCCGATGCGTACGGAACGTACTCGCTGGAGCAGCAACGCTGTCCATGTGATGGCCATGCTGTTCTTCATTGTCAGTGCCGCCTCATCCGGTGATGAACCGATGCGAGGCGCCTCTGGCATCAGTGCGCAGGTGTATTCCGATTCAGGCCTGATTCAGAACGAAGGTCCTGAACGCGACGTGATTTATACGGATGTCATTCATCAGCCTGGTGCTGCCTGGATCCGTCTCTCCCTCGCTGGATCGATTCTGAGTGACTCGACAACCATCAGAATTCGATCTCTCAGAGATGGCGAAACGCAATTGCTCGACAAGACCAGCATCCAGCAATGGGGCTGGCAATCGGCCTTCTTCAATGGGGACAGCCTCATTGTGGAAATGACCGCGGACCCGCAGACCACAAACCGCCTTCTCGTGGATGAGATCTCCTGGGAAGAGGCCACGAGCACTCGTGGTGGTGGCAATTTCTGCGGCTACTGCGAAGAAGATGACCGGGAACAGACGGTCGACTATGCCATCTGCAGAATGGTCAGCGACAGCTACACCTGTACCGGCGTCATCATGGATGAGGACAGCCATCTGATCACGGCTGGTCACTGCATGGAAGACGGCAGCAATCTCGTCTGCCAGTTCGGTGTCCCCAATTCGAACATCGACTGCTCCATGAACCACCCACCGGTCGAAGACCAGTTCCCTGTAGTGACCTGGTACTGCTCGATCGCCGGGGTTGGAAATGACTGGGCAGCAGTCATCATCGGGCCCAATGGCAATGGCGAGATGCCCTATGAGCGGTACGGCGAGTTCCATCCGCTGGCAACGAGCATTCCACCTGCGAATACCACCGTGAATGTGGCCGGATACGGCGACGACCTGGAGCAATGCACCCGAGCCGATACCTTGCAGGAGAGCCAGGGGCCAATCGTCTTCGTCGAAGACACTTCTCTGAAATTCGAGGCGGATGTGACCTACGGCAGCTCCGGTTCGCCCGTCATGAAGACGGGGACCAACAGGATCGTGGGACTCGCGACACACTGCCCCTGCCCGAACACCGCGACCCGTATCGATCACCCGGACTTCGTTGCAGCACGTGAGATGCTTTTTGGAACGTTGGGCAACACGTGCGAAGTAGCGATTCCGGCCAGCATCGGAGGCAACGACTTCTCTACTGAAGGCGCCATCGACTCCGGTTTCGGGGCCCCGGATGACACCCAATGCCCAGACACCTATCTGGATTGGCAAAACAGCCCCGATGTCTGGATGGTCTGGCAACCACCCTCGAGTGGATCCGTCAAGTTCAGCACCTGCGATGAAGACTCCTATGACACTTCACTGGTGCTCTATCGTGGCACCGATTGCAATGACCTCGAGCAGGTCGCATGTAATGGAGATGCCACTGGAGAGGACGATTGCCAGTCCTACTATTCAGCCATCTACGAATTTGAAGTCACACCCTTCACGACCTATTACATCCGTCTGGGTGGCTGGCAGGCCAGCACCGGGACCGGCACGCTGTGGATCGACCACGTCCCTGCCCCCGCGACGGGCGCGTGCTGTCTCGGTACGACCTGCCTTGATGCCTCCGAGTCGGATTGTTTCGAAGCCGGCGGCACGTACCAGGGTGCGGGCACGGATTGCGAAATCAATCCATGCAACATCCCGCTCACTGGTGCGTGCTGCACCGGCCTCGGGCTCACCTGCATCCAGCTGACGGAAGCCGAATGCCAGGAGGCCTCCGGTGACTTCGTCGGTGCGGGAACAGCCTGCTTCCCGAACCCCTGCCCGATCTCCGAACCGCTTGGTGGATGTTGCGTCGGCGACAGCTGCCAGGAGGTCACCCAAGGCCAGTGCCTGATCCTGGCTGGCGACTATCTGGGTGATGGCGTCAGCTGTGGGGACGACTCCTGCCAGCCACCCTGCCCGGGTGACTTCGATGAGAACGGCAGCATTGACGTCGATGACCTCCTCGCCGTAATCGGCCATTTCGGATCCAGCAACCCGCTCTACGACCTCGATGGCAATGGCACCGTCGATGTCGATGATCTCCTGCAGATCATTTCGGCCTTCGGCCCCTGCTGACCCGTCTGAAGACCCCCTGAGGGGCGATCACCCCCCCTCCAATGAGTCAAATCAGCTCATACCCCCACTTCAATGGCAATTGAAGCAACCAAGAGGCTTGTCCGGACGGACAAGGCTGTTACATTCAAATGATTGGAGGAGGGGAATTCCCATCTGTTGGAACGTGAGAGGCCCCTCCGGTCATCAACCAAAGCAGCCTTCCCGCTGCAACAGGAGAGAGAGCATGCACTTGCGAAGCCGCAAACGGTCCAGGTCCATCATGGGCATGGTGGCCTTGGCGTCAGCCCTGCTGGGCTCATCGGCCATGGCACAGAATCTGATTGAAGGGCCACCTCCGAAGGCTCCATTGAAGAACCCCGATGCCGTGGGATCCACTCTGGATTTTCCAACTGGTGATTTTCAGGATGTCGACATTCTGAGTCGTCGCGGCTTGAACCTGACTGCCAAGCCGAAGGTTGTCTGGGATGACATTCTTCGAGTCAATGATGTCGCTTGGCTTCGACTGTATTTCTCGGAGGTTCGCCTCGAAGGAAACAGCTTCATCCGCGTGACGTCGCTCCTGGACGGCGAAGTTCAGGAACTCGATTCCAATGCGCTTTCGATGTGGAAGAACAGCACCGCCTACTTCAACGGCAATGCCGTGAAGATCGAGCTTGTTGCAGCGCCGTTCTCCATCGACAACGAGATCCGTATCAACAGGTATGCCTTTGAGGTCGGCACGGCTGACCGCGGCGAGGGCAACTGCGGCATCTGTGGCGCCGATGACCGGGCACCTTCATCCAACCCGAACATGGCACGTCTGATGCCGGTCGGCTGCAGTGCGACTCTTCACAACGAAGACAGCTGCATGGTCACCGCCGGACACTGTCTCGGTCAGGGTGGTGTCGTCCAGTTCAACGTCCCCGCATCCAACAATGATGGATCAACCAACAACCCACCTGTCAGTGAACAGTTCCCGGTTCTTGCAGAACAGGGCGTTGATGCTGGCGTGGGCGCCGACTACGGCGCGCTGTCCATCGGTACCAACAACGAGGGACTGACCCCCTACGAGAAGTACAACACCTTCATCCCGCTGGCGAGTTCCATTCCAAACTCCGGAACGATCAGCGTCAATGGATACGGCGTTGACAGTGGTCAACCCAGCCGGTCTCAGACCCAGCAGTTTCACGATGGCCCCGTCATGTCGGTCAGCGGATCCGCGATCAGCTACGACATCGACGTGACCTTCGGCAACTCGGGATCTTCGCTTGTGTACAACGGAGAAATCATCGGTGTCGTCACTCACTGCAGTGGCGGCTGCGAGAACTACGGCACACGCATTGATGACGCCGGTTTCGTTCAGATCCGTGACATCATCTGCAATGGCGAAGAACCACCTCCAGGTGGATGTGCTCCCGGTGAAATCGAAGATTGTGAAGGCAACTGCTGTCCAGCCGATTGGGTTGGCGACAACTATTGCGACGATGGCAGCTATGACTACAACGGAAACGCCATCTTCCTGAACTGTGATGAGTTCAACTGCGATGGTGGCGACTGCCCACCCGAGAGCTGTGGCGGCGGCGGTGATCCAACCGGCGCGTGCTGCATCGGCAACAAGTGCTCCGTCGTGACGGCTGCTGTCTGCAGTGATGCAGGTGGCGACTATCTCGGTGATGGCACCAACTGCAACAACCAGCCCTGTGGTGGTGGCGGTGATCCGACAGGCGCCTGCTGCATCGGTACCTCCAAGTGCTTCGAAGGATTGACTTCCGACGAATGTGCCAACCTGGGCGGCAAGTATGTCGGCAACAACACCAACTGCGCCGGCAGCCCATGTGGCGGCGGCGGTGGTGACGGTGGCGAGGCCTATCTCGACATCACCGGCATCGAGAGCTTTGATGGCTATCAGTCCGGCGTGAATGTGATTGCAACCGTCACCGTTCCGGCCGGCGCTGAAATCACCGGCATTGGCTGGAACGATGTGACACTCTCCGCCATTGATCCTTCATGGGGATCAGAAGCAGGCATCATGTTCAACTGGGAGAATAACGGTGAGCCATTTGCCGGCTACACCGCCATCTTCGACGGCGAGGATGCACCTGGTGAGTATGGCCCGGCAACCGGGTTCACAGATCTCTCGGCCGACTACAACTTCACGGACGCGGATGGTCAGATCCAGATCGAGTTCTTCGAGACCTATGACGACGCCGCTGGCGTGGTCGATTCCATCTGGACAGGTGGCAGCATCTATGTCGCCTACAACGGTGGCGGCGGTGGTGATCCATCTGGCGCCTGCTGCGTTGCCAACAAGTGTTCAGTGCGAACCGCAGTCGACTGTGCTGCTGCCGGTGGCGACTACCTCGGTGATGGCACCAACTGCAATGATGATCCATGCGGTGGTGGCAATGATCCAGAAGGCGCCTGCTGCATCGGCAACGACTGTTCGGTACTCACCAATGATGGTTGCATCGCATTCGGCGGCGACTACCTCGGTGATGGCACCAACTGCAATGGTGACCCATGCGGTGGTGGCGGCGGTGGCGATGGCGACACCTGCGGCACAGCTGTCAATGCTTCTGTGGGAACCAATCCATTCGACACCTCGAATGCAACCGACAGTGGTTATGGCGATCCGGATGACAGCCAGTGTGCAGGCACCTACCTTGACTGGCAGGGCAGTGCTGATTACTGGATGCGATGGAATGCCCCTGGTACCGGCACGGCAAACTTCACGACGTGCGATGCCAACTCCTATGACACCTCACTCGTTCTCTATCAGGGTTCGAGTTGCAACGATCTGATTCAGGTCGCCTGCAATGGTGACTCTGCCGCTGCCGATCCAGGCTGTCAGCAGTATTACTCCGAAATGAGTTTCGAGGTGGTCAGCGGACAGACCTACTTCATCCGAATCGGTGGATGGCAGGGTGCTACTGGCTCCGGAACCCTCACCATCAGTGGTGATTTCGGCGGCGAGCCAAGTGGCGCATGCTGCGTTCAGGGCACCTGTGCGATCGAAACCCAGCTCGGATGCCTCGAATTGGGTGGTGATTACCTGGGTGATGGAACAGATTGTTCCGGCAGCCCATGTGCAAGCCTCGGCGCCTGCTGCCTGGGTCTTGAATGCCTCGAGGTCACTCCAGACCAGTGTGCCGACAATGGCGGCGACTTCTACGGCGATGGGTCATCATGTGACGACATCACCTGCGAAGAGCCTCCAGTGACTGGTGCGTGCTGCGTCGGCAACAGCTGCTTCGCCGCAACCGCGGATGATTGCAGCAATGCCAACGGTGACTATCAGGGTGACAACACCAACTGTGCCGATACCGATTGCGGTGGCGGCATCGTGACCGGTGCATGCTGCACAGGCACATCATGTGTCGTCGTCTCAGCAGGCGAATGCCTCACCATCGGCGGTGACTACCTTGGCGACGACTCGAATTGTGATGATGATCCATGTGGCGGTACTGGCGGAGAAATCTCCGTGAGGCACTCCATCGTCGGAACGAATCTTCTGTCGACCGACGAGCCCAACTGGACCGTCGATCTGTTCATCACCATGTCCGCCAATCAGCGTCTCGACGCCGTGGCGGGTACGCCTGAACAGCAGAAGATGCTCACCTGTTCGACGAGCTTCTATCAGAATGCCAATGGCGGTCCGACTTCGGTCGATGTCAATCCCAACTTCTTCGAGTTCGATCCTGATCTCGAATGGGACTCACGTGTGAGCATCGGCTGCATCGACAGCTCTGGATTCCCGTTCCCCGAGAACAATGTCCAGAACATCGGCATCGACTGGGTCCAGTTCGAGAATGGCAACGATCTGTCGGTAGGCAACGGACTCTGGTTCATCCTGCCTGATGATGTTGCCGGTACGGCCCAGCCGTTCACTGCCGATGACTGCTCGATTCAGTACGGCGTGCACCTTGGTCGCCTGACCATCATCGGTGATGGCGAGGTCGGCTTCGAAGGCTTCGCCCAGGGACGCGACGCGGATGGCAACATCTTCGGCGAAAACGTCTCGACCTTCTTCGGGTACACCGAGACAGAGGACTGCAACGGCAACTTCGTTTCCGATGCCTGTGATATCGCCAATGGCACCAGTGAGGACGCCAACGGCAACGGTATCCCGGACGAGTGCGACGACAGCTGTCCTGGCGATGCTGATGGCGATGGAGATTCAGATGTCGATGACATCCTGATCATCCTCGGACTGTTCGGCAACAACACCGGTGAAGGCGACTTGACAGGCGATGGCGTCTGCAATGTCGACGACATCCTGCTGCTGCTGAGCTTCTTCGGCGATTGCTGATCCCTCGGCAATCAGTGCTCTGATTTGACGACTTGATTCACCCCTCCCCTTCGGGGGAGGGGTTTTTTCATGGACGCTCGATGTGAATGAGGAACGTCTCAAGCATCGCATTGAGCTGATCGGGCGCCTGCTGCATGAGAAAATGTCCACTTCCGGGTATCTGACCGTACCAGGCATCAGGTGAGTGAGTCAGCAGATTGCCCCGATCAAGAAACTGCAGCGAAGAACTGATGCCCAGGATGGGAACGGAGATCTCCTCGACTCGAGGCAGTCTTCCGGGCGTCTGCAGATCACGGAACAACGCCAACGCGATCTCCGCATCGGACTCGACGACTTTCTCGATGATGCGATCGTTGATCGTACGATCATCCCCGGGAGCCGTGAGTCGACTCTCGAAGAACTCGCGAATGGCTCCCGCAAAGTCCGCCTCAAGACCTGGAATGAAGGACTTGAAGAAGTCCGAGGATGCCGAATCCAGAGGCCAGGTGGCATCCACCACCACGATCCCCTTGACATCGAGTCTGTTGGATCTGGCAATCATGGCTGCCAGCATGCCACCCATGCTGTGCCCGATCAGAACGACTGGCTCAGTCCAAGCCTGCGCGAGACAGACCGATTCGATGTGATGTTCTGCCACGGAGAGGTCCACGGAAACGGAATGATCCATCAGATCGGATTGCCATGGAACGGATACGACATCTCGACCTGGGGAAAAATACGAGATCTGCGAAGCGAAATGATCGGCTTCACAACACCATCCATGAAGAAAAACGAGCGGCGAGATCATTCCGGCTTGGTCACAGGAGGTGAGACCTTCTTCTCTCCAAGCAGGACCTTGATTTCGAGAGGCATTTCCTCGAACGATTCTGGAACCGGCTTGTTGATGAGGATCTCCGGTGTCGCGATTGTCATGAGCACCTGACCTCCGGTCATCCGCTTGGTCCGGGTATGCAGTTTCACGGGCCCGAACTGCTTGTAGGAATCGAAGTACGCTTCCTGAACCCTTCCAGTGCCGTCATCGACCATGGTCTTCACGATCAGATTGCTTTCCTGATCGAAGAAACGGTACTCCTTGGATTGGGGCGACTCCCTTGGAACCATGAGAATCTTGAAAGCACGCGAACCTTCGATCTCCTCGATATCCACCAGCTCGACCCTCAGGAAATTCTTCTCCAGATCCAGCATCTGATTGAACTGGTACTGCCTCAGATTCCGAAGTCGCTCCGCACCTTCGATCAGCTTGCCCGTGTACTGTTCGTTCTCGCCGGAAAGCTGCCAGACAACATCGCCGTTGCGCCCTGTGATGATGCTGGCGTCCTGGATGGGTCCACCAGTCATTCGGAAGGTGTTGCGATACAGATCCGGAGTGACGACATAGGCGGCCGTTCCAGTGATTCCAGCTAGGGGAATGTCCAGGGTCCCATTGCCCTGAATGGCCTTCACGCTGGACCAGCCAGCCCTCCCCCCGGTCGCATTGATATACCGATCCACGATCATCCTGGCATCTGCCGTGATCTCATCGGACTCCACAGCCACGATCTCTTTGGAAGAAACCGGTTCAGCAGGCGGCGATTCCTGAGTCGAGGTCGATGCCACCTGAAAAACAGCAAGTGAAACAAACAGGGATGCCAGCATGCCGAAAACCTCTTTCGAAGAAGCAGATTGAATGAACAGGTTCGGTATCGTAACAACACGCTTCAATGCTTCAAGAAACGTATGCGCGATCGAACATGAGAATGGCAAAAACTACCAATAGATGATGCGTAAACGGTGGTCTCATGACTATCTTCGGCAAGAGACTCCGAACACCCTCCACCGAAAAACTGAATGACGGATGCCATCCGAACGCTGCACGACGTCAACGCGATCCTTGCATCCTGAGCAGAACACCGGCAAGAAGGAATTCCGCATGTACCCGCTGTACCCGTTTTTCTTCCTGCTTGCTGTGACTGCAGTCTGTGAGGCAGCCGTACCTGATTATCAAGGTCGAATCTGCCCGATCGAGAACGGTGTGCGTCTTGAAGTCACCGTATCACCCGACACCACGATGATGATCGTCTACCCGACTCCACCAGGCGGGGGATGGGTCATGAACGAGGACAGCCCCGGCGTCTATTCGCATGTCATTTCCGGAGTGGTGGTCGGTGAACCGTTGACTTTCTCTCTGCTCATACAGAACCCCACCCAGTACGTCTTCCCTGAACATCAACTCGTGATCGAGCCCGATTGCATCGATTTCCAGCGCGATGATGTGACGCCTCCCCCACCGCGTGGATTTCGACAGGATCTTTCACTGAGCGAGAACGGCGCCAGAATCATCTTCGAATCCGGTGCCAATGGAACCTATCTGGGAGATACGACGAGTGTCGTGTTCAACTATCAGATCGATGGTGATGCGATGGCCAGTATCGGAATGAACCAGTTCGAACCGGGCAAATGGGACGTCCTGCTCCCCGATGCGGTCGCAGGCCAATCCCTGATCTACTGGTTCTCGCAGCAGCTGAGTGGTCAACCTCAGGATACGGCTCGCTTCAACATCCTGCTGGGCGAAGCCGTGGAGTCGCCTGACTGGCCGATCATCACGACGAGGTCTGGCCGATTTCGTCACCGACATCCCAATGAATGGCGATTCGACAACTATGTCGAGGACTACGGAGTGGGCAAGACATTCGAAATGATCATGACGGACTGGGGCAACAGAGTCGACATCGAACTTGCGATCGACGAGGACCTGTCCGTCAACCGAGTGGATTTCCGTTACTTCACATGGAATGATCCGTTTTCCGATCTGTGCAATCGCCCTGAAACCCTGATCAACCAGATCATGACCGGCAGTCAGAACCGGTTCACACATGTCGTGGAGAACGTCACTCCCGGCACGATCATCGATTTCGATCTGACCTTCATCGATCTCCCCACACCTGGACTGCAGTACTACTCCGAATTCTTCTACTACCGTGTCGGCCAGGGACGATTCGGCCCTCATGAGTCCGATCCAAGGATCACACCAGTCGGACCGGCCACGGAATCCCATGTCTTCAGCCCGAGATTCGGATTTGCACAGCATGCCTCCACCTTGAAACTCGATGAACTGAAGGCCTTCATGGACGGCAAGGTCTTCTTTGAGACGGATTTTGAAAATGCAGATCTTCTCAATCTGGGAACCCATTTCACATGTTGTGCAGGGCCACTTGGACAGGTGATCCTGGAGAGTCCGGTTTTCAAACCCGATGTGATTGGGCCACGCTATGCCGCCGCTTCGTGCATCCAATGTCACGTGATGGATGGCAGAGGACCAACCCCGTTCGAATCCCAGGATCTGTTTGCACTCGTGGCACAGCTCAGCGTTCCCGGACAGGATTCGACGGGAGCTCCCATCCCCCATCCTTTCTACGGAAGCCAGCTTGATGTCGAGGCGGCCGAAGGCCACACGCCCGAAGGACGACTGCAAGTGGCCTACGAGTACATCGAGGGGGCTTTTGATGATGGAACCCCGTATACGCTTCGCAAGCCCACCTATCAGTTCCTGGACCTTGCCCATGGATCACTGGGCACCAACATCCCTGATCAATCCGGAACCCCGGGTCATGACGGGCCAGCCGAATTCTCTCCTCGGATCGCACCCATGCTGGCCGGGCTCGGATTCCTTGAAGCGATCAGTGATGAGGCGATTCTCTCTGCCGAGGATCCGATGGATGCGGATGGAGACGGTATCTCGGGTCGGGCCAACCGAGTCTGGGATCAGCATTCCAAGACAACCGTGATCGGTCGATTTGGATGGAAAGCCAATCAACCCACCCTGAAACAACAGGCTTCGGATGCCTTTCGTCTGGATCTGGGCATCACGACACCGCTGAACAGTGAACAGGATTGTGGAGACATGCAGCCCGATTGCGATCCAGGTCCTGGACTCCCAGAACTGAATTCCGAAGAGCTGGGCCTGGTCACCGCCTACCTTCGCGGGCTGACGCTGCCCCCTCGATCCAACTTCAAGAATCCGAAAGCCATCGAAGGCATGCTGCTGTTCAGACAAGCCAATTGCCACAGCTGTCACACCCCCGTACACATCACCGGAGACAGCCATCCGATCGAGGCGTATCGAAACCTACGAATCGAACCATTCACGGACCTTCTGCTGCATGACATGGGCCCGGAACTCGCGGACGGACGGCCTCATTTCCAGGCAAGTGGAAGTGAATGGCGAACACCTCCCTTGTGGGCGTTGTCATACGTCCGTCATGCACTGGGGCTCCCCGAATCATGCGAGGCCCCGACATCCGGTGGTGACACCCCCAACTTTCTTCACGATGGAAGAGCCAGAAGCGTCATGGAGGCGATCCTCTGGCACGGCGGGGAAGCAGCGGATTCACGAGAGGTCGTACTCGGCATGACGGCCACGGAGCGAGAGTCGTTGCTGGCCTATCTGGAGTATCCCTTCGCCGACCCGATCTTCGAGGTCCCCGAAGATACCGCCGGATGTGCGGCGGATCTCAACGGAAACGGCGTGGTTGACGTTGCAGATGTTCTTCTGATCTTGGATGCATGGGGCCAATCAGGGCCAGGCGATCTCGATCAGGACGGGCTGGTCGATTCCGATGACATCCTGCTGCTGCTGTCGAACTATGGCGACTGCTGATCACCCGATGACGGCTGTTTGTACAGGCGATACAGCATCACATCCACGACGAACGGTCCAAATGGAACGATGGCGCCGATGATGCCCCACCACACGAGACGGGTCGGCAGCGGAACGATCGATTTGCCCAATATGAACATCGCGATCAGGACAAGAAAGAAGATTCCGTGAAGACCACCGGTGATGGTCACGGCCATCGGCATCTCCCACACGTACTTCAATGGCATGGCCACGAAGAAGAGCATGAGGGTCGAGAACCCCTCGATGATGCCCATGATCATGAGCCATTTGAGATAAGGACGATTCAAGTTCGACATGGCCGCTGGTCCCGAACCTCGAGATCTGAAAAGCCACCCAGCGGACTCGAACCGCTGACCTGAGCTTTACGAAAGCTCCGCTCTACCGACTGAGCTAGGGTGGCGAGGAAACGTTCGGTTGCTCAGGACCCCTGGCCGACGATGAGATGGCCTGTGGTATTCCGATCCAGTGCACCGCGGACATTCGCTGCCGCATCCGCCACTGGACCGCCGGTCCGCTCAATCAGGTTGTTCAGCTCGGCAACCTCGGCATCGGTTGCGTAATCGCCGTAACGACGGATCGATGACGCTGCGTAGTTCAGCAGTTCGACCCGCTCATTGCCTGCAGATGGGTCCAGCGCCGCATCGAGCAGTGCCCGCTGAGCAGATGGGGAGTCCGTGTTCGCAAGGATCTCGGCAACCATCATTCGCGTAGCGTCCTTTCGCTCCTCGAGCGCGAGGATCAAGGTCGGCTCGGCATCCGCCATGTTGTAGGCCGCTGGACGGACCAGCGAAACGGACTTCAGAGCATCCAGCGACTCGATGGCGTAGATGTTCGCATCGATTTCCGTCAGTCGACCACCCGAGGCGTCTTCCAGCAGTGAATCGACGCTGGCGGAGAACGCGTCGTCAGACGCACCTGATCGGATCATGGCAACCTTGCGATCACGATCGAACTCGGTGTGATACGAGGGAAGATCACCTGTGGGAATCGAGAACAGGACCGGCGTGTTGATGGTGCCGGCTGTGGAACGAAGATCCTTGATCGTCTGCTCGCCACCATCAAGCGTCAACGGCAGCACCACGGCCAGATCGATCCCCGGGGACTGACTGATGGTGTCACCAAGTCTGGCAACACTGCGGTCGGTTCCCAGGACCGTGAATCCAAGAGACTCCAGCTTGGACTGCATGGCCTGGCGGTCTTCGACGGCATCGGCAATGACGATTGCATATTCCTCCCCACCGGTACGCAGTGCGGATGCCAACAGCGGAATCACGCGGTTGGATGCGGGGAATGACTGGTCAGGAAGTGCTCGAGCAAGAACCAGTGCCGATTCAAACTGAACACGCCGGTCGGGATACTGCAACGCATCCACGAGAGGTTCTCGATCGGCATATCGACCGAAGAGGTTGGACTGCCCGGATGTCGCTGCCAGTCCGACAAGCGCATCGCGAATCAACGGAGTGTCACCACTGTCCAGCCCAAGGACCAGAACGTCCTGGCCGATGCCGGGTCCGTAGTAGGTCGCATGAAACTGGGGGGAATACCCATCCGTACCGGTGTAGGTGTCTTCAGCACCGTTCAATCGGTTCTCACGACGAAGATTGGCTGCGACATAGATCGCCAGCGCGGACTGGTCGGAAGGCTCGTAGGCCATGGCCGACTCGGCGGACTTCATGGCCATGATCGGAGCGTAGATTCTTGTGGGAACGGCCTTGGACATCAATCCGCCATGCTCGTCCCAGTGCCAGATGTTGTTGACTGAACCCTGAGGATCTGCGATGAGCTCCTCACGCTCCTGGAAGTACATGCCTGCCAGCTCGGAGTAGAGCTCACCGGGCGATGCGTCAGGAGACACACCGAGGCTGTCGAGTGCATTCTGAGCAGCAACCTTGACCTCCATCGGAGTGTCCTTGGAGGAAGCGATTTCCGCGAGTGCGGGCGCTGCATGCAGATAGCGGATCTGGTCCATGATCATGATCAGTCGCTTCTGATCCTCTGCGGGGACGTTGTGCACAGCAACGCTCAGGGGCGTCACGGCTTCACGACCGATTTCCTTGAGGATCTGCTCGGCATTCCAGCGAACTCGTTCGTCGGTGCGGTCATCGACAACGACTTCAACCAGAGCGGGAACGGCATACTCGCCGGCCGCAACAAGGCGACCTCGGGCCAGCAACTGTTCCCGGCGAGTGCCGTCGAGCATGGCGACAGCTTCTTTGATTCGCTGGGGATCATGACCAAGCATGACACGACCGGCTTCGATTCGATTGGAGAGTTCGCTGACGGTCTCCTCGAGCTGTGGGACACGACGAGCCCAGTCAATGGCACGCCTGAGGCGTTCACGAAGCTTGCTGTCGTCATCGACCATCGAAGCCAGCTGCTCGTTGCTCGCGGAATCGAGCAATGCCTTCGCATGCGCTTCGGCCAGGTCGGCATTGGCAACAAGGGCGTAGTGGACGAAATCCTTCAGGTTCGTCTCGGCATCAGCTGGCTGCTGAGCCCATGAGATTCCCGTGACCATGATGATGGCCAGGAAGCAGCTGATTTGATTTCGTAGCCTTTTCCAATTCGGAGAGATAATGCTCATCCGGAACGCTCCTCAAGCCTTCACTAATTCGATGTCCAGAGGGTGATTGGGATTGTCAAACAGATCCCGTTCAGTGAGTCGGGCGATGCTATCTCGTAGCCACTCGAAGTGTCAACGATACAGACCCATTGAAAGCAGTTTACCCCCCTCCATGAGGTCGTGAAGGCTGGTCCGGTATACTCCCCCCAGCGAGGGTGCCGACTGGCCGTTCCCCCCATCGGGAACCGCCTGAGGCCACTTCGAGGGAAGGCGGTGAAAAGCCGCCGCGGACGCGCCGCCGTAACGGGCATGTGGGACTTCCCACCCAGCACCAAGGACGCCACTGACCCATGCCAGGGTTGGGAAGGCTGGTGCGAGGCCCGGAGCCGGAAAACCTGCCCTCGCTTGATTCGTCCGAGCCCGCGCGATCACTTCCGGGTACAGGGCCAAGCACGTCTGCCATGCTCCCGGCAGATGATCGCCGCCCTACGACCCAAGACACGCTGGCAGGCCCAAGGGAGTGGTTCCGCGCGATTCGGAACCAAGGAAGGTCGCGCCCGTGCACCAGAGATCCTGCTTCAGACCACCAGGCCCGACATGCCTCCTCGTAGGCCTCCTTTCCGTCACATGTCTGGGAAGCGATCCCTGGGCGGACACGGTGGTCGATTGGGTACCGGGTCTGGGTGGCGCACCGGGCTATGACGATCCTGGCACGGCGATCGGGCCTCCCGAACGCTTTTCAGGTGAGGGCATGTCTCCAGGCGTGGTGTCCCCATTTCAGCCAGCATGGGCCCCCCATGAACTCGTTTCGCTCGGCGCCGGTGGAAGTCTCATCCTCGGATTCGATGACTGGATCGAAAACGATGCCTCAAACCCGTATGGAATCGATCTGATCATTTTCGGCAACAGTGGTTTCATCGATGGCGGCTACCCGTTTGGAATCGTCAACGGTCTTTTCGGCGCGGATGGCGGTGACATCTCACTGAGTGACGATGGCATCACGTGGCACCCTGTCCCGGGATGTCTGGCGGACAGCGCCTGGCCCACCCTCGGCTGGCTCGATGCGCAGCCCTATGACGATGTGCCGGGAAACGAGCCAGCAAACCATCTGATGCCCATGGACCCCGAACTGAACTGGGAAGATCTGATCGGTCTTGGTTGGGACGAGGTGATGTCGGCCTATGGGCAGTCGGCGGGTGGCATCGGCATCGATCTGGAAGATGTGATGTTGGAGCGTGTCCGCTTCGTTCGAATCCACAATCCAGAGGACGCGTTCCTCTCACCGGAAATCGATGCCGTCGTCGATGTCCCTGCGGACCAACCCGCTGACTTGAATGGTGACGGAGCCACCGACGTCTCCGATCTTCTGTTGCTTCTGGAATTCTGGGGCGGTGTCGAAGCCGGCCACCAGGCGGACTTCGACGGCAACGGACTCGTGGATGTGACTGACCTGCTGTATCTCCTTGAAAGCTGGACATCATGAGCAGTCGCCGACATATCCATGGATTCACACTGATCGAACTCATGGTGACCATCGTCATCGTGGCCGTTCTCATGGGCCTGCTCATTGCAGCCGTCGATCGGGTCGGCGACCGGAGCCTGAGTGCCAAGTGCATGAACAATCTCCGCATCATGGCGAGAGCTGCCATGCTTCATGCCATCGAGCACAAAGGCGACTTTCCGCCCGCCCTGCTCTACGGACTTGATGATGATGCCAACACAGGGGATGTTCGAGCATGGGACTACTGGAAGACCTCCGATGGAACCATTCGCCCGGGCCTTCTGTGGACCTACACGGATCTTCCCGGTGAAGTCCTCCAGTGCCCGGTCTATTCCGGCCCCTCCAACTGGGAAGACGATCCCTTCACGGGCTACAACTACAACACGGCCTTCATCGCCGCGGAGAGTCGTCAACCCTGGGGCCTTCCAGGCGACAGTGAGGATTTCCTGATCGAGAAGGACAATCTCGATGGACTCACCTCACTGTCCCTCGCCGAGTGCAGAAGGACCGGAACAACGGCACTGTTTGGAATCGGCGCCTGGCGAAATGGTGCCAACAAGTTCATGCGATCTCCGGTCAATGCATCGCCACAGGACATGGGCATGGCCTATGCGGGCACGCAGGGCTTTCATCATCAAGGCACAACTCATTTCGCCTGCATCGATGGTCATGTCGAAGTCTCGAAGACGCCCCACCGCGGAGCGAACTTCGATGCCCTCCCCGAATCGTTGACGAGCCTGATGAACTGGCCGAGCAACGGCTTCCTTTCAGAGAACGCATCACGCTACGACCCCCGCTGATGAACAAAGAAGCTAGGGTGGCGAGCCATGGCAGCTCTCCCGGATTACCCAGACGCCTTCCAGTCCATCCGAACCGGTCCATGGCGCACGTCTCCGATCGAAACCGTCGGTCTTGCAGAAGCACCAGGCAGAGTGCTGGCGGAACCTCTGCTCGCTGATCGTGATCTGCCGCCTTTCGATCGTTCGGCCATGGACGGCTATGCGGTGCGATCGAAGGATCTTGAAGAAGCGGACTCGCTGCCTTCAGCGGGTTTCATTGCGGCCGGTGATTCCGATCCCCCCGAGGTGCCCTCCGGCTACTGTGTCGGAATCGCGACAGGGGCCCCGGTGCCGCCGCAACTCGATGCCGTCGCCCCTCACGAATGGACGGATCGCGGCGATCCCGTGTCGTTCGAACGCAAGCCCGAGACTGGCAATGCGATCCACCATCGTGGCAGCGATGCGTCTGCGGGCGACGAACTCGTATCCAGCGGTACCCGAATGGGTCCCGTCGAGATCGGCCTGGCGGCCACGGTTGGAACGAGGTCGATCCCGGTGTATCGCCGACCAACAATCATGCTGCTCTCATCCGGAGATGAAGTCGTCGCCATCGATGTGAAACCCGGTCCCTCCCAGATTCGCAACAGCAACCTTCCCATGATCGCTCATCTGCTTGAACGCATGGGCGGCGATGTCATTGATGAGCAATGGCTCCCCGACGATGTCGCCTTGACCCGTCGAACACTGGAGACATGCGAGGCGGACATGATCATCACCATCGGAGGTATCAGTGCCGGTGACCGCGATGCGTTCAAGGAAGCCATTGACTCTCTGCAAACCACGATGCTGCTCAAGGGTGCTGCCATTCAGCCCGGGCGGCCGATTCAGGTCGCTGCGATCAATGGGAACCGCCCGCTGATCTCGCTGCCCGGAAATCCCGTCTCCGCACTGGCGACCGCCTGTCTGTTCGCGTGGCCGATTCTGCGGATGATGCAGGGGCTGACGCCGGACCTTCCCTGGAGCCGTGGCGTCCTTTCGGAATCGGCAGGACGACACCGCTCCCGCAGGAGATTCAGACCGGTGAAACGTGATGGCCAAGGCGGCCTTGTGGTCCCCCACTGGCAGGGATCGGGAGACCTCTCCCATGCGACCGATACGATCGGCCTGGCTGATCTCGCCGCCGGTGAGCAGATGATCGAAGAAGGCACACCCGTGAACTGGTTGCCATGGCCATGACCACGAACATGATCACGATCCATGTGCGTGCATTCGCCGCCGCTGCCGAAGCCCTTGGCTGCCGGGAAGAGGAGTGCACACTCCCTCTGGACGCGACCGTTCAGGATGCCTGGGCCCTGCTGATGGATACCGCACCGAAGCTGGGTGACCTCGATCGCACGATCGCCTTCGCGATCGATGACCGTCTGGTGAATCGAGACACGACTCTTCAGAACGGTCACACGTTGGCGTTGCTTCCGCCCGTCAGCGGTGGCTGACAACCCGCTACCGACGACCGAACTGACGCTCCAGATCCTCCATGCTCAATCGCAGGGAAGTCGGGCGACCATGCGGACAATTGCTGGATCGCTCCACGGTCTCACGCATTTCAAGCAGATCCGCCAACTCTCGCGAAGACAGCTGATCGCCAGCCTTCACTGCTGCCTTGCAGGCCATCATGTCCAGGACCTCACGCAAAGCCTCTTCCTCATCGGTGCTCGAAAGCGTGCCCTCACCAGCGCGTTCGAGAAGATCTTTGAGGAACGAGCCCGCCTTGACGCCTCGTTCAAAAAGAAGAACGGGCACAGCGTGCAGTGCGATTGTCCGCGGACCGGAGGGCGTGGCCTCCAGGCCAAGTCGTTCCATCAGCGGTGAAATCTGCTCGAGGCCTTCCAGATGAATCGGATCGGCATCAATGACCTCCGGAACCAGCAGACGCTGGGAGGGCAAAGGACCGGATTCAATACGTGCCAGCAAGCGCTCGAACATGACCCGTTCATGCAGGGCATGCTGGTCGATGATGACCATCCCGTGTTCATCTTCGGTCACCAGAAACGTCTTGTGCACCTGGAGAACAGGCGAACTGGGGACCGGTGATGGAATGACTGCTGGTCGCTCGGACAGGTCACGAGCGAGCTCGCGTGCCGCTTCCGCATCGAAACCCTTGCCGACACCACCACCCACGGAGGTCACTGGAGGTGGCGTCAACCGGACGCCCCCACCGGAGCGGCCGCCCGATCCGAACAATGGCCGAGTCGACGCTGAGGGAGAGGACTCCGCCACGGACAGATCCGGCGTGAGGTCAGAACGCCCGAGACACTCCAGCACACCTCTGCGAACGATGGAATGGATCAGCCGCTCATCTCGAAAACGAACTTCGGTCTTGGCTGGATGAACATTCACATCCACTCGTGTCGGCTCGACCTGCAGGAACAGCACTGCTGTGGGATGACGGGAAGGCTCGATCAGACCTCGATAGGCCTCCCGCAAGGCGTGAGAGACGGAGCGATCACTGATCGGACGACCGTTGAGATAAAACTGCTGATGCTGACTCGTGGGCCTGGCGACTTCGGGCAGTCCGACGAGACCCCAGAGTCGTATGCCTTCCCGGGTCACATCCAGATCGAGCATGTGTTCATCGAGCTCTGGACCCATGACGTCCAGAATGCGTCTGCGAACATCTTTTCGAGCTTTCAATTCCAGAGTGGTTCGACCATTGGAGATCAGCGTGAAGGCGATATCGGGATGCGACATCGTGAGTCGATGGACGATCCTCGTGATCCTTCTCATCTCGGCTGCTTCCGACTTGAGAAACTTCCTTCGAGCCGGCACGCGACCAAACAGCTGATGGACCGCAACGGATGTTCCCACCGGCCCCGCAGCAGGCTTCGGCCCTTCTCGACGTTCGCCCTCGCCCTCGATGACAGACGCCTCTGCAGCATCTCGAGTGCGACTGCGAACGACCACTCTGGCGACCGAGGTAATGGAAGCCAAGGCTTCACCGCGGAACCCCATGGTGGCGACACCATCAAGATCGCACGGATCGGTGATCTTGCTCGTCGCATGCGACTCCAATGCCAGGGGAAGTTCCTCCTGCACGATGCCGTTGCCGTCATCGATGACTTCGATGCGTTCGTGGCCCCCCTTGTCGATCTCGATGCGAATTCGAGAGGCCTCGGCATCGATGGCATTCTCGACAAGTTCCTTGACCACGCTGGCAGGCCGTTCAACGACCTCACCGGCGGCAATCTGGTTCACCATGAATGGCGACAGGCGACGAATGGACATGGCGCGAAGTATAGACCGGCGTGGTCCCTCGCTGGCATCAGGCCGTTGTAGAAGCCGGTATCCACACCGGAGCCGCTCCAGGACGGCCGATGATGGGCCATGGGCGACCACGACCAAATGCTCGCCTCGAGACCTTTGGAATGATCGCAGCCTGATCCCGCTTGAACTGAGCCTGATCGATCATCTTCAGGACATCGGAGACGACCTTGGGATCCGCTCCAGTCGTCTCGATGATTCGACCAGCCGACTGCTCTTCCTCGATCCAAAGTCGAACGATCTCGTCAAGCAGCTCATAGGGTGGCAGCGAATCCTGATCAACCTGATCCGGACGGAGTTCCGCCGATGGCGGCTTCGTCATTGTGGATTCGGGAATGGGCGGCCCCTTGAATCCCGCATGGGATGGATGATCATTCATCCACCTGGCCAAAGCGTAGACATCCATCTTGAGAACATCACCCAGAACCGCCATGGCACCACACATGTCGCCGTAGAGCGTGGCATAGCCGACCGCAACTTCCGACTTGTTCCCGGTAGACAGCACCAGGCCGCCGATCGCATTGGAGATCGTCATGAGAATCAGACCGCGGGCGCGAGCCTGGATGTTCTGGTCGGCCAACGATCCCTCTTCGAGGTGGGCGACCTCATCACAGGACTTCAGAACATCTCGTGTCGCGGAATGGATGCGTTCGATGGGAAGTTCAATACAGGCCGACAATCCGAGGGCGTCGGACAAGGTTCTCGAATCCTCCAGGGAGTGGCTGGAAGAATACCGTGAAGGCATCATGACACCCGTCACATTCTCCGGACCCAACGCGGCTGCTGCAATGGCAGCGGTCACCGCCGAATCGATTCCTCCGCTCAGACCGATGATGGCCTTTCGCCCACCGGTCTTCCGGACATAACCACGAACACTCGTCACGATCGCCTTGAAACGCTGTGCGTCCTCATCAGACGAGGGCGGTTCGACGGCCGTGCCGTTGACGCCGACCTTCTGGATCAAAGCCGCATCATCTGAAGGGAATTGATGTGCGTGCAGAAGGCTGCCGTGTGCATCCGCGACGGCAACCCCGCCATCGAAAACGAGATCGTCCTCCGAACCACCACGATTGATCGCAAGAACATGGATGCCGTGCTCGCGTGCGAGGCGCGTCACCGTACTCACCTGTCGGGCATGCTTGCCCACGATGAACGGACTGGCGCTGGCGGCCATGATCACATCACAGTCTTCCTTGACGAGCTCAGCGACTGGATCGACCTCGTACTGGGCATGCTCCTGGACATCTCCAGCCTGCCAGAGATCTTCACAGATCAGAAGGCCGATGCGATGTCCGGCATGTTCGACCCATCGACTGCCGCCTCCGGGAAGGAAGTACCGATCATCATCAAACACGTCGTAGCCCGGCAGCAACCGCTTGTCGGCCCAGGTCTCGACGCGACCACCTCGACAGACGGCCAGACCGTTGAAACAGCGACCACTGTCGGCATCCCTGGCATGAGGACATCCCACAAGCACCAGCATGTCGGGTGGCAGCGTGGCGGCAAGGTCATCCAGAACCTGCTCGCAGCGTTCCACGAACCCCTCCCGGAACAGCAGATCGCGAGGCGGATATCCACAGAGCGCAAGCTCTGGGGTCAGCAGCACATCACAGTCCGCGCTGGCATGGGCAAGATCGGAGATGAGACGCGCATTGGCCTCGATATCACCGGTCCTGGAATCCAGATGTGGCAGGATCACGTCCATTCCCTGTGACGATAGCCCGCCGATGGAAGTCCTGCACTCGGGAACGGTGACAAGCCTCAAAAATGACAGCCGCCGCGAGTTTCTCGCGACGGCTTTCATGGATCCCTGTCAGACTGTAACAGGAGGAGAGAGTTCTTCAGATTCAGCACGCCACGGCATGCGTTGTTTCGATGCAGTTGATGAGTTGCCGGACGGTGAATGGCTTGTGAAGCGTGGCGTCGTAGCCCTGCTGCATCAGCGCGGCGCTCTGGCCGTCGGTCAGCGTACCGCTCATCGCGACGATCCTCGTGCCCGCGAGATCCTCGTTTCCTCGAAGCCAGTTGCACAGGCTTCGTGGATCGAAGTCTTCCATGTGGACGTCGATCAACATCACATGAGGACGGAACCGTTCACATTCCATGCCGGCACAGAAGGTCGAACTGGCGACATGAACTTCGTAGTTCGCTTCTTCAGTGAGAATCTTCTGCAGTGTCGAGCAGACCTCGCTGTCGCTGTCCACGATCAGGACACGCGTGGAACCCGTCATCAACCCATCGAAGGGGATGTTGTGTTCCTTCATGAACTTCATGAGACTGGCGACGGGAATCCTGCGGTCCTTTGAACCTGGAATCCGGTAACCCTGGATCTGTCCGGAATCGAACCATTTGCTGACTGTACGAGCAGCGACGTTGCAGATCTTGGCAACCTCTCCGGTGGTCAATACGTCTTTATCGAGAAACTTCATGGCTTGTAGCACCTCATGCCTTGGGACCAAAGAGGGAACCGACGCGAATTCCGGAGACCAGCCCCCGGACCAAGTTTCAAATCGGGTCGTTCAAGAGGACAGTCCAGTTCAGCCCCGGAATATTTCGCGCATCTGCCAGAAAGTGCCCACACAACAAAAAAAAGCCCCTGATCGGGGCTCTTTATGGGACCTCTGACCGCCATCACCCTGATTCAGAGGGTTGGCGTTGTTTCATCTGTGCGGAATCCGCAGGCAATCGAGCCCTCTCAGGATGAAGGGCCGGCCGCTCGAACCTCATCGCTGATGTCGTACTTGGCATCATTCTGCCGGAAGAGCTCGGCCAGCTTGCCGGCCTTCTCGTCGTATGCGGACTGGTCTGACCAGGTCCCACGAGGCAGCAGAAGGTCTGATGGGACCCCTGCCACGTCCACTGGGACGGACAGTCCAAACGCCGGTTCCTGCTGGAAGTCACCCTTGGCAAGCGAACCATTCAGAATGGCCGTGACGAAGGCTCGTGTGTAGGCAAGCTCGAATCGATGACCCTCTCCGTAGGAGCCACCGGTCCAGCCGGTATTGAGGAGCCACACATTGGCGCCATGCTCCTCGATTCTCCGGGCCAGCCACTGAGCGTAGACCATCGGCGGCCGTGGCAGGAACGGCCCTCCGAAGCATGGACTGAAGTTGGGCGTCGGCTCGGTGACCCCAGCCTCTGTTCCAGCCAGCTTCGATGTGTATCCGTTGATGAAGTAGTACATCGCCTGTTCGGGCGAGAGCTTCGCGACCGGAGGCAGGACCCCGAAGGCGTCGGCTGCCAGGAAGATGACATTCTTCGGATGCGCACCGGTCGATGGGATCACGGCACCTGGAATGAAATCGACCGGGTAGGTGACACGGGTGTTCTCGGTGTAGTGGGAGGAATCGTAATCCGGCTCACGAGTACTGGAATCCAGGGGGACGTTCTCCAGAACCGAGCCAAAGCGGATCGCATCCCAGATCTGCGGTTCTCCCTCCTGGGACAACTTGATGCATTTCGCATAGCAGCCGCCTTCGAAGTTGAAGACGCCGTCATCGGACCATCCGTGCTCGTCATCTCCGATGAGCGGGCGATCGGGATCCGCGGAGAGTGTGGTCTTGCCGGTACCGGAGAGACCGAAGAACAACGCGACATTGGATGGATCATCTGCTGCGACGTTTGCCGAACAGTGCATCGGGAAGACGTCCACATCAGGCATGTCGTAGTTCATGGCGAAGAAGATCGACTTCTTCATTTCACCGGCATACTGGGTTCCGACGATGATCACCTTCTTCTGCTCGAGTGATTGGATGATGCCGATGGAACTCGTGAGACCGTACGCAGCGGGATCTTCCAGCTGCAGATCACACGCATTGAGAACGATCCAGTCGGGATCCCATCCATCATGTTCGGATGGATCCGATTCGATGAAGAGGGTCTTGGCAAAGAGATTGTGCCAGGCCATCTGGGTGACCACGGAGACCTTCAGACGATGACGTGGATCAGCGCCGCAGTAGCCATCGAATCTGAAGAGATCCTTGCATGAATCGAGATGCGCACGAGCGCGTTCTTCGAGTGCGGCAAAATGCTCAGGTGAAATCGGCTGGTTCACGGCACCCCAGTCGATGTTGTCATGAATGCCGGGGGTGTCCTCGAGGAACTTGTCCTTGGGACTTCGACCGGTCCGGTCACCGGTGAGGCAGCACAGGGCGCCGTTGGATGCAAGTCGACCCTCACCTCGCTTGATCGCTTCATCGATCAGCTGTGCTGCCGAGCAGTTGCGGTGAATGGTGGTCTGGAAATCGATGCCGTGGCTTCCTGCAGCAATGGCCATGTCCGATGCCTCCGTGGGGGGAACCTTGCGAGCCTCAATTGGCTCAAGCCCCGCAGTTTATCGTCGCAACCCGTGTTCGACTACGGGTCATCGGCGATACGGCGGCATTCCCCACAGGCTGGGGCCCGAAGTGAAGGTGATGACATGAGGTTTTTGGCCGCTGCCGCGATCCCCCCATCGTGCAGAAGCCTGCGTTTCACAGGCCTCTGCAGGGCTTTCGGGGATGAAAGGGCGACCGACGGGACTCGAACCCGCGACGTCCTGGACCACAACCAGGTGCTCTACCAACTGAGCTACGGTCGCCGAAGAATGGCTGAGCGTACCCGCGTCTGGACACTCCGGTCAACGAGGGCCCTCTCAACCGGCCGCCTCAGGCTCCGGCTGCCAGTCCTTTCCGCATTCGGGACACTGATCTGGCTGATTCCGGGGAGGCCCTTTCTGATAGCCGCAGTACGGACAATAGCGGCCCCAATAGGCAGGCCGACGGGACAGCATCAGCAGAAAGATTCCGGGGCCCAGCAACCAGACACCCGCCAGAACGGAACCCAGCAGCATCTGGAAGGAACCGGTCCCGCAATAGCAATCCGCGCGTCTGCGGACCATGGCTTCCAAAGGAACGACCAACAGGATTTCGATCAACGTTCCGGCGAGGAGGAGCCCTGTGACTCGCCGAACGGCATCCGGGACCCGTCGCCTCTGAACGAATCCGATCAGGACCAGCGACCACAGGATCCAGCTGGCAACCAGCGTGAAGAAGGACAGAACGAAGATCCATGTGAATGTCTCGTCCATGATCAGGTCCTCACCGATCAAGGCCGCTTCGGAGTCGATGTAGAAGGTGATGGGATAGTCATCGAGACTTCCGGTCATCAGCTGCACGACCGCAACGAGACCCATCAACAGCGACGTGGACAGAACCGCTGCCCAGAAGGCGGCCACCACCATGCTCGTACGCAGAGACCGCCTGCCCGCGCCTTCCGGATCGAACCGGAAGACCGGCAGCAGGAAGAGGATCTGTGAACCGAAGACGAGTCCGCCATTGAAGAGAAGAAGCAACCACGTGTTTCGTTTCCGCAGTCCATCAACGGCATTCTCATAGACCGTCACCCACCAACCTCGAGCAGAACCGAAGTCGCTGGCGATCAGGATGAAGGCGAGGTAGCCAATCGTCATCGTGATCAAGATCCATGCGATCGAAATGACCGCAATCAGCATGATTCGTGTCGGATTCAAGGCGGATCCCATATCCGGAGGTATCGGGCGGACTGATGTCTGTTCTCCATGGGTACACTGCCATGATGAGAGTTCATGCACTCCAATACGACATCCGTTGGGAGAACAAGGCCGCCAGCCAGGCCTGCATGAACGCGATGCTCGAAGCATCGCCTCCATCCCCGGGGAGCCTTGTGGTCACACCTGAACTCGGAGATGTCGGATTCACACTCAACATCGAAGACCTGATGGATGATCGATCGCTTGAGTGGGCGACTGAAACGGCCAGACGCCATGAGTGCTGGGTCCAGCACAACTGGATTGAAGCAGGCCGTGATCGAAAACGTGGCCGCAACATTGCAGCCATTCTGAAACCTGATGGCACCGTGGCTGCTCGTTATGAGAAGATCTTCCTGTTTTCGCCAGGCCGTGAAGATCAGGTCTACGAACACGGTGATGCCATCCATCTCGTCGACCTCGATGGCATCCGGATGTGCCCTTTGATCTGCTACGACCTTCGCTTTCCGGAACTGTGGCGACTGGCCACCCGGGCCGGGGCTGAACTCTTCACGCTCTGCGCCAGCTGGCCTGCCAGACGAGCTTCCCACTGGCGGGATCTGGCGATCGCTCGAGCCATCGAGAACCAGGCCTGGATCATTGCCGTCAATCGATGTGGCAAGGATCCGCACCTGACCTACTCGGGCGGGTCGCTGATCATCTCCCCCAGCGGTGAGGTTCTGGCAGAAGCCGGCGAACTGGACGAGATCATCTCCGCAGACGTGGATGCCGAGTCCCTGAGGAAGTGGAGAGCTGAATTTGCCTGCCTGGATGACATCAGGCCGGAGTTTCTGGGCTCCATTGAAGTCGTGGAGCACTGACGGCTTGAAGCGGTACCGGCAAGTGCGGTACGCTGGGTGCCTGTCGGCGAGGTAGCTCAGTTGGTAGAGCACGGCATTGAAAATGCCGGTGTCCCCGGTTCAAGTCCGGGTCTCGCCATTCCCGATCCCCCGATGCCAGCGGTGTCGGGCAGGATGGAGACCACATCATGCTCTTTCGATTGATCTATGACGAAGCCTTGGCGCATGCGTCCTACCTGCTGGGATGTCAGCAGACGGGCGAAGCCATCATTGTTGATCCCTCGCGTGATGTTGACCAGTACATGAACCTTGCCGGTGCGCATGGCATGCGAATCACCGCCACCACCGAAACTCATATTCATGCCGACTTCCTCTCAGGCTGTGCCGAACTGGCTCGCCAATGCGGCGCCCATGTGTACATCTCCGGCGAAGGTGGACCTGAATGGGAGTCGACATGGGTCCGGAATTTCCAGCATACGGTTCTCAAGGATGGCGACACCTTTGATCTGGGCGGCCTTCGCTTCCGCGCGTTGCATACACCCGGTCATACGCCGGAACACATGATCTTCGAGGTGACGGATCGACCCTCCAGTGATGAACCCCTGGGCCTGCTGACCGGCGACTTCGTCTTTGTCGGTGCGATGGGCAGGCCTGATCTGCTGGAGTCCGCACTGGGTGTCGAAGGCGCACGGGAATCCAGCGCTCATCAACTGCACGAGTCCGCCCGACGTTTCATGGACCTGCCCGAGTTTCTGCAGGTCTGGCCAGCGCATGGATCCGGCAGCGCCTGCGGCAAGTCGCTCGGCTCCGTACCACAATCAACCGTCGGATATGAAAGACGCACGAACCCCTCTCTTCAGAAAGCCGAAGATGCCGCGGTCTTCGTCGACGACATTCTTGCCGGCCAGACAGAGCCCCCCGCCTACTTCTCTCGAATGAAGACGACGAATCGTGACGGCGTTCCTCCACTGGATGTGGATCTCGTTGAATTCCTTCCACCGAATCAATGCCAGGAACTCGATCTTGACGAAGTCACGATCGTGGACCTGCGACCATGGCCACATTTCAAGGCATGTCATGCCAAGAACGCGCACTGGTCAGCACCAGGCAACTGGTTCCCGGCCTCCGTCGGTTCCTATCTCGAACCGGATCAACCCCTGGTCCTCCTGGCGGATCCAGGACAGGCAGAGGTCTATCTTCGACTGCTGTATCGACTCGGTTACGACCGTGTCCAAGGTGTGATCACCCCCCAGGTCTTCGACGAGGCCTCCGAATCCATGGAGACCTGTGAAGCGCTCGAGATGGATGCCATGGAACTTCAGCAGGCCATCGATTCCGGATGCACCCGGGTGATTGATGTTCGCGGTGGTGATGAATATGAACGCGGCTGCATTCCCGGCACGACGCATGTTCCCTATACGAGATTGGCTCTGCACCTTGACAAGCTGCCACCGATCAATGAGGAGCCCCTGCTCGTTCATTGCCAGGGTGGCCTGCGATCTGCAATGGCGGTGAGCTATCTGAATCGACTTGGATACAAGTCGGTCAACATCGCCGGCGGCTATGCCGCCTGGTCTCGACTGGGGCAACGTCAGACCAACGCCTGAGGCCATCTGGACTCGAAGTCCATCGGACCATGAAAAACCCCCATTTGGACACGCTGGAAGCCCCTTACGCTTCCATGTCCATGAAGATCACTTGATTACACCCCGTGATTTGGGTCTAATCAGGTGAGCCACCATCACGTGGCCTTCGCGATGTTCCCGCCAAGGGAACCATGACAGTTCCGATCAATGGCTGATCGGTATCACGCCACTGCAAGACAACGAGATGTCTTGTGAATCAACCTCACGTTCGCCAAGCGAACCATGAACAACCCGATTCAATCCCGATCGGGGGGGAGACGACAAATGACGAAATCAAATCGATCCATCACGCTGGCAATGATTGCCGCATCGTGCTGCTTGGCTTCGATCTCTCAGGCGGAGATCCAGATCATCGAGATCCAGGCCACCACCTCCATCAGGCTGTACGCCGACTATACGTTTCAGGACTGCTGTGATCTCAATTCAGTCTCCAACGGTGAAGCCTCGATCTATGTCAGCACCTGCGCAACCATGGGTGGCTATTGCTCCGAAGGGAAGAAGGTCGCCGTCTGGAATTTCGAACTGCCGGAAGTTCCCGAGAATGCCGAGCTGGTCTATGCGGCTTTCCAAGGCCGGCACAACGCAGGCAGTGCGCCGGTCTATTACCGCGGCAACTGGTATCCCAATTCGACTCTTGGCTACACGCAAGCGTCCTGGACCTACAGCTGGGGACCGATTGTCGGTACCGCCAATTCGTCAGGCGGCGCGTTCTCAACATCGCTTCCCATTGAACTGGTCGACGGCCAATGGACGGACAACTATCTGGTGCTCACGGCCTACAACGGCTCAGGAATGAGCATCTACAACAGCGGAACGCTGGCACCGAAGGTCCGTCTGATCATCGATGTTCCCGATGAACTCTGCCTGGGCGACATGGATGAGGATGGTTCGGTCGACACCAACGACGTCCTTCATGTCATCGGAAACTGGGGCGATCCGTACGGGGTGAACGACATCATGATGGTGCTTGAACACTGGGGATCCGACTGCTGATTGCACCTGGTGATCTGGCTTCAATCAAGTGAGCCACCATCACGTGGCCTTCGCGATGTTCCCGTCAAGGGAATCACGGCATGACCGATCAATGGCTGATCGGCATCACGCTACTGCAGGACATGCAGATGTCTTGTGAATCAATCTCACATTCGCCCAGCGAACCATGAACAACCTGATCCAAGTCTGATCGGGGGGAGACGACAAACATGTATCCAAAACGATCTTTCATGTTGGCAATGATGGCCACCTGGTGCTGTCTGCCTGCCACTGTCCAGGCGGAAGAACAGATCATCGAGATCCAGGCGACCACGTCCATCAGGCTGTACGCCGACTATACGTTTCAGGACTGCTGCGATCTCGATTCCGTCTCCAACGGCGAATCCTCGATCTATGTCGGCACCTGCGAAACCATGGGTGGCTACTGCGTCGCGGGCAAGAAGGTTGCCATCTGGAATTTCGAACTTCCAGAGTTTCCTGAAAATGCCGTGCTGCTCTCAGCGACGTTCCAGGGCCGGCACAACGCCGGTAGTTCTCCGGTGTATTACCGTGGCAACTGGTATCCGACTTCAAGCCTTGGCTACAGCCAGGCCATTTCCACCTTCAACTCCGGTTCGATTGTCGGCACCGCCAGTTCCGCTGGTGGTGCGTTCTCCACACCGCTTCCGATTGAACTGCTCGGCGGTCAATGGACGGACAACTATCTGGTGCTCACTGGCTACAACGGATCAGGCATGAGCATCTACAACAGTGGGACGCTGGCACCGAAGATCCGTCTGGTCATCGACATCCCCGATGAACTCTGCCTGGGAGACATGAATGATGATGATTCGGTCGACACCAACGATGTGCTTCATGTCATCGGAAACTGGGGCGATCCATATGGCGTGAATGACATCATGATGGTGCTTGAACACTGGGGCTCCAACTGTGAAGCTCCTGGCGCCTGCTGCCTGCAGGATGGAACCTGTGCCGCCACTGATTCGGCTGACTGCCAAGCCGCAGGTGGAGAATGGAACGGCCCCAACACGTACTGCACACTGGTGGACTGTCCTGAATTCGGTGCCTGCTGCTGGGAAGACGAGACCTGCGAAGCCCTGCTGTCTGATGACTGCAAGGCCAACGGGGGCAACTTCCGTGGCCAGGACACGACCTGCGCCTCGATCGACTGCACGATCCCGGAATACAACGATGAATGTGAAGATGCGGCATCGGTAACCAGTGGCACCATCGCATTCTCGACGTTGAAAGCCACCACAAGCAGCGATGTCTTCAATGACGCTCAATGCCTCAATACCTATCTGGGTCAGATGAATGCCGACGTCTGGTTCTCCTACGATTCCACGTGCAACGGCACGCTCATCGTGAGTACCTGTGACAGCGCAACGTTCGACACGGATCTTGTTGTCTATCAGGGAACATGCAACGAGATGGAACAGATTGCCTGCAACGGTGACGGCACGTGCACTGGCTATACGTCCTATCTTGAAACCCCGATCACATCCGGCAACAGTTATCTGATCCGGATTGGTGGCTGGGATGCCAACAGCGCTGGCACCGGCACCCTCTCAATCGAATGCGTGAGCAGCGAGTGAGATTGGACTGAAACTCAGGTCTTTCCGAAGAACCACAACGCAGCCCCGGCAGAGCACCTGCCGGGGCTGTTTGATTTCAGGCCAACTCCGACTCCAATCCACCGAAAACAGGGGGCACCGTCGAGTTCCGTCTGTGAGGTCTGTGACGTCTGAGGAACCTCTGCTGACTGTTCTGGCAGCTTTCTCAGGTTCCTGTCTTCAACCGCGCGCCTAGCATTGCTCGCCAATCTCTTCGGGGCACGTTTGTCATGTACCCAGGGCACCAATCCGCCTTGGGGGGAGAAAGAGCTTGCTTGGAAGGGGAAAAGCGTGGTTGGTGATGCTGCTCGCATCACCCTTGATCGCCGGGGCGACCGAGCCGGTCGTTCACATGGAATGGTTCGCCTCGAGCGATCCCTCCACGCCCATCCAGTTCAACCCAGCCGACATGGGCGACAGCACGCCGGGTGCCGACGGCTCCACGATCTACGTCGGATCCATGTTGAACGAACAGTGGCAGGTAGCGTGGACGACCCGGGTCCGAAGCGATGAAAGCAGCAGCTATCTCGATGCAGGACTCTCCATCATCAATCTGTCGTCGCAGGCTCAGAGCTTCTTTTTCGATACACGACTCAACATGGCCGGCAGCAGCGGAAGCGACAGTGTCGTCCAGCTGGATGCAAGTCTGGCTCTGACGAACATGGATTTCAGCGGAAACGCGAACATGGACAGCTTCGATGGCCAATCGATCGTCCAGGCACTGCTGGGCAACTCCCAGGTCGCCTCCGTGTTCGATGCACCCTATGAACTCGAAACGGTTGGCCCATTCTCCTCGATTGTCGACGACGACTCGAGTGAAACCATGCCGGGAGTCTTCCCTGCAGACACGATCAGTGCGCTGACGTCATTCACGTTGTCACCCGGCGACCTGCTGAACATCACCTACGTGGTGGATGTCACGACGATTCCAGCACCTGGCGCCATCGCCCTGCTTGGGCTGGCCGCCCTGAGCGGACGTCGCCGACGTCGACGCACACAGCGACCAACCGCTCTGGAGGTTCGATCATGAATCTCCGGATCATGACCATCACGTCGATCTGCATCGCCGCCTCTGCCGCCGGGGTCCAGGCATCACCGATCTCCTACCTCGATGTCTCGACCAGCAATGGCTATTCGGACACGATCGCGATCGATGGCATTGATGCAGGCAGCAACGGAACCTACTACGGCCAGAACATCGCTTCCGAGGATTTCACCCTGTCACTCAACTTGCTGGGTGATTCGACGATGCCCCGCCTGGGTGGAAACCTCCAGATCTCGAACTCCACCGATCAGGAACTCGAATACGTCGTCGGTTTTCTCATGCCGCTCATGGATGTCGCTGCAGGAACCTACGACTGGGATGCCTCACTGACGATTGCGCTGACTGGCGTCGATGGATCCATCCGCTCGATCAGCGAGGAGCCCATCTGGGCCGCTTCCGTTGGAGACCACTTCATCGGTGAGATGTACACCAACCCCTTTGAACTCGCCTTCGAAGGCCCCGGAACAGCCTCCATCAACGAGGCCCTGAGTGGAGAAATCGACTTCCTCGATGGCGATTACCTCTCGGTCCGATACAGCTTCTCGCTGAGTGCGGGCGATACCGTCGTCTTCGGTGGCAGCTTCGGTTTCGTGCCGGCCCCGGGTGCCCTCGCGGTTCTGGGCCTGGCCGCCCTTGCTGGCCGACGACGACGACGGTCAGCATCCCCCTCACAGGCCGCACAGGCCGACCCTCGAAACGCCTGATCTGCTCCTGATCGCGGTTGTCAGCGGAGTCGACGACCTCGTTGGCCGACTTGGTTGTCAGCAGAGGAGGCGATCATCAGGCGATCGCGCTGCATGCAGATTCGTGCAACCCGCAAGGGGGGAGATGCACACATGACCGCTCAGCCATCCACCATCCCAACACGCACCATCCGACTCGGGACCATTCTCGTCCACAGAGGACTCATGGACGAACAACAGGTCCAGCGTGTCCTGGCGATCCAGGAGCAGACCGGCAAGCCCTTCGGCCTTCTCTGCGAGGAGCTCTTCGGCATTGCCCCTTCGACCATCGAATCCGCATGGGCCCAGCAATATGCCAGTTTGGTTGATTCGACCGATCTCACCGAAGTGGCCCCCACCCCCGAGGCCCTTGGCATGATCACACGTCGCCAGGCCTGGCAGTTCCGCGTGATGCCTGTCACATGGGATGGCTACGAGCTGACACTCGCAACGACTCCCAATGATCTCTGCCGAGCTCTGCGATTTGCGACCAATGTGATCGATCGTGCCGTGTACTTCGTCATGACCGATGCAGGATCACTCGATGATGCACTCGTCCGGCATTATCCACTTCCGGGCGTGAATTCGACTCGATCACGAGCTGCCTGATCAATCAGCCGGACAACGCTTCCGGATTGAGCCCCTGAAGGTCATCCGTGACGAAGATCCCGTCACGTCGGATGGTTTCACCGTCAAAGCGGATTTCTCCCCCACCGTAATCTTCACGCTGAATGAGAACCAGATCCCAGTGGATGTCGCTTCGATTGCCATTGTCGGCATCCTCGTAGGCCTGGCCCGGCGTGAAGTGCAGCGAGCCGGCGATCTTCTCATCGAAGAGAATGTCCATCATCGGCTCGCGGACGTGGGGATTGAACCCGATCGCGAACTCACCGACATACCGGGCACCTTCATCGCTCTCGAACACTGCTTCAAGCGCGTCATTGTTCTGATCCGACGTGGCCTTGACGACCTTGCCGTCCTTGAACTCCAGTCGGACGTTCTTGAATGACGTTCCATGGTAGATCGTGGGTGTATTGAAGTGGATGACACCGTTGACCGAATCCCGAACCGGCGCGGTGAAGCATTCCCCATCGGGAATGTTGTGCGAACCACAGCACGGAACGGCCGGAATGTCCTTGATCGAGAAGGTGAGATCCGTATCACCGGGTCCCAGCAGATGGACCGCATCGGTTGCGTTCATGCGTTCGACCAGCGCGGCAGCGGCCGTGTCCATGGCCGCATAGTCGAGCGTGCAGACATCGAAGTAGAACTTCTCGAAGGCCTCGGTGCTCTTGCCCGCCAACTGTGCCATGCTGGGCGTCGGCCACCGCAGAACGCACCACTTCGTGTTCTTCACACGCTCCTGCATGTGAACAGGCTGCATGTAGAGACGTCCCCAGGCCTTCATGCGATCGGCCGGGACATCCGACATCTCGTTGATGTTGAAGCCACCTCTCAGTCCGAGGTAGGCATCCATGTCCTTCATGCGATTGAGATCATGAGCCGCCATGGCTTCGTACTGGCTGTCCTCACCATCACACACGAGTGCCGCCATGACCCGGTTGTCTCGATGAATGACATGAGGGTGACCGCCGGCACGACGCGCCGCACGAACAGCTTCGACGACCATCGAGCCCGGAATGTCAAACGCCTCGATGAGGATGTGTTCACCCTTCTGGAGTCGGGTGGAGTGATTGATCAGCAGTTCCGCAAGCTTCGTTTCTCTTGGATCATTCATCGCGAGTGTCTTCCTTTGGGCTCAGGACGATCCGTTTGAATCAGGATCGCCGTCTGGAGTGAGGCATGCTAGCAGGAGTGATCTCAAGGCTGGACGCGAGGCATCTCGAAACCTCAGAGTGCAGTTCATGTCATCCGCGTCCGGCCTGAAACGAAACCAACCCATGACGCGGGAGGAATCCCGTGACGTCCCTTTCCAGAAACCGTCCTCCGCCCGACCCCAATTCATTCGCTGGCCGGGAGGCNGGGTCGGATCCCAACGTTCGACATTGCTGCCCAGAAGCGCCGTATCGAAATCAGCCAGGTCATCGGCGTAAGGGGTCGCGATCAGAATCACGTTGTCGGACTTCGGCATGAACTGGCGTGCCGCGCGCTCCATCAATCGACGAATTCGTTCCCCACGCTCCTGAAAGCCTTCCGGAAGTCCAATGGCGAGCGAGACCGTACGACCTTCCCATGGTGCAATGACGCGAATGCCTCCGAGTTCACGACCCGTCTCCGAGCGTACCGTCAGTTCGTCTCCAACCCGGGCCTGATGCAGGAATTCAGAGCAGCGGACGACCAGCTCCTGCATGTCCGCATCACTGAGACCATCCGCCCAGCGAACTCTCACGAGCCACGGCCGCTCGATGCCCTCCAGCACTCGAAGGCGTGGTGAAATTCGAATACGACGTGTCCGTCGTCCTGCATGCAGTCGCTTGATATGCACATGACATTCAATGCCATCACGACGAACTCGAAGATCACACGTACGTCCGTTGGGTGTCGGAACTTCGACCGCAAGTTCACATCCCATGCGATCCAGACGATCGGCCACGATGGCTTCCACCCAGGCATCCATGAAGGGACGACGCTGCATCTGACCGCGGAGTCGTTCATGGAGTGGCCGGAGATCACGTCGCCCACTCCAGGACTGGACACGTTCATACAGTCCCGAGTCCAGGTCATGCTGGTAGAGCGAAAGACCATCTCCCTGCGACCCGGATGGCGCCATCAGCTTTCCAGACTCCCACCGGAACCGGCCTGCGTATCCTCGAGCACACCGTCACGACCTCGGACAGGATCGCCCTTCCAGGCACTGGTCGGCCACAGGCGTTCCATGGCTTCTCGAAGGGGCTGCCCATCCACCAAGGCACCATGTCCTCTGGCCAGCATCTGCTCGGCCTGTCGCCGACCGATGCACACNGTGTAGAACACATGGTCGCCTTCGTACCGTCGATCCAGAATCTCCGTTCGGCGCTCGAGATAATCGACGAGACGATTGCTCGACAACGGCACCTCGATTTCGAGTTCACTCTGCGGCCCCAGCACGACTTCGAGTACACGGCTCTCGAGTTCCTCGATGCCGTCCCCGGTCCGGGCACTCAATGAAATGGCATCCGGATAATCGCGCAGCCACGGCAGCAGTTCATCGGGATGCGAGAGGCGGTCCACCTGATTGAGGACCAGGACCCTTGGTTGGTCCTTCGCACCGATGGAATCGAGCGTCTCTTCCACGATGCGAAGCTGCTCCCGGGCGGTGGCATCGGCGACATCGAGCACCAGCAGCAGCAACTGGCCGTGAACGGTCTCCTCCAGAGTCGACCGGAACGAGGCGATCAAGTGGTGTGGAAGATCCCGGATGAAACCGACGGTGTCGCTCACGAGAACCGTCGTGCCGGTACCGATGTTCCATTTCTCGACTCGACTCGAGAGGGTCGCGAACAGCTTGTTGTTCGCAAAGGCGCCACCACCGTCACTGACCCGATTGAACAGTGTCGATTTCCCTGCGTTGGTGTAGCCGACCAGGCCGACGGTAAAATGATCCTCGTTGCGTGACGCGACTTCGCGTTCCTTGCGACGGAGAATTGTGTTGAGTTCATTTCGAAGTTGTTTGCGACGACGCTGAACGAGACGACGATCGATTTCCAGCTGCTGCTCACCCGGGCCACGTGTACCGATTCCGACAGGCGCACCGCCGGTGACCTGACCAAGGTGGTCCCACATGGCCCGAAGCCTCGGGTAGGTGTATTCCAACTGCGCGATCTCGACCTGCAACCTCGCCGCATGGGTCGTCGCACGTCGCGCGAAGATATCGAGAATCAATTCACTGCGATCGATGATCTTGCAACAGGTTTCCCGCTCGATATTNCGGACCTGAGCCGGCGTGAGGTCGTGATCGAAGATCACGATGCTGGCCTTCACGATCTCGACGAGTCCACGAAGTTCCTCGAGCTTGCCCTTGCCGATGAAGCTTCGACCACTGGGCAGTCGTCTTCGCTGCCTCAGATGACCGACCACTTCAGCCCCGGCCGTGGAGACGAGGGCGTCAAGCTCCCGCATGCGATCGTCAAAGGGCAGGCGATCATCCGGGAACTCAACGGCCACGAGCACGGCCCGTTCACGGGCAACCTTCAACTCCTCACGGTGGATCTGGCTCATGGGGCGGCTTGAGTCCTCTCGGGTCGTGTAGACTTGCTCACCGGTGGGGCCACCACCCCTGGGAGCGGCGATCGAGTCAGTGCGACGAACAAGTCAACCGCTGGATCGTACCGTTCAAGTCCACTTGACGAGGCCTGCGATTCATGAATATCCGACGAACGACTGCTCACGTGCTTCTCATCGCCCTCACGGCGTTGCTGCTGCTGGAATTGCCGGCTGCCATCGCGAGCCGTACGGACGGCAATCGTTGGTTTGATCCGGTGACGGATGTCCATGCCATGATCATGGACGACTACGTCAAGAATGCCAACCGCGAGGCCATGCAGATTGCCGTCCTGCAGGCCATGGTGGATTCACTGGACGACCAGTACGCCGAATACATCCCACCGAGAGACGAAGCGGAGTTCAACAAGCAGCTCAGTGGTGACTACAAGGGAATCGGTGCGCGGATCAACACACGACCCGGACAGAGCTACAAGACCAAGCCGCTGGAGATTCTCACGCCCATGCGAGGCTCTCCGTCGCTGAGGGCCGGTGTTCGCCCTGGTGATCTCGTCCTCGAGATCGACGGCTGGCCGACCCAGGGGCATACGGATCAGGAATGCATCGACCGTCTGATGGGCCCGCGTTTCACCAAGGTCACGGTCCGGGTCAAGCACCTGGATGAAACCGAGGAGGATGTCGTGATCACACGAGATCAGATCCTCACCAAGAGCGTCTCGGGCTTGATGACCACCGAGGATGACTGGCGATATGCCCTCGATGATCAAGGCGTGGCCTTCATCCGGATCGAATCCTTTACGGAACGAACCGTGAATGAGCTGGCCGAGACACTTCAGGCGTTCGAACAGAGTGGATCGCTCAACGGCCTCATCCTCGATCTGAGAAACAATCCGGGAGGTTCGCTGGAAGCCGCGACCATGATCACGGACTTCTTCCTGGATGAGGGCGAGATCGTGAGCATTCGATCTCCACGTGACGACAAGAATGATCCAGGAACAACCTTTCGGGCCAAGTATTCAAGCCCATGGGAATCCCTCCCGATCATCGTCCTGCTGAACGACAATTCGGCCTCCGCAAGCGAAATCGTCGCAGGTGCCCTGTCGGATCATGGCAGAGCCCAGGTCATCGGAGAACGTTCCTTCGGAAAGGGTTCCGTTCAGGAGCTCCGGCCACTGGAAGGCGGCAACGGTCTTCTGAAGATGACGACCAAGTACTACTACCTGCCCAGTGGCCGACACATCCAGAAGTCCAAGCGTGTATCCAAGGAGCCCTGGGGAGTCGATCCATCACGGGGATGCGTCGTCCCGGAAAGCCCAGAAGAAAACCAGGAACGCGTCCTGGCTCGAAGACCCTTCGAGACCATCGGTGGCGAATACAAGGAAGCACCGGTTGTCATCGAAGCGGACTGGGTCACGGAGAATCTGAAGGATCCGGCCCTGGCGGAAGCGATCACCCTGATGCGACAACGTGTCAGCGATGGACTCTGGCCCGAGCTGGAGGAGGATGAGGATGCGGCGTTCGATCCATTGGCCGTCGGCCTTGAAAATCTTCTTGAACAGCGGGAGTTCTACGAGAAGAGAATGGTCGAGGTCGAGGATGAGATCAATCGTCTCGAAGGCATGGCGGTCAAACCAGATCGAGGACTGGATCTCCCCGAAAGCGTTGCCCTGTCAGAACCCGTGATCGCCATCTACGACGCGGATGGCACGCTCGTCGGTCGTTGGAAAGTCGGTGAGGACGATGATCTCTCTCGATCGCTGTCCGCAGTCGAGCTCGAGCGAATCGAACAGTCCGATTCGGAAGAAGACACGCTCGAGACAACGGACGAGACGTCGGATCAATGACGAACCAGCACTCCCCCACTGATCTTCGTGAACGTATCAACTCGGTACTGCCCGACCTGATTGAATTCAGGCATGACCTCCATCGACATCCGGAGCTGATGTACGAGGAACATCGCACCAGTGAACGCATCCGCGAGGAACTTGCGAAGGATGCCATCTCATTCGCAGGCGATCTCGCTGGAGGAACCGGTGTCCTCGCACATGTGCCCGGCCAAGCCGAAAACGCCATCGGCCTGCGGGCCGACATGGACGCGCTCCCCATCCACGAGGAAAGCGGTGTTGAACACGCCTCCACGATCGACGGCAAGATGCACGCCTGTGGTCACGACGGCCACACCACGATCCTCCTGGGCGCAGCCAAGGTACTCAAGGCCATCTCGACCGAGCATGACCTGCCCAACCCCGTGTCGTTTGTCTTTCAGCCTGCCGAAGAAGGTGGCGCTGGAGGCCAACGCATGGTCGAGGATGGTTGCCTGAATGGCTCCGTGATCGGACCGGCGATCGAACGCATGTACGGCCTTCATGGATGGCCGGCCATGACCGAAAATGTCGTCGGATCACGACCAGGCCCCCTCTTGGCAGCAGCTGATCGATTCAAGATCGAGATTCGTGGACAAGGTGGCCACGCTGCCATGCCGCACACGACGGCGGATCCGATCACGGCGGCGGCGACCATCATCACAACACTGCAACAATCCGTCTCGCGACACATTGATCCAGTGCTCGGCGGAGTCGTATCCGTCACCGTCGTTCAATCCGGCTCGGCGTTCAACGTGATTCCGGACAACTGCATCCTCCAGGGCACGGTGCGAGCGCTCTATCCCGAAGTCCGCGATACGCTCAAGTCCGCTGTTCACGATATTCCGAAGTCGGTTGCAGCTGCCCTGGGCTGCCAGGCGATCGTCGACTATCACGATGGATACCCGGTCACGCGAAATGATCCCTCGACGACCAGCGCCTTTCACGAACTGGCCCGAGAGGTGCTTGGGGATGATCAGGTGGAACCCCTCGAATTCCCGGTCATGGGTGGCGAGGACTTCGCGTACTACTGCGAGCAGGTCCCATCATGCTTCTTCGTTCTCGGTCAATGTCCGAAAGGACAGGACACCATGCCCGGTCTGCATCATCCAGCATTTGATTTCAACGATCAGACGATCGCGACCGGCGTCGAGATGTTCTGCAGACTTGCAATGCAGTGAACTACTTCAATCGAGGAAGTCCCTGATCCTCGCGTCCACGATTGACCACGGCAAAGGCTTTCTTGTTGTGTCGAATGAGCTTTGCAAGCTGGGACATGCTGATATCAAGCACACCTGCGGCACCGGCCACGTCGTAACGTCGGGCCACGATCACATCCATCGCCTCGGCGAGAAGAGCCGGATAATCCGCATGCATCGGGTTGACCGACATGCTGCGGCCCTGCCGACGTCGCACCCACAGTTCGCTTGGACGATGTCGTTCGTGATGCGTCTTCGAACGGACGGTTGACGCAAGCTTCAGTCTCAGCCGGAAGATCGCACGGCTTCGGTTCTGAGCCTGGGAACGACGCTCCGTCGCGGCGCCGACAACGCCTGTGGGAACATGAGTCACGGTCGTTGCGGTATCCCGTCGATTGCGATTCTGGCCACCTGGCCCCGTCGCGCGACCGAACTCCACCTCACAATCCTTGAGAAGATCGGCCTCCTCGAGCATGGACGGATGAATTCCCTGAACGTACTCCATAGTTGGGCAGACTATCAGCGAGCCACACGGGCAGTTGCCGCGAGATCCATTCCATGTTGGACACCACGGGAGTACAGGGCCCCTCCGAGGCCGGCGATCATCGCCGCGTTGTCGACGCAGAACGTCTTTCTTGCCAGTCGCAGAGGCAGGCCATGATTCGAACAGACCTCGGTCAACTCGGTTCGGAGGCGGGTATTGGCGGTCACCCCGCCACCGGCCAGCAGGCAGGTGACTTCGTGCGCCTCAAGGGCACGATCGATGTTTCGGATCAACGCACCGATCGCCGCGCGTTGAAAGGAGGCGGCGGCATCGGATCGTTCACGATCCGACAACGCCTCGATCGACCTTGGATAGATCACATCTCGACCACGCCCCTCCGGTCTTCCCCGAACGGCATACAGCAATGCGGTCTTCAGCCCGCTGTACGAGAAGTCGAGACTGTCACCCAGTCGTGCGATGGGCAGCTTCAGGGCGCGATCGTCGCCGCCCGCTGCGAGCGACTCGATGGCCGGTCCACCCGGATAGCCCGCCTCGAGAATGGTCGATGCCTTGTCGAAGGCTTCACCGACGGCGTCATCGATGGTCGAACCGAGCATGGACATGTCGACCGGATCCCGCATCAGATACAACGCGGTATGGCCACCTGAAGCGACCAGTCCCAGCGCCGGGAAGGTGATCGCTTCATCATCGAGACAGGGTGACCAGAGATGCGCATGGACATGGTTGACACCGACAAGAGGTCGATCCATGGAGAGCGCCAGAGCCTTGGCGGCACCGACACCGACAAGCAGGGAACCGATCAGACCGGGTTCATGGCCGACGGCGATGGCGTCAAGCTGCGTCCGATCGATCGATGCCTCCTGAAGACTGTCCTGGACGACCGGCAGGATCCGCTCGAGATGGGCCCGGGATGCGATCTCCGGAACAACACCCGAGTAGCGTTCATGCAGATCATGCTGTGTGGCGACGATGCTTGAGAGGACCTCGTGACCATCGCGAACCACGGCTGCCGCGGTCTCGTCACAACTGCTCTCGATTCCGAGGACAACGGGCATGAGCGTGCCATCCACCAGAGAGACGCTAGTCGGTCAGGGTTCGTTCCTCACGCCATGAATCACTGGTTGGCCAGTGGGTCGCCGCATCCGCAAGGGTGCCCTGACCGATCCGTGTGATTTCCTTGAGTGCTTCCTCACTCGAGTTGAAATCACGGACCGTGAAGAGGATCTGGCTTCCGCCGACTCCGATGACCTGACCATCCGACATCACGGTGCCGACCTCCAGACGCTGTCCATTGAGGTTCGTTCCGTTGGAACTGCCCATGTCCTCGAGGATGAACCGCTTCAGCGGGACCGAAGTCCCCGGCAGCATCGCCGAAGTATCCAGGGTCACCTTCGAATGATTTCGAGAGGCACGCTCGTCCGCCAACTGGATGGTGCAGTCATCTCCACGACCGATGATCGTGATATCGGCATCAATGGGAAAGCACTCGCCCTCGTTGGGACCCGCGATGATGATCAATGAGGCCATGTGGTCATCTCCTTGTAACTGGACAGGATATCAGGCCCCCGAGTCTGGTCGCAGCNTGGTTTTCACCGGAGAACTTGTATTCAGGGGGGATCTCACTACAATGCGGGGCTTGGTCGAAAGACCGACTCGTTTTGAACAATCAGCGCCGACAGACCACTCCTCGCGGGCACCCCTTGGCCGGGGCCCGAATACGGCGGGTGGAAGGCAGGAGGATTCATGGCCAAGCAGATAGAAAAGTCATTCAAGATCATGGCTCCAGGAGGCCAAGCCACCCCGGCTCCCCCCCTGGGCCCCGCCCTCGGTGCCAATGGCATCAACCCCGGGCAGTTCATCCAGGCATTCAATGAGCGAACCAAGGAGCTCAACGGCAAGGTCGTTGGCTGCATTGTCACGCTCTACAAGGACCGCTCGTTCGATTTCGAGATCAAGTCCTCACCAGCTGCAGAGCTTCTGAAGGTGGCTGCAGGGGTCGAAAAGGGCTCTGGTGTGCCCCAGGCTGACAAGGTCGGCAAGGTCACCAAGGATCAGGTCCAGGCCATTGCCGAGGAAAAAATGGAAGACCTCAACGCAGGCACGATCGAGTCTGCCATGAGGATCATCGAAGGCACCGCCCGCTCAATGGGCATTGTGGTGGAGGGCTGATCCAGTGAGTGAAGAAACCACACAAGCAGCTGAAGCTCCAGCCCAGGACAAGGGCAAGGCCAAGGAAAGCAGCTACCCGGCCCGGCTTCATCGCCGAAGGCGGACCACCCGGTCCCGACGCAAGACTGACAACAGGACCATGAACCTGAATTCACCAGGTGCCAAGTCCGTTGAAGAGGCCGTCAAACTGCTGAAAAGCTTCAAAAAGACCTCATTTGACCAGACTGTCGAGTGCTGCGTCCACCTCGGAATCGATCCCAGGCAGGCCGATCAGCAGCTCCGAGGCGCCCTGACCATGCCCAAGGGCATCGGCAAGTCGGCTCGAGTCGTCTGCTTCTGTCCAAACGAGAAGATCGACGAAATGAAGGCCGCTGGTGCCGTGGAGGCTGGCGGCGAGGATCTGGCCAAGAAGATCACGGAAGGCTGGTTCGACTTCGATGTCGCAGTCGCCTCACCGGACATGATGAAAGTGGTCGGAACCCTGGGCCGCGTCCTGGGTCCAAAGGGCCTGATGCCTTCCCCGAAGGCCGGTACCGTCACACCGGATGCCGCCAAGGCCGTCGGCGAGTTTGCCGCAGGCAAGGCCGAGTACCGCAACGATGATGGCGGAAACATCCATGCGATCATCGGAAAAATGAGCTTTTCCGAGGACGATCTCTGCGAGAACCTGCAGTACTTCCTGGATACGATCGACCGTATCCGACCGTCCTCGACCAAAGGCACCTACCTGAAGAAATGCGTGATCTCCGGCACGATGACACCGGGGGTGGAGGTGGCAGTCGTATGAGTCGCCCAGTCAAACAAATGATCGTCAAGGAATACCAGAAACGCTTTGAAGGCGTTGATAACGCCCTTCTGGTGGATATCCGTGGCATTCCTGCCAATGACAACAATGCCCTCAGGCTCGGCCTCCTCAAGAAGGACATCCGCGTCACCGTGATTCGAAACACGCTGGCCAAGGATGCCTTCGAAGGCACCGGACTCGAAGGCCTCGAAGCTGGCCTCGAAGGCCCCTCAGCCCTGTGCTACGGCGGTTCTTCGGTCGTCGACGTCGCTCGTGAGCTCGTCGACTGGGCCAAGAAGCTCGATGACCTGGACCTGAAGGGTGCCATCCTGGATGGGCAGTATTTCGACGGCGAAAACGGCGTCAAGGAGCTCAGCAAGTTCCCGACACGCGAAGAAGCCCAGGCGAAGGTCGTGCAGCTCGTGCTCACCCCGGGCAGCAACCTGGTCGGTGCCGCCGTTGGACCGGGCCGGAAGCTCCTGGCCATCGTCAAGGAAATCCAGGATCGCTTGGAGGATGGCAAGACCATCGAGAAGGTCGGCTGACCGACCACACCTATTGGACTACCGCAGACCACTGGCCCCTCGGGGTTAAAAGCCGTGCGACGGCTCCTCTGGACTGCTCGTCAGTTAACAGATTTGAGAGTGAACCATGTCCGAAGAAACAGCAACAGCAGAAGCAAAAACATTCGATGCCAAGATCTCGAAGCTTGGCGATGAGATGGCTGGCCTGACCCTGAAGGAAGCCGTCGATCTGGCTGATTACATGAAAGACACCTATGACATCGAGCCAGCCGCAGGCGGTGGCGTTGTCATGGCTGGCCCAGCCGCCGGTGGTGGTGGCGATGATGGTGGAGGCGAGCAGACCGAGTTCGACGTCGTCCTCTCCTCCGCTGGCGACAAGAAGATCGCCGTCATCAAGGTCGTCCGCGAGGCTACCGGCCTCGGCCTGAAGGAAGCCAAGGAGCTGGTCGATTCCGCTCCGAAGCCCATCAAGGAAAAGGCTTCCAAGGAAGAGGCAGACGATCTGAAGGCCAAGCTCGAAGAGGCCGGCGGTACCGTCGAACTCAAGTAGATCCGATTCCATCCGGGCGATCGGTGGGCGATCCAGGGCATCATGCCCCACGGGTCACCTGCCGATCGCTCGAGATGGTTGCCTGATCCGTTTGTTTGGTGTTTGTACGGTGAGTCGCCCAAGTTGGCATCATTTTTGCTGCCATCCGACTTGAGGGCCAGCGGAGCCTGCCCTACACTCCGTGGCTCGGCGGCGTAACCGTAACAACTTGAATCTTCTCTCAGACCTACCCGGATGCAGTGGTCCTGGCTCAATGCCCATTGTCCCGATTGAGGTAAACGCATGACCTCGAGGAATATCCGCGACTTCTCTAAGCGCGGCGACGCGATCCCCGTACCGGAACTCACACGTGTTCAACAGGACGCGTATGACCGGTTTATCCAGAAAGACAAGTCTCGCAACGAGCGCGATCCTGATATCGGGCTGGAGAGTCTTCTGCGTGAAGTATTTCCCATCGAGTCGTACGACGGCACGATGAAACTGGAATACCTCTACTACGACCTCGACAAGCCCCGGTACACGACCACCGAATGCAAGGAACTCCGTCTCACGTACGGAATGCCTTTCCGCGTGGCCGTCCGCCTCATCCGTGAAGGTATCTCGGAGATGGCGGAAGAAGAGATCTACCTTGGCGAGATTCCGATCATGCTCGGCGGCGGTGAATTCATCGTCAACGGTGCCGAACGCGTGATCGTCAGCCAGCTGCATCGATCACCCGGTGTGGACTTCGGCATTGCTGCGGACATGGGCGATCGTCCACTGCACAGTGCACGCGTGATTCCGGAACGTGGTTCCTGGATCGAGCTGGAAGTCACCAAGAAGGACGTGCTGGCGATGCGCATCGACCAGTCGCCCAAGATCGCAGCAACGGTCTTCCTGCGTGCATTGGAGGAAGTCTTCAGCTCCACCGAGAAGATTCTCGAACTCTTCCACGACGTCGTGGATCTGAAGGTCGAGCACCTGACTCCCGAGCACTACTCCGCCGAACAGGTGGTCAACGAGGAAGGCGAAGAGATCTGCCGCGTGGGCGCCCCCATCGGCGACGCCATCGACGCCATCCAGTCGTCCTCCATCAAGAAACTCAGCGTGGTCCAGGATCCGGGCGACCCCTTGATCCTCAACACGCTCGCCATGGAACGGCTCGACTTCGACGCCAATTCCTCGGAACACGAGGCCGCCCTGCTTCGCATCTACGGTCGCCTGCGTCCAGGCAACCCACCGCAGATCGACAAGGCCAAGGCGCTCTTCAAGGAGAAGTTCTTCGACGAGAACCGCTATCGACTCGGAAAGGTCGGCCGGTTCCGCATCAATCGGAAGTTCGCCATGGACGTTCCGGAAGATGTCATGCACATCCGTGCCGAGGACTTCCTGGCNGTCATTCGCTACATCCTCGATCTTCGTGCGAAGCGAAACAAGGCCCACATCGATGACATCGATCATCTGGGCAATCGCCGCCTGCGAACACTTGACGAGCTCGCCGTCGAGGAGATGCGAAAGGGTTTCCTGAAACTGCGTCGAACGGTTCAGGAACGCATGAGCGTCAAGGACCCGAGCGAACTCAGCAAGATCGCGGACCTGGTCAACTCGAAGTCCATCAGCAGCGCCATCGATTTCTTCTTCGGTCGCAGCGAGCTGTCACAGGTGGTCGACCAGACCAACCCGCTCTCCATGCTGGTTCACGAACGACGCCTCTCCGCACTGGGTCCCGGCGGACTCAACCGAAAGCGAGCGGGCTTCGAAGTTCGCGATGTCCACATCTCCCACTATGGACGAATCTGCCCGATCGAAACGCCGGAAGGCACCAACATCGGCCTGATCGCCTCCCTTGGCATCTATGCCAAGATCGACGAGTACGGATTCATCCTGACGCCGTATCAGAAGGTGACCAACGGCAAGGTGACCGGTGAGATCGAGCATCTTCGCGCAGACGAGGAAATGACCTCTGTTCTGGCGACCACGGACGTCCTCGACGAACAGGGAACGATTGGTGATCCGCAGGTGCTGGCTCGAGTCAATGGCGACCTGAGCATGGTGCCCGCAGCCGAAGTCGAGTTCATCGACATTTCACCGAAGCAGATCGTCGGCGTCTCCGCTGCGATGATCCCCTTCCTCGAGCATGACGATGCCAACCGTGCCTTGATGGGATCGAACATGCAGCGGCAGGCCGTGCCGCTGATCCAGGCCGACCCGCCACTCGTGGCAACCGGCATGGAGCGTGTCGCGGGTGAATTCTCCGGCATGATCATCAAGGCCAGACGTGGTGGCGAAATCACCTATGTCGACTCCGAGCGGATCATCATCGACAACGCTGACGAGTACACGCTCGAATCGCATCGCCAGCTGAACGAACGGACATGCCAGAAGCATCGACCGATCGTGAAGCTTGGTCAGAAGGTCGAAGCCGGTCAGATCATCGCCGACGGCTCATCCACCGAAAACGGTGAGCTGGCGATCGGCAAGAACGCCCTGGTCGCCTTCAACACCTTCGACGGTTACAACTTCGAGGATGCCATCGTCATCTCCGAACGGCTCGTCAAGGATGATGTCTTCACTTCAGTCCATATCGAATCCTTCGATGTGGAGGTCCGCGACACCAAGCTCGGACGTGAGGAATTCACCGAGGACATCCCCAATGTCTCGGAGAAACAGCTCAAGAATCTCGGGGAAACCGGCATCATCCGCAATGGTGCACGTGTCGGCCCCGGCGACATTCTCGTCGGCAAGGTCAGCCCCAAGAGCAAGTCCGAACTGACCCCTGAGGAAAAACTCCTGCATGCCATCTTCGGCCGCGCGGGTGAAGACGTGAAGAACGACTCACTGGATGTCCCTGCAGGCAGCAGCGGCATCGTGGTGAAGACACGCCACTTCAGCCGACGCATGCATCTCAACGACGAGCAGAAAGACAAGCTCAAGGATGAGATGGCGCAGTACGAGGAAGAGATGAATGGCAAGGCCATCGAACTCTTCAAGCAGATGGTCGAACGGATGAACGAGACTCTCGGTGCCGAGATGGTCGACCCGGCCACTCGACAGAAGGTCGGCATGTCCGACATTCCGGAGGTCGTCCTCGAGCAGATCGAGAACTTCGACGAGAAGTGGGTCAAGGGATCCAAGGATGCCAAGGCCGCCGCAATGACGACGCACTCCCAGTTCTGGCCTCGAATCAAGAAGATCGAGGAAGAGAAGGATCGCGTTCTCGCCCACAAGAAGCGTGGCGACGAACTGCAGAGTGGCGTTCTCGAGATGGTCAAGGTGTACCTGGCCAACCGTCGGCAGATCGCCGTCGGTGACAAGATGGCCGGACGTCACGGCAACAAGGGTGTCGTCGCCAGGATCGTTCCTGAAGAGGACATGCCGTTCCTCGAGGACGGAACGCCGGTCGACATCCTGCTCAACCCACTGGGCGTGCCGTCACGAATGAACGTTGGTCAGCTGCTGGAACTCCATCTCGGATGGGCCGCCGAGGTACTCGGCTTCCAGGCCGTGACACCTGCGTTCGATGGTGCATCGGAAGCCGAGGTTCTCGGTGCGATCTCCGATGCCAACCAGCACGTGGAACAGCGAATCCAGTCCTTCGAGGAAACCGGCCAGGAACCGGGCAAGACCGACGAACTCCTGGCACGCATTCCATTCGGCGGCAAGGCACAGCTGTACGACGGCCGCACCGGCGAAGCCTTCCATCAACCGACCTCAGTCGGTTACATGTACATGCTCAAGCTGCACCACCTCGTGGACGACAAGATCCATGCCCGTGCAACCGGCCCCTACAGCCTCATCACCCAGCAGCCACTGGGCGGCAAGGCACGAACCGGTGGCCAGCGATTCGGAGAGATGGAAGTCTGGGCACTGGAAGGCTACGGAGCCGCCTATGTGCTGCAGGAACTCCTCACCGTCAAGAGTGACGATGTCGAGGGACGGACGAAGATCTACGACTCCATGGTCAAGGGCACGAATACCCTCGAAGCCGGCATGCCCGTCGTCTTCGATGTGCTGTGTCATGAAATCCGTGGACTCGGTATGAACATTGACTTGGAGAAGCAGCAGACTGAAGGCAGCAGCCTGCTCTGATTCCTGGAGGATCCCCGTGGACGACAGAAGCGGAACAAAAGGTCTTTTTCAGCGCTCATCGGAAAGCTCCGAAGGCGTTTTCGATCGCGTGAACGACTTTGCATCCGTCCGGATCACCCTCGCCAGCCCCAACGACATCAGGAGTTGGAGCTTCGGTGAGGTCAAGAAACCCGAGACGATCAACTATCGCACCTACCGTCCTGAAAAGGACGGTCTCTTCTGCGAACGCATCTTCGGTCCCGAGCGGGACTACGAATGTGGTTGCGGCAAGTACAAGGGCACGAAGTACAAGGGCATCATCTGCGACCGTTGCGGGGTGAAAGTGACTCACTCCCGCGTCCGTCGCAAGCGGATGGGCCACATCAACCTCGCCGCCCCGGTCGTGCACATCTGGTTCTTCAAGGCGCTTCCAAGCCGTCTCGGAACCCTGCTTCAGATGAAGACCGCTGATCTGGAGAAGGTGATCTACTTCCAGGACTACGTCGTCATCGATCCCGGTGACACCGAGCTGGAAATGAAGCAGGTCATGGACGAGGACGAGTACCGCGCCGCCCTCCAGACCCATGGCTACGGCGCCTTCAAGGCCCTGATGGGCGCTGATGCCGTCACCGAACTGCTGAGTGATCTCGATCTGCACGGAGTTGCCGCCGAGATTCGTGAAGAGCTGACCAAGACACGCTCGAAGCAGCGCATCAAGGACCTCGCCAAGCGATTGAAGCTGGTCGAACAGCTCCGTCAGAGCGGTAACGACCCCGCCTGGATGATCCTCGACGTCGTTCCGGTCATTCCTCCGGATCTGCGACCGCTGGTTCTGCTGGAATCGGGCAACTTCGCCACCTCGGATCTCAATGATCTCTATCGCCGCATCATCAACCGGAACAACCGTTTGAAGAAGCTGATGGATCTCAATGCACCCGAGGTCATCATTCGAAACGAGAAGCGCATGCTGCAGCAGGCGGTCGATGCGCTCTTCGACAACGGTCGCTGCCGTCGACCCGTCCTCGGTTCGAGCAACCGCCCGCTGAAGTCCCTGACCGACATGATCAAGGGCAAGCAGGGTCGGTTCCGTGAGAACCTCCTGGGCAAGCGTGTCGACTACTCCGCTCGTTCGGTGATCGTCGTCGGCCCGGAACTCAAGCTTCACCAGTGCGGCCTTCCCAAGAAGATCGCATTGGAGCTGTACCAGCCCTTCATCATCCGCAAGCTCAAGGAGCACGGCCTTGCCGATACGATCAAGTCGGCCAAGCGCATGCTCGAGCGTCGTGACCCCGAGGTCTGGGATGTCCTCGAGCAGGTCATCTACCAGCATCCGGTTCTCCTGAACCGTGCACCGACCCTGCACCGCATGGGCATCCAGGCCTTCGAGCCTGTGCTCGTCGAAGGCAACGCGATCACGCTGCACCCCCTGGTGTGCACGGGTTACAACGCCGACTTCGACGGCGACCAGATGGCCGTCCACCTGCCGCTCTCGATCGAGGCGCAGGTCGAAGCACATCTCCTGATGCTCTCGACTCACAACATCTTCTCCCCTGCGAACGGCAATCCGATCGTGTCGCCTTCGCAGGACATCATCATGGGCGTCTACTTCCTGACCTACATGAAGGAGGACGACGGAAAACAGGACCACGAACTGCGTGCGTTCCGAGATGTCTCCGAAGCCCTGCTCGCCCTGGATCACGGACAGATCTCGCTGCATGAGCGGATCGCCGTCCGGCTCAAGAACTTCGATCAGGTCATCAACAAGCAGGGCGCGCAGCCCGAGCCGATGCCTGAGAATCGCCGACTCATCACGACCGTCGGCCGACTTCGCTTCAGTTCGATCCTGCCCGAAGGCATGCCCTTCTACAACTTCACACTGGGCAAGAAAGGCTGCAGCCTCGTCATCGACGACACCTTCAAGTACTGCGGACGCCCCGCAACCCTGTCTCTCCTCGACGACCTGAAGGAGATCGGGTTCAAGACCGCGACCTCATCGGGTCTGTCGATCGCCATCACCGACATGCGAATCCCGTCCCGCAAGCCGGAACTTCTGGATGCGGCACAGCTGAAGGTGGATGGTGTCGAGCGTGCATTCGACGCCGGTGCGATCACCGAACGTGAACGCCACAACCAGCTGCTGGACATCTGGGCGCATTGCCGTGAGGAACTCACGAAGGAACTGGTCTCGACCCTCAAGAACGATCGTCGCGACCTGTCGAACCTGGACGAACTCAGCATCGATGCCGCAGAAGGCGAACGCTACCTCAACCCGGTGTACCTCATGTCGACATCCGGTGCTCGAGGCAACGTCAGCCAGATGCAGCAGCTCGCCGGCATGCGTGGCCTGATGGCCAAGCCGAGTGGTGAAATCATCGAGACGCCCATCCGAGCGAACTTCCGCGAAGGCCTGAACGTTCTCGAGTACTTCTCCTCCACTCACGGTGCCCGAAAGGGACTGGCCGATACCGCACTCAAGACGGCGGACTCCGGATACCTCACAAGAAAGCTCTACGACGTCGCCCAGTCCGTGGTCATCACGGAACAGGATTGCGGCACCAAGCGAGGCCTGGCCAAGCGAGCGATCTACAAAGGCGAGGAAGTCGATGTCCCACTGCGAGAGATCATCCTCGGCCGAACGAGCCGTCAGTCGATCGTCAACCCGTTGACGGACGAGACCATCGTTGCCGAGAACCAGATGATCACCAGCGAGATCGCCGAGAAGATCGAACGTCTCGGAATCGATTCGGTCCATGTCAGAACACCGCTTGCCTGCGAGACCCCCGATGGTGTCTGCCAGAACTGCTACGGCATGGACATGTCCACCGGCATGCCCGTCGAAGGTGGCCTGGCCGTCGGCACGATTGCCGCACAGTCCATCGGCGAACCGGGCACCCAGCTCACCATGCGTACCTTCCACACGGGCGGCATCGCATCGCGTGGCCTGGTCGACACCAGCTTCAAGGCGTCGCATGGCGGCACCATCGAGCTGCGTGACTGCAACGAAGTCGAAGTCGACATCGAAGGCACCAAGCATCTCATCTCGCTGAAGCGAAACGGTGAGATCGTCATCCTGGATGCCAAGAACCGTGAGCTGCAGAAGGAAAAGGTTCCATACGGTGCCATCATCCGGATCGGCAACGGCGAGAAGGTCCGCAAGGGCCAGACCCTGCTCGACTGGGATCCCCACCGAACACCGATTCTTGCGGAACAGTCCGGTCGAGTCCGATTCAAGGACATCGAGATCGGCAAGACGATCCGCGAGGAAACCATCAAGGGTGGTCGCAAGAAGGAGCTCATCGTCATCGAACACACCGGCGAGATGCATCCGCAGATCCTGGTGGAAGATGCCGAAGGCAAGATTCTCGACTTCCATCACCTGCCTGCCAAGGCACGTATCGAAGTGGAGGAAGGCCAGGAAATTCTCCAGGGCGAGATGCTTGCACGTCAGCCGAAGGATGTTGCCGGTTCTGCCGACATCGTCGGTGGTCTGCCTCGAGTCACGGAGATCTTCGAGGCCCGGATGCCCAAGGATCCGGCCATCATGGCAACGGTCTCCGGTCGCGTCGAACTGCATGACGACCTGCGAAAGGGCAAGATGACCGTCCGTGTCATCTCCGACTCGGGCCACGAAACCGACCATCATGTCCCGCAGAGCAAGCACCTGCTTGTCCACCGTGGCGACTGGGTCGATGCAGGTGATCCGCTGACTGAAGGTCCACTGGTTCCACAGGAAATCCTCGACATTCAGGGCGAGGAAGCCGTCTTCACCTACATGCTCGATGAGGTGCAGAACGTCTACCGTGCCCAGGGCGTCCCCATCTCCGACAAGCACATCGAGGTGATCCTCGCCTGCATGCTCGGCAAGATGATGGTCAAGAAGCCAGGCGATACCGCTCTGCTTCCCGAGGAAGTGGTCGATCGACACATGTTCCGCAAGTGCAATCAGGAGATCGCCAAGAAGGTCCGCGTCGGCGATCCCGGTGACACCAAGTTCGTCGAAGGCGATCTGGTCGATCGAGAAGCCGTCAAGGAAGCCAACGCCCTGGCGGAAGCCGAGGGTCGTGCGGGGGCGAAGACCAAGCGGGCTCAGCCTGCCAACGGTCAGACCCTGCTGCTGGGCATCACCAAGGCCTCGCTCCAGTCCGAATCGTTCCTCTCCGGGGCTTCATTCCAGGAGACCACCAAGGTGCTCACGGAGGCCTCCCTCAAGGGTGCCGTCGATGACCTGAAGGGCCTCAAGGAGAATGTCCTGCTGGGTCACCTCATCCCCGCCGGTACGGGATTCAAGTCCTACACCCAGATGCGTGTCCAGAAACTGGGCGAGCCACTGGCCCCCGAGGATGATCACGAGACCCTGTCCGCGATCGCCAGTCAGGAAGCCGAAGCCCGAGGCGCCGAACGACCACCCATGGTCGAGGTCCCCGGAGCCGAATTGGCGAAGGAAGAATTGCCCATGGATCCCCTCCCAGAGGGCATCCTGGATGCGGGACCGATGGCCCCTGGCCTGGATGTGGAAGCCCCGAAGGCTGCCGATCTGGATCTGGACACATCGGCCTTCCCGGAGGCCTGAGCGGCCCACCCGAATTCACCGCCAGGGGGGTGTGAAATCACCCCCCCTGGCGGGCTCGAAATCGAGGCCAGCCCTCATTTTTGACCCCGCTGCGGATGGGCCCACAGGCGACTCCTGAGGGCCTTCCGTGCTACTATGAGCCCTATAAGGCAATGGACTGACATGCCATGGAACCACTTGNGGTGGAATGGCTGGCGGTTGTTGCCTTGTGACGTTGCGAATACTCCGCTCGGTGTCTCAGGCTGAACTCGTCGAATGAACACATCAGCCAACCGAGTCGGATCAAGCGTTTGAGGAAGCTTTGCACGTGCCGTGCACCTTGGAGTTCCAGATGATTCGATCGAACCTCGTTGCCCTTCTGATTCTCGCCGCCACTGTCTGGGCAATCAATGGCTTTGTGGAAGCCGCTGCTCCAGTTGCGCCTGAACGAGCGCGCACCATGGAAACTGTTCAGGATCTCCTTCGCATCGTCAAACCGGATCTCGCACAGTCCCTCGAGTCATCAAGACTGGCGCCTCGCAAGACGATCGAGAAGCCGAGCATGATCTACTGGCCGGAGAACGTCCAGGACACCGAGGATGTTCGACTGATCGTCAAGTTCCATGACCGCTACAAGGTGCGACTCGACAGCGACAACAAGATCCGTTCCGCTGCAGGTGAAGACATCGAATCACTGTCGATGATGCTCGAAGACCTCAACGTGACGCTCATGCCGGCCTTCAGCGCCTCCGAAACCGAGATCGACTCCCTCATCCAGCGAGCCGAACGTCACTCGGGACGGATGCAGCCCGATCTTTCCGGTATCTACTTCGTCGTCGGTTCCCAGGCTAATCTCGAAATCGCGGGCATGACGCTGCTGCATGATCTTCGAGTTGAAACCGCGGTTTTCGACAAGCGGGAGGATCCTCGCAAGGCCATCGCCGCTCGGAAGCAGGCACCCAAGCTCGACATGGAAACCGTCGCCGACGCCTCGAACACCTGGCAGCCGGACGATGCCCTGGCCTCGGCCTACAACACGCCCAAGCAGAAGCTCTACGACCGTTCAGGCAGACTGATCGATCCGGAATTGAATCGGGCCGACGCGAACGTGTTCTCGGCGGATCACTTCAGCCGTGACAAGAACGGTGGCCTCCCGGGCGCCCCTCGTGTCTTTGGTATCAACGGTTCCTGCTGCGTTGGCGTGGATGAGGCCTCTGAACCAAATGGCATGTTCGGACTGGCTCTGTCACCGGATAATCCAATCGTTCAGAACTTCTGCCTTGATCAGCAGAATGCCACGACCTGCCTCGAACTCAACGGCGTCTTCTACAAGGGCGGCACCTGCGATCCGAGTGCGGTCAATGCCACCCTGTTCATGGTCGACTGCAGTGCACAGTCCCCTCCCGGATTTGACCCCAACCCACCAGTCGTCGGTTCCTGCTGCGTCGCAGGTGATGTCGAGATCGTCACCCGAGCCGAATGCGGCCAGGCAGAAGGCTTCTGGATGCATGGCTTGATCTCCCGGTTCTCCGGCTATGGCNCTCAGTATCCCAACATCNACGTCNCTGCGACGCCGATCTTCAACCTCGGCATTCAGCCCCAGCTTCTGGCGCATGCCTACGGTCTCACGAACTTCATCTGGACCAACATCACACCGTTCGGGCCAGTATTCACCCCCGGATCCGGATTCAACTCCAACTATTCCTATTGGGGTCTGGGAGGCATGGGGCCCGCAAATCCGCTTGATGGCACTCAGCCCTGGGGAACCGCCGCCGCCACGATCCCATTTGAGAGCGGCAATGGCGACTTCTTCAACACCAGCGGCAACTACAACAACAATGCGTTCTTCGCAGGCAATCCCGGCAGCTATCGGATGGGCCTGATCGACTTCCAGACGAGAAACGCCGCCGGCGTTCCGACCGGCGTCGTCTCGACGGTCGATGGAAACCCATTGAGCCCGATCACGGGTGGATTCACCTTCGGCAGCTCGAATGCGACCGGCATCGTCCTGTACAACCCCAACCTGATTCTGGCCACAGACGACTCACGTCTGTGCGAATTCGGCGTGTGTGCAGTCGACTGCTGGGATGATGCCGATGACAATCCAACGGGTTCAGCCATTTGCGAAACTGCCTCTGCATCCGTCACCAATCTCCAACAGCTCTCGCCCATCCTCGGCCCCAATCTCATCGCTCCCAGAGCGACGATCAATACCCTTGCCGGCCCAATCGAAGTCGGCAACGTCCGGTGTTCATCCTGGATCTATGAAGTGGCTTGCTCCGGCAACCCGGCCAGTGGCATGGCACTCCGAAGTGGACGAAACACGTTCAATCCGGCCGGTTCACTCTGGCAGAACATCATCGGATCCGGCAACCCAGGCAACCCACTCACATGGACGCCAACGCCGAGCCCGATCATCCTCACTGGATGCATCACTCAGGTTGAAGATGCGGAGAACGATGTCACGTGGTGGAAGGACTACGCGAGCATCGGCGACGCGCTCTGCTGCTTCGATGACAACATCGGCCAAGCGGGTACCTGCGCCTATGAACTCATCGAAGTCGAGGCAGAAGCCAGCTCCCTCAAGGGTCTCTGCACCTTCAGCAATGCGAATTACCCAACGATGTTCATCAATCAGGCCGGTCCTGATCAGGTCCTTGGAGCACTGGGATGTTTCGGCCAGCTGAACCCCTGTCCGGTCTACTGCAATGATGAAGAGACCTCTGATGATGTCTGTGCGATCGCACCGATCTGCTGTGACACTACGAAATGTGACTCCGTTTACAGTGAATATGCTGGTTGGAGCTTCCTCTGTGCAGACATCCAGAACCAGCGTAATCCGAACGTACCGATCTACACCCTGATCGGGAACGTTCCAGTGCCCTCGAATCTGCAGTCCAGGCTGTTGACTGACTTCGATCAGAACCTCAAGCCCGGTGGCCCATACCCTCAGTTCAACCCACTGAGCCTCACAACTCCAGTGCTTCGTAATCCTGACGGCACCGTTGAGGACATCAATCCTGCTGCACCCGGTATCCAGCCACTGGTCCTGTCATCTCCCAACTCATGCCGAATCGCCTATGGCGTCCAGAACCAGTGCTATACCTCGTACTTCTCGGAGTACCAGCCGAGCCTCGGCCTTGCCGCCGGCAATGTGCTGCCTGCGATTCCTGATCAGCTCTCCGTTCTGAATGGTGGCTGCTCTGACTTCGAATGCTGCCACCGGGTCTGCTCGATCAATTCCAATGCAACGACATTCGACTACCAGACTTGCTGCACCGAGGCATGGACGGAGGAGTGCGTCGACAAGGCGATCGAGATCTGCTACCAGAACCAGGGCGGCGTCACGAGCACGCAGACACCCGACTTCACACCTCTGCAGTTCAACCTGAGCCANAAGACCGGACGAGGCCCACGGCCAATGACTTCGGATGAATACCTCAGTGGCCTGCGTCGTCTCGCCCCCGCTCCTCAGCAGGCACCTTCGGTCATCAGCCCGACGGTTGATGCCGTACAACCCGCTGACAACTGGCTCCAGTCGCTCAACTCGGCCCAATGGATTCTGAACGCGAATGGAAACAACCAAAGCTCATTCGCCCTGCCTTCGGTCCTTGGACCAAGAGGCGTTCCCGGCATTGGTCTGCAATTCGGCATCGACGCCAATGGCAACCTGGTCCCGNNCCTCGATGGACTGGACAACCCGACCGACTGGGACCAGTTCTACTACGGTGAACCGGCATCCCAGCCGATTGCATGGTGGGAAAATCAAGGCCTCTCGCTCTATGGCAACACGGAAGGTCAGGGCTGGCCACAGGACCCGTCCCTCCTGTCCTACAGCTACGGGCTCTATTCCTGGGGTGAGTACATCTCCCAGAACCGAGCAGGCTTCCATCCATGGGGACCGTTCGTGAACGGAACCTCCGGTGCCGGCCTGAACATCGCCGTCATTGATACCTCNGCCTGGCTTCAGGAGTACGTGAACGCGTCCGGTCAACTGGTCGGTGCCGTNCANGAGGATCTCGGAAACNTCCTTCTGGAAGGCCCGGTCATCGGTGCTGCTCCCGTCGAGATGCTCTTCGATCCGATCGTGAACCAGCCCCAGCGGGCAACCGCCGTTCTCGGAACGATCGCGGCTTCCGTCAACGGCATTGGCATCGACGGCATCGCGCCGGATGCCCTGACCTTCTTCTACCCGACCCAATCCGTCACCGAAGGTGACCGTGAGCAGAATGCATGGCTGAACGCCCTGATTCGCCTGAGCCCAGGCGACATCCTCCTCGCCACCTATCCCGGCGGCAATCCTGGAGGAGGCGATACCGACTTCATCCTGGCTGATCGTGGCGCGACACTCACGGCACTGGGTGTGCTTGAAATCGCTCGAAATCTCGGTGTGACCGTGGTCTTCCCGCTGGGTGACAACGGGCAGGACCTGACGGGTACCTACGAGACCGACCTGCTGGACAACATGCTGCTTGCCGGCGCAACCCTGCCATCGAGAAGTCCGCGACGGTTCTGGTCCAGCAACTACATCGGAACAGGCGTTGGCCCGGGCAATGTCCTCTGCTCGATGGTGCCGATCGTGAGTACGGGTGGCGACTGCAACCTGACGAGAACCGCGATCTTCACACCGGATTCCGCAGGCTTCCCCTCCGGCTACATCTCAAGGGAAATGCAGCAACGCTCCTACACCAACAACTTCGGCAACACCTTCGACGGCTCCAAGGCCGCCGCTGCCCAGGTCGCCGCTGTGGCAGCATGTGTCCAGGGTCTTTCGCTCCAGTACTACGGCGCTCCTCAGACGGGTGACAGCCTGACACAGCTGCTGTTCAACACGAAACGAATCGCCGGAGGTCTCNCGGCACCACCAAATGAAGCAGNCTTCACCGTGACACCATTCGGTATTCCTGGAGCGGCAGTTTCGGGATGGATGTACGGAGTCGACGAAAATGTCGCACCCGCTTATGTCGGTGGCTACCTGTCACCATCACGTGCAGGTGTCGAGCTCACCTCGAACGCCGACTATGCCGTCGAACCGACGACACAGTCGACACTGCTCGCCTTCTTCATTCGCGGCTGGCAGCTTCTGGGTGATGCAAGCGGTCTTGAAATCAACAATGACCTGCGATTCTTCTCGGCCTTCTCCGAGTTGACGAACCCGGGTGAAGGCCCGAACGTCAATGAGCAGGACGACAACCCGCCAGGCCCGCTGCCACCGACCCAGGACTTCGATTTCGGTGGTGGTGGCTTCGAAGGCGGCATCCGCTATGCCGGCGGCTATTGGACCGATCTGTTCGTCACCGGTCTTGAGCGGAACCAGAACTTCATCAACTCCAGAGGTGTGATCGCCCTGGATGTCGCGTTCCAGATCACGCCTCGAAATGTCTATCTCCAGATGGAACAGGATATCGATGAGAACCTCGATCCCCAGAGCCAGCTGACTCAGGGCAACATCTACAACTTCCTCACGGAAGAATGGGAACGCCTGGCAAGGGTCGTGGCCACCACCAATTCCGAAACGCAGACGATCGACATCACCTACAAGTCCGAAATCGTCCGCAGAGATTTCTACTTCGGTCGTGGTGGCGAGTTCTACGTCCGATCCGGTGCCGTCTCACCGTTTGACGAGACCCAGGCCAACGAGTTCGTGATCTACTACGACTTCCTCACCCTTCGAGGCGATGGTGTCCTGCCCGGGCCATGATCCGGATCTTGTTTTCGCGTCTTCAAGGAGCCTTTCCCTTCGGGGAAAGGCTCCTTTTTCAATGGCATGTTGCCAGACTGCAGACAGCCGGTCGATGTCAATCGACCGCCCCGGATTGCCTGTCGAAGTTCCGGATGCACATCCCCTGCACGGGGACCATTCCGAACCGCTCATAGAACGGGCTGATGGCGTCGTCACAACAGACATCGACCATGTAGAACGCCGCACAGCGTTCCATCATGCGGCGGATCAGCTCTCGTCCGATGCCCCGCCCACGGTAATCAGGGAGAACCTCCAGAAGAGGGATGTAGGCGGCATAGAAGCCATCGGAGATGGCGTTGACGAACCCGACGACCCGCCCCGAATCGGAATCGCACGCCAGTTCGACCGCCCAGCATCTGGACAGGATCCGGAGGTGCGTCTCCGTCGATGGCGGATTCGGCCAGCCCTCGAAGAAACCGTCAAGCAGCTCGGGCCTGAGATGCGTTGGATCAGAGTGAAACAAGATGCCTTCCATGCATGAACTCCCGGATTGAACGGTCAAGCGTAGCGTGAGATCCCATCCCTGCTCGAAGACTGGTTGAGCAACATCGCAACTTGGCGCAACTTGCTTGTGAGAAGGAACTTGAGTCATCGACTGTTGAATATTTCATGAACTCTTTGATCATGCTGATTCTTTGACAATTTCATCCTGGATGTTCACCACGAACCTTGCGTGCCTGTCCTTCTGGTAACGTGGGCAAGAGAGAGAAGGAGGCTTAGCCATGATCCGTACACTGACCGTTGTGACCTGCATTGCCGGCGCATCGACTGCTGCCATTGCAAGCACATCGAACTTCCAATCAACGACCAACTCCCTGGGCGGTTCGGCCTATCAGTTGGTTGATCCATTCGACATTCTGTACTCAGGTGCGAACTTCTACATCGATTGGGACAATGACAACTCCCCCGATTCAGTTGTTCCTGTCGGAGCCCCGGACACGTTGGGTGCGTATCTCGATCCAGAGCACTACACCCTCGATTTCGGCACGGACATGAAACCCTATTTCATGGGTTCCGATCTCAGCCTCGCCGATTCGGTCGAGTGGCGACTGTCTTATGTTCTGACACCTGGAACCACTGATCTCTACAGCACGATCCTGTCCGGCACCTCCACCGACAACGGTGACGGCACCTGGACACTCGATATCACCGATGGTCTTGAATGGCCCGTCAGCGGCATGCCGGAGAATGATCTGGGTATTCCGGAAGGAACCCACATTGCAGCCGAGATTGCCGACTTCAGCAGTTTCACGTGGGATGGAGAAACGCTCACAGCCAATGTCATTCCCGCTCCGGCAGCCATGAGTCTGCTGGCCATGGCGGGTCTGGCAACTCGCCGACGTCGAAGGAACTGATCGCCCTGTTCCATATCAAACGACAACAGACAAGCCCGGTTCATCTGGAACCGGGCTTGTTTCCTTTTGACTGAAGACCTGTCAACTGCGTTCAAAGACCAGTTCAAGACGATTCCCCGGGCGTGGAATCTCCACATGGGTCATGAACGCCTTGATCAGCGCGAGCCCACGGCCACTGGCAATGGTCAGATTCTCGTCCGCCGTGGGATCGGGAACCATGTCGGGATCGAATCCCGGTCCTTCATCCTGGATGATCATGTGGACCTGCTTGGCATCGATGCGGCAATCCAGAATGATCCGCTTGGATTCATCTCCACCATTGCCGTGCATCATGGCGTTGGCCATGGCCTCCTCGAGCGAGAGGCGAATGGCGAAGGTCGCAGCCTCCTCGAGACCGTGACTCGTGCATGCCTCGAGCACTTCACCGACGGCCTGATCGATCTCAGGCCGCTTGCTTGCCAGGTCGAATGTTCTTTCCCAGCGTTGGTTCGAGTTGTCCGGTTCGTTGGTCATGGACCGCTCCACGAAAGCCACGTTGCGGAAGGAACGGACATCATCACGTGATGTCGAGCTGAACGCGAGCGATCAGCTGCGGCGACGGACGCACTTCAGGACATGTCTTCACGTGCCGCCTTGACCGTCTCATGGACGGCGAAGATCCGGTCGAGCTTCGTGATCCTGAAGATCTCGAAGATCTCAGGGCGAATGTTCGAGAGACACATCTTTCCACCCAGATCGCCGATACGACTGTTGAGGGTGATCAGGACACCGAGTGCCGCTGAGGAGAGATGCTCGACATTCCCGAAGTCGATGATCATGTTCGGAGCCGACTTGCCCTCGATGGACGCATTCAGTTCCTGGCCGATCTGCTGGATGTTCTTTTCATCCAGAATGTCCTTCTGGATGAATGAAATCTCGAGTACGCCACCGGCGTCATCAACATGAAGCATCTGGCTCATTGAACGAACTCCGTGAGTCGAATGGGTGTACCGGATCGACGCCTCGGCATCCGATCATCCGGCCCCAATCATGGGTTGTAGGCTGCGCCCAGGTCGACTTCCTCGGACAGACCCGGATAGAGGATGTCCTCGTCCTCGTCCTGGAGAATGATCTCGGGACGCAGCAGGATGATCAGCGTCTTCTCCTCCGTAGCCGTGATGCGGTTGGTGAAGAAGCGATTGATGTATGGAATCTTCGACAGAATGGGAACGCCCGCCTCCGTTTCAAACTCGGACTTGTAGCGCTGACCACCCAGCAGTGCCGTGCCCTTGTCAGGTACGGACGTGGTGACCATGATCTCATCCAGACGAATCGAAGGCAGTTCGATGGCACCGCCGAACCCGCCAGCACCACCACCGAATCCGCCACCACCGGCTGCACCGCCGAAGGCCTGCGTCGTGATGGAGATCTGCTTGCTCTTCTGGAAGTGAACGTTCAGCGTCACGAAGCGGCGATCCGCGGAAGCCGCACCCTTCAGCCAGAGAACGATACCCGTGTTCAGCGGAGAGACATTCGGTTCGAAGGCACCCGCACCATCACCGGTGATCGGTGTCAGACCGGACACATAGGACTGCTGTTCGATGAAGGAGCACCAGGCACCCTGTCCGTTGAGGAAGGTGAGTCGCGGCGCACTGAGTTCAACCGCACGTTCGTCGGCCTGGGTCGCCTTGACCAGAAGATCGACCTGGATGTCATCGAGATACTGCACATTCAAACCCAGTGCAGGGGCTGCACCAAGTACGGTTCCCATCAGACCAGTCGGATTCGTCGCGGATGCGATGGACTCGACCAGATTCAGGGAGTTCTGAACGACACCGATCGGACTCCAGCCCTCGGTATTGCGAACGACGTTGCCCGGCTGACCGGGGATGTTCGGCATGAAGGCGGCGGAGTAATCGTAGTTGGGAGCACCTTCGTCAGCGGGTGCGCCAAAGCTGCGACCCGTGTTGACGGTGTTGATGATGGACCCATCTGCGGTCGGATCCTGGTTGACGGATCCATAGATCAGGGAATCCTTCAGTCGACCGTTGCCGCCATTGTCGAAGAAGTCCTTCAACTGGTTGTTCGGATCAAGCGCTCTGGCCTGGTCGACCACACCACCACCACCGGTGGTGTTGAAGTAGAGATCCAGATCCACTCCGATCTCCTCGAACCAGCTGGTCCCCATCTGGAGGAAGCGGGTCTCGACGTTGATCATGACCGATCTGGCCTCACGGAGCATGCTCAGCAGGCGACCGATCTGCATGTGGTTCTTGCTTGTCGTACGAATCACCAGGTTGCGATGGAACTGCAGAATGCTGCTGTCACCACCGAATTCCGCCCACTTGTCGATTGGAGTGGTTTCGTTGGAAGGCACGCTGTTCTGGATGATGAGAATGAGTTCGTTGACGGCTTCTTCGGTGAGCTCTTCCCAGTCGAAGCTGCGGGGGTGATCACCACCACCGCCGCCACCACCGCCGCCGCCGCCGAAGCCACCACCACCGGCGCCACCACCGCCGAGGCCACCGCCACCGCCACCGCCGCCGCCGCCGCCGAAGCCACCGCCACCGGCACCGCCACCGAGCTGCAGTTCAGGAGGATCGTTGTAGTCCGGAATCGGAAGCACCAGGTCGCGGATGTCGTAGACAACGACGTTCTTGCGCTTTTCAAGCTGGTCAAGTGATGAGATCAGGAGCATGCCGTCCTGGACTTCCCAGGCAGGATGAAGGCCGACATCACCGACCTGCTCGAGCAGTCGAGTCAGGCCGACATCAAGCGGAAGCTCGGTCAACCTGATCGTCACGGGCGTATCACGCATGACGTTCAGTTCATCCTCGAGTGTCTTCCAGTCTGGGTAGATCTGAAGACCCTTGATCGACTTGGTGAAGTAATCCAGCACATCGACGAATGGCAATTCGACGAAATTGAGCTCGACCTTCTCCTCCATCAACTTCATGACCTTGCGGTCAGCAGGGGTCGCACGGTAGCCACCGTTGGCACCTCGACGATATGTGATCTGCGGCCAGTCCTCCGGATAGGAGATGAAGCCTGCAACCGATCGATCGCCGGGGCCCGACAGATTGATCGTCGGCGGAATCATGGAACGATTGACCTCGACCCATTCCTTGGCATAGGCCATCGACTTCTCACGATCATCGCTCGCGAAGTTGCGATAGATCATCGTGGTTTCCATCACGTCACGCAGTGCCAGCGCCGCTGGATTCTGAGGATCGATGAAGAGGATCTCATCGATCACCTGCAGGGCCTCACGGTACTTCAGCTCTTCCTGGAGCTTGCGGACTCTCAGAAGGCTCTCGGTGATGATCTTGGTTCGTTCGGACTGTTCACGCTGTTCCGAAGCCTCGCGACTGCGGGCGGCCTCGTCACGTTCCGTCTGTTCCTTGAGCAGCTGGGCGTTGATACGCGCCTCACCGATCCGTTGGATCAGCGCTTCTGCCTGGCCATTGAAGTCGTTGAACTCCAGCTCGGAGAGATACTGACGTCGCTGACGCAACTTGATCTGTGCGGTGAGGATCGCGCGGTCAGCGGCAACGAAGTCCTCCTTGTCGAGCAGTTCCTCGGATCGCGACAGCGCATCCTTGAACTCGATGACTGTTCTCTGCTGCTGCTCCTGCATCTGCAGCTCGATGCCGGCCATGCCTGCTCCGGAACCGGAGTTGAGCATGGAACCGTTGTCGACCATCTGCATGGCTTTCTGGAACCCGTCACGCGCCTTGGCGTTGTCGGGCATCAGCTTGAGGACCTCTGCATACTTGTCTGCAGCTTCTCGCCATCGTCCTTCGCGTTCAAGACGCTGTGCAGCAAGCAGTCCGCTGTTCACACGAGCGTCATCAACCTTGCTGTCAACACTCTTGGCAGGATCACCGGAGGGATCCGTTGCTGTTTCCGATTCACTTGTCTCCTTGTCCGATGACTGAGCGATTGCAAATGGCGCACCAAATGCAAATACACCAGTCATGATCAAGGCGGCTCGAGTACGGACAGAACGCTCGTCAAACAGGATCATGGGTATCTCCGCCGCTCCCTCAGGGGGAACTCACCAATGGCAACCTGCTCCATCACCAGCCATCTGTTTCGGGGTGAGACGACACCCCCGACGCCTGGCTGAAACAGGCCTCTGAATCGACCCTTGCGGGCCCTAGAAGGCGTACCTTACGAGGCCCTGAGCCCATGGGCAACTGGCGGGACCAAAGGGCACCCCACCTGCCGAAAAATAAATATCAGGCTGGTTGCCGAGATGGGTCCATCAGGCAGACGAACTGCTCGAAAAGATGGCTGGAATCATGGGGTCCAGGGGATGCTTCAGGGTGAAACTGGACGGCGAACAGAGGCATTTCACGATGCCTGAAACCGGCCACGGTGTGATCGTTGAGGTGGACGTGGGTCACCTCACAACCGGCAGCCTCCAGACTGGCCTCATCCACGCAAAAACCGTGATTCTGGCTGGTGATCTCGACGCGTTCCCGAACCAGGTCCGAGACAGGCTGATTGGCCCCTCGGTGCCCGAAAGGAAGTTTCCAGGTCTTGGCTCCCAGTGAGAGCGCGAGAAGCTGATGGCCCAGACAAATACCGAACATCGGAAACTCGCCGACGATTTCGGAAAGGGTCTCGACAAGGCCCTCCACGGCCGCCGGATCGCCCGGGCCATTGGAGATGAAGACACCATCCGGCTTGAATTCCCGGATCCGCTCTGCAGTCACTGCAGGACTGACTCGAGTCACTTCACAGCCCAGATCCGCGAGATGCCGGTAGATGTTCCTCTTTCCACCACAGTCGATGGCGAGGACCCTCAGCGGGCGGTCGGCTTCCCGAGACCGCTCATGGCCCGTGAGGCTCATGGGCCTCCAGTCGCCAAGGGTCTCAGCCCAAGGGGTCTCATCCGGGCAGGACGCTGCTTCCGCCAGATTGCGACCACTCATCTCGGGACTCTGAACGGCCATCTGGACCAGCTCGGCGTCCGAGACCGATTCATCGACACCAATGACGCCTCTCATGGCACCTGAGGTCCGCAGAATACGGACCAAGGCCCTTGTATCGATACCTTCTATGGCAGGAATCCCGTGGGATGCCAGCCAGGGCCCCAGCTCCTGTCGGGACCGGGCGTTCGAGGCGATCGGGGACTGCTCACGGATGATGAACCCTGCGACCTGCGGCGCCTCGGATTCGACATCATCCGGACAGATGCCGTAGTTGCCCACCTGAGTGGCCGTAAAGACCAGGATCTGGCCGGCGTAGCTTGGATCGGTGAGGGCTTCCTGATATCCGGTGAGGGCCGTGTTGAAGACGACTTCCCCGATACCACGAGCATGGTCGTCGGCACCGAAGGAGACGCCCCGGAAGATGGATCCATCCTCGAGCGCCAATCGTGCCGGCTTGGATTGATGATCATTCACTGTGTGAAACAGTGTATACCCACGAACCCCTGAATGGGGAGCGGGGTATGCTCGTCGCATGGAGGGGCTGTTCCCCCAGTCCAGGTGTGGATATGTGCGAGTCGCAGTCGAGCGTGGTCTCGATCGCTACCCGTCGGGCCTGACCTACGCCCTCGATGATGAGCTTGCGGATGTCGCCGTCGGAGAACGTGTGATCGTTCCGCTGGGACGAGGCAATTCGAGAGCCGAAGGCTACGTCGTCGAGACGTTTCCGGAGGTGGAGTCACCAGCACAGATCAAGCATGTGCTTCAACGGGATCCGGGGGCTCCGAAACTCCCGACGGACCTTCTCAAACTGGCCGAATGGATCGCCAACTATTACTTGGCACCTCTGGGCCCCACCATCGCAGGCATGCTCCCCTCAGCTGTTCGCCGTGGCACCGGATCCGTCACGCTTCGACTGATCGATCTGCCCGAGCTACCTGGTACGGAGCCACCCCGTCTGACACCGAAACAGCAAGGGGTCATCGATGCGCTCCAATCGCTTTCATCGGAACAACGCCCGGTCGAACGTCGCAAGCTCGCGACGATGTCCAACCTGAAGACCTGTGGACCGATCGATCGGCTCGTGGCTTCGGGCTGTCTTGTTGAAACGAAACGGACGGCGATCGATGCCGCCTGGCGACAGGCCACGCCTTCGCAGGTGGCACCACCTCAACCGACGGATGCCCAACAGTCGATCATCGATGGCATCACGCAGGAACTCGAAGCCGGCTTCTCGGCGCATCTGCTGAGAGGCGTGACTGGATCAGGCAAGACCGAGGTGTACCTGCGACTCATCGATCAGGTGATCCGAAGACAGCGGATCGCCCTGCTGCTCGTACCCGAGATTTCCCTGACACCACAGACCGGCGGCCGTCTGATGAGCCGCTTTCCTGAAAGAAGAATTGCGGTCCTCCATTCCGGCCTCACCGATGCGCAACGCAACCAGCAATGGGCCAAGGTCGCGTCGGACGATGTCGACATCGTGATCGGCGCACGCAGTGCGGTACTGGCACCACTGAGCCATGAGCGACTTGGAATCGTCATCGTCGATGAGGAACACGACCAGTCCTACAAACAGGACGCCACGCCGCGATATCACGGCCGGGATGTCGCCGTACGACTGGCACACATGGCTGAATGCCCCGTGCTGCTGGGGAGTGCCACACCCTCGATCGAGTCGTGGGCCAACGCCACCAGACGCGGTACCTATCACCTGCATGAACTCGATGAACGGGCACCCGGACTGACCGTGCCACGGATCCAGCTGGTCGACATGACCGCTGAAAGACGCCGCCAGCAGACGAATCAAGGATCACCGATTGGCCCGACCCTTGAGCAGGCACTCGAAGACACTCTTCAGTCCGGTGGACAGGCGTTGCTGCTTCTGAACAGAAGAGGTTTCGCCTCCTACCTCGCCTGTCGAAATCGTTCCTGTGGCTGGGTCCTCACCTGTGATCAATGTGATGTCACGATGGTCATGCACCGACATCGGGATCTCCCGAGAGGCGGGTTTGTCCGGTGCCACCACTGCCTGAGTGAACAACGTGTCCCGAAGTCATGTGCGGCATGCGGCGGTGCCATGGGCGCGCTGGGACTCGGCACCCAGCGAATCGAGGAATCCCTGGCCAGCCGGTTCGAGGGACTGGAATCCGGAAGCACCCTGAGACGGATCGACTCGGACACCATGCGAACGGCCGAGGATCTCCATTCCGTCCTCGAAGCCTTCGGCAAGGGGACGGTCCGTGTGCTTCTGGGCACGCAGATGATCGCGAAGGGACTGGATTACCCCGGGGTTCGACTGGTCGGAGTCATCGACGCGGATACCGCGATCAATCTTCCCGACTTCAGAGCCTCGGAGCGGACCTTCCAACTCGTTGCCCAGGTGTGCGGTCGATGCGGCCGCAGCAACCAGCCCGGCCGGGCCATCATCCAGACATTCAATCCAGAGGCTCCTGCAATCCGTTTGGCCGCGGACAATCGCTACCGGCCCTTCGCCGACAGTGAGCTGGAAGATCGACTGGCCTGCGGACTGCCCCCGGGACGCCGCATGGCCAGACTCGTCATTCAGGATCGTGACGAGAAACGCTGTCAGTCCCTCTCGGAAGATCTTCGGCACGCCCTCCAGTCCATCGGGGAAGATCAGGTCGAGATTCGAGGTCCTGTGGATTGTGTCATCAGCAGGCTCTCGGGCAGATTCCGCCGCCAGATTGAGTTGTACAGCGAGTCCGCCCCGGCCCTGCACCGGACGCTGGCCACGACTCGGGCCCGTGGCTTCCTGGAAGCAGCGGATCGGGTCACCATCGACATTGACCCGATCTCCCTGATGTGAGAATTCAGGAATGGTGAATCAAACCGCATGAGAAGCCGTGTCGAGCCATTTCGAAGTGGCTTGAGCCTGCTAGAATTCATGCTTCGTCGATGCCATGAGCCAGCTTCCTCAACAACCCGGTGTCGAGCCACCTCCGATGGCACCATCCGTCAACGGATGGAATGCCGCCTATGTGGATGAGCTCTACGCACAGTGGACTGACAACCCGGACTCGGTGCCGGAGCAATGGCGATCCTTCTTCGAAGGCTTCGACCTTGGATTCAGACCAGCGCCACAGGATGACGATGCCTCCGAAGGTTCGATCAGCAGCTTCCAGGAATCCGTTGACCGACTGATCAGTCGCTATCGAGAGCTCGGCCATCTCGCGGCGAAGCTCGATCCACTGGAGATGAAGGAACGTCTCTGCCCGGATCTCGATCCTGCTTCCTTTGGTTTGAGTGAATCCGACTTGGATCGACCAGTCGATCCAAGAGATCTGCCACTGGACGCGCCTTCAACGCTTCGAGATGTCATCGAGTTCCTGCAACGCACCTGGTGCGGCGCCGTCGGCGCCGAGATCTCCCACATCCGCTGCATGAAACAGAAGCAGTGGCTTCAGGAAAAGATCGAAGCCATCGGTGGCCGACCGAAGATCGACGTCGAAATTCAGAAACGCATTCTTCGGGAACTCCAGCAGGCCACCGGACTCGAACGATTCCTCATGCGTCGTTACATCGGAAAGAAGTGGTTCAGCCTCGAAGGCGGCGAGACTCTGATTCCGATGCTGAATGAACTCCTGGTCGCGGCCTCGGAAGACGGCGCACAGGAAATCGCATTCGGCATGGCGCATCGCGGACGGATCAACGTCCTCGTGAACATTCTTGAGAAGAGCTACGACCAGCTGTTCACGGAATTCGAGGAAGCCTGGGCAGAAGACTTCCTGGGCGCGGGTGGTGACGTCAAATACCACCGTGGCTTCAGCAGCCACGTGATCACGGATGCTGGAAAACCCCTGCATCTTTCGATGTCCTCGAATCCCTCCCACCTTGAATGGGGACACCCGGTCGTGCTCGGAAGAGCGCGTTCCAAGCAGGAGCAGCGACAGGATCACGAGGGCAACAGCAGCATTCCAGTGCTCATCCACGGCGACTCGTCGCTTCCCGGGCAGGGCATCACGCAGGAACTGACGAATCTCTCCAAGCTGGATGCCTACGCCGTCGGCGGCTCCCTGCACATCGTCATCAACAATCAGATCGGCTTCACGCTTGAACACGACGAAGCGTACAGCGGCCTGTACTGCACCGATTTCCTGCGAGGAATCGACATCCCGATCTTCCATGTCAATTCATGTGATCCGGAAATGGCCGTCGCCATCATGCTGCTGGCCTACGAGTATCGAAAGACCTTCAAGAGTGATGTGGTGATCGATCTCTGGGGCTTCCGGAAATTCGGCCACAACGAAACGGACGAGGCGGCATTCACGAATCCGCTGATGAGCGCACTCATCAAGAAGACACCCTCGATCCTCGATCAATATGCCCACATGCTCACCGACGCGGGCGTCGTCGGCTCGGAGGAATCCGACCAGACCACGAAGCGACTCATGGAACTCATGGATGCGGCTCAGCAACGCATCAAGGAGCAGCCCGTGAGACCGGTTCCGTTGGCGTTGGATGATCAGTCCACCTGGGCCGGCCTGTCACCCGAATACAGCGATGAACCAGTTCCGACATCGGTGCCACGAACGCGTCTTGAACAGATTGCCGAATCCCTCGGTCATGTACCGGAAGGATTCAATCTCCACAAGAAACTGGAACGCATCCTCGACTTGAGAGGCCGAGCGGTCCTCGAGGACCTTCCACTGGACTGGGCCATGGGCGAACTGCTGGCCATGGGCTCTCTCCTTGGAGAAGGTGACGATATCCGCTTCACCGGAGAGGACTGTCAGAGAGGGACGTTCAGTCACCGCCACGCGGTGCTCTTCGACACGAAGACCGGCGAACCGTGGATCCCACTCAATCACCTCGGCAACCAGCAGGGCCAGCTTGGCATCCACAACTCACCGGTGACTGAAAGCGGTTGCATCGGATTCGAATACGGCTACTCGCTGGGAGACCCCAAGACCCTTGTGATCTGGGAAGCCCAGTTCGGTGACTTCGCCAACGTCGGCCAGGTGTACTTCGATCAGTTCATTGCCTCCTCACAGAAGAAATGGGGTCGCAGCAGTGGACTGGTCTGCCTTCTTCCACATGGCTACGAGGGCATGGGCCCGGAGCACTCCTCCGCTCGGATCGAACGGTTCCTGCAGCTCTGCGCAGATGAGAACATGGAAGTCGTCAATCCGACGACCCCTTCACAGATGTTCCACCTGCTCCGCAGACAGATGCTCCGTGGTTTCCGAAAGCCGCTGATCGTCTTCACGCCCAAGAGCCTCCTTCGTCACGAATCCGCCACGTCACGAATCAGCGATCTCACGGACCGTGGGTTCTTCAGAGTGATCGACGACCCGGCCATGGAGACGTCGGAGTCGGCCGAACGCATCACCAATGTCCTGCTGTGCAGCGGCAAGGTGTACTACGACCTCGCACAGCATCGCGAGGAAACGGGACAGGATGACAAGGCGATCGTCCGGGTTGAACAGCTCTATCCATTCCCACAGAAGGAAGTCCAGGCGCTGTTCGAACGGTATCCCAACGCCACCTTCACCTGGGTTCAGGAAGAGCCGCAGAACAACGGTGCGTGGTGGTTCATCTACGACTGGTTCAGGGACAATTTCGACATGTCGATCAACTATGTCGGCCGTCCCGCCAATGATTCGCCTGCCGTGGGCGCATCAACCGTTCATCGCGAGGAACAGCACGCCATTCTGGTTCGTGCCTTCAGGAATCCGACACCTGCTACGACGCCGGCCGCCTCGTGACCCGAGGGCAGGCCACTCCCAGGGAGAATCCACATGCCCGTCGAGATCGTCATTCCAAGCCTTGGAGAATCCATCCGGGAAGTGCGCCTGGGCGAATGGCTCAAGCAGGAAGGTGACTGGGTGAACCAGGACGAGTCGCTTGTCGAAATCGAATCCGACAAGGTCACTCAGGAACTCCCTTCTCCAGGCAGCGGTGTCCTGAAGATCACGGAGCAGACCGGCGCGGATCTGCCCATCGGTGCCAACATCGGTTCCATCGATACGGATGCCTCGGCACCCGCCAAGGAAGCACCTGCATCCAATGAACCTCCCGCTGCTGCCGAACCCGCCACGCCAGCCCAACCCGCGGCTACACCCGTTGCCCCTCAGGCCACCCGGGTCGAGATCGCAACCGAATCCGCCGCGGCCACCTCACCCGTTCGTGCCACCACGATGGCCCGGAAGATCGCCGAGGATCGAGGTGTCCAGCTTTCGGCCATCCATGGATCCGGTCCACAGGGCCGCATCATGAAAGCGGATGTGCTCTCGGCACCGACCACCCCCGCCACCGCGGATGGTGGCACCGCACCAGCGTCGGCACCCCTTGCCGAATCACGCGGGGTGAGACGCCAGAGGCTCAGCAAGTTGAGAATGCGGATTGCCGAACGGCTCGTTTCCGCGCAGCACAACGCAGCCATGCTCACGACCTTCAACGAGGCGGACATGTCGGCAGTGATGGCGATGCGATCCCTTCACAAAGATGAATTCAACGACCAGTACGGCGTGAAGCTGGGATTCATGTCCTTCTTCGCGCGAGCCTGTGTCAGCGCCTTGCAGCATGTTCCGGCGATCAATGCCTATCTCGACGGTGACGAACTGGAATTCCACGATTACGTGGACCTGGCGGTTGCCGTCGGAACCGATCGTGGTCTCGTCGTACCCGTCGTGAGAAATGCCGATCGCAAATCCTTCGCCGAAATCGAAACGGACATCTCGGGTCTCGCAGCCAAGGCGAGAACCGGGCAACTCACCGTCGACGAGATGACCGGTGGCACCTTCACCATCAGCAACGGTGGTGTCTACGGATCCATGATGTCAACACCCATTCTGAATCCGCCTCAATCCGGAATTCTCGGGCTGCATCGAATCCAGAAGCGTGCCGTCGAAGATCCGGACAACCCGGGACAGATCGTCCTGAGACCGATGATGTACCTGGCGCTCAGCTACGACCATCGAGTCGTCGACGGCAGCGAGGCAGTTGGATTCCTTGTGCATGTGAAGAACTGCATCGAGGATCCTGAACGCCTGCTGCTGGGACTCTGAAACCCGTGGGGATGATCGAACACGGTCATGTACCTGTTCTGCTGGATGAGGTGATCGAGACCCTCGATCCCCAGCCAGGTGATGTGATCGTGGATTGCACCCTCGGTCGAGGCGGCCACGCCCTCGCCCTGGCCAAACGCGTCGGCCCCGAAGGTCTGATCATCGGCCTGGACCGGGATGCCGAGAATCTGGCCTATGCCGGTGAGCGGCTGGAGACGTCCGGAACGCCGACCATGTTGATCCATGACTCATTCGTCTCGGCCGCCAGACACCTCCGGGCGATGGATCGAAAGGTGGATATCGTCCTCGCCGATCTCGGGGTGTCCTCCAATCAGCTGGATGATGCCCAGAGAGGGTTTGGCTTCCAGGAAGACGCTCCTCTGGACATGAGACTGGACCAGGATGGCGGCGAGAGCGTCATGACCCTGCTCGCCGGAATCGAGGAAGGGGAACTTGCAGAACTCATACGGACCTACGGCGAGGACCCCTATGCAGCCGCCATTGCCCGAAAAGTTGTACTTGAGCGTCAAACAAGGCCGATTACGACCACGGGACAATTGTCCCGATTGGTACGGGAAGCCTATGGCCCCCGGGCCCGCTCGTCTCGCCTCCACCCTGCGACCCGCACATTCATGGCACTTCGAATCGCCTTGAACGAGGAAATCGCAGCTCTGGAGACCCTCCTCGACCTGATTGGCCGAGGCTGCGAAACGGCTGGCAGTGGAGGCTGGCTCAACCCCGGGGCTCGGATTGGAATCATTTCCTTCCACAGTCTCGAGGACCGCCCCGTGAAGCAGGCCTTCGCCGAGCTCGATCGGCGAGGACTGGCTGCTCGGATCATTCGAGGAATGATCCGACCCACGGAAGCGGAGCTGCAGGCGAACCCGAGGAGCCGATCAGCCAAGCTCAGGGCTGTGCGAGTCACGCCACCGGCTACGGAGCAACCAGGCTGATCGGATGCAGGACCGGTTGTTCGACGATCGCATGGATGCGACCTGAAGAGCAGCAGGAGTAATGAGGACAGACCTGGCTTTGCCAGGCGCACGCATGGATGCGGGTGTCGATGACTCGAGAGAACAAGCTTGCTTTGATCGTCGGCTTTGGACTGGTCCTCTTCATGGGGATTCTGGTCTCAGACCATCTCTCGACTGCACGCAGGCAGTCCGCCGCCACATTCGAGTTCAGATCCGCGATCAACAGGCAGCCAGCCATTCAGGGAGATGGCTGGGTCGTCTACGGTGCCTCCACATCCGACACGCGATCCACCGACGACCTTGAACTCGGGATCTCCCAGACATCGCCGATCGATACGACGCAGCCTCTGCCCATCGCCGATACAGGATCGCATTCGCCTCATCACATCGTGGCTTCAGGGGACACCCTGCAATCGATCTGTCAGCGGCACTATGGCAATCGCAATCTGGCGGCCTCACTGGCGGCCTACAACAGAATCGCCAATCCCAATCGACTCAAGACCAATACACGACTGCTCCTGCCACCAGCCAATCTGTTGATGACGAATGATCCCTCCGAGGTCTCCATGACTCCGGATTCAACCCCCATGTCCGCGATGTCCTCCGGTCCCGAACGACCGGTCGCTGTTGAGTCCAAGAGCCAGACCATGGGCGAATACACCGTCCAGACGGGTGACACCCTTTCCGAACTTGCCCAGAAGCTGCTTGGTTCTGCTCGTGAAACCGAGCGACTCTACGAACTGAACCGTGATGTGCTGAGACATCAGGACGACCTGAGAGTCGGCGCTTCGCTTCGATATCCGATTTCCAACTGAGACTGCAGACGCGATGACAGCCAAGCTCATGTTGATTCTTCTTGGCCTGGGACTGACCTCACTGGCCCTTCTTGCAATGAGGCAGAACCGCATCGATACCGCCTTCGAGATGACCCGTCTGCACCAACGATGCGATCAGGCCAGGACATCCCTGTGGGATATCCGCTGCAACATTGCAGAACACATCGCCCAGGAGATCGATACGCTTGATCCACTCGAGGCGGAGTCGAAGGACACTACCAGACTTGCTGAGAACTCGACGAACGACTCGGATGAGCATGGTGGCTGAAGATCTGCATGAAGGAACCGGGACCGGTGCGGACTGGCAGAGTCGACGGATTGCGGCGTGGGGTATCGCGGCCGTTGTGTGCTCCCTGATCGGATTGCTGATCGTCACAGCACGCGTGATCCAGTTGAAGATCGCACCGGGCGATCAGCTGACCGCTGTCATGGTCGACCCCTTTTCGACACGAACGAGTGTTGGACGTCGAGGTGATCTGGTTGATCGCAGTGGCCGATTGCTGGCGACCTCCACGATCGGATGGAGACTCTTCGTCGATCCCGCTGAAGTCGAAGATCTGGCAACCATCGGAGTCCGGATCCAGTCATTGATCGGGCTTGATGCCGTCGAGATCGACAAGCGGCTCAGTCGCCGGCTCCGAAGTCGATTCGTCGCGCTCAGCGACATCCTGGAGGACTGGCAGGTCGATCGCATCCAGTCCGCGGATCTGCCTGGCGTGGGACTTGAACGCCGGCAGGTTCGGGTCTATCCGCAGGAGCATTCGGCCGCTCGACTTGTGGGCACGGTCGGGTTCGACCACGAGGGACTTGGCGGTCTGGAACATGCCCTCGAGTCGCGGCTCGGTGGAACCCCCGGAAGCGTGCGATACCTGAGAGATGTTCGAAGACGCCCGCTTTGGGTCGCTTCGCATGAATACAGACCACAGGTCGATGCCGAACCGGTTCGACTGAGCATAGACATGGCCATTCAGCGGTATGTCGAACATCGACTCCAGGTCGCTGTGGACAGCTGCAATGCAGGTGGAGGCCGAGCCATCGTGATCGATCCGGACAGTGGAGAGATCCTGGCGTTGGCGGACATCATTTCCGAGCGGGAAGGCTGGCCTGGGCAACCAGAAGATCCACTGCGAGACAAACATGAACGACTTGGTCGCAACCGATGCGTGAGTGACCCCTACGAACCCGGCTCGACCTTCAAGCCCTTCATCTGGGCTGTCGCCACCGAAGCCGGACTGGCCGAGTCGGAGGAAGTTCTGCCCACCCCGGCGGCGGTCCCCTATCGAACGTCCACAGGTCGTCGTGTCCGAGATGTCCATTACTACGGACCGATGAGCTGGCGACGTGTTCTCGTCAAATCCCTGAACAGCGGCATGGCGATCGTCGCAGAACGGATGAGTCCTGAACTCATGCAGTCCTGCGTACATCGATTCGGATTCGGCCAACGGACCGGTTGCGGTATCGCTGGAGAAACCGCCGGTCTGGTCACACCCGGAGCATCCTGGACGTCCTACAGCCAGGTCAGTGTCGCCATGGGTCATGAAATCGGCGTGACTCCACTTCAGATGGTCCGGGGTTTCTCGGCATTCGCTCGAGACGGAACACTGCCCTCACTTCGACTGCTGGCCGATGACGATGCCTCGCCCGTCGAACAACGTGCCATCGACGCATCAACGGCGCTGTTCGTCCGGGAGATCATGGAAGAAGTCATGACGGATGGAACAGGCAGGGCCTCCCAGTCCGAGCAATACCGACTGTTCGGCAAATCCGGCACCGCACAGCTTCCGCGTGTTGAAGGTGGCGGCTATCACGAGGATCGATACATCTCGAGTTTCATCGCAGGGGCCCCCTTCGATCAACCCAGAGTGGTCGTGCTGTGTGTCATCGACGATCCGGACCGCAGTCTTGGCGCGTGGTACGGCGGACGTGTGGCCGGTCCGGTCGTTCGCGACATGATCGATTTCTCACTGAAGTATCTCGGGGTCCCGGCAGACAAGATGCCGGAAGACCGGGCATTCTCCGCGAGTCGCTGAACTGTTGACTCAGGCCGCTCTGCGGTCCAGCCCATACCGTTTCATCTTCTTGTAGAGCGTTGTCCTGTTGATATCCAGTGACACGGCGGTTTCCTGTCGGTTCCAGTCATGAGCATCCAGCGCACCCAGAATGATCTGTCGCTCCGGAGTCTCCAGCGCTTCACGAAGCGTCATGCCTGGGTCAACGTCCTTCCATGTTCCCTGCTCGACGGTCCGGCAGTCTCGTCGAACCAGATGATCCGGAAGATCCGATGGTGTGATCAGAACACCCTTGGCAAGGAGAACAGCCCGTTCCATCACGTTCTCAAGTTCACGGACATTGCCTGGCCAGTGATAGCCACGGAGCAGTTCGGAGGCTGCCTCATCAATGCCGACGATTCGACGATCAAGCAACTCCGCCTTGCGGGCCAGGAAGTGATCCGAGAGTGAGATGACATCCTCCACACGGTCACGCAGAGGCGGCAGACTGATGTCGATCACCTTGATGCGATAGTAGAGATCCTGTCGAAAGCTGCCTTCAGCAACCAGATCCTCAAGCGGCTGGTTCGTCGCAAGAATGATGCGGGCGTCCACTTCGACTGGTGAATTGGAGCCGACAGGCTCGACGACACGTTCCTGAAGAACACGAAGCAGCTTCATCTGCATGGATGGAGGCGCCGAGTTGATCTCGTCCAGAAAGATGGTTCCGCCACAGGCAGCCTGGAACTTGCCTTCCTTGTCTGCATGAGCACCGGTGAAGGCTCCTTTGACGTGTCCGAAGAGTTCCGATTCCAGAAGCGTCTCCGGGATGGAACCGCATGAGATCTCAACGAAGGGCGCATCGCTGCGGGGCGACTGTTCATGAATGGATCGTGCAATCATCGTCTTGCCGGTTCCGGACTCACCTGTCATGAGAACGGTCGTGGGTGCCGCAGCCACGGCCCTCGCAACCTCGAAGACCTGGTGCATCCTCGGATCACTTCCGACCATCGAACCGTAATCGCCCTCGTTCATGGATTCCGAACGTGAGAGCAGACGATTCCTCGCCAGAGCACGGTCTACGGAACTGAACAATTGAGGGTCGGACACGGGATGGACCAGGTAGTCCGTTGCGCCGTGCTGCATGAGACTGACTGCCTCCTCGACACTGCCGAAGGACGCCACGACGATCGACACCACATCGGGATACTTCTGGACGATCTGATCGAGGGTGGCGCTCATTGGATTGGGGAGCCCACCCAGGATGACTGCTGAGATTCCATGAGAACCATGCGACCTGATCGTCGCGATCGGATCCGCTGAATCACCCACGGCCACGTTGTAGCCATGGCGTTCCAGGCGACCGGCTGTCGCCTTGGCAACAGCTGGATCACTGTCGAGAACCAGTATCAATTGACCCTTTTCCGCAGTCATCCGAGCCCTCCGATCAGGGGGGGTGCGTGGTGTCTCCCCTCGGCACCACGACCCCCGTGAGGCCTCAGATCGACACACCCTTAGCCCATATCAAGGGAATGTTGCCGAAGAGCATCATTCAGAAGCCGCTGGCCCCTACAAACGGAACCTCTTGTAAATCATTGGTTTATCGGAATGACCCAAAAAAACGGACTTTGGGAGACTCAGATATTGATCAATGAATGTAAATGCAGGCAATCAATCCTTGATTGAGCCCCTTCGCCCAGTTAGCTTAAGTCAAGGCTGTCGGAGAGCTTCTGGAGGAGAGGGCTCTTCGACGGCCTTTTCCTTTTTTGCCCCTGATCAAGCACTGCGGCAATCACGGCTTCAGCGGTATTCCAGTTTCCCGGGACCCAGCCCGGAGACTTCTCGAACGACCGTCATGGCAACGAGGCCCACAAGACCCAGGATCAGGAATGCCAGAGAGGCCCACCACAGTTGCAGCGCTGCAAACCAGGCTGCCGCATACACCGCATGCCATGCCCCGCCATAACGCTTGAGCCGTTCACTGGCTCGCTGACCCGTTCCAGCTGTCCTGATCTTCCACCAACCGACACCCGCCATCAGCAGCATGGCGCCGCATGGCCAGAGCAGGTCGACGCCTGACTGGTCCGCAGGCCAGAGCGGGAGCCCTCGAAGGGGACGGATGGCAAGAATGAGGGCGGACCAGCAGGCCCAGCCCGCAATGATGCCACTCACGCTGCGAATCGAGATCCGTGGTCGCTTGTCCTCCAGCAGATGAACCAGAACCGCCAGGATCATCACATGGCTCATGATCAACCACACCGCCAGGAACAGCGGGAATCGAATTTCCGGAATCAGCATGTGCAGGGCATAGACAAGTCCGACGGTCACCACGCCGACAGCGGGAATGAACCTCCCGGCGACGTTGTAGAACATCAGCGCCGCCGCCACGACCAGCGTGATGAAGACACTCTCCTGCCCGAGGAACATCGCGCCGAGAACGGCGATGATGAAGAGCCCCACCAGACCGATCACGGCCTGGGTGATCCGGACCTGACCGGCCGCGAGCGGACGATCTGGGCTGAACGCTCGATCATGCCTGACGTCGAGAAGATCATTCAGGACGGATCCGTATCCGAACAGCCCGACGGACACCATGAACGCACCCAGCATGGGAACCAGCAGCGACTCGATGGCCAGGGACTCCCCCGCGTTCTTCCAGCCGATCCCACTCAGAACAGTCACGAACCAGATATCGCAGACGGCTCCGAAACCCGCCGCAATCCGTGTCAGCTCGACTGCTGTCAAGATTCTGTGCAGCCATCCACCCATGCGTCGACTTTCATGCCTCCTGATCAGGGCCCCATTTCCACCAACGCTGTCACCCCGTACCATACCCTGCTCAACGGTCTGTCAGATCACATCAAGCGGATGATCACATGGTTCATGTCGATACCAACCTGCCTCCCGAGCTCGAAGCGGATGTCCTTCGAATCGCGATCGTGACGAGTGAGTATCACGAGGACATCACGAAACCACTCAAGGAAGCCGCTGAAGCGGCCTTCCTCGAAGCCGGAGGATCACCCAGCCGTCTGGTCTCACTCGATGCACCCGGGACCTTCGAATTGACGGCGGTCTGCCGTGGACTGGTCGTGGATCGCGGACACCGCACACCCGATGCCGTCGTCGCGCTTGGTTGTGTCATCGCCGGCGAGACCAGACATGACCGCTACATCTGCAACAGCGTCTCACGCGGCCTCACGGATCTGACCATTCAGACTGGAATCCCGATTGCCTTCGGAGTTCTGACCTGTGAAACACGTGAACAGGCACTGGCGAGAGCCGGTGGAGACAAGGGCAATAAAGGCCGTGAAGCCATGCATGCCGCAATTCGAACGGCACACGTCATCCGTGGCCTCGATGCAGGAGGAATCCCAGAGCGATGAATCCACTGCGGGAAAGAAGACGAGTGGCGCTCCAGGTGCTCTACCAACTGGACAACGGCGGTCTGCCGGACGATGCCAGAACCCTGTTGGAATCGATCCGGGATTCCGTCGATACCGCTGACCTCGGTGAAGACACGATCCAGGAGGGCATCGCCCTGGCCAGAGATGCCTGGCATCGTCGTGAGGATGCCGATGCCGCCATCGAACCACTCTCTCCGGAATGGCCGATGAGACGACAACCCGTGATCGATCGCAATCTTCTGCGTCTCGCATGGTTCGAGATGACGGTGGCGGGCACACCGCCGAAGGTCGTGATTTCCGAATCGGTCGATCTTGCCCGTGAGTTCAGCACCGATCAGTCGCCCAGCTTCATCAATGGGGTGCTCGATCAGCTGTTCAACAACCAGAAGACCAGCTCGACCAGCGACCAGTAGGCTTCCATACGATGGGTATCTTCAAGAGCACGCTTTCAGCACTTCGCAAGGGTCTCGGACGAACTCGAGAAACGATGGCAGCACCGCTGTCGCTGCTGCGTGGCAGACAACTGGACGATGCGACCGTAGACGAGATCGAGAGCATTCTCCTTCGAGCGGATGTCGGCGTCTCCACCACATCCTCCATCGTCGATGGACTTCGTTCCGCTGTGAAGGATGGTTCTCTGCGTCGTGGCGAGGATGCGATCGAGTATCTCCAGAAGCATCTTCGGGATCAGTTCGGCCGAACGGATCGTGGGATCGCGCGAGCACAGCAGGCGCCCACCGTCATCCTCGTCGCCGGTGTCAACGGCGTAGGCAAGACAACGAGCGTCGCCAAGATCACCTGGTCGCTGATGCAGGACGGTCGCAAGGTCCTGGTTGCCGCTGCGGACACCTATCGCGCGGCCGCCGTGGAGCAATTGGGCATCTGGTCGGAACGACTGGGATTCGAACTCGTCAAGGGGCATGACGGTGCTGATCCAGCAGCCGTGACCTATGACGCCACGGAAGCCGCGCTCGCCAGGGGAGTCGATGTGCTGCTGGTGGATACCGCCGGTCGCATGCATACGGAGCAGGGGCTGATGCGACAGCTGGGCAAGATCCAGTCGGTCATTCGAAAGCTCATCCCGGATGCACCTCACGAAGTGCTCCTGGTACTGGATGCGACCCAGGGCCAGAATGCCCTGGCTCAGGCCCGGGCCTTCCAGGAGACGATCGATGTGACTGGCATCATGCTCGCCAAGCTGGACGGCACGGCGCGTGGCGGGATCGTGCTGGCCATCCATGACGGCCTCGATATCCCGGTCAAGCTCGTCGGGCTTGGTGAACGACCCGAGGACATCGAACCGTTTGATCCAGAGGCCTTTACGGAAGCCCTCTTCGGGGAATGACCTCGGTGCCGCCGATTCGCGGCAGACCCCCCCTGTGACGTATCATGATCGGCGTGAGAGATCTTTCAGGATGTCGTGACGTGAACGGATGCACGTGGCTCATCGCAAGTGTGCTCGCATGCCTGGTGTCGTTCTTCTCGACGCCCGCTGCGGCCGAGCCCATGGAATCCATCCCTGCCCTTGCGGGTGATCGCCTGGGCGGACTGGTCCTCCCCGTCGAACCGAGAAACGGACCGATTCAACTCAACTCGCTCCGTGCGTGGAGCTGGACGGTCGATGAAACCAAGCGGTTGCTGTTGAGCGGAGATGTGGAGATCTACATTGCCGATTTCTCCTTCGAAGGCCAACTTGCCGTCATCTGGATCGATCGCATTCCAAGTGCTGATGGATTGATCAACCAGATTGTGATCTTTCTTCCGGAGGTCACCAGCCGAACCAGTCTGGCCGGCACCGGACCGCAGGGCCGCAACCTGCTCATCACCGGCAGCACGAGAGGTGACGTCAATCTCAACACGGCCGTCTTCAATCCGACGCGTCCCGTCGGGCAGGATGCACTGCTGGATCTGGCGCAGTTCAGGTTCTCCGCCTATGTCGCCGACCTGCTTGGATCCAAGCCGATCCTTCAGCCGGTTCCCGAACTGATTGATCCAACCCCGGCCAAGCAATGGGCTCCCACGCTCGGTGGCAGCATGCAGGAGGCGTCGCGGGCTGCAGACGCCATTCCGCAGGCAGTCGGCTCTGATGATTCCGGTTGGCTCAAGAGCCCGCAGGGCATCGTCGCCTTCTCCGCGGATGAACTTGATTTCCAGACGGAAGACGATGAAAACCTCCTGCTCGCCGATGGTTCGGTCGTGGTGTCGTACCGTCCGACCGGTGTCGCCGACACGACCGGCGCGCTTCGACTGGCAGCGGAACGTGCCGTCGTGTTTCTCGAACCCGGCTCCATCCGCGACACGGCGGAGTCCCAACTGAGCGTCGATCAGATCCGCGGGGTCTATCTCGAAGGCAACGTGATTGCCGAAGCCGATCGGGATGACTACATGGTCCGGGCACCCCGGATGTACTACGACTTCAGAACGGATCAGGCCGTCATGGTGAATGCCGTGATGCGGACGTACGACCGCAAGAGCAACACACCGGTCTATGCACGCGCCGCTGAACTGCGACAGGTTTCGAAGGACCGGTGGAAAGGAACCGATGTCAACGTCTCGGCATCCGCGTTCTTCAAGCCGACGCTTTCGATCGGTTCCCGTTCCGTGACGATCGACCGCGTCCCCGGCGGCCTTGACAGCGAAGGCGCCATCGTCGAATCATCCATCCTCGTCGATGCCAAGGACAACACGCTTCGATCAGGCGACCTCCCCTTCTTCTACTGGCCTCGGTATCGCGGTGGCGTCCAGGACATCCCGCTTCGAGGTGTCCGAACAGGCTTCGGAGATTACGAAGGTGTCATGGTCGAAACCACCTGGGATGTCTACTCGCTGCTGGGCATCGAAAAGCTGGAAGGCATCGACATGACCATCGATGCCGACGGCTATTCGAAACGTGGCGGCGGTGGTGGATTCGACATGGTGATCGATCGACTCGGCCATCAGGCTTCCCTGGATCTGTACGGAATGTATGACAGCGGAGAGCAGGTGACCGACACGGGCATCATCCAGGATGTTCCCAAGGAGTTTCGGTATGCGGCACTGTGGGAGAACACGCTGCAACTCGATCCTTCATGGCTGATCCAGACCCAGGCCGCCTGGTTCTCCGATTCGACCTTCGTGACGGCCTGGCGGCCGGATGACTATCGCAATCGTCGAGAGTACGAGACCTCCGCCTACCTCAACTGGCAGGGCGACAACGACTCGCTGTCGTTGCTGGCCAAGTACAACCTCAACGATTTCCTGTCCAACAGCTGGCTCACTGCATCGCTTGGTTACCAGACCGAGAAGTTCCCGGAAGCCATCTACCAGCGATACGGCGATTCCTATTTCGGCGACACCCTTTCACATTCCTGGGACCTTCGGGCATCCCGCATCCGGGCATCGATTCCATCCGGAACCGAAGAAAGCAACGGACTTCGTGCAGGCACCTATCTCGACGAATTCGGGCAACCACTTCCGTCATGGGCATTGATCGAAAATGCCGCTCAATTCAAGTACATGAGACGATCGTGGGTGAATCGGGTCAGTACACGTCAGGAACTGTCCTATCCCATCAAGCTTGACGGCGTGAACATCACGCCCTTCGGCATGGGTCAGGTCATTGGTTACTTCGAAGAGGAAACCACGAACCCGGACGACACCGATCAGATCCGGCTCTATGGCAGTGGCGGTGTGAAGATCGATACGCAATTCCAGCGGGTCTTCAATGATGTGGAAAGCGAGTTCCTCGGCCTCCACAGGATGCGTCATCTTCTCGAGCCCTACGCCGTCGTGTGGTACGGCGTGGCGAACTACGATCCGGAGGACTATCCGAACTACGATCCCACCGTAGATGGTCTGAACACCGGTGGTGCCGTCCGTGTGGGCATGACCAATACTCTGCAAACGCATCGCGGCGGACCGGGACGATGGTATGCCGTCAACTGGCTCACTGTGGATACGAACGTGGTCTTCAGTACGAGTGATCGTACGGAGCGATACCCCTACACGCAGTTCTTCGACTGGCAGCCGGCCTACTCCCAGCTCGGCAACTTCTTCAACAGTTCGGTCGAATGGCAGTTCAGCGATGCGTTGGCCCTGCTTGGAACCGGAACCGTCGACTTCGATCTCGGCGGATTCTCACGGGCCTCCATCGGCATGGAGATCAACCACACCCCGAGGTTCAGCACCTTCGTCGAATATCGATTCGTGGAAGCGGGTGAAAGCAAGATCCTCTCCCTGGGAGCCAACTACGAGATCTCGGACACCTATCAGATTGCCGTCCTGCCGCAGTACGACTTCAACGAGGACAAGTTCCAATCGGTCCGGGCGGACATCACCAGAGCGTTCCCCGATTTCGATCTGAGCATCTTCGTGGATTACGATTCCATCCGGGGTGAAACCCGATTCGGCGCTTCACTCGGAGAAGTGAAGTTCTGACCACGAACGGATCCGACCGGACATTTCCTGCGGACCGGACATTCCCGATGGAGCAGCAGATCCGTGCAGACGCTTTCAGAAATCCGCGACCTGCTGGCGGCGCGTGGACTGACACCGCTGCGGAGATTCGGTCAGAATTTTCTTCATGACCAGAATCAGTTGAAACGACTGGTCGCGGCAGCCGACCTTTCGGAAGGACAACTCGTCCTTGAAATCGGCCCCGGAACAGGAACACTGACCGAAGCGCTCCTTGAAGCGGGCGTACGCGTGGTGGTCTGTGAAATCGACAAGGGACTGGCTGATCTCATCGAGGAACGACTGGGGGATCGCATCACGCTTGTGCGAGGAGACTGCCTCGGAAGAGGACGACGCCTCAATGAGGAGATCACCACCGCCCTCGGTGAAGAGGATTGGACGCTGGTTGCCAACCTTCCCTATCAGATCGCCAGCCCGCTCATGATCGAACTGCTCCTGCATCATCCGCGATGCCGGGGGCAGCACGTCACGATCCAGCGAGAGGTCGCCGATCGACTGGTCGCCCAGGAAGGCTCTCGGGAACGCGGCCCACTCGGCATCCTCGCGTCCACGTTCGGGCTCGTGAATCGAATCTGCGATGTCCCGGGCAGCTGCTTCTGGCCTCAGCCGAAGGTGACCAGCTCCATGGTCAGCATCACCCCCCGCCCGCCGACGGAAGATCTCGATCCGGAAGCCTATGCGGAGTTCATCAGCACGCTGTTTTCATCACGACGGAAGCAGCTGGGTCGAATCTTCGGTCGTGATCGCACGCTGCCAACGGGTATCGATCCCACGTGGAGACCGGAGGTGCTCGACAACGAGCAACTCATGGCGCTGTTCCGGATGAACTGATGCGACGGACTCAGGCCTTGCCGAGGTAGTCACCGTTCTCGGTGTTGATCTTGACGACCTGACCGACTTCGATGAACGGAGGCACCCGCACACGGGCACCGGTTTCGACAGTCGCTTCCTTGAGCTGATTGGTCGCAGTCGCACCTTTGGGCTGAGCGATGGTGTCGGTGATCTCGAGTTCGACCGAGGGCGGGAGGTCCACACCCAGGCAGCGACTGTCGTACATCATGACGGTCACCTCGAGACTCTCCTTGAGCCACTGACTCTGCTCTGACGGAATGGATTCGGAATCGATCTCGACCTGGTCATAGGTCTCGGAATCCATGAAGACGAAGGGCCCCTTCCCCTGGCCACTGCCATCGTAGAGATAGGACATGACTCGACGATCGATGTTGACATCCTCCAGCTTGTCGGAGGAATTCAACCGGTTGACCTTGATGGTGCCGGTTTCGACATTCTTCATCTTGGCCTGGACATAGGCCGGCCCCTTGCCGGGCTTGACATGCTCCGTACCGATGACAACGTTCAATTGTCCGTTGTAGATGAGGGCCTGTCCTCGTTTGACGTCAGTTGCCTTGATCGGCATGGCTTGGGTCTCCAGCAAAGTTTGATGGGCTGACAGGATACCACTCCTCGCCCGATGATCCGCGATCAGCGTGCTGTGGCTTCCGCACGGGTTTCACGAAGGACCGTGACCTTGATTTCACCGGGGAAGGTCATCTCCTCCTCGACGCGTTTGGCGATCTTCTCGGCGATTCTGAAGGCGTCATCATCATCGGCACGGTCTGAATTGACGATGACTCGAACCTCACGCCCTGCCTGGATCGCGAATGCTTCGGAAACGGCAGTGTCCTCATTGGCGATGTCCTCCAGCTGCTGCAGACGCTGGACGTACATTTCCATGGACTCTCGACGGGCCCCCGGTCTGGCACCCGAGACGGCATCCGCCGCCATGACGATGGGCGTGTAGGGCGTGGTCGAAGGAATGTCCGAGTGGTGACCACCGATGGCGTTGAGCACGGCTTCGGACTTCTCGCCGTAGCGTTTGGCGAACTCCATTCCGATGGCTGGATGACCGCCTTCCATTTCATGATCCATCGCCTTGCCGATGTCATGGAGGAATCCGCATCGCCTGGCCAGCTCCCCGTCAAGACCGAGCTGATCGGCAATGATCTGACTGAGAAAGGCGACTTCGATCGAGTGCCGCAGGACGTTCTGACCGAAACTGGTCCTGAAGTGCAGCTTGCCCATGGCCTCGATGATCTTGGGATGAAGACTGCGGATATTGGCCTCCAGCGCGGACTCGTTGCCCATCGCCGTGATCTTTTCAGACATGTCCTTGCGGACGGAAGCCACGACTTCTTCAATCCTCGATGGATGGACCCGGCCATCCGTGACCAGTTTCTGAAGGGCTTCGCCGGCAATGGCTCGACGAATCGGATCAAAGCAGGAGACGGCAATGACACCTGGCGTGTCATCCACCATCACATCCACACCGGTGGCTCGTTCGAGCGCCTTGATGTTGCGACCTTCCCGACCGATGACCCGGCCCTTGAGGTCATCCGATGGAATCTTCACTGCCTTGACGGTCGAATCCGCAACGTGCTCCGCCGCAAACCGCTGAATGGCCATCAAGGTGATCTCACGACTTTCGCTTCGAGCAGACTGCTCGGCGGTCTCGAGGATCTCACGTCTCATCGCAGCAGCATCGTGCCGGCTCTGCTCCTCGACACGCTCCAGAAGAATGCCCTTCGCCTCATCGATACTCATCGAGGCCGCTTCGGACAACTGACGCGTGATGTCATGCTCTCGGTCATCAAGCCCCTTCTCACGCTCATCCTGCGATGATTCACGCTGATCCTGCTCGTTGGAGCGACGATCCAGCTTGGACATGCGTTTGTCGGCCTGTTGCGTTTTCTTCTCAAGAGCATCCTCTCGTCTTTCAAGACGATCCTGATCCTTCTTGACGGCTTCGCGGAGCTCTCCAAGTTCCTTTTCGAGGGCTTCACGCCGTTCACGAACATGACGCTCAGCGTCAAGTTCAGCCTTGTGCTTGAGTGACTCGGCTTCGGTCGAGGCGGCCTGCTTGAGTGCATCAGCCTCGCGTCGAGCCGTTCGAATCGTTCCGCCCGCCATCATTCGAATGAGAACCGCTCCACCCAATGCGCCCACCACGAGGCACGCCACACCAATGGCGATCACCGTGGTCGTGGAGATGGCTGACAGTGTCACAGTGGAAAGAAGTGCCACTGGAACCTCCATGCTGCCTGAAAGCGACGATCTGTCCAGACAGACCGCCAAGGCCGATGGCTCTCCATATCGTTGAGTTGTCCGTTCGGCGATCCAGGGTGGACAGCAGGTCGCCCGGGGCGAGACCAGTGGCACGGAAAGAAAAGACGATGCAGCAGAAACTGCTGCGATCAATGGCCGACGTCGAAACGACGAAGCCTGTTCTTCATGTGTTCTCGGTGCCGTCTTCCCCCAGGGGGCTGAGGTTCAGGAATGCCCTGAACCGGGATTTCGATGAGTGGTGAGGGCGAGCGTGCCGCCATTCAATCAAGGAACAACCTGAATCTATCGGTGACTGGGGCCATCGGAGATCTCCGGGCCCGATCAGTTTCACCGCCGGCCGAGGCCGGTCCGAACGGCCCAACCCCTGATGGGAGAACCGATTACACAAGGGGCCGCTGTGAGCAGGTCCGTCCTGCCAACCGGGCACCCGAAATTGAGGATTTCATTATCCTGCCCGCCATCCTTCCGTGTCAAGGATATGTTGGAGAGCTGAGAACCGGAGTTTCCTGGATGCCAGTCCTTCTCAATTGGTTTCTGAGGCTTCTGCCCACCAATCCCATCTGCCTGCGGCTGATCTCAGGTGGCTCGCGGCGATGGAGACATCTCCTCATCCGTGGCGGGTATCTCGCCCTGATGATCTCGGTGACGCTCGTCATTCTGCTGCTCAGCGTCGGCGGGGCCAGCCTCTCGATGCGCGGCCTGGCAGCCAGTGGCGCCTCGATCTTCCAGGGCACCGCCTATGTCCAGATCTTTCTGATCTGCCTGCTGACCCCTGTCTTCATGGCGGGCGCCATTGCCAACGAATCCAGTCCCAGGACCTGGGACATCATGCTGACGACACCGTTGAATTCACTTCAGATCGTGTTGGGCAACCTGTTCGGAAGGCTCTTCTTCGTGCTCGCCCTGCTGGTCTCCAGCCTTCCGCTCTTCATTCTTCTTCAGATGTTCGGTGGAGTCCCCAGCAGCAGCATCTTCGAGAGCTTTGCCATCGCCGCTGCATCCGCTTTGATCGTCGCATCGGTAGCCGTGATGCTCAGCGTCACGCGAACCGGAGGCAGACGCGCGGTTTTCGTCTTCTATGTCGCGATCGTCCTCTATCTGGCGGCCACCTTCGTGACCGACAATGTGCTTCGAAGCGTGATTGTCACGACGGGTGGACAGACTGCATTGTCGACGACGTGGCTCACGGCCATCAATCCGTTTCTCGCCATTGAAGCGTTGCTCAACCCAAGCAACTACATCGTTCCGAGCACCTGGGACCAGCCGTGGTTCATTCAGCAGTGGATGGGACGGCCTGTCAGCACCTTCATCTGGCTCTGCGTGATCGCCTCCATCATCCTGGTGATCTACTCCACACTTCGCGTTCGAGTTCTTGGTCTGCAATCCGGCAACAGAACCTGGTTGCAGAAGATCTTCAAGATGTCCGCCGCTGCAGCGACTTCGAGACCCCCGCGTGTCGTGAGCAACAATCCGATCGCCTGGAGAGAATCCCATCAAAGACGGACCATCGGTCTCATCATCGCGCGCTGGGGATTCCTGGCCCTTGGACTGATCGCCCTGATCGTGATCCTCGGCCTTCATGCTGGATCGCTGGGCAGCCCCGGAGATCTGAGGATGACCAGGGGTCTCCTCACCGGTCTGATCATGGCCGAAATCATCATCATCGTGCTTGTGGCGATCAATCTCAGCGCAACGGCGGTCAGTCGCGAACGCGAAGAAGGCTTTCTCGATCTCATTCTGACGACGCCCATACAACCCGGGCCGTATCTCACCGGGAAGCTCCTGGGCATCATCCGTTACCTGGCACCCATGATTGTGCTGCCGGTCATCAGCATGCTGCTGATTGCCGGATACGTGATGCTTGATGGCTTTGGAACCACGATCAGCATGCCTCGCAAGCTCGTCAACGGCATGACCATCGATGTCCCGCTGATGTATCCCGGCATCGGACTGGCGTTCGCGTTCGTGTTCATCCCCTTCATCGCCTTCTGTGTCATGATCGGGCTGCACTGGTCGATTCGATCCAGGGGCACGATCGGTTCGATCGTCGCAGCCGTCTTGATCCTGCTGACGATCATCGGTCTGCTGGGGGCCTGTGGCATGACGGCCGCGCAATCCATCCCTTATCTGGGGGTTTTCCTGGGCGCGATGAACCCCGGCAATCTGGTTCTCTTCATGAATGAACCGATTGAATGGCTTGAATCAAGTTGGGAAACGACCACCCCCGGACTCGTCCAGATCCTGCTGGTGATCGGTGGCGCCGTTTCGGGAGGCATCTACATCGGAATCGCATGGGCCATGCATCGAACGATGACACGGACCTTCATGATGACCGTGCGCCGGCTGTCCGGAACCACTTGATGTCGATCAGACGAGAATCTGTGCCGGATTCTCGATGTATTCCCTGAGGGAAACGAGATACTGGGCAGCAGTCGCACCGTCCACGACTCGATGATCATTGCTGAGCGTCACGGTCATTTCATTTCCGACTGCCAGTTCACCATTTCGCACAACCGGCTTCTCGATGGCGGAGCCGACGGCCAGGATGGCACTGTTGGGTGGATTGATGATCGCCGTGAAGTCGGTGATGCCGTACATGCCCAGGTTCGAGATCGTGAACGTGGAATCCGACATCTCATCGACGGTGAGTCCACGGGTGCGTGCCTTCTCCGACAATGCTCGGGTCTCGGCGGAGATGATGCGGATGCTCTTGCGGTCGACATTGCGAATCGTGGCGACCACGAGCCCCCCGCCCTTCTCAGCGGGCAGCGCAATGGCCACACCGATGTTCACATCACCGTGATACTCGATGGCATCACCTGCCCAGGAAGCATTCATGAGAGGATTGGCATACATCGCCAGTCCACAGGCTCGGACGATCAGATCATTGACACTGATCTTGGAACCCGTTCCTGCCAACTGGGAGTTCAGGGACTTTCGGAGTGCGAGCAGTGGATCCACATCCATGGTCATGCTGACCTGATAATGCGGAATGGACTGCTTGGATTCGACCAGGCGCTGCGCGATGGTCTGCCGCATGCCAGTCAGCGGTTCACGATGGGACTGCAATGCCCCCGGAATGGTGATGTCCTGGCTCCCGGTGCTGGCAGGCTGTACGGCAACGGCCGGAACGACTGGTGCCGGCGGAGCGGACGCCGCAGTGGCGACGGGTGCTGATGCCGGAGCGGCGGATGGTGGAACGGCCGACTGTGTTTCAGCGCCGGTACCCACAGCAGCCAGAATGTCACGCTTGACGATTCGACCGGAAGGGCCTGAGCCCACGAGGGAGGCCGGATCGATGCCGTGATCCTCAGCCAATCGCCTCGCAACAGGTGAGATGCGAAGGTGACCTGAAGAAGACCGGGGCGTCGAGGCTTCGACGCGTCCACTGCTCACGGCAGATGGTGCGGCTGCGGCGACCGCTGGTTCAGGCGTCGTCTCGACCGGGGTCGCTGCGGCTGGTTGGGCGGGCGTACCGGACGAGGCGTCTTCTGGCGACTCGTCCTCTTCCAGAAGAACGGCGACGACGGTGCCGACATCGACTGCCTGGCCTTCACCCACAGGCAGGCTCTGGACCGTACCGTCATCGAACGACTGCATTTCCATGGTGGCCTTGTCGGTCTCGACATCGGCCAGAACATCCCCCGAGCTCACCTCATCACCCTCGGCGATGTGCCACTTGATGATGGTTCCTTTTTCCATCGTGTCCGAAAGCCGGGGCATGGTGATCTCGATGGGCATTTGGATCGAATTCCTCAGGCGTTGTAGGTGACACTGCGAACCGCCTCGCAGATCTTGCGGGCGTTCGGAAGCATTTCTGCCTCGAGATTGTGTGCATAGGGTGCGGGCACGTCGTCACTGTGCACTCGATGCACATGATTGTCGAGATCATCGAAACAGTACTGATGGATCTGCGCCGCGACTTCGGAACCGACCGACGAGAACGACCAGGACTGATCCACCACGACGCAGCAGTTCGTCTTGCGAACCGAAGCCGTGATCGTATCGATGTCCAGCGGCTTGATGGAACGACCGTCGATGACTTCGCAGTCGATTCCCTCCTTGGCCAGTTCCTCGGCAGCATCCATGCAGAAGTGCACAGGACGGCCGAAGCTGACGACCGTGCAGTCCGTACCGGGCCTGCGGACAACCGCCTTGCCGATTTCCAGGGAATAGGATTCCTCCGGAACTTCACCGGTCATGGACAGCATGCGTTCGGATTCCAGACAGAAGACCGGATCGGGATCCCGGATGGCTTCGGTCAGCAGTCCCTTGGCATCGTAGGGATCGGATGGAATCACGATCTTCAGACCAGGCACGTTTGCATACAGCGATTCGACGCACCAGGAGTGGGTCGAACCCAACTGACCACCGGCGCCGTCATTGCCACGGAAGACGATGGGACACTGCAGCTGGCCGCCACTCATGTAGAGCATCTTGGGAGCATTGTTCAGAATCTGGTCGGCCGCCACGAGACTGAAGGACCAGCTCATGAATTCCACGATTGGCCGAAGGCCCATCATGGCGGCACCGATGCCAAGTCCGGCGAAGCCGGTCTCGGAAATGGGCGTGTCGATGATGCGGCGTGGCCCGAACTCATCGAGCATGCCGCGACTGACCTTGTAGGCACCGTCATATTCGGCGACTTCTTCACCGATGAGGAAGACACGGGGGTCTTCCCGCATTTCGCCCGACATCGCTTCGCGAAGGGCATCCCTGAATTCAATCGTCCTGGACATCAGGCCTGACCTCCCGGCTGATCCTTCATGAAGTTGGGCAGAGAGGTTCCCGTATAGGGGCCCCACTTCTCCACGTAGACGTCGTGATAGAGCTCTTCAATAGCTGGAGGCGGAGACTCCTCGGCCCACTTGACTGCGGCCCGGATTTCCGTGCGGACTTCCTTCGTCATCGCCTTGATCTCGGCTTCTTCCATGACGCCGCTCGAGAGGAGGAATTTCGCGAGGTTGTCGATCGGACAGTTCGCTTCGTTCTCCTGCTCTTCCTCGTGCGTTCGATACTTGCGAGGGTCGGAAACCGAATGCCCCTTGAATCGATAGCAATCCATGTCGACGAAGGCCGGTCGAGGATTGGACCGAATGTCGTCCACGAGCGCTTTCATCGCGGGGTAGGTCTCGGTGATGTCCATGCCATTGATCTCGACGGCATCCATCTCGTAGGCGACCGCCTTGTGAAGCAGTGAATCGGCAGCGGAAGTGCATCGCTCGATGGCCGTTCCCATGGCGTAGCGGTTGTTCTCGACGATGAAGATCACCGGCAGATTCAGGACCTTGGCCAGATTCGCGGCCTCATGGAAGGCGCCCTGGTTGAGAGCGCCGTCTCCGAGGAAACAGAGCGTCACCCGGCTGTTCTTGCCGTTGTTGATGACCTCATCCTCGTACATGGTCGCAAAGGCGAGTCCGGCACCGACCGGGGTCTGAGCCCCGACGATTCCATGACCGCCATACATGTGGTTGGGCACATCGAAGAAGTGCATCGAACCGCCCTTCCCCTTGGCACATCCATCGATACGGCCGAACAGCTCGGCCATTCCGATCTTGGGATCCATTCCTCGAGCAAGGGCGTGACCATGGTCCCGGTAGGCCGTGATCACAGGATCGTTGTGCTGCATTGCAGCGATGGTTCCAACCGCGACAGCTTCCTGCCCGTTGTAAACGTGCAGAAAGCCTCCGGCGAGCTTGTTCTGATAGGCCTGCATGGCGCGGACCTCGAACTCACGGATGAGTTTCATGTCCCGCAGCCACGTCTTGAGAACGTCAGGCCCCGGAAGGGGGACCTTCTCATGAGCAGGTGCCTTGGTGGATGGCGTGGAAGAGGATGGCACGGTGGTCTGGTCCGTCAACATGCAGAGGTTCTTGGAAAGGTCATGGAAGTCGATTCGTAGCATTCCATTATAGGCTTTTCAGGCCCCGAATCCTGCCTCAGACCGACTAACGGCCGACATCGATGGTGAAGACCGCCTGTTGGGCCGGTGGGGTGTCCTCTTCCCAAGGGCGGTGGTAGACCAGTCGGATGACAGCCTGCCCCGGCTGGATGCCCTTGATCAACCACCACTGCCGTCCGGGTGCCCCAACCATCCCATCGGATGGCTCGGGGGCGGCGTAGCCCGTATCGGTGATGGCCACCCGGTCCATCCCGGTCGATGCCGCCTGGTTGATCGACCACTCGAACCCCGTGGTCTTGTTGCTCACGAGCAGGACTCGCGTGGACTCGCCAACCAGCAGGGTTCGATGCTGCTTCTCCAGGACGGGGCCATTGACGCTTCCCGGCTCACCCGTCGCCTGGCAGCCGGNCANGAAGACGAGAATCAGGATCAAACAGGCACTGAATACATGGAATCTGGACATGGCTTGAAGCTTCCTTTGAGATCATTGAATCATAAAGCACTGCCGCAGGAGGAGTATCCCCGGTTTCACATCCGTGAGGACCCACTGGACCGATACACTGACTTCATGCTGATGATCTTGACAACCCTGGCAATGCTCCTGACGCCATTGCCTGATGGTTACGTCAATGACACTCGCTGCAGTCGCTGCCACCAGGACATTGCGGACACCTTTGCAGGCCACGGAATGGGCCGGTCCTTCTGGATTCCGGGACCGGACAACGCCATCGAGGATTTCAGTCAGGAAGGTGGTCTCTATCACCACCCCGCTTCCGATCTGCACTACCGGATGCGACTGGACGACGACGGTCGCATGTGGATGAAGCAGTTCGAGCTGGATGCCCGCGGGGACATGATCAACGAGGTCGAGGTCGAAGCCCACTATGCGGTCGGCAGTGGCAACCATGCCCGAACCTATCTCTACCAGTCCCCCTCAGGGGAACTCTGGGAACTTCCGGTCAGCTGGTACACGGGTACGGGCTGGCGCATGTCGCCGGGCTACGACACGGCGCATCATCAGCGATTGGGAAGACAGATCGGACGCGATTGCATCTTCTGTCACACGGCCTTCCCGGGACTTCCGGAGGGCGAGGATCGCATCGGCCGACCGATCACGTTCCCCGATGAACTGCCACTCGGAATCGGCTGCCAACGGTGTCATGGTCCGGGAGAAGCTCACGTTGACCTGGCGTATTCAGCGGATGCGACCGATGAGGAAATCGCCAACTCCATTCTGAATCCAGAAGACCTCCCACCGAATCTGGCTGACGACATGTGCCTCCAGTGCCACATGCAGCCCAGCAGTCGCATGGGATCACTGGTCCGACCGTTTGATCGAGGCGTCTTCACCTACAGACCCGATGAACCACTGGAGACCTATCTGGCGCACATCGATTTCGTTCCAGATGATCCAGAGGACGCCTTGTTTGAAATCAATCATCATGCCTACGCCATCGAGCGAAGTGCCTGCTTCGCGGATGGCGGAAAACTCTCATGCCTCTCCTGCCATGATGCGCATCACAAGTTGTCTCCTCTGGAAATCGAGGAACGAACCCGAACGGCCTGCATGAGTTGCCATGAACCGGAAGCCTGCGGCGTCGAGGACGTCATGCAGATTCCGATCGCGGAAGCACAGAACTGCGCAACGTGCCACATGCCGCATCGGACTCCGAATGATGCGATCCATACCGCCGTGACGGATCATCGAATCCAGATTCCGTCCACGCCTGCGGCCGCACCCACGGAAGACGGCCCACCCCCGGCCGACGTCACGGCTCGGCTGCTGTATCCGGAGCGTTTTCAGGACGACCCCCAGGCGGCCACCTACCCACTGCTTGGCGACCTCCTCAGCAATCGTGTGGAGCGTGTCGAGGATCTACGGGAACTGATGAAGGATCAACAGGCGGTGACACCTCGTCTGATCCTGGCCCAGGGCCTGATGGAAGCCGGGCGAACTGATGCCACTCGAGAAGTTCTGGAACCCCTCCTGCTGGATGCCCCCTGGGCGACGACTGCTCAGGTAAACCTTGCTGCGATCGATCTCGAAACCGGCAACCTGGAAGATGCCCGTCTGCGCATGCAGGCGGTCGTGGAGGAGACACCCAATGCAGCAGACGCATGGGAGACACTCGCCTCGATTCACAGTCGAGCGGGACGACCCGAAGAAGCCATCAAAGCTGCCCGGCAACTGGTGAACCTGAGACCGACAAGCCACGTGGGTCATTCACGATTGGGAACCTATCTCGCACAACAGCAACAGTTCGCCGAGGCAGCTGAAGCCTTCGCCCGATCAGAAGCGCTCTCTCCGGGCGATCCTTCCGTTGGCTACAACCTCGGACTGGCTCGATGGAAATCCGGAGACCTGACGGGCGCCGATCGAGCGTGGCGACATGCCCTGATTCGATCACCCAACGACCCACGACTCGTTCGACTGAACGTCATGCTTCGCTGTCTACCATGGCCCGGTCTCGAACAGAAAGGCGATGAGGCCCTCGCGATCGCCGTGCCCTTCTACAAGTCGAATCCCAGTTCTGCAGATGCCACGCTGATGCTCGCTCTCGCGATGCTGGCGGATGGACGAGCCGCTGAAGTGGGCGCCGTCCTGCAGCGAGCGGCCGAATTGAAGGCGGATCCTGCCGCCATTCGACTCATTCAGGCCCTGGCACTCGCCGAAACAGGCAACCGCTCGGGCGGCAAGGCCATTTTCGATCAGGTGTCCGCGCGGATCAAACAACAGGACATGCTCCGGGAAGGCCTGTTGCTGAGAGCGAATCGGACCTTCGAGAATGGCTCCCGGTAGACTGCACGCTTCATGACTTCACGGCTTCCCCTCAATGTCATCGCACCGGTCCTGATTGCCATTCCGGTGCTGGCACTCGGCATCTGGTTGTCGAGTCTCTGGTATGCCCAGTCAAAGCAGGCGGTGGAAACGCTTGCTGACCAGAAGATCGATCAGATCCATGATCTGGTCACACTGAAGATCAACGGGGTCGTGTCCGTGCCGCCCAGTGTCTGCCTGCTGAACGAGCACCTGCTCGACATCGGTTTTCTCGATCCTGACGACCTTCCAGCCTGGCGGGAGACCTTCTTTGAACAGATGAAGGCTTTCGATGTCCTGAGTGCGATCACCTGGGGCGAGGACATCGGGAAGAGCGCCTGGGTCGCCCGCTACGCGGATGGAAACACGTATTGGGACATGAAGAACGATCCCGATGATCCGACCATGCTGGAATGGATCCTGGATGAGTCCGGCAATATCGCGGAAGAACCTACGACCGCCTATGAATACGATCTGTTCTCCCGTCCTTGGTACATGACTCCGAAGACCGCCGGTCGCCCCGCATGGAGCGAGCCCTATGTCTGGGCCGGCGCCGAGGACAGTGATGTCGCCACGGTCGGAATCTCCTATGGACGGCCGATCTACGATGCAGACGGCCATCTGGTCGGCGTGATGGACTCGGATATCTCGCTGAATGATCTCTCCGGTTTTCTGCAGTCGATTCCCATCGGCCGTACGGGCGTTGCCATTCTGTCTTCCAGTGATGGCAAACTGCTGGCAACGTCCAATCGCTCGCGAGTCGTGGCGGATGACGGAAGTCTGTCAGGGGTCGAAGAGTCCACAGACGATCTGATCAGACAACTCGGATCCATCCTGACACGGAACCAGCCGGAACGAATGATCAAGCAGACCGTCATGCTGAATGACGAACCGCACTTGATTCGAGTGTCCCGCGCCGGACAGGCGGTTGGCCTGAACTGGTATCTGGGCACCATCATCCCCGAGTCGGACTTTCTGGCCGAGATCGACACACAGTTCGAGAAAAGTCTGTTCATGAGTATCGGTGCCGTTCTGCTTGTCCTGATCTTCGGGACCGCCACCTTCTGGTGGCTGCTGGAGCCGCTGCGACGACTCATTGCCGCATTGAAGCAGATCGGCCACGGCCGACTGGAGACCCGCGTCCAGCTGGGCAGGACGATCGAATACGTGAAGCTCGGTGATGCCATCAACGAGATGACCTCGAATCTCGAGCATGCCCATCAAAAGGAAGACATGCTCAAGCATGAGCTTGATCACCGCGTGAAGAACATGCTCACGCAGATCGTGGTGCTCTGTCAGCAGACCGTGTCACAGTGCACGACGGATCGAAACATCGTGGAAGAACTCTCCGAACGAGTCACCAATCTCTCCGGAGCGCATGAACTCCTGGCGAATCGTGAACATATCGGCCTGCCACTGGAAGATCTCGTCACCGAATGCGCAAAGCCCTATCTCTCGAGCAGCCAGATGCTGGAGACTTCCGGCCCTGACATCTTCCTCAAACCGAAACTCGTCATGTGTTTGTCACTGGTGGTCAATGAACTGGCGACCAATTCATGCAAGCACGGCGCTTTTTCCCGCGAGGACGGTCTCGTCAACGTCCATTGGACGATCGAAGGCACGGATGACGAGCTCATGCTCAAGCTCGAATGGATCGAAACACGAGGCCGTCACCCCGGATCGGACATGAAGCCGAGCTTCGGAACCCAGGTCATCCAGGAACTGATCCCCTACGAGATCGGCGGAACGGCTGTCATGGACTTCACGGAAACCGGACTCCATTTCACCGCAACCGTACCCGGCGAATACTTTCAGCAAACGAGCCGTTCCTGACGTCGTCGGCTGCACGCCACGGATCAATCCAACTCGTAACCAAAGGCCTTGAGTTGATCGCCAGCGATCGCCACGAATGCCTGGTTGTCCTGATCGGCGAGTTCCGTACGCCATCGCCCGACGGTCGAGTTGGTGATGGGCTGGGCCAGTCTCTGATGCTGCTCATGCGCAGATCTGGCATCCACCTTCTCCTGAGTCAGTTCAAACTGAGCAGGCTCGAGCTCATAGCCGAGAAAGTCCATCAGACTGCCGAGATGCTTCTCGGGATCCGTCGTGAAATCCTCATATCGAATCGTCCGAACAATGGGACTTTCCTCGACCGACCGGGCGGCTTCCACACACCGTTTCCAGTAGCGAGCATAGGCCGATGGCGTATTCAATCGCACATGCGGATGCTTCTTCGAGGAGCAGTAGGCATCTCGTCCATCCCGAACAACATGAACGAACCGGGCATTGGGAAAATGCTTCACGAGAAAACGGATTCGAAGAACATGCTGCGGCGTCTTCTCGATGAGAACACGTCCATCGTTGCGGGATTCCATCAACTTGGCAGCCCGAGCCAGGAAATCGACCACATCCGATGATTCGGCGAAGAGCTTCCTGTTGTCTTCGGTCGAAAGCCCGAAGTGATTGCGTGAAAAGATGTTCCTCGGTGACAACAGTCCCGTTTCCTTCTGGGCACTGAACAACCGGCTGTGGGCATGGAGCATCCGCTCCATCAGAGTCGTACCACTGCGAGGCGATCCCACCACGAAGATCATCCTGTGATCGCTCACGGATCGCGGACGATGCCACCGGATGTTCCGGAGAATCTGGTGTGGCGCCTTCGCATAGGAACCGATGATGACCTGAAGTGATTTCATGAAAGCAACGCCATGTCGTGGAGACCATTCCTCAAGTCTTGAACTTTAGCAGATTCCCTCACCTGCCCATGTGACATGACACGGTCCTCAGCGTCGAGCATCAGCATGGAGACCTGAGCGACTACGAACTTCTGGATGGCTGCCCGGAATGCCTGGGCGATGCCATGGGTGATGGCGACACTGATATCGATGATCTTCTGAATCTCATCGAAGGCTGGGGCACATCCTGCTCACCATAGTTCTTTCATTCGATTCACATCTGATACTGGACACAGCCCCGGCAGAGATCTGTCGGGGCTGTTGCTTGCCGTTGTCCTCAAGACTTCACACGCTCAGTTGTTCTTTCGATACCACTGCTCGATGATGCGAGCTGCAGTGGCTGGATCTGCTCCGAACTGATCCGCCAGAGCCTGCTCCCAGGGCTTGCCCGCCTTCACGGCCCGAACCCAATCGACAAAGCCTTTTTCATTCTGCTTGATCATCAGTTCCACCATGAGATAACTGACGGCGTATCCAATCTCATCGGGACCCGCCCAGCTCCCATCGGCATAGTTCATCCGCATGATGTCCATGACACTGCCCCGCTGGCGGATGTAGTTGATGGCATCCGATCGATGCCATCGATCCGTCTTGGCGCCTCTGAACGAGTTGGCCGCGATGTACTCGGCAAAGCCCTCGTTGGCCCAGGTCGGCAGGTTCACCGGCGAGAGGAACCGATGCATGATGGCGTGCACCGTCTCGTGCACCATGGTCTCGTAGAAGCCGGGATGTTCACGGTAGAGATTCACGAAGCTTCTGGGCCCAAGTGAATGGAAGTACCCGCCAGCCGGTCTGGTGTTGTTGAACGCGAGCTTTTCGATTTCCATGAAACGCTCGTAATCACGACAGACCAGGATGCCGCACTTGCCCCAGAAGAGATTGATCCCATCGGGAAGCTGCAGCATGCTGATGACACGTTCATACATGCTGTCGAGACCTCTGGCGATCTCGATCGTGTCACGCCGCGGCAGATCCGAGTAGAACAGAAAGTATTCGGTCTCGATGGGCACGACATCCGGATAGCCGGCCCGTGTCAACCACACGTTGATGTCCTGCTTCATGGCAATCGTGGCCTCACGCTGCTGAGCATCCGACAGCACCGGCCAGGGCTCCACCGTCCATTCGACACCCTCCGGAAGACCTCTCCCGAGCGATTCCACTTGCTTCATGCGACGGGCTTCGTCGACTCGACCGAGGTAGGTGGCCACCCGTTCACGAATGCGACTGATCGCCTCCTTGGAATCCGGATCCAGTGCTTCAGCACGTGCGAACTCCGCATCGGCCAGTCGATCGGTCGCCGGGTCATTCCGTCTCAGAAGCAGCTCACCGATCAACATGAAGTCGGCTGCAGACCGTCTGTCCATGACACGGCGGAACGTGGTGCGCATCGATTTCATCTCGAGTTCGTCCCAGAGATAGTTCCCCACATCACCCGAGATGCCATCACGTCCCCACCGCTCGATCTTCATGCGAATGGTGTCCTTGGAGGACTTCAATCGAATGAGAACCGCAACCGGCTTTTCAAGCACCCTGCCCATCTGGACCTTGCCGGGCGTGACACCGGATGACGCCTGGGCATCCTCGAACCCCGAAGACTGAGCACATGGCATCAGAACGCACATCATGGACAGCGCGATGATCTGGTGAAGCCTGAGGTGACTCATGAGCGAATACTCCTGAACGCCTTGCACGATGACGCGAAACAAGCTGGCGATGTCGTGAACACACGAGAACCGGAAGGGCCAGCAGTCGAACCCCACTCAGGGGACTCGGACCGCTCAATGCCGAAGCGACATGGGAATATCCTATGATGGCTGCGAATCGTCGGCTCAACGGAGTTGTCCATGACCCCATTGCTGGTCGCCACTTTCTACCGCTTCACCACGCTGGAGGACCATGCTGCGATGCAGGCCTCCATCGATGCCTGTTGTCGCGAACACGATGTCCGCGGCATCATCCTTCTGGCCAATGAAGGGATCAATGCCACCATTGCCGGGACCCGTGAGGGTGTCCTGGCCGTGATCGACTTTCTCCGTGAGGATCCTCGTCTGGCGGCATTGACCTGGAAGGAATCCTCTGCCGACAAGCAGCCTTTCAGGAAGATGCGGGTCCGACTCAAGCAGGAAATCGTCCGGATGGGCGTACCCGGTATCGATCCGGCCCAGCTGGTAGGGACCTATGTGAAACCCGCCGACTGGAACCGGCTCATCAGCGATCCGGATGTGATCGTCATCGACACCCGCAACGACTATGAAGTCGAGATCGGGACCTTCCAGAACGCCATCAACCCGGACATCCAGTCATTCGGTCAGCTGCCCGGCTGGATCGATCGGCAACTCGATCTCTCGAGGAAACCGAAAGTAGCCATGTTCTGCACGGGCGGCATCCGATGCGAGAAATCGACGGCCCTTCTGAAACAAGCCGGCCTCGATGAGGTCTACCACCTGGAAGGTGGCATCCTGAAGTATCTCGAGGAGATTCCCGAGGACCAGAGTCTCTGGAACGGCCAATGCTTCGTCTTCGACGAGCGGGTATCCGTCGGCCATGGTCTCGAAGTCGGCGAGTACCAGCTTTGTCGGGCCTGCCGGTTTCCCCTGAACGAGATCGACAAGCAGTCAACGCACTATCTCGAAGGCGTCAGTTGCCCACGTTGTCATGATCAGACGACCGAAGAACAGAAGCAACGGTTTGCCGAACGACAACAACAGATCCAGTTGGCCAGGCAACGAGGCGAACAGCATCTCTCCGATTGAATGCCGAGTCAGGAACCCTTGCCGGACTGGATCTCTTCCAGTTCTTCCCATCTGGCATAGAGCGTTTTCACCTTCTCCTGTGCCGCAGACAGGGATTCATAGAGACTGCCGGCCTTGACGTGATCCTTTGCGAGTTCAGGATCCGCTGTCTCCGACTCGAGTCGCGTCACCTCGGCCTCGGCCTCGAGAATCGACTGCTCCATGGATTCATATTCCCGCTTTTCCTTGTAGCTGAGCTTGCGAGTGCGGTTCGGGGCTCCCTGAACAGTCGGCTTTGCCACCGTCGGTTCACTTGAATCGGAATCACGTTCCGCCGCTTTCCTCGCAGCGTTCCACTGTTCATAGGTCTGATGGATCTTGATGCCGCCATGATCATCCAGACCCAGATACTCCGTGGCAATCCGTTCAAGCATGAAGCGGTCATGCGTGACCAGAACGATCGCACCCGGGAACTCCAGCAGTGCCTGCTCGAGCACCTCCATCGACGGGATGTCGAGATCGTTGGTCGGCTCGTCGAGCAGAAGAACATCCGCTGGTGTCAGCATCAGATTGGCAATGAGGAGCCGGGCCTGTTCACCACCCGAGAGATTGCTGACGGTGGTCGCAAGCTGATCAGGCTCGAAGAGAAATCGCCTGGCCCAACCGGTGACATGCACCATCTTGTCTCTGTATTCGACCATGTCGCCGACCGGACAGAGCGCTTCCTGAAGGGTCTGGCCATGATCGAGTGTCGAACGATGCTGACTGAACGTGACCACTCTGAGGTCCGCCGCACGCTTGATGCTGCCGGTATCCGGTTCGAGCTCACCGTTCATGAGGCGAATGAGCGTCGTCTTCCCTGAACCATTGACACCCAGCAATCCGATTCGCTGACCTGGAGACAGCATCAGTTCAAGAGAATCGAAGAGCATCTTGCCGCCCAGCGACTTGCCGACGCTGTGCAGTCCGAGCAGTTTGTGTGTCTTGCGTTCAGTCGCCTGGAAGTCGATCGTCGTCGTCTGGTCGGGAGCCGCATTGCGGTCCTGCGTCTGCTTGAGTTCATCACGCCGCCTCGTAGCAGCTTCGACCTGGGTCTTGTTCCGGGTCTGCCGGCCCTGAATACCCTGCCTCAACCAGGCCGTGTCGCGACGGACCTTGTTGGCGAGTGCGGACTCGGCCGCTTCCTGTGCATCGAGAAAAGCTTCCTTGCGTCGCAAGAACTCCGAGTAGTTGCCTTCCGCCTTGAAGGTGCCACCTGGATAGGCCCGGGACATCTCGATGATTCGAGTCGCCGTATTCTCCAGAAAGACCCGGTCATGGGTCACGAAGACCATGGCCATGTTCGATTGACGAACAAAGGCCTCCAGCCACAGAACACCTTCCAGATCAAGATGGTTCGTCGGTTCATCCAGGAGCAGGACATCCGGATCCTGTACGACAGCACATGCCAGAGAGAGCCGCTTCTTCCAGCCTCCGGAGAGGGTCTCCACGGAAACATCGAAATCCTCGAAGCCCAATGTCGAGAGTGCGATGGCCGATCGCGTCTCGGCGTCAACCGCATCCCGACTGTGCCCGGACACCACATCGAGCACGGCGGACATCGGAGTCGATCCCGCCGCGAAGAGATCGTCCTGCTGGATATACACCATTCTGGCGTTTCGTCGCCGGTTGATCTCGCCCTGATCGGCCTCTTCGATCCCCGCCAGAATCTTCAACAGCGAGGACTTGCCGGCACCGTTGGGACCGATCAATCCAATGCGATCACCATCTTCGATGTGAACAGAGATCTGTTCAAACAACGTATTGGCCGGATAAGCCTTGTAAAGATCACGTGCAGAGAGAATGGTCGCCATGATTCACTCGGTTGGAAGATCCAGTGCCAACTGCCATGCTGATAGAACGATGGGCATCCCGGCTGCCTGCCGTGAACCGAACCGGAGACGGACTCCGGTGCACCATCGTAGTCGCTTCTCCCGGATTCGAGTTCCGGCTTGGATTCAAGAGTTGAAATCAAGTACCACCCTCGCCTAGGTTGTCTCTCCCCACAGGACCATTCAGACAGGATCATCAATGGAAACCAGAGACGCCATCTTCACACGACGAGCCATCAAGCATTTCGATCCGGATCATCAGATGACCGAGGAGGAGATCCGGACCTTGTTCGAATCGACCCTTCAGTCACCCACTTCATTCAACATCCAGCATTGGCGGTTCGTTCTGGTTCGAGATCATGAACTTCGAAAGAAGATCCGAGCCGCCGGTCACGATCAGGCGCAGATGACTGACGCCTCGATCCTGGTGGTCATGACCGCGGACATCAACGCCTGGAATGAAGATCCTGCCCGTTACTGGAAGAATGCCCCGGAAGAGGTGGGCAAGATCATCAGCGGAATGATCGGCCCGTTCTATTCAGGCCGGGAACAGCTTCAACGTGATGAAGCCATGCGTTCAATCGGGATCGCCATGCAGACCCTGATGCTGACCGCCAGGGACATGGGCTACGACTCGTGCCCCATGATCGGCTTCGACTTCGAGGCCGTCTCGAAGTTGATCAATCTCCCGGAAGGGCATTGCATCGGACCGATGATCGCCGTGGGCAAGAGGACGCAGGATGCCTGGCCCAAACCGGGGCAACTTCCTCTTGAAGAAGTGCTCATAGAAAATCAATTCTCCTGATTCCTGATTGATGGATCACATGCATCAGCCCCGGCAGAGACCCTGTCGGGGCTGTTTCTTTATATGGAAGACACATCCTTGATTCAGGCACCAAATCTGCCATGATGGAGTCTTCACTTCTTGTTCCCGGGAGGGGAAAGACCATGAATCGGATCGCTGCTGTCGTCGCCGGTCTGTCACTGGCATTCGTCGGAACATCCGCAACCATAGTTCCCCCTCCGAGACCATGTTGACAACCACGATCTTCGCGGATCATCGCGACGGATCAAGGAAGAATTGTTCAACGGGGATATTCGAAACCGACACTAGTAACCGCCCCGGCAGGGAGGCTGCCGGGGCGGACTAGACCACTTCCATGATCGCCCGCACATCGCCAACCCGGACCGGTCGGGTCCGGCGGGGATGTGCCGAATGGCCCCTTATCGATTCGCCCGGAATCTCCGGCGGCCTTGATCGTACGCCAGCCCCTTCCGCAAGAGGAGATTTTCACACAGTTGACTGATCACCAAGTCGTTTTTGATCGCATTGTAGATCTCGGTTGAATATTGAGTCAGCGTGCTGCAGGGAATCAATTCTTCAATAGCGTTTCCGAGATCGGTCCAGAAATCACACGGGGCCGGGAACGGCAGGCCGGCCACATCAATGTTGATATTGCAGGACGTGAGATCGAGACCGTTCGTGCAGCTGAGTGCCAAATCGGTAATTCCCAAGTCCTCAACGCAAATCTGCGTAATGGCCCCCGAAGAATTGGTCTGATAGGTAATCGTCGCGCTAGCCGTGAAATTTCCCTGAACGGTGAAGTCAATATTCATATTGCCAGACAAGTTGAAGTCGATCCCGCAGGCTCCGCAGGAGACTCCCGCGCCGCCGGAGACACTGCCGGATCCGCCGACATCCCCTTCGAGAACTGCGGTGAAGCTGGAACCGCTAGCGGCTAGTGCGGCATTCGTGAAATCCGAGATCGCAAGCGATTGAAGTCCGCTCACGGTAGATGGGTCGAGGGTATAACTCGCGGTCGCCTTACAGATACAGCAGCTATCCCCGCAAGGGATGCCGGGAATAATGCAGGTCTTGGAGGTCGACTTGATCGAATTCGTGAACTGGTAGGAGTTCGGAACGCCCTCCGCAATAAGCACCGCGGTGAGGTTTGAATTGATCACCGCTAGCGTCGAGCTTTCGTTCAGGAAATCCAGCAAGTCCGTGGAGAGGTCCGTCGTTGACACGGCGGCCTCCGCGTTTCGGACATCGCCCCATAGAAATTCAACGATGGCCACCAGATCCGAGGTGTCTAATTTTCCGTCGCCATTGGTGTCGTAGGCGTAGTTGTAGACTGCCTTGCGGAGGTCAGGGCGTCCGCGGTACAGACGATTGATGGTGAAGATGCGCTCCGCCAGCGCCAGAGTCACCAGTCGGAAATCCCGGAAGTTACAGACCCGATTATTGTCGACGTCAACATCACCAGTGGGGGCCGGCTCGACAATTTCGTACTGGGAACGCCCAACGTCGGCATGGACGGGCGCCGACGTCAGCCCCAGGACGCTTGCAGTGACTACGGTGATCAGCGCGATGCCATAAGACGAACGACTAAACACGACGAAACTCCTTTTCTTCCGAAGTTGATTCACTCAGGCACGGCACTATGAATGAGGTACAGCCTCGCCCGTGCCCGTCCGCGAGGAAAATAAAACTAGCCCTTCGTGTTGTCAAGAGTGATGGTCGCGGGCAACACCATGTGAACAATAGGGGAGTTTGTCCGGACATCAATCAACGCCGGTGGTGAGACCATCGAGTTGGGGGACGCGATTCGCTCACGACATCGTGGAGTCGACCGAACTTCCCGCGACCTTCGTTGACCGTGGCGTGGGATGACCCGTGATCTGACGGACGACTCCGGTCCGATTGGGGTCGCTGACCCTCCGAGGTTAGTTTGGGGAATCAACCGTCGCGGACGGCGGCGGCGGATCATCGGCAGGCTCACCCACGATGGTGACCGTGGGAAACGCGAACTCCAATCCCGTCTGGTTGAAACGCTTCAGGATGCTCAAATCAAACTCTTGAGGCCGTTCCCGGATTTGCTGGTAGTTGGTGGTCACCTGCCAGTAGGTAGCCTCCATCTTGAGCGCGAATTCATCGAAGGTGGTGAAGAAGACCATCGGGGAGAAGCCCACCGGAATGTCTACCGTCTCCTCAATATCTGTCCGCACGACATCGATCACGACGGTGACACCGACATCGAGGACCTGCTTAATCTCATCGAAGGTTGGGGAACCACTTGCAACCCATAGCCCCCCACTCGCATCACAACACATGAACCCCACCGCAGCCCCGGCAGAGACCCTGTCGGGGCTGTTTCTTTATATGGAAGACACATCCTTGATTCAGGCACCAGATCTGCCATGATGGTGGCGATATCAATCGAAATTGGGGAGGGGAAACCATGAATCGCATCGCAGCTGCCGTCGCCGGTCTGTCACTGGCTTTCGTTGGAACTTCTGAAACCTTCGCCGCCACCTACAACGTGCCCGCGGACTATGCCACCATTCAAGCGGCCATTGATGTTGCAAGTGATGGCGACTCCATCCTGGTGGCACCAGGCACATACACATCGCCGAACAACGGGATCATCCAGAGCAATGGAAAGGCGATCTCTATTTTGGCAACCGGTGCTGCCGACCAGACGTTCATCAACGCTCGAGGCAATGGCAGCGGGATACGATGTCTCAGTGGCGAAGGCTCTGACACGGTGATCCAGGGATTCACGATTATCGGCAGTAACCAGAGTGGCATCCGCTGCGTCAACAGCAGCCCTACGATCAACGATTGCATCATCATGAACAACACCGCTGGCGAGGGTGGTGCGGTCTATTGTCGGAACAGCAGCCCCACGCTCAATGGTTGCACGATTAACAGCAACACAGCATTGTCCGGTGGCGCTTTCTGGTGCCAGGATTCAAGCAATGTCACACTCAATGAGTGCACGATCACGAACAATTCCGCCAATCTTGGTGGCGCTTTCTACTGTGTCAATGCCAGCATTGTCACATCCGAGAACTGCACGATTTCAAGAAACTCCGCGAACAACAGGGGTGGTGGATTCTTTTGCCAGAAATCAAGCGGACCAGTTCTCAAGAATTGCGTAATGGAATTCAACAGCTCTTCGGATGAAGGCGGTGCCTTCTACTGCTTCAAGTCCAGCACTTCCATCTTGACAGACTGCAACATTTCAAACAATGTCGCCGAGTCTGCTGGCGGGATTTTCGGGCCGGCAACACTGTTGAACTCCACGATTTCATTCAATACGGCATATGACGGCAGTGGCGGCGGCTTGTCCTGTCCCGAGGGCCAACTGTTGATCACGAACTGCACGATTTCAAACAATACCGCCAGCGAAAGCGGCGGTGCCATCTACAGCCTGAGCAACACCCCGACAATTACTGGTTCCACCATCTGCGGCAATCAAGCTGTTCAGATCAGCGGATCGTGGACAGACAACGGAGGCAATACCGTCTCGATGCTGTGCGAGGGTGTGGGTGGTGCCTGCTGTACTGACAACCAAACGACGTGCATAACCGCCATCGAGGATGATTGCGACGTATTCGGAGGCGTCTTCATGGGAAATGGAACACAATGTGAAGATGTGTCATGCCCAACGATCTGCATTGGTGATGCCAACGGAGATCACATCGTTGATGTCAATGACATCCTGGATACGATCGATCATTTCGGCACAACCTGTCCATAGCCCCCCTGATTCATCACGGGGCAACGTCCCCGGATACCACACCGCCGCACAAAAAAAGGCGCTGATCTCACAGGCCGCTTCCAACCAGGGGGCGGCCTGTTTCAGCGCGCACGTCTGCGCGCAAACTGAACCCTTTATCCCTTGATCCAGGCACCAAATCTGCCATGATGGTGGTATCACTTCTTGTTCCCGGGAGGGGAAATACCATGAACAGATTCGCATCTATCGTCGCCGGTTTGTCACTGGCATTCGTTGGAACATCCATCACCATCGCCGCCACGATCAACGTGAATCCCGGCGAATCAATTCAGGCGGCGATCTACGCGGCATCCGATGGCGATACGATTCAGCTCGTCCAAGGCCTCTACACCGAGAGCAACATCAATGTCAATAGCACCGTCACCATCCAGGGCACGGTCGTGGATGGAGATCCGGTCACGATCGTCCAACGCCTTACTGACGGCCAGCCCGTGTTCGTAATTTCAAATGGCAACGCCACCCTCCGTGGTTTGCAGATCCTCCCTGTCTCGGGCACCTTCGGGACCGGGATTTCCATTACGTCAGGCAGTCCCACCATCGTTAATTGCTACATTTCGGGCCACACCGGCAGCGGGATCTCCTGCACCAACGATAACGCAACCATCAGCACCCCCTGGATCACCGACTGCACGATCCATGACAACTCGGGCAATAACGGCGGCGGGATCGGCTGCTTCGAGGGCAGCAGCCCTAACATCAACAATTGTACGATCTCGGACAACACGGCCGGCTCAAATGGCGGCGGGATCTACTGCGGACACACCAGCCCCACCATCATAGCCTGCACGATCACGGGCAACACGGCCCCTAACGGCGGCGGGATCGCCTGCGA
>PAAJ01000013.1 GCA_002702575.1 Phycisphaerae bacterium | reverse complement strand
CCATCCCAGACATTCTGGATGACCTCAAGGCAGGTCGAATGATCATTCTCGTCGACGACGAACGTCGTGAGAATGAAGGCGACTTCGTCTGTGCTGCTGAACATGTCGATATCGACATGGTCAACTTCATGACCCGGATCGGTGGTGGCTACCTCTGCGTCGCCATGGCCAATGCCGACTGCGAACGGCTGGATCTGCATCCACAGGTCTCGACGAACACCTCCGTTCGAGGAACACCGTTGACGATCAGCGTCGATGGCAGTCCGAAGCATGGTGTTGGAACCGGGATCTCTGCGAATGATCGTGCGACCACAATCAAGCTCTTGGCGAATCCGAACAGCACGCCGGATGACTTCGTGAGACCAGGCCACATCAATCCTCTGCATGCACGAGAAGGTGGCGTGCTGGCTCGTACCGGTCAGACCGAAGGCTCCGTAGATCTGTGTCGAATGGCCGGACTTCGACCCGCCGCTGCCATCATCGAGATCGTTCGACCCGATGGTGAGATGGCGAGGATGCCTGACCTCGAGGAGATCTGCAAGGAACATGATCTCAAGATGTGCAGTGTCGAGCAGATCATCGAACAGCGACTTGCCCATGAAACACTGGTCACACGAGCTGCTCCAAGAGAAGGCACTCCAATCGAAACACCCTGGGGCACGTTCAACCTGATCGTGTTCAACAGCACGATCGATGCCCAGCCACATCTGGCCCTGACACTCGGTGATGTCGGTCAACTCGATGGACGAGGCAACGTGGTCGAAATCGATGATCCAGTCATGGTCCGGGTTCATCGTCGCGATGTGCTGGGCGACATCTTTCATGCAGGAGAACATCCCAGTGGCGATCTTCTCCGGGCATCCATGGAGCGACTGCAACAGGAAGGCCGAGGCGCTCTGATCTATCTGAGACCCGAGCACATGGGTGATGATCTGACTGGCTTGATACACAAGATCCAGCGACCGGATGAAGATGATCCCAATCGACCCGACCTCACCAGAGGCGATGGCGTCGCGGGACGTGCACAGCCCATGGATACGCGCAACCTGGGGATCGGAAGCCAACTTCTGCGAGAACTTGGTTTGAGCAAACTGCGACTGCTCGTCAGCAAGCCACGCGACTACCCGGCTCTGCATGGCTTCGGGCTTGAGATCGTCGAACAGGTCGCCGTTTCGACCAGTTCCCAGACAGCCTGATCACTGCATCTTCTTCGAACCGTTGCTGCGAATGAGATCCTGCAGCGTCTTGTGAGCATCGGTTTCGCGTTGCATTTCAGCCAACGACTCCATCACGACCCAACTGGCTGCATTCCGAACGGATGGCCAAAGATCCATATCGCTCATGATGGGAGTCAGCAGTTCGACACGCTGCTCAGGAGACATGTGTTCTCTCGCCTGCCAGATGCCGAAGACCGCCAAGGCTTCCCGGCGACTCAATGATTCCGCCATCTCCCCAGACATGTCGATCTTGTGGACGAAACTATCTGCCTGCCGCAGAAAGCCGTCATCCATATGACCGTGTTCTTCCTCGTGATCGTGCCCATGGTCTCCATGTCCACGGTCGCCCATGCGCTCGAACCAATGGCCGGCCATGTCTTCGAGTTCCTCGCGTTCCTCGGGACCAAGATCGCACTCATCGATCATTTCAAACTGACGTTCGATGATCATGTGTGCATGCTCAAGCATCTCGTGCAGATGCTGCATCTCACGCTCCATGTGCATGAACTCTTCTTCGTGCATGCCGGTCATGCCCATGAAAGCACCGGGAGGCATCATCATCGGATCATCGTTCATCATGACCATCATGCCTGGCATACCACCTGGACCACCATGTCCACCGGGCATTCCGTGCATGCCGCCATGACCACCGTGCATTCCGTGCATGCCGTCATGACCTCCGTGCATTCCGCCGTGCCCGCCAGGTCCACCATTTCCAAAGTGTCTCATCATGCGACGGCCATCTTCATCCTCGATGATCATCGAGATCTGAACATCGGAATCCGAGTTCCTGGATCTGCCGTGTGCTTCTGACATCATGTGACCGATGTCGAGAACCATGTGGCCTGAGACCTGGCCGCCGGTCAACTCACCCATGTCCAGCTCGATGACGTGGTGATCCTCGTCTTCGTGATCATGATCATGGTCATGGTCTTCATCCCCGAAGCTGAATGAAAAGGACTTCTCGATCGTCTTCGAGAACGCCCTTGATGGCTCGCTCGGATTCGTGTCTTCCGAGTTCATGGCAAGCAGTGGAACTGCGACGAGTGTCAGAATGCCTGCAGGAATGAATAGACGCATGGTGATAGCCCTTTCTCCGAGCATGCTGGAAAAGTCATCGATACCCGGCGATGAGATGATAGCCCGTCTACGGAGTGGGTTCCGAACCGGGAGCCGCCAGTCTCTCGATGCCGATCCGAGAGACCTGTGTCGAGGTTGTCTCCATGGCGGTCAATCGGATGCCATCCACTTCCCAGGTCTCACCCTGTTCCGGTACATGGCCCAGGCACGCCATCAAGTAGCCACCGATCGTGTCGAATTCCTCATTCTCCGGGAGCTCGAGCATGAGTTCCTCATTGAGGTCATCGATATGGAAACGTCCGTCGACTTCCCAGAGGTCCTGACTCACAAGCCTGATTTCAGGCTCTTCCTCGACATCGCCCTCATGTTCGTCCTTGATCTCTCCAACGATTTCCTCAAGGACATCCTCGATGGTGACGAGTCCGGCCGTACCCCCATATTCATCGACGACAATGGCCATGTGGACTTCACTTCGCTGGAAGTCGGCAAGCAGATCCGCCACGACCTTTGTTTCCGGAACGACAATCGGAGCACGCAGCAATGGTCGCAGTCGGAAGGTTGCGGGATCCTCTCCAAGGAAGGGGACCAGGTCCTTGACATAGAGGATGCCGACGATGTGATCGAGATCCTCTTCGTACACGGGAATGCGGGAGTGACCTTCCTGTCCGATGAAGGATTTGATCTCATTGAGATCATCGGTCATCTCGACACCCTCGATGTCGGTTCGAGGTGTCATGACCTCACCCACATCCGTACTGGTGAATTCGACGACGTTCTCGATCATCTCGGCAGTCGACTCTCCGAGTCCACCTTCACGCTGCGATTGTTCCACACTACGAAGAAGTTCCGCTTCAGCCTCGGACTGTTCACCGTTTCTCGCAAGGGTCGCGCCACTCAGTCGCTTCACGATCTCATCGACGAATCGAGCAATCCATCCGAAGATCGGACCCACCAGCGCACAGAACCTGAGAAGAGGCAGGGCGATGGTCACCAGCGGATGTGCAGACCATCGAGCCGCAGCAGCGGCAACGACACCTACCATCAACCAGAGCAGAGCGACACCGGTCGATACACCGACGAAAAAGCCGGCCGTCGAGAAGTCATCCACACTGCCTGACAGATCGTATGTCCAGAGGCACAGAAAGGTCGTCGCCATCAGAACTCGCAGGAACGATACGCAGACGGTGACATCCACCAGCCGATCTTCAATCGGCTTCCACAGATGCGATCGGTGACGCATTTCAAGCGCTCGTTCAACCGCGACACGCGCACCGTTGCGAAGTGTCAACTCGATGATGGCCATCCAGGTCGTCAGGATCGCAGCCAGCAAGGGCAGCAGCCAGGAGAGGAGATCATTCATGATTCTTCACCCCTCGCGTAGACCGGATCACGACCAATCGCCTGGAGCAGTCGATCCTCCTCGCGATGCATGGCCGCCGACGATGTCTCATCCTGATCATCATGGCCGCAGCAGTGAAGAAGACCATGAATGACATACAGAAGCAGTTCGTCAACAACACCGTGACCACGAACCTTGGATTGACGCTCGGCTTCGTCCAGGCACAGAGCGACATCCACACGCATCGGGCCGTCGGATGAATCGCTGAGATCGAATGTGACGACATCCGTCGTCGTCGGCTGATGCTTCCAGCGATCGTGGATCTGGGTCATCTCCGGATCCTTCACGATCCGGATGCCAAGTCGTTCAACCGATCGCGGCAGAAGCGGAAGGACCTCCAGGATGCCTGCGCGAAGCTGAAGCGCAGCCTCCTCGGAGAGACCTTCGGGATCCAGTTCAATTCTGTCTTCGGAATCGGCTGGCTGGCGGGTCCGCCCCGGTTCGGGGGGCACCTCGCCGCTTGTAGACGAGCCCGGTTCCTCCGCATCGCTTCCCGACGATTCGGAAGTCCTCAACATGGTTGTGTCCATCGAGTCTTGAATCTCCGGGGGCCGACGGTAACCGCGGCCCCGACAACCACAGAGCCTACGGTCTGCGAGGCGATGAATCCAGTGAATTGATGCAGAGCGCACAAACTCAAGGAGGAAAGGGCTCTCGTGGCCCTTTGAATGGCCTGGGTCCGGATAAGTGAATCAGGCCGGTACAAGCAAGCGGGCTTCGAATTCCTCTCGGAACTTGTTGATGGTCGTCCGGGCTGCCCAGTTGTTGCCATCTGCAAGTCCACAGATCGTGGTTCCGGGAATGATGCCCATCGAACCGGCGATCTCCAGAATCATGTCGAGATCCTTGGGACGCGCTTCACCTCGTTCAAGTCGAACAAGCAACTTGTAGAGCCACTGGGCACCTTCACGACATGGTGTGCACTGACCGCACGACTCATTCTTGAAGAAGCGGGCGACGTTGCGAGCCACCATGACCATGTCGGTGCTCTCATCGAACACGGCAGGGCAAGCGGTGCCCAGTCCCATGAGGTCGTACTTCTGACCGATGTCGAAGTCGAGTTCCGCGTGATACTGGTCCGTTCCCAGGACACCCATGCTCACGCCGCCCGGGATGCACGCCTTGAATGCACGGCCGCCTCGAATGCCCTTGCAGTAGTCGTCGCTCTCGACCAGATCCTTCAGAGACACGCCCATGCCGACCTCGTAGACGCCCGGTCGATTGACATGTCCCGAAACACCGACAAGCTTGGTTCCGTAACTCGGCGCCTGACCGATGGACGATTCCACTCCGATCGATTTCCACCAATCGACACCACGCTGCAGAATCGGCGGAACAGCTGCAAGGGTTTCGACATTGTTGACGATTGTCGGTCTTCCAAAGAGGCCTTTGACAGCGGGGAAAGGTGGCTTGATCCTCGGCCAGCCACGCTTGCCTTCGATCGCCTCGAGCAGACCGGTTTCCTCGCCACAGATGTAGGCACCGGCGCCTCGGTGGACATGACAGTCCACTGCGAACTTCACGGTCCCGTCCATCAATCCCTGTGAACCGAAGATCTTGGCGTCGTAGGCCTCCTGAATGGCGGCTTCCATGACTTCAGCCTGATGGTGATATTCACCGCGGATGAAGAAGAACGCCGTATCGAGTTCGCAGGCCCAACAGGCGATCGCGATCCCCTCGAGCACCAGATGGGGGTCGAAATCGACCAGAAGGCGATCCTTGAATGTTCCAGGTTCGGCTTCATCACAGTTGATCGCCAGATAACGCTTGCCACCATCCGGTGCCGGCAGGAAGGACCACTTGAGACCACAGGGGAATCCGGCACCACCACGACCACGCAGAACGGAGTCCTTGATGATGTCGACAATCTCGCCACGATCCATTCCGATCGCCTGACGCAGGCCTTGATATCCGCCCTTCTTCACGAACTCGTCGTAATGAACGATGTGTCGCTCGGCAGGATCGGCCCATGGCCACGTCGGAATGCGTTCGCAGAGTACGGGTTCCTTCAGGAACATGACTTCTGATCCTTCCCTGGCATGGTCCCTGGATCGCGATACTCGACTTCCTCGATCACGGTCCGTCGCAGGGTCACACCATTCTCATGCGTTTCCTCGACGACTCGAGACACCTCTTCGGTGTTCGGCTGGTCGACCTTGGTCCGAATTCCCTTGGCGATGTAGCCGGTGAATTCACCCAGGCAGCGCATCAGTGATTTCTTTTCGCTCTCTGCCATCATGTCCTCGAGAGATCATCGATGATCCGGTCAATCCCTTCGATCGTGAGATTGTCATACCGACGATTGTTCACGAGCGCACATGGCGCCGTATCGCAGGACCCCAGACATTCCATGGCCAGCAGCGTGAAGCCACCGTCCGCGGAGGTTTCATGAGGTTCGATACCCAGACGATTTCGAACATGGTCCAGGATGGCCTGGTGTCCGCAGGCTTCACATGTGATGGACTGGCAGACTCCGATCACGACCTTGCCGGTCGGCTCGGTGTGGAATTCCTCGTAGAAGGTCACCGTGTCGAGCACATCAGCCGGCGCAATCTCCAGGAAGGCCGCGATCTCTTCCATGGCCTGTGGTGAGATCCAGCCATATCGATGCTGGACATCGTGGCAGATCGGCATCAACGCACCCATGGACTCGGCATAACGTGGCAGGAAGATCTCACGATAGCGAGCCTTCATGTCATCATTCAGCCACGGTTCATCGCGGCGTTCGATCTGGGTTGTTGCCGAGGGCTTGACGCTCCAGGCCATGAGGTATCTCCGATGATCGGATCGCTAGCGATCCAGTTCTGCCGCGATCACGTTGACCGAACCCAGCACCGCCACGAAGTCCGCCAACTGGTGGCCTTCGAGCATCTTCGCGAATGCCTGGAAGTTGATGAAGGAGGGTGGGCGGACACTGGTACGCCATGGACACTTGCCGCCGTCAGCGACGATGAAGTATCCCAACTCGCCGTTGGGTGATTCGATGGCCGAGTAGATCTCACCGACGGGCGCATTCCATCCACGATTGGTCATGATCAGTTCGAAGTGCTGGATGGTGGCTTCGATCGAGCCGTAGACATCACCCTTTTCGGGAATGTGCATCTTGCCGTCCGGGCTCGAGTTGATCGGCCCCGAGGGAATGTTGTCGATCAGTTGATCGATGATCTTCACGCTCTGTTTGATTTCTTCCAGACGAACGAGGTATCGGCACAGGCAATCGCCGTCGTGTGCGATGGGCACATCGAACTTGACGGCTTCGGCACCCTGCCCATCCCAGTTGTCGGCAAAGCAGAGATAGGGGTCATCCACGCGAAGATCACGCTTCACACCGGAAGCTCGTGCCAGAGGCCCGGTCAGTGACCAGGCCGTCACTTCCTGCTCGCTGAGTACACCGATGCCCTGAACACGATCGACGAAGATCCGGTTGCGGTTCAGCAGGGTCTCCATGTCCTTGATCGCCTTGGGCAATCGAACATCGATGAAGTTCCGGACCATCTTCCGGAAGATCTCCTCATCAGGAATGTCCCGCATCACGCCGCCGACACGGGTGTAGTCGGGATGGAAACGCTGGCCGGAGAGGAAATCGATGATGTCGTAGATGAACTCCCGCTCGTTGAATCCATAGAGGAAGCCGGTAAAGGCCCCGAGATCGAGGGCCGCGGCACCCACGCAGAGCAGATGGCCCTGAATGCGACCGAGCTCGGAGAGGATGGTCCGCAGGACCGTGCAACGCGGGGTCAGCGTGACATCGAACAGTTTCTCGACAGCCTGATGCCAGGCAATGTCGTTCACGATCGGTGCGACGTAGTCCATTCGAGAGACCGTGCAGACATACTGGTTGTAGTCGTGGTGCTCGGCCAGCTTCTCGAATCCACTGTGCAGATATCCGATATGCGGGGTGGCCCGGACGACCCGTTCACCATCCAGCTCGAGAATCACCCGGATGGTGGTATGGGTCGCTGGATGCTGTGGGCCGAAGTTGAGAATCCAACGATCGCCGGCCGTCACCTGTCGATCGAGGTACTCGACCGTCTCGATGTCGATGTCATAGGCGTCCGCAGGTTGGAGTGTGTATGGCATGGAATTGGGTCCGGAAGCTGAGCAAGTATAGGAGACCGGACCCGGAATCGGTGCATCACACTCTGAAGATCGCCCCCATCTTCTTGCCGATCAGCACGGATGCGCCCACGAGCGTGACCGCCAGCAGGGCCATCGCCCAGACGCCCATGGCACTGGCGATGTAGGGCCCGTCTCCGAGTCGCTCGAAAAGCACGTAGATGGCCTTGGTGATCGGATAATCGCCCTCCCGCTGGGCCAGGATCAGCGAATCGCTGACCTCCAGCATGGCGAAGCTGAAGGCGAGCAGGGCGCCGGCCAGGAGGTTCGCCACGATGAGCGGCAGGATGATGGTACGGATGGCACGGATCCGGCCAGCTCCGAGGTTGAGCGCGGCTTCCTCCAGCTCGCCGGAAGTCTGCTCGAGCCCAGCCACGGTCGAACGCACCACGTAGGGAAGTCGTCTGACCGCATAGGCGATCACCAGCAGGAGCATCGGATTCGGATCCGCACCGACGACGTCGATCAGACCTTCCAGAGGATCACCCTTGGCCAGAGGCCAGCTGAGGGTCATCGCCACGTAACCGAATGCCATGACGAGACCGGGCACCGCCAGAGGCAGCATCGACAACGCATCCAGCAGGCCGCGTCCCCAGATCCTGGTCCGCACGATCAGATATCCGATGCAGATGCCCAGCACAATGTCGGCGCTCACGGCAAGAACCGAATACAGAAGGCTGTTGCGAATGGAACCGATCGCAAGCGGGTGGCCCAGGGCCTTCTCGTAGTGCGCGAAGGTGAATTCCTGTGGCAACACCGAACGGTACCAGGTGCCTTCGACGGACAAGCTGGTCAGGATCACGCTGATGTGCGGAAGAACTGCAAGGAAGATGATGAACGCGAACAGCAGGAAGACGAGTGCGCTGCCGAACCCACCCAAACGCTTGGCAGTCGATTGGATGGAGGCTTTGGCGTACATCGTGTATGCACGACCACCAAAGGCGAATTTGCCAAGAACATAGATGCCCACGGCGACCAGAAGCAGAACGGCTGTGAGCGCGTAGGGCTGTCTGGAATCCGCGATTTCCTTGAGGCCGTTGAAGATCTGTACGGGGGTCACTTCCTGATAGTCGAACATCAACGGTGTACCGAGTTCGGTGAAGGACCAGATGAAGACGATCGTGGCACCGGCAAACAGACCGGGTCGGATGAGCGGAAGAATGATCTGTCTCAACCGCTGCCAGGGTGTGGCGCCGAGATTTTCCGCCGCTTCGTCCAGAGCCGGATCGAGATTGGCCAATGCTGCAACCGCGTTGAGATACAGGATGGGATACAGGTGCAGCGCTTCGATGAAGACGATGGCCCAGAAGCCGCCGGCGCCGATGAAATCGACACCTTCGGAGATGAATCCAAGATCGATCAGCAGGGCATTGAGCGCGCCCGATTTGCCCAGGAGATGCTGCAGTCCGATGGCGCCGACAAAGGGCGGCAGGATGAGTGGGACGAGAACGAGTGCGTTGAGAAAACCCTTGCCCCAGAATTCGTATCGAACCGAACAGATCGCCAGTGGTATGCCGATCAGCAGGCAGACGATCGTCGTGCAGACGGCGATGCCGAGCGCATTCAGAAGACCACGCAGGGTGACCGGGTCACGAAACACGTCCAGCACGTGATAGAGCGTGAACCCGCCGTCCGTTCCTTCGAAACCGGTTGCGACGACCAGCCAGATCGGCCACGCGAGGAAGACCCCGAACCCGGCGAGCAGGAGAATCATCAGAAGCCATGGGACAAACCGAGATCGACGCATGGGCCGGATTGTAGAGACTGGATGGCGTCGACGGGTTCAGCCGGGATGATTGCCTGAAACCCGGCGAAAGCCGCTGGGATCACATGTAGGACAGCAGTTCCAGGAGATCATTGACGTCCGAATCGCCATCTCCGTCGAGGTCCGAGGCGCAGTCGCCATTGCAGTTGCCGAATTCGGAGAGCAGCTGGAGCAGATCATCCACGTTGACGACCCCGTCTGAATTGATGTCGCCCGGGATGTCGACGATTTCAGGGTCGCTGAAGTACCAGGCCACACCAGCCCGTGCGTTGCTGGCACCACCACCGCCGACGAGGGTCAATCGCAACTGGTAGTCACCGGCGGCCAGACCTCGGATGTAGAGATGCTCGACATTGTCGACGGCACTGTCGCTCATGACGTTTCCGGATTCGAAGATCTCCGGTCCCGATCCCACGATCGAAACGGGATTGCCATCGACATCCAGGCGGGTCAGCTCCAGGGCGAAATCACCGAGCGTCCAGTTGGTCGAGAAACCCAGTGGAACCTGACGGCTCCATGCCGCCACGACGGATACTTCATCGACTCGACCACCGATGGTGAAGTTCCAGGTGCGTGTGTTGCCCTGCAGGCAGTAGGCCCAATCCCAGCCATTGAACGGTGCGTCGGGTGTCGTGGCGGGACTCACTCCACCGGTGATTCGACCCCCACTCATGACCAGATGACTTCGGTTGACATCGATCTGACCGGCACCCTGAACGGCGTCCAGGGGTCGGCTGGTCATGCCTCGATCCGATCCGGAATCAGAAGGCTCGTTCGACCAGGTTCCGTCATCTGCATTCTCATCAAGATGATTCGCGGAAGCCATGAGGACCGCCTTCAGGACTTCCGGTCGTTCTCCATCGGAATGAAGATCGGAACTGGATCGAACCTGTTCGACCAGCATGGCGGCGGCGGATGCAACGATCGGAGTTGAAAAACTCGTCTGGGCTGCACGTGCACAGAGTTCGGGTTTCATTCGACCGGCGCCTTCATAGTTCGCAGCCGTGTCATTGTTGGCATGGTTGCCACTTCGAATTCCGACACTGATGATGTTGTAGGCATAGGACAGCAGTGCAAGATGGTTGCTGCTGCTGCCGTTGTTGACACCGACCACCATCAGGCTCTCATCGCGAGTGACACTGTAATCAAGCCTTCTCAGTGCCAACTGATCATTGTTCACGCTGCCAAAGCTGCCGATCCATGAATGATTCAGGATCTTGGCTCCGGTCGGCAGTGCAAGTGGAGGTGTTGTCGATGAGAAATTCACTCGAAGGAAGTTGTCGGTACACCAGCCGTTGGCCTCATAGAGATTCACGGTATCGATGCCGGGTGTCATGCTCGTGAGCAGTCCGTAGAAGCGCTTGGCGACGTTGTTCGCATGCGAAGACGTGCCGCTTGAACCTGGACCGCGATCGATGAAGGTNTGTGTCGCGAATTCGGAATCATCCTGATTGGGCCCGTAACTCGTACCGGATTGGGCTTCCACCTGACACACGATGATGCCGCTGCCGTCGGGGACGTTCTCGAGACCGATTCTCTCAACGAGCTCGGGCCATCGAGCGTCATCGACGAAATCAGCCTGCAACGGGGCGGCACACAGGGCCGTCAAACCAGCGGTTGCAAGGCACTTCAACCAGAAACTCACTCGCATCTTCCGGATCCTCTCCGCAGATCTTCAGCGCATGGGTTGAATTCAACCCAACAGTTGATGGTACCCCGCCGGATTGCTGAAGCAAGAGCCAGACAACCGGATCGCGGCAAACCAGCTGATACGACCGTTTCAAATGGAATTGAATCGTCTGAAGGCGTTTCTAACGCTCTGATGAGGCATCTTCTTGGGATGCTGTTTCAGACGGTTCCACTGGCTCATCCGTTGATTGCTCGGCCTGAATGCGTTCCTGAACCTCCGCCAGCAGCCGTCGTTCGGCTGGACGATCTCGGGTCGTTGGAGTCCAGAAGAAGACCTGATTCTCGTCCCAGTTGCCTTCGACNGGGACCCGGTAGGTATAGGACGTCCCGATGAAGGTCCAAGGGGTTCGACGTTGGCCAACCGAATGCCCCCGCTCTTCGAAGACCCAGGCTCTCAGATCGAGTGGACCAGCTCCGCTGGTCAGATCCCAATCCTCGTCGGTGACGCCCAGCAGATCGACTGGTGGAATGGTGCCATCGGCACCGCGAGGCTTGAATCCGGCCCGGGTGAACTCGAATCGAGCCCGATAGCGATTCCGAGCAATGGTGTTCCGCAGGGCCTGGCTCAAATCAGCGTTGTCTGCGTACCACGGCTCCAGAATCGAACCGGCGATCACAGGCTCGGTCTCGATGATTCCAGCTCGCCGATCGAGGAATGCGGGACGCATTCCATGAAGCCTGGCCACTTCAACGGCGGAATCAAATGCTAATTGATACTCAGTCTCAGGAACCTGAATTACCTCTGGCCCGGTACCGCCGGCACACCCCCCCCAAACCGTACAAACCGAAATGAGAAGGAATGCTCTGAGGTGCATCCAAGGTGACTCTAAAGACGAATAGATGGCGGAGAGATAGCCCATTGGCAGGAAGTCTATCAGGCCATGAAAGACGACCTCGGAATCCAGTTTGAGTGTTGACCAGATGGCCCGACGGGGTACGCTTTATGGTCTTCAAGAGGTCTCAGGAGGAGCGTCAGCTCGTGAATTTCAAAGCGTTGTTCTGCCCGATTCTGGCAGCTGCGTGGGTCCTGCCCACGTTGGCCTATGCCGATGGCCAGAACAAACTGCCTTTGCAGACGACACCTGAGGATTTCTATCAGCCGGGGACCCAGCCACTCCCGACCAAACCGGGAACGGACCCACCCGCACCGATGGATCTTTTCGAAGTCGCCCCGTTCTCCTGTGCTGGTTGTCACCTCTTTGAAGATGACAACAACCCCGACATCGAAACAGGCCCGATGAATCTCTGGGCCGCAGGCATGATGGCGCAGTCGACCCGGGACCCCATCTGGCAGGCCGCCTTGACGATCGCCAACCAGGACGCTGAATTCAGTGGCGAATACTGCATGCGATGTCACACACCACCTGGCTGGGGAAGCGGTCGAAGCACCAATGGCGTGCTCGAAGATCTGCTCGACCCGGATGACTTCGATGGTGTGAATTGCAACTTCTGTCACCGCATGGTTGATCCAGTCGCGTCTACCGAGAATCCCTCCGAAGACGACCTGATTCTCCAGGCGCTCATCGATGCCGGAACGTATCCAGATCCTGCGCACCCGGGCAATGGTCGATTCATCTTCGACCCGGTCGACAGCCGACGTGGTCCACTCGATGACATCTACTACAACATGCACGGATCATCACAGATCCTGGTGTCGCCATTCCACATGGAATCCGCCCAGTGCGCCTCCTGTCATGACCTCAGCAACCCGGTCTTCGAGTTGCAGGATGACGGGTCCTATGAACTGACGTCCTACGACGCGGCGCATCCCACTCAGAACACCTACGAAATGATGCCCGAGCAGCGCACCTACTCGGAGTGGCTCGCAAGCCAGTTCGCCAAGGGAGGCGTGCAGTTCGACGATGGACGTTTCGGAGGCGAGCACCCGACTGGAAACATGCAGTCCTGCCAGGACTGTCACATGCCCAAGGCATCAGGTGCCAACTGTGCCTTCTGGTATCTGCCGGATGTGGGCGAACGCGAGACCATGTCACTCCATCACTTCACGGGAGCCAACTCCTGGGTCCTGGGTGCCGTGCATGATCTCTATGAGCCGATGTACACCAGTCTGACAGACCAGTCCGTTTCGGATGCCAAGGACCGTACGGTTGCCTTGATGCAAGCCGCATCGGACATGGACGTCACGCAGAATGGCAGCACGATCACCGTTCGAGTCACCAACTGGTCCGGACACAAGTTGCCTACCGGCTACCCGGAAGGTCGTCGCATGTGGGTCAACGTCAAGTTCTATGACGAATCTGATGTCCTGATCGAGGAGGTCGGTCACTACGACTACGACACGGCTGAACTGGAACTGGAAGGCACGAAGATCTACGAGATGCTGCGTGGCATCGATGCGGATGTCGCTGAGGCGACGGGCCTCCCGGAAGGCGAAACACTGCATCTCGTCCTCGCGAACGTCATCCTCAAGGACAACCGCATCCCACCCGTCGGCTTCACGAACGAGGAATTCGAGGCGATCCAGGCATCGCCCGTGAACTACACCTACGAGAACGGACAGCATTGGGACGACACCATCGTCGCGATTCCGTCCGGTGCCGCGAAGGCTGTTGTCGGACTTCTCCATCAGACCACCACGAAGGAATACATCGAATTCCTTCGAGATGAGAATGTGACTGATGACAAGGGACAGATCGCCTACGACGCATGGGTCGCACATGGCAAGAGCGCACCGATCACCATGGANCTTGTCGAAATCGATCTGGAGACCATCTCCAATCCCGCCGACCTTGACATGGACGGTGATGTCGATGTCGACGACATCCTGCTGCTGCTGGGTGACTTCGGCTGTACGGGGTCCTGCATCGGCGATGTCAACGAAGATGGTGTGGTGGACGTCTCGGACATCCTCGACCTGCTGGCGGCCTGGACGGTCTGATTCGACAACAACAGATATACTCCGCCCGCGATGAGCCAACACTGGACCAATCGTGGGCACCTTCTTGGCCTTGAAGATCTCTCGAGGACAGCGTTGCTGTCATTGCTCGATGAGTCCAGGGATCTGCTGAGCATCGCTGGAGGAGAGTCGCCCGCCATCGACTCGCTTCGCAACAGAACGGTTGCGACTCTGTTCTTCGAGAACAGCACCCGGACTCGGTTGAGCTTCGCCATGGCCGGTCAACGGCTGGGTGCGAATGTACTTGATCTCAATGCGTCGACCTCGAGTTCCTCCAAGGGAGAGACGCTTCTGGATACCGCGCAGAATGTCCAGGCGATGGGGGTCGATGGGCTGGTGATCCGATGCAGCGCCTCCGGTGGTCCGCAACTCGTCGCTGATGGTGTGGACATTCCCGTGATCAATGCAGGTGACGGCAGACATGAACATCCGACTCAGGGTCTGCTGGATGCACTCGCCCTGCAGGAGCACCTCGACAAGAAGACCTTCGATGGCCTGACGATNGCCATCGTGGGGGATGTGGCAAGCAGTCGAGTCGCTCGATCGAACGTCCATTGTCTGACGACACTCGGCGCGGACGTGGTTCTCACCGGGCCACCATCGCTGGTACCCGATGCCATGGCTGAACTCTGTGAAGGTGATGATGCCCAACAGGGCGTGGTTCGGATCGAACANGATCTCGACTCGATCCTGACCTCGGTCGATGCCATCATGATGCTCCGTGTTCAATTCGAGCGGCATGGCGGAGAAGGCCTGCCTGCNGACTATGTTGAACGGTTTGCACTGACCGTCGCTCGGGCCCGTCAGCTGAAGACCGGCGTCCCGGTCCTGCACCCCGGGCCCATCAACCGAGGAACCGAAATCGATCCGGAAGTCGCAGATGGATCCCGCAGCCTGATCCTGAAGCAGGTCACCTGCGGTGTCGCGGTCCGAATGGCGGTCCTGCAGGGCCTGCTCGCCGGATGAGAACCGGTTCCATCAACAAGTTCACCTATCCGCCCCTCATGGCCCGATAAGTCTTCCATGAACGCTCCAATCGATGCCACCAGAGGTCTGCCGATTCCCGTGTCCGTCAGGATCGCGTCGAAATCGACGCAACTTCAGGAAATCACGCGTCTGCAACCCGGCACCATCATCGAGTTCCCCAAGCGTGCTGATGAGGAACTGGATGTGATGATCAACTCGACGGTGATTGGAAAAGGACGTGCTGTGAAGGTCGGTGAAAACTTCGGGGTGGAGATCACATCCTGCAGGGACCTCCCCAGGACCTGATTCCGATCCGCACGGATCCTGAGGACTGTTCCGACTGTAGGGGCCCCAAGACCTCGAATCCCGCTCCGGCTCCATTCCGGAGCGATCGTTTGGGCCTGATCAACCGAATCAAGTGGTATGGCAACCGTCCTTCAAGGCCCGACAAGCAAACTGATGACCCTCCTCGAGCTGGGCTGGTATGCAGGTCTTGTTGGGGCCGCCTTTGTCATGTTGATCGCGACCGGTGATCCCGCAGCCGCGATCGTCCTTGCCATCGTGGTGCCAGTCGCCCTGCTGCGATCTCCCGGTGCCGCNATGTTCACGACACTCTGCATGACAGGGGTCGTCGCGATCATCGGTCTGTATCTGTCGAGCGGAACGGGTTCAGACCCCGCCTTTCGAAGCATGATGCTGTCGATGGGCATGCTGGCACCCGTCCTGGGAGTGGCAACCGCACTGCCACCCTCCATCCGGTGGATTCACCGCATGTTCTCTGAAGAGGCGATTACCAAGGGCTTTGCTGAGACGACGGGTGATCAGAGTTCGATGATGCTCATGTCCGATTCCACGGTCTGTGGAACCTTGGGCAGGGTCACATCGGATACGAATCGATCCAAGGCCGCTTGAGACGCCATGGCCTGTCGGGTCGCGGCCGCATTGAAGACCGTTGGTTTCTGGCCGGAAAGTGCCGACTGCAGATCCATCGCGATCTGAGCTTCACTCTTGCAATAGTCCACCGGTTCGATGGCCTGCTCGAAGCTCTGGAGAATGCCGTCGACATTCTCGAAGGTGCCGGCCTTCTCCATCCATGTTGCACCAGGCAGGAAGACATCCGCTCTGGACGTCAGGCTGTTGGGAAGCGTGTCGATCAGAAGCAGGAACCGCTCCTGACCAACGGCATCTGCAAACGAAGGGGTGACCCACTCGCTTGGATAATTGCCTGTCAGGATCACACGATCGATCGACGTATTCGATGACAGTGCCTTTTCCATGCCCACCGCATCGAGCACATCGATACCCAGAGCTGAAAGAACCCTGCGGACACCGCGTGCATTCGGAGCCTTCTCGGCACGAACCGTATAGCCACCGGGGAAGGACTTGTCCTCACCGTTGAAGGGAACCGGTCCGACACCGATGACAGCCTGCGGATCGATGGACAAGGCCATTTGTCCGAGGTGCCAGGCATCTTCACACGACAACATCGGAGAAACCATCATGGCCAGACGCCCGTCGGACTTCAGGCCCTTTGTCGCAGCTTCCATGGAAGCTGTCCAGGCCTCGGCGGCTTTCGGTGAAGGCCATTCATCTCGGCTTCTGAGCATGGGCATGACATGACGCGATTCATCGTGGATGAATTTCCATCCATAACGAATCTCATCTGAGATCCACCATTTGTTGATCGATGCATTCGGGCGGGGCTTCAGCCTGAAGACGGTGCCGTTGTTGTGCTCGACACTGATGTTGTCACCAGAAGCCGTGATGCCGTCGATGGACGGCGTCTTGGTCATGAACCATACACGCTGGGCAAACAGGAAATCCTTGTCGAGCAAGGCGCCGACCGGACACAGATCGACGACGTTGCCACTCAGTTCATTGTCGAGGCCCTTGCCGGGAAAGACGTCGATCTCCTCGGTCGCACCACGGCCCTGGACCATCAGTTCTTCCGTACCCGTGACTTCGCGTGTGAAGCGAACACAGCGAGTGCACATGATGCAGCGATCACCGTAGAGCAGGACATGCTCACCGATGTCCTTCTTGGGCTGCTTGATCTTCTCTTCTTCAAATCGACTGCTGGCCCGACCATAGCGATAGGCATAGTCCTGAAGGTAGCACTCGCCCGCCTGGTCGCAGACCGGACAATCGACGGGGTGATTGATCAAGAGCAATTCCATGACGGATCGCTGGTTGGCGACCGCCTTGGGGGAATCCGTGTAGACGACCTGGCCATCCTGCGCCATGGTCTGGCAGGTCGGCATGAGCTTGGGCATCGGCTCAAGCTTGCCTTCGTTGCGAGGATTGGGCGCCCAGATCTCGGCGAGACAGATGCGGCAGTTCGCCACCACGGACAGGCCGGGGTGCCAGCAGTAATGGGGAATTTCCTGTTCCTGCGCAAGTGCCACTTCGAGGATGGACTGCCCCTCCTCGAACTCAGCGGGCCGGCCGTTGATGGTTATGCTCGGCATAGGACCCTTCATGCTAGTAAACCGAGCCATGCGACTGCAAGCATGGAGGTCAGGATGGTGCCGAAGGAAGTGTGGAAGCTTCCAGAATGACCGCCCCCCGATCCAGCTCGATCCGCTTCAATTGAACCCGGCGATCATCGACCAGCGGGATCAGGGCCTCCATGGTCTCATCGCCCAGAGCAGCGTTGATGAGGCTCCCTGCAAGACCCTCAAGCTCGGGCAGGGATTGGCGAATCTGGGCTTTGGCAGCTGCGAGACCGAATGGAATCGGCAGCATGCCCAGCGAGACGCCCTGGGGCTGCAGCCGGATTCGACTGTCGTCGATCGATGGATGGAAGGTCAGAATGACCAGGCGATCCTCCCCGTAGAGATCCTCGACCCGGATGCCCACATCGATCCCATTCGGGCGAAATCGGACCTGAGGCCGTGACAGGGATTCCGGCCACGTGACATCCGGCTGATGGCTCATCCAAGGTCGCATCCGAGTCGACAACCATGCATTGATGGCGTCATCAGTGATCCTGAGTCGCCAGATATTTCCGGGTGGCCTGATCTTCTGCAGTTCCTCAGCCAGTCTGAATTCGACCTGTTCCCCAAGCTGACCGCCCGGACCATCGTCCTCGGCGAGGGGATCGAACCAGCCGGGCGACCATCCAGCCATGATCCAGGCAGTGATGATCAGCAGGAGTAGCAGGCAGACCGATCCCGCCCCTATCATCGCGAGGCGTGTTCGAGTTGAAACTCCCGGCCGCATGATGTGAATCGTACCTCGGCCCCTGCTTGGAATGCCCCGAACGATGCCAGAAGAAAAACAAGCCAGAAAATCGAAGTCATCCCGGAACTGGAGCAAGCGGCTCAAGCGAACGCTGCACTCCAGCCATCACAAGGGGTACCCGGAAATCGACCTGAAGGAACACCCGCTCGGAGAGCATGACGAGCAACCCTTCCAGGCCTTCTGCATCGACTACGGACCCGACGAGATCGAAGAGCAGGAAATCACGGACTTCAATGGGTTCTTCGATGCACCCAGGCCGGACTGGAGCGTGGTGCGTTGGATTCGAGTGATCGGTCGACCTCGCCCGGAGTATCTGAAGACGCTTGCAGAGCGATACCACTTCCATCCACTGGCATTGGAAGACCTCATCCAGACTCCTCAACGGCCCAAAGTCGACAAGTACTTCGATGACCCGGACCATGCGTACCTCGCAGTGATCGCGTCTTCGCCTGATCTCGTCGAACACAAGATGATCAACCAGCAGGTGTCGATCTTCGCAAGCCGGGAACTGGTCGTTTCATTTCAGGAACATGGCAATGACACCTTCCAGCGAATCCGCAATCGCCTGAAGATGAAGACCGCCCATGTGCGGTCAACCCAGGGCGATTTCCTGCTCTATTGCATTCTGGATGAGATCGTCGATCGGCTCTTCCCGATCCTCGATCAGCTGGGCGATCGCCTCGAAGACCTTGATGAAGCCGTCCTCGAGTCTCCCAGCTCCGAGCACATGATGAGCATTCATGACGTGAAGCGGGAGATGATGCTGCTCCGTCGGGAAATCTGGCCCATGCGGGAAATGCTGCTGTCACTGAAGATGGAGCACAGTGACGATGATCTGATCATCAGCAAGGAGACCTCGATCTACCTGAGAGATGTCTATGACCACTGCATTCACATCGCGGACATGCTCGAGACCTATCGCGATGCGATCACCGCCATTCTCGACATTCACATGAACATGATGAGCAACCGCATGAATGAAGTCATGAAGGTGCTCACCATCATCGCGACGATCTTCATTCCATTGTCATTCCTGAGCGGTGTCTTCGGAATGAACTTCACGAAATCGCTTCCAGGTCAGAACGACCCGTGGTCATTCACGATCTTCGTCGCTTGCTGTGCGGCGATCGGTCTCGGAATGGCAGGATGGTTCTGGTGGAAGAAGTGGTTCTAGACGCCTGCAGAGACTGTCGATCATCTCATTGACCGGATGAGTCCTCGACTTCGATCCCGAGACTGCGGATATACGGTTCCATTCGAGGCTCGCGACCCAGATAGTCCAGCAACATGTCGGAAGCATCGACGGTGCCGCCTCGACCAAGCACCTTGTCGCGGTAGTAGGCGCCCGCTTCAGGACTCAACATGCCCAGCTCCTCGAATCGCTGTTCCATGTCCTTGGCGAAGACCTTGGACCACAGGTAGCCGTAGTAGCCACCCTGATATCCCGTGAGATGTCCGAATGACGCCTGGAACCAGGTGTCATCGACCGGATCGAAGAGCGTGCACTCCTCATAGAGATCCATGCCGATCTGGGTGGTGTCGACCTCGCCGTCCAGATCCGTATGGAACGCCTGGTCGCTTCGACCGTAGAACACCTGGCCCTCATCGAGCATGCCGGAGCACAGGGTCTTTGCGGCGATCATCCGATCAAGCAGATCCGCGGGCAACGGTTCGCCGGTTTCATAGTGGCCACTCAGCATCGGAAGCGTCTCGGGTGACCACACCCAGGCTTCGAACATCTGGGATGGCGCCTCGACGAAGTCGCGCTCGACGGCCGTACCTGCGAAGCGGGCGGTCTCGGCCTCGGTCAGCAGCGTATGCAGACCGTGCCCGAACTCATGGAAGAACGTCTCGGCCTGATCATGCGACAGCAGGCTTGGACGATCAGGACTCGGCTTCGGAAAATTGCAGACCAGCGCGGCGACCGGCTTCTGAACCGAGTTGGATGTCCACACCTTTCTCGGCACGAGTCCCCACTGGGCGGCGTGTCCATACTTGTTCTCACGGGGATACATGTCCATGAAGAACTCGCCGATCGTCTCACCGGTCGCACGGTCGATGACCTTGAAGTACTCCACATCCTCGTGCCAGAGCGGCGCGTCGGCTGGCGCTTCCATGGCAACATAGTCGATGCCGTAGAGATGCTGCGTGATCTCAAAGAGACCATCACGCACCTTCTCGAACGGAAAGTATTCACGGACCACGTTGGAATCGACGTCGTAATCCCGTTCACGAACCCGTTCCATGTAGTAGCCGAAATCCCAGGGCATCAGTTCAGCCGTCTCATCACCTGTCTCGGAGCGTTTCGCCTCGAGCAACAACGCATGATCCTTGAGCGCCTTTTCCCGCAGGAGCGGCTGCAGCGTCGCGTAGAACGCTTCCACCGCATCGGCACCCTTGGTCATTCGGACTTCATTCTCATAATCGGATGCATGGCGATAGCCGAGCAACTGTGCCTGTCTGGCTCGCAACGCAACGAGTTCCTCGAGAACAGGCACATTTCGTTTCGCCCGGCGCTTGCGCGCCATCCAGATCTTCTGACGAAGGGCGTCATTCGGGCTGTGGTCGAGGATCGGAATGATGGTTGGATAATCCATACCGAGGATGTAGAGACCGTTGTTTTCATTCAGTCCGTCGATCCAGTCCTGGGGCATGCCTTCGAGCTCCTCGGGGGACACCAGAACCACGGTCTCATCTGCAGAGATGTCCTGATCGAACTTGATCGACAGCTCGTTGATCTTCTTCTCGACCTCGACGAGTTCAGCACGCTTCTCCGGAGAGAGTCCCATTCCGGCCCGGCGATAATCGCGAAGCATGAATTCAAGCAGGCGTGCGTGCTCACCTTCCAGATCCGGATCGGTCTGTGCAAAGGCGGTCACGGCGGCATAGAGGTCCTCTCGTTTGCCGAGATCCACCCACCAGTCGCTGTAGGCCTGATAGCACGCACGTGAGACATTTCGCATGTCGGGATCACCATGGACATAGGCCATGAACAGTGGCATCCCGATGCCCGCGTCCAGCCGGGCATTCATGTCATCAATCGCCAGAATCGTGTTTTCGAATGTCCGCTGATCCGTGGGGATGGCGACGATGGCTTCGATCGATTGATCGGCCTCTGTCATCGCAGCGTCATAGGACGCCTGCAATTCAGCGGGAGATTGCGGCACGGCAGGCGCGGCAAGCGACTGCAGGGAAGTCATCATTCCGGTCGTCAGAGCGACCAAGACATACAGGACGTTGTTCCACATTCGAGGGCTCCTTGTGCCAAGGACCAGAACACTGGCCGAGCCCTCAATGGTAGCGGACGATCCGATCAGGATCCCGCGGAGGCCAATGGCATGTCAGGCGCTTCCGCGACTGCATCAATGGCAATGAGTTTGACATCACCGACCAGCATCTGCTTGTCCTGACTGCCATCCTCGCACCAGACGAGCCCGTGTCCGTCCTGACCGAGCGTCTGATCCCATGGCAATGCGATCTTGCGGGTCTCACCGACTCGCATGCCTTGGATGGTCTCGTTCCATCCCGTGAACATGTCGGTCCCGACAGGGAGAATGATGTCACCCTGGACATCCTGCGCCAGGAGCACTGGTGTTCCATCCTCGGTCCACATGGACATGGATACCGTCACGGTACGCTTGGTTCCATCCACCGCGTCATGGCCACTCCCTGGCATGATGGTGGCATACCAGGATCCACCTGGTGTGCTTGTCCAGTTTCTCGCCGTCAATCCAGGCAGGACATCTGCATTGAAGTCCGGCGTGACGACCGTGAGCGCCATCGTGGCCTCCGGTGTCTCGACAATGGGATTCGCCTTCGCGCTGTCGACTTCCTGATTGCTGCTCTCGGGGTTCTGTGGACCCTCTGGATCGATCTGTGGTTTGTCCTTCTCACAGGCTGTCATGCCTGCAATCAACACGGCACTTGCGATCAAAGAAGTGGACTTTCGGAAGAAACGAGTCGTCATCTGGAGGCCTCCTTGCGCCAGGAATGGATTGGCTGAACGTCTGAACGCCCTCAGGGTACTGCAAGAAAACCCATTCTTCAGGCCCCGTGGAGGACCTGTGGGCAGGATTTGAGCGGATCTCCCGGAAGCCTGCTTGTTCCCGCAATGAGGCGTATTAGGATCTCAGCATCGCCCGTATCGGGGGCCTGTTCACAAGAGAGGGCAACTCAAGATGACAAGAACGGCAAGTATTGCAGCGGCCGCCGTGATCGGTTTTTCAACGATCACCCTGGCGGATGCCTACGTGGAATTTTCGCTCTACACGACCACTGACTGGGAAGCATCCGATCGGGCCTATGACGTCACGATGCTCATCGAGGGGATCGACCTCATGGGTGACATGCCCGAGGGACCCGCTGTGTATGACGCGGTGATCACCGTCACTGGAGAAGACGCCTTTGGTGGTCTTCCCATTCCGATCACATTCGAAGGCCAGATCGATGGTTCGCTCTGGCAGAGCGAGATGGGTTGGGGAGATCTTGGTTTCACCATTCCGGAAGATGCCTTCGCACCCTTCTACTCGGGTGGCGGACCGAATGCCATCAACATGGCATGGTCCCTCGACGACAGCGATCCAGACAACATCGGCTACAGCTACGGCATGGCGACGCTCGAAGGGACATTGGCTTCCTCCATCGGTGTCGACGTGCTGTACCTCTACGACATCGTCGAAACGACCGTTCCAACGCCCGGTGCCTTGGCCTTGCTGGGAATGGCAGTCGTGGGTCGGCGACGTCGACGATCTTGACGGTCGCTCACAATCGATCACGACAAAAGAAAACAAGGCGGCCCGGTGGGCCGCCTTGTTCTTGAACACATCGGTTGATGATCAGGCAACGGCTTCAGCCATCTCCTTGGCCTTGCGTTCGGCGTCGTCGAGATTGCCGACATACATGAACGCGCTCTCGGGGAGATCGTCGCCCTCACCATTGCAGAGGCGATCGAACGAATCAATCGTCTCCTCGAGTGGCGTCGTGATTCCGGGGAAGCCCGTGAACTGCTCAGCCACGTAGCAGGGCTGACTGAGGAATCGCTCCATGCGGCGAGCACGAGCCACGACCGCCTTGTCTTCCTCGGCCAGTTCGTCAACGCCGAGAATGGCGATGATGTCCTGAAGATCCTTGTATCGCTGAAGGATCTGCTGCACCTTTCGAGCGACTTCATAGTGACGCTCGCCGACGATCTGTGGATCGAGAATCCTCGAGGAGGATCCCAGGGGATCGACTGCGGGATAGATGCCCTTCTCGGCGATGCCACGTTCAAGGACGACGAACGCATCCAGGTGCGTGAAGGTCGTAGCTGGAGCTGGATCCGTCAGGTCGTCCGCAGGAACGTAAATGGCCTGCACCGAGGTGATGGCGCCGCGGCTGGTCGAGGTAATCCGCTCCTGCATCTCACCCATCTCGGTGGAGAGGGTCGGCTGGTAGCCCACGGCTGAAGGCATTCGGCCCAGAAGTGCGGACACTTCCGAACCGGCCTGGGTGAAGCGGAACACATTGTCGATGAAGATGAGGGTTTCCTTACCGGAGTTGTCACGGAACTCCTCAGCCATGGCGAGGCCTGAGAGGCCGACTCGAAGTCGAGCGCCTGGTGGTTCGTTCATCTGTCCGAAGACCATGGCGACCTTGTCAATGACGTGTGCGGTCTGACCTGCAGCATCCGTGTATTCGGCTTCCTGCATCTCAAGCCAGAGGTCATTGCCTTCTCGTGTTCGCTCGCCCACTCCGCAGAACACGGAGTATCCACCGAAGTTACGAGCCACACGGGCAATCATCTCCTGGATGATGACCGTCTTACCCACACCGGCACCGCCGAACAGGCCGATCTTGCCACCACGAACGAACGGGCAGAGAAGATCAATCACCTTGATGCCGGTTTCGAGCATCTCGGTCTTCGGGTTGAGGTCTTCGATCTTCGGTGGAGGTGCGTGGATCGGTCGACGCTTGTCCGACTTCACGTCACCGCGATTGTCCACGGGCTGGCCAAGCAGGTTGAAGACGCGACCAAGAACACCTTCACCGACGGGAACACTGACTGGTCCGCCGGTATCGATGCATTCCTGCCCACGACGGACACCGTCCGTGCTGCCCAGGGCCACGCAACGAACCTGGCCACCGCCAAGGTGCTTGCTGACCTCACCATAGAGTGTCTTGTTCTCGTCGCCCATGCCGATTTCAGTGGTTACGGCGTTGTAGATGTCCGGAAGATTCTCTTCAGGAAACTGAGCGTCGAAGGTTGAACCGATGACCTGGATAATCGTGCCTGTAGTGGCCATGACGTCCTCGTGTCTTTCAGGTTGATTGACTCCCGCAACCCGGTCCACCAGGGGACACATCAGAGGCGACGGAAGACCGGGGAGGATAGCGGAATCCGGGTTCGCCGTCACTCAAGTCCGGGAGCGGATCCGTGGATTCCGGAGCCCGGCGGATCCCGGCGGTACCATGTCAGCCGGCCCCAGACGGAACCCACCCATGCGATTCGAACTCATTGACAAGGTCCACGAGCAGTCTGAAGACCAGATCAGAGCGGTCAAGCACGTCACAGCCGCTGAGGAGTACCTGGGAGACCATTTTCCGGGCTTCCCGATCCTGCCGGGGGTGCTGATGCTGGAATCGCTGGTCCAGGCAGCCAGAAAGCTGCTCCAGGGCAGGGAGTCGGACCGACTCGTCCTCGGGGAGGTCAAATCCCTCAAGTACGGAGCCATGGTCAGACCGGGGGAGCGACTCGAGGTCGAGGTCACCGCGATCAAGCGGGACGACCAGGGTCAATGGTCCTGCAAGGGCAAGGGCATTGTGATCCGAAACGACGATTCGGACCGTTCCGAGGAGACAGCCATCTCCGGACGGTTTACCATGCGACCTACCAGGGTCTGAAGCAACAACGCACGACCCATCACCACGGAGCTGCCGGACCCATGGCCATGAGCCCCGAAGACATCTTCACCCACATTCGCGATGTCCTTGAAGAAGCCCTCGGCGTTGACGATGACGAAGTCACGCCGGAAGCCCGACTTGTCGCCGATCTCGGCGCCGAGTCGATCGACTTCCTGGACATCCAGTTTCGGCTGGAAAAGACCTTCTCGACGGATGACCGCCCGTTCAAGATCGAACAGGGTGAACTCTTTCCCGAGAACCTGATGGACAACGCCGACTGGGTTCAGGATGAAACATTCACGGATGCAGGCATGACGATGCTTCGTGAACGCATGCCACACCTTGATCTCACGACATTCGATTCCGATCGAAGCCTCGCGGGTGTGGCGGATCTCATCACGGTGCAGTCGCTGGTCGCCTTCGTGCAAGGCAAGTTGAACAGCGAAACAAGCCCCGCCTGATCCTCCGCGAGGGTTCCTGCCATGCGTTGGATGTGGATTGACCAGATCGTTGACTTCGAAGCGGGTCAACGCATGTCTGCCGTCAAGAACGTCTCATTGGCAGAGGAACATCTGCACGATCACTTCCCGGCTGATGAGCGGTTTCCTGCGGAACCCCTGATGCCCGCATCCCTCATGATCGAGGGCATGGCCCAGACCGCCGGCATTCTGGTTGGTGCCGTCAATGGGTTTCGCGAGAAGGTCGTCCTCGCCAAGATCGCCCGGGCTTCCATCGAAGCGGACGTCGTCCCCGGCTGTACGCTTCGTTATGACGCGACACTTGACCGGATCGACGACGCCGGAGCGGCCACCAGCGGTATCGTGAAGATGAGACGTCCGCATGAAGATGAGGACTGGTCGACCATCGGTCACATCGACCTGATGTTCAGTCATGTCGATCACAACATGGCAGGCATGTCGTTTCCCGAGGAGAACTTCGTCTTCTCGGAAAACTTCAAGACCATCCTGCGAACTGCGGGTCTTGATTCCCTGGCGGAATCCGACGCCTGAAGATCGACTCCATCTTCAGTCGACGCCCCAGGTACCTTCCATCGTGCGATCACGCAGCGAGTGGGATTCATCCTTCTGAACCACTTGCAGACGTTCGATCACCATCTTCGGAACAACGCCCTGCAGCCCCTCCAGATCGCCACCGAGCGCAACGATCTGGCGAATGAGACTCGAAGACGTGAAGCCATACTCCTGAGATGGGAGTACGAAGACGGTCTCGATGTCGGCAACATGTCTGTTGGCCATCGCCAACTGGCATTCCGTGGCGGTGTCCGTGGCGTTGCGAAGGCCCCGGAGCAGCGCGGTCGCGCCGATCTGCCTGGCGAAGTCGACGGTCAGGCCCTCATAGGACTCGACTCGGACCCTCGCGAGCTCCGGTTCTGCCCGAACGATCTCCGACACGAGTTCATTGGCCATGTGAGTCCGATCCTCCGTCGTGAAGAGCCACGACTTGTCGGGATTCTGGCCGACACCGACGACGATTTCATCGAAGAGACGGCGTGCACGACGGATCACATCGAGGTGGCCCAATGTCATGGGATCGAAGGAGCCTGCATACAGAGCCAGGTGTGTTGTTGCCATGAGGGGATTGTAGAGGCGAATGCCCGGCATTCCCTGCAATCCGACCAATCCCTACATCGAGAGCCGATCCAAGTGGGGTTTGACGTGTTTTCCAGGCTTCTGTTTGCAATCCGAGCCCTCGAATCGGACTGTCACAATCAGGAACGGATTGCACACAAGCACGAATTTCATCCCCGCCTCGGAACGCCTCCCCGGGTGGGGTTCAATTACGGGGCCCGGTGTTCAACGGATACCGGGTACCCAGTCCTCTCTCTCGCTCCGTGGGACGCGTGGTCCCGAACGGACGAACCGGCGGCTGCCAACATCGGAGTTGGCAGCCGCCGATCATTCGTCATCCGATTGTCTGCACTGCAGAAGCGTCCGGGATTCAGCGAATCAGGATGTTGTCTCGACCCGGAATGATGATGTCGGCGATCTCGATGGTTTCCTGGAAAGACTCGCGGGCCTTTTCGAGATCATCGCATGTCGGCAGCACCTTGCCCTGCTCCAGATGTTCCGAAGTCGCCACGGCGTCACCCGTCACGACCACGGTTGCACGAGGCTGGGAAATCAGGAGTCCACACGTACCTGGAGTCACGCCGGGCAGCGGAAACAGATCCACACCTTGAACAAGTTGATCCGGTGCAGGCTGAACCGAAGCCAGTGGTGCGAGTCGAGCCTCGCAGATGGCGACGGTCTCTTCATCAGCGTGATCACGGGCGTCCTCGACAGCCTGTTCAAGTTGTGAACGAACATGAACCAGCTCCGGCTCGTGTGCAAGCCAGGTGGCCCGTTCGAATCCGACCAGGCCGTGGCGATGATCCTCCGCGAGACTGGTCATGAAGACATGCGTGATGTCAGATGGCTGAACCGGTGTCCGCTCCCCCATGCGTGCATGCAGAACCTGTGCAGGCAGGCTGGGATTCACGAGAATCCTGCAGGCATCCGTGACGATCAGCGTGGTGGTGGCATGGGGCGTCCGGACCTGGCCGCCCTCTTCCCAGAGTGTGTTGGAAGCCAGGGTCCCCAACGATATGACACGGTACTCAGCGGGCATCAGACGACTCTCCGTTCGCGGTGATTCCTCATGCAATCCGGGGGAGGTCGCCCCCATCAAGTCATGCAGGATACGGCCTCTCCAGGCAATACACTTGTGGCATGTCAATCCTCACGTCATCACTGTTGTCCGTCCTGCTCTGTCTTCAGCCTGCCATCGACGAGGATCAGGTGCCATGGCCGGTGAAGCTGGGCGCCCGGGCCCTGCATCGAACCAATCAGATCCCCCTGATCGACCAGGTTGTCGTCGTCCCGGATCTCGACACGTGGATCGATGAAATGGCTCAGTGGTCGACAGAAGGTCATTGGCCGGTGCTGCTGGAGGATGATCATTTTGCACCGATGCTGATCCGAACATTGAAACCGGCCCAGGTGATTCAGCGAGCACCCGTCACGCCACCGGACCTGTCGATGATGGATCGATTTCAACTGGTTCTGGCCAAGGCGTGGGGCGGGCGTCCGGGAGAGTCATTTGCGGCAGCGATGACAAGACAGAATCTGAAGCCACTCGGTCTTGTCCTGACCTCCGAATCATCACCATCCTTTCCTGCAGCCATGGCTCTGGCCGTCGGCCGGGGACAGGCTGTCGGTCAACTGGATGGCTCACTGGGTGGTGGCGGTACGGTCCTCAAGGCCTCCAAGACAATGACCCTCATCGAGCTCGTTCGATCACGCTGCGAGGAAACGGGTCTCCAATGGGACATCCTGGGTGATGACATCGACGCCATCACCATCTGTCGAACATTGCCCTCGAGGGTCCGTGCGGAACTGCCCGCATCGGATCGGGTGAAGGCGCCGAACGTCGGACCCGAAGATCCACTTGCCATCACGGATGTCCTTGGAAGACGTACAGACTGGAAGCGGTACGCCATCGTCGGATGGATCAATGGTGATGCCGTCGAATCCACCTACATGGCCATGAGCAGTCTCTTTGTCGTACCGAAAACCGCCTGGCTGTGCGATGGCGATCCGACCGGTGGTCAGCAGCCCCAATACGGAATGGCTGAAGCGGCTGCCAAGCTGTCACAGGATGGGTATGAGTGCCTGCTGAGTGAAAACGCCACCATGCAGACGATCCGATCGATGTCTTCAGGCGGCCTCAATGAAAATCTCATCCTGATGAACTCCAAGGGCAATCGTGATTTCTTCGACATCGGTTCGATGAGAGGAACCAGCAACGATGTTCCTGTTCTTTCCTCACCATCCATCCTGCAGATGATTCACAGTTTCTCGCTGCAGGACCCGACCAATGCCAACACGGTTGGTGGACGATGGCTGGAGCATGGTGTGTATGCCTACGTCGGTTCGTCCCAGGAACCCTTTCTGGGTGCGTTCGTTCCACCGGTCGAGTTTGTCAGAAGGATCAGCATTCTGGTGCCGTTTCTGGTTGCAGGACGCTGGTGGGATGCACAGGGGCCATTCAGTCGGCCGTGGCGGATCAACACGATCGGCGATCCTCTGATGACCGCTGCCTCACCTTCATTGAATACACGATCCCGAATCACACCAAGTGGTACTCAGGATGCTGCCCAACGAGGCCTCGATGTACGAAGTGAAGCCGAGCGGCTGATGCGACGGATCGTCGAGCAGCCGACAGCCGAACGACTGACCTTGACTCTTCGAGCATTGAATCTCATCGGAGAAGATGAACTGGCCAGGAAGATGTGGACGTATGGCGGCCAGCATGATCTGCTGAGCAGTCCGGCGGCCGGTGTGATTCTCGGCCCGCTGTTCCGGCTGCAGGACAGAAGCGCCTTTCTCAAGGCGTGGCCTCTGGTCGGACAACCGACTCGTCTGCAACGTGACATGCTGTGGCAGCTCATCGGCCCGTCATTGGCAGCGAGTACCGACGACGACACGCTTCTGCTCCTTGAGCAGGAAGTCACCGGACCGACACCTTCGAGTTACATCGAGATCCTCGGGCCTCATCTGGCGAGGCGTTTCGGAGCGGCGAGGACAGTCCGCTTGATTCAGCAGGCTGGATCGAATGTTCGTTCGGGAGAGCAGAAGCAACGCCTCAAGGCATTGCGTTCGAAATACTCCTCCGGTCGATGAGATCCGCCTGAAGAAGGGCGTGGCAGGTCGATCAATCCGCGGAGACGATGAACTCGAGTGCGAAGAGCTCGCAGCCAAGGGCATCGCCCGAGCCAAGGGCCAAGGCGGAGCGAGGTCCATCAAAGGCTGCAAGGGCGGCATGGTTTGCAGAAGGCTGCAGCAGCTGTACCTGATGGTCCTCGACATCCGAGGAAAGAGGGCCGCAGAGGGCGACAGTGGCGATAATCAATGCGTTCATGGTTCCAGTCCCAGAGTCCGAATCACTTGCCTGAGATACACACTCAAGCACTAGACCCTCATGAAGAAGATCCTCTGGCCCCTCCGTCGGCGTGCTGAAAGGGCGAATTCAATTCAATTCAAAATCAGACGAAGTTTTCGAGAAGCTCCGATGGCCTGTACCAGCTGCATCAGGGCTTTATGAGGGCTTCCTTCGTGCAATGCGGACAACCGTTGAGAAACCCGGTTCTCTCGCCCAAACCCCGTCTTGACAGAAAGATGCCTCACGGCGAGGCTGTACAACCGGAACAGTCGTTTGGCGGGTTTGAAGACCTTCCTTCAAGACGTCAATCGAGCCACCCAACACATGCCAGTTCAATCAGCATTCTGGACGAGTCGCACACACCCACCGAGGTCATGGTCATGGTCTCGATGCATCGTGCTGTTGATCACGCTGATGGCAGGTGCCACGACAGGCCTTGCGGATACGCTTGATGTCCGGTCATTCCAGTTTGCATGGGATCAGCAGCATGAGCTGCTGCCTGATTCAAAGGACCTTCAGACGGTCCCGTTCAAGGTCAGGCGAACATCGACGGGATTGGCCCCCGCCGTTCCAGGGCAGCCCGCCATTCAAACCGACCTCGAAGCCATGAATCGAATGGGTGGTGCGCTCTGTCATGACGACACCGTCCAGGTCATCGCAGATGCATTGGCCGCGCATCTTCAGGCACAGGGATTCGTCGGTTCCACGGTACGTCCCATGCGGTTCGAGGTTGAAGGGGAGATCGATGAAATCGATGTCTACCTGATCGGCCACCTGCCCCTTGATGGTGGACAGCCCAATCCGAATCTGCCCACGACGCTGCGCCCGCTCCTTGCGACCGAAGACGCCTCCACAAGCGAACCGGTCGAGGTCTGGGTCATCAAATCCGTCAAGTCGCGATGGCTGGAACCCAATCCCCTTCTGGTCGAAGCCGCCAGTGTCGAATCCGTCGAAGTTCGCCTCGGTCAACGGGATGCCCGATATACCTCGCCGGACAACGGGCGACGCGTCATGGTGGATTCCATCCGGAACTTCGTCGGCAAAGGGAAGAATGAATTCGATGAGATGGCGATCCAGACGATCGGTCTGGCGGTCGCCAGCCATCTGCGTCTGCAGGGATTCGAACAGGCTGATGCCTCCGCGACCGTGACCGGTGGCAATACCCTCCTCATCGAGCTCAAGCTCGAGTCAGAGCAGGAATCGGCACCGGATGCGACGTCCGAGGACGATGCTCCAGCAGTCGAGGAAGACTCTGAAGATCTCCCGGCGAAGACGCCTGAAGTCGAGGCCCCCGCAGAAGACACCCCCCCGGTTGTCGAGGAGCCCGTCGAAGAGGTCGATTCCAAGGAAGCCGACTCGAAACAGAAGGATGCTTCTGAAGAGATCCCTTCTGCCGTCGCAACGCCATCCGAGCCAGTGCAGGAGATGGCCGAACCAGCTCAAGAGAATGAGGAAGAGGCGAAGCCGGTCGCAGACATCCCGACCGAATCGCCGGCACCAAGTGTGGATGAACCCGATCCCGCGGTGGACGGCGTCCCGTACATGGTGGATCCCTTCGAAGTGGGCTATCTCTACGAACATCCTCATCTCCCACCGACTTCGGAGTTCATGGATCTTCCCATCGTCCTTGGATACATCGACAGTGAGGAAGGTGATCGAAACTGGATTGCGCCTCGGGTCGGTGTCGGAATTACCCAGACGACTCTGAACAAGATCAACGCACAGGGCGGCGGTGTCTTCTGGAGTTCCGCCATTGCGATGATCTCATCGTCAATCAGCCGCGTGCTGATCTCGGATGACCTCCTGGGTGTGTTCGTCATCCCTGACCAGAATCAGATCAGCAGTGGTCCCGCCGATCTCGGTAAGGATCTCCGCCCGCCGGGCGATACGGAACTGACCATCATGATCACGGTCGGTCGAGTCGTGGAGACCCGGACCATCGCCCAGGGTGATCGGATCGACGAAAGCGAAACCTTCGACCACGAAACACATCGTGTGATCAAGAAGGCCTCCCCTTCTCGGCCACATGATGCCGACGCTGAATCTGAAGAGGCGACGGAGAACCGGGCTGATCTGATCCGCAAGGAGGAACTGTCCGACTACATCCACCGACTCAACCGGCATCCTGGCCGGAATGTCGAGGCCTCGGTTGCCGCATCCGCGGTTCCGGGCGGTGTCAGCCTGGACTACCTGGTGTTCGAAGCCGATCCGCTGACGATCTACTACGAAATTGGAAATACCGGGACCCCACAGGAGAGGAGCCTTCGACAACGCTTCGGGCTCTTCCACTCACAGCTGACGGGGAACGATGACATTCTCTCGCTCGAGTACGTGACCTCGAACTTCACCCGGACGAATGCGGTCCTCGGGTCGTACCAGTTCCGTCTGTCCGACGACAATCGAATCCGCGGCAGCGTGATCGGATCCTGGAACAAGTTCGTCAATGACCAGTTTGGACAGGACTTCGTCCAGTACACGGGGTACTCGTGGTCGGCAGGTGGTCAGGTGTCCTTGAACATCTTCCAGGATGGTCCGTTCTTCATCGACATCGTGCCCGGCATGAACTACCAGAAGGTCAAGGTCAGCAATGAACTGCTGGATGACAGCGGCATCGCCGGCTTTGCGTTGCCGTATGCAGAACTCCAGTTTTCACGACAGGACAACAAGGGACTCTTCCAGGCGATGGTCGGACTGGAAGGCAGCTTCCTGGCTCAGAACATCGAGGAGTTGACACTCCTCGGACGAATCGATCCCGCCGAGAAATGGGCCCGGCTGAACTGGAGCGCGTCCCTGTCGACATTCCTCGAACCGTTGTTCGATCCGGTCGGATGGGCCGATCCAAACACACCTGACAGCTCGACGCTGGCCCATGAGATCGCTCTGCGATTTTCTGGGCAGTACAGCTTTGGTTCCAGACTGGTCCCCCAGTTCCAGAGCATTCTCGGTGGTCTCTACTCGGTCAGAGGCTATGCCCAGTCCATCGTGGCCGGAGACAACTCCCTGTTCGGATCCATCGAATATCGATTCCATCTGCCCAGGACCTTCGCCGTCGAGCCGGAACCGCTGGAATTCATGGGTGGACCCTTCAAACGGGCACCACAGCACGTCTATGGCCGCCCTGACTGGGATCTGATCTTCAAAGCCTTCTTTGACGCTGGATACGTCTTCCAGAATGGCAATGAGGGATTTGAAGTGAATAACACGCTTCTTGGTGCCGGAATCGGCCTTGAATTCCTCTACAAGTCGAATCTTCGAGTTCAATTGGACTGGGGATTCGCCCTCCACGACCTCAAGTTCGGTCTGGCAGAGGCAGGAAGCAGCCGTTTGTACGTGACTGGCACGTTTCTCTGGTGATTTCCCACATTTGAGCTAGGTTTTGGGGAGCCGCGGTTCCCTCTGGACCTTATGGGACGATCAGCGGCAGAAATTTGGAGCCGGCAGGTACAATCAGTACCACAATCAAGCTGTAGGAAGGCAGAAGCACTGGTGGGCCCTGATCGGGGTTGTGCCGCCTGAAGCAGCGGGAAGAGCAGGAGTGAGACCGATGAGGAACACCTCACAGATAGGACTCGTCCATCGTGCTGTAGCACGGTTTGCCCGGCCAGCGGTGCGGCGGTGCAGCCTGCTCGCAGCTGGCGTGCTGCTTGGCGCCACATCGAACCCTGCTCTGGGCGGCGATCTGCCGTCTCAGGGAACCTTCAATCCCGTCTTCGGATCCGGCTGGGTCAGCAACAATCCCAATGGGCTGAACCAGACGGTCTGGCTGACGGGATCCACGGCACTCATCAACTGGAACTCCTTCAATGTGGGTACCGGTCACAGCGTCCATTTCCAATCGACCACCAATCCGAACTTCGTTGTCCTGAACAAGACGAACCAGGGGACGCCTTCCATGATCCGTGGTCAGATCACGGGCTCGGGCGCCGTTGGCCTGATCAATCCCGCCGGCGTCATCTTCTTCGGCGGCAGTGTGGTCGATGTCGGTTCTTTCCTGGCCGCCAGTGGCAGCCTTGCTGACGACGCGGCATTCCTCAACAACAGTCCTGATGGATTCGTCATGAAAGGCGCCAGTGGAAGCATCAATATTCTTCCCGGTGCTTCCATTACCGCATCCGACGGCTTGATCCTTCTTGGTCGAACCGTGACGAACCGTGGCAGCCTGACAGCGCCCACGATCGTGATGGCGGGTGGCCTCGGAAACGACGATGAAGTGTCCGTCAAGACGCTCGGTGATGTCATCAGCCTTCGGGTCAACGGTGAGGATCTGAGTACGGATGCCGAAGATGTCGACAATTTCTATCAGCCCGACAGCGGTGTACAGGCGCCCACACACCTGGGTTCCCGCAGCATCGTGAACGACGGCCAGATCAACGGATCACGACACATCGTGATGGCGGCGGGCGACATGTACGGCTACGCGATTCACAACAGCGGCGTGATTTCCGGAAACGGGGGTCGTGTCGATGCCATCGCCATGAGCGGACTCGTTCACAACGAGGGCACCATCAGATCTTCGGCTGATCAAGGCGGATCCGTACGGATTGCCGCTCCAGCCATCGTCAACGGCGACGGTGGCGCCATCGCCGCAGATGCGACATCGAATGACGGCAGTGGTGGTGAGATCTCTCTCCACAGCAACGTGGCGACGATCCTCCAGACCGGCAGCCAGATCAGTACCAACGCTCGTCTCTGGGGCAATGCCGGCTTCATCACAAGCCGGAGTGATGGCGTCCAGCTTGTCGAAAACGCAGCCACGCTCACATCGCGAGCCGGCACGTTCTCGGGTGATGCGGGTTTCGTCCGAATCTTCGGCGACACCGTCTCGGTTGATGGAAGCCTCAAGGCCAGCCTGGGTTCACAGAACACGAGCGCATTGGGATTGGGAACCATCAGCATCATCTCGGAACAGGACATGGACATCGTTGATGATGTCACGCCGGTTGCCTATTCCCTGAATGATCTCGCCAATCTGAACCTGGCCCGATCGGAAGTTGCCGTCAACACGAGTCTGGCCTTCGTCGATTCCAATCTGACGCTGGAAACCTCCAATTCGTTGACCTTCCATACGGACCTGCATGTGAATCCGGTCAACAACGACTATCGGGTTCTGGGTGGCCTCGGTCTCTTCACCGAAGACGGCATCTATCTTGCCAAGGACGATGTGACACGCATCTCGGCCAATCGATTCATTCGAACCGCCGGCAACATCGAGATGGCTGACGGCGTCTACACCGGTCTTCTCATGCGGGCCGGTACCAACATGCAGATCAGTGGCAACATCGGAGAAGCCGCTCCGTTGAAGAGTGTCGGCCTCGCCGCCGGCGGGTTCATGAAGTTCGGTTCGAACGATCTTGAACCGGGCACCAACATGATCAATGCCGTCGAGGACATCCTCCTCAACGGCGACGGCAACCAGTGGCTCGAGGACAACGGGACGGCAACGATCTCCATCTTCTCGGATTCCTTCGCGATCAATTCACTGACCGGCTCCGTCAAGTTCGGACCGATGCAGGCGTTGTCGACCGCTGGTGATCTGAGCATCACCGCAGCTGATGAGATCGCGATCGGTGACCTGAACATCTCCGGTGATCTTGAGGTCACCGCGCCCAACATCCGAATCCTCCTGCGTGATCCCATCATGGTCACGAGTGCGGAAGGTGAGGCGGAATCCGTCGCCACTTCGATCCTGGCAAACGGTGACATCAACTTCAGTGTCACACCGACCTACGACAACACGAGAGCAGAAACACCGATCTTCGCCTCGGCACTCGGGCCGGACTTCACGGGTACGCTTGGGAATGAAAAGTGGGGCAGCATCGATGCCGTCGATCTGGCAGATCTGGAAGTGCTCTTCCAGAACCAGAACCTGCTCGGCCTCCTCGTTGCCGGTGACATCATTCCACCGGGCCCCGGTCCAGGCCCCGGTCCTGGACCCGGACCCGGACCCGGACCAGCCCCAGGCCCTGCACCGACACCTGGACCTGATCCGACGCCAGTGACACCTGTCGTCCCCGTGGTTCCCGTCATTCCGGGGAACACGGCCGCAGATGCCGACTTGAGCAACCTGGCGGATGATATTGCCGCCGAATCACAGATCTATCCGACCGAGCAGGAAGTCTCTTCGCCACCTCAGGGTGAAGTCATTCCCCTGGATATCAGCCTGGCTGATTTCGGCATCGAAGTGACTCCCATCCCCAATGGACAAAGGCAGTCGGTCGTCAACGACTTCGCTGCGGATATCCAGGGAAGCGCCATGGCGGGCAGTGTTGTCCAGATCAATCAGCAGCGTCTGGACAATACCTCTGCGGAAGCGGCTCTCAAGATGTACGAAAGCGTCTTGAGCAGTCAGCCGGACATGGATCAGCAGAAGATCGCTGAACGTGACATGGCGCCGATGGCACAGGCATTCCAGCAGGCCTTCACCCAGTTCAAATCAACCGATTCGTCCGCCGCAAACACTGATTTCGCTGCCTGGCTGAGTACCTCTGGCGCCAATCCTCAGGCAGAGGCCTACATGTCGGGAATGCAGCAGACCTTCCAGGATCTATCCGATGCAGGACTCAACTCCGCCGAAATCGGCAGGAGCAGTCGATTCGTCGCGGACAACATCCTGGGCGGTTCGGCGGACACCGGGCTCACACCAGCGGATCTCGCCGGTGCCATGGCTCCGAGGCCGGGTCAATAGACCACCGGATCGCGGCGTTGAGCACGATCTGGATGATCGCGTCCGCTTGAGCAGACCGGCTGGTGCGCGTATCCTCAGTGAGAGCACTGAGGAGCCCACTCACCATGGATGGTGAAACAACCCGACAACGCTACGAGTCCGTCTGCAAACGCATCGACGACGCCCGCGCCCGAGCCGGTCGAGAGAACGAACCGGTTCATCTTGTGGCCGTCACCAAGTATGCCGCCATGGATCAGGTCCGGGAGTTGATCGAACTCGGCCATGTCGATTTCGGTGAAGGTCGTGTTCAGCACTTCCTCAAGATCGCACCACAGGTCCAGGAGTACCTCGATCGAAGACAGGTGATCGGTGAAGGTGGTGAGGTCACCCAGGCACGATGGCATTTCATCGGACATCTCCAGCGCAACAAGGCACGCAAGCTTCTCTCGCAGGTCAGGTTGATCCACTCCGTGGATTCACTTCGCTTGGCGGAAGAGATCCAGGCCGGCTCGGAAAATGCCGAGTCTCCCGTCGAGGTTCTCGTCCAGATCAATCCGAGTGATGACCGAGGGCGTCATGGCATTGCCCCTGCAGCCGTCCGGCATCTGATCGAACAGATCGAGACCATGATCACGATTCGTGTCCGGGGTCTCATGGCCATGGCCCCCAAGGTGGATGATCCAGAGGACGCTCGACCGGTCTTCCAGAGAGTTCAGGAACTCTTCCAGGAGATCCGAAGAAGCGGTGTCGGCGGCGAGCATTTCGACATCCTCTCCATGGGCATGAGCAATGATTTCGAAGTGGCGATCGAGTGCGGGGCGAACATTGTCCGAGTCGGTTCCGCAATCTTTGGCGATACCGAAGTCGCAGAATCGACCGCTGCTGAAAAGGCTGGCGCCTGAACGCTGTTCGAACCCGCAATCCATGTTCGACCTTCAATCACCGAGCGGTGGTTCACCGGTCAGTCCGCTCGATACCTGAAACGCCAGCATCTCCAGGGATCTGGACAGATCGACGCTGACGACCCCAACCGGTACAAGCAGACGATTCGGTGCGAAGTTGAGGATGCCCTTGATGCCCGCTTCGACAAGCAGCTCGGCGACCTGTTGGGACACTTCGGAAGGAACCGCAAGCAATCCGAGATGGATGTCCTCGTTCTCGATGAAATCAATCAGTGCCTCCATGCCGTGCACCTCGACACCACCGATCTTCTCGCCGACAACAGCCTGGTTCTGATCAAAGGCGGCAATGACATGGAATCCGCGTTGTGAAAACTGCGGGTAGCCGAGAATGGCCCTCCCGATGTTGCCGACTCCGACCACGACAGCCCGCCATGAACGATTGAGGCCGAGGATCCGTCTCAGTGTCATGACGAGATTCGTGGCCTGATACCCGATGCCGGACTTCCCGATCTGACCAAAATGGCCGAGATCCTTTCGCACCTGCGTACCGGCAATGTCATTGGCTTCGCCCAGCTGGCGTGAACTGACCGTCGTTGCACCCGCCTCGATCCGTCGCTCCGCTTCACGCAGATAGAGACTGAGTCTTTTGACGGTTGGCCAGGGAATTTCGGAGCGATCGGTCATGCTGCTGAAGAGTATAAAAGGCGTGACGACTGATCCGTGTCGGATGTGCTTTGCCGGGCGGTATGATGCAACCATGCACATTCTGGACATCCTCGAGCGGGATCCAACCACCATCAGCTTTGAATTCTTTCCGCCACGATCTGATTCAGCAGCAAGTGAACTGGCTGGTCGAATGGATTCGTTCCGGTCACTGGCTCCGTCATTCGTCTCCGTCACGTACGGAGCGGGCGGATCCACTCGCAAGCGGACACATGATCTGGTGGTGTCGCTCAAGGGCAACGGTGGTCTTGATCCGGTCCCTCATCTCACCTGTGTTCAACAGACTCCTGAGGAGCTGGAGGACATCCTGTCCAGATACGAGGCGCATGGCATCAGCAACATCCTCGTCATTCGGGGCGATGCCCCTGAAGGCAGTGATCAATACGATTCGGACTCCGAAGCATTCCCTCATGCCGTCGATCTCGTCCGATCCATTCGCCGTCGAAACGAAATAGGGACGCACCCTGACAAGAGAGGTTTCGGAATCGGCATCGCAGGCTTTCCGGAGGGTCATCCCGAAACACCGAATCGACTTCGCCAGATGGACCACCTCAAGGCCAAGGTCGAGGCGGGTGCGGACTGGATCACCACTCAGATGTTCTTCGACAATCGTGTGTTCTACGACTGGTGTGAACAATGTGATCTCAACGGCATCAGTCTCCCGAAGATCGCGGGCATCATGCCGATCACGAGCCTGGCCACGATGAAGAGAATGGCTGATCTGGCAGCCGGCACGAATTTTCCGGCACGCCTGCAGAAACGGATCTACAAGCATCAGGATGACCCGGCAGCCGTCGAGCAGATCGGCGTGCAATGGGCGACCGAGCAGTGCAATGATCTGCTCGATCACGATGTCAGAGGGGTGCATTTCTATACCCTCAATCGATCGGATGCGACGATGAGGATCTTTTCAGCCCTGGGTGCCCATTCAAGCATCCCCCTCAGAAACAACCCGATTTGAGCCCCCCAGAGCAGCCTGCGGTGTTCCAGCCCATGGTCCCGTGGCGCTCTGCTAGACTGACGGAATGCAGATGACACGGAACATCATCCAGACCCTCATCGTGATCGGCGTGCTCTTTGGCGTGGCCGGAATCGTTGATGCGGCGATGCCACCTGTCGGCAGCCCACCGGCTCCGGCTGGCAACCTGAGTCCTCCTCAGTCACTCATCGGCATGGCACTGGCCTTCCTGTGCTTCATTGCCGTGGTGGGTGTCAACCTGATTCCATCGAAGCGAAAAGATGTCAAGTGAGCCCATTGTCCGGCGACGAGGCTCCTGGCCACTGATCATCCTGAACCTCGTACTGGTTCTGATGCTCGGACTCGTTTCATTCAATCCATCAGCCATCGGGCAGTTCAAGCCAGGTGGTCAAACGCTCGCAATCTCGACGATGTCCGGCAACGGCAATGAGCAACTGATGTGGATGTTCGATACCAACAGCATGAGATTGGTTGTCACGGGCTGGGATCGAACCGGTTCCGCCCTGATTCCATTTGATCATCGCGATGTCTCGGATGATGTCGTGAAACTCCGTAAAGCCCGCTGAAGTCCCGGAGGACCGAAGTCATGTCCGCCATATCGAATACGACACTCTGGATCACCGCAGCCATCCTGGCTGTTCTGGTGTTCATCCAGGCTGGAAGTCATTCGAATTCGGTTGTTCATGCGGACATGATCGCGGAAGGTGGCGGATTCACGATGCTGACCATGACGGGACGAAGTGGTGCCAGAGACAAGGATGTTCAGTCCTTGATCATCCTGGACAACGCTGCGGGCTGGCTTCTGGCCTATGAACTCACCGGCAATCGGCCCAATCGGGTCATCGAGCTGCTGGATGGTGGACCACTCGATCGGTTCTTCAGGCATGGACAGGGAAGCTCCTCAGAGATTCCTCGACCCTGAGGCTGGTGCCGATTCCGCTTCACCCTGCTGACGTGGCCTCCTGGTAACCGTACACTGGCTCCATGGTCGCTCACCCTGTCGACACCATCATGCTGGAACAACGAGCGGCGTCCTTCACAAGACGTTCGATCAAGGAATCTGCGAAGAAACAGGGTCTTCGCCTGGCCTTGTCGATGGTCGATCTGACGACCCTGGAGGGCTCGGATTCCCCGGAGAAGGTTCGCTCCCTCTGCCGCAAGGCCATCCGGCCATGGGAAGGTGAGATTGATCCCCCGTTGCCGTCCGTAGCCGCGGTCTGTGTCTATCCCAACCTGGTCCCGGCCGCAAAGGAAGTCCTCGACGGCACCGGCATCAAGATTGCTTCGGTCGCCACCGGTTTTCCCAGTGGGCAGTATCCACTGAGTGTTCGACTTCGGGATGCGGCCGAAGCTGTTGCCGCTGGTGCAGATGAAATCGACATGGTCATCAATCGCGGGGCCTTTCTCGCTGGACGTGATGATGAAGTCGCCGAAGAAATCCGAGAAGTCCGATCTGCCGTACATCCTGCACATCTCAAGATCATTCTGGAAACCGGGGAACTCGGAAACTACGACGCTATTCGTCGGGCCAGTGACCTCGCCATCGAAGCAGCCGCTTCGACTGGACCGATCCAGGATGGAGAGGTCTTCATCAAGACATCAACAGGCAAGATCGCACCGGCTGCAACCATGCCGGCGGTCCTTGTGATGCTCGAAGCCATTCGCGATCACTGGTTTGCAACCGGAATTCGAATCGGAATGAAGCCCGCCGGTGGAATCCGTCGAGCAAAGGCCGCCCTGCATCAACTGGCGATGGTGAAGGAGACCCTTGGAGATGATTGGCTGACTCCGAAACTCTTTCGTTTCGGGGCCTCGAGTCTGACGAATGATCTCCTCAGGCAGATCATTCGCCTTGAACGAAAACGATACATGGCTGGACATGATTTCTCAGAGGCTTGATCCGGAGAAATGACGATGAACGACAGTATTCCAGAGCGCACGGCCGGATCGACGGCACAGTCCGTACGGGAAAGTGCCTGGGAGTATGCGCCTGCTCCGGAAAGAACACCTGTGGAGATCGCCGACCGCTATGGTCTGTTCATCGATGGGGAGTTTCGATCTCCTCGATCGCGCAGATGGTTCGAAACCGTCAACCCTGCGACCGGTGAGGCACTCACGAAAGTCGCATCAGGCAATGACAAGGACATCGAGGATGCCGTTGCTTCCGCACGGCAGGCCCTGCCGGCCTGGTCACGAATTGGTGGCCAGGAGCGTGCGAAGTATCTGTTCCGGATCGCACGCCGAATCCAGGAACGGGCTCGTGAGCTTTCCGTACTCGAAACCATGGATGGCGGGAAGCCGATCAAGGAATCGCGTGATATCGATATCCCATTGGCTGCCCGGCATTTCTTCTATCACGCCGGCTGGGCGGACAAACTCAAGTGGGCATTTGCAGGTGCCACGCCAAAGCCTGTTGGAGTCTGTGGACAGATCATCCCGTGGAACTTCCCCTTGCTGATGGCTGCCTGGAAGATCGCCCCTGCACTGGCCTGTGGCAATACGTGCGTCTTGAAACCGGCCGAGACCACGCCACTGACAGCCCTGCGACTGGCCGAGATCTTCGAAGAAGTCGGCCTGCCTCCCGGTGTGGTCAACATCGTGACAGGCGCAGGTCGGACAGGCCAGCACCTTGCCGCTCATGATGGCATCGACAAGCTCGCATTCACCGGATCAACCGAGGTGGGACGTCGGATCGCGGAAGCCGCGGCGGTCGGTGATCGCCGTCTCACGCTGGAGCTTGGTGGCAAGAGTCCCCACATCATCTTTGCCGACGCTGCACTGGATCAGGCGATCGAAGGCATCGTCAACGGCATCTGGTTCAATCAGGGTCATGTGTGCTGTGCCGGATCACGGTTGTTCGTGGAGGAATCGATCCACGAAGAAGTCGTGAGGCGACTTGAACATCGCATGGCATCCCTGCGGGTCGGTGATCCACTCGACAAGAACACCGATATCGGTGCGATCAACAATCCTGATCAGCTGGAGAAGATCTCCTCCTACGTCGAAAAAGGACAGGCGGAAGGCGCCCAGCTGCACAAGGTCAACAATCAGAATCTTCCTGCAAAGGGACTGTGGTACCGACCCTGTTTCCTGACCGGGGTCCAGCCCAGCCACGTCATCGCACGCGATGAAATCTTTGGTCCGGTGCTCGCTGTGATGACCTTCCGAACACCTGAGGAAGCCCTGAAGCGTGCCAACAATTCACCCTATGGACTGGCTGCGGGTGTCTGGACGGACAAGGGCGCCCGCATCTTCGAGATGGCCAAACGGCTGGAAGCTGGTGTCATCTGGTGCAACACGTACAACCAGTTCGATGCCGCTTCACCGTTCGGTGGCATCAAGGAATCTGGATTCGGCCGTGAAGGCGGAAGGCACGGACTTCGTGCCTATGTTCGACTGTGACTGTTCGAATGATCACAGCCCGGGAGGAGTCCCATGCCTCAACGCATTGATGTCTCGAAAACCTGGAAGCTCTACATCGGGGGGAAATTCGTCCGCAGTGAATCCGGACAGTCGCTCCCCGTCGAACACCGCCGACATGGAACTACGGTCCATCTCTGCAGAGCATCGCGCAAGGACCTCAGGGATGCGGTCGAAGCTGCCACCTCGGCACTGAGTGGGTGGTCATCCGCTTCCGGCTATCTGAGAGGACAGATTCTCTACCGCATGGCGGAAATGCTGGAATGCAGACGAGCGGAGATGAGCGAGGCGATCGGCGCTGGAAGCAACCAGTCGCCCAAGCAGCGACTGGATGAAGTCGATGCGGCGATCGATCGACTGGTTGGATTCGCCGGCTGGGCCGACAAGATCGAGCAGATCCTCGGGGGGCAGAATCCAGTACCTGGGCCCTACTACAACATCACGGTTCCTGAACCGACCGGAGTCGTTGGTGTCTTTCCGCCGGACAAACCCTCATTGCTGGGAGCCATCTCCATGCTCGCTGCACCGTTGTGTGCAGGGAACACGGTGATTCTGCTGGCGCCTGAAGCCCACCCACTGCCAACAACCCTTCTGGCGGAGATCATCGCAACCTCCGATGTTCCCGGTGGAGTCGTGAACATTCTGACGGGTTCGCATGTCGAATTGATGGGTCACATGGCCGATCATCGAGCGGTCAATGCGATCTCAGCGGTCAACCTGGAAGATGAGCAACTGACTGATCTGCGAAAGCGTGCGGCCGAGAGCATCAAGCGCATCCACCATGAGCGGGTCACGCCTCAATCGTGGAAGAAGCACGAGGAACGATGTGATCCCTGGAAAGTCGAACCGTTCCTGGAGATGAAGACACTCTGGCACCCTTCGGCCTGCTGAGACCTAGAGCTTGGGCACTTCCACCATGCGTGGCTTTTGAACGCGGGTCCCTGCACCTGGATCACCCGGGCTGACGGGTTCCATCAAGAGCTCTCCGTTGACGAGGCGAGCAGGAAACTGTCTCAGGACACGCTCAACAGCATCGCTGTGGATTCCGGAATCCGAATCGATTGCGGTATGGTCGAAGATGCCGACCGTGACGGTGCTGAGCTTCTTGCGTTCATTGTGATCGAACCAGGCCTGATGTCCATCCTGTCGCAGCGCCTGGGCATAGTCATGAGCCAATCGCCGGCGTTCGTTGTCTTTCAGAACACCACCTCCGAAGTCGCCCCAGACAGCGACTTCGATCGTGTAGAGGACACGGACATTGGGATAGTTTTCCCTGACTGAAATCAATTCCAGAGGATGGATGGATCTCGGATCACGAGGCGGGATGACCTCGGTCAGGATCGGCCTGTTGAAGATCTGACGACCTTGAACTCGAAGTGACCGCAATTCCCTTGTGACATCACCAACCCGCGGATCCTTCCATCCCTCAAAGTCTCCATAGAGCACCTTTGAGTGATCCTTGTCCATATGGATACTGAGGTCCCCGGTCATTCCGGGGAACAGCATGCTGATCCGCTGAATGTACTCCTGGGCACCCAGCTCATGATCAGAATCGATGAAAGTGGCCAGGCAGATGCCATACCGAGGCGCCGGTGGCGGCGTGTAGCCGGTCTGCGGATCCGATTTCTGGCGGGTCTGATCCGAATTCTGACCGCCTCCTGTCAGCAGCCCCTCGACGCTTTCCCAATCCTCCCCAAAGTCCATTTGAGGTTTCTGTTGCTCGAAAGACTCCAATCGAGGTGGCCGGACCCGTGAAGTCTGATCACCGCGATCCACCTTGGGTGTTGTCTGGCAGGACACCATGAACAGCCCCAGAAAGGCCATGAATGCGATGGTTTTGAAGCGTGGAAAAAGCATGGAAACATTCTCTCAAATGCGTGAAGCCCATTCCGCACCCATGAGGGGGGTTTGGCTGGTGGCTGGACATGCAATTGTCTGTCGGAACAGGAGTTGTAGCACGAGGCCTGTAAATTGGAAAGTTCAAGGTCTGGCATGATCTGAGACGATGTAGTTGTCGGTGGCGGACTTGGTGCTCCGCCCCTGGTGGATACTGCCAGAAGCAGCTCACTATCGACTGTTGAAGGCATTTCCAGGGAAGACAGTTTGAGGAAACCGACCATTTTTGGGCCGGAGGCGTCACATCGCTCATGAATGTGGCCCCTGAAGGAGTTTTGCAATGCTCGATATCGCATCCCTCGGTAACGGCCTGGTGGGGCCTGGCCGCGAGGTGAACGGACCACGTGCTGGACGGCTGGATGCCAATGCCGCTCCTGGACATGCCCAGGGGACCTACCCGGATCGACCCGGGGATCACTCCACCCGGGCCGTTGATCGAGTTGAAGTCTCGGAACATGCCGAGCTGATGGCCAGGCTTGATGACATGCCGGATGTCCGCATGGATCGCATCGAGGCCGTCCGGAAGGCCATTTCAGAAGCTGGTTACATCGATCAGCGTCTGGATGACGCCATCGATCAACTCCTGTCAGATCTCTGAGTTCGTTTCAGATCCCCGAGAAGCTGATTCAACGGCTGTACTCCATGACTTTCTCCGATCATGACTGGCCGATATCCTCGGGCCATGTCCAGGATCAGTAGATTCATCGCGATGCAACGCGCTTGCCTGATCGGAAGCATTCTGTGCTGTTCTCTGATGGTGCTGTTTCCAGCCTGCATGAAGCGGCCCGCACGGACCAGTCAGCTCCCCTCAGGGATTCGAGGGGCCTATCCCTTTGAACCTGAGCGAATCAGTGTTCACCCCCTCACGAGATACTGGGTCTCTCCCTCCGGCGATCTGGAGGTCGAAGCCAGAATCGAGCTGCTTGATCGCGATGGGTTTCCAACGCGTGGTGTCGGGCGTTTGGAGCTGGATCTGGAATCCCAGTCAGGGCGACGCGTGGAGACGTGGGTGCTCAAACTGGATGATCTGGAAACCAATCGAAAGCACTTTGATGATGTCACCCGAACGTACCTTGTACGCTTGAGTCTGCCGGGAAACACGATTGAGCAGGACGCCGATCTGGTCGCGACGCTCGTTCTGCCCGACGGAGATCGACTCGTCGCCAGTGGAAGAGTCAACAGCCCCCCCGAGCCCGTCGATTCAAATCCCAGCCAGGAATAGTTCGAGAAAAGCGTTGTTCAGGCGTCGCCATCTTCGTGGGATACCGTCTCGACAACGCTGTACTGATCGAGATTCAGCACGGCGATTTCACCGTCATCCAGCCGGAGTTCCAGCCGATCGAGCCAGAGCTGATCGTCTTTCGCATGCGCAAACCAGGAACCTGTTCGAGCTTGACGAAACCGCTGAATGACCCCCTCGACGGCATTACTCCATGTGCGATCTCGCAGAGGAGTCTGCTGGGTGACACGGACACGGGTACCGGGAGGGTGTGGAAAGGTCAGAAGCGCCATTCGCAGATCCTAGCAGGCACGCCCCATGCAGTTGGTGAAGAGTCGCTCAAGATCACCCCTCAGGCCGTCCACACAGTGGTTCTTCAGGCTCAAACCCCTCGTGTGGGGCCTCTGGACCAACCAAGACGATGGAGCGGTCGGATGAGGGTCGATTGGCGAGATAGGCGTTCAGACGAACCCGATCCACCTCCTCGATTTCCTTCAGTCTGTCCTCCATGGATCGGGTCGTACCAATTGAGTATTGATCCCCGACCAAGGCAGCCGCTCGAGCCGGCATCCGCTCTCCGCCGAAGACGGTGCTTCCCTTGAGCCCGATCTTCGCCCGGGACAGTTCTTCATCCGTCACCCCATCCTGCATGCGATCGATCTCTCGTTCGCACACTTCCAGAGTCTCTTCTGCTCGATCAGGCGTGGTTCCTGCATAGAGCGATGTGACGCCACCATCCCTCAAGCCTCGATAGGAGGCACTCACGCTGTAGCAGAGGGATCGTCGTTGGCGGACTTCGGTGAACAGTCTTCCACTGGTCGAGCCGCCCAGAACACGTATGGCAAGCCGTTCCAGCATGGAGTTGTCATCCTTCGATGCGGGGCCTTCCCATCCCATTCCTATATGAAGCTGGGATGACTCTCGCTTCAAGTGACCCTTGCCGCCCCTGGCCGCTCCATCCGCCTGAGGCTCCTCACGATCACCCGTCCATCCGGATAGAAGAGTGTTGAGGTGGGACGTGATGGCATCAGGATCGACATTTCCAGCCAACCCAAGAAGGCTCCCACCGGGAACAAATCCGCGTTTCCAAGCCTCCTGAAGCTCTTCGATGGATGCATCCTGGATCACATTCAAGTATCCATAACTGGAGCGATTGAATGGTGGTGGATGATGTCGCCTGCGGACATGCAACATCACTTCATGCTGAGGTTCATCTTCCAGTGACTCGATTGACTGAATGGCCAGACTCTTGCAGGCTTCAAGTGAGTTTTTCGGCAATTCAGGTGTTCGAATCACGTCTGTGAATAGCGCCAGGGACGATTCGAGGTGTTTTCCCAGCGAACTCCCGACGAGCCAGGCGTGCCTCTGAGAGATCCCACAGTCACGTTCCAGTCCAATTCGGTCCATCTCTTCACTGAGCTGACGACTGTCACGACCGGCAGCGCCTCTCAGAAGCATTTCGCTCAAGAGTGTGCTCAAACCGATGCGATCAGGCGTTTCATAGGCGTTACCACCGGGTAAAAGCCAGTGAATTGAACAGGACTCAACTGACATAACAGGCTCTATGAGCACTGTTAAACCGCAATCCAATACACGTGTGTGAATCATCTGTTTACTCCGCAAACCCTGTTCAATGCGGCGTGAGGATAACGAATCAGAGCCTGGATGCCCCCATTGATTGCACAGAACACCCATCTGAAGTTCTGTATTTGTGCAGTGTTCTATCAATAAAATGTGTAAAGACTCTTTCCTGTACGGTCCGATACGGGTACAACATTCGGAGAGCGTTCCGCAATAGGGCCACGTTGCGCCCACATTACTCCGACAATGACGCGGAATTAGGAGGTCAACAATGGCCAAAAAACGCGCCACGAAGAAGAAGGCCACGCGGAAGAAAGCTACCCGCAAGAAGGCCACACGTAAGAAGGCAACTCGCAAGAAGGCCACTCGTAAGAAGGCCACTCGCAAGAAAGCCACTCGTAAGAAGGCAACTCGCAAGAAGGCCACTCGTAAGAAGGCCACTCGCAAGAA
>PAAJ01000012.1 GCA_002702575.1 Phycisphaerae bacterium | reverse complement strand
GCCGCCGAAGCGCAGCGACAACCAGCTCCTTGGCCAGTGGTGAGTATGGATGTCCTTGCCCAGCCCGTCCCAGGGCCAGTGCCAGATCATGTTCCCCGATGGCCTCGAGCACGCCTGCGGCGCCTCCCAGCACATCCCGTTCAACCAAGACCTGTCGTCCACTCATGGTGTCCTCCTGGCATCTCTGCTTGGAGGACTGACGCTGCTCGGCCCGTCAAAACGTAATGCCCCAAAAACAGGGCAAGCCCGCTTTGTTGTCGGGATTCAGAAATCCCTGGACCGCATCCCGGAAACCGCTTCCGTTGGCCACCTTGCCCGGGCAGGCAGGTTGGCGAGGGCGTCAGCCCTGCTCTTGATGCAGGTCGTATGATAACAAGTTCAACGAAGATGAGAAACACCAATGGCTGAAACAAGCACACCGCCACCTCCTCCGCCACCACCCCCACCAACAGTTCATGTCCAAAGCACGAACGACGCCGGACTTGAGATCCTGATTCCAATCAATCGAACCGGCTGGTCGATTGCGGCTGGCTATCTGGGATTGTTTTCACTGCTTCCATTCATTGGAGTCATTGCAATCCTTGTCAGCGTGATCGCCTTCTTTGATTTCAGCAGACGGCCAGAGTCACACGGCAGAGGACGAGCAATCTTCGGCCTGGTCATGGGGGTCTTCACCACGATTTTCTGGCTGGCCATCCTGTTCAACGCTCGATAAACCACCTTCACAAAGGCAACGAGAGATGAATCGCCTCCTCATACTGACAGCCATCCCTGCTCTGCTTGTGGCCGCCTGTGGCTACCAGCCCGCACCCAAGCCACCAGGCTACGACTCGGTCACGGAAACACAGGCCGACGGCATCCCTCCCATCCTGTCACAGGAGCAATTGGACGCCCTCGACAAGGATGCGCTCGCGATCCGGATCAAACAGCTCCAGACAACCCGCAGGAACACCCATGGCAATCCGGGTGTCGCCAATGTGCTCGACAGCCAGCTTGAAGCAGCTGAAGCACGCATGGACGTGATCGATTCAGCTGACTAACCAGCGCCCAGGTGCAACCCATAAAAAACAGGGCCCGACTCATGAGAGCCGGGCCCTGATCAATTCAAGAACGCGATCCGATGATCAGCAATCCTGCCCGTAGGCATCGAGGATCGCCAGGACATCGCTGACGTCTGTGGTGCCATCACCATTGACGTCGCCGTCCGCAGTACCCCATGAGCCGATCAACTGAAGGACGTCGTTGACGCCGGTTGAACCGTCGCCATCAAGGTCCGTCGGGCAATCATTGGTCTCGGGAGCGATACCCCAGATCTGGACATCATCGATGTTCCATCCCGAGTAGTTCCAGACACCGGAACCGATCTGATAACCCCAGCGGATGTAGACGGTTTCCTGCTGGTCAGCCACGCTGGAGATGTCGTACTCCTGAAGGCTCCAGCTGCTGTCGGCAACCTCGTTGGAGCCATTCTCCCAAAGGGTCGTCCAGCTCGTGCCGTTGTTCGACACTTCGAGGGTTGCGTAGGCATATGGCTGGTAATCCGTGTTCAGCCATCTCTGGAAGGTGAGACCGGTGTCGGTCAGCTCGGAGCAGTCGATCGCATTGGTGGTCAGATTCCATGGGCCACCGACCGTACTGTCGTAGTCACCATTCAGATCGACGCCACAGACGAAGTTGCCTGTTGCACCACTGGTTGGATCAGGATTGCCCCATGAGCTTCCACCGCCGCCGGTTGGAGCACCAAATGCCCATTCGGCGTCCATGGACCAGCCAGGATTGTCGTCCATGTTGAAGACGTGGATCGGAACAGGAACACCGATGTTGACGGTGAATTCCTTGATGCTCTCATAACTCTGGAGATCACTGGTTCCATTGATGACCACGGTCGCAGTCTGAAGACCGTTGCCCAGGCCGTTGGCCACGCTGTTGATGGAAACCGTGATGACTTCCTCTTCACCTTCAACGAGAACACCATTGCCCGCGATGGAAACGTCGAGCCATGCAGCATCCGTGTTGACCTCGTACGCAAGATCTGAAGCATCGAAGTTGCGGACGGTCAGATCGGCGGTACCCGGGGCGAACGGTCCACCATTGGGCCCTTCTGCATTGAAGCCGTTGCCGCTGACCTGCATGCCGGTTGGAGGCGCTGTCGTTCCAACGACGCGAAGCGTTGGATCGGCGAAGATGTGCCATGTGTAGTACATGTCGACACCACTGGAGCCATACTCGTCCATCATCAGGCAGGAACCTGCGTAGCAGAGTGCACCGAAGGTGGCGTAGGTCTCGGCGACATACAGGTCGAAGACCTCGTCCTCGGCACTCATTGGCTCGGCCCAGTACTGGTTGACGGAGGAAGCGTAGATGCCCATGGCACCGGAAGGCTCGCCGCCATCAGTTGCACGCATCCAGGCTTCTGCGAAGCAGGTGCCCGCATCGAACTGACCGTTCACACAGGCGACACTGATGATCCAGGGCATCATGTGCGAATTGTTCAGGCCATTGACATCGCTGTTTGACATGGCAGAACCATTGCCCCAGGCCGTGGTCGAACCATGGCCGCAGTAGGCAACCGCACCAATGCCCTGATTGAATGCCGAGACGCCCTGAGCGACGGTACCGCTTGGATCAACAATGGTGTCCGTGAAGGTATAGCCGTATGCGTCAAGGTCATTCATGATGTTCAGAACGTGCTGGTCATCCGTCTCACCATCATCACCAGGCCCCTGATTGGAACCGATGCCGAGCCCACGCTTGTAGTAGGGATCCTGCGTCCAGTTCTCGGTTTCGAAGGTGATCACTCGCTCGACCTGCGTATCGACATGAGCAGCCGTCTCAGCGCTGAACCTGCCGACGATCATGTCGGGATAGGTGTCGCCGGTCATGAGTGCGTATGAAGGATCCGACTTGCCGCTTTCCAGTGGATACACCGGAGAAGCGATATGGGCGATATCGCCCACCAGAAGGACGTAGACCAGATCGCTGTTGGCATACATGTTCTCGATGTAGGACATGATCGAGGTGGAGGAATTGCCGATCTCCGACACGCTCACCATGGTGGTGGCGATACCGATGTTGTTCTTGTGATCGACAAACGGCTGCATGTTGCTTGTCCACGAATCGTGGCAGATCACGAGCAGCTCACCCTCACTGACGATCGGGTCGTACCGGAGGTTGCGGTTGTAGTTCAGGAAGTGGTTCTTGTAGATCGAATGGAAGGTCGAACCATCAACCTTGTTCTGAGACTGAGGCGTCAGGATATTGCGATCGGCAAGTCCGACGGGCTCGACCATGACGGTCATGTTGCGATACACGCGAAGCGTACGGGACACCGGGTCGTACTGAACAGGGTTCACATCGACAACGACACCACGCTGAGTTCGGATGATGTAGGGGTCACCAAGCTCGACGGTTTCCGCTGGCCAGAGGCCGGGCTGGTCGTAGACCTCACCGAAGGTGTATGGGACATCCTGCGGATTGACCGTGCGGAGGATGGGTCCCTTGCTGGGAGCGACATCGACGCCGGGGATCTCGTAGTAGTCACCACTGATCATCGTGGCCGAGACAGACGCGTCAGGACCGATGGTGATGGAGCGACGGACATCTGCGATTGCAGGCTCTCCCGCCGCCGAGTTGATGCTCTCGTCACCGATCTGGACGATTACGCCGTGGTCATCACCGACGTGCACGTTCTTCAGTGTCGGGGTCACGAATTCGTATCGCAGGATGGTGCCTTGAGCATCATCCTGAAGAATCTCGACCTGGGCACCATCACGGGCCTGGGCCAGGGATGCCATGGCCATGGTCATACCAATGACGATCGAGGTCGCGTTCCTGCTGAACCTTGTGTTCATCACGCCGTCTCTCCGCTCGTAGTTGAATAGGGTTAAAGGGGGAATTACAGGTAGTGGATCCAGGAAGATCTCCGCACCCGGCAGGCGCATGGATCCCTGTTCATTGAGACTATCCGGGAATGAGGTATTTGCAAGCTTCCAGAGGCCTTCATGGGTGCTTTATGCGGGTTTTTGACGTCATCATCTCCCCTCTCTGAATCTCAATTTCAGGCCACTCCGGGGCTGGCTGGACGGGATTCATCTGTCATAATGGGACCCGGAGGCCATCATGCTGCGAAAACTCATGGTGTACCCCCTTTATTGACCCAAAAACACGCTTCCTTTCCGAGACCCAAGCATGATTCAGGCCACCATCGCCACCCTCAGCCTCCTGAGCACAGCAGCCCTTGCTGCGGAACATGACGTCCCCGGAGATTTCCAGACCATCCAGCAGGCCGTCACAGCCGCTTCAAGTGGCGATGTGATCAATGTTGGGCCTGGAACCTGGTCTGGACGAGTGGATTTCCGGGGGAAGGATCTCTGGATCCGCTCCACAGACGGGACAGAGGAGACGATCCTGGATGCCGGGAGCCTCAGCTCCGTGGTCATGTTCATCTCCGGCGAAGGCACAGGCGCCATTCTGGAAGGGTTCACCATCACGGGTGGAACGGGGCAGCTCTTCAAAGGAGAGCTCACAGGCGGCGGCATCCAGATTGTCAACTCGAGCCCCACCATCCGCGATTGCCACATCACCGGGAACACCGCCACATTTGGAGGCGGCATGGCAATCTGGCAAGGCGAACCCATCCTCGACAACTGCCTGTTCACGGACAACCATGCAACCAACGATGGCGGTGGCCTCAGACTTCATGAATACACCACGCTTGTGATGGAAGACTGCAACTTCGTGGGGAACACCGCTGGCGTGTTCGGCGGCGCGGTCAACTATGGACATTACAGCGAGGGGCATCACATCAACTGTGAGTTCGATGGCAATTCAGCCGGACTTCGTGGCGGCGCCATCGCCAGTGCCTGCGAGTGCAATGACCCACAGCTGACTGGAACCGACATCTGCAACAGTGTCCCCGACCACATCCTCGGCGGCTGGCAGGACTTCGGGGGCAACGACTTCTGCCCTGTTTGCGCCATGGACCTCAACACCGATGGTGTCGTGAATGTCAACGATGTCCTTCAGGTGATCAACGCCTGGGGCGGCTGCGTGTGCGTCGAGGATGTCGATGGCGACAATGTCGTCGGAGTCAACGATCTGCTGGCCGTCATTGACGAATACGGGCAGTGCCCCGGCTGATTCACTCTGCAGATTCAGATGGTCCAATTCTTCGAACTCGAATGTTCCGATAGGCCACCGGGCCATGATCTCCCTGGAACATGATGGGCGCCATCGCGGCCTCGGGACCCTCACGCCCACCTCTCGTTGGACCGGTCAACTCGATGTCCTTCTGGACCAGAATCCCGTTGAGGTAGACCTCATCGAAGCGAGCGTTGGCGATCTTCATCCCGCTGTCATCGAATCTCGGAGCCCTGAAGACGATGTCGTATGACTGCCAGTGCCCGGGTTTTCTCGAGGCATTGACCAGCGGAGGATGTCCCTCATAACCCTCGGGCTTGCGGCTTGGATCCCATCGCTGATAGACCCCGCCACAATCACCGCTGCTCGGATTGGACTTTCCCCAACTGTCGAGAATCTGGAGCTCATAACGCTCCTGGAGGTAGACCCCCGAATTGCCCCCCTTGGGAATCATGAATTCGACATGAAGTTCGATATCACCAAATTCGGTATCCGTCATGAGACTGGAAGCACCGTTCTGGTTGACGATCAGGCCGGCCGGCTCCTCATCCCCCGCCGGTGTCGACTGAATCCCGACGGGATTGTCCACGTCCAGTTTCACATCGGTGACCTTGGCCCACTTCTCCGCCCCGCGCCATCCCCGCTTGCCGGTCTCGGGAATGAGCTCGATCCAACCGTCGTTCATGGCCCAGAGAATGCCCTGCCTCAGATGCTCGCGAAAACCCGGCTCCTCGAAACTCTCTTCGGTATGACCACCGCCCGTATAGAACGCAACGCCCTTGCCCACCGGAACCGTCCACGCGATGGGGTGATCACCCATGCCCTCTGCAACGTCATAGGTCGATTCGTCCAATGACGCCAGGACATGTACGTGGGCCCGTGGATTCGCCCGGTATTCGTACCACTCATCTGTTCGAACCCATTCCCTGGGGAGATGGGCCATGGATGGATGATGAAGATCCTCGACGATGATGGTCGCCTCCTGCACGGCCGGATGCGTCTTGAACCACGCGCCACCAAGAAGTGTTCCATAGAACGGCCATTCGTATTCCGTATCCGCCGCCGCATGAATGCCGACGTAGCCGCCACCATTGCGAAGATAGGCCTCAAAGGCTTCCTGTTGCACATCATTCAGAACATCCTGGGTCGTATTCTGAAAGACCACCGCATCGAAACGGCTGAGATTGCCAGGGGTGAACTCCGCAGGATCCTCGGTGAATTCACACGTGAACGCGTCGCCCCCAAGACTCTGCAGGGACCGTGTCGCGGACTCGATGCAGGCGTGCCGAAAACCAGCCGTATGAGAGAACACCAGAACAGCTGGAACATCCTCAGCCAGTGAAGGAGAGGCGATCAGACCAGTCAGAACGATCGTCTTGATGAGTCGCATGGTCAATGCTCCCTGAAAGCGGTCCAACCCTCGCCGCCCGCTTGAATGACGGCACCAATGAACTTGACCCCACGGGCTCCATCCTCAACCGTGGGGTAATCGTATGAAGCGCCATCATCCCGGCCGTCACGAATAGCCGCAGCAGCACCTCGATAGATGTTGGCAAAGGCTTCAATGAAGGCCTCTGGATGACCACCTGGAAGTCGAACCATCGCATTTGCGGATTCCGAAAGCGAGGCATCCGCACGATGGTGAATTCGATCAGGACCCTCGAGCGATGTCTGCTTGAGGGTATTGGGATCTTCCTGATGCCAGACCAACCCGCCTGTTGATCCCCAGACGCGAATACGGAGATCGTTCAGGCACCCCGGGCAGACCTGTGAGGCCGTAAGAATCCCACGAGCACCGTTGTCGAAACGAAGAAGAACCGATGTGTCATCATCGATCGATCGGCCTTCGACGTGAGTGGTGACATCAGAGGTGAATTCAGCGATGCCGAGCCCGGTGACGTAGGACACCAGATTCTCGGCATGGGATCCGATGTCACCCATGGCGCCGCCGGCACCAGCCATGGCCGGATCTGTTCTCCATCCGGCCTGCTTCTGACCGGTCGTCTCGAGAGGTGTCGCAAGCCAACCCTGGTTGTACTCGACAATCACTTTTCGGACTTCACCGATCGCACCACTCCGTACGAGATGCCGAGCCTCCTTGACCATCGGATAGCCCGTGTAGTTGTAGGTGACTGCAAAGACCCTTCCGGTCTGTTTTCGTACGGCGACCAGTTCATCGGCCTGTTGAGCATCCATGACAAGCGGCTTGTCGCAGACCACATGAAAGCCCGTTTCCATCGCAGCTTTCGCGACTGGATGATGCACATGATTGGGCGTCACGATGACGACAGCTTCCATGCGATCGTCCTCTGGCCTTGCCGCTTCGGACTCGAGCATCGCCTGCCATGTCGGATAAGCCCGGTCTTCCGGCAGCCCAAGATCCAATCCACTCGCAATGGATTTCTCCGGAGTGGAGGACAACGCACCGGCCACAAGCTCCATGCTGCCGTCAAGCGAAGCGGCCATGCGATGCACCGCACCGATGAACGCATCCCGACCACCACCGACCATGCCCATTCGAATCGGACGAGACATCGTCACGTTGATGCTCCTGCAGCCTGATCACTGGCGTAGGCATCCTCGAAACCGGTACCCGGCGGCGCAATCTCGACGGCACGGACGTAATCGCAGCTTTCTCGTGCACCCTGCAGACGGTCCATGGCGCTGTCTTCCCACTCGACAGAAAGCGGCCCCTGGTAATCGATGCGATTCAGCGCCCGGATGATCTGATCGAAATCAACATCACCTCGACCCACGCTCACGAAATCCCATCCACGTCGCGGATCACCGAACTGGAGATGCGAGCCGAGAATGCTGCGCTCTCCGTCCTGAAGGATCCGGGTGTCCTTCATGTGGCAATGGAAGATCCGATCTCCGAATCGATCGATGAAACGGGCCGGATCGACACCCTGCCAGATGAGGTGACTTGGATCGAAGTTGAAGCCGAACGCTTCATGATGGCCGACCGCATCCAACGCCGCTTCGGCCGTATAGATGTCATAGGCGATCTCACTTGGATGCACTTCCAATGCAAACTTCACGCCTTCACTCTTGAAGACATCCAGAATCGGCCCCCAGCGGTCCGCAAAGTCGTCATAGCCACGCTTGACATGATCAGGCGGTGTCGGAGGGAAGAAATAGATGTCGGGCCAGATCGAAGAACCCGTGAACCCATTGACCACCGGCACACCAAGTCTGGCGGCTGCACGTGCAGTGTTCTTCATTTCTTCCGCAGCACGCTCTCGAACACCTTCGGCATCTCCATGTCCCCAGACGTGATCCGGAAGAATGTGATGATGACGATGATCGATTCGATCACAGACAGCCTGTCCGACAAGGTGATTCGAGATCGCCCAGCACTTCAATCCGTGAGACTGGAGCAGTTCGTGGCGACCGCGACAGTAGGACTCATCTTCGATCGCTCTGGTCACATCAAAGTGATCTCCCCAGCAGGCCAGCTCGAGGCCGTCGTACCCCATACCTCCCGCGATGGAGGCCATGTCCTCCAGGGGGAGATCCGCCCACTGGCCGGTAAAGATCGTGACTGGTCTTGGCATGTTTCCGCTCCTTCTCTGAGTACGCCATGCTACCTGACCGACAGGTCGACCACAGGGCGGTACTCTGGAAGGTGACAGCACGCCACTCATGGGGATCCGCTATGGCAGACAAGCCGCACGTCCTGGGAATCGATCTGGGAACCGGAGGCATTCGGGTACTTCTGGTCGACCAGTACACCGGTGACATCATCGGCAGTGCCAGCAGCGACCACTCGACCTCGACTCCAAATCATGGATGGTCGGAACAGGATCCGGAAGACTGGTGGCGAGGCTGCTGTTCGGCGATCCGGACATTGCTGGATCAACAGGACCTTGATGGAGGCAGCATTGCAGCCGTGGGTCTGAGTGGACAGATGCATGGCTTGATTCTGCTGGACGAGCGGGATGCCGTCATTCGACCTGCCATCCTGTGGAACGATCAAAGAACGACCCATGAATGCGATCTGATGCATGAGTGGATCGGCCGGGACCGCCTGATTGAACTGACCGGCAAACCTGCCATGACCAGTTTCACGGCACCCAAGATTCTGTGGATGATGAACCACGATGCGGAAGCCCTCGCCAGGACACACTCGATCCTGCTGCCCAAGGATCACCTTCGACTTCGGTTGACCGGCGAACGGGCCATGGACGTCTCCGATGCCTCCGGAACCTCGCTTCTTGATCTGGGCACTCGACAGTGGTCAAGTGAGATCCTTGAAAGACTGCACATCGAAGCCAACTGGCTTCCTCCAATCCTCGAATCACAGGACATCGCCGGAACCGTGACCCATGATGCGGCAGCAGCCACCGGTCTCCAACCAGGCACCCCTGTCGTGGCTGGCGCCGGTGACCAGGCCGCAGGAGGCGTGGGATGTGGCATCGGCGGCGGATCGGCAGTCTCGGTGAATCTCGGAACGTCTGGAGTCGTTTTCGCAGACAGTCGACAACGCCCCCATGACCCCACTGGCGCACTGCATGGCTACTGTCATGCCATCTGCGGCGAGTGGCACGTCATGGGTGTCATGCTCAGTGCCGGGGGCAGTCTCAAGTGGTACCGGGACACGTTCGAAGGGGATGACCCCGCCGGATTCGATCGAATCATCGATGGCGCTCGCACCATCAGGCCCGGTTGTGACGGCCTTGACTTCCTCCCCTACCTGACGGGCGAACGAACACCCCACGCCGACCCGATGGCAAGAGGCGCCTTCGTTGGCATGACGAATCAACATCAACGTGCCCATTTTGGAAGAGCTGTCCTTGAAGGAATCCTTTTCGGACTGAAGGACTCCCTTGACCTGATCCGGCAGAGTGGCCAGGACGTACGGTCCGTGAGGATGACCGGAGGCGGAGCTCGAAGCAGCTTCTGGAGACAGATGGCGGCAGACATCTTCAATCTGCCTGTCTCTACGGTCAATGTGACAGATGGCTCAGCGTATGGTGCTGCACTTCTTGCCATGGTTGGAAGCGGACGATTCCAGGATGTTCCAGAGGCCATGAACGCTTTCGTCCAGGAGACCTCGACGCTTCCCCCATCTCATGACGCACAGCTGTATGGGGACCTGCACGAACGATGGAAAGAACTGTACCCGGCACTGGCACCGGCATTTCACGACCGCTGATACCGCAGGCCCGATCACATCACCGAAGTCACGGACCCAGCACGGGCTCAGCCTCGGCTTCAACGCACTGACTGAAGAGTTCTGAAAGACGGTCTGTCATGGGGCCAATGGCGCCATCGCCGATGACATGCCCGTCAATCTCCGTCACGGAAGCAAGTTCACCCATGGTCCCTGTACAGAACACCTCGTCCGCCCCGTGTGCATGATCCAGTGTGTAATCACCCTCGTGGCACTCGATTCCATCACGTTCACAGAGCTGCAGAACGACTGATCGGGTCACCCCCTCTGGACAGCACAGAACACGGGATGTCGTGACAACATCGTCATGGACGAAAAAGAGATGCGTTGCATTGGTTTCCGCAATGAAGCCACGGGCATCGAGCATCAGTGCATCATCGACACCTGCCGCATTCGCTTCGATCTTCGCCATGATGGATTGAAGGAGATTGCACGAGTGGATCTGCTGGTCGAGCTGATCCGGCGAGAATCTCCGGATACTGCTTGTCGCAAGACGAAGTCCACTCTTGTCGTAGACCGGTGGCTTGTGCTCGGCCAGAACGATGAGCGTCGGACCCATTGTGTTCAGCCGAGGATCCATGCCACTGGTGACTTTCAATCCTCGCGTGAGCGTCAGGCGAATATGCACCCCATCATGCATGTTGTTGGCCTCAAGGGTACGTCGCACCTGATCCATGATCTCTTCGTGCGTGGGAATCTCTGCAAACGAAACGGCCTGTGCAGACGCCCGCAGTCGATCGAGATGCTGACGAAAACGGAAGATACGCCCTTCATACAGCCGCAATCCTTCCCAGACGGCATCTCCACCTTGCACCGAAGAGTCGAACGGACTGATCCCGGCCTCATTGCGGTGAATAAGCTCGCCATTGATGTTGATCTTCAGATCTCGATTTCGTTCGTCAAACTGCTGAAGCACGATGTCATCCTCTGATGCGGTGTTCATGAAGTTGCCCGTAGAGCAACTCACATTCTTCGAGAACGGTATCAAGATGCGGCGGGAGCTGACCTTCTCTCGGTTCCCAGGATGCGAATCGAGTGGAAGCCCTCACGGAGTCATACCACCAGTCCGCCCAGGCACCGTCACAGTCCCTTGGGCCAGCCGGCCAGGACAGCATGGCTTCATCGAAGGGAATCGCAAGACGATCGCACAGAGCGCCCAGGGTGCGACGGGGATCCTCAAGGACCTCCCTGGCGTCGATGACCGGCGGGCACTCACCGTCGGCCTCCAGACATCGCTGGAAGATCTCGAACTGCTGAGGCAAACCGGTATCACGAAGCACCATCTCGGGATATCGCTTGTACAGCGAAAGCATCATTTCTCGCGGATTCCTGATCAGGAAACAATGATCCACACGACCATCATCCATCCAGGCTCGATCCATGTCATCCAAGAGATGGTGAGCGATGTGCTTCTGGTAGAAGATCGGTGTCTCCACATCGGACAGAAGCCGCTCAGCGACCTGGTCGTAATCGATTTCGTGGGCATGCTGCTCCAGCACATGATCCCGGCCTGGATGCTCGACACCTGTACGTTTCAGGAAACACGGATACAACGGCTCATCCCAGGCTGTCGTATCAGGTCGGTTTTCCCACGATCGCAGCATGGCGGTCGAGATGTTCCTCGGCCCTGACCACATGGCAATGACACGTGACATCAGTCGCCTCGGATCCAGCGATTGCGGGCCTCTTCTGCACGGGGAAGATCTCCACGATGCGCCCACTCCACACGTCGACACTTGAAGAAGATGAAGGGCAGGATCATCGTCACCACGAAGCCGATCGAAACGAGTGGGATCAGCGTCTTCGGGGACATCTCGATATCACTCTGCGAGGGCGGGAAGAAGCCGAAGATGATGCCACCGGCGCATCCCAGCAGGCCAACACCTCCGACGATGAAGACCCCCGGAAGCCCTCCTGGAATCTTGAAAGGACGATCGACATTCGGCTGCGAGAACCGCAGCCGGATCAGGGAGATGAACATCAATGCATACATCACGAGATAGATCTGGGCGGAGATGATCGTCAAGACGTAGAAGACTCGATTCAGATCCAGAAAGAGATTCAGCAGACAGATCAGAGAGACGACGAACGCCTGGATCAGCATCACGTTCTTTGGCGCACCACCACGAGTGGTCTTCTGGAAGACCGGTGGGATGACGCCATCGGCGGCTGCGACTCGAAGGGACTCCGTCGGGCCGATCACCCAGACCATGATGTGACCGATCATGCCGAAGAGGGCCAGGAAAGCCATCACCGGCAGCAACCACTCGATACCAAGGGTCCCGAACACTTTCTGGAAGACCTGGAGAGTGCCTGCGGTGAGCTTCATTTCATCCAGAGGCACCAGGACCGCGACACTGAGCGCTCCCAGGATCGAGATGACCAGGACGAGAATGCCGGAGATCAGCAGAGAGATCGGAACGGCTCGCTGCAGATTGCGGACACGTCGAAAGTGAACCGCGTTGACTTCGAGACCCGAGAGAAATGAGAAGACCGCCACGGCAGCTACGAGCGAACCGATGGTGAATGGCGCGGAATCGCCTTTGAGACCGTGAACATGGGAATGGCCCTGGGCATGATGCGCCAGGCCCGATGCGGCCTGATGTTCAGTCGGCACATTCTGACTTGGCGTGAAGTCGAACAAGGCATCCCAGGTGAGGGGGACATAGCTTTCATTACCACTGGCAACCCACCAGATCGCAAACCCAATGGCCATGACGACGGGTATGAACGTACCTGCATAGAGGAAGATCGTCGTGACCAGTCCACTGAAATTCAGGCCGCGGAAGTTGATCAGGGTCGATGCCCAGAACACGACCAGCATGATGGGAACCGTGAACAAGATGTACTGATCAAAATCCGGATTGAACATGTAGGCGATCGAAGTCGCACACAACGCCAGCACGGTGGGATACCACACGACGATCTGCACCCACTGGCACCAGATTCCCACAAAGGCAAGCCGCTGCCCCATGGCCTCCTTGATCCAGTTGTAGACGCCACCTTCGGCCGGCCAGCCACCTCCCAGCTCCGCAGCAGCCAAGCCGACTGGAAGGAAGAAGATCAAGGCAAAGAAGGCGTAGATCACGATCAGGCTGAGCCCGAAGTTGCCCATGGTCGGCAGGCCTTCCAGCCCGACGACAACGGCCACGTTCATCATCGCCAGGACGAAGAGGGAGAGTCGCTTCCCCGATGGGCCGCCGCCTGTTGCATGATCTGAACCGTGCACTGATGTGAACAGTACCCGATTCAGGACATCCCCAGCGGTCCACGACTACACTCAACAATCCTCACACTGATGGAGCTCTCAGATGCCCCCCAGAATCCTCGCCTTCAGCGGCAGCCTTCGACGCGACTCCTGGAACCATAAGCTCGTTGAAATCGCCGCAGATGCCGCCCGTGATGCGGGTGCCGAAGTCACGGTGATCCGCCTTCGCGATTACCCCATGCCCGTCTTCGATGAGGATCTGGAAGCGGATCAGGGCCTGCCACAGGAGGTCATGGCGCTCCGCGAGCAGTTCAAGAGCCACCAGGGGCTCCTGATCGCCTCACCGGAATACAACAGCTCAGTGACCGCCGCGCTCAAGAACACCATCGACTGGCTCTCCAGAACTCCGGAGGGCTGTGCTCCACTGGAATGTTTCGACCAGAAGATCGCCGGATTGATGGCGGCTTCCCCAGGAGGCCTTGGAGGGCTCAAGGGCCTCTCCAGCATTCGCTGGATTCTCGGCAACATTCGGGTCACGGTGCTGCCGCGACAGGTGGCCGTTCCGAGAATCCATGAAGTGCTCCAGGAGCCGGGCAGATTGTCCGTTGAGGCTCTTCAGGAACAGATCACGCTTCTGGGAAGGGAAGTCGCCGAAACGGCTTCCAAGATGCACGACCTGCCGGCCTGATCACGAAGCGGCCAACGCAGCCGCTCGGGATTTGACCTGGGTCACCATTCCGTGAAGTCCGTTGCTTCGAGTCGGACTCAGATGCTCGTGCAAACCCAGTTTGTCGAATGTGGTTTCGATATCGCAGGTTGCGATCTCTGCTGCAGACTTGCCTGTGAGAATGATGACCACCATGGCCGCCAGCCCCTTGACGAGATCCGAATCACTGTCGGCATGAAGTTCGACTTCGGCCTGCGGCCCCCCACTCGATCTGGCGGATACCCACACGGTGCTCTGGCAACCGTGGACCAGATTGGCATCGACGCGTTCGGATTCAGGCATGACGGGCAGCTTCTTGCCCAGATCCATGATGAATCGATAGCGATCCTCCCAGTCCTCGAGGAACTCGAAGGCTTCCATGAGTTGATCAAGGGTCATCGGGGACTGTGTCATGACGGCTTCATTGTAGCGCCCGGACGAAAAGCAACCAACTGATCGGGATTGGTCTCGAGCTGTGGCCCTCCGATCAGATCCAGGCAATACGGAACAGCCGCAAAGACCGCATTCAGGCAATCGCTGATGGCTGATGGCTTGCCGGGCAGATTGATGACCAACGAGCTGCCACGAATACCGGCCACCTGCCTTGAGAGGATCGCAGTGGGCACAACCTTCAAGGATTCCTGTCTCATCAATTCACCAAAGCCGGGCAACATGCGATCGCAGACCGCCTCCGTTGCCTCAGGCGTGACATCCCGTGGCGCGGGCCCGGTTCCACCGGTGGTCACGACCAGCCCGCAATGCTCGCAAAGCGAGCAGATGGTCTCTTCGATGAGTGGCTGTTCATCTGGAATCAGCTTGATGATCGGCTGCCAGGAACTCACCAGGACACCCTTGAGCCAGGCCTCGATGGCCGGACCACTCCGGTCTTCGTACACACCTTCTGAAGCACGGTCGGATACGGTGATGATGCCTATGTCCGCGGTCATGAACGCCATGCTAACGGAGTCCTCAACCATGCACCGACAGAACATTTCGAGCGGGACCCCCTGGGAGTCTCGATATGGCTACTCAAGAGCTGTTCGAATGGAAAACCGCATCCTGGTCGCAGGAACCATCGCAGTTGATACCGAAGGCATCCTGCTGCATCCGGAAGATGCTGCCGGCCAGACGACTGTCATCCTGGACCGCATCGAATCGTCACTCAACAAGGCTGGTGCGACTCTGAAGGATGTCGTTGGACTCCGGACCTACATCACGGACATGGATGACTCGGACGAGATCGGCCTGACGTTCAAGACGAGGTTCGGCAACACAGGCCCCGTATCGACCATGGTGGTCGTGGCCGGATTGTTCGCGAACGCACGCGTTGAAATCGAGGCCGAGGCGATCATTCAATCCTGATTGGCGGAAACGGATTTCTGCTGACGCGCAATCTGCTTGCGGCGACTCTCGTCGAGAACCTTCTTTCGCAGCCGGATGGCATCCGGTGTGATCTCGACCAGTTCGTCATCCTGGATGTATTCAAGCGCATACTCCAGCGTGATCTCACGAGAGGCCTTGAGTACGACCGTCGCCTCCTTGGTGGATTCTCTGACGTTGGAGAAGGCCTTGCCCTTGACGATGTTGACTCCAAGATCGTTGTCACGGGCATTCTCACCCACGATCTGGCCTGCATAGACCACATCCTGAGGCTCGACGAAGAGAATGCCACGCTGCGACAGATTGATCATGGCATAGGTCGCCGCCTGTCCATTCGCAGTCGCCACGAGGACGCCGTTGTTTCTTCGATAGGCAGTCGTTCGAACAGGTGCATACTTCTGAAAGCAGTGGTACATGACTGCTTCACCACCGGTCGCTGTCAGCATGTGCGACCGCAATCCAATCAAGCCACGAGCCGGGATCTCGCATTCGACGTGCATGCGATCACCCCGCTGTTCGAGGGACTGCACTTCGCCACCACGAGTCCCCAGCAGCTCCATGGCTGCCCCGACATGATCCTGATCAACATCCAGCGTGAGCAGCTCGATCGGCTCGCACTTCACACCATCGATGTCCTTTTCGATGACCTGTGGCCGCCCGACGGTCAGCTCATAACCCTCTCGACGCATGTTCTCCAGAAGAATGCCCAGATGAAGGAGGCCGCGACCAGCCACCTTGAACTCATCCGCACCCTCACCGGGCTCGACTCTGAGGGCGAGATTGCTCCGGAGCTCACGGTCAAGCCGGTCGGCGATCTGACGGGAGGTCACGAACTGCCCGGATCGACCGGCATTTGGTGAATCGTTGATCCTGAACAGCATGTGAAGCGTGGGCTCGTCCACTGCGATTCGTGCGATCGGGTTGGGCTGTTCAGGGCAGGCAATCGTGTCTCCGATCTCGAAATGACCGATGCCTTCGACAGCACAGAGATCCCCCACCGACACCAGCTCGGCGGGCACCTTGCCCAGATCCTTGAAGCGGTAGACCTTCTGGGCCCGTGCGACCCGATTCTCGTTCTCATGACAGACCGTGACCGCCTGACCAGCCGACAACGCACCCGCATAGATTCGACCGATCGCAATCTGACCGGCATACGGGGAATAGTCCTGACTGGCGATGAGCATCTGCAGTGGAACATCCGCATATCCGACAGGCGCAGGCAGATGTTCCATGACCGCATCCAGCAAGGGCTGCATGTCCCCCTCATGAACACCTTCTTCAGTGGATGTCCAGCCATCCCGGCCAGACGCATAGATGACCGGGAAGTCGAGCCGTTCATCACTTGCGCCAAGTGCCACAAGCAGATCGAACACCTCGTTGATCACGCCATCAGGTCTCGCATTCGGACGATCGCACTTGTTGATGACAACGACGATCGGATGATCCAGCTCAAGTGCCTTGCCCAGAACGAATCGAGTCTGGGGCATCGGCCCCTCGAAAGCGTCGACCAGCAGAAGGACCCCGTCCGCCATCTTCAGGACCCGCTCGACCTCTCCACCGAAATCGGCGTGCCCCGGGGTATCGATGATGTTGATGCGGCAGGTCTTGTCTGCATGCGCACCAGCTCGCGGGCGATAGGTCACTGCGCAATTCTTCGAGGTGATCGTGATGCCCCGCTCTTTCTCCAGGGGGTCGGAATCCAGAACGCATTCCGCCTCCGATCGATCGAGCTCCATGGAACCGCAATAGGCCAGCAGCGAGTCCACGAGCGTGGTCTTGCCATGGTCGACATGCGCGATGATCGCGACATTTCTCAGGTTGGGGTCAGCTGTATGAAGCATCAGGGCGGGAACAATACCACAGGTACGGGGCTGACAGGCAAATGATCATGGCCGGGGCAGATCGGTCCGGGCCCGGTCGACATCGAACGCCATCGACCGGAACCATGGGAAGAGATCCTCATTGACAGCCAGGCTCCAGACAGCGACGCAATCATCCATCGTATAGCCGTCACGCCCTGGCCCGAGAACCTCCCGTTTCTTCTGGAAATACTTGGCCATCGCACCGGGTCCGTACTTGTTTTCCAGGGATTCGAAGACGTAGTACGACTTGGCCCAGACAAGATCTCGCTTCGCATCCTCTGCCATGGGATTCAACGTGCTGAAGTCCGGATCAAGCTTGCGTCCCTTTCGAAGCTGTCGCTGAAGCGTTGCTTCGGCCTCGGGCATGCCCATGCGGCGGCCGACCTGGATCCCGAGCCATGTAGCAATCGGTTCGTTCCACACCGGCTCCGGATACGGCAGGACCCATGAATGCCCCGCCTCATGGGAGATGAGTTCGACCATCGGATATCGCTTGTCGGGGAACCCTCCCCACCACGCACCAATGGCGATGCAGACACCACTGGAAAAACCACCTCCGCCGGTCGGAAGGATCAGCAGACGCTGGATCATCCCGGGCGATGGTTCGACACCGGTGATCGCCAGCAGATGCGGCCTGACCTCGTGATACACCTCGACGATCTCATCCGCGAACTGTTCTGTTCCGTCATGGAACTCGATCTTGAGTGGTCCCGCATGCTTGCTGTCTTCGGCCCATGTCACACGATGACGAATGCCCGGATCGATGGCCTTTCTGGCTGCACGATCGACCAGCATCTGGCCGACCCAATGATCGTTGATGGGATCGGAGGCATCCGGTTTCTGGCCGAACAGGCCTCGACTCCCAACGATCAAAGTGCCCTGTCCAACTGAACGTTCTGCCAGAACCGAACGCGCCTTCGAATCCAGGATGAGTGGTGACCATTCGGAGGTGAACTGGACAGCCCCCCCTCGTCGAAACTCAATCTCGAGATCGGACAATGCGCCCAAGCCTGTCAGGGGCCCCACTGCCTTCTCTTGAGTCAGGGTCGCGCCGAATTCCTCCAGGAACGGGCTGATGGGAACCGATTCTCCAGTGCCATCGGCCATGATCAGAACCGTGCCGCCTGAATCCAGAAAACGCTTGATGTTCTGAATCGCGCCCTCGTCGTAGGGAATCCTCCGGTCACCTCCTGTCAGAACAAGCAGATTGACATTGGAGAGATTCAGCTCCGAGAGACTTCCCCAGTTCCGAGCATCAACCGCCTGCCCCTTCAAGTACTGCCGATAGAACCGACCGTCCATGTAGAAGGTGAACTGCTGTGAAACATCACATACGGAATGGACCTTGACGGGATCGCTCGAGAACAGAGACAGGCACAGGCAGAGAACTTGAAGCATGGCCCCACTGTATCACCCGACTTCCCAAAGAGAACGACCCGGGGTCCAGAAGACCCCGGGCCGGGAGTTCAAGTCGAAATCAAGNGATTCAGCACTCGGAACCGAACTCGTTCAGGAGCAGGAGCACATCGTCGACATTGGTCTCATTGTCGCCATTGATATCGCCATCAGGCGAGCCCCACGCCGAGATGAGGAACAGAATGTCATTGACCCCGATGGAACCATCGTCATCGAAGTCACCAGGACATGGATTGCTCTCATTGCAGAAGTGATAGCCGATGCGAACATTGTCGACACCAGCTTCGACGATCGATCCAGCATTGGCATCGGCACAGATGAACCGGAGACGCATCTGGTCGGATGGCCCGACCACGGACAGGTCCGCCACGGGATAGGCCCGTGAGATCCAGCCTCCATTGACTTCCGAGCCCGTCGGGCCGACCGTCTCAAGTGGATACCAGTTCAGGCCTGCGTTGTCCGAAATCTCGATGACGAAAACGTCATTGGCTGGATCGGCACCGGCACAGTTCGAGCCATTGTTGTACCAGAAGTCATATTCAATGACGGCTTCTTCGGCACTCGCATCCATGACTGGTGAAACCAAGGTCGTTTCTCCATCATCGACATCCTCATCACCGGCATTGCCAGTGACGAAGCATTGCCCGCTGCCGTCTGAATCCGAACCCGGATCGCACCGATCGCCACCTTCGGAAGGCGTTGCGCGAATCCAGTTTCCTTCAACGGCGCCCGCGATGACCTGCCAGCCCTGGTCGGACTCGAAATCATCCAGGTAACTCTGCTCGTATCCCGACCAGGCATCGCCTGACCATGATGATGCAGGGGCACTGTAGGGGCTCATCGAAAGATCACCCTCGGTCGACTCGACGGAGAAGTAGTAGCTGACGGTCTGGCCACAGTTCAGTTCCGGGAAGACCGCCCGGTAATTGGCACCGCCATCATGAACCATGGGAATATCCAGCGTTCCACCACCAGCAATCAGATGCAGTGTGGCTGTCGCAGGATCCGGCTGGAGTTCATTGCCGGAGATCGTGATGGCGATTTCCGCACCACCGGTCGGCTCCAGCCAGACTGGCCGGCCATCAGGGAAGTCCCAGCTGAGCGAGACACTTTCCAGGGCCGACTCGACCATTCGAACACAGTCGATCTGACCATAGCCGTAGTCATTGTCCTTGCCTGCAATGCCGAGATCGGTCGCAGTGTCGTAGACGATCTGCTTGGCGACATCGATCTCAAGGTCGGGATTCGCATGGAACATGAGTGCAATGGCACCATTGACATGCGGCGATGCCATGGAGGTGCCACTGAGATTGGTGTAGCTGCCACCCGGATAAGCCGAATAGGTGTTGACACCCGGCGCCGAGATGTCCGGCTTGATGGCCGCTGCCCCTGTCGCGGTGCAATAAGTCGGACCACGAGAAGAGAAGCCTGCGATTGGATAGCCGGAACTGCTTGGATCCGTTGCACCAACTGCCATGGAGCTGTAATCGCTCATGGCCCGGTCAGCTGGACGACGAAGGGTCGTGCTGCCTGAACCCTCGTTGCCTGCGGAGAAGATGACCATGCAACCGGCTGCTTCAAGAGCATCGATGAAGGACCAGAACGTCTGATCGCAATCGGGGTAACCATGGGCCGTGACAAGCCCCCATGAATTGGAGCAGACCCGCGGCACATCCCAGGATGTGAACGCCAGGCCATCTGGATTGGCCATCCACTGGAAAGCGTCAATGGCATTTTGCACCGTCTGTGCGATACCGCCTTCATCAATGCCGCGGGAAGCCATCCACATGGCACCAGGTGCCACACCGATGACTTCACCAGGAAGACCGCCACAGACCGTACCCATCACATGAGTACCGTGATATCCGGAATCGACCGGGTTGCCGTGGTTGCCGCCATACGGGTCGTGATAGGCCCACTGAGGATTGCCGTTGTAGGAAGGATGATTCCCTGCCCACCGACTCGACAGTGCCGGGTGACTTCCATCGACACCCGTGTCCAGTGCGGCCACGAGAACACCAGAGCCATCAAATCCCATGTCCCAGGCTTCCTGGGCCCGAATGGCAATGAGGCCATCCGTCGGGTTCGCGCCACGCGCACTGTTTCCAGCTGGAACAATCGGCCCCTTCACCTCGGGCTGAACCAGTTCGATGCCATAGTCAAGATAGATGTGCCCCACGTCATCTCGCAGAGAGAGCTGCTTGATCGCCGCTGGACGGGCCTCGATGTGAATCAAGTTGGCGATCCAGTATGGATTCGATTCGTCGACGAGTCCTTGAACACGCATGCCATCGATATCCGAAAGAATCGCTTCCTGACTGGAAGCGGCAACATCCTGCAGCGCCTCGATCACCATCTGGTTTCGAGCTGCATGCCCCAGACGCTGCTCGGCAATCGCTGCTGAAAGAGTGCGCACATCAACCTGCTCATTGAGATAGATCAGTGCAGAGACGGTGCCTTCATCGCCGACTTCATTCATGCGATTGATGAGATTCGCATCGACCACATCCGCTGCAGCCGAAGCACCGATGACCATCGCAGGAACAATGCCAGCCAGATACCTGTAGAACATGTTTTCAAACTCCTCTTGAATTCGCCGGCCTTGGGCGAGCCTTGGGACCAGGGGGGAACAACACGGCCGAAACCGCAGCCTTCAAGATACAGCGCCGATGCGAACTGGCCCGCTCTGATCAGCCAGCGGAGGNCATTTGAGCGGAAAACACCTCAGGAGGGGCCCGCAAAGTGGCGTTTGTAGAGCCCCATGTAGGCTCCATTGGCCTCGAGCAGCTCCTGATGGCTGCCCTGTTCGACGATCCGACCCTGCTCGATGACGAGGATCCGGTCAGCGGATCGGACCGTTGACAGCCTGTGGGCAATCACAACTGNGATCCGGTTCGCCAGAACGGCTTCGATGCCTCGTTGAATGTGATGCTCGGTCTCCGTATCGACGGAGGATGTCGCCTCATCCATCACGAACACCTGAGGGTCCGCGATGATCGCCCGAGCGAGGGAGATCAGCTGTCGTTGTCCGACCGAAAGTCTGTTGCCGCCTTCGCCGACCTCGCTCTCGTAGCCATCAGGCATCTGCATGATGAAGTCGTGGGCCTCGACCGTACGAGCCGCCGCCTCGATCTGCTCGTGGGACGCTCCGGGACAGGAGTAGGCGATGTTCTTTGCGATGGAACCGGAAAAGAGATGCGGCTGCTGGAGCACGATGCCGAGACTTGATTGAAGCCAATGCAGACTCCTGTCCCGGTACTCCACGTCATTGAGATAGACGCCCCCCTCGCAGGGCTCATAGAAACGGCACAGCAGTGACGCAATCGTCGTCTTGCCGCCACCTGTCGGACCGACCAGCGCGATGGTCTCTCCAGAAGCAATTGACAAATCGAAGTCCCGAAGCACAGGCTCCTCGGGCTTGTACCAGAACGACACATTCTTGAATTCGATGGTTTCGATTCTGGAAGCACCACCGTCGATGGCCCGGCTCGATGACCCGACCTCTGCAGCCGCCTGAATGCGAGCGAGTACCTGTTGCGAATCCCGGATCCCCGGCTCTCTCTTGAGAAGTCCCTCGATCCGTTCAGCCGCCGCTTGCGCACCCTTGAGATCCGACAACCGTGCAGCGAGTTCGCGTACCGGCATGGCAAACAGAACGGCATACTGCATGAATGCGATGAGCATGCCGATCGTGAGACCATACCCGTCCTCGATCTGAACTCCGCCAACCGCCAACGCGATGCCGACCCCGACCCCGCCGATGCTGGTCACGATCGGGACGAATATGGACGTCTGGATCGCATTGAGCATGGAGTAGTCATGCATCGCCCGGGAAACACCCTGGAACTCGTCGATGTTCTCACACTCCCTCGTCAGCGACTTGGTCGTCCGAACACCCGTGATGCCCTCGTTGTAGACGGCTGTCAACTCGGAGTTCGTCTTTCGCATCAATCGTGAGCTCCGGAGGAGCTTGCGTTCGAAGAACACCGTGATGATCACGAGAAACGGAACCACCACCATGACGCTGAGGCCGAGTACCCAGTCGATCGAAAGCATGGCGATGCTCGTAAAGAGAAGGAACGTCGCGCCCCAGCAGAGATCAAGCAGGAACCAGGGCATCAGAGAAGACACCTTGCGACAATCGGATGTCAACCTCGAAACGATCCAGCCTGCGGGCTGTTGATCGAAGTAGGAGAACTCAAGCTGTTGAAGTCTCGTGAAAGAGGCCTGCCGCAGATCATGAGCCATGCCTGTCGCCAGCCTTCCCGCCGCGATGATGAAGCACCAGACGAGTACGCAGAATCCAATCGAAAGCAGGACGTACACAGTCGAATACCACGTGATGCGACCGACATGCTTCTCAATGGCGGCATCGATCAGAAGGCCCGACATGAGAGGCATCAGACTTTCCACAATGGCGAGCACCACACCGCACAGCATCATGGCTACCGCATACTTCTTGTATCGCTTTGCATGACGGGCGATCCGTCGCCAGAGACCTCGATCGACGGTCCCCAGAACATCTTCGACATGTGGAGTCCACTGGCTCATGCCCCCGCCTCCCCATGAACACCCGAGATCGCGTCCATGCCTTCGTGCTGGATGTCCCAGAGGCGTCGATACAACCCCGTTCGCTGCAAGAGCTCATCATGCGTTCCGCGATCGATGATGCGCCCCTGATCCAGAACCAGAATCTCATCGGCCTGCATGACAGTCGTGAGACGATGCGCGACGATGATCGTGGTGTGGCGATGATGACGCTGCTTCAATGCCGAAAGAATCGCTCGTTCCGTATTGGTATCCACCGCACTGAGCGCATCATCCAGGACCAGGATGGCCGGATCCCTGAGAAGCGCCCGGGCGATCGACATTCGCTGACGCTGACCCCCTGAAAGGGTCATGCCGCGTTCACCCACGACGGTCGAATACCCGTCATCGAAACCCATGATGGAATCGTGAATGGATGCCACCGAGGCGGCTTCCATGATCTCGCGTTCATCCGCATCCGAACGTCCCATGGCGAGATTGTCCTTGAGACTCCTCGAGTACAGAAATGGTTCCTGAAGGACGACGCTCAGATTCGAACGCAGCGACATGCGGTCGATTGAACTCAAGTCGATTCCATCCAGATGAATCTTCCCCTTGTCGGGTTCATAGAAACGCATGAGCAGATTGATGATGGTCGACTTTCCACAGCCACTGGGTCCGACCAGCGCAATGGTCGAGCCACCGGGGATCTCGAAACTGACCTCCTCAAGGACAGGCGAAGCCTCCTCGTGCGAAAAGGTCACCTCTCTGAATACGATCGAACCCGTCAAGGAAGCGGCATCGAGCACCAGACCATCTTCGCCATCAGTCTCTTCGGGCTGACCAAGGACATACTGGATTCGTCCCAGGGCAACCTGCGCCTTTCCGAGTTCCGCAAGAATGCGACCCATCTGACGAATGGGCCACACGAACATGCCTACCGCCGTCAGGAAGAAGAAGAGCGCACCCGGTTCCAGTCGGCCCGTGAACAGCAGCGCCAATCCAATGCCGAGCACGATCAGCTTCTGAGCCATGCACATCAGATCCGATGTCGACCAGAACCATGCAAGGACACGGTAGAGGTTGTTGTCAAGATCGCGATGCCGGCCATTGCGATGATCGAAACCTTCCGACTCCTGCTGCTGCTGGGCAAATGCTCGAACGACCCGGATACCCGTCACGTTTTCCTGGATCTTGCTGGTCAGATCCGCCTCGGCTTCATCGACCTTGAGAAAGGTCGCCCGTATGCGTTTGAAGTAGAACACCGCGAACAGAACGATGAACGGCAGCAGCACGACCGAAGCAAGGGTCATGAGGGGACTGACCATCAGCATGATCGGCAGGGGCACGAGCAGCATGGCCACAGCTCGACCCATCTCGACGACCTGCGCCGAGAGGAAGATTCGNACCGTGTCCACATCAGAGGTGCACCGCTGGATGAGATCACCGGTCTCGGATCGATCAATGAAATGAAGGGGCACTCGCTGCAGACGTCTGTAGAGATCGTCGCGCATACGGCGGACGATTCGCTCAGTCGCCTTGGCCGCATAGACGCCTCGAAAATACGCAAACAGACCGGCAATTGCACTGAGGATCAGAATGAGGACCGCAGGCCACCAGAGATTGGCCTGCAGGAAATCGACCCCGCCCATCAATGAAAGCAGAAAGTCCTCGAAGCGGGTCGGACCGTCATCGGAGGGAAGCAGAACACCATCGATGATGACCTGCGGAATGAGCGGTGCCAGATAGAGAAAGAGCGAGGACACGACCATCGCCGCGATCGCTGCCGAATACATCCGGNGCTCTCGCAACATCACACGGGTGATGCCTCCTGGNTGNATCTTCAAGCGGCTTCTCCGCAACGCTCAATCGGCTGTTCGCCGACGGTCACCTCGGACCGCATGCACCAGATTCAGTCCCAGTAATCGTAATCGGATCGATTGTTGCGACGATTCGCATCAATCTCACGCTGCATGCGCTGTCGATCTTCTTCGGCCTTCTGCTTGTCCATTTCGTTGCCGACCATGTAACCGGCAGCGGCACCGGCACCAGCACCGATCAGAGTTGATGACGTGTTTCCACCGATTGCCTGGCCGGCAAGCGCACCGATTCCGGCACCAGCGCCGGCTCCGATCTGGCCACTGTTGCATCCAGTGATACCGACGGTCAATGAAATCAAACCACAGAGAGCCATTGTGCATTTCATGAGTTTTTCTCCAGCGACATGAATATACGGTCCAGTCTAGCAGGCCAAGATGCGAAAGTTCCCAAGACCTGCTACAACGCCGCGCATGGGCATTGATGAGGCCAGAACCACCGAAACAGACCGATCCCGTTTCCAATTGGCGCTCGGAGCCCTTGTTCTGGGCGCTCTCGCTGTCGCCTTCGCGGCAATCCTGCCCAAACAAGCCATGGCCGTCTCCAGCATTGGCCCCATTGCCACGGCTTTCTGGCGACTGACACTCGCCTTTCCAATTCTGTTGACGATCCTGCTGATCAGAAGGCCCAAGCGAAAGCCGACGAACACCGCNCGGCGGATCTCACTGCCGTGGCTCCTGCTCCCTGGTGTGATCTTCGGCTTCGATCTCCTCACATGGCACCTGTCCTTTCCTTTGACAACGGCAGCCAATGCGACCTTGCTGGCCAACCTTGAAGTCGTCCTTGTCGGCATTGTTGGATGGCTTGTTCTCAAGGAACATCTGAGATGGCAGTTTCCCCTGGGCGGCGCCATGGCTCTGGCAGGAGTCGTCCTCCTGCTGCTCTCCGGACCCGATTCGGTAGAAGGCCGCAATCCTCTTGCTGGCGACCTGCTGGCCATCTTCACGGCCTTCTGGTACGCGGGCTACCTTCTTTCGGTCAAGCACGTCCGTCGTGAATGGGATGCTCTGAGCGTGATCGTGCTGGCCACCTTCGGTGGCATGATCGTTCTTTTCATCAGCACGATCATCAAGGGAGAAGCCTTCTTCCCCGATCAGTCCGAAGCCTGGATCTACCTGCTGCTGCTTGCCATCGTGCCGCATTGCATCGGACAAGGGTTGATCATCTTCTCACTGGCATCACTGCCAGCAAGCCTGGCCGCGGTCACCCTGCTCCTGCAACCGGTCGGGGCCGCCTGCTGGGGCTGGCTCATCCTGGGCGAATCACTCAATACCGTCCAGATCTTCGCTGGCCTGATCGTCCTGACAGGAATTGGACTCGCAAGGCTTGGCAGTGGTCCCGGAAAGTCATGAGCGCCCCCGTCGATCCGCTTCGAGCATGGACTGAACAACCGCCTCCTCGGACACTTCAAACGGCTCGTTGTGAATGAGCCCGCCGGGCTGGACGGCCTGCCTGGCGATGGCACGAAGAGTCGACACGTCGTCCCTTGAGAGTCCGATCTCCTCAAGCGTCACGGGCAATCCGACATCCCGACAGAAGGCGAGGACATCGTCGAACACGTCGTCCGGCTGGTGCTCAAGAACAAGATGCGCAAGGACGCCAAATGCGACTTTCTCACCGTGGAGAGAACGATGCGTGCCCTCGGCAACCGTGAACGCATTGTGCAGGCCATGTGCCGCAGCCAACCCAGCCGACTCGAATCCGATTCCCGAGAGGAGCGTGTTGGCCTCGACAACACGNTCAAACGCAGCCGTAGCCTTCCCATGCTTCATGTCTCGAAGAGCNGCTCTTCCGTCGGCCATGATGGTTCGGTAACAGGCCTCACCAATCTGGGCAGCTGCGATGGTCGACAGCCCACCTCGAAGATTCGGATGACCTGATTGGATACAGGCCCTGGCTTCGAAGACGGTCGAGAGCGCATCCCCCATTCCTGCAATGAAATAACGGCGAGGACCCTTCAGAATCACCTCGGTGTCGACAAGAACGAGATCCGGATTGCGACCGAAGGAATCGAACCCCTCATACACGCCATCTTCCGAGTAGATGATCGCCAATGCGCTGCATGGAGAATCCGTTGATGCCAGAGTTGGACAGCACACGAACGCCTTGCCAAGTGCCGCCGCAGCGGCACGCGCCGTATCGAGCACCTTCCCTCCGCCTGCTCCAAGCACCACCTGACTGCCTGCCGACGTGATCTCCTGAACTGCAGATGAGATGGAAGCTCGTGAACACTCCCCGGAAAAAGGGACCAGGACATACTCGATGCCGGCGTTCCCAAGAACACGCTGCCAGGTGTCCTCCAACAGACGACGTACCGTCGGGCCCGAGAGTATGGAAAGCGGACCCTCGAGTCCGATGAATGCCATCTCCTCTGCCAGACGCTCCGTCGCACCGTGACCCTGGACATAGCGGTTGGCAGAGGCGTAGACCGTCTGCATCAGATCGTCCTCATTCCATCACCGAAGATCACGAACGGATCAACTCGCATGAGGATCGCTGATCAGCCTGAGTGACAACGGGTACCGATACGACTCACCAGAATGAACATGCGCTGCAGCGATGACACAGAACACCACGTTGAGAACGGTTGCGATCACGATGATGAAGCCCCCGATCAGGATGAGCGTCAGAACCGAGCCGCACAACCAGACCAGCAGGACGGTGATCTGAAAGTTCAAGGCCTCTCGTGCCTGCGATTCGACCCAGGCATCCCCCTTCTTGACGAGCAGGATCACGAAGGCCCCCAGTGGGCCACTCACGATTCCCAGAAGGTGTGCAAACATCGCAATCAGCCGCTGGTCGCTCGTGAGTGTTTCCTCCTCGACCGAGACCATGCGACGTGGAATTGCCGTATCTGTCGTTGTGGCCGAGGAATCGTCATGAATCTGCTGAGAGTCGTTCAAGGATGGTCTCCTGATGATGGCCAACTCGGCCGCAGGCCATAGCCTAGCAGCCTGCTAGGCTGTAGGACCAATGCAAGACATGCTCGAATACCTGTCACGTCCACCACGCATCGAGTCGGAAGCCCCGCCGCCCGTGCTCGTGCTGTTCCATGGCTACGGAGCGAACATGCATGACCTGATTGGTCTTGCGGATGTCATGGATCCAAGGCTTCATGTGCTGGCTGCCCAAGCCCCCCTCGATCTTGCCGAGGTCGGCATGCCAGGAGGCCGGGCATGGTTTCATCTGCAACAAGATGNCACCGGGCAGATCCAGTACGACTTGGATGGAGCCAGAAGGAGTGTCGAGGTCGCCACTGAGTTTCTGACACAGGCGACACAATCCATCGAATGCGATCGATCACGCATCCTTGCCATGGGATTCAGCCAGGGCGCGATGCTGGCCCATGCCATTCTGCTGCAGGCACGCTTTCCTCTGGCTGGTATTGCCGCTTGCAGTGGTCGCCTGGTTGAGGCGCTCTTCGATGATGCTGATATCGCCAGGAAGAATGTCCCGTCGGGAATGCCCGTGCTCCTGACGCATGGAAGCCTGGACGATCTGATTCCGATTTCGCATGGACATGCACTGAGAGACTTCTACCAGTCGACGGAAGCCGATCTGACATGGGTCGAAGAGCCCATCGGGCATGGAATCGGACCCTCGAGTGTCGAAGCGTTGTCGGGATGGTCAACCCAAACCGTCGATCGGATCTGACCAATCGACACCTGGAGACTCAACCACCGGTCAGGACGAGGAAGCCTACGCCGATGACGGCCGCAACGATCAGGCCNATGAAGATCCACTTCCAGCAACCAGACTCGTTGGATCTGTCATCTTGGGGTGCAGGTGTGTTCGTATCTGGGGTCATGGGTCGGTCTCCGGATCTGGCTGAATTCCCCTTGGCGGCATGATCCCGAACAAGAGGCCGGGCGTCAATGCGTTGCCGCCTTCTCCTGCCCTATACTCAATGACTTCTGCTGAAGTGCACAAGCCGGTTCCGAACCTGGAGACAAAGACCATGACCTACTCACTGCCCGATCTGCCCTACTCATTTGATGCTCTGGAGCCGCATATTGATGCGAAGACGATGGAAATCCATCACGACAAGCATCATGCAGCCTACGTCAGCAAACTGAACGCCGCCCTGGAGGGCCATGACGAATTCTCTTCCATGTCCATCGAGGAACTGATGGCGAATCTCGACGCCCTCCCGGAGAACATCAGAGGCGCCGTGAGAAACAATGGCGGCGGCCACTGCAACCACAGCATCTTCTGGTCGACCATGTCCCCCAATGGAGGCGGGTCCCCTGCTGGAGACCTGGCATCGGCCATCGATTCCGCCTTTGGTTCACTGGACGACTTCAAGAAGAAGTTCGCCGATTCAGCCGCAACCCGTTTCGGATCTGGATGGGCCTGGCTCTGCGTCTGCGATGACGGCCTGTGCGTCTGCTCGACTCCGAATCAGGACAACACCCTCATGAAGGGCGTCTGTGGTTGCGATTGCGTCTGCATCCCGATTCTGGGCATTGATGTCTGGGAACACGCCTACTACCTGAACTACCAGAATCGTCGCCCGGACTACATCACGGCATTCTGGAATGTCGTCGACTGGTCAGCCGTCGCCGATCGTTTCGAGGCAGCCAAGGCGGCAGCAGCCAGTTCCTGACCATGAATCAGCCCCGATCACAAGAATCGCGAAAACGGCACTTTTCTTGATCCAACTGTGAGAACCACGGGACGTTGAACGCAATCAGAGTGGCTAGGCGACGTGAGGGCCGCCTGATTCTCCCGAACCTTCAGGGATCGAACACAAGCCGACAAAAAGAGAACGGCCCCGGTGAGCTCACCGGGGCCGTCTCCGCTTCCCGAACATCGGTCAAATCAACAAGTCATTCTGCTGGGGAGCAGGCTGAGGATGTCCTCGGCCTTCAAGGGAGGCCGAAGAAATGTTTCCACACCCAACTCCCGAAGAACATCCGTTTCTTCTCGCCGGAAACGCCGGGCCAATGCGACGATGCGCACTGAATTGGTCTCGACGTGTCCTTGAAGACTTCGACAGACCTGTTCCATATCCAGGTCACAAAGTCTTGCACTGACTATCACGATGTCAGGTTTTGTGGAAACAGTCATGATGCCTGCTTCCCACGCTGTCGAAGCCACTTCCAGGCCGATGCGATCCATCGCCTCCAATGCCTTGGTCACGACTTCGATCGTGTCTTGATCATCATCAATCAACAGAACCCGGCAGTCGTAGGTTTCCGTTTCGCCCATGGGAATCTGGTGGGTGCGCATGAAACGCTCCAGTTCCTCACGTGGGATTCTGCGGGAGCTTGACCCTGGAACCCGGAATCCTCCGATTCTGCCGGAGTCGAAGCATCGAATGACGGTCTGTTGGGAAAGTCCGGTCAGCGTCGCGACTTCCCCCGTCGTGAACACCTTCTTGTCACCGGCAACGCCCTGCCCAATAGAGCCCAGGGGTTTCACGTCGATCATCACGCCATCCGCCACAGGTTGCCTCTCCCCGTCCGTGAATATCGGACCCGAATGTTATAGCAGCAGTTGGAACAGAAAACCCAGTCGTGGACATCTCGTGCACGGCCGTCCATTCAGATGACCGAAGTCCTTTATTCACAAGGACTCAAGCNTCCCGGGNGATGACTGAAGGGACGATNGCATCGATTTTTTCTTCAAGATCAATCCGGTTTCAGGCAAGCGGAACGCTGAGCTCAAACCATTGTGATGGAACGGCTTAGCACGTCTCCCAGACACCAATGATGTACAGGACATCATCCACACCGACCTGGCCATCTCCAGTGACATCAGCAGGACACGAAGACGGGCACTCCCCCCACGCTTCCAGGACGGCCAGCATGTCATTGACACCGACGGCACCATCCCCATCCACATCACCCGGGCAGCCACAGCCATATTCCAGACCATCCCAGGCCTTCAGGTAGCCGGTGTCGGGCTGATAGGGCGCTCCCACGATGGCACGTGATCCAGTCATCGCAACCGCCCATCCGAACTCGGCTTCCGCTGCCAGCAGATCGCCGTCGAGCTGCTCGGAAAGACTCCATTGAAGACCCTCGCGATCAAGAAGATAGGCCCGTCCAGTCATCACGCCACTGATCGCATCAAAGCGAGCACCCACCAGAAGATGATCTCCGGAAAGTGCAACGGAGACGCCGTACTGCGCACCTGCCTGAGACTGAATCGGTGGCAGTTTTTCAGAACTCCATCCATCAGACTCCTGCTCCATCACCCAGACGCTGCCCGCATCCGTTCCATAGGAATCATCGCGATAACAGCCCGCAACCATTCGGTTGCCCTCCAGGTCAATGCTGAAACCAAAGTAGTCATCGGGCTCACCAACGGTTTCGTTCGTCATGGACCAGGCATGCGTCCAGTTGTCGCCAAGGCGTTCCCAGAGATGGATCTCACCTCGTGACTGATTTGACCAGGGCGCCCCTGACAACACCCGATCGCCATCTGCAATCAATGACAATCCAAGCTCGTCTCCCGATGCACCACCGGGATGAACCAGTTTCGCGGCAAATGTCCACGGCCCCGCCTGTTGACGATCGAAGACGACGACGGATCCCGATGACGACCCCTGGTCATCATCGAGTGGCGCACCGACTGCACAGAAATCGTGGCCAAGGGCCACGGTGCGACCAAAGGCATCCTCCGGAGACGCACCAGGCATGACCAGCTTCTGGGTCTGGACCCATTCATTCTGACCGTTCAGGCTGAACACGTACGCGGATCCGGAATTGCTGCCCGCATCATTATCGAACCAGGCGCCGGCGATGATGGTATCTCCCAGAATGTCGACACTGACGCCGAGCATGTCTCCGATATCACCGTCATCTGCCTGAAGACGACTGTGAAGTACCCAGGCATCCGAATGCCAACGATAGACGTGCACCACACCGCTGGCCCAGAACGCACCCGTATCGAGCGGCGCTCCGACGACAGCCCAGTCACCATCCATCGCGATCGCTGTTCCGATCAGGGCTTCACTGGTCGCATCATCACTGAGTGGGATGTCGACTTCACATGGAGCAGCCAGGACACACGAGGCCACAAGGCTCGAGAGAAACATGTCCATGACGCATCCTTTGAAAAAACCCTTGCCGGCCACCACTCAATCGCAGACGCCCCAGTAGTTCAGGCATTCCAGAACATCCGAGACGTCGACGACGGTGTCCCCATTCACATCGTATGCGCTGCCGACGACACCCCAGTCACCAAGAATCGCCAGCACATCATTTACATCCACCACATCATCTCCCTCTCCGGGCGGATGGACATCACCTGGACAGTCGGACAGACCGACGTAGTAGATGTCATTGGCATTGATATCGATTTCCTGGGCATCAGGTGTCGCGAAAATAGGATCGATGAATTCAAGCGGGGTTCCGTATGAAGCCTCGAAATGAACCGTGACGAGTCCGACGGGGACATCCGATGGATCGATGTGCGCATTGGTCTGAAGTGCGAACCCGAGCACAAGTCCGTTCATGGCATACAGCGACCAGCCTTCATCGCATTCGAGGGGATCAACTGAAATCAGAGTGCTGTCAGCCGACATGTCGAACTGGAACCCGGCGAGCGTCCGATCGCTCTGCCACATGACATCGATCCTGCCCTCTTCGCTGATCGGATCCCATTGGACATCACCCCATGTGACATAGGCTTCCAGTCCTGCCACAGCAGGAACCATCAGGACAGACTGAAGCAGCAAAGTGATGCCGATGTTGCGGTACGTCATTGGACAGAACCTCCCGATCGCTCTCAGGCAATGCTGCGACCGTCTTGAGGCTCTGTCAAGTGGAAAAAGAGCGAACACCGCTCNACCTCCCCTCAGACCACCGAGGGGGGAATCAGAATCTGATGACTCCATCCCCCGGCGAGCATCCTCTGCCATACGCGTCCTGTCTGAATCCATATACTCGACCTGCAAGAATTCGAGATCAGGCACACTGACTCAATTGCAGCCTGTCGACTTCAGCTTTCATTGATCTTGTTCATGAATCCCAAGAGAGGACCCCATCCATGCCCTTCCGATTCCATACGCTCATCTGGATCGTCTCGATCTCAGCCCTGCTGCTCGCGGTCCCCACAGGCTGCTCGACCGTTCCGAAGGAGCAGGATCAGGGCAAGCTCATCGATGACAGTCGTACCGCGATCGGATGGTTCACCGCGAACGTTCCCGGTCTTCAACGCCAGCTCGATCGATCTGCCGGTTACATCATCTATCCGGGCATCGGCCAGTACGGAATCGTGATCACCGGCGGCAAGTTCGGTCGTGGCGTCGTCTACAACAATCTCAATCAACAGGTTGGCTGGGCCAATCTGAACTCGGCTTCCGCCGGACTGCAGGCTGGCGCCCAGGGCTTCAAGATGCTCGTGGTCTTCGAGAACTCCGAGACCATGCAGGAGTTCGAGAGCAACAAGCTCACGGGTGATGTCGGTGCGACCATCGTTGCAGCGGATGAAGGCAAGGCCGGAGCCGCGTCGTTCACGGATGGTGTCGCTGTCTACCAGGGCGCCCAGACCGGCCTGATGGCCGGCGCCAGCGTGGGCCTGGACTACATGAGGTTTGCACCTCTGGGCGAGTGATTGCCGGCAACACGATCAGCATGACGAGCCAGTCCCGCTGGTCTCGTGTCCTGTATTCGATGGCAAGAGACCTGGATCAAACGACAGAACCCCGCCTTGAAGCGGGGTTCGTCTCTCAATGGGCCATACTGGACTTGAACCAGTGACCTCTTGTGTGTCATACAAGCGCGCTAGCCAACTGCGCCAATGGCCCAATCCGCAAAGGATAGCAGGACTCCACGTCAACGCAACACAGCGATGAAACGAGGCCTGCTGGGCCCAGTGGAACCGGTTCGCATCAAGGCGTCATCCGGATCTCGCCCGATGGGCAGAATGCCCATCGACAGAACAACAAATCAACGCTGATATACTTGGGCAACCAATTCTTGAAGCGAGGGGATCCACATCCATGCAGGCCGTCAAGCAGTTCATCAAGAAGATTCCTGTCCTCGGAAAGATCGCCAGAAAACTCGCTGCCAAGGAAGCGTTTCATGGATCACGCGATTACTGGGCGAATCGGTATGACAGCGGCAACAACTCCGGTGCCGGGTCCTACGGCAAGCTTGCGGAGTTCAAGGCCGAAGTCATCAACAAGTTCGTCGCTGAACATGACGTGAAGACACTCGTCGAGTTCGGCTGCGGCGATGGCAATCAGCTCGGCCTGGCGGCCTATCCTCATTACATCGGCCTCGACGTCGCACCTCGCTCGATCGAGATCTGCAAGAAGATGTACCAGGACGACTCGACCAAGGAGTTCCATCTCCTGGACGGCAGCCCGATCCCCTCCGCTGAACTGGGCATGTCCCTCGACGTGATCTACCACCTCGTCGAAGACCAGGTGTACGAGCAGTACATGCGAGATCTGTTCGACGTCTCGAGCAGGTTCGTGATCGTCTATTCCTCGAACAAGGATGAAAAAGCCCCTGTGGAATGGGTCAGGCACCGCAAGTTCACGACCTGGATCGAACAGCACCAACCGGATTGGACACTGCTCGAACACATTCCCAATCGATACCCCGAGACGCCCGGTTCCGACCAGGACAACACGTCGTTTGCAGACTTCTACATCTTCGAGAAGAGATCCTGAGCCTCTGAAGCTGAAGACCCCCGGGCACGGCGGCCTCATCAGCAGGCTCCGTCACCGTCCCCACCGCAGGCACCACTCATGGCAACCGATTCCACTCTCCGTGATTTCCAGGCCCTGATACGGGAACGCTATTTCGAGACCGACTCGGCTCGAGGTGTCCCGGCCACCTTTCTCTGGTTCATGGAGGAAGTCGGAGAACTCTCGGAGGCCTTCGCGAAACGAGAGCGAGGAGACGGTGATGATGCCAATCTTCGGGAAGAGTTTGCAGATGTGATGGCCTGGCTTGCCACGCTGGCAAACATCACCGGTGTGGATCTGGCGGACGCCATCCATGAGAAATATCTGGCTGATGGCGGCCCGAAGGGAACCAAGTAGACCATGTCCCGCATCGATGAGATCTTCCAGGAACTCAGGGCGGCCGGACGCGGCGGANTGATGCCTTTCCTGACCGGCGGCTACCCGACGCTCGATGACACTCGAGATGCGATCCTTGGGCTGGGCGATGCCGGTGCAGACATCGTCGAAATCGGCTTTCCCTTCTCCGATCCGATTGCGGACGGCCCCGTCATCGCCTCTTCCATGCACAGCGTTCTGGAAGCAGGACTCAAGATCGATTCGATCTTCCAGATGGTCGGTTCCGTTCGAGATCGAACATCCATGGGCCTCGTCGCCATGGTCAGCGAATCCATCATTGAACGCATCGGACCCGACAGCTTCATGAAACGGGCCGCAGAAGTCGGCTTCGATGGCCTCATCGTTCCCGACATGGACATCAGCAGAGCCGGACCGATCATGGCCCTGGCAGACGAGCAGGATCTGTCCCTGACATTCCTGATCGCTCCGACGACCAGCTCACAACGAGCTGCGAACATCACGAATGCCTGTCGTGGCTTCGTCTATCTGCTCGCTCGAGCCGGACTCACGGGCGAATCGACTGCGGCCCCGGACATCGAACGGCAGGTCGACATGATTCGCCAGCACACCGACCTGCCGATCGCTGCGGGCTTCGGCATCTCAAGCCCTGATCATGTCAGGCTTGTCAACGAACATGCCGATGCGGCCATCGTGGGGTCGGCCCTTGTTCGGAGGATGGCTGAAGCCGACAAGCCCGCCACGGCAGCCATTGAATTCACCCAAGAGCTCTCAGGTGGCCTTCAGGCAACTTGAAACAGCCCCCGATGGGATTACCGGGCACCTGATCATGGCCTCGGGAGTGTCCTTCTGGTAACCTTCCCGGTTCGAAACGCCACCATACCGGGGCGAAAAACAACCCCGAACGGGGTGGAGCCTGATCATGACCGAGACAACTGAAAGCACTCTGGACTTCAACATCACAGTCAAGGATGCCGGACCTGCCCGCAAATTGATCTCGGTGAAGGTCCCCTCCGATTCGATTGACCAGGAGATGAACACCACCATGGGGACACTTCAGTCCCAGGCGGTCCTCCCGGGCTTTCGCAAAGGCAAGGCACCAAGCCATCTCCTGAAGCGTCGATTCGGTACGGCCATGCAGGAAGAAACCGTTCAGAAGCTCGTTCGAGAAGGTCTTGAGAAGGCTGTCAGCGACAACAAGCTCCTTGTTCTGGGCAATCCCGAAGTGGTCGATGGCTACGAGAATCTCAAGCTCGAAGAAGGCAAGCCCTTCGAGTTCGCACTCGAGATCGAGATCGTTCCGGAGTTCGACTTCCCCGACTTCAGCGGCATCGAGATCATTCGACCAGCGCTTGAGGTGAGCGATGAGCACATTGACGCAGAGATCGAACGGCAATGCCTCACAGCCGGCAAGGCCGATCGACTCGAAGACGGATTCGAGCCACATGACCGCATGCTCGGCTCCGTCAAGATCACAGCCGATGGTGAAGACGATGCCCTGTTCGTNCATGATCAGGCGCTGATCGTCCTGCCTGATGCCGGCGAAAAAGGCCAGGTTGTCGGACTTCTGATCGATGACATGAACGCCCACTTCAAGTCCGCGAAGGTCGGTGACACGATCACGATCTCCACCACCGGCCCCGAAGCGCACGAGCGCGAGGATTTCCGTGGCAAGAAGATCACGATTGAATACACCATTCATCTTTGCGAACGAGTCGTACCCGCCACTCAGGAAGAACTGATCGAGCGATTCAATCTCGGCAGCGAAGAGGTTCTTCGGGAGCAGATCCGACTCGCACTCGAACAGAGGCGGGATGAGGAACAAGCCGCCGTGATGCGAAAGCAGGGCCTTGAGAAGATCAATGAACTGATCGACATCGAGCTTCCCGAGCGTGCGTCCGGTGATCAGATCCAGAGAGAGCTCGACCGCATGCGTCATGAAATGATGGCATCCGGCGAGCACACCCCCGAGGAAGTCGAAGTCAAGCTTGCCGAGATTCGAAGCGATGCCGAAGTCGGCATGAAGCAGCGAATGAAGAACTACTTCATTCTGCAGCGCCTGGCCATGCACTTCGAAACACAGGTACACGAATCCGAGATCAACGCACGCATCGCCGGCATGGCCATGCAGCGTGGACTCCGACCGGACCATGTTCGCAGCGAACTGGCCAAGGCCGGCCAGCTCCCGGCAATCGGTGGACAGGTCCGCGATGACAAGGCCGCTGACGCCATGGTCGGCCAGATGAAGATCACCGACATGCCACTCGACGAGTGGAACGCGATGCATGCCGATGGCGGCACGACGACCAAGAAGAAGACTTCGAAGAAGGCCGCCACCAAGAAGGCTGGCACCAAGAAGGCCTCCACGAAGAAGGCCTCTACCAAGAAGGCTTCTACGAAGAAGGCCTCCAGCAAGAAGTCGTCGACCAAGAAGTCATCTAGCAAGAAGACCTCCTGAGCACATTTCAGAGAAGACGCCATGTTCACCATGCCGGCTGCCAACCTCGGTTCAACTGCTGCCAAGAAGGTTGAAGGGTTCAGTCTGGAAGTGATGCTCTGGCTGACGTTGCTGCTGGGCGCCGTCCTGGTTGGCGGCTTCGTGATCCTGGCCATCCGAAAGCGGTATCACAGCACCAAGGATCAGATGATCGCAATGTCCTTCAATCTCCAGACACTTCGAGAAATGCGTGATCAAGGCGAGCTCACTGAAGAAGAGTTCAAGAAAGCCTGTGAACATCTTCACCGAGATGTCGAGGAGGGAACATCCCGACCCGATACAGGCTCCTGACCCGACAAACGGACTCTCCAGAAAGCGGATTTGACTGGTTGCAAGCCGAAATTCTTGATTCGGAGCGAATCAACTTTTCGGATCATTCCAGATACTCATTCGCGTTCCGTATGAATCGTGTCACATTTGGCCATGAGAGCCTGTCCCCGCCGTGAAGGATGGGGCAGGATGTTTGACAGGCGGTACACTGTTGCCAATCAGCCGCCAAAGCAAAGATGGGATGAAACGAGCACGATGCCACGCAGACAAGATTCCGACAAGCCAGACCCCCTGGACACGCTGATCCAAGCGTCTGGTATCCAGAATCTCTCCGCGGACGGCCCTGGAGGATTCGGCGGCGGCGGCAACGGCAATGGCCCACAGGATGGTGGCGGCAACTCCGGCAGCGGCGGAGATGGCGGTGATGACGGCGGCTTCCGTGGACGTCGAGTCACCACCTGCTCTTTCTGCGGCAAGACTTCGCGGGAAGTCGGCCCGATGGTCGAAGGCCCCAACGACATCTACATCTGCTCGAACTGCACCGATCTCTGTCAGAACATCTTCCGGCAGGAAAAGCGGCGAATGAGCAGCTCCAGGCCGCTCTTCACGACCATTCCATCTCCAAGGCAGATCAACGAATTCCTGGACCAGTACATCATTGGCCAGCAGGAAGCCAAGAGAACGCTCTCGGTTGCAGTTCACAATCACTACAAGCGACTGAGCCATCTGGAGAATGAGGACTCCGAGGTCGAACTGGACAAGTCCAACGTGCTGATGATCGGGCCCACTGGCACCGGCAAGACGCTGCTTGCACGAACCCTTGCCAAGATCCTCAATGTCCCCTTTGCCATTGGTGATGCCACAACGCTCACTGAAGCGGGTTACGTGGGCGAGGATGTCGAGAACCTTCTGCTCAAGCTTCTTCAATCGGCGGACTACGACCTGGATGCTGCTCAGCGCGGAATCATCTACATCGATGAGATCGACAAGATCGGGAAGACCTCGAACAACGTCTCGATCACACGCGATGTGTCNGGTGAAGGTGTCCAGCAGTCATTGCTGAAGATGCTCGAGGGCGTGGTCGCGAATGTGCCTCCACAAGGCGGCCGGAAGCATCCCGAGCAGCAGTACATCCAGATGGATACCACTCATATCCTCTTCGTCTGCGGCGGATCCTTCGAGGGAATCGAGGAACTGATCCAGAAGCGACTTGGTCGTCAGCGAATTGGATTTTCCGCAGAATCAGCGCCGGTTTCACTGAAGACATCCCAGAAGGATGCCTCCGAGTTTCTCGGCCAGATCACGCCTCAGGACGTACTGCAGTTCGGTCTGATTCCGGAACTGGTCGGACGACTGCCGGTCCTGACCCCACTGATGCCACTTTCCGCCGAGCACATGGTCAGGATTCTGACGGAACCTCGGAATGCCATCATTCGGCAGTATCAGCACCTCTTCCAGATTGAAGGGGCCGGACTGGAATTCACAGACGACGCCCTCACCCTTCTGGCCGAACGGGCCATGGCCCGTGGAACGGGTGCTCGAGCCCTCAGAGCGGTCCTGGATGAGTACATGCTGAACCTGATGTACGACCTCCCGGATCTGGATAATGCCGGAGTGACCTATGTGCTGGATGCCGACTCGATCGAGCGGAATCTGGCCATCGAGGAACTCCCCCGCCGGACCGCCAAGGAATCAGCCTGAAGCCCCATTCAAGGCCATTCCCGGGCATCAATACCTCACCAGGCAAATGGTCTCGACGATCGTTGATGATCCTGCTAGAATCCTCGATTCCTCAGGAAATGACATCCTGAGCTCATGGAGCATGTCCAATGCCTCGCGTATGCCACTTCACCGGTAAAAGAACCACGACAGGACGAAAAATCTGCTATCGCGGTCGTCCAAAGTACCAAGGCGGTATCGGCCTGAAGATTTCAGGTCTCAGTCGTCGCAAGTTCAAGCCCAATATCCAGACGGTTACCGCTGTGATCGACGGCAAGCCAACCCGCGTGAAGGCCTCTACAAGGGCTATTCGCAATGGACTCGTGGTGAAGCCACTGAAGCGAAAGTACGGCTACACCCGAAAGCAGAAGCTGGCTGCAGGCGAAGCCTGAGCACCAATACACGACCTGATGATCGCAAGAGGCCCGTCGAAGCGTGCCTGATGTGTCTTTTTTACCGTTTTCTCGGACGGTCTTGAGGGTTCTGATTTGCCTCGAGCCAGAGCGGGAATAAGCTATAATCACTGCGACCGAAGTACTCAGGGGTGTATCCCTCCAAGCCCAGGCCCCTCCAGCCCTCACTTGGGACTCCCATCTTCTACCGACTTCCTCGGTCCGCACACAATCTGAAATTCACACATTGGAAGCGGCTACGACCGCAGAGCCTCCATATGCCGTTCAACGTATCGAGGCTGTGTACGTATCGCTTTTGAAGGATCGACAGAAGCAGGCACTGGTCACCACCGGGATCCCGGATCCACGATCGACCAGGCCAAAGGACCAATGCCGAGGAGTGTTTGGGGACATCTGCTGATTGAACGAGGGGGGCCATCACGCTCCATGCAGATTTTCTCAATGGCGTCATGTTTGACCAAGCTGACATTGACAGGGTCCGCGAGCTGACCGATCTCGCAGGACTCATCGGTGAACACATCGTGCTCACGGCCAAAGGCCGTGAACACGTTGGGCTGTGTCCATTCCATGATGACAAGAACCCCTCATTCGCCGTGGTGACCCACAAGGGCAACCACTTCTACAAATGCCATTCCTGTGGCGCCAGTGGTGACTGCTTCCGATTCGTGCAGGAGCATCTGCAGAAGACCTTCGCCGAGTCCGTCGAATTCCTCGCCGACCGAGTTGGTCTGCAACTGGAACAGAACGGACGATCCGATCCGGCTGCCAGGAAGACTGCTGATCGCAAGACGTGGCTGCGCAAAGCCGCCACGGAAGCGAGAGACTTCTTCCGGCAGACACTCCATCAGCCGGCAGGCACACTCGCCAAGAGCACCATCGAGACCAGGGGTATCGCACCCGACATGGTCGAACGGTTCGAACTGGGTGCGGCACCGGCAGGCTGGGATTCTCTTCGAAATGCACTGGTGAGCCCCGATCTGCCCGAGAAGGTGCTGATCGCATCAGGACTGCTGAAGGAGCGGAATGAGGGCAGTGGATCCTACGACGCCTTCCGGAACCGGCTCATCTTCCCGATCCATGATGACACCGGCACACCGATCGCCTTTGGCGCCAGAGCGCTTTCCGATGATGATCAGCCCAAGTACCTGAATTCCCAGGAGCACGATCTCTTTCACAAGGGAAGAACGCTCTACGGGCTGCATCTCGCCAGAGCAGCGATCGTCAAGACACGACAGGCGATCGTGACCGAAGGCTATACGGATGTCATCGCCTGCCATGGTGCAGGCATCGAGAATGTCGTCGGAACACTCGGAACGGCCATGACGGATGAGCACGTCCGCAAGCTCGCAAGACTCTGTGATCGAATCGTACTGGTCTTCGATGGCGATGAAGCAGGCCGAAACGCCGCTGAACGAGCCGTTCGAAATGTCTTCCGCCATCCTGTCGATGTCGGGATCTGCGTTCTTGAAGAAGGCCAGGATCCGGATGACATGCTGCGAAGCGATGATGGCAGAAGGCACTTCCTGCAGGCNATCGACTCCTCNAGAGATGCCATGGAATATCTGCTGGAGCGTTTTCAGGATCGCCTCGATGGAACGGATGGCCTCTCGGCACGCCAACGAACACTTGAACAATTCATCGAGACGCTTCGTGGACTCGGCCTGAACGAGGTCGACGGACTCCGAAGATCGATGCTGGTCAATCGGGTCGCGGAGATCATGTCCGTCGGTGCCAAGGATGTCGATGCGCTGCTTCGCCGAACAGCCTACAAGGCCAAGCCCACCGAAACGCCTTCGGAAACGACTGCGGATGAGCAGAATGCCGTCACTGGCGCACGACATGTGGCCGAGCGAGACCTGCTCGCCGTACTGCTGTTCCAGACGGAATGTCTGAAGGAAGCGAGACTGAATGCCGGCGACGTTCTGAATGAAGCACGATTCAGCGACCCGATACACAAGTCATTGGCTCGAACACTTCAGGACCTCATGCAGTCCAACCCCCCCACCATGCAGGCGGTCCTGGGCCGACTCGAGGACGAATCCCTTCGCGAGCTGGCTTCGCGGCTGTACTTCACCGGCGAGCGGCTCGTCAAACATGCCGACGAGACGGAAGAACCGCCCCTGATCCGGGCGATTGCAGCACTGGACGATCGAATCGAAGAAGAAACACTCAGGCAGAACGTATCTGACTGGCGGAACCGTGATGAAACTGACGAGCGGACCCCAGCAGATCTCATCAAGGATCTCGGCACACGCAAGAGAAGAGCAAGTGCCATTCTGAGATCANCAGGAAACGACTAGACACAAGCAGCAACGTCGAACAGCGGCGATCAAGAGAACACTGATCCCTGGTATCCGGGATCGACACTGGAAGGACGAAACGTGAACGACACCCTCCCCCCAATGCACCCCTCGATCCGGGATCTCATTCTCCACGGCGAGAAGAGATCTTGGATCAGCTATGAGGAGCTGAACACCGCCTTGCCGGATGAAATGGTGAATCCGGACAAGATCGATGANCTCCTCCAGCTCATGAAGGAACTTGGAATCGAATGCCTCAATTACGAGGATCCACGCCTTCGACGAGGTATCCCCTTCTACGCACCACTGCAGACCAACCTGAAGTTCAAGCGGGACAGTCCCTTCCGGACCTTCGGCATTGCCAATACTCAGGTCGAGGAACAGAACGCATCAGGCGAAGAAAACGACGACGATGAGGATGGCAGCGTCGTCGACTCCGGTGACGAACTTCTCGACGAGTCGGAAGCCGCCGAAATCACCGAGAACATGGAAGCCGCTGGTTCGAAGCGAATCGACGACCCCATCAGGATGTACCTCACACAGATGGGCACGATTCCGCTGCTCACGCGAGAAGAGGAAATCCGACTTGCCAAGAAGATCGAGACCACCAGGATGATCTTCCGTCGCAAGGTACTGGAATGCGACTACGCGGCAGCACAGGCCGTCGAGGTTCTCCAGCAGGTCCATCAGGGAGACCTTCCATTCGATCGAACGATGCGGATTTCGACCGCAGAGACGAATGCAAAGGANAAGGTCGCCAAGCGAATTCCCGTCAATCTCGTCACGATCCGTGCGNTGNTGGCACTCAACGAGCAGGACTGGGCCAGCATCGAAAATGATGAANAGCCCAACGAACGCGTGCTTGANAACATGAACAGGCGACGCCGNAAGGTCGCAACGCTNCTGGAGGAATGCTGCCTTCGAACGGCNAGGATCCAGCCGCTGCTTCGCAAGATTCAGTCGATCTCACGCAAGATCAAGGAACTCACCCGAGAACTCGAGCGAGCCGAAAAGTATCCTGACCGGCATCATCCAGAAGACATCCAGGCAATGAGAGAGGAATTCACGGGACTCCGGGGACTCGTCCAGGAAGATCCCGGGGATCTGAAGGAACGACTTCGAGGCATCGAGGAGGTCTTCGAGGAATACGAGCAGGCCAAGCGTGATCTGAGTGGCGGCAACCTGCGACTGGTCGTCTCGATCGCGAAGAAATATCGAAACCGAGGCCTCCCTTTTCTGGACATCATCCAGGAAGGCAACACCGGCCTCATGCGTGCCGTCGACAAGTATGAATACATGCGTGGATACAAGTTCTCCACCTATGCGACCTGGTGGATCCGACAGGCCATCACCAGAGCGATCGCGGATCATGCCCGCACCATTCGCGTCCCGGTCCACATGATCGAGACGATGTCGAAGCTCCGAACGATCCAGAAGCGTCTGCTCCAGGCGATCGGTCGCGAACCCACCATCGAGGAACTGGCCGAACAGGCGAACATGAGCGTCGAGGAAACACGACGGGTCATGAAGATCTCAAGACATCCGATCAGTCTCGATCGGCCCGTCGGGGAATCCGAGGACTCCCAATTCGGTGACTTCATCGAAGATGAACGTCAGGAAACACCATCCGAGACGGCTACCAGTGAGATGCTGCGAAGCCGAATCAATGACGTCCTCAAGACACTGACCTATCGAGAGCGAGAGATCCTCAAGCTTCGGTATGGAATCGGTGACGGCTACACGTACACGCTCGAGGAAGTCGGCCGGATCTTCAAGGTCACCCGCGAACGTGTTCGTCAGGTGGAATCCAAGGCCATTCGCAAGCTGCAGCATCCGGTTCGCCGAAGAAGGCTCTCAAGCTTCATCGACGAGCAGCAGAAAGAGCAGGAATAGCAGCCGCTGCGATCAGAAAGCATTGAACAGGGCCCCGGGCGATCCACGTCCGGGGCTTTTTTCATTGATGACTTGCCGCTTCAGGCTCGCCTGAGCGCCTCGTCCAATGCCGATACGAGAACTGCCGGCTCGGGCAGTCTGCCGGCTCCTTCACTTCGACATGCCTGCCAGCCCTCTTCGGGCTCGATCACATCGAAACCGTCGTCCTTGAGCTGAGCCAGATTGCGACGAGTCGATGACTGGGACAGCATCGTCTCATTCATGGAAGGTGCCAGAAGCACGGGACACCGAGACCTGTCTATGGATGCGGCCAGCAGACTCACTGGATCATCTGCATGTCCAGAAACCAGACGGGCGAGCATATCCATCGTACAGGGCGCGATGAGCATCACATCTGCCTGTCGCGCCAATGAGATATGAGGGGATTCGAGTGCTTCGGGGTGGCCCCAAGGATCCTTGTAGACAGGTCGACTGCTCAATGACTGAAAAGTCACCTCTCCCACGAAGCGAGTGGCATCCCGCGTCATGGCAACGGTCACGTCATCCCCACGCTTGATCAGCGTGCTCACAACCTCACACATCTTGTAGGCGGCAATGCCACCACAAACCCCGATGAGGATTCTCCCCGGATCTGGATCTTGATCAGACATGTTGGCTTGAGATGTCATACAGCCCGGTCTCCCGGGGGCGTGCCTTCGAGACTCTACTCTACAGGCCAACCTGGCCCAGTAGACGCCTTCTCGTCAGTGGCATCAACCCACTCCGGCACGATCTTGCCCTGGGTGATCTCCTCGATGACCAGCTCGAGGTCGGTACGACCCTCACGCTCCACGAGGGGACGAGCGCCATCGACGACGAGCTCCTTGAGTCGCCGCTGAATCAACGCACAAAGCTTGAATCGACCGCCCAAACGGTGGATGATCTCGTCGCTTCTCAATGCTTCGATCATGTCCTGGTGCTCCAATGATGTGCCTGGCCGTGGACAGGCGGAATCGGAGGTCTCACGCCCCAAATCCGCCAAGTCGCTGATCTTACCCCATCCGGGGAAAATTGTCGATCACCGGCGCCGAACACCCCCCCGATGGGTGATATGCTGCCGATCTTTTGGCCGATAGTCGTGGCGGAGCATCCGCCAGAGCACCTTCCCATGAGCTATTCAACCACCAGAATGATCAGAAAGATCAGCCACAGGCTGGGCTTTCGCCGCGACTGGCACCTTCTGGTTGCGGCAGTCATTATCGGGCTGCTCATGGCCCTCGTAGCCACCCTCTTCATCGCCCCGCTGAGATGGGCCGAAGGGGCCGGTGACGCTCTGGCCAACTCACCACTCTTCTGGCTTTACATCCTCCTCGTCCCGGCCATCGGAGGCCTCCTGGTCGGTCTCGTCCGAGCCGTCATTCGGGCACCGCACGTCGGACCTGGCGTGACCACGATCATCTACGGCGTCAGACGTCAGAGAGGCCGAATCCGATTCAAGGTCGCTGTCCAGCAGTGGATCAACTCCTCTCTGACGATTGCATCGGGCGGATCAGCAGGAGCGGAAGGTCCCATTGCGACCATTGGTGGCGTCATGGGATCGAATGGCGGCCGAATGCTGCATTCCAGCACGCAGTCGACAACGACATTGCTCGGATGCGGTGCCGCTGCCGGCATTGCCGCAGTCTTCAACGCACCCATCGCAGGCATCTTCTTTGTCATGGAGATTCTGCTGAGGGATTTTTCACTGCGCACCTTCACACCCATTGTGATTTCGTCCGTCGTGGCCGCTGCCGCGACACAGGGGATCCTTCATGACGAGGCCATCTTCGAACTGGGAGATGGCTTCACCGAGCAAGAAGGTCCTTTCCACATCGCATCCCTTCCTCTGTATCTGCTGCTGGGGGTACTCTGCGGATTGGCCGCGGTCACTTTCATCCAATGCCTGACGATGACAACCAAGTGGTTTGATCGCCTGGCGATTCCCACCCTTCTGAAACCCGCCTGTGGTGGTCTGCTGCTTGGATGCATCGGGCTTCCGTTCGTCCTGCTGGCCGGCATGGATGAACTCCCGTCGTTCTACGGCAATGGCTATTCCACCATCACGGGCCTGCTGGATCCAGCCCTCTATGGAACCCAGGAGGAAGGCGCCCTCTCGAATGGGGCCGGACTTCTTGCCCTGGTCCTTCTGGCGACATTCATCCTGAAACTGATCGGCACCTCTTTGACGATCGGCTCGGGAGGCGCTGGAGGCCTGTTCGCGCCATCTCTTCTCATTGGAGCAAGTGTCGGAGCCCTGGTCGGTATCGGCGTGGAATCCATGGGCTGGCTGCCCAATGGAACACCCGCACAGTTCGCCTTGGTCGGAATGGCTGCCGTCGTGGCTGCTACGACGCATGCCCCATTGACCGCCATCCTCATCGTCTATGAACTGACACGGTCGTACGATGTCATCATGCCGCTGATGTTTGCCGCGGTCGTGAGCACCTTGCTTGCCAGATGGCTGTGTCGTGACAGCATCTACAGTGCCAAACTCAGAGCAGCCGGACTGCACTCAGGTTCGATGAGCGATCTGACCATCCTGCGAAAGATGACCGTCGCGGATTTGACCATCAAGAAGACGACGACAATCTCCAGTACGGAAACGGCCGCAAGACTTCTCGAATTGACCGAACAGAGTGGAGCCATGGACTTCGTCGTCACCGATGAGGAAGGCGACTATGCAGGCATGGTCACCGCCGAGGATCTCAAGGCAGCACTCGTCTATCGAGAGGCCATACCCCTACTTCAGGTGAATGAACTTCAACGAAACAACATGCCGACGGTCACACCCGATGAACCCCTCGACATGGTCCTCCAGAAGTTCTCTCGATGCGACTCCGAATCCCTGGCAGTCCTGAACGAGAACAACCATACGATTCTCGGCATGGTGACCCGCTCACAATTGATGCGACGCTATCAATCAGCACTGGATCAGGATGACTGATCATGGAGTTCGCATTCAAGAGATCACGCCGCTTGCTCAAAAGCCATCAGTTCGAGAAGGCCTACTCGGACGGCATTTCACTGCATCGGGGACCGATTCGAATTCACGCAATCGCAAACGGCCTGGAACATGACCGTCTCGGCCTGTCGGTTCCGCGTCATGCGGGCAATGCCGTTGGACGCAATCGCCTGAAACGCAGGCTGCGGGAGGCGTTTCGACAGATGCCCAGGCAGGATCGAACAGGCTACGATCTGGTCGTGACCGTTCGAGCCCACAAGGCTTTCCACATGGACGAATACCAGGCTCTGCTTGATCGGGCCATTGAGAAGGCCAGTCGCACACGATGACATCGACCACTGATCCAGAACAACCCACATCCATCAGTCTGGCTGCCAGAATCTGCATCGGATTCATCAGGATCTACCAGGCGACCCTGAGCCCCCTGATCGGCCAGCACTGTCGATTTCATCCCACGTGTTCACGATATGCTGTCGAGGCGATTCAGCGACATGGCGCCATTCGCGGTTGCTGGCTTGCGATTCGCAGGCTCTCTCGCTGCCATCCACTCGGAACAGCCGGATACGACCCCGTTCCAGACTCACCTTCGAAGCCGGAACGATCAGGAGATCCAGAAGAATGAACCGCCCTCCCCTCATCCTCTGCATCGGACGCAACTACGAGGACCATGCCCGCGAGATGGGTGGTACGCCACCGGAACGCCCGACAGTCTTCATGAAGAATCCCGCTTCGGTCATTGAAGACGGCAATGACATCATCATCCCCCCCATCTGCGAACAACATGGACCCGAGATCGACTTCGAAGGCGAACTGGCGGTCATCCTGGGGCGTGATCTTCGGGATGCCACCCCGACCAGTGCCCGGGAAGCCATTCGTGGCTATGCGGCCGCCAATGACGTCACGGCCAGGTGGTGGCAGAAGAAGGGATCGGGCGGACAGTGGATTCGCGGCAAGAGCTTCGACACCTTCTGCCCGATTGGAAACGTGATCGAAGCTTCTCAAGTAGCTGATCCTCAGCAGCTCCAGCTGACCACCACCATCAATGGCGAAATCATGCAGGAAGGCTCGACTGCAGACATGATCTTCCCGGTCATCGATCTTCTCGTGGAGCTCAGTCGAGGCATGACCCTGCCGGGTGGCACCATCCTGATGACGGGAACGCCTTCCGGTGTCGGTGCTGGCCGCACACCACCCCGATTTCTGGATGAAGGCGACACCGTCGTGATCAACATCGAAGGTGTTGGATCGGTATCCAACAAAGTCCGCCGTGGATAGTCGACTCAGTCGCCCAGCGACTTGATCTTCGCACCGGTATCGAGACTTTCCTGAGCATCCCGTTCGGCCTCACGCTCCAGTGCCATCTGTCGTCGGAAGGCCTCCAGATTCGGTGGCTGCGGGAAGGCTTCCTGAAGCGTCATCGCCTGTGCGAGCGGACTCCCGGCAAACTGCTGTGACAACGGCTGGATGAGCTGGTCATAGACCCGGACACGAAGCTCGGGCTCCATGTCATCAATCTGCGACCAGATGGTGATCCGTTCCTCGAATGGAACCATGGGATCGAGCATCAACTGGATGAAGGCGATTTCGGCACTCTTGTCCAACGTGGTCAGAATGTCCCGAAGTCTTCCGATACCCATCTTGGTCGTGAAGTTGACATTGTCACTACCACGGAAGAACTCCGTCACCCACTTGGCGAATTCAGTCGCTTCCCTGTACACCTCGGGACGGTTCTCGCCAACACCGACCCGGAAGCCGTATCGGAGCGAACCGATCACGTCAGCAGGCGCCATGTGCGGCTGTCGCTCGTATTCGCCCTGGGTCTCCTTGGCAACGAAGACATCCAGGTCGACGGCGTACTGGGCATTGGGAGGGAAACCGCCACGACCGAATCGGGCGTCGAGCAGATCCAGCATTTCCTGGGCACGTTCAATCTCACCGTACCGATACATCTCGCGAATGGCACTGGAGAGGAAGTTCTTGATGAAGGCGATGAAGGTCTCGCCACCTGCGCCCTTGGCATCGAAGTACTTGATGTAGAAACGCTCGAAGTGGTCATCGATGGTGTCGATGAATCTGGGCTCGGGAGCCTGACCCGGGTACCCCGGAGAGAAGGGATCGAAGTAGATCCGCCCGGTTCGAGCAAGTGCCTGCAGCGCGTGAGCCTGCTGGCGATCGTTGTTGATACGAAGCGTCTCATCGCGCTCAGACAGCGACCTGAATTCGCCGAGATCGGAGCCGCGACGTGCCCAGTAGTAGGAATGGGCATGAGGATGTCGCCAGTCGATCGGCCCCACTTCCCGTGTGTACTGCGCCATCAGATCCGGGTCCATGTTGTATTCGTCCCTGAGGACCTGCTTGCGAACCTGATTCAGCAAGGTGACCCAGGCCTCGTCGAAACGAGGATCCGCATGAAGCTCATTGAAGAGACGGAACATTCTGGAACCCTGCCGATCCAGTTCATCACTGAATCCAAGCTGCTCCGCGATGTAGGACTGCTGATTGACCGCCTCCCAGAGGGCGTGCAGCTCGAGAAAACGCTTGTCTGCCTCGAAGCCGAACGTCTCATCGATGGAATCGACACCTTGATCAAGCCGCTCCAGAAGCTCCGCCACCTCAGGCGTACGCTCAATGGCGGCTTCGATGGTGTCAGGCGCATCTGCGATTTCCTGGATCCACGCCTCACGGGCGTCCTGTTCCATTGGAGGCTCACCAAGGAGATTGTGCCAGTCCCGGGCCCACTCGCGCTTGTAGTAGAGATGCGCATCATCCGAGACGCCGCCGACCTTGTGGCCGAGCCAGAAGGCCAATTCCTTGTGCAGCTCCATGTCGTTTGGGTTGTATCGAAGACCCTTGTTTCGAACGAGATCGACACCAGCCTGCACCCATTCCCAACGTTCCTGTGGCGTATTGGTCGCAACGGAAATGTTGTAGGCCAGGTTGTGGCCATGGAAGACCCAGACCGGTGCGAATCGAGGCTGAAGCTTGGTGATGAGATCCGTATCCTCCATCACCTGGTAGTACTGACCACGCTCCACCATCAAGTTGGCCTTGATCCAGAGATAATCGACGATCAACCCACGGAAGGCACCGATGGCTGTTCCGATCGCAACAAATGGCGGCATGTTCTCATCTGCGTTGTCCGTATATCGGAGGGCTCGTCGCTCGGAAGTCTCGATGAGATTCCCCAGCAACCCGCCGCCGACGGCAAGCCCCGCAACGACGACGACACACATGGCCAGTTGAATGATGCGATCTCGTCCCATGGAATCCTCTGGTCAAATTACCCCTGACCACCGCTGTAGATGGCCAATTGGCGTGAACGCAGCACCAGCCAACCCAGTACGAGCGCGAGCCCGCCCCAGATCAGTTCAAGTCGCAGGAAACTCATGAAAACCGATTTCCAGCTGACCAAACGGCCTTCAACGAGCAATCCGACGGGATGATATTCCCCGAAGGCCCCCAGCATGAAGACCATGCCCTGGGCCAGGCCGCGGATTCCGGACTCGAAGCCCCACTTGATCACCTGACCGATGTTCTCCCAGTCCACCTTGTCCGTGGACTCGGGCCAGTAGACCTCGAGCGAGCTGGCAAGGAACGGTGCCATCTGACCGCCGATGAACAGCGTGAAGGCAGTCAGACAGGCCACGGGGAAGTTGAGGAAGGTCGCGAAGAACACCCCCAATGCGGCGAGGACACCGAGCTTGATGAGCAGGATGAGCATCACCCTCAGGAAGTTGGCATCGAAACCACCAGCCTTGTACAGCAGTTCAAGTCCGCCCTTCTCGAAGAACATCTGGCCGTAGAAACGACCTGGCGGAGGCTCGAAGTAGTTGAGAATGGTGATCTCCATCGTCCCATCAGGCTGGATGAACGTCGGCGGAATTCGGACGACCTGAGGAACAGTCGGAATGTATTCCCTCAGGAGAACGGATTCCTTGTCGCCGTTGAACATGAAACCTGCGACGTATCGCTCGTGCTCGTCAGCCGTCATCGTGATGAACTGATAATGGAGTGACAACGGAACCTGTTTCTGGGCCGCCATGTCAAGACCTTCGAACACGAAGGAGCGAGCACCAGGCTGGCCATTTCGGGCAGGCGGAATGGATCGCTGAGAACGCTCGATCGTGTCGATGAAATCATTCCTCATCTTCTCACGGATGATCGGCAGAACATCGTCCTGCTTCCACTGGTTGAATGCCGGATCATTGCTGATCGCCCGGTCGACCTCGAGCTCGATGGTGGCCTCGTCAAGAACCTCGAGTTTCGGAGTGGTCTCCGTACGTGCAGCCAGAAGCTCCTGGGCAACGATGAAACGATCCTCATCGGCAGCCATGCCTGTGGATGTGCTCGTCGTCCGAAGGAACTGGATGTACAGGAAGACCGAGGCCCCCGCGACTGCAAGCAGACAGGCATTCAGAAGCACGATGCCAAGCCACTTGCCCAGGAGATACTGGATGTGACCGACTGGCTTGCTCATGACATGCCAGATGTGACGGTCACGAATCTCGAAGGCGACAGTCCCGCAGGCCAGCAGCAGCGTCATGATGGATGCGATGGCGAAGGTGTATTCCAGGCTGCGACTCATGAAGTTCTGCAGCTGGAACCGAAGATGCGAGTCAGGATCCAGGGTCAGTGGAAGGAGTGGCAGAAGCACCAGTACCACGACGATGAACAGAAGCGTCAATCGCGTTCGTGACGCTTCACGAATCAGCGTATGGGCGACGGCCAGAATCTGATTGGGCCAGGCCAGCAGAATCAACAACAGCCTGATGAGCAGCAGGAACGTAAAGGTCAGAAGACCGATACCCGCGATCGCCACCTGCAGATCCCTCAAGCCCATCCAGCCTGAGACGAAGTACAGCACCAGCGTCAACACCAGCGTGAACAGGAATGGCACGAACAAGCCGATCCAGATGATCAGCCAGAGCCAGAGCAACGACAGGGTCAGGATGGTCCAGGTCGTATCCGGCTGCATCAACAGCCATCTCGGCGCCCAGGACATGATGGCATCCACCTGCGGCTTCATTGCGACGAAGGTCGCCAGATCGGGACTGACCAGCTGACCTTCTTCGTTGAAGATTTCGGGCATGTACTGCTCACCAATGGTGTAGACACGACCATCGACGGTGATCTTGCCCGTATCTCGCAGTTTTCGATGAGCGGTTTCGGCATCGGTCCCCGTCAGCGCTTGGTAGATCGCCGCCTGCTCCCGTTCCGCTCCGTAGCTGAAGACGAGAATCGGCACGAAATAACCGGCACAGGCGCCCAGCGCCAGCACGCTGAGCAGAATTCGAATCCAGTTCTTCTCCTGGAGTCTCTGAAGACCGCGATAGGCTCCAACAGCCGCGCTCATGATCAGCTGCTCTCCTTGTCACGCTCGTCTGGTGACAGCAGACCTTCGATCATGTCATTGTCGACATCCCGCGGTGCTTCCGGGGCAGGTCCCTTCACCTGTTGCGGCACAGGATCTGGTTCGGAGAGCTTCTCGAGCACCTGATCCCTGACTTCCCGGTCGGTTTCAACGGCTGGCTGATCGAGTTGTTTCGATCGATCTTCCTGGACAGCTTCGTTGACCAGTGATTCGATCAGATCATCTCCGAGATCGTCCTGCTTGAGGAATGAGGCGGTCGCACCGCCCTCTGCAGCACCGGAGGTCGCCACCTTGTTCTCCCGAGCACGCTCGACCATGTTCATGAACACGTCCTCAAGTCGCTGACGTGGCTCACGAATGCTGTCGATCGCGACACCTTCCATGGACTGGATGAGCTCTTCGACTCGAGCGATGGTCTCTGGCTTGAGACGAGGCGTCTCGATGACGGTGTGCTCCGAATCCTTGAGCATCTCATCGACGGTTCCCTCCGCCTGAATCGTTCCGCCATACAGCATGACCATCCGATCGCAGACATCCTGGACATCCGACAGCAGATGGGAGCTCAGAAGAATGGTCTTCTTCCTCGCACGAAGTTCAAGAAGAAGCTCCTTCACCTGCTTGGTACCGATCGGATCGAGCCCGGAGGTCGGCTCATCGAGGATCAGAAAATCGGGATCGTTCACAAGCGCCTGGGCGATACCGATACGACGTGTCATGCCCTTCGAGAATTCGCCGATCGGACGATGGGCCACATTGGTCAAACCGACCATTTCGAGCAGCTCTTCCGTCCGTCGTCGTCTCGTATTGCGATCCAGCTGAAAGAGTCGCCCGTAGTAATCGAGGGTCTCTCTCGCATTCAGGAAGCGATAGAGGTAGGACTCCTCAGGCAGAAAACCGATGCGATTCTTGATGCTGACATCAGATGGATTCTTGCCGAAGACCACGAGCCGACCTGCTGTCTTGTGAAGCAGGCCGAGGATCATCTTGATCGTCGTACTTTTACCTGAACCATTCGGGCCAAGCAGGCCGAAGATTTCACCTGGCTCGATGTGAAAATCAATATGATCGACTGCGACCGCCTTGGTACGCATCCAGAAGTCCCGGAAGACCTTGGTGAGGCCGACTGCCTCGACGATCATCTCACGATCAGCACCCTGCCGAACCATCGCCAAACACTCCTTAGCAGGGCAACCCCTACTTGTTCTGATCTTCCACCAGTTCCTTCCGCATGCCGCTGACGGAACCGGAATCCTTGTCGATCTTCAGCTGTCTCTGTGCCTGTCCAAGCTTGATCTCATCTGCCCGGAGCATGTAATCGGATGCTGTTCCGGAGAGGATCGCATTGGATCTCTCGCGTGCCTCGAGATCAGCTCGTCGACGGATATCGCGAACGGACTCGAGACCACTGATATCGATCCCCATGGATCCCAGGCCTTCTGGAACGTACATGATTTCCGCATCCGGCCGATTCATGACGGTCCCGTATGCCTCCAGCCACTTCTCCGCAATGACGAGTTCGGGATGGCGACGATAGGACGGCAGAAGCCCCGCGAATCGACGTGCCTCACGACCCAGCGTCTGATCCACGAGGGACTTGAATCTGTTGGCCGTGCTGATGGTACGAGCGGCATCTCCGGCGATCTGATCACTGTCGAAGAACGCGTTGATGCTGGCGAGCCTGTCATCCGCATCGGAACTGTCCTGTGACCAGGCATCCTCATAGCTCGTCATCAGGGCTTTGAGATCCGCGTAGGATTCACCCGCTGCGGTGATGAGCATGTCCTGAGCATTCTTGCGGGCCATTTCCTTGCGAGATTCCGCCGTCTGCTTTGCCTGGCTGTAATCGCCGCTGATCTTCTTGATGAACAGTGGCGGAATGACCTCATTCAGAAGCGAAACGGATGTGATCTTGATACCACTGTCGAAACCATCGAGGACGGACTGGGCCGAGTCGGCCACCATTTCCTGAATTTCCTCGTTGGAGAAATCATCCATGAGCTCCTGAAGCTCATGACTCGCCCCGACATGCACCACTGCACGCTGAATGGCCACCTGCACGACCTTGCCAGCCATCGCGTCGGGAATGGTCTTCAGGAAGTGCACCGGACTTTCAATTCGATACTTCGCCTGAACATGGACATGCGCCAATTCACCGGATGCCGTCAGGAAGGATCCATCCTCGCCCGGCAGGAGCTCATCTCTGTTGTTGGCACTCTGGAGCGAACGCTCCAGGCCTTCAAGCGCAAGGGAAATGGGCAGGAAGACGCCCTGGTCCTGAACAGTTCGACCATCGGATTCGAACAGAACGAATTCACCGATCGGCGGAGGCCAGTTCATCTGCAGACCAGGGGCAAGCCCGGTCTTGTCGACGATGCGACCCCAGACGGTAGCCACTCCGCTCTGCGTCGCGCCAACCGTCTTGAACCCCGAGAAGAAGAACAGGACCAGCAGAACCACGATCACGAACTGCAGAACGCGGAAGCTCATCTGAAGCGCGTCCGCCAGCGACCTGTTCGCTGGATCCATGGCTTCGCGAAGCGCTGCAGCCGAGCCCACATCGGATGAGACATTGAATTGAGCTGATGCCGCCCGTCTCACAGGCTCGACTTCCATGGGAGTCTCCTCCACTGGAACGTCTGCATCTGGTCGATGAGGCTGGCCGGCCTGGTTGTCGTGTTCTTGATCCGCCATGCTCAGGATCCTTTGCCCGCGCTACGGACTGGCTCGTCGCGATCATCCGATTTCGTCGTATCGACCGGATCCAGATATGAATTGGGCTTCGGGATCGTCAGCTCACCCTCGGGAGACTCCGGCTTCATGAGATGCCATGGAGCGAAATCCGTGTCGATGATGACGGTCGTGTTCTTGGCGAGCGCCTTCTCGAGGGTATCGATCCAGATCAAGAAGATGGCCAGCTCTTCATCCTGACTCATTTCCGTGAGATACTTCGCGCTTCGCTCATCAGCCCGTGTTCTGATTTCCTGTGCCCGCTGTTCAGCGAAGGCGTAGATCTTGTCTCGAACGGTCTTGGCCTCGGATTGGATTCGCTGAGCTTCAGCCTCACCTCGCGCACGGGCGCTTTCAGCCAGAGTGTCTCGACGGAAACGCATGTTCGCGATGACCTGCTGCGAGGTCTTTTCCCGGAGCAGAATTCGACTCAAACCGATGGTGACCGGCTCGACCCCCTGCCCGACCTTCGCCTTCACACGGGCGAACATCTCCTGCTCGATCTCCTCGAGCTTGTTGTCAGGACCGATGAGATCGCTGAAGTTGTATTCGCTGACGATGGAAACAACGTCACGGAACTCGCCGATGAGCATGTCTTCGGCGTCTTCCTGCTGGGGATAGGACTGGTAGAAGCGAAGCGGGCCATCCCCTTCGACATCCACCTTCCAGAGCATGAAGCCCTTGACGACGATCTGGAGGCCTTCGGCCGTCTGCAGCGTCTCTTCTCCAGGCTCGATGAGCTGGACCCGCGTGTCATAGGTGGTCACGCTGTCGGCGAAGAATGGCCACCGGAAATGGAGGCCCGGTTCGCGAATGATGCTGGACTCGTCAACCTTGCCGAAATGACTCTTCAAGGCGACCTGGTTGAAGCCGACCGAGTAGGTCATGCTGAACAACAGCAGGACGAACAGGATTGCCAACCCGATGATGATGGCTGCAACTTTCTTCATGGCTATTCCTCTTCTTCCTCTGAAAGAAGCGTATCGCTGTAGATCGTGCCGGGGGATGCGTATTCGCTCAAGCCAACGTTGACCTTCATGCGGTCGGGCTCGATCCCCACGATGTATTTTCGAAGATCTGCAAAGTTACGGGTGTACGCCTGCATGATCCACCACTGCCTGTAGAGCTCTGGAGCCGCGTGATACGCAGCGCCCTGGCCTTCGATTCGGCTGGCCTGTGTCCGCTGGTCCATCAACTTGATCCAGCTGTCACGCTCCGCCATGGCGATCAGTTCCGCAGCACCGCCTCCGCCCTTGCGGACCAGTTTGGCAGCTGCAAATGTCAGGGACTCACGTTCCCTGGCGGCCTCGGCGGCCTCTGGAGAATCCTCGCCGTGCGCCTTGACGGCTTCGTCATAGGCATCCTCGGCAGCATTGGCCTTGTCAATCGCGGACAGGACCTCATCGACCAGATCGGGATCGCCGACGGTTTCGGTCAGAACGACGACCCGCCGCTTCTCGGCCTTCACGATCTCACTGCCACTCTGCTGTCTGGCGATGTCAAGATCCTCGAAGGAGGTCGCCAGATCCTCGACTGGTCGAACCAGCGGAATGGACACCCCGACCAGCTCGACACCGGTATCGAGTCGGTCGAAGGCCTTCTGGATCCGACCGAGCAGTTCTTCGGAGAGCTGCCCGCGCTTCAGTGAAAGGACGTCATCCAACCCGAGGCCGACGATGTACTTGGTGACCACCGAGAGGGCCACATTCTGAAGGGCCTTCTCTCGCTCTGTGAATCGCTCTCGCCTTTTGGTCTCGGTTCCGAAGGACAGATACTTGAGCAGCCCGCTTTCGCCATTGTCGGAATCAGCACCGCGGATGATGTAGGCAAGATTGACATGCATGTCGACCAACGCCGTGTCATCCGCAAGATCCATATCGGACTGATCCGCTGCCCCGTCTTCCTGATCAACCGAGGACGACATCAGAAGCTGGTCCTCACCGAGACGCGAGCGGCCGACAAGAAACGGCTCCATGACATCTCCGGGAATCAGCTTCAACTTGTCGCGACCCCAGAGGGAACGCTGCGGAAGCTTCTCTTCCTTGCCGTTCAGTGAAAGTTCTCGCTCAGTCGTGACCTCATAGAGCTGCGCAGTCTCAAGTGGCCACGGAAGCTTCACGAACAGCCCCGAGCCATGCACTTCAGTACCGTTTTCACCAATGATTCGTCCATGCCGAATTCGCAGGCCTTCTTCTCGACCATCGACGACGACCAGGGTGCTCAAGCCGATCAGGGCCACCGCACCCAGCACGACCAGCCAGCCTCCGCTTCGAAGGACCAGCTGATATCCCCAGGAGCTCGAGATATCGAAGCCGAACTGATAGTTCACCGCGTCATTCATGGAGCGAACGAACGAATCCGGCTGGGCCATCAGGCTCAGTGCACGCGAATCGAATCCCGGGCGGGGAAACTCGCCGACCACACGAGGCCTGTAGATGTTGAGAATGATGTTCAGCAGGACCTCGGCCGCAGCGATGCACATGAAGATCGGAATGCTCCAGGCGACGACCTCGAGAACCTGATTCACTTCAAAGAAGCGGAAGATCACGCCGATGGCCACAGCAAGCAGCACAAGCGCGTTGCCAACCATGGCACCCGCACCAGCTCTCAGATTCTGCCAGGCCTTGTGTTCCGACATCCCGCTGAGATATCGAGAGAAGATGTAGCTGGTCGCCGCCAAACCGAGGCACAACGCAACCAGCCAGCCCTTGCCGTCGGCAAGGGACAGGAAGCTGTCACCCGTGATCAGATCATTCCGGGATACCGCGGCAAGCCACTCGAACATTCTCCAGGCGAGAATGCCCAGAGAAGCGACATACAGGATGCTGGCGATCGGCAAGGCCCACTTATAAAGGAGCCTGAGGCGACCTGCCGCCACCCGGACTTCGTCTCCAGCCCGATCGAAGATCGATTCACCTGCCATGCCTCCGGACGTCAGCTGATCCTCTTCAAGGGATTCGAGACGCTCCAGCTTGTGCTGGTTGAAGACGATCATCAGCCCGACCCAGATCAGAATGGGCGGGAATGACCAGAGCGATGCCAGGATGGACGGACTGTCCCCGACAGCCAGCCCATAGACCAGGAAGGTCATCGCCACCACAAGCTGGAGGCAGAACCCAAAGGCTGCCACATTGGTGGCCCTTTGATAAGCCAGATGATCGACTCTCATAATGCTTGTTTGTTGCTCTCAGGAAGGTGATCGGAAGATGGGCAGTTCTACTCTTACGCAGCCCGGCCCTCGGGAGGTTCTCAAGGTCGCATCAAAATATCAATTTAGAGCGAACCATGCACCCTGACGGCCGGGTATCCCGCTGAAGAGGCCACGGGGGTACCATGCCCAGCGAAGGATCGAACACCAGACCACCCCCTCAGCCGACCGCCCTCCATGTTCCAACAACTCCTTGCCATCATCCGGAACACCTTCTTCGAAAGCGTCCGCCAGCCCGTGGTCCTCGTGGTCCTGGTCGGTGCCAGCCTGCTGATCGTGCTCAGCAACCCGCTCTCCGCCTTCACCATGGATGAGAATCAGCGGATGCTGATCGATATCGGGCTGGCGACCATCTTCATGGCTGCAGCCCTGCTGGCCGGCTTCATCGCCACCAGCGTTCTTGGGCGTGAAATCGCCAACAAGACGGCCCTGACGGTCATTTCCAAACCCGTCGGAAGACCTGTCTTCGTGATCGGCAAGTTCATCGGTGTGTCGCTGGCGATGATGCTGACGACCATGTTCCTGTTCTTCGTGTTCATGCTCGTGGAAACCCACGCCGTCCAGGAAACGGTCCGGGATCCACTGCACATGCCGGTCATCGTGTTCGGCATCAGCGCCATGCTCCTTGGCTGGGCCGCCGCCGCCTGGTGCAACTACTTCTACAACATGGTCTTCACGAGTTCGGTGATCTTCTTCACGACACCGCTGCTTCTCCTGGCATGGCTTCTCGCCATCAACTTCGGTCCGGATTTCTCCACGAGAAGCATGGTGTTCGGAATCAAGCCAGACCTGTGGCTCGCGATCACCGCCATGATGATGGCCATTCTCATGATGTGCGCCATTGCCGTGGCCATCAGCACACGGGCCGGCCAGCTGATGACCATTCTCCTGACGGTGGCGATCTTCCTGCTGGGGCTGCTGTCCGATTCCATCTTCCTCTCCCAGATCAAGAAGCTCGAGGACAAATGGCTTGCTTCCGCCAAGGAACAGGGGCTCACGTCGCAGGAAGAAATCGTCTCCACCATCACGTTCAAGACAGGTGAGACGGAAGAAGTCGTCAAGTTCGTGGATGTCTCCTCCGTACCGCTCACCGACCTCGCGACCTCCGGAGAGTACGCCCAGTACTGGGCCTTCATCATCGGCTACGACGTCCTGCCCAACTTCCAGGTGATGTGGCTGGCGGATGCGATCACCCAGGGGCTCTCGATCCCCCCCAGCTATGTCTGGGAATCCGTGCTGTATGCGGCTGCCTATTCCATCGCCGCGATCGCGTTTGGTGTCATTCTCTTCCAGAGACGTGAAGTCGGCTGAGCCGAAGCCGGACCAGATTCGATATTCAGACGCAACCATCTGCTGCATGGACCTATGCTGTGAGGCGTGTCGAAGAACCTTCGAAGCATCACGATTACGGGTGCCCGGGAGCACAATCTCCGGGAAGTCGATCTGGTCATCCCCAGAGACCAGCTGGTCGTCGTGACCGGTGTCTCCGGTTCAGGCAAGAGCTCGCTGGCATTCGACACCGTCTTTGCAGAGGGCCAGCGAAAATACATGGAATCACTGAGCGCCTATGCTCGCCAGTTCCTGCAGCAGATGCAGAAACCGGACGTGGAATCCATTACCGGTCTGCCACCCACCATCGCGATCCAGCAACGAGGTGGCGGACACAATCCAAGATCCACGGTCGCTACGACAACTGAGATCTGGGACTACCTCAGACTGCTGTTTGCGCGCTGCGGCACACCCACATGCTGGAAACCTCTGAAGCATGGCACCTGTGGCCAACCCATCTCAGGCGCAAACCCGACCCAGATCGTGGAACGGCTGCTCTCCATCGAAACGGGAACCAAGCTGATCATCTGCGCTCCGGTCATTCGTGGCCGCAAAGGCTTTCATCGCGAAGCGATCGAAAACCTGCAGAAAGCCGGGTTCGTGCGTGCTCGCGTCAATGGCGAGATCATCGATATCCGCGAAGCCCTTTCCAACGGCGGCGACAATCCACTGCAGCTGGGACGCTACGAGATGCACGACATCGATGCCGTCGTCGATCGTGTCGTCGTCAAGAAATCGGCGAGGACCAGAATCCTCGAATCCATCGAGACCGCTCTGAAGGCAGGCAGTGGCCTGGTGACCGTTCTTCAGCAGGATGGCAAGGACTGGAAGCCGCAACGATTCAGCGAGCATCTCGCCTGCCCTGACCATCCGGAGTGCAGTCTGCCGGAAATGGCCCCCCGCCTGTTCTCCTTCAACTCACCCCATGGCGCCTGCGAATCCTGTGACGGCCTCGGAACGATCATGGCCTTTGATGAGGGCCTGGTGATTCCAGATCCCACGGTTGGACTCGGCGAAGGCGCCATCGTTCCATGGACGAAGAACGGACGACGGCTGAATGCCTGGTACAGCAGACAACTCAGACGCTTCTGCGAAGAGATGGGGGTCGAGAAGAAGACACCTGTTTCAAAGCTGACCAAGGCACAGAAAGCCGTTCTGCTGGAAGGCGGAGGGAGCGGGTTCCGGTTCGAGGGCGTTCTGCCGAATCTCGAACGTCGCTATCTGGATACCGACAGTGATCGAGTCCGGGAACGACTGGCCGGCTATCAGAGCTCCCGGCCATGTACGAGCTGCAACGGCCAGCGACTTCGGACCGAAGCCCTGCACGTCATGATTCAAACAGCCGGCGGACCCGTGAACATCGCGGAAGTCGCCGGAATGACGATCGAAGACGCGACTGAAGCGATGGCGACCCTCTCGCTGTCAAAGGAACATGAGACCATCGCCGAACCGATCCTTCGAGAGATCCAGTCCCGCCTCGGTTTTCTCCAGAGCGTCGGCCTCGGCTATCTCACACTCGATCGCAACAGCACCACCTTGTCTGGAGGCGAGGCCCAGCGGATCCGACTCGCGACTCAGGTTGGCTCGGGGCTCGTTGGCGTCTGCTACGTGCTCGACGAACCGACCATCGGCCTGCATCAACGTGACAATGACCGGCTGATCACGACGCTCCAGAGACTCTCTGAAATCGGCAATACCGTCCTTGTTGTGGAACATGACGAGGGCATGATTCGAGCCGCTGACCATGTCGTCGACATCGGCCCCGGGCCTGGACGACACGGCGGCCAGGTCGTGGCCCAGGGAACGATGAAGGAGATTCTCGAATCCGACGTCTCCCTCACGGCTGCGTATCTCTCGGGCAGACGGACCATCGAAACCCCCTCGGACAGAAGACCACTCTCAAGCCGGCGGGAGATCGTCGTCAAGGGTGCAGCGGCGCACAATCTCCGTGGGATCGATGTCGCCATACCACTGGGTGGGATCGTGTGTGTCACCGGCGTGTCGGGCTCGGGCAAATCCACACTGATCACCGACATTCTGCACAAGGCTGCCTGGAGACATCTGCACGGCACTGGCCCGAAACCCGGCAAGCACACTCGCGTGACCGGGCTCGGCAAAGTCGACAAGGTGATCGAAGTCGACCAGTCCCCCATCGGACGAACACCACGTTCCAACCCTGCGACCTACACGGGCGTCTTCGATGGCATCCGCAAGCTGTTCACCCAGACCCGTGAAGCAAAGATCCGAGGCTATGCACCGGGACGATTCAGCTTCAACGTGAAGGGCGGCCGCTGCGAATCCTGCCAGGGCCAGGGGGTCCGCAAGATCGAGATGCACTTCCTCCCGGATGTCTTCGTGACCTGTGAATCCTGCCACGGAACCCGCTACAACCCGGAGACCCTGGACATCAAGTGGCGGCAACGCTCCATTGCGGAGGTTCTGGACATGGCTGTCGAGGATGCCGTCGATTTCTTCGAAGCGCACCAGGCCCTCCACCGGATGCTCCAATGCCTCAACGACGTGGGCCTGGGGTATCTGGAACTGGGCCAGCCATCCACCACGCTCTCCGGTGGTGAAGCCCAACGGGTCAAGCTGGCAAGGGAACTCGGGACCCGCAGCATCGGCCATGGCCTCTACATCCTTGATGAGCCCACGACTGGACTGCACTTCGCAGATGTCGATCGGTTGATTCAGGTCCTCCATCGACTCGCGGACCGTGGCAACACGCTTGTGATCATCGAGCACAACCTGGATGTGATCCGCAACGCCGACTGGATCATCGACCTCGGGCCCGAGGGTGGATCGGGCGGCGGCACCGTCATCGCCCAGGGCACGCCGGAGGCTGTTGCGGCAACGAAGGGTAGTTTCACCGGTCAGTACCTCAAGTCCTGTGGCATCACGCCCACGGCAACGTCCCGCCGTAAACGACGAGCGGTGACCGCATGATCATCACACTGGCTGATCGTGTAATCTCTCTCAATCGAAACTGGAGCCATCACATGCTTCGAATGAGAATGCCGGCCCTGTCCATCCTGATCCTCTGCGTCTGCACAGTCACAGGCTGTGATCAGCAAACCGATGTCCCAGCCAAGGACATCACAATCTCACATGGACCCGATGGCGAGATCATCTATCTCCCGGCCAACGACTCGATGTCGGTATCGGCTCTGGCACAGTACCTTCAGCTCAACGCCGACTTCGCGGGCATCTCCAAGGACGGCTACTTCCTGGACACCCAGATCGCCAATCTCCACCAACAGGAAGACATCCTGGGCCGAGCCGTCCACTACGGCTGGACCTGGCACAACACCGATGGAACCTTGATTGACATTCCTGCCGCTTTGGCCGAGGTCAAGAAGAAGATCAAGCGTCTCGACGTGGTCGGCTGAAGAGCAGCAGCCTGCTGACGGACCAGTTGAAGAGCACTCCAAGCACCGAACCGACGGCGGCGCCGATCATGCCGGCCAATGGGGTCACCATCTGATCATCAGCGGAAAATGATGTCGTGACCCAGAAGTTCACGAGCACCGGAACGGTGCAGATTGCGACGAACCCTACAAACTGAGTCGCCACGCGTTCCTTGCCGGCCCACCAGAATGCGAGCTTTCGATCGAGGATGAAATTGAAGCACATCGTCAGAAGAATGGCGATCGCGATGATCCATGGCTTGCCCATGACGCTGGAAAGCAGTGGCACGAGCACGGCAAGCAACGCCACATACACGCCGATCCCCATGGCACCGACGACGGCGAACGGAATGAAACTGGATCGTTCAGGATACTTCCAACGAGCCAGTCTGATGATGTGCTTCAGGTAGTCCTTCTGGACTTTCAGTGTCAGCTTGCTTTCACCATGGCGCCTTGTACTGAAGTGGATCGGAACCTCCGCCACCTTCGTGCAGCGACATTTCACGATCAACTCGAGGCCGATCTTGTAACCGATCGGATCAAGATCCTCAGCTCGCAACCAGGTGTCACGCCGGAGCCCCAGAAAACCGCTCATCGGATCCTTCACCCTGGTGAACGGCCGCGCCATCACGGTGGCCACCTTGGAGTTCACCCATCGGAGGTATCCCCAGCCATCCTCAGTCGAGCCGCCTGGAACATAGCGACTGCCGATGACGAACTCGGCACCATCTGAGAGAGCTTCCACGAAGGCGGGAATGGATTCAGGAGGATGACTGAGATCCGCATCCATGACGACGAGCAGGTCGTGACTGGCCTCTTCCAATCCCTTCATCACGGCTGTACTCAACCCACGATCGTCCTGACGGACGATCAATCGAATCCAAGCCGCCTCAAGAGACTCGATGAACTCCTCGGTGCCGTCCCTCGAATTGTCGTCCACGATGAGGACTTCCAGATCCCATCCGGCGGATCGCAACCGATCCAATCGTTCGATGAGAGGCGGAAGACTCTCGCCCTCCTGATAGGTCGGCACGATGATCGAAACAGATCGCCGCCCCTCGCCAGACGGGGGCTGGACCGGTCCATTCGAGACCTGGCTTCCTGTTTCATCAATCTCCACGGTCCATGTGCTCCGAGGGCCGCCTTTGACTTGGGCCCCTCATCATGTCGGCTCCATCAAGGCTGGAAGTATTGCAAGATCGAAAAAGTGGACCAAAGAAGTCGGCCATGAGGCCCTCAAGAGGCCTCTGTGGATGGTCACCCGAACAATGGATCCTTGGGCCGCCTGGAATCCACGAGACCCAGCAAGGCCTTGGCGAGCTGCAGATCGTCCTTGGTCGTGATCTTGATGTTTGTGGAATCACCTTCCACGACATGCACGATGCCACCGGATCGTTCAACCACCTGAGCGTCATCCGTCGCACCATCGAGTTCAACCGACTGGTAGGCCGCGAGAAGGATCGATTTGAAGAAGACCTGAGGCGTCTGCGCCATCGCATACCGTTTTCGATCGACCGTTCCGAGAACAGGTGTCGCCGGAACGTCCATACGGCCAGCACCACCAAGAATCGTATCGACGACGAGATCTTCGCCTTCACCGGCATCCGTGGACGACTCGGGATCGAGCTCCTTGAGCGTGGACGACATCGCGAGCGCCGGTATGACAGCATCGAGTTTCTCCGCCGCCATGAAGATGCGGTCAAGCATCTGATCGGACACCAGAGGACGAGCCGCATCATGAACGGCAATGTGAGTGCAGTCGTCTGAAACAGCCGCAAGGGCATTGCGAACCGTCTCCCATCGATCAACCCGGCCCCCTTCGACCAGCGTCACACCATGAAAACCAAGGCCGGCACCATAGCGATCCTTGAAGGCCTCAAGTCCATCAGGCGGACCGGCCACGATGATCTGTTCGACTTCTTCTCGACGTGTGAAGACCTCCACCGTACGGAGCAGCAATGGGCGGCCGCCCAGATCTGCCGCCAGCTTGTCACCACCGTCGAATCGAGTCGAGGAGCCTGCTGCCGGGATGATGACAGCCAGCTTCACTGGACGACTTCCTCAGAACCCGAGCCAGGTCGATTCACATAACCAATGACCGTCAGGGGCGCCCGATGCTCACGGGACACGAATTCGATCGTCCCCTGGAAAGGCCCCTCGACATGGGACTCTGGCGTGATCGTCACCTTGGCCTTGGTCTTGGTTCCATCGGCACGCATGCCGGTCAACGCCGCCTTGAAATCGGGAGACATCGAGACCACCTCGTGAATCTGCTGAGTGCGGTTGTCACGACTGTTCCAGATGATCGGAATCTCAAACGATGTACTGCCCCCGGGATCGACGGCATCCGCCACGATCCTGTTTTCCACGAAGACCCATTCACGCTCCTTCTCACGGCGGTGCGGCCTGTGCTCCTTGTGGAGAATTCGAACCTCCACGACCGGGGCTTCGGGATGGTCCGTCTCGAAGACCCAGAAGGGCTCGAACTTGTTGCCGTCGGGATCAAGCAGGGTTTCCTTGTCGTGATCGCCCAGATCCACGGCAACGAGATGCGAAATGGATGGGAGCATCGGATCACCGCCGGAACCCGGCCATGCAATGGCGGGCTGACCTCCTGCCGACAGAACTCGGAATGGCCGGCCATCGACGGATGTCACTTCGATCCTGCCCTTGTCTCGAGAGACAGGACCCCCGTAGCTCCCATCCTTGTGCATTCGGAAATCCTGCGGAATCGCCCTGACTTTCCGACTGACAATCGCCTTCATGGGAACCTGCACGCTGCGATGTTTCTCGAACAACACGCCGACCTTGCTGTTCTTGATCGTCGGGGTCAATCCCGCCGTAAAGATCGCCGTCACTTCCCTGGAACCACCCGGCGGAATGACGCCCGGTGTCACGAGAATTTCGGTGCAGGAACATCCCTTCTTGGGCGCTGTCAGATTCAGTGGCACCTCAGACTCATTGATGATTTCATAGGTCGCAGTCTTCGATTCACCGGGCTCGACATATCCCAACTGAAGCGTGGCGGGCTTGACCCTCACCGAAGCTTCAGGCTTCTGTTCATCCGGAATGGAGGGCGTCGAAGGAGCCGCCGCCTGAACGGGCGAAGCCGGAGGCCTGGCAGGCGAGCTGGATTGAGACTGGGACTGTGTGGTCTTGCCAGATGGCCCTGCCTTTGGAAGGGTGTTGGAATCACCGGCATTCACCGAGAGCAGGACAATCAGCCCCCCGGCAACCAGAATGGCGACGACCGCCAGGATGGAACCGGAGGCGATACCGTGTCTTGTTCGAAGAGTATTCATGGGCTGAATTGTAGCTGTGAGCGATGTCGAATTGACCGATCTCCCTCTGGAGAGGATCATTCCAGACCTGCAGAGTCCTGAACACGGCTCTGAGAGGCCGAAGTGGCGGAATTGGCAGACGCGACGGATTCAAAATCCGTTTCCCGTTAAGGGAGTGTGGGTTCGAGTCCCACCTTCGGTATTGCGAATGCAACATCCCGGAAGGATCGCCGGGCTCCTTCCTCGAGACCCCCCTGCCCAAGACCCTCCCTGCACGGCCGACCGTATGCTGTAGTCGATGGGAATCACGCGAGGCAAATTGATCGGACGAAGAATCGGCTGGGGCCTCCTGGGCCTGGGCGGCCTGCTGATCTTGATTGGAATCATCTGGATGATCTGACGCCTCCTGGAACGATTTCCTGGACGAATGATCAGGACATCTGATGATGAATCCGAGCCTATTGAGCCCTAAAACGTGATCGTTATCAAAATCGAGAGAATTTGATATTGGCGCGCACATGGCATCTTGCCGTGCCGTATCTGGGTAGTCGCCAAACGAGTGTTTCTATTGACCAAAGAAACGGAACCACGAGGCGATTCCTGCACGAAAGCATTTGAGAGGAAGGATGCCTTTTGGCCTTCCTGAACATCATGAAAGCGCCTGGCCCCCGCACCAGACGCCGCGTTGGGAGGAACCAATGAACATGTCCACGAATGGAATTTGCGGGGGGGGGACGGTAAACCAGGGCAATCTGACAAGGATTCTGTCCTTGCTGGGCGGCCCGGTCAGGATGGAAATCATTCGATATCTGGCCCTCGGGCCTCGACCGGTCGGCCAGCTGGCCGAAGAGACCGGCCAGAGCATCGGCCTTGTCAGCCACAATCTCAGACTGCTCAGAGAGGCCGAAATGGTCGCCTGCACACCTCGAAGCCGACAGAGGATCTACTCACTCTCGCCCAATATTCGCCTGCGATATGGATCCGAGAGCCTGGATCTGAGTGTCCATGTTGCATCTGAAGGCAGCCTCACGCTCAGTATTCCAGCCCCTGGAATCAATTCCAGCGAGGAAATCGAGCAGAATCCGCCTGTTCAGGTGGCCCAGGGGCTCACGGAGCAGTTGGATCGCAACACTCTGGATGTCTCCAATCAGCTCGCCAAGGGCGCCTGAATAACATCTGAATAACACCTGTAGGCGATTATCACCGTTTATGCGCTTGGAAGAAGCCCTTCGGACGGTACGCTAATAGCACCTCCAGCACCGAATCTCCCCCAAGGAGGGGGAGGACGGTGCGAGGTGTTGCTGTTTGCAGATTTCACCCTCCATATGGAGACGGGGGGAGAGGAGAAGAACATGTCAATCGCTCAGCGTGCCAAACAAGGTCTCATTCTGACGACCGGTGTTATCGGTCTTTGTACATCGTCACTCCTGCTGGCTCGACCAGGCATGATGACGACCAGCTCGGCTGGTTCAATGACCATGCGGTCCGGTCTCGGAATGCCCACCTGCGATCCCGCGAATATTGAGATCACGGAATCCGGAGATCTGAACAATCTGGATCCAGGACTCGTCTGCTCAGGAAGCGGTGGAACCTCCGGCCATGGCTATGGCCGAATGCATGACCTTTCAGGTATTGATGCAGGCGGCAATGACATTGCATTGCAATGCGTCAAATGGGGCATCAAAAACTGCCTTGAGGAAACCGATGTCGTCGTCAACATCTACGTCGATGACGATGGCGATCCGTCAAACGGCATGATTCCAATTGGCAACGAATCGAACACGATGACAGCAGGCCAGGACTACTACCTGGTGACGACATTCGATCCCCCACTTGTTCTCTCAGGCGGCTTCATCTACGTCGAGCTCTCGACACCCAGCAATCCAAATCAAAATGCCTATGACATTGCCAGCAACGCTGGTGGGCAGAATTCTCCAAGCTGGCTTTCCACTGAAGACAACGCGTGCGGCGTGAACGGCATCGTTGATATTGCCAACATCGGCTACCCCAACAACTCCTGGGTCGAGTCCATCGAAGTTGCCATTGCAACCCCTGCCGACCCTTGTGACGACCCCCTCCCCAACTGCCCGACGGATATCACCGGTTCAGAGGGTGTCCCAGACGGCATCGTCAATGTCGATGACATCCTCAAGGTCATCGAGCAGTTCAACTCGTCCGGCGATGGCACCTTCCGTCCACAGGCTGACTGTGCACCATTGCCCAACGGCGACTGCCTGGTCAACGTCGATGACCTCCTGGAAGTCATCGGCACCTACGGACAGGAATGCGTCGAACCTGAACCAGAACTGTCCATGAACGAGTTCAGGACCAATCACAGTGGTGTTGACACCAACGAATACATCGAAGTCTTTGGCACCCCTGGTGCATCCCTTGATGGATACGCATGGATCGTGATTGGCGATGGATCCGGCGAGAGCCCTCTTGGCCATCTGGAATCCGTCATTCGCCTCGATGGACAGTCTCTCGACAGCAACGGCATCTACAGCCAGATCATCGAGAACTTCTTCGAGAACAATGACCCGGTCACCCATGTTCTGGTCAGTGGCCTGTCTGATGTCGGCGACGTCAGCGAAACCACAGTCGACCTTGATACCAATGACGATGGCGTCCTGGACGTCACCCCATGGGAAGCCGTCATCGACTGTGCAGCACTGATTGGCGCTGGCTCATCCAATGTCGTCTACTGCGATGTCACCATCGGTCCTGATGGCGACTTCACCGCCGTTGGCGGCTATCGCTGCCCGGACGGCATCGGCAGCTGGGTCATGGCTCCATTCCAGCTCGGTTGCCAGGACACGCCTGGCGCCCTCAACCCATGTGACGCCGCCGATGACTCGGACGGCGATGGTGTCCCGGATTGTGCAGACAACTGCATCGATACCCCGAACCCTGACCAGGCCGACTGCGATGATGACGGTGAAGGCGATGCCTGCGACACCGTCACCGACTGCAACAGCAACAACATCCCGGATGTCTGCGAGACGGACTGCAACCTCAATGGCGTCCCCGATGACTGCGACATTGCCAACGAAACCTCCGCAGACTGCAATGCCAACGGCATCCCGGACGAATGTGATCCGGACTGCAATGGCAACGGCAGCCCTGACAGCTGTGATATCGAGAACGGCGATTCCCAGGACTCCGATGGAAATGGGATCCCCGACGAATGTGAAAGCCCGGTTCTCGTGATCAACGAGATCCTCGCCGATCCATCCAACATCGATCTGGATGGCGATGCGAATGGCGATGGCGTCAACAGCTTCTCGGACGACGAGTTCGTAGAAATCGTCAACATGACCGGCGAGGACCTCTATCTCGGCGGTGCCACGCTCTCTGATGGCTTCGGCGTGCGTCATACCTTCCCGACAAGCACACCGACGCTGAGCACTGGCTGTGCGATCGTCGTCTTTGGTGGCGGCGAGCCTGCCGGCAATTTCGGCGGTGCTGTGGTCCAGACAGCTTCCGAAGGTGCCCTGGGCCTCAACAACAGCGGTGACGATGTCACACTGACCGCGGCCGACGGAACCATCCTGGCCACGGCTTCCTATGGAAGTGATGGTGGCAACAACCAGTCCCTGAACAAGAATCCGGACATCTACGGCGAAGTCTTCGCCTTGCATTCCGAGCTGTCCACGGACGGCAACCTGTTCTCACCTGGCGAAACGGTCGATGGCCTGTCCTTCGGTGGCAGCGACTGCGGCTCCGGTGGCGGCAATGATGCAGACAGCGATGGCGTCCCGGACGACTTCGACAACTGTGATCTGCCGAATCCGGATCAGGCTGACTGTGATGGCAACGGCATCGGTGACGTCTGCGACATCGCAGACAACACCTACAGTGACTGCGATGGCAATGGCGTCCCAGACGTCTGCGATCCGGATTGCAACGAGAACAATGTTGCAGATGCCTGCGACATCACCGATGGAACCTCGCAGGACACCAATGCCAACGGTATCCCCGATGAGTGCGAAAGCGGACTCACCGGCTGCTACGACTGGGCCGATGGCGGAACCGTCATGGGCTTCTTTGGCGACAATGTCATCTTCGAGAACGTCCCAGACCCACTCGGTGGCAGCGGCTTTGCTCTGAAGATGACCGAGGCTCCACTGCAGGGCACGCCTCAGGGCTATGTCGGCTGGGTGACTGGACTCACCGATGGTGACACCATCGATGTGAGCATGCTTGGACTGGGCGATGGAACGACCACCAGCAAGATGCGACTCTGGGGCCACTACACCGCAACTGGCGGTGACATCACCTCCTACGCTGGCTCTGCCAGTGGCCCAGGCAACTACAGTGATTCCACCACCGCCTGGACCGAACTGACCCACCAGTGGGTCTTCGATTCCGATGGTGGCGCCAGAGATGGCCTGGTCATCGAAGCCAGGATCTACTCCTACGCGAATGCTGATCCTTCTGGCTATGTCACTGACATCAGCGTCAGTGTCAACACCTCTGGTTCAGGTGCTGCGATCTCGTTCCCAGGCACAAGCTGCGACATCACGCCACCGGCAGATGCCGATGGCGACGGAGTTGCTGACGATGTCGACAACTGTGATCTTTACAATGAGGATCAGGCCGACTGTGATGGCAACGGCATCGGTGACGTCTGCGACCTGGCAGACAACACCTACAGCGACTGTGACGGCAACGGTGTCCCGGATCTCTGTGATACCGACTGCAATGACAATGGCGTTCCGGACACCTGTGACATCACTGATGGCACCTCACAGGACAAGAACGGCAATGGCGTCCCTGATGAATGCGAGACCGGTGAAGGCAATGGCTTCTACAACTGGAGCAATGGCGGCACGGTCCTGGGCTCTTACGGAGACAATGTGACCTTCGAGAACGTGTCCGATCCACTCGGTGGTGACGATCGGTGCCTCAAGATCACTGAAGACCCGCTGCAAGGCACACCCCAAGGCTATGTTGCCTGGGTCACTGGCCTGACTGATGGCGATACGGTTGATGTCAGCATGTTTGGCCTGGGTGACGGAGACACCACGAGCAAGATCAGGCTCTGGGCCCACTACACGGTCGTTGATGACATCACTTCCTACGCTGGCTCTGCCAGCGGCCCTGGCAACTACAGCGATTCAGCAACAGCCTGGACCGAACTGACTCACCAGTGGACTTTCGACTCTGACAGTGGTGCCAGAGACGGCCTGGTGATCGAAGCCAGGATCTACTCCTATACAGGAGCCGATCCAAGCTGTTATGCCAAGGACCTCTCGGTTTCGACCAGTGGAGCCACGGCTACGATCAGCTTCCCTGAAGGGCCTTGACCGGATCATTGCACCCCTGAGGCCCTTGATTCGTCCTTTTCATCCCCCCTCCAGCTCTGGAGGGGGGATTTTTCATGCACAAATCCCTGAATTCAATGAGTTTATGGAGACTCAAACCGGCTCTCTGGGGCTTCAGGGCCCTCACAAAGGTGCAGGCAGGCCGCATAGCCGTTTTTTCGGCGAATCCAATTCACGGAATGCTCGACAACTCCTTGACAATAGGACTGTTGCCGGGCACAGTGGATAGGAGTCCTGCCCTTGGAAAAGGCAGGTGTTTGAGAGGGAAGCTGCGTTTCAGGCCAGTCGCGTGACCTTTTTCGCAGGCAGGAGGAGAACCTTCCTGGGTCCCATATTGTCCACGATCGGTGCATGCCTCACGGCATGCTCGATTCTTCGTGTGTTGTTTGTTCGTGTGTGTTTGTTCGTGTGTGATTTGTGTGGGGGAAGTGTTGTGAGGCTTCACCCGCGACCGGCATGAGCCGGTACGCCAAACCCGTGTTCCCATTTGGAGGGGAATAGAAGAAATGAAAACTCTACCGTCTTGTCTTTGTATTTTGGGTCTCACCGCTGGTACCGCCATGGGCGGCGCAGCCGTGATGATGGACCAGATTGGTCTGGACGATGGTTCCAGTATCGATCCGGCCAACATCCTGGCTAACCAGTACTTCGAGGCCTCGTTCTCTGTTTATGACATCGGTGTCATTGACGACTTTGACAACACCGCTGGCTACTCTGGCACATCCGCTCAGATGGTCGTTGGTGGCTGGAACGGCTACACAGGTGCTGCAGGCATCACCGGTCTCCAGGTCAACTTCTACTCCAGCCCTATCAATGGTGGCATCAGCCTTGCTGGTGACCTGACTTCCATCGATTACGCTGGTACACCTGATATTGATCCCAACTGGACACTCGCAGGCTATGACCTGATCGGTGTTGCAGCTACCGTTCCTTGGAACGCTGGCAACGGTGCTCAGGTTGGCTTCAGCATGATTCCTGTCAACGAGTTCGGCACCAACGGTCAGACCGGTTGTGCGATCTCCACGATCGGTAACCTGCAGTGCTGGCAGGCCAACCCCAATGGCGGGTTCGGCTTCGGCACCATCCAGGAAGCTGCCAACAACGCTGCTTACCGCGTTCTTGGTGGAACCGGCGATCCTTGCGATCTGCCTCTTCCAGCAGCATGCCAGGCTGACGTCAGTGGTCCTAACGGCGTACCTGACGGAGTCGTTGGCGTCGATGACATCCTGACGATCATCGAAACGTTCAACCAGGTTGGTAACGGCGAGAGCCGTCCTCAGGGCGACTGCGCTCCACTGCCTAACGGCGACTGCGTTGTCAACGTTGATGACCTTCTGACCTGCATCGAGCAGTTCGGCCAGGACTGCACCCCACGCGGCGCATGCTGCTTCGGTGTTGATGGCTGTACTGAAGATCAGACAGAAGCTGATTGCGGCGATGCTGGCGGCGACTGGCTCGGCCAGGGCTCCTCATGTGCAGCATGCGTCAGTGGTGCTTGCTGCCTTGCTGATGCTTCCTGCATCCAGGCAACTCCAGAAGATTGCTCAGGCACCTACCAGGGTGACAGCACTTCATGTGCAGACGTCGTCTGCGAAGCTGCTCCTGACAACAACGATTGCTCTGGCGCTATCGAAATCTTCGATGGTGACACCGGCATCGACAACAACCTGGCAACCACGACTGGTCCAGCACTTGTTGACGACTGCACCACCCAGACTGATCCTCAGATCTTCAACGATCTGTACTACAGCTACACCGCTACGTGTGACGGAACAGTCACACTCAGCACATGCAGCCAGTTCGACGTGGACACCATCATTGCTCTTTATGACGCATGTGATGGCACCCAGCTCGCCTGTAACGATGATGCTACTGGCTGCACTGGCTTCACTTCAGAGCTCGCATACGACATGACCGCTGGCGACAGCGTCATCGTCCGTGTTGGTTCATGGAGCGAAGGTGCTACTGGCACTGGCGTCCTGAGCATCTCATGTGATGTTCCTGTAACAGGTGCATGCTGCGTCGGTGAGGACTGCCTCTCACTGCTTCCAAGTGATTGCGCTGACTTCGGCGGCGTCTACAACGAAGGCGACTGCGCTACCTATGAGTGCGGTACCTCCAATGACACTTGCGAAGATGCAATCGCTGTTGATTGCCCAAGCAGCACTGCATTCGACACATCGACCGCTGCTGACAGTGGTTTCGGTGAGCCTGATGCCACACAGTGCGACGGCACGTATCTCGACTGGACCGCAAGCCCAGATGTATGGTTCTCAACCACCATCGATGCTGACGGCACAATCGACATCAGCCTCTGCGATGCAGCTTCATATGACACATCACTCGTCGTCTACTCCGGTAGCGACTGCGGCAGCCTCGCACAGGTTGCTTGTAACGGTGATGCATCAGTCGAGACTGGCTGCCAGAGCTACTACTCCGGCATTTACGGTCTCCCAGTTTCAGCTGGCGACACTCTCTACATCCGCATCGGTGGATGGCAGGGCGCCACTGGTCCTGGCACAATGACTCTGAACTGCGTTGGTGCTGACGTCGAAGGCGCTTGCTGCCTTGCAGACGAGTCCTGCATCGATGGCCAGACTTCCTCCGATTGCGACGCACTCGGCGGTTCCTGGTTCCAGGAGCAGGCATGTGCAGACACCACCTGCCCACAGGTTCTGAATTGCACTACCGGTAACGGTGCAAATCCAACCACGGTAGACGGTGCCTGGACTGCTGGTACTTCAGATGTTGGTGGCGGCTTCCAGCGTGCAGCTGCAATCGACGCCAGCACAGTCAGCGACGTGACCGTTTACGGTCTCGGCCTGGTCTACTCCGGTGGATTCAGCGCATGCACTGACAATGGCGAGTCACTCGTCATGGCAATGGGTCTGTCAACCGAGGTTCCACCTTCAAGTGGTACCTTTGAATACTTCAGCACAATCAGCAACTACGAAGCCACTACCATCGTGTACGCTGGCGTCTACCCGCTGAGCGGCTGGACATTCCCAGACGTTGGCTACAACGGTGCCCAGCTCAACTCACTCATGGTCGAGTCCAACTCGGGCGGCCAGGGCGAATGCTGGTTCCTGTGGATGTCAGCTGACGAAGGCACCTCATATGGCAACGACGGCACTGGTTACATCGAAGAAACCTTCGCTGTCAACTACTGCATCACGCCATGAGTCGTGTCTGACGGATGAGATCGTCCTCTGACGATCAACTCCAAACGCACCTTATGCATCCCCCCGATCTTCGGATCGGGGGGATGTTCTTTTTGCCTAGACCCTGACAAACCCATGACATGGATGGGTTCATGTCGGCGTTCGCTTCTGAACTGGTCATGAACCTGGCAGCTGGGCATGCCCAGGAAGATCGCCACGGCAACTCGCAAACCCGGTTGTCGATAGATGAGACCCTGAGTGGGAGCTGATCAGGCCAAGAGAACACTGGTTCTCCAATGGCCCGCGTGGCAGATGGCAGGAAACCGTCTAAGGAACAGGATCCCGGATCAACGTGCTCGTTGAAGCGTGTGCTGTTGATCGATCGCAAGCCCGGTCACAGGGAAGTTCTGAACCTGACCATCCGGCCAGGTCACCGCCAAGGATTCAATCGACTTGGCATCACCCAGGCCGAAGGTCACGGGAAGCTCAACCTGTGAAAGATAGGACCTCGTGGGCATGACCTGTCGCCTCTGGGTGATCCCGTCAGCAGTCAACTCGATCCAGGCTCCGATGGCATCTCGATTCGCGGAGGTGGAATCCTCGAGCCTCACCCGCAGCCAGTGATGACCAAGGACCTGATCATTGCGAAGAAGCAAGGGGCGATCCCCTGCCTGCGTGACGATGACATCAAGATCTCCGTCCGCGTCGATATCGGCATACGCCGCGCCGCGACCAACGATGGGGATCACGAGGTCCCCTGCCGTCTCGGATGGAACAATCTCGTAACAGGCCGGACGATCCGGACCGGCATTCCAGAAAAGCTGTGCCGGCTGTCGGTAATGCTGCGAGGACTGGATCTCGTTGATCTCTTCCTCGAGATGACCGTTCGTCTGGAACATGTCGAGGCGGCCATCCAGGTCGTAATCAAAGAAGAACAGACCGAAGGAAAGCAGTGGCCGCGTCGGCGAGCCGATCCCCTCGAGAATGGCTTCATCGGAGAACAGATCACCTTCTCCGACATAGAAGCTCGTCATTTCGTTGGCGAAGTTGCCGATGCCGATGCCGAAGGAATCGTCATTGCGATAGTGAGCCGCATCGATGCCCATGGCGCCTGTTGCCTGCCCCCGATCGTCGTAGGCGACACCGGAGACGACTCCGATTTCCTCGAACCGGCCATCTCCCAGGTTGCGATACAGGAAGTTCCTGGTCGTGTCGTTGGCGACCACAAGATCGATCCAGCCATCACGATCCAGATCGACCGGGACGACCGCGAGTGATTTCCCGACAGGGACACCCGTGGCTGGATTCATCACGTGCATTCCAGCGGCCTCGGAGACCTCCTCGAAGGTGCCGTCACCCTGGTTGCGATACAGACGGGGCTGACTGCCCTCGTACTGCTTGGGCGGCCCGTAGGCCCGATCCGTCCCGTTGAGCGTGAAGTTCAGCGAGAGGTCCTTCTCGCGGGTCCAGTTGATGTAATTGGGCACGAACAGATCCAGGTCGCCATCCCGGTCGTAATCCAGAAAGGCAGGACTGCTGCTCCACTCGCCAGCATCACCGGCCACCCCCGCCTGCTGGGTGGCATCCACGAAGCCATCAGGGGTATTCAGGTAGAGGCGATTGGGGCCATAGGCGGCAATGAACAGATCACGCCGACCATCTCCATCGACATCCCCCACGGCCACACCGGTTCCGTAGAAGGAATCAGTCAAACCAACCGATTCCGAGACGTCTGTAAACGATCCTGAACCGTCGTTGAGATAGAGCGCCATGGGGCTGGCCTCATCCGCCTGGGAAGCGTGTGGCCATCGCATGCTGTTCACCAGCAGCAGATCCTGGTCCTCGTCGTTGTCGTAATCGAAGAACGCGACACCCGACCCCATCGTCTCGGGCAGGAGCTTTTCACCCTCGGCTCCAGACTGGTGAACGAAGTCAACGCCCACATCACGCGTGATGTTCTGGAAGGAGACGTCCGGCAGAACAGCCAGGTCGGGCACGAGGGCTTCCGGGGCCACAACTTCCTTCTCGATGATCTGCTCTTCCTGCGATGAACCCATCGAGAAAAGCAGCCAGATGATCGCGCCGACTCCGCCCAGGCAGAAGACCACCAGGATCGACCAGCGGAAGACGACCCCGATGATCTCGTCGTCCTGGACGATGTCTTCATGCAATGAAGTCTCGTCCTGGTTCTGAGGCTCAACGCCCTCAGGCTCACTCATGATTCATCTTTCTTGCTGCCGGCTGATTCAGCTGAAACCTGTGAGTCGGGCTTGTCCTCAGGAAGATCCGGTTCCGATTCGGTTGGACGGACGTCTTCAGGAGGAAGCAATTCATAGATCACCACGGCCTCCGAGGCCTTGTTGGCAGCAGGATACTTGCGACGTGCCTCGGAGATCGCGAAATCCCTGGCATTGTCATCGATCTTGTACGTGGCATGCCTCTCTGCATGCACGGAAGAACGCTCCATGTCATCCAGATCCGCCCAGACCTGCTTGAGGTTGTAATGGGCATCCGCATTCTCAGGATCCAGCTCGAGGCTGGCCTCGAAGACCTCGGCCGCCTCTCTCATCAGGGCTTCACGCTTCTCCCGCTTGGCAGGGCCACGCTCCTGTCGAGCACGCTGATAGAGCGTGTTGCCCAGTTCGTTGAGCACACGCCAATCTTCAGAGAAATCGAAGCCTCGGCCCTTCGCCTGTTCGAAGCCGCCTTCCACAACCTGCCTGAACTTGTCGATGGCGGCATCCAGTCGCCCGTTCTGCTTGTCGACGAGCCCGCCGAACCAGAGCAGATGCCATTCCCTGGCAGGATGTGTCATGTTCGCCGCCCGTGTGAGCGCCTCTGGAGCATCTTCAGTGACACGACCTTCCTTCAGGTAGACACGAGCCAGATTGATCGGACCTTCGGAACGGCCCAGATTTTCCACTTCAAGAAACGCCTCTTCGGCATCACGGAGTTCTCCCAGATCGCCCTTGCGGAACAGTCCGATGCCATAGTCGTTCCATCGAACCCATTCCGGCACCGTCATCTCTTCCGATGGCGAGACAGGCACGCCACCCTTCACGGGCAGCTCCACCACGTCCTCGGCCAGCAAGGTCACAGGCAGCTCATTCACCCAGGCTGCATCACCATGCACGAAACGCATGTACTCCGTATCGAACTTGCGGTACTTCAGAGCGGCGTGGATCTTCACCGGACCTTCACAATCATCGGGCACATGGAACCGGTAATGGACGGAATCAGCAGCCCCCGGCGGGATCTGATGGTTGTAGAGCGACGTGAAGATATCCTGGGCATTTCGACGGGCGATTCGATTGCCATCGCGATCGATCACGAAACTGTTGACGAAGTGCGACCATGGATCAACCTGGCCATCCTCGTCCATGGCACCACTTCTACCGATGACACGGTCGCCACAGGTCACCGTCACATCCATCCAGACCTGATTGGAGTCCGCCGTGCCCTGAGTAAAGAGATGGCCCATCTTGACCGTTCGTATGACCACCTCAGCGAGATAATCCTCACCACGATCAAGCTCAGGGATCTCAGGCCGGATCGGCCCCAGCAGTTCACCGTCGATCTCGCCGCCCTTCTTGAGCCCGAAGATGTCGACACGCATCACCCCCTCGAGGAATTCGCGATGCTTCTCGATCGCCTCTTCCGCCCGGGGCATGTTGACCATCATCGGCATCGCCGTATTGGCCGATGGGAACATGTGATCATGCACCTTGGGAACTCCCGAGTCGTCACGCACCTGAGCACCGAAATCGGTTGAGGGCATCAGAGGCATGTGGCAGTCGTTGCAGTTCACCTCGGCGACGGGCGGGTAGTAGAAACTCATGATGCCATGCCCGGAAACACCGCTGAGGCGATAGGAATCCAGGTGGTTCTGACCTCGCAGCCACTTGTAGTCATTCAGTTCGACGGGAAGGTGAACCTTGTGGCACGTACCGCAGAAATCCTCGGTCTGATGCAACGGCTTGAGGAAGGTCTTCTTGTGGAACTCCGGCTTGGCCTTGACGAGCTGCTTGTTCACCCATGACAGCACGGGATTGTCCGAAAACGCAAAGGGATAATGCTGCGGCTCGTCGATCGTGTAGTCCGCGTTGCCCTTCGGTGAATTGACGTGACTGATCACGTGGCACACCGTGCAGGTGATCCCGGCATGGGCCGTCGGATCATGCACCATGTCGTAGTCCGGATCGTTGAAGGCACCACTGAAGAATGGAACCGGATCATGACAGCCCGCACAGAAACGCGAGGCGTTCACGTCACCATCCCGCTCCATGCTCATCTCACGGGTTTCCTTGACGGATGCCAGATATGCCGGATTGTTGAAAGACGAGAACTTGTGGACGGAATGCATCCATGAATCATGGATGTCAGCATGACACTCGAGGCAGTACTCGTCGTTCTGCAGAACTTCCGCTCGAATGAAATCTCCGGAAACCGTTCTGGCCAGGGACGGGTAGAAGTACTGGTCACCCTCGGGATTGCCCGCGATGTTCCACTGCCGTGGATCCTGTGACTGGAAGACGACCATCACGATGGCGAAGCCTGCTGCCACGGCACTCCAGGCCATGCCGACCTTCCAGCGGATGCGACGGCCAGCGAGACGATGGAGAATGAAGAGCCAGACCACGATCAGCGGTACCAGGACATGGATCCACCAGATGATCGATCGCGCTGTTTCATCCCGGATGTCGATGATCCCGTCCACCCGCATCAGGACAACGCCTGTCACCAAAAGGATGATGGCGCTGATGAACAGCGCGTAGCCCGCACGGACAGCCCTGCGATTGGGCCGATTGTGGGCATTTCGAATATGGGCTGCTCCGAAGATGATGAACGGCACAAGCAGCAACAGGCCCACGACCAGATGGGCCAGGAACATGATCAGATAGAACCAGTTCTCATAGGAATCCTGGGTCGCCAGCCCCATCATCCTGATCGCCACCAGGTAGACCGAATTGACGACCATCAAAGCAAACAGGGCGAAGATCACGATGAGCAGGATCTTCAGCCGTGGGCCGATCACAGGCCGGTATCGCCTCCTTGAAGGCGATGCCGGCTTTGAATTCTCAGGTGTGGATCTGGGACTGGGCATGGGCCAAGAACCCTATCGGCTGCCGGTGGGGAACAAAGGCGATTATTCATCACTCATGCATGAACAGGACCATTATTCCGTTGAAAAATTGAGATTATTCAGGCCTGAATCATAGCCCTCTCAGGCCTTCAGATCCGCCCTGCCACTCAACTTGACGAATTCCGCCAGCAGACGCCTGGCATGCCCGGGCATGGAGGTCGCCACGAAGATGGTGTCCCGGCCGGCGACGGTCCCCAGAACGGAGGCCATGCCGAGTGAGTCAATCTCAGCGGCCATGATTCCTGCATGGCCTGGCCGGGTCCGGAGGACCAGCATCGAATCCGCTGCCTGAATGCCCGTGAGATGGGATTTCATCTGAGTGCCCAGACGTTTTCTGGCCGCCTTGTCCAGACCCGCGGATTCGGGTGCCGCGTACCCCTCTGGCCCCTTCACGACTCCGATGGAACGAAGGTCCCGGGAAAGGGTCGCCTGGGTGACCTCCACGCCTTCCACACTCAGCAGGTTCAGCAACTCCACCTGTGAATGGACCTGATTCCTTCTGAGGACATCGAGGAGCACGGATTGCCGCTGGTCCTGATCACGCATGCCCGACTCCCATCAGTAACCACCCATCCATCGAGTGTTGTACTGCTCATGAAGGCGTTGTGCTTCTCCGGCAAGATCGACCGGAAGCGGCTCGATCGTATCACCATCCTGAGTAAAGAGATCCTTGTCCTTGCACCATCCGTCGATTTCCAGAACGAATCGGAAGGAACCCCCTGCTCCCAGGCCCGATGGCGGCGGCACGGCAGTGAAGGCACATTCGACCGCTTCTCCCGGCCCGAAGATCGCCAGCGCCGAATCGGTCTTCTCGATCAATGGAAAGACATCGCCATGCAAGCTGTGCATTCCGCGCTGGAACCTCGTATCCCAGAGCGGCGCCCGCCTCGACCAATCGAATCCAGGCCTTTTCTGAGGACCGTTGCGACGCTCGGGATACCCGGCATCAAACAGAACCGCCGAGTACAGCGGCAGGGACTGCTTCCGGGCTCCCGGGCAAGGCTCACTTCCGATCACCATGGCGGCATCCCAATAGATCTCAAGATTGCTCGTGATTCGAAGCGCATCCGCACCTTGTGGAAGTGATGCAAGCGGCAAGGACATCTGCCGTGGCATGCCGGCTGGATACCCCGCTTTTTCAGCGACTACGATCCACGTTCCGTCTTCGCCACGAGCTTCAATCGTCGGCGGATCGTAGGTCGCACCGGCCTGCCAGGCAGCAAAGTTGGTCTGTGAATACGGATACTCCACCCAACCGTCGAGGACCAGGACCGGTGTTCCAGGCAGGGAATCAAGCGGCTGATCGAATGACAACTCCAGCTGATGATTCCGTGCAAGTCGGCCCATGAAGCGAACATCATGATCCACCGGTTCCACTGCTACACCATCGACTTCAAGCAGGGCCTCCGTGATCTCGCCACTCATGTTGTCTTTGCACATCGATGGCTTCAGCGCCGTTCGATAGAAGACCGGATCTCCAGTGGGAAGTGGCGCCCCCGTTCCCATGCGTTCATCCAGAGTCATCGACCAGCCTGGCGGCAGGAACCATCTCACCAGTCGGAGCGAATCGAGATAGCACGACTCCTCCATCGGCTCGGCAATCGTGATTTCATATCGGCCATCATGTTCCATGAGAACCGACTCGGGCATCAGGAACCGCTCCCATGGACGCGGCGTGACCACCGAATCTCGTCCGGTACGAAAACCGATCCCCCCGACTCCCAACAGATCGCTGACAAACATCTGTCCATCACCATCACGAACAAAGAGGACAGGACAACTGGAAAGCTGCCTCTGGGTTTCTTCGATGACGGTGGATTCGGAGAGCCCCAGTTCCGTCTGGTAGACACCATCGGACCATTCGATGGCCAGGAAGTCCAGCCGTGGCTGGGGCCCCAATCCGATGGCTACTGGCTGCAGATTCTGACCCGGCCCTGAATCATCCCTCAGAACACGACCCATGTGCCAACGGGACCCACTCCGTGCGGCGTAGCGCGTCCCGATGCCGCTGGCATTGGATCGCATGGACTGACCTTCGTCATGCTTCCCGGTGAATGAAACATCCACAAAGGGATAACGCCCAGAACCAGGGTCCAGGATCTTCATTTTCAATTCCTTGCCAGTCGCGTTTCCGGTGATGGCGAAGAGAGAATAACCCTTACCTGGCTCGAAAATCACCGGAGTCATCGTTAGACAATTGAGGAACAGCGGATCATTCAACTCACCGCTCTGGTCGGGCAAGTTTGGATTGACCGACACCACCTTGCCTGAATCTGATACCAGCAGCGTCTTCTTGCCCGAGCCATCAACATCCAGCAGTGTCAACATTGATTGACCTGCTCCATCTGATCCATCATCAGATGAAAAAGATCTGATCAGCTTCGGCAACCAATCATTTTGTTTCTGCCACACATGGACTTCCCTGTCCTGTGAGAAACTGATCAACTCCACCTGGCCATCCGAGTCGATATCTCCGGCGATGGCCGCCGTGATCGGCATCGACTCAAAGGCCAGAAAACCGGGCGCCTTCTGGTATCGCCACAGTCGATCGTTGAGATAGACCTCATTGGGGGCCGTCTCATTGATGATCACAAGATCGAGGTCACGATCGTTATCAAGATCCGCTACGACGATCTGTCGTGAGCCGTGATCACCCGTCGGAAGTCCCTCTTCACTGCCGACCTGCCTCCAAGTACCGTCACGATTGTTGTTCAACAGGACATTGGAACCATCAGCATTGACCGCGAAGATGTCAAGATCACCATCATGGTCCGCATCAAAGATCGCACCATCAACAGTGTCTCGAGGCATACCCTCAGCCGCCTCAATCGAAAGCTCCACCTTCCATTGACCATCATCCTGCAACCAGAGCTGGTTGCCACCTTTTCGACACAGGTAGGCATCGGGCCAACCATTCCCGTCAACATCTCCCCAGAGGACGGTATTCACATCATCCACGGCACACAGAGCAGGTCTTGAGTCCATCATCCAGCCACGATCAGGCTTGTGCTTGTATACACGGGATGATCTGTTGTCATTGGCTTGGTGCACCCCGACTATGAAGACCTCGACCTTGCCGTCCAGGTCGATATCACAGGCGGTCACATTGGGCATTGTTTCGCCTATGAATTTCTTTTGATGAATCCAGTTGTACAAAGACCACAAGGGTCCTGATGGCTTCACCGACGCCATGGCGAGATCCTCTCCGAGGACCTTCACCTCGGCACGTGGCCCCATGCGTGTGTACTTGATCTCCGCCAGTCGAGCTCGCGGGTTTTCCGCCATCGCCTGGAACTGCTCCAAATAGAGCCCGGATTCATCCCTCTTGCCGAGCCGTCGTGCAGCCTGAGCCGCTCCGTACGTTGCACTGCGAAGATAGGGATCCAGCGACATGGCACGTTCGTACCACTCCAATGCTTCTTCGGCACGATCCATCTGCAACAGAGTCTGTCCTGTGAAGTACGCCGCATAGGCGTCCTCGGGATCCCGCTCGGCGACGACTCGAAAGCGTTCGTGAGATTCAGGCGTGTTGCCGTTGTTGGTCTGCAGGACCCCCGCGACATACAGCGCGTTGAGATGCTCGGGATCCTTCTGGAGCACGCCCTCCAGGATCTCCAACGCACGATCTTCATCACCCTCCTGCTGCCGATTCAGCTGAGAGATCGCCAGATTGACCTGCAACTGGAGGTTGTCCGGGTACTGCTCTGCAAGTGGACTGAACGTCTGCCAGGCTCCGTCATAATCAAAGCTGCCCATCAGCCCGACGCCCCGATTGTTCTGGGCAATTGCTTCGTCGGTCAGCTTCTTGGCGACAGGAGCCTCATTCCCCATCTCATCCTGGCCACAGCTTGCCAGCAGACCGAACACGAGAAGCGATGCAACTGAAACAGACCTGATCATGGCTCCTGGCTCCTGGCTTCGTCGATTCTGTCGTTGAGGGACTGGATCGTGATGGGATGGGAATCTGCTGGTTTCAAGGATGGCCTTGAAGCATAGGCATGCGCCTCTGCACGATAGTGCGCCTGCATGTCATGACCTCTTCGACGGGCCCGCTCTTCCCGCAAGGCTCGGACGTCGATCGGGGCAACGACCACCTTCTCCCCCGGACCCGAGTCCGCCTGGGACAGGATCCGGCCGTCATAGTCCACGACCATGCTCCCACCGGGCCAGGAGAACGGAGGATAGTCCGACATGGAAGCACCTTGATTGGCAGCGACCACGAAGACCCGGTTTTCTATGGCTCGCGCTCGATTGATGACTGTCCACCAGTCCATGGGTGGCGTGGCACCCCAGGGATCCATGTAAGCGGAAATCCGGCAGATGATCTCCGCACCATTGAATGCGATCTGGCGAATGCTTTCAGGAAAGAGCCAGTCGTAACAGGTCGCCACTCCGATGCGGCCGATCTCGGTATCGGCAACAGGAAAATGATCACCGGTCGGATCAATGTCGTGTGGCGAAGCATGGACTTCCCAGGGAATCCATGGATTCACCTTCCGATACTTCAGCAGTGGCCCCTCGGGACCAACCAACATCGTCGTATTGAAGATGATGTCATCTCCCAGAGCCGGGTCGATCTCCAGAAAGGATCCGGTCTGGATCCAGCAACCATGCTTACGACACACCTTCACATAGGCATCGATGTGCTCGTTGGGGACCTCAACTGCGAGATCTCGACGCAACTTGTCTACGGAATCATGAATCGGAACCGAGTGCGCGAACTCCGGAAACACCAGTAAACGGACATCGAAGAAAGGCTCGTAACCGACAATGGTCTGTTCGACCATGCCGATCATTCGAGCCGTTCGCTCACCAATCTGGTCTCGGTGCCGGGGCGATTCAAACGCCGTCTGGCACGCTGCGGCATAGGGGATGCTGGCCATCACATGTCATGGTACCCCGCAGATACGCCTCCGGCCCCATCGGCCCGGGGCAGTATCATCTGGACATGAAACTTCTGTGCACACTGCTGATCCCCTGCCTGATCCTGATCGGATGTTCTGAGCCCGGATCGAACATGCCGCCTCCACCGAGTCCGGCCAATCAGGAAGTCGTTCAGGGCGAAGTCCGCAAGGCCATCGACCAGCAGCTCGCAGCGATTGAAGCCAACCCTGCCGATCTCAAGGCCAGGATCGAGCTTGCGAAGATCTACCAGGCCAATGAGCTCCTGGATGAATCGATCCAGTCATGGCGTCAGATCGTCGACGCCTCCCCGAATGAAGCCAGGCAGTGGTACTGGCTGGCCCTCGCCCTCGAGGAAAGCGGCCAATACGAGGACGCGTTGTCTGCCGCAGCACGATCACGCGAATTGAACGGCTCCTTTGCACCAAGCTGGTGGCGACCGGCCATCTGGGAACTGGACATGGGTCGCCCGCAGCAGGCTGAACCTCTGGCACGGGAAGCAATCAGACTGGATCCCAACAACGCCGGGGGCTACATCGCGCTCGCCAGAACCCTGATGGCACTCGACAAGATCGATGAAGCCATCGACATCCTGAATGAACTACGAGGCAAGACCACGCACCCCTACATCTTCTACCTGCTGGGCCAGGCCTATCAGCGAGCCGGCAACAAGGCACAGGCGGATGCGTTCTTCGCCAACGGTGAAGCCAATCAGCCGGATTATCCAGATCCATGGAATGAAGAGATCAAGGATGCCGCTCAGGGGCTGGACGCCACCATGAATCGCATTGATCGCCTCATCGAGGTCGGCCAACTCGACAAGGCATCCGAATTGATCACAGACAGCCTGGAGACCTGGCCCGAAGAGGTCTATCTCATTCATCGTCGAAGCGAGATCTATCGCATCAGAGGCAACACGAGTCGATGGATCCTGGAACTGAAGAAGGCACTTCGCCTCGATGAGGAGAACGGCGTCACCCATCTGAACCTGTCCATTGCCTACCTCCAGGACGAACAGGGCTCCCTGGCCTTCAATCATGCCGTGGCGGCCGTCAAGTTCAATCCGCTTCTGCCTCAGGCCCACCTGCAGGTTGGCCGACTCTTCCTTCTCCAGGGCAGCCCTGAGAGAGCAGTCGTTGCACTCGATGAAGCCTTCAAGCTTGGCGTTCAGGATCCAAGAGAACGACTGCAGTATGCCCATGCCCTGCTTCGAACAGGACGATTCGAGGATGGTGAGCGACAAGCCGAACAGGTCACGGCCGTGGATTCGAAGAATCCGATCGGATGGGCGATTCTGGCTGAAACACGACAGGCCCAGGGCAAGACCCTGGCCGCCATCGATGCCTTGAGGAACGGCATTGCCGTCTCTCCGGGCCATCCCGTTCTGCTTGAACTTCAGAAACGGTTCAGCCAGCAACCTGAAGAGCCGGACAAGACCCCATGACTTCTCGAATCCCCCATCTGATCCTGGCTTTGATCGCGTTCTCATTCAGTGGATGTGGCGACTCGGAAAGTGACACAACCGGAGCAACCAGGCCGGCCGTCCAAGTCACAGCCGAGCCCTGGTTCAAGGATGTCGCCAAGCAGTCCGGGCTCGAGTTCACGTGGCAGTCCGGTGCTGACGGTGATTTCAACCTCCCTGAAATCATTGGTGGCGGCGCCGCAATGATCGACTACGATCGTGACGGCGATCTGGATCTGTACTTCCTGCAAGGCGGACAGATCCTCAGACAAGGCCAACAGGACAATCTGCCCAACCAACTCTTTCGCAATGACGGCAACTGGAACTTTGTCGAAGTACCGGGCGCCGCTGGTGCGGATGATCGTGGCTACGGAATGAGCGTGACGACAGGTGACTATGACAATGATGGTGATACGGACCTCTACATCACCAATGTCGGTCGAGACACCTTGCTGCGGAATGACGGCGGACGCTTCGTGGATGCGACTGAAGCAGCAGGCCTTGGCGATACCGGCTGGGGTTCCGCTACGGCTTTCGTCGACTATGACGCCGACGGCCATCTCGATCTCTATGTCGGCAAGTATCTGGAATGGTCACCGGAAACGGAAATCACCTGCTACTCCAGCCTTGGCAAGGAAGACTACTGCGCCCCCGGCAACTATCCGGTCGCCGCATCGGACCTGCTCTATCGGAATCGCGGAGACGGAACGTTCGAGGATGTCAGCAAGGCCGCCGGTATCAAGACCCAGAATCGCACGGCGCTTGGAATCACCACTGGAGATTACGACGGGGATGGCCACATGGACATCTTCATTGCCAATGACGGCAAGCCTGACACGATGTGGCGCAATCAGGGCGATGGAACATTCCTGGATGTCGGCATGCGGGCCGGCTGCGCCATGGACGAGGACGGCAAGGAGAAGGCCGGCATGGGCGTCGGGAGCACGGATCTTGACGATGATGGTGACCTGGATCTCGTCGTCTGCAACCTGGTGAATGAATCCGATTCGATGTTTCTGAATCAGGGCGACTATTTCATCGATGCCACGGCGAGAAAAGGTGTCAAGCGAGCCACGAGTTCATACACCCGATTCGGACTTGGATGGATCGATCTCGACAACGACGGCCATCTTGATCTCTATGAAGCAACCGGCCATGTTCAACGTCGTGCAGATTCCAAAAGCGATGATCCGTATGCACAGGAAGATCTTCTCCTGCGGGGAACACCAGGCGGGCGTTTCGAGATGGTCAAACCCTCGGGTGGAACATCAGCGAAGCTTCATCGCACAAGTCGCGCAGCGGTCTTTGGTGATCTTGACGATGACGGACTTGTGGATGTCCTGGTCGTCAATCGAGATGCTCCCGCAAATCTCTATCGCAATGTCGTCGCTTCGCCAGGCAACTGGTGTGTGATCCGTGTCCTGAATGAACATGGGCAGGATGCCATCGGAGCGGTTCTGACCGGCCAGCTGGGTGAACGCACGATCACAAGACCTGTCCAGACGGCCCACAGCTACTTCGCGGCTAATGACCCCAGAATCCACATCGGCCTGGGCCCGGCGGATCGTCTGGAAGCGGTCGAAATCCTCTGGCCCGATGGAACTCGTGGATCATTCGGCGACCTCACCGCCAACCAGGTACATGAAGTCCGCAGGATGAATGGCTCAGATCCCGAAGGGCCGGCTTCAGCCGATCAATGAAGCGCCCGATGAAGGGGTCCATTCTCGGACGTTCCAAATGACCAGGCCATTCCCGGACGTTGGCGAGCTGTTTTTTTTGTCATACAAGATGATGTGCCTCGGGTCCCAGACCCCCGCTGCTTGTGGTGCCCGAACAGGTCCGACTGATCCCGAATCGCCGTGATGCGGTTGTTATCCCCTCCCCAGTCGACCTCGATCATGCCGAAAGTGTTTTCAGCACCGAGAGACACCAAGCAAGGGAGACACCAGGATGCTGACGAAGACAGGTTTGATCGAGCTTATCCACGAAATCAACCCGACCGCCGATCTTGGGTGGCTCGACGAGTTTTCTCCGCAGGACCTGGAGCGCTACCTCAACCATCTTCAGCAGACGCTGGAGCCAAGAGGCTCTTCCTGGACACGACTGGGCGATACCACCGCCGTGGTCTGCAGGAAGCCCGCTGCCTGAGCAGATTCCAATTGATTCAATGTGATGCACCCGGGATCTCTGGTGGGACCGGGTGTGTCGCTGCGCCTCGTGAGCGTCGTGATCGCCCTAGTGGGTTCGCATCCAGGCGATCTTCTGTTTGATCAGACCGGCCAGTTCGGCCAGGAGGCCAGGTGTCGTGATCGACCAGACGCCCCACCGTGTCGTAAAGGGTGGGCTGCCGAGTTCCAGACCATCCCGAACGCCTCTTTTCAGACGACGGGTATTGAGTGAAGCCACGAAATCGGGATCCATCGACATGGCCAGCTGGACATCCTCTGGTGCTGGAATGACAAGTGCCAACGGCTCCCACTCGATGGAAGGATCACGGAGCGGCTGTTCATCAAGCAGATAGGCCAGGGTCCAATGCCAGCAGTCGCCATACCAGCGGCATTGCTCCTGGACACCATCGAATCCATTCATCAACGTCCTCAACTGGTCATAGGTTTCGGTAGATTCCTCGACGAGCCCCTTGCGCAAGGCTTCAGGGGTCGGAACGTTGAACTCATCGGTCCAGCAGTCTGGCTTCTGGATCTCGGCCATGGGGCACTCCGGTCATGGTTCGGGTGGAATCACCCAGTTTAGCATCCACGCTGGTTTTCGGTTCAATTTCCAGACCTTGGAATCGGGGTACGCCTGCCCTGAATATCCCCCAGGGCGGCTTGTCGATACCATGGCCGACATCCAGCAGGGCCTGGAGACTGGATGTGGAGCATCCGGAGCTGCATGGAGCGGATTTCATGACTGACCAGAAAACCACAACGCCCCTCCCGGATCTGTCGACAGCCACCATCCTGATCGTCGATGACAATCAGCAGAATCTGGAACTGATGCAGGCGTATCTCGAGGGCCTCGGCTGCAGCATTCTGACCGCGACCGATGGCGATGAAGCCATCGAGATGGTCGAGCATTCACCACCTGATCTGATGCTCCTGGATGTCATGATGCCGAGAGTGTCCGGGTTCCAGGTCTGCGAGAAGCTCAAGTCCCAGCCCTCGACCCGTGACATCATCATCATCATGGTCACGGCGCTCAACGAAGTAGGTGACTACGAGCGTGCCAAGGAATGCGGGACCAATGATTTCATCGCCAAGCCAGTCAACAAGCATGAGCTGATCACGCGTGTCCGTTCACTCCTTGAACTCGGCATTCTCAAACGTCGATTTGACCAGCTGTCACTCGGAGAGCACGAGGCCTCCACCGAACGAGGCCTTCTCGACGAAGGAGACAGCATGCTTCCCCCACCAGAAACCGAAGACTGATCGAACTGGAAGACAAGCAGGATTCCGGAACTCGCCTATTCCCATTGGCCGTTTCGCCAGATCAACTGCTGGGGATCGATGTTGAAGATCTCAGTCAACGGCACAGGCTCGATGACCGTCATGGGCCTTCCGTTCGTGGCATGCAACTCCGTCGACCAGGGTGTATTGCGGCTGCCCAACAATGCCGCCTGAACTCTGAGGGTGGACATGATGTCATCCTCGGTCAGAAAACCGATATCCCGTCGTGCCGTGGAGACTCTGGTGAGCATCCAGTCGACATCGCCGGGCAACCGATGCTGCAACAGCCCAAGCTGCTCCGACACACCCTCCTGCTGAAGAATCTCCTCCATGGCCTCACGGTCCGCTCGCCGGAAGGCGGAAAGAAAGTCAACGACTGCTGAGATGGCGTCGATGCGACGGTCCGCAGGCTCGCTGATCACCGGAACCAGATCCGTGACGTCGGTAATGGATCTCAGATCCGTCTGAATGAGACTGATGACGGCAGGATCCTCGATCATCGGAAGAATCGCCAGAAGAGCACTCCTGTGATAGCGATTGCGATCAAGATGATCTGCAAGCACGAACAGATGAATAGCCAGATCGCGATCAGCCTGGGACCTTGCCGCATCGGCGATGTCCTCTCCCAGCTTGAAGTAAGCGGCGGCGTCACTGGATCGAAGCGAACTCAATCGCTCCTTGAACGGACTGCCTGCGCCGGTCGTTGCCAACAGGCCAAACACCGTGACAAGCACAAGAAAGCGGACAATGAGGCTCGTCATGACACCGACTCCGAATCGAGCGTTCTCGACATGTAATCTTCAATGACGATCCTCCAGATGTCGCCGATAGCCAGCTCCACCGTCAGAATCTGAACAAGCATGTGACTTGAGAGAGGAAGCCGATAGGCCAGATCCTGCTGTATCCACTCGAATGATTCGAGTTCGGATGGCATCTTGATCGACCACTCGAGCACCATGATGTCGAGGATTGCCAGAGATCGGATCAAGGACTGCTGAAGCGGCCCTTCGGCCAATCGATACCTCACATCATGATTCTGAAGAACTCCGGCAAGTCGATCCGTATCGTAGACAGACATCACCCCCTGAACAGTTTCAGCCCTTGCTTCAAAGAGATGAAGCATCACATCCTGAAGAGAACTCGAAGGGTCCATGGCATGGCCCGTAGTTCTCTCCAGATCATCTGAATAGGACTCGTGCAAGCGTGCGACCAGAAGCTCGATACCAGCCGAATTCGATGCCCTTGATCTCATTGCCAGATCGATCAGCAGCCGTCTCGTCTCAAGAGTCCAACTGGCATCATCACTGCTGTCAACGACCGTACCGCACAGGCTCGAGAAAAAGTCGATGACATCCCCTGGTGGCTTTCGAGGAAAGGTATTCACAAGTGCCAGCAACAGCTCGGGGTCCTTGCGAAAACGCTGAAGGATGATCGTCTGGGCCGCCGTTCTGATTCTGGCAGGAGACACCAACGCCATCGCAGCCAATTCCACCGCATCAATGGTGTCGAGATCCCCTGGATCATATGTTTCAAGTTCCTTGAGAAGCTGAAGCCGATCATCAGCGGCTCGAGTCTTGGAAACCCTTCGCCCCCATGCACGGGTCGATACAGGCGCCTTCTCCTGACCATCGAACACATCGGCGAGCGAAGATCCCTCCTCCAGATCTCTCAGAATGGTTCGAACGATCGGCGCCTCGCCGTCGACCAGAGCAGACGCTGCTTGATTGAACAGCCTGGCTTGAAGGATCGCCTTCAGGATGGTGAGATCCGAACGGCTTGCGGGTACGGATTCCAGCTGGCTCCAGCCATCAAGCCAGAGTTTGGCCACACCGGGCTCGAAGCCTCTTGGAATCGGTGCCGGTTTTCTGAAATCAGGACGATTGCGAGCAGGCCAGAGATCCATGAGTTCGGAAGCTGCCTGTTTTCGAAGATCCATGTCAGCTTCTGAAGAGACCCGAACAGACTCATCAAACCACATTGCCTCAGCCTGGGATCCCATGAGTTCTGTCAACACCGCCAATCGCCTGGAAGAAAGCTGGTTGTCGACATAGAGCCGAACAAGGAAATCACGAAGTTGTTCAGAACGCGATGCTTCAATCCTCTGAAGGATGCGAGCCAGCACGTTGCGAACAGGACTGGACCGATCGACCTCCAACCCATCCCGTACGAGACCTTCAACTGCCAAGAGCAGAACCGACTGCCCTTCCGCGTCCTGATTCAAGGCAAGAACGCACTGCATCCAGACCAACCAGGCAAGCTCATCGGCATTGCCTGAACGGGCATCCTGCAGGAACTCGTCCAGGCAGCGGGCTGAAACAGCCAACGCTGCCGAAGCGAATCCATCACCGCGAAGGGATGTGATTCCACTGGAGGCAAGACGTCGAGTGGCATCCTCGCGGATCGAAGGCGATACCCGGTGGCTCGCCTTGATGGCACCGAGAACACCTCCATGGAATGCCATCGTCGGAATGTCCGCCAGATCACCTGAACAACCGGAGCCGATCTGAAGGAGGTCCATCATTGAGATTGCTGATTGGATGTCGTCACCCAGATGCTCGAAGACTGAAACCACAGAATCAACCAGTTCGATTCGCTGGGTATTCCCTGTCAGGAACCAACCCAGCGAAGCCACTTTCATCAGTTCCTCAAACGTCCGCCTGGTGTTCGAAGCCGGCTCTCCTCGATCGATCGCTTCGCAAAGCAGACTCAAGCCGACTGTTGTGGAGAGGATGCCATCCGAGGCATCTACGAACGTGGAAGGAAGCGACATCTCTTCGAACACTTCAGTGAGTGTCCCCTCGGAGACTGGCGACAACACGGAATCATTCGAAGATCCCGAAGACTTGTCCGCCGCAGATGAGTCGACCGAAAACGCCTGCTGCTCAGCAACCTGAGGCTCAGGCGTCGAAAGCAGGAAACCCACGATCAGGATGATCAGCAGCAGAAAGATTCCAGAAAACAAAATCGAGAGCCGAGCTGTTGACGCCGTGTCGTTGGTCCTGAAATCAGGCGTCCACCGATCCACGAATCGGTCGAAGGCCGCTGCATTGGACTCGGTCCGGAGGACCCCGAACGATGACTCCACCGAAGATGACATGCCCTTCCGAGAAGCTCTTTTCGGCATCGAACTGGAACCACCTGCTCGAAGCCAGCGGGTCATGCCCATGAGGACATTCATGAGATGTGCCGGCGTGACGCCGTGCTGAGAAGCAATCACCATGAGTCGGGCCCTGCTCTGGCTGTTCCAGCCACCGCTGGCCATCAGAATGCCGAGGACCTCCCGGTCAAATTCAGTGATGCCGACGACACCTTCCGGACGCGAACGCCCCGAATCCTTCAAGTCTTCAGGAATATGACGGGCCAAGGCTGCCAGCCTGGATGCCGAGTCGAGAAGCAAGGATGCCGCATCTTCGACATGCTGCCTCACGTCCCGGGCCTCTTCCGACTGGCCGTCAGGGTGTTCGTCGATTTCTTGATGACGCCGATCAACTGCACGGCGAATCAAATTCACATCAAGCTGATCCGGCTCCAGTCCAAGGACCTTGAACGGATCCGCCGATGGCTCAAGACCCAGAAATCGTCTCATGGGATCATGACTGTTCATTCAGGATCCCTCCGTTGACGTCGGCGCTGGGCGATCCATTCCGAGTTCGTCGGCAATCCGCTTGAGTCGTTCAGCCCAGAGGTCCGGACCGTATTCTGGAAACAAAGCCAGATGCTGGGTCATGACCTCTCGAGCTCGATCAGCATCCGAAGCTGCCAATGCCTCCAGAATGTGAGTCCTGGCTTCAAACCAGTCATCGGACCCTTGACGGCTTCCCGCAGTGACAATCCGCCAGCACCTCAAGGCTTCGTCAATCTGGCCGATCTGGGAAGCCAGACGCCCTCGAGCAGTCAGGAACGACTTGTCTCGTGGAGCGTGCTCCAGAAGCGCGCCATAGATCTCCCATGCCTGATCTCTCAGAGATTCCACGCCACGTTCGAACCAGAGTTCCGCAGACGCTTCTGCGACACTGAAGGCGACGAGTCGTCCATCTGGACTTTCAACAGCAGTGCTCAGCGATGGAAAAGCCGAGAGGACATAGTCGCCGTTTCGAATGATCGACTCGAGCGCAGTGGTTCTTGCCGAGCCGGACAGAGTTCGGACATGCTGCCTGGCGTGCTGAAGGAGTCGGCGGACACCCAGCTTCGACCAGATCGAATCCGGGTTTCTGGCATGCAGTCGATCACCAATTGCCTGAGCTCGTGGGATCTCCTCACGAGTCAGACACATCAGCAGTTCCCGATAGTCCACCTCATCATCCAGCTCAGCATCTGCAGCTTCGATGTGGTCAGGCCTGTTCCTGAGAATCTGCAATGCGGATTCAGCGGCAACGAACCGACGGACATCCGGATGCGTCGCGACTTCAAGGACACGTCTTGCCCGCGCTACACTTCTGTCCGCAGAAACATCATCGCCCCGGCGGTGGTCCTCCTGCATCATGGTGACCGCCATGGCGAGATACTCCGCAGCAGCATCCGCCTTCTGACTGCGATCTCCCTCTCGATACAGTTTGTAGAGGATGTCCGCGGCTCTCATTCTTGCGGCTGGATAGGCATCGGAATCAAGCGGAACACGCATGAGCTCATCGATCTGAGCACGAGTCGGATCACTGCTGCGAGAAGCTCGCTGCAGTCTGAGTTCACCTGCTCTCTGGCCCATTGGAAAACGGTCGAAATACTGGGATGCAAGATCGTCTCTCAGATCACCGTCGCTGATCGAATCCCGTACGCAACGCCGCTCCTCGGACACATAGGCCATCCACAACGACTCGGCCGCCTCGAGATCCTTCAAGTCGTTCGAAAGTGCGAGGAACAGATCTCGAGACTGCTCATATCTGTGAAGGTGGTAAAGACACCATGCCTTCAGCAGGAGTACCTGATTCGAAGCGGATTCATACTCAACGGCATCTCCCGAATTCATCGCATGCTCGATGGCATTCAACGCGCGTCGCCAGGCATCTCCACGATCCGCCTCGGAGGCCGGCGGCACAGCATCAGTCAATTCTTGTGCATAGCGAAAATCCATGATCGCTCTGGCATAGTTGAATGCAAACGCATCCAGACCAACAGCATCGCCATAGCGATCAACGATGTCCTGGATCTGAGCAAGCTCTCCCTTGACCGCGAGAATCACCAACGCTTCGGCCGCCAGAAGATCCGCCTCCGGCTCGCCGTGATGCTCCAAGGCAACGACGGCAGCCAACCGAACCCATGAAATGGGTCGACCTCCGGGAAGATACTCCATGGCTTTCAGCAACTGAAATGCCTGTGAGAAGCGGCCATGTTCGAGCAGAACAGCCAATCTCCATCCCGGTACCTGATCCCTGATGTCTTCAGGAACGTTCGATTCATCCAGGAGATCCAGCCATCGAAGCGCAATCGAATCGGATGATCGAATGGAACTGGTCAAGGCCATTCCAATGATGGTCCATGAGATGGCCGGAGAGGATCGCAGATCGCGTGAGACCTGCTCCGGATCGACCTGCTCCAACTTCAGAATCCTGGAAAATGCCTGCTCGGCAACTTCAATATCCGCGATGGATCCCGTCAGCCACCCGAGATAGTAGTGACACCAGCCCGACAGATATTCGATCCGGGACTCCATCTCCTCAAGCGAATTCAGTGCGCTCAATCCAGTCCCACGCGTTCGCCGAGTGCCAAGCGATCGACTTCTCTGCTTGATGAGACCCTGTACACGCTTCTTCTGCATGTCGAGAGAATCGATGAGGACCCTGATGTCATCGACGATCTTTCCAACATCAGATTGATCGAGAACACGGAGGCGATGACGTTCCGCTGATTCCTCAATGTTCAGGTATGCACTATGAAGAATTTCCAGCCGCAAGGCTTCTGCAGCCACGCCACTGACTTCATCGAGCAAACGCTTGCTGCGTTCTTCGAGAATGATGCGCTGTGCCCGGTCATCGGTTTCGGCAAGGAGCTCCGAATACAGTCGAGCAAGTCGCAGAGTGGTCTCCGCTCGTTTCTCAGACCCCATCGAGGAGAGACTCTGCTCGAGATGATCGATCAGCAGACGAGTCAATCCCCGTTCCTCGAGCCAGACGTCGACCTCATCGGCCGATGCTGGAGATGCTGGCACGGACAACAGTCCGGCAACGAGCACCCCAAGGATCAATCGGATGAGTGACATGAACGAGCGATGATCACTAATCAAGTGGAACATAGGTCACCTGATCGAAGCCGGCGTCACGCGCCGCCTGGACAGCCGCCATGGTAAATCCGACCGAAACACCTTCCCCCCCTCGGATGAATACTCCAAGTTCCGTCGGAAGGTTCGAGAGTCGCTGTGTCAACTCCGTGGCAGAACGGATATCCAGTTGACCAAGTCGATAGACGGGCTTCCCATCAAAGAGCATGACATCAACGATCTGAGGCTGAAAATCCGCATCGCTGCCACTGGCGGCTTCCTTCTGAGTGCGAATCGTCGGCGTCAACCTGTCTTCAGGACTCGCCAGTACGGTCGAAACCATGAAGTACACGAGAAGCAGAAAGGTGACATCGATCATGCTGGTCATGTTCATGGCCAGCCTGTTTCCTGCTCGATGCTGTCTCGTGGTGAATTTCATGATGATCTAGCGAGGTACCTCGGTCGCGATGCGTGCAGAAGAAATACCACTTTCATCCAGCGCGAGAATGACTTCATTGAATCGAACGATCGATGCCTCTCGATCCGCACGAACAGTGACCTTCGGCGAGAACTCCTCCCGGACCATGACGGCCAGCCGTGCTCGCAACTGCTCGATTGTCACAGGCGATTCCGAAGTCGAAAGAATGATGTTCCCGGAGGCATCGATGTTGATGAACAATCCAGCCTCCTCAGAGTCGCCCGACTGCTCTCCCTGCAAACGCGGCAGATCCACTTCAGCTCGAGCATCTCTTGCGAAGTCCGATGTCACCATGAAGAAAATGATCAACAGGAAGACGATGTCGACCATCGAGGTCAACTCGACGATCAGCCGCCTGTCGCGTTTTCCATGTGGCGAGAATCGCATCAGCTGTTCCTGCCCTGAGGATTGCTCGCCAGTTTGGAATCCACGATTGCCCCACTCTCCAGATGCGTAACAAGACGTTCCACCTGCCGGCCCGCTTCGGAGGCAAGTGCATCAATCCTGTTTCGAAACCACGTAAAGAGCGCTACACAGGGAATCGCCAGCGACAACCCCATGAGTGTCGTGACCAGAGCCATGCTGATGTTGGCGGCCAGTTGCTCGTAGTTCGAGCCACCACTCATGGACATGGATTCGAATGCCCCCACCATGCCGACGACTGTCCCCAGAAGACCCAACAGAGGCGCAATGGTTCCGATGACACCAAGACCATCCGTTGACCTGTAGAGACGAGCCGCCTGGTCCTGTCCGGCCTCCTCGATGGTGTTCTTGATCTCGAAGACACCGAACGCCGAAGCCTGGTACCTCGAAAGACCTGCTGCCATGACACGAGTCAGAAAACTGTCGTTGGCAGGATCAAGACAATAGGCCGTTGCACCTTCGACATCTCCAGCGACCAGATGCCGATCGATGGCATCGAGCTGGTCTGCGGGCAGCAGGGATGCCCGCCGAATCTGTATGAAATGAATGATGCAGAGCGCCAGTGCGATGATGCTCAGACCGATGATGATGAACCCGACCAGGCCACCATCCATGACGGTATCCCACCATGTTCGAGCAGCTGGCATTTCGACGACAGGCGCCCCGACGGCAAGCCATGGAAGCAAGTTGCACGGCACAATCATCATTGATTCGGTTCCTTACTTGATTGACGATCATCCTCGAGTGTTCCCGATTGAAACGCCGGATGATCTCCATAGATGGCAAGCAGTTCCTGCCGAAGCATGGTCGCTGACCGCGTCTCGCCCTGGCGTTCCAGTTCGGCGGCCATCATAGCCATCGCCCTCCCAGCCAGATAGGGATGTGTTTCTGCGTGAAATGCCGGCAGCCAGGCCAACTCGACCAGACCCTTTCTTCTCATCCCTTCACCGGGTTCCAGAAGGAGAGAAACACCAAGGATGTAACGCAGCCATGGTCGATTCCAGACGGATGCCTTCTTGAACATCTGCCGAAGGCGATCTCGCGCAGTTCGCCGTTGTTCCGAAGACTCTGAACGGGATTCCAGCGCAAGCGTCAGCAGTTCGATTCCGGGGCCCTTGGACCAGTCCTGCCCATCGAGAACATCAAGCGGAATCAGTCCCGAAGGATGGGCTGCCAGAATCCGGTAGGCCCTGGCGATCTCGGCCAGCGAGTCGTCCCCACCCGCATCCCATTCGTCGATCTGAGCGAGCACTCGAGGCCCGACACGTTCATGGCCCCAGGCCGGGGGAAGGTAGATGCACAGCTGCGATTCCGGATCACTCAGAATGCCCATCTGTGCATACCGATCGGTCTCGACACCAAGTCGCTTCAATCTCATCGTTTCCAGTGCAGGCAGAATCGAATCCACGAGACGACCCCGACTCAGACGACAACGAAGCAGCCCCTCTGCGATGATCAGAGAGGTCTCATCTCGATTCTGGGCGGATGGACGGAAGAGCCTCTCGAACAACGGCTCCGCCAGAAGAACATCTCCACGCTGAAGCCGCGAACGCGCTCGCCAGATGTCATCAGCACGCTTCAACTGCGTCTTCATCATCGCGGTTGGCTGAGCATCGTCATCAAGCCTGATATCCCGAACCAGATCCCAGGCCACACGCTGACGATTGCCGTCCTGATCTTCATAGCGGAGCGATGACTCGTCCGAGGAGAGAATGGAACCCTTCAACTCACCACGATCACCTCTCAGATCGATGACATCGAGACCCAGAGAGAGACTGAGACCAAGCCAGGCTGACAAGAGAACAATCATGGTGCAGTCCTGACGGGAACGAATCGATAGACCCCACCGGACTCACGGGCGATCTGCTCGAGGAGCTGCTGGCTCTGCTGTGTCGCATAGGCAATCGTATTGATCACCGTAGGCTGACCACGCCTGTTGAGATTGGCGATTTCCTCAGCGGTCACTCCGTAGACTTCGCCATCAGTCAGGAAATAGATGACATCGGGCTTGGGGTTCAAACCAAGCACACGACGGAACGAACCGAGCGGCTCGGTACTTCCGCCTGTATCGATTCCGGAAACCCATCTTGAGAGGGCCGTGAATTCCTTCTGCCTGGCACGGACCCAGTTTTTCTGCCAGGAAGGCAGGTCCATGCTGCTCGAGAAGAACACCACGAAGAAGGAGGCATAATCCGGGAGGCTTCTGACCGACCTCATCAGTTCCGAAGTCGCCAGCGCCATCTTCTGACGCGACATCGAACCCGACTTGTCGACGATGTACGCGAATCGCTCACCCTTGCTCGAGATCCCGAAGAAGGATGCCGCTCCGCCGGCACCGCCGAGCGCGCTCTGGCCGCTGACCCCCCTGCTCCCGGCGCCTCCCATGACAGGCGTTGCACCGACATCCGATTCGGAGAGCTGCGCAGCAGAGGATTCCTGGGGTGATGGCGTCTCCGGCTCCAGAAGCTGATCAAGCTCCGAGTTGGATTGCTGATCCGGCTCGGAAAGCTCGGTATTGGACATCGAAGTGAGTTCCTCGACGACACGGGAAGTCGGAAACTCGACCACCATCTCGACCACCTGACCGGGCGGGCCGGCCCGCTGGATCAAGCCCAGATAGATCATGGCCCCCACATGGAACAGGAGCGAACATGCCGCTGCGATCGCAATCAACTGCCAGAGCTTCCGCTTCATCACTTCCCGACGAAGCTGCTCGGACTGTTCGACTTGTTTGCGATCTGGGAGACGCATGGGGTACCTCGATACGAACCGCTGGCGACCAGGGACGGAGCCCATCCCAGCCTACTCTCCATCCCGCTGAGATGTTCCTCCCGGGAATGATCAGAAACCTGATTCCCGGCATGAGGGGCCACCAGATGGACCCCCTTTTCCATTCGCCTTGACCAACCCGCCGGTTGCGGGTCCAATGCCCTCCCGAAAGGATTGCTCAATGGCAGGTTCATCACCGTATCGCCGAGTGCTGCTCAAAATCAGCGGCGAGAGTTTCTGCCGACCTGGGGAGTCCGGGATCGACCCGGAATCACTCTCGCATATCGCCAATGAGATCGCAGACGCGGCGAAGACGGGAGCTCAGATCGCAGTCGTGACTGGAGGCGGCAATATCATCCGTGGTGCTGATCTGGCCGCAAGGCTTGAAATCGACCAGTCCACCGCCGACTACATGGGCATGCTCGGCACCGTCATGAATGGCATGGCCCTGAAGGAACGGCTTGAGCAGATGGGCCAGCCTGCCAGACTGATGTCGGCCATCTCCCTGCCCGCCCTGGCGGAATCATTCATCCGCAAGCGAGCCCTTCGACATTTCGAGAAAGGCCGGGTCCTGATCCTCTCGGCAGGAACGGGGAACCCCTTCTTCACCACCGACACCTGTGCATCACTGCGGGCAACGGAACTCAATTGCGACGTGCTTCTCAAGGCCACGAAGGTGGATGGCATCTACACGAGCGACCCGAAGAAGAACCCTGATGCCACCAAGTACCAGCAACTCAGTTTCCGTGAGGCCGTCGAACTGCAACTCGGCGTCATGGACATCACCGCCATGTCCATGTGCATGGAGCACAATCTGCCGATCGTGGTCTTCAACTACCACGAAAAAGGCAATATCCGACGAGTCGTTCAGGGCGACAACATCGGAACGCTCGTGAATGCCAACGCATCCAGCAATCCCAGCCCGGTCAGCACCTGACGACATGAGTCGGAAGCACCGCCTTCCGCATAGAAACGTGGAGTGAACAAGATGGACGAGAAATCAATACTCAAGTCTGCCGAGCAGGGCATGGACAAGGCCGTCGATTACCTCACGAAGGAACTTCGCGGCATCCGCACCGGCCGAGCCTCTACGGCTCTGATCGAGTACCTGAAAGTGGATTACTACGGCTCGAGCACGGACCTGCGGGACCTTGCCGCCATCAGCGTTCCCGAGCCGACACAGCTTCTCGTCAAGCCATTCGATCCTTCTTCGAAGAGCAGCATCGTGAAGACCATCGAGTCATCCGATCTGGGCCTGAATCCAACAGTCGACGGCGATACCGTGCGGATTGCCGTACCGTCACCGTCTGCCGAACGCCGAAATCAGCTTGCCACCCAGGCCAAGAAGATGGGCGAAGACTCCAAGGTCGCCATCCGGAATGAACGCCGGGATGCCCAGAAGCAGATCGACTCGCTCGTCAAGGACAAGAACAGCACGATGTCCGAAGATCAGGGCAAGGCTGCGAAGTCGAATATTGACGATGCCACCAAAGGTCGGGTGGCCCAGATCGATCAGATCGTGTCCAAGAAGGTCGATGAGATCACCTCGATCTGATTGTCAATACTGCTTGCGAAGCCTGCCGGGTGGAATGCCCAGCTGCTGTCGATACTTCACAACCGTTCGGCGAGCGATGTCGATCCCCCGCTCCTTGAGCTCTGCGGCGATCGCCTCGTCACTCAGGGGATGGGACTTGTCTTCGGCCGCGACGATTTCCTGAAGGACCGCCTTGACCGCCTCCCAGCTCATGTTTTCGCCAGTAGCCGTCTCGGTTCCTCCGGAGAAGAAGCGACGAAGAGGAACAATACCTCGTGGCGTCTGCATCCACTTGTCGGCCACTGCTCGACTGACCGTCGCCACATGGATCCCCAATTGATCCGCTACTTCCACCATCGGAAGTGGCTTCAACTGCTGAGGACCAATGTCGAAGTACTCACGCTGCCTGGTGAGAACGACATTGACTACACGCAACAACGAGTTCTTCCGTTGATTGATCGATTCGATGATCCAGCGTGCATTTCCGACGCTCCGGCCCAGAAACTCACGGGTCTCCTTGTCGAACTCCTTGTCCTTCGACATCTCCTCGTATCGTGGTGAGACTCGAAGTGGTGGAATCACACCGTCGCACAAAGCAGCAATGTAGGCATCATTCTCTTCGTCATACTCCACGATGACATCCGGCAGAATGGGCTTCACGTCCTCACTGACAAGTCGCTTTCCCGGAGCCAGATCCAGACGATGCATCAGGTTCATGGCCTCACGGACACGGTCCATGTCCAGCCCGGTCTCCTGAACGATGCGAGGCAGTCGATTCTGAACGAGATCATCCATGTGACCATCAATGAGTCGACGGACATCCTCCCAAGGCTCTGATTCCTCGGCATCCTTCGCCCGCTCCAACGCATCAACCTGAAGGAGCAAGCACTCCTTGATGCTTCGAGCAGCCAGTCCTGCCGGCTCGATCCAGTGATGGATCGCTGTCAGCGCCTCCTGGAAACTGTCGAGATCAAGTCCCCTCGCCTCTTCACTTCCACCACGCTGCTCGAGGATGGTCTCCAGATCGGCCTCGAGCAATCCATCATCATTGAGATACTCGAGAATGATCCGACCCGCACGGCCGATCTCTTCATCGACCTCGGCAAACGTCCATTGATGAAGAACCTGCTCGGACAATCGTTCGCCACGAGCACGGATGCTCGCCATGGCATCCATCTTGGCATCACGCTCACCCGAAAGCCTTGATGACGAGAGGCTGCCTGAAGAATATTCATTGTCAAAGGCCTCTCGATAGGTCTTCTCCATCGAGTCCAGCCTCGCAAAATCGTCGGCGCCGTCATGAGTCGTATCCCCGACGACCATTTCCTGGCTTTCAATGTCCCGATCACGATCCGTCTCGGTTGGACCAGCAGCCTGTTCCTCATTCACTTCCAGAGCGATGTTGGTTTCAAGCTCCTGATCGATGCGTTCCTGGAGGGCCAGAATCGGCATCTGGAGAATCTCCATGGACTGGATCATCCTTGGACTCAGCTTCATCTGCTGACCAAGTTTCATCTGCTGTGATGTATCGAAACGCATCATCTTCTGGGCTCCGATGCCATCATAACGCCAGCCATACCGATCAAGAATGACAAAGCGTCACGCACTGGAATCACCGGAACCGGCCAGCCCCTGCCGACCATGCAACGCATCGGCAATGATGGCGGTATTGGCGAATTCGAGTTGTGAACCACTCGGCAACCCTCGAGCCAGCCGAGTGACTCTCACATCCCGCTGCTCAAGTGCCTCAGCGAGATACAAGGTCGTACTGTCACCTTCCAGATTGGGATTGAGGCCCAGGATGACCTCTTCGATCCTGATACCGCGTGCGTTCCTGGCGGGATCGTCGACTCTGTCAAGGAAGGATTGAACCGTGAGATCATCCGGACCAATTCCAGCGAGTGGATCAATGCGGCCAGCCAGGACGTGGTAGATGCCCCGGTACATGCCCGTCGCCTCGAATGTCATGAGATCACCCGGCTGCTCGATCACGAGCACGGTCGAGGCATCTCGTTTCGGATCGGAACAGAGACGACATGGATCGACATCGGTCAACTGATAGCAGGTGCTACAGCAGGAAACCTGTTCCTTCACATCCCGAATGGCGTCCGCGAGCGATTGAGAATGCCCACCGTCATCCTTCAGAATATGAAAGGCCAACCGTGTGGCTGTCCGACGACCGATACCCGGCAGTCGCTCAAGTTCGCGAACCAACCGATCCACCGGTTCTGGAAATGCGTGCAATCCACCTTGAGGTGACATGAGAAGCCGTACTCCAGAAACTAGGACCCGAGCAGTCCAGCAGGAGGCGTCGGAAGCCCCATCTCCCGCGCAGCGGCTGCCAGATGATCCTTGGCAAGCTCCTTGGCTCGCTCCATGGCGGTATTCACGGCGCCAGCGACAAGCTCCTCCGCCATGCGGTGATCCTCCTGGGAACCCGCCTCGATGAGTGAGCCCATCACCGCAGGATCGATCTGAATGGATTCAATCTTCAATTCCGCGGTGGCAACCACTCGTACGGCTCCACCACCTGTTTCAGCTTCGACCTGAAGAGAGGAGAGTTCCTTCTTCACTTCCTCGAGTCGAGCCTGCATCTTCGGCAGGTCCTTCATGATCGAAGCCATGCCAGCCAGATTCTTGAGTCCATCAAACATGTGTGATGCGTCTCCTTACGCCCCGTTTTTCCGATCCGGTGTTTCTACTTCAACAACAACAGCCTCGAGCAAATCGGATGCCAGCCGAACAGCCGGATCCTGCTGAACGGAGTCTTCCATGGAAGATCGAACGGGTGCGGGCTTCGGCTCATTGCCGGGCAGAACTTCGAGTCGCAGCGTCATCCCCGCAGCTTCGGCAACGACCTCTTCCAGAGTTCCGACGGTACTTCGAAGAAAATCACCACCACCTGCCGTCCGAACCTCCAGCTGGAGGACACCATCGGACATGGCGACCGGCCTGAATGAATCGATCTTGGCCTTCATGCCCGCACTCGAAGCCAGGGATCTCGTCCGTTCCCAGAGGCCTTCGAGATTCAGCGAGGTCGCTGCGACCGGCTGTTCCGTTCGTGGCTCAGCCCTACGATCCTTGGATTGTTCAGATGACTGCTTCACGGCATCAGGCGTCACCGATGACGTTCGTACAGACGGCTTCCGATCATTGATCAGAGGCTTGTCAGCCGTTTTTTTTTCCGGCAATGCCGCGGCACCCGTAGGCGATTGCCCTGCAAGGACCGCCTGGACATCAAGAAGATTGTCAGCCAGTGCCATCCGCACGATCGTGGCGTCGAAGACCGCTCTTGCCGAACTGGAGAGACGGGCCGATCGAGATGCATGCTCACACAGTGCCAGGAGATGAAGAATCCCCTGAGGATCCATGCGGTCAACCAGTGCGGAGAGCTGGGAGCGACTGGTCTCCGTAATCTCGACAAGATCCGTATCGGAACCACATGTCGACATCAGCAACATGATTCTCAGGGTATCGATGAGACTTCCCAGAACCTGTTCCAGGCTCGAACCATCGGCGAGCAACGATGCGGAATGCTTCAAGGACAGACCTGGATCACCTTCTAGCACCGCTTCGACAATGGACGCTACTCGCTGCTGATCAGGCAGCCCAAGGACCTGATCGACGGTCTCGCAATCCAGTGCGAGATGGCCTGCGGCAAGAAGTCGCTCCAGGACACTCAACGCATCGCGCATCGATCCGTTTCCGAGTTCAGCAACTCTGGAAACCACTTCGTCCGCAGCTTCAACGCCCTCGCGATCGAGCACATCTCGAAGGTGCCCGGCAATACTGGCGGAGGGAATCGGCTTGAAATCGAATCTCTGGCATCGACTCTGGATCGTACTCAGAACCTTGTTGGGTTCGGTCGTACAGAGAATGAACTTCACGTGCGGAGGCGGTTCCTCCATCGTCTTCAGGAGCGTATTGAACGACTCCGTCGTGAGCATGTGAACTTCATCGATGATGTAGACCTTGTACGGGCATCGAGCAGGCGCGAGCCCTGCATTCGCGATCAGATCACGTGCTTCCTGAACACCACGATTCGATGCACCATCGATCTCGATGACATCCAGATCCTCACCTCGCATGATGGCATCGCGAGTTTCCTCAGGACTGGAGATCGAATCCGGCACATTGATGGCCGCAGCGAAGAGCCTGGCCATGGTGGTCTTGCCGACTCCCCGGGTGCCGCAGAAGAGATAGGCGTGCCCGACCCGGTCCGTCTCGATCGCCGTCTTCAATGTGTTGGCAACGGCGGCCTGCCCTACGACTTCATCGAAGGTGCGGGATCTGTAACGACGTGCAAGGACGGTATAGGTCAAGAGGCAGGCCAGACATGCATGGCGGACTAGGAAGGCGAGGGTGCGAAAAGGGCGACCAGGACATCCACGGCGAAGATGACGACGCTTATGGCTGCTGCGGTCAGGCTCTGACCAGGTTCACGAGCCACCTGCCCGAGGGGCCCGGCCGCCCTTTCCACACCCTCACTGACCAGCATCTTAGCAGGACGATGGGTGTCGATCAGAACGTCATCGGATTCCCGTTCCCATCGGCCACGAACGCCTGAACAACCCATGAACCCTCGGAATCGGGAGACGGGATGGGATGGTCCCTTGGTACACTCGCGCCATGAGCGATCAGGATCACCAGCACACCACACCTGCGGTCACAGGCACGAACCTGACAGCACAGCCAGAGGGTGAATCCGACCATCTCCTGCTGCTCTCGACCAGACTCGTCTACGTGGTCCTGATGATCGCGGTCTCGACGCTCCCCTTCATCAGCATCATCAGTCCCGCCGACAAGGGACTCGTCTTCTGGGATTACGCGGCGCCGGTCGTGTCCACAACGGCCCTCGCGGCAATCGTACTGCTGCTTGACATCCTCAACCCCCGAAAACGACTTGCCAACGTGTTCGGGCTCTACCTGGCTGTCGTCGCCGGTCTCTTTGCCGCACTGGCAGTGGGTGCCCTGATCGATCTCATTGCCGACGCCTGGGGCCTTGACCGAGGCGACTCCGCACTCAAGTACCTCACCCTTCTGAAACTCGCTGTGGGCCTGAGCCTCTGCTATATCGCCGTCTCGATCGTGTTGACGACCAAGGACAACATCAGAATGGTGATTCCCTATGTGGAATTCTCTCGACAGGTGCGTGGTGTCCGCCCCATGCTTCTGGATTCATCCGCATTGATCGATGGCAGAATCAACAGCTTTTCCAGAACAGGCTTTCTGGATGCACCGCTGATTGTCCCGCAATTCGTGCTGGATGAACTCCACCAGCTTGCGGATTCAAGCGAAGGAGGCAAACGCGAACGTGGACGCCGTGGCCTCTCGAATCTCCGACTGCTGCAGGACAGCTCCCGCACGACGATCACCATCGAACAGTTCGAGTCCGAAGACGATGGTGTCGATCAGGCTCTGATGGGACTGGCAGCGGAAAAGAACTTCCGCGTCGTCACGACTGACTACAACCTGGCGCGGGTGGCCGAGATCCAGGATGTCCCCGTCCTGAACTTGAACGATCTCAGCGGCTTGCTGCGAGGCAACGTCGTTCCCGGGGACACCATGCAGCTGACCATCATCCGCCAAGGAGAATCGGAACGGCAAGGCATCGGCTATCTGCCGGATGGCACCATGGTGGTCGTCGAAAATGCGCTCAGCTACATCGGTGAGGAAGTCCTCGTCACCATCAACAACTCCGTTCAGACCAGTGCTGGCCGACTTGTCTTCGCCAGAATCGATGAGGACCCCGGAACACCTGAAGTACCGGATCGGCCTGAGCCGGTCGTCTCACCGGAAGATCAGCCTCCAAGAAGACCCACGGATCAAAGACGGAGCAGGCCGGGCCGAAACCCGCGTCGCTGACTCGAGATCAATCTATTCCCACTCGATCGTGGCCGGCGGCTTGCTGGAGATGTCGTAGACGACACGATTGACGCCATCGACCTCGTTGATCATGCGACTGCTGATGACAGCCAGAACATCGTGTGGAATACGTGCCCAGTCGGCAGTCATGAAATCGGACGTCTCCACGGCCCTGACCGCAACGACGGAATCGTAGGTCCGACCATCCCCCATGACACCCACGGACTGGACTGGCAACAGGACGGCGAATACCTGGTCGGTGCTTCTGTAGAGATTTCTTGCGACGATTTCCTCGAGCAGAATCTCATCGCACTCACGAATCAGATCCAGCTTGTCACGTGTGATTTCACCCAGCACCCGGACCGCCAGGCCAGGGCCCGGGAATGGATGCCTCCAGACGATATGCGGTGGCAACCCGAGAACATCACCCAGTGCCCTGACTTCGTCCTTGAAGAGATCTCTCAACGGTTCGATCAGTTCGAAACCCAGATCCTCGGGCAACCCGCCGACATTGTGGTGCAGCTTGATGTTCGCAGCCTGTCCAGCATGACCATGACCTGATTCGATCACGTCGGGATAGAGTGTCCCTTGAGCAAGAAAGCGTGCTTCACCCCGACCTTCTCCGGCCACTTCAGCCGCAGACTGCTTGAAGACTTCGATGAAACGGTGGCCGATGAGCCGCCGCTTTTCCTGGGGATCCGTAACACCCTCGAGATCTGAAAGGAATGCATCTGTTGCATCAACGACTCTCAGATCGATATCGAAGTGGTCTCTGAAGGTCGCCTCGACAAGGTCCCGCTCCTTCTTCCGAAGCAGGCCATTGTCCACGAAGATGCATGTGAGCTGATCGCCGATCGCTCTGGAAAGCAGCGCCGCGACCACTGAGGAGTCGACCCCCCCACTGAGACCGCAAATGACCCGATCCTCGCCGACTTCCTCGCGAATCGAATGGCATGCGGATTCCAGGAAATCCGCCATCTTCCACGTTCCCTTGCAGCCGCAGACGTCATAGAGGAAGTTGCGAAGGATATCGACACCATGAGGCGTGTGCGTGACTTCTGGATGGAACTGGAGACCATGAAAATTGAGCGTGCGATGCTTCACTGCCGCATGAGGACACGTCGGGGTCGATGCGAGGGTCTCGAACTCATCAGGTAGACCGACGACCTGATCTCCGTGACTCATCCAGACTGCCGTTTCGCGTGGAATGCTTGCCAACAAGCCTGTTGAACACTCGACTTTCAAACGACTGCGACCATATTCACGTGCTTCGGCAGCCTCGACATCACATCCAAGGAGATGGCAGCCAAGCTGCATGCCGTAGCAGATACCCAGTACGGGAACTCCCAGCTCGAGAAGGCGTTCGTCGCATCTTGGAGCGCCTTCATCGTGAATGCTCGAAGGCCCACCAGACAGGATCAACCCCTTTGGGTTGTGTTCCTGAAGACGCTCAAGAGGCGTATCGGGAGCCACGAGAAGACTGAACGCGCCGGCCTCACGCACACGCCGGGCAATCAGCTGGGCGTACTGGCTTCCGAAGTCGAGAATGAGGATCGTCTCGACGTCACGCGGTGCGGGACATCGAGCATCTCCATCGAGCGTCATGCTGTGAACTCCCTTGGCATTACCTGAGTCGAGCCCGGGCAGGGGCTCGAAGCGACCATGGTATCACGCTCAACCAGAGAGCCCCCTCCACGCTCCGCTTCCCCACCGATCGAGACAGGTGGACTCCATCCCCTATGATGCCCAGCATGGGAACCAGCCCCCCGCAGGATGCTGTGGCAGAAGAAGATATGTCCGATTCGAAGCATCGGACAGTGGACTCAGAGAGGACTCAGACGCCCATGGCCATGGAGCCAGAACTGAGCATTTCGTTCTACAGCCGACCGATCTATCTCGGCTGCATTCGCCAGATGCTTGATGCACTGTGCGGACGGCTCGGACTGCCCTCCAAGGAGGCCGCCAGAATCTGCCTGGCGATCGATGAAGCCATCTGCAACGTCATCAGGCACGGATATGAGAATGATCCGGATGGCCGTATCGAGCTCGAAATCAGCCGGATTGGTGGCTCGGAACCCCAACTTCAAATCGATATTCTGGATCGTGCCAAAGCGGTCGATCTTGATACGATCCGCTCACGTGATCTCGATGAGGTTCGGCCTGGTGGACTTGGCGTTCACATCATCAAGGAGATCATGAGCCACGTGGAATACAGTCATCGCGACGGTGGCGGCATGAGGCTCCGCCTGAGGCACGCATTGCCCGCAGGCGGCACCAAGGGGAGTTTGAAGACCAATGGATGAACAGGCACCCATGACAATGGCAGTCGATCGACATGACGACTTCACGGTCCTCCGACCAGAAGGCGATATCGATCTCTCCAGCTCTCCGGGACTTCGTGCTCAGCTTCGAGACATCACCGAATCCACACAGAGCAAGATCATCGTCGACCTCAAGGGAGTGCCATACATGGACTCCTCCGGTGTTGCCACACTGGTCGAACTGCTTCAGTCATGCCGGCGCAACGAAATCGAACTCGTGCTGTGCCAGCTTGGCGAACGCGTGCTGTCCGTCTTTCAGATTGCTCGGCTGGACGGAGTGTTCACGATTGCCGACACACTTGACGCCGCCAGGGAACATGAGAGCTGAATGAACTCTCCAGGCGACATGTCTCCGACTCCCAACGCCTTCATGCGAGGCCTCGCTCGCTGGGGCGGTTTCTGGCTGGCGATCTTCGCACTGCTCGGTGGTGTCTGGAACATCGTCAGCACATCGGCAAAATGGATCTTCCGATCGTTGTTCTCGCCGGACGTCCGTCTCGGCAAGGATGCGGTCGTCGCTCAGATGGTTCGAGTCGGCGTCAAGTCCATCGGGATCGTGATGGTCGTCTCCAGCTGCATCGGACTCATTCTGGCCATGTCGATGTACCCCGCTCTGGCGGAACTCGGACAGCAGAATCAGATTCCCAACATCGTCGGTATTGCCGTATTCCGTGAGATGGGCCCCCTGATCTCCGCCATCGTGCTCACCGGGTTCGCAGGCGCTTCGATTGCAGCGGAAATCGGAACCATGGTGGTCGGCGAGGAGATCGAGGCGCTTGAAGCCCACGCCCTCAACCCGATCCGATTCCTGGTCGTCCCCAGAGTCATCGCCACGGTCATCAGCCTGGTTCTGCTCACTGTCCTGGCGGATGTGACCGCTGTCGTGAGCTCAGGCCTCATTTCGACGCTGTTTCTGGGCGTCGGCTCTCAGGTCTACATCGACAACACACTGGCCCAACTTGGAACCTCCGACTTCTTCTCCGGAGTCGTCAAGGCTCTCGTGTTCGGCGTCATCCTTGCCGCGATCGCGTGCTACAACGGCCTTCGGGTCACCGGTGGCGCTGCGGGTGTCGGCAAGGCGACCACGGATACGGTCGTTCAGACGATCGTACTGGTGATCATTGTCGACCTGATCTTCACAGCAGTCTTCCTCGAGCTGGGATGGACCTGATCGAGTTCTACTCTTCGACAGGCGAGAGCACCCAACCCTGCCCCTTGAAGCCATCCTCGACCGACATGATTTCAAGACCAGTGACTCCGAACCATTTGGTCACGGACTCGATGAAACTGGCATCGTCGTCCTCGCCCATCATCTCGGCCAGCTCGGCTGCCAGCTCTGGATCTTCCGCCTGAAGCTCATCGAGCTCCGAGGACCACATCATGCTGTTGACCTCGGCTTCGGCGGCCATCTTGGTTCCAAGATCACCCACCTGCCAGTAGACCACGGGCTCGGATGAGAAGTACTGCTCGACGCTGGCGAACTTCTTGGAGATCTCGCTGTCCTCGGAGGATCGCTTGCCGACTGAACGCAATGACTGCTCCACGGCAGGAAGCGAACCCATGAAGATGTCTCCGCCGCCAACGGCGACCGCCATCTCCATCGAGCCTCCGCCCATGGCGCCCATCATGCCGCCCATGTCCATCGAATAGATCTGATGGCCCTGGAAGTCACGAGGCTCGAAGCCCATCTGTGGCGCCATTTCCGCCATGGCGTCCGTGAAGGCCTTGCCATCTTTGGCGGGCATGTTCCAGAGACTGTTGATGCTCTCTGCAGTGAGGGGATAGCTGATGCTTGAGGACATCTGGATGCGATTGCCGATTCCCGAGAGGACCTTGTCCATCATGGGCTCCATCTGCTCCATCATCTGTCCAGCCTGCATGGCCAGCATCGGATTGGAGTCGATCACATCGTTGAGCCAGGAGATGACGCCTTCAAAGTCGAAATTGAGTCGTCCATAGTCGACGGTCTCAGCCGTGACCCATGCCGGAATGGGTTCTCTTGGCGTGTTCTTGGACATCAGCTTCATCAGACCGGTCTTGCCTTCTGGAATCCAGGCACCCATGCGGAAGGTCGCCAGGGCCGGTGACTCCGCCGACTCGACAGCGAATCCAAGGGCTTCGATCTTGCCGAACATGGCAGCTACCGTCGGCCTCATCATGTTCACGATGAATGGCTGACCGAAGGCGCCCATGAGTTCACCCAGGTGATCGGTCAGCAGAATCATCCGCAGCCCACGCTCACCGATGTACCCCGTCATGCCCTTCCAGATCGTGGACTCGCCGAGTCCACCCTCGATCTCCTGTCCCGCGACGATGTCGAGCATTCTCGCCATCTGGGACCTGGAGGTACTGATCATGATGTTGTCTTCCACTCGGACCATGTAGGAGCGGTCCGGCATGGCATTCTCGATATCCATTCCCATGCCCATTCCACCACGGCCCATTCCGCCACCGAAGGGATCGTCCTCCTCCTCCATCTCCTCGTCCTGCATGTCGATGCGGATGACATCGGTTTCAGCGACTTCGATGATCTCGAAGCGTTCACTGTCCTCTTCCTCAGCCTGCTCCATGGCCTCATCCCAGAGCTTGCCCATCGGCTTTCCGGCCTCTCCGAGGTCCATGAACATGGTGAATCCGATGGTCACGGCCGTGGTTTCAGGATCGACCTCTGGATAGATCGCCAACCCCATCTTCATGTCCGACATCATCTTGATGAAGTCTTCGGTGCTTTCCATCGATTCGCCGAAAGCATCCGACATCGACTCTGGAAGACCATCCATGAACCGATCGCGTACATCCTCGATCGGCTTCATGTTCTGACCGGCAGGCGTCTCCATGATTCGATCCATCATGCCCCCCACCTCATCGAGAGACATCACCAGGACGGAATGTTCCGGCGCAACCTGTTCGATCGAAAGTTCGGACGCGACAACACTTGATGCGGCAATGAAGGCAGTAGCTAGCAACACGGCGATCTCTCCTCAGTCCTCAGGGAGGACGTTTGACTATCAGTTCTTCAACTCATCGGCGACACCCGTGTTCTTTCGAGCGGGTGGCACGTGGTAGTTGTGACCAGAGTTGGGATTCTTGGTGTCGTATGTAAAGGCTTCTCGATTTCGGATGAAATCCTTCACATAACGGGTTGGAATGGCGAAATTCAGACCTTCTCCTGCCAGGATGCCCATGTTGGTGATTCCGATCACTTCTCCCCTGGTGTTGAAGAGTGGCCCACCGGAATTGCCTGGATTGATGGCGGTGTTGGTCTGGATGTAGGTGAGACCCTGGAAGTTGCGCTGGGTCGTCGAAACGACGCCATCGCTCGTGGTCTGTTCAAGGCCGAGCGGGTTGCCGATGGCGAAAACAGGCTGACCGACCATGATCCCCTCATCCCATTCAAGAGGTGAGTAGGGAAAGGCCTCTCCATCAGGATGCGTGAACTTCAACAGGGCCAGATCAAGATGATTGTTGACGGCGACGATCTCGACATCCTCCAGAGTGGTCCGACGTGTCTTGCCGCCCTCGACGGGAAGCCAGATCGTCGCACGGAGATTGGTCTCCCCCTGGATGACATGGGCGTTGGTGATGGCATAGCCATCCTCATTGATGATCACGCCTGAACCGAGTCCAGCCGGCGTCTGGACCTTGATGACGCTGGGCTTCACGAGATTGGCCTGCTGCTCGATGCTCAGCTCCGTCGGGTCGTCATCCACATGAAAGAGAAAACGGCGAACGGTCTGGCCACCTTCTTCCTGAGCGGTCATTTCGTGTTCGATCACCTGACTCCGCTGGACCTTGATGACCTGAGACCCAACTCTGATCCAGAGATGGGCGTTGTCCTGCGAGACGACGTCTCCACGAATCTCGTCACCGCCTTCAAGCGTGATGACATCTGCCAGCAGCGTCCCACCTGTGATTGAAAAGATGGCGAATGCGAGGGGTGCCAGGAATGCTCTCATCGATTGATCTCCCGAATGAATGGCCCCCGAGTATAGGCCCCAGGCCGAGAGAGAGGGCGGATCCCACCCCGAACAGCATCAGGGGCTGGAAGTCCCTCATGAGTGCTACGATGATGTTCCCCTGCCAACAGGAACCCAGAGGAGTACGTCATGACGACCCTGAGCAAGATCCCATTCACTCTCACCATGCCGCTGCTGGCGATCTCGACCATGTCATTTGCCGAGAGTCCGCTGAGAGACCACTTCGGCTTCTCTGGCCTGGAAATCATCGCGATCGGAGACAAGCCCGGCCCGATGAAGATCGCCGACCTGAATGGTGACGGCCTGCAGGACATCATCGTGGTGAACAATCGAGACAGCCGCATCGATCTGCTGTACCAGAAGCAGGACGCCGAACGCGACGCGCCGGTCAAGGCTACGGATCGCGTCAATGAGCTGCCTGATCACTGGATGTTCACACGCGAATCCGTCGGAGTCGCACATGAGATCTCGGCCTTGCAGCCTTATGACTTCGATGAAGATGGCGACATGGATCTGGTCTATGCAGCCTCAAAGAACGACAAGGTCGTTTTTCTCGAGCAGGATGAACCAGGGTCCTTCAAGGTCGCTGCACGCCGCTCGGTCTCGAAGCTCGAAGCCGGGCCAAGCGGCTTTCGGATCATCGACATCATGGGTGATGACACACCTGAACTGGCCGCCATCACAGGTGGCAAGATCTCCATCTGGCCACTCGACAAAACGTCTCTCGGATCACCCGAGACGCTGTCCGCAGGTGCCCGTATTGAGGGATTCGTCCCCGCTGACTATGACGGTGATGGACTCAAGGACATCGCCGGCATCATTCCGGACGACATGGCACCTGTGAGGATCTGGTTCGGACAGAATCATCGAAACGAACGCATGCTGGGTGCCCAGACGATCTTTGAAATGCCCCCCATCAACGAGTTTCAGGCAGTCGGTGTCCCCGGAAGGGACAATGACCGGATCGCCGTGATCGAGCGATCCTCCCACCGTGTCGTGGTATACGACCTGGGCACCGAACCCGCTGAAGGCACCGGCGATCGAGAAGCCTCTTTCGTCGTGTACAGCTACACCGATCCCGGCAATCGGAACCGTGACGAGGTCATCCTCGACATTGATGGCGATGGTCTTGAGGATCTGATCACGACGGATACCCGCGCCAATGCAGTGGTGGTCCATCGGCAAGCCGCCAATCGCGGCATGCTGCCAGGCGAGACCTTCTCAAGTCTTTCGGAAATCGGCTACCTGGCCGCGTCCGACCGCAAGGATGATGAGCCCGCGGAACTCTTCGTTCTCTCCGAGAAGGAAGGTGTGATCGGGCGATCCGATATCGGCATGGATGAGATCCCCTTCCCCCGCCCCCTCGGCATCTCCGATGGCTACACACCGGTTGCCATGAATCTGGTGCAACTCGAGAACGGTCCGCACGTCGCGGTCGTTGCCAGCAAGAAACGCGACTATGTGATCGATCTCATCGGAGAAGACAACAGTCGCGAGACGATCGAGCTGGGTCAGATCAGCAAGGCACCCGAGACGGTTGTCGCGCTGGATGCGGATCAGGACGGCATGATGGATCTTCTCCTGTTCACACAGGACCGACCGATGATCATGCTGCATGCCATCGAGCCATCTGAGGACGGTGCCCGATTCGAGAAACTTGAAAAGGATGAGATGGGCCAGTTCGGACTGGTCAGTTCAGCCTCGGCCGACAACACCGTCCCGTTCGATATCGAAGGTGATGGCATTCCCGAACTCCTGATTGCCGACAAGAACTTCGTCAGAGCAGTCCGGTACGACATGACGCCCGATGACGGTTCCAGCCCCGGGTGGCAGGTCGTGGAACAGTTCAACACGGATGATCCCACGACGGAACTGGTCGCCGTGGCCGCCGAAGGCCGCAGGATCGTGGCTGCCGACAAACCCGGCAACCGACTTGTCATCTTCGAATCCGGCAAGGACGGCAAATGGTCTCAGACGGAAACACTCAGACTCCAGGGATTCCCCATCGGCGCCATCCATACGGGCTCCTTCACCGGCGACGGAGAACCCAGCGTCCTGGTCATGGGCCGTGATGGATACGCCGTCGTTCGCCTGGGCGGAGAGCGAAGAGCACTTGAGGAAGTCGGCTCCTGGCGAAGCGAGGATGATCGAAGTGTCCCACACAGACTGGCCATCGGCGACATCAACGCCGACGGATACGGCGACATGGTCTCGCTTGATGCCGGCAATCAGAACTTCGACATCTTCACGTACAACAGCTCGGGCGACATGCTGCATGTTCGCGGCTTCCAGATCTTCGAGTCGAAGATGTTCTCAGGTGGCGAAGGCCGGGAAACCCAGCCGCGAGAGATGATCATCACCGATCTGACCGGAGACGGTCGACATGATGTGGTCATGCTCTGCCACGACCGTGTGCTGATCTACCCGCAGTGATCTCTTCACTGGATTGAACGGCACCTTCATCAAGAACAACTGCCCGCTTCCTCGGAAGCGGGCAGTGTCATTTGAAGTCATCCTGATGCGGTGCTCGCACGATCCTCGATGGGAACATACGGAGCCTGATGTGGCCCCGTGTAGTTGCACCTGGGTCGAATGAGCCGATTGTCCTCGATCCGCTCGAAGGCATGAGCCGCCCAGCCCGCATTACGAGCCAGGGCGAAGACCGGCGTGAAGAGATCGATTGCAAGACCCATCGAGAAGTACGAGGTCGCGGAGAAGAAATCGACGTTCGGGTGAATACCCCTGGAGCCGACAGCCTCTTCCATGATCTGTTCGATGGTGCTGCTCATCGTGTAGAGATCGTGATTCCCGGTCTCCTCGGCGATGGTCTCGGCGAAGGTCTTCAGATACTTGGCTCGAGGATCGTATGCCTTGTAGACGCGATGGCCGAATCCAGGAACCTTTTCCTTGTTTTCCAGACGAGATCGAATGAAGGATTCGACATTGTCGATCGTTCCGATCTGCTGGAGCATGTTCATCACACGCTCATTGGCACCCCCATGCAACGGGCCACGAAGGGTTCCGATGGCGGCCGTGATGGCGGAGTACATGTCACTCTGGGTACCGATGGCCACCATGGTGGCGAAGGTGGAGGCATTGATGCCGTGATCGGCATGGAGGATCAGGCAGACGTCCAGGGCTCGAGCTGTCTGCTCACCGGGCATGTCGCCATTGAGCATCATCAGGAAATTCGTCGCGATGTTCAGCGACGGATCCGGATCAACAAGGGACTCTCCGCGGCGGTGTCGGTCGAAACCGGCGATGATCGCAGGTGTCTTGGCCAGAACCCGCAGGGCTTTTCGCTCCTCGGCCTCCATGCTCTGATCATTGCAATCGGGGTCTTCACAGCCCAGCGCGGAGACCATGGTCCTCACCACATGCATCGGGGATGCAAACTTGGGGGTCGCCATGATCATCTGCTTGATCTCGTCCGAGAGCTGATAGTGAGACCGAATTTCGGCCTCGAATGACTGAAGCTCCGCCGTGGTGGGCAGCCGGTCGTACCACAGCAGATAGCAGCATTCCTCGAAAGTCGAGTTACGAGCCAGATCGTCGATGTCGATACCGACGTATTCGAGAACGCCGGCGGTGCCATCAATGAATGATTTGGTCGAATCACCAATGATGACGTTGTCGAGTCCCTTGTCTGTCACCATCGCTGGAGTGGCGGTAGCGTCGGCCATGAGCTGAGCCTTCCCTCTTGTAGAAGCTGTCGATTGTTTCGGCCTGTCGGAGGAAACCCACCTCCGTCCGCAGGCGATGCGAGCCCTCCACTATAGGAACCGGGTGATCCAGACGCAACGAGACAGCGGTCAGATCGGCCAGATGATGCCATGGAACCTACACTCTCATCATGCTCATCCCAATCGGGACAGACAGGCCCCGTCGACGCCGCCCCAGGGCAACAGGGACGATCATCGTCTTGAACATGCTGGTCTACCTCTTCGCCATGGTGCTGGAAGCCGGCGGCGGTGCTCGGCTCGACGCCTTCATGAATGCAATGGCCCTCAGCAAAGCGGGCCTGGCTGATGGCGAATTCTGGCAACTGCTGACCTACCAGTTCGCCCACAGCCCGGTCGACCTGTTTCACCTCGCATTCAACATGCTCTTCCTCTGGATCTTCGGTTCCGCCCTTGAAGACCGCATGGGGCATGTCAATTTCGTCATCTTTCTGGTCATGGGCGGCGGTGTCGCCGGCCTGGCACACACGCTGACTTCGATCGCACCCGTGATCGGCGCCAGCGGGGCCGTCTGTGCTGCCACAGGTGGTTTCATCGTCCTCTTCCCGAGAGCACGGATCAGGATCCTGCTGTTCTTCTTCCTGATCGGGGTGTACATGATTCCCGCCATGTGGGTGGTCGCCTTCCAGGTCATCGTCGACATGGTCGGCTGGTTCAATCCACAGGGAGCGGTGGCCTACAGCGCTCACCTTGCGGGCTATGCCTACGGCTTTCTGCTCGCCGTCCTGCTGGTCGCGACCGGCATCGTCAAATCGGATGAATTCGATCTGCTGTTCCTCATGAAACAGAGAAGACGCCGAGCGGCCTATCGACGGGTGGTCAACGAGACCGGTTCGACGTCACGTCTCAATCAGTCGCCGGATTCGAAACCGATTCCGGTTCTCACGGAGACCGATCAGGATCCGGAAGAAGCGACTCTCCGAAGCAAGGTCATCAGACTGATTCGTCACGATCGGATGGAAGAAGCTCAGGTCGCCTTCAGGGACCTGATGAGCTCGCATCCACGCGCGGTTCTTCCGGAATCGACTCAACTTGAAATCGCCAACAGATTGCAGTCGCAGGGGGACCGCGAAGCAGCTGCTGGAGCCTACGAACGATTTCTCGACGCGTATCCCTCTTCGAGACAGGCACCGGAAGTCCGACTGCTGCTTGCATCATTGCTGATTCGGTTTCTGGAACGGCCCGAGGACGCCAAACCACTGCTTGAAGAAGCCCTGCCCGACCTGAAATCCGATGGGCATCGGGCGTTGGCCCGAAGACTCCTGGAGGATACGAACCAGGAGTCGATGTCATGAGCTCAACGATGTGGCCATCCAGGCCCGGATCCACACGGATCAAGATCTGTGGAATCCAGGACCCGGACATGGGCTTGCTTGCAATCGAAGCGGGCGCGTCGGCGATCGGCCTCGTCCGACATGAGCCATCGCCTCGACATGTCTCCGACAACACCGCCATGCAGATCCGCAAGCAGATGCCGGACGCGTTCCCATGCATTGACGTGGTCGTTGATCCAGACCCCGATGGACTTCGTCTTTGCCCGAACTGGATCCAGTTTCACGGCGAAGAATCCGAAGATCTGATCACCCGGGCCAGAGGGCCTGTTGTCCGAGGATTCGCATTCTCGATGGAAGCCGTTCGGCGATGGGATGCCTGCCCTGACGTCGACATCCTGCTTGTCGATGGACCGGGCAAAGGCGCCGGCACGTCATTCAGACACGATGACCTTGCCGAGATCCGAGAGACCATCAAGACACCTCTGGTCATCGCGGGTGGACTTGATCCCGATTCGGTCGGAGAAGCCATCAGCGTACTCCGGCCCTGGGGTGTCGATGTCAGCAGTGGCGTGGAATCCCAGAGAGGTGTGAAGGATCCACAGCGGATCAAGGCGTTCTGCGATGCCGTACGTGATGCGGACTCCAGCCTTCGCTAGACGCTGGCCTTTTCCTTGCTGACCAGTGTGATGCCCTCGATCCGCAGTCCCTTGTCGACAGCCTTGGTCATGTCGTAGAGCGTCAATGCCGTAACGGCAACGGCGGTCAAGGCCTCCATCTCGACACCCGTCCGAGCAATCACCGTGGCTGAAGCCTCGATCCGGATCCGATCCGAATCGATTCGCTGAAAATCCACAGTCACCTGATCGAGTGGCAGGCCATGGCACAGGGGAATCAGACGGTCGCAGTCCTTGGCTGCCTGAATACCGGCAATCCTGGCGGTTGCCAGGGCGTCTCCCTTGGGAAGGCTGCCATCGAAGAGACGATCAAGCGTGCTCGAGGCTCCCATGAAAAAGCCTTCCGCCACAGCTCGTCTCCGCACGGCGGGCTTCGCGGATGTGTCCACCATCGTGACACGCCCCTGATCGTCCACATGCGTCAAAGACTCTTGACTCATCAAATCGCCTCCGCTCCCTGAAGGGTTCCTTCGACCAGTTCTCCGGCCATGAATGTCGCCACGATACTCGGCTTCCCTTGCGTCCAGTCGAACTTGAAGGGGTCCTCGCTCCAAGCGATGAAATCTGCAGTCTGCCCGATACCGAGCGAGCCGACGTGATCCAATCCGGCGACTTCGGCCGCATGGACACTGTACCCCTGCAAGGCATCCTCGACTCCAATCACCTGCTCGGGATGAAAAGCAGTCCCCCGAACATCATGTCCGGTGATGGCAGCAGCCATGCCCTCCAGTGGATCGACCGAAACCACCGGCCAGTCCGAACCAAATGACAGGCGTGCGCCACACTTGATCAGCGAAGCCAGAGGCAGCAGACCTGCGGCACGTTCAGCCCCCAGTGCAGACTCCGCGAAGACGGCATCGTCGGCCCGATGCAGAGGCTGAACCGACAGACGCACTCCGGGAAGTCGATCCAGTTCAAGAAGCACCCCGTCCGTGACGACTTCAACGTGTTCGACACTCGTCCGGATATCGGGCCCCACTGTTCTGGCGATGTCCAGGCCCGCGAGAATCGCTGAATCACCGATGGCGTGCATGACCGGCGCACAACCACCAGCGACCACCTCTTGAGCCCATTGGGCCAAGGTGCCTTCGAGAAGATGCTCCGTGAACACCCCCTGATTGCCGTGGGCATCCGCGTAGGGCTGCTCAAGACGAGCTGTTCTGGAACCAAGTGTTCCATCCAGAAAGGACTTGCATCCCGTGATCCTGAACCACTCGTCTCGACGCGCCTCCTGAAGCCAATCAAGAGACAGCGGCAGTGTTCTGTCAAGGAGCACGATGGACACCCTGAGACTTCCGGACTCGGTGCGTTTCATGTGCAATGACTGAACATCTTCCGAATACTCCATGGAACGAACGGAGGTGATTCCCAGTCGAAGACAATGCTGATGAGCTGACTGAAGGGCGACACGACGATCTTCGATGGGAAGGTCTGGAAGGGCCGGGATCAGGTGATACCAGGCCGCCGCTTCCTGAAGAACCCCGGTCATGCCTCCGTCATCACCCCTGAGTACTCGGCCACCTTCGGCTTCGAGCGTCTCATCATCAGGCAATGAAAGATGAGCGAGCACAGCATCATTCACGACTGCCGTATGAAGATCCATTCGCCAGCAGACGACCGGCCGAGTCCCGCAACACGCCAACCATGACTTGTCTGGAACCTGCTTGGACTCCCAACGATTCTCCGACCATCCCGATGCGATCAACCAACGATCGGGGGCCAGTTTCTCGTGGGCTTCGGCCAGCACATCCTGGAATTCTTCACGACTGGAGACTGTCGACAAGTCGACCTGCATGAGTGATTCGCCGCCAGAGAGCAGATGGAGATGCGCATCAATCAATCCAGGTGAGATGAAACGACCTCCGAGATCGACTGACTCGCATGAAACCTCTTCGTGTTCACAATCAAGCTCGACAATGCGACCCCCGTCCACACGAAAGCTCGAGACAAATCTGGGCGAATCCAGACCGGTCCAGACACGCGCGTTGTGATAGATGGTCTCGCCCATGGCCATGCTCCCGCTGAAATGCCTATGCTATGGGCTCTGGCAACGATCGTTCCCCCACTCCCGGACCATTCTCCATGGCAATTTCACCGTCCTGTTCCCGAAGAAGCCTGTCTCTGCTGCTGGGATCGTTGTGCATGCTGTTGGCACCGGGTTGTGATGAGACCACGCTCCCACCCCCTGTTGAAGGCGAAAACGAAGCGACCTCCATGCCGGGAACTTCCCCGCCACCGATCGCCGCAACGCCTTCCAGGACGCCCTCATGGCAACAGCCTGTCGAATCAGGAAACAACGACGAAACGACACGCAATACTCCGCAGGAACCGGGCAAGGCCTCCTTCGCGGGCCTGAAGGGTCCCATTCCCGTGACATGGACATGGGAACCACCAAGGCATCACTTCAGGGTTGCCCAGTGGATTGTCCCTGGACGGGAAGGCGCCGAACCAGCCGAACTGGTCGTGACGACCTTTCCCGAAGCCAGCGGCAACACCGTCCAGAACAACATCGACCGATGGACCCGTCAGTTCCGGAGCACCGACGGAGGACCACCTCAGCCGGAAGTCACCCCACAGACCGTGAATGGGATGCCCACGACGATGGTGGATCTCAAGGGTGAATATCTTGGAATGGGCGGAGGCTGGCACAAAGCCGGATACCGAATGATGGTGACGATCGTCGAAACCTCGGACGGATCCGTCTTCATCAAGCTGCTTGGTCCCGCCGAAACCATCGACGCCAATGCGGATGGGTACAGGCAACTGATCCAGAATCTGACGACTGATCAGTAGCAGTCAACAGGTCTCCACTACCAACCACAACGCTCTTCAAGCCAGGGATCACCCTCGTTGTGGTAGCCGTTGAGTTCCCAGAATCCAGGCCGATCCTCATCAACCAGCTCGATCCTGTGAAGCCACTTGGCACCCTTCCATGAATATCGCCGTGGCACGATGGTGCGAAGCGGTCCACCGTGATCCGGGCTCAACGGTTGTCCATCATGCGAATGCGCCAGGATGCAGTCCTCTTCACCGAACACGTCGATAGGCAGATTGGTCGACCAGGCACCGTCCGGATCGGAATCGGCATGCTGAATGACATATCTGGCCTCGGGCAGGGGCTGAACAAGATCCAGCAGAACTCGTGTCAGCACTCCAGTCAGCCGATTGTCCAGCCTGGACCACCTGGTGACACAGTGAATGTCACATACGACATCCGCCTGCGGAAGCTGCATGAACTGATCCCAGTTGAGCGTGATCGGTGATCTGCAGAGACCATCAACGACCAGAGACCAGCGACCACGATCGATATCGGGAACATCGCCGTAATGGAGAACCGGCCACTTGGCAGTCAGCGTCTGCCCCGGCGGAGTGCGGGCATCATGATCGCCATTTCCGCGAAGCGTATCCGCGCTGATGATCGTCGGCCGATTGGATGAAATCGTCTCACTCACGACGCAGTCGACGGGTGGAAGGTCACGCCAGACTCAACATGAAAATTGATGAACTCACCGGGGACGCAGTGATCCATGTCGGATTCGTTCTCGAGTTCGATCAGCAGCGGAATGGCGGACTTCACGAGGATCCGACCATCATCATTCCTGGCCAGAACACGACCTGCAACGATGCGAGGCTCCCCGACGATCGGTTCGATGAACGCGCCGCCACCAGATGCTCGATGGACTCGCAGTGCTCGTGCATGGGCGGTTCCGGTGATCCGATGACCGATGGAGGATTCCGCCAATGGCGAGTCCACCGCGAGGTGCACTTCATAGCTGTTTCCAGGCGGGCTGAGAACGACGAGATGGTCCTTCGCGGATTCAAGCAACGCTTCGAAACTGGGGTCGTGTCTCATCGGGCACTCCTGCTGGGTCAACTCCACACCACCACGGTAGCGTGTCCAGGGCATCCGCTCCAGCAGGCCATCACGGTTGTGTTCCGAATGAGATCGTGGAGCCGAGATGGTCGTCGAGAAAGTCAGCGAGCGGCTCTGCGAACGTCTGCGGTGCGGGGATGTGCGGACCGTCATCAACGATGTGGATCCGACATCCCACCCCATGGCGATCACACTGGGTCTTCATCCCGCTGATGTTGTCAAGAGGGACAATATCGTCTTGCTCGCCGTGAATGAGCATGATGGGCGGATCATTTGGACTGACCCATCGCACTGGACTGTAGAGCGAACGAGGCCCACGCGTGCCCGATACCGCCCCCGCCCAGCCCTTGACCAGAGGCTCGACCCGAGGCGCGAATGGTTTCGAGAGATCCATGGGGCCCCCGATCGATGCGATGCACTTCACCGTCACCGGCTCGAATTGGCTGGAATCGCCAGGGGCATCGAGCACCCCTGTGTCCCCCGTCATACCCACGATCGCAGAGAGATGACCGCCGGCACTGAAACCGACCAGCGCAATGCGATTCGGGTCGATGGCCAACGCCTCTGCATGCTTCCCCAACCAATCAAGCAGCATCTTGATGTCATGGATCGCAGCGGGCGCTGGATCAGAGGGTGCAAGCCTGTAGTTGGGACTGATGGCGAGGCACCCGGCATTGGCAAGAGGTTCAAGAAACAATCTCATGTCGGACTTGTCACCGCCTGCCCAGCCTCCTCCATGAATGATGACGACAACCGGGAGCAGCGAGTCCTGAGATATGGGCATCGCCACATCCATGACCTGCCTCTCATGCATTGAACCGTTCTTGACCGTTCCGTACGGAACATCATCGACGATGATCACGTCGCCGGATCGCTCGACTCCATCAAGCGCATTGATCGGATCCTCTCCCTGAAGGACAAGACCGGAAACAACCAGGAGCAGGGTCATCATGACAGTGATCACGACGGGATCCCTCCCTGTACGGATGACGCCAGGAAGTTGCCAAGCAGAGTGGGCCCCTGCTCGGTGAGAAAGCTTTCCGGATGGAACTGGACACCGACCAGAGCGGCCTGATCGCCATCTGGCCAACCCGGCTTCCAACGCAGGGCCATGATGTCCTCTTCCTCGGTCCAGGCGCTGACTTCCATGTCTTCGGGAATGTCATGGCGACGGACGACAAGCGAGTGATATCGCGTTGCCTCGAATGGATTGGGCAGCCCCTTGAAGAGTCCCTTGCCATCATGATGGATCATCGATGTCTTGCCGTGCATCGGGCTGGAATGCTGAACGACCTGCATGCCGTTGACATCCGCAATGGCCTGATGACCAAGACAGACTCCCAGAACCGGGATGCGACCTGTGAAGTGACGCACCAGATCACGGCAGATTCCAGTCTCCTCGGGCGTGCATGGGCCAGGAGAAATCACGAGATGACTTGGTGACAGACCAATGGCCTCTTCCAACGACATCTGATCGTTGCGGACGACCTCGACTGGAAGATCCCGGCTCAAGGCACCGAAGGCATGAACCAGATTCCAGGTGAACGAGTCGTAGTTGTCTATCAGCAGGAGCATGGCTTGCGGGATGATACCCCGTCGACCTGCTGCGGTCACCGCTGCTTTTACGCTGCCCGTGTTCCAGCAACACCATCACGGGTCACGACGAAGAAGTCGTCCGTGATTGGATAGGGAAGGCGACGGAAATCCCGGTTTGCCCGCTTGCGCAGTCGCTCGACGAAGGTATCGGGAGCGATCGACAGTGCCACGAAGAGATCCCGTGCAGGAGTTGCCACGAAGAAATCTCCACGGAGTTCGGGCGCCAGCCGTTCATGCAGGGTTCCGAGCAGAAGCCTTGCAGCGTCATAACCGTCCTGAACCGAGAAGACGGCGGCACGACCTCCATCATCGCCCTCGATGAACTGAACCTTGAGATCAGGTGTATACGATTGAAGATTCTCACGAGACCAATCGTCCAGCTCGTCCACGGTGATCCCCCAGCGGAGCATCTGCTCGGTCGTGATACTGACCGTCAGGCGGGGCATGTCGATCACGAAGACGATGACCGTACCGTTGACGAACGGCAGATGAGCAACCTGCTGTCGATCCAATCGCTCGAAGATCGATTCCGGCTGGATGCGTGGCATGACCCGGGTGCGAACGAGTTCCAACGGCATCGGGACACTGCCAAGAGAATCACCCTCAGCCATCCGATCAAGGAATTCATCGACAATTTCGACGCCACGATCCGGGTCACAGCAGACCATGCGGTAGAGGTTGTTCAAGGCCAGTTGTCGACCGTTGTAGATCAGATCCATTGGGCCAGCGAGCGACGCTTCACCCTCTGGATTCAACCGGCGCAGGATACGAAGTACCTGCTCGGAAAAAGCCTCTGGTTCCCTTGGCATCTGCGACATCTCTGGCCTCCATGGCCCATACCTCCCCATGAGGATCAAGTGGGCCTTACAAATAGATCGGCTCGGACTGGGGTCCAGTCAAGCAGAATGTCTGGCTGAATCGATCATTCGCTCATTCAGTACTAGTCATCACCCCACCACCAGGTTCGCCAACCCGCTTTCCGGCACCGATAAACCGGTTGTTTTCAATGCCGGCCTGCCCCGGATACGCTGTTGTCATGCCAAACATGTGTCGAATTGGTGATATCACGGTCGGTCCTGGCCATCCGCTCGTCCTGATTGCCGGCCCATGCGTGCTGGAGGGAGGCGAAATCGACCTTCAGATCGCCAGATCGCTGGCGGTGGCGGCTTCAGAGGCGGGAATCCCCCTCATCTTCAAGGCCAGCTTCGACAAGGCCAATCGAACCAGCCTTTCCTCCAGCCGGGGTCCCGGCCTCCAGGAGGGCCTCAGGCAGCTCTCCTCCATCCGGGAAGCCACGGGACTGCCGGTGTGCACAGACATCCATGAGCCGGATCAGGCTCGTGAAGCCGCACCGCATGTCGATCTGATGCAGGTTCCTGCGTTCCTCTGCCGTCAGACGGATCTTCTGAAGGCATGTGCAGAGACCGGTCGAGCCGTGAACGTGAAGAAAGGCCAGTTCCTTTCCCCACAGGAAATGCAACACGTCGTGAACAAGCTCGAGACGGCAGGATGCCAGGACATGATGCTCACCGAACGTGGCACGTTCTTCGGCTACCAGAGGCTTGTCAATGACTTCATCGGGCTCGGAGACATGATGTCACTGGAACGCCCCGTCTGTTTCGATGTGACCCATTCCACTCAGTTGCCTGGAGCTGGCCAGGGTCAGTCCGGAGGCCGCCCGGACAGAGCCGACCTGCTGGCCAGAGCCGCAACCGCTGCAGGCGTGCATGCGCTTTTCATGGAGTGCCATCCAAACCCCTCGGCATCATCGAGTGACGCCGCGACCGTGCTGGATCTGACCGTCATTCCCGAACTGCTCCGACAGGTCGTGGCGATTCGAAAAGCCCTTGTATCGGAACAATCCAGCCCCGCCGCGACAACCTGAACAGGTTCCTGATTTCCGCGTGAGGTCTTGGGCAGCCAGCCTGCTAGACTTGTGGAGAAGTTGAGTCAGCAGATGAAATGCGACCTATGTGACAAACCGGCCGTCGTCCACGAAGTGACCATTTCCCATGGTGTGAAGAAGGAAGTGCACCTTTGCGTGGACCATGCCCGTGAGGCCGGAGTGGCCATGCCCGGGCAGCAGCAGGGCAACAAGCTGATTTCCAAGTTCGCCGTTGGTGGCAAGCCGAATGTCATGGCACCACGATGCCCGCAGTGCGGCACAAGCTTCGCCCAGGTTCGACAACACAGCCTGATTGGCTGCCCTGCCTGCTACGACGCCTTCGAGGAACCGCTTGGCCGACTGATCGAACGAGCGCAAGCCGGTGCCACCCATCACATCGGCAAAGGCGTGCATCGAGAAGATCAGCAATCCAAACGACAACGAGAGGAACGTCAGTTGATGCAGGCGCTGGCCTCCGCACTCAGTCGTGAACAGTACGAACGTGCCGCGGAAATCCGAGACCAGATCAATCAGCTCAGCGAAGAGTCCCCCGAAGAGTCGGCGGAAGGCGATCCGGCGTGAGCGATCACGATGGCATGAATGACGGTGATCAGACCGGACAGGATGGGCAACAGGCGACGCCTGGTGCCGATGTCGTCCTGAGTTCGCGAGTCCGGATCGCCCGCAATCTCGACGGGATCCCGTTCGTCAACAAGGCCAGCTCGGAGCAGTGCGAGTATGTCGTCAAGACCGCGAGGCATCTGCTCCTTCACGTTCCACTCGAGGACCAGATGATCTGGATCGATCTTGAACAGTCCTCAAGCCATGAACGCCAACTGCTCGTTGAACGCCACCTGATTTCACGACAGCATGCCGACAACACCATCCACCGTGGCGTTGCCGTAGCCGAGAATGAACAGGCCAGTGTCATGGTCAATGAAGAGGATCATGTCCGAATCCAGGTGCTCAGGCCCGGATTGCAGATTCAGGATGCCGCCAAGGCGTGCCTCAGGCTCGACGAGTCCATCGGCACACATGTCGATTACGCCTATCGCGAGAGATGGGGCTATCTCAGCGCCTGCCCTACGAATGTCGGCACCGGAATTCGAATGTCCGCGATGCTCCATCTTCCCGGGCTGAGACTGGTCAATGAGATCGGCAAGGTCCGCCAGGCAGCCAAGGATCTCCACCTGGCTGTTCGAGGCTTCTATGGCGAAGGCTCGGAATCAACCGGCAACTTCTACCAGGTCAGCAACCAGATCACACTCGGTCGGAGCGAGGAGGACATCCTCGAGGAGTTCGAGGGCGTCATCATCCCTGGATTGGTGCAGTTTGAACAGACCGCTCGACAAGTGCTGCTGGACAAGCATCGACGCTCTCTGGAAGATCGCGTCTTCCGCGCATTCGGCACGCTCGGAACGGCGAGAATGCTCAAGCTTGATGAAGCCATGAAGCTTCTCAGCCGACTTCGCCTCGGGGTCTGCCTCGACATGCTCAAGGATGCCGCAGACACCATCACGCTCGATACGGTCAACACCCTGATGCTGATGGTGCAGCCAGGCCATCTTCGTCAGCATGTTGGCACGCAGATCTCACCAGAAGATGCCAGAGGCGTCCGGGCCGATCTGGTCAGAGACATTCTGATCGGTGAATGAGGCGGCTGTTCAGCCGAGTCAGATCGCGTCGATCTTCCGGGCCATGTCGAAGTCGTTTTCCGTCAGACCACCGGCATCATGCGTGGTCAGTGTCAAGGTGACCTTGCCGTAGCGAATCATGATGTCAGGATGATGAGCGGCCGCCTCGGCGGCATCCGCCACCTTGTTGACGAAGGCCATGGCGGACCGGAAGTCATCGAAACTGATGGTCCTCTGCAGGTTGTCCCCGCTCAAGGTCCAGTCCGTGAGGGATTCCATGTGGGATTCAATTGCATCCGTTTCGAGTTTGTCCATCGTGTGGTCCTGATGTAAGCCCTGCCGCCTGCAGGATTGACCATACATTCACCGGTCCAATCCCTCCTGTCAATGTCCTGCCGAACACCGGCTCCCGGACGTAGCATGCGGAGATGCAGCCCGAACGTTCTCGACTGGCTCCTTCACCGACAGGTGCACTCCATCTGGGCAATGCCCGGACGTTTTTCTGGAACTGGGCCCTCGCCCGTTCAAGAAACTGGGAGCTGGTGATGCGAATCGAGGACCTGGACGGCCCACGGATTCGTGCCGGATCGAAGCAGAAGACACTCGAGACGCTTGATTGGATCGGACTGGACTGGGACGGATCGCCGGAGGTGCAATCCGACGATCTCTCCGGATATCACCGGATCATGCAGGATCTGGCCGAAGCCGGTCTGGTCTATCCATGTACCGCCAGCCGGAGTGATATCGCTTCGGCCGCCTCGGCACCGCAGGAAGGCGATCATGAGACTTCGTTTCCCACATCATTGCGACCCACAGAAGCCGGCCAGCCATGTCGATTTGATCCAAAGGAAGGGGTTCATTGGAGACTGCTGGTAGAGGCGGAAGAAGAAACCGTTGAGGATCTTCTGAAAGGATGCCACCGCTTCAACCTTGCCCGTGAGTGCGGGGACTTTGTGGTCTGGACGGTCCGGAACGAACCTTCCTATCAGCTTGCCGTCGTCATCGATGATGTGAAACAGGGCGTGACGGATGTGATCCGGGGGGACGATCTGCTTCCCAGTGCCGCCCGACAACAGCTGATCTATGCAGCGATCCACGCACCGCCGCCCAGATGGTGGCACATGCCACTTGTCAGGGGCTCCGATGGCAGAAGACTCGCCAAGCGGCACGGCGATACCAGACTGGAGACCTATCGGGAACGTGGAACGACCCCTGAGCAGATCATCGGCCTGCTCTGCTTCTGGTGCGGCCTGATTCCTGAACGGAATCGGTTGAGCGCGAACCAGGCGATCGATCTGTTCGACCCCGATGTTCTGCCTGGAGAAGATATCGTGTTCACACAGGAGGACGACGATTGGCTTCGAGCGTGACCCATGCCATCTGGATGCTTGCACTGCTCTTGCTGTCGAGCTGTGCACCCCCTCCACCGCCAACCCATGTCACGATCGAACTGGGTGGTGAGACATGGGTCATGGAGCTTGCAGTCACTCCAGCGGAGATCGAACAGGGGCTGATGCACCGGGAAGCCATCCCTGAAGGCACTGGAATGATCTTCATCTTCGAGGACAGTCAGATGCGTTCGTTCTGGATGGGCAACTGTCTGACGGACATCGATCTGATCTATGTCGATGGTACAGGCCGAGTGACAGCGACACACGAAATGACATCGGAAGCGCCCAGACGCCCGGATGAATCCGAGACCGCCTACCGTCTGCGAATGCCCGGATATCCAAGCCGTTTTCCCGCACGAGTGGCTCTTGAGTTCCCACCCGGAACGATCCAGCGACTCGATCTGAAACCGCAGCAAAGCACGGGACTCGACATGACGTATCTGGATTCGATTCGACAGCGATCCGCTGTTAGCCCTCGTTAGACAACTTTCCGAGGAGCCCCCGGGAGGCGAGCATGTGACGGACGGATCGCAGCAGAATGTCCGTTTCGATGTTCACCGTGTCTCCCTCAACCAGCTGTCCGAGGTTGGTCGCTTCAAGCGTGGCCGGTATGAGCGCGACCTGAAAGCACTCAGCGGACGCATCTGCCACGGTCAGGGACACGCCCGAGACGGTGACCGACCCCTGAGGCACGATGAGTTCCGCCAATTCGGCATTCACCTGGATGGAGACCCGCCAGTCTCCAGCATCCGTCAGGACTTTCTGGACGACACCCATGCCATCGACATGGCCCTGGACGAGATGCCCCCCCAACAGGGTCGTTGGCGTCGCCGCACTCTCCAGATTCACACGATCGCCTTCTGAACAATGACCAAGGGTCGTCATCGCAAGCGTCTGTTCGACCAGCTCGAAGACCATCAGGAAGCGGCCCCCGGAGGCCTCTTCCGACCGAACCACGGTGAGGCAGCATCCATCGATCGCGATCGAATCTCCAGGCTCGGGGCATGAGGTGAATGCCGGAGACTGGATCTCGAGCGTCATGCCGCCCGAGGAGGCCCTCTGAGCGGAAATGACGCTGCCGACTGCTTGAACGAGGCCAGTGAACATGTCCACCACTGTAGCCTCGACCCGTCCCGGAAGTCGGTCATTCCCGAGCATGAACCCATCGATCCCGAGCCCGATCTATACTGCCTTCCCTGAATACAGCCGGGCGAGCAGAACGCCCTGAATGGCCTTTGAGTTGCCTGGAGAATTGACCAATGCCTACCGCTGCGACCCGCATCGGAACCATGATTTCAAACGGCCTGTTACCGGCCCTGCTTGTATGCCTTCTGGTCATGCCCGCAGGATTGACCGGCTGTCAAACGACTCAGAAGACGGCTTCCTCCAAAGCCGCCTCGGACATGCGTCAGGATGAACGCGTTCTGCAGCAGCTCGAAAACGAATATGCGATCGGTCCCCGAAAGGCGAGGTCCTTCGGTTACAGGATCGGCTGGCAGGCCCCTCAGGGAAACAAGAACCTCTTGAAGATCTTCCCTCAGGGTGATTCCGTCTTCACACTCTCCGATGAGAACCTGCTGCACAGACTGACAGCCGACAGCGGCACCCGCATCTGGACCGCGACGGCGGGCACGCCCGGCGACAACATTCTTGGCATCAACTACATCCCGGGTATCAATCGCGTGTACGTCCTGCGTGACGGCAGCATCATGACCCTGGACTCCGGCAACGGCATCCTCGCACTCGACAAGACGGATACACCGATCCAGAAACTCCAGTGGCTCGCCAACACGGCGGCTGTCGTTCTGGGAGACAACCTGATCTATGGAGCCCGGGCTGGTGAACTGGTCTGGCATACCTACGAGATCGGCTTCGCCTTCAAGGCCTACAAGATCGGCGAACACGTCAACATGAAGCCTCTGGTCACCGGCGACACCGTCATCGGTGTTGCCTCAACAGGCGAGATCGTCGCCATCGACGGCCGCAAGCTCACCAAGATCTGGCGACAGAGAGTGCTGGATCGGGTCATGGCCGAACCGGGCGTCAATGACAATGCCTTGTATGTCGCCAGCATGGACCAGTACCTGAGAGCGTTCAGCCTCGTCAATGGCAACATCCTCTGGCGTGCACTCACGGAAAGCCCGCTGAGAGACTCACCCACCCCACTTGGAAGCAATGTCTATCAGCAGATTCCAGGGTATGGGCTGGCATGCTACGAAGCGCTGCCGGTCAACCGGTTCGATGGCCTCAGAAAGTGGATCACACCTGAGATCACAGGCTCCGTGGTCACCACAAGAGGAAACAACCTCATCACCTGGGACGAAGAGGCCCGCCAACTTGGAATCATCAGCGCCTCGACTGGAACGGTTGAAATGATCATGAACCTGGACTCCGTCGAGATGCTGATTACAGACAAGATGGAAGAGGGCCGGATCTACACCCTGGACGATCGTGGCCGCCTGGATTGCCTGATCCCGCTGGCAAACTGAGAAGAACAACAAGATTCCCCAAGGAGACAAGGGAATGCCCGATCTGGTTTCGGTCAAGCGAGCCCTGCTGTCAGTCAGCGATAAATCAGACCTGGTTCCTTTTGCCAAGGCCCTGATCAAACAGGGTGTTGAGATCCTTTCCACCGGAGGCACGGCACGCGCACTCCGGGAAGCTGATGTTCCGGTGACGGATGTCTCGGAGGTCACCCAGTTTCCGGAGATCATGGATGGACGTGTGAAGACCCTCCATCCTGCGATCCATGGCGGTCTTCTTGCACGACGAAGCGAACCATCTCATGTCGCGGCGATGGAAACCCACGCCATCCAGCCAATCGACCTCGCCTGCATCAACCTCTATCCCTTCGAGCTGACCATCCAGAAGGACGGCATCGAGGACATGGAGGCCATCGAACAAATCGACATCGGCGGACCCTCGATGGTCCGATCCGCAGCCAAGAATCACGAGTCCGTCTGCGTCGTCACCTCCCCCGCTCAATATGACAAAGTCATCAGTGAACTGAATACGCATGATGGCTGCACGACCATGGACCTCAGACGATCTCTGGCGGCAGCTGCGTTTGCCAGAACCGCTCGTTATGACGCGGCCATCACGGCGTGGATGAGCAGTTCTTCGGGCGACAGCATGCCGGAAGCCATCGAAATCGCTGCGACTCGGGAACAACTGCTCCGCTACGGCGAAAACCCACACCAGAATGCCGCGCTCTACATCGATCCATCAAGCCAGGAAGCCGGGATCGCCTCGGCAATCCAGCATTCGGGAAAGCCCCTGAGCTTCAACAACATCAATGATGCCGCAGCAGCCCTCGAGACCTGCCGGGATCTTCATCTGGCAACCAGTCAGTTCGCGGCCGTCGTGGTAAAGCACACCAATCCATGTGGTGCGGCTGTTTCGGATTCACCAGCCATGGCGTTTGAAGCTGCCCATGAAGGCGATCCACTGGCGGCCTATGGCGGCATTCTCGCCATGACGAGTGACATTGATGCCACGATCGCCTCGGCCATCACTGGAACAGCACGGTTCCTGGAAGTCATCATTGCCTCCGGATATGACCCCGAAGCCATTGAACAACTGTCATCACGATGGCCCAACGTTCGTCTTCTGGAAGTTGCGGACATCACAAGCCTCCCACGCAACGCATGGAACATTCGATCCATTGGTGGTGGATTCCTCGTACAGGATCGTGATCGTCAGCTGGCCACACCGACTCGCTGGCAGGTCGCCGTCGGCAAGGATCCAGACGAAGCCACGTCGACCAATGCCGTCATCGCATGGACCGTCGCGAAGCACCTCACCTCCAATGCCATCGCTGTCGCGGGCAGTGGCCGCCTGCTGGGCGTCGGCTCTGGCCAGGTGGATCGGGTGACCGCCTGTCGACTGGCCGTCGAGAAGGCGGGTGAGGCACTTGGTGCCTGTACGGATGCCGTTGCGGCATCGGACGCATTCTTTCCATTCGCAGATGGCCCTGAGATTCTGCTCAAGGCTGGCATTCGCTGCCTTGTCCAACCAGGCGGATCCAAACGCGATGAAGAAACACTTCAGGCATGCAAGGACCATGACGCCACATGCCTCCTGACAGGCATCCGATCCTTCCGTCACTGAATAGTCGAAATGGGCGGTCCGCTAGGTTGAGCCGATGCTGACATCCACAGGCTGTGGCGAGGGATGATGCGTTGGCTCCATCGCGAGTGAAAGCGGCACACGTCTGCCACCACTGTCGGTTGGAATGTTGTCGTCATCGATGAGACGCTGGATGGCCATGACGCCTTCCAGAAGCATCTCGGGCCGAGGTGGACATCCTGGAACATAGACATCGACTGGCAGGAACTGATCCACGCCCTGCACGACTGCATAGGTGTCGAAGACTCCGCCGGTGGAAGCACACGCCCCCATCGAAATGACCCATTTGGGCTCGCACATCTGCTGGTAGATGTGTTGGAGGACAGGGAGCATCTTCACGCTGATCCGACCTGCGACGATCATGAGATCTGCCTGACGAGGACTGAAGCGGAAGACCTCGGCGCCAAATCGCGCCAGGTCATAGCGGCTTGAGGCCGTCGCCATGAGTTCAATGCCACAGCACGCCGTGGCGAAAGGCATCGGCCACAATGCGGACCGACGAGCCCAGTTGACCACACGACTCAGTTGAGTGGTCAGATATCCGTCGACTGGAATGGCTGCTTCAAGACCCATGACCAAAGACTCCGGACGAAGCACCCGCTTCGCTCTAGAGTCCATGGTATCGACACATGCCGCCTCAGGGCCACTGGGAATTCAAGGAAAGCCCTCAGGCAGCACGTCGTCGTCTGATTGACCAGGGCCGAGGCTTCGGGGTCCCACCCAGAAGCCGGTCGAGGCGAAGGAGCCTCAGGACCTCGCAGATCGGCTCACTCACATCATGGAGAACCAGCGGGACCTTGCGTTCCTTGGCCATTCGCTCGAATTCGAGGCACATCCCGAGTGCCGTGATCGACATCGTGTAGACCTCCGAGAGGTCCAGCTCCAGCCGTTTCACGCTCTTTCCACGCTCACGCATGATCGAACCCACCTTGGAGGCGAGGATGGAGGCCTCACGGTCACTCAGGCGGGGCCCACTGGGCCGGATCTTCAGGAGTCCTTGTTGCAATTGGCAGGCTTTGGTTGCTTGTGCAGTCATCGACATCTTCTTATTCCCTCCACGGACGTAATCACTGTCGAGGCCCTTTGGCCCACGCAGGCATCGACAGACTTCACCCCCGACTTCACTGCAGAACCCCACCAAATCCACCTTGCAGCCCCTTGAGCAGCGATGGAACCGTCAGAATCGGAACATTCGGGAAATATCACCCCTCCATATGCCGTTACTGTCTACAGACCATGATGAATCATTCAGTTTCCATTCTGAAAGGCCTCCTGCTGGCATCCGCCCTTCTGGTTGCCCTCCCACCTGATTCATCTGCGGAACCTCACCAACAGGCTCAGTCCACTCAGGATCCTCAGGATCCTCAGGAGGCCTCACAAGCCCCACCTGCCTATCCGAAGGAACTTGATGGCATCCCGCTGCCGACCACGGCATCAGGGGAAGCGACCGTCGAGTTGATCGAACAACTGCTTCCGTCCAAGTTTCGAAGAAACCGATGCTCAAGCCACGTGGTCTACACGGACGCGGACTGGGATTCGCTGACCCAGATCCGAAATGTCCTTGGACGATCCTGGATCGAGTACCGGAACTTCTGCCGTCGAATGGGAGTCACTGTTCCAAGGCCAGATGAAAAACTCGTATGCATCGTTTTTGATCANCATGAGGAATTCCTGACCTTTGCGAAGCAGACCGAAGGCGATCACGCGATCCTTGAACATTCCGGCGGTTATTTCAGCCCGCGGTTTGACTGGATTGTTTTCTTTGAACCTCAGAATCATGACAGTGCAGAAGAAGCCTACGCCAAACTTGAACAGCAAAGAAGTCGTATTGAAAACAGGCGAGCCGGCATTGATTTGCAGAATCTCCCTGCCGAAGAGGCACAGCGAATCCTGGATCGCTGGGCCTGGCAGGATCAGGAAATGCAGTTCGCAATGGAGAACATCGAAGCCTGGACAGATGGACGAAGAACCACAGTCGCAATCCATGAAGCCGTCCACCAGTTCACACATGTCTGCCATACCTGGCCCGGCAAGGACCAATGGCCCGTATGGCTTCATGAAGGGATGGCCACTTCGTTCGAAACCCAGAATGCCGATCAGGGTTTCGGTCCCGATCAACTCAATGTCGATCGCGATTACCAGTTCATCAGCTGCCTCGATGAAGGACGACTCATGCCGCTTCGGGAGTTCATCGCGCTCGAAGGCTACGGCGATCAGTCCAAGGAAACACTCGACGTGCTGTATCCACAGTCCTACGGGCTCATGACATGGCTCTACGAACACCGCCGATCGGCGCTGACGACCTTCCTCAAGCGACTTTCAGCACCGCCCTCTGAAGACGGGGAGCAGGACGCTGTCGTGCTGTTCGAGGAGGTCTTCGGTGACCTCGATCGACTGGAGAAGCGTTGGCACGGGGTGGAAGCCAGAGACTGGAGAACCCGGCGTCACTGAGTGCTCGCATGTTCGGAACGCGAACCTTCGTTCCGCCGGCGCCGCAACCTCGAGATGCTCTCGGTAACGGCTGCGAACTGGAGACCGTAGAGCAGGCTCAGCCAGTTGATGTAGAGCCAGAAGAGGAACAGGGGCACCAGCCCGAGCGATCCCAGTGCCGACCCCACGACGAACCTGCTGACGTACACCCTGAAGATCCATTGCGCAATCACAAGCAGGATGGTCGCGACCACAGCTCCGGAGACCGTTGCCAACATCGACAGACGACGCGCAGGGATGAACAGGTAACCCACCATGATCAGGCCACAAATCAACAACCAGCTGAGGATCAGCTCGATGGACTGCACGAGCCCCTCATGGGCCGCCCCCAGTTCGGTCAGCCGCTGAGATCCCCACTGAAGCAGAACCACACCACCGATCAAGACGAGTGGGCCGATGAGCAGAACGGCCAGGTACATCCCCCATCGTCGCCACCAGATCCGACGACTTCCACGACTGCTGACAATACTGAAGCTCGACTCGATGTCCCGGAACAGCTTGATCGCCGAGTAGAACAGAACGATTCCGCCGATGATGGTGAGGCCGGACGTGTTGTAGTCCGTTGCCTGCCTGGCCGCATCCATGATCCAGTCACCCAGCGAGAACGGGATGTCGGTTCCGGATGACGACTCCAACTGGGATCGCTGATCGTGCACCTTGATTGAATCGAGCTGAAGTCGATTGATCAGATCACGCGTGAATTCCAGAATCCGATCGGGCTTGACCACCTGCTGAAGCACCACGCCGGCGATCACCATCAACGGGATCAGCGAGAAGAGCAGCCGATACGTCAACGCCGCAGCCATCATCGGGGCCCGGTCCTTTCGCATCTGCCTGCTGGCGATCCTGGAGGTATCAAGGACGAATCGCAGAAATCGGTCACGAGGACGGACACCTGCAGCCACCTTGTCCTTCAACTGCCGGAGCCACTCGCGTTGTCGTCGATACCACGATCTCAAAGTTCGACTCCCCGTGTATCGCAAAGAGCGGAAATCGACCGCCGGTTCAGACCTGCTTGGACAAAGCCTTCAAACGCCGCCCCGTGGGCAAGGTAGGCTGTACGATTGCATTCGGAATCATGGCGGGACCAGTGGTGACATCCGGCGATCATCTGTCCGGATGGTACCTGAGCAATGGCCCCTCAGCATGGAGCAGTACGGTGACATCAGGTTGGAGCACTGAATCCGGAAATGAACCCGGAAAGAGCCCGGGAGTCGACCACGATTTCCGTGATGCTTCTCGTGGCGAGCGCATCCAGAAGGTGCTTGCCAGTGCAGGCCTTGGATCCCGTCGTCGATGTGAAGACCTGATCGCCGAAGGCGTCGTTCGGGTGAACGGCCACCTGGTTGCGGATCTGCCGGCCTGGGTCGACCCGACGCATGATCGGATCACCGTACGAGGCAAGCCGATTCATCGATCGACCAAGCATGTCTACGTCATGCTTTTCAAACCACGTGGAACACTCTGCACGAACGATGATCCGGAAGGGCGGACCCGGGCCATTGATCTCGTCAAGCATCCTTCACGAGCCCGTCTGTTCCCAGTGGGAAGACTCGACCGAGACAGCTCCGGACTGCTCCTGCTCACGGATGACGGNGAGCTTGCACAGCGACTCACACACCCATCCCACGAGGTCGCAAGAACCTACGAGATCAGTGTCCGAGGACGCGTCGAGGAATCGGATCTGGCTCGCTTGAAACGTGGCATCTTCCTGTCCGATGGCCGACATTCCGCTCGACGTGCCAGTGCCGAGAGACTTCAGGTTCTCCGCCGAGATCGAGATCGAACCCGGCTTCGACTGGTCCTCAGAGAGGGCCGAAACCGCCAGGTCAGGCGGATGCTGGCGCGCCTTGGGTTCCCAGTGAAGAGACTGCAGAGNACAGCGATGGGAACCCTGAATCTGAAAGGGCTTCAACCCGGGCAATGGAGGGATCTGACCGTCAGTGAGCTCAAGGCCCTTCGACAGGGGGTTGGTCTTGATCAGGCTCGGTCATGATGACCGGCTCGATGATCTGTTCATCCATCGCATGATCACCGGGATCTTCGTCTTCGTTCATGAAGCGTTCGTGATCTTCCACAGGCCGCAGCGTCAGNCGGATGGGCCCCTCNTCTTCCTGCAGGAAGTCGACCTTTCTGGTCCGAATGAGCTCGAGNGTCGCCAGAAAGAGCCCCACTCGATGGCTTGCATGACGTCCTGCAAAGATGTCCTGAAGCGTCAGGGCTTCACCACCACGACGCGTCAGTTGATCCACGAGATCGGCCTGATGTAGCGCGATCGGCGTGTCATCCATCGCAACTCGGTGGTCACCCATGGCATCAAAGTTGATCGCGCTTGCGATCCGCTCGTAGGCCTCGGCCAGATCCATGACGTGGACGTCCTCGAGATCAAGACCTGAATCGGCCTGGGAGCGATCCTCCAGATCATTCCCCACCCTGACCTCGAGCTGGCGCTGGAACAGGACCCGGCCATCCTCGAGACGTTCTGCAGCAAGTCGAATCCTCTGATACCGCAACAACTGGCGAATCAGATCCGCCCGTGGATCTGTCGGATCCTCGGTTGCAGAATCATCTTCAGCATCATCGGATTCGACTTTTGGCGCAATCGTGCGGGATTTGATCTCAACAAGCGTTGCCGCCATGACCAGAAACTCGCCGGCCAGTTCCACATCGACGGATTCGACCTGCCCGAGCATGCCCAGGTACTGATCCGTGATTTCACCGATCGGAATGTCGTGCAGATCGACCTCCGATCTCCGAACGAGGAACAACAGCAGATCCAGGGGGCCTTCGAAAGACTCCAATCGAACGGTGTAGTCCTGTTGTACCTGTCCAGGGATCAACTCGGGCCTCCTGGTGGGTGAGGGAGATCGGGTGGAATGCTGGCATGACCAGCCAGGCGATACAATGCGGCAGGAGCCTGCTGAAGGCTCCGGAACCATCTCCCGAGCATCATACCGCCCCAAGGGCGCCATCCATGAGCAGGACACCAGCATCATCCAAGCCACACGCGACCACGGCCGGGGACACCCGGACCCTGGAGGGCGAGATCCAGTTCGTCTCGGAGATCCTGAAGGGAGAAGCGGCCGCATTGAATCAGCTGGCCGCGGCCTTGTCGGGGCCATCCGATGAAGCTCGGCACTGGCATGATGCCATTGGGATGATCGAATCCTGCAAGGGCCATGTGGTCCTGAGTGGCATGGGCAAATCAGGTCTGATCGGGGCCAAGATTTCAGCCACGCTCTCAAGCCTGGGCATTCCNTCGCATGTCGTCCATCCAGCTGATGCCGTTCATGGAGACCTGGGGGCGATCCGCAAGGATGACGTGGTCATGCTGCTGAGCCACTCCGGTCGAACCGAGGAAGTCCTCCGCCTGGCCACGATTCTTCGTGCTGACGGNGTGAGTCGACTGGCCATCACCACCTCGCATGATTCACAGCTGGCGAAACTCTGTGATGCCCATCTCGCATTGGGAGATCTTCAGGAGGTCTGCCCCCTGAGCCTGGCTCCGACCACCTCCACGACACTGACACTGGCGATGGGCGATGCACTGGCATTGGCAGTCGCCAGACGTCGCAGCTTCGACGAAACGGATTTCCATCATCGACACCCCGGCGGATCTCTGGGTGATGGACTGCGGTCGATCAGTGATCTGATGCGATTCCGTGTCGGCGAGAACATGACGGTGCTTCCCGATTCGATCACGGTCGGTGAAGCCCTCAGGAAGACGGCCGAATCAGAATCCTCCTCCACACTCAGACACGCCGGCGCCATCATGCTGGTCGATCGTGACGGCATCCTCTCGGGCATCTTCACGGATGGAGACCTCAAACGTCTGGTCCTCCAATCCGACCGGCCCATGGAGACCCCCATCGCCGAGGTCATGACACGGTCACCAAGAAGACTNCTGGATCATCAGCTTTTGATGGACGCAAGGCAGCTGGTTNCAGAACATCGCATCGATGAGATCCCGGTGGTCGATTCCAATGGAACACCTGTCGGCATGATCGACATCCAGGACCTCATGTCACCCAAGGTTGTCAGCGAATAGGCCCCACCGAACCATGTCCATCATCGTTGCCATCAGACGTCACGATCGGGTCACAATGGCCGCCGATACCCTCACCTGCTTCGGCGACGGTGAGCAGGCGCCCTCGAGAAACTGCACGACTCGCAAGATCCTGCCGATGGGTGATGCGTTCATCGGCGGCACCGGATGGGCTGTCTACGATGACATCATCGATCACTGGATGCAGTCCAAGGATGCCCCGGACCTGACCTCCAAGACGAACGTGTTCTCCTACTTTCTGGAACTCTGGAGATCGATGCGCGACGGGTACCCGTTTGTGAATGATCAGGCCAATTCCAAGGACACCCCCTTCACCGACCTGGACTCCTCATTCCTGATCGCCAGCCAAGGCGGGATCTTCAAGGTCTCAAGCGATCTCGGTGTCACCGAGTTCAAACAGTACGCATCCATCGGCTCCGGAAGCGAGTATGCCCTCGGAGCCATCGAAGCGCTCTGGGACAGGGTGGAAGATGATGACGAACTGGTCAGGGCCGCTGTCCAATCGGCCTGCCGCCTGGACGTGCATTGCGGTGGAGAAACTGACATCGTTCATGTCCAGACGGCCTGATCTGGCCCGACCCGGATACACTGACAGTCGATGTTTCCTGCAGACAAGGCCAATATCAGACTTCTCTGCCTTGACGTCGATGGCGTCATGACCGATGGCCGTCTGCTGCTCGACGCCGACGGCCGTGAAACCAAATGTTTCCATATCCATGATGGACTCGGGATACGGCTGTGGCAATCAACCGGTCGTGAAGTCGCCGTGGTGACGGGACGTGCTTCCAAGCCTTTGCGTGACCGATGCCAGGAACTCGGCATCGAACTGCTGGCAGAAGGCCAGGGCGACAAACGACCCGCATGGAAAGAGATTCTCAAACAGACCGGAATGCAGGCGGCACAGGCCGCCATGATGGGTGATGACCTCCCGGATCTCCCCCTTGTCAGGGCCGCAGGCCTTGGTATCGCCGTGTCGAATGCCGTACCCGAAGTCAAGGACGCTGCCGACTGGGTCACGACCCGTGCAGGTGGAGATGGTGCNATCAGAGAAGCCGTCGAGTGCATCCTGAAAGCCAATGACGAATGGGACGATCTCGTGAGCCGATTCAACCAGGCAAAGGCAGACCAGACATGACCTCGAGACAGCATGAACGGAAAGTCCTGCTCGATTCCGACAGCTCCGAAAAACGAGCCACGAAAAAACCCTGGAGGATGACCTGGATCGGAATCTGCGGAAGCGTGTTGATCCTGGGCATCGTGCTCCTTGTTGATCGAGGACCTCGGGAAACGACCACCAGCGATCAGGCCGATGTCATTGAATTGATCGGACCCGGCAACCTCGAGGTCAACAGCGGAGATGCCATTGCCGACATGGTCGATCCTCGAATGGGACTGAATCTGCCTCGCGGAGGTTGGATCCAGGTTGCTGACGAGGAAGGAAGACTGGCACAACAGTACAGATGCCAGCATCTGGATCCGGATCCGGTTGAACTGGATGCCTTCTGGATCGAAATGGAAGCTCCGGAAGTCGAGCTTTACATGAGTCGGAATCGACTGGTCACCCTGAGAGGTGATTCCGCCCTGGCATACGCACCGCATCGTGCACTCGAAGAAGGTCAGTTCAATGGAAACGTCCGGATCGAGATGTATGAACCGGTTGATGGCAAACCTGCCGATCCACTCATCGATACACCATCGCTGATCATCCGGACCCCCAGAGCGACCTTCGATAATTTCCTCGGCAAGATTGCCTGTGATGGTCGGATCGAACTGGAAACTCCTCGGGAAGAGATGGCCGGAAGAGATCTTCAGATTCTTCTGAATGATCAGGACCAGCGAATCGAATACCTTCGAATGGCCCAGCTGGACTATCTGCGAATCAGAGAACTCCCAAGCACACCTCGCATGGCAAGGCGACCAGGCACCGCACGGTTTGCACGGCGACAACTNCCACCGACGACGACCGCAGCGGCTTCAAATGATCTGCCCAGCTTCTATCGACTCACATTGCATGATGGTGTCCAGATCAGACAAGGCACGGGACCATCGAGTCGAACAGCTGTTGGAGAGGAACTGCACCTCACCTTCTCGCTTGAAAGTGAACAACTCGAACAGCCGACCGCAGCCTTTTCACGTCCCGCCATCGCGCATTCGAACATGCCACCGAACGTTGCAGTCATGGCCGCCAGCCTCGCAATGGGCTCCAGCGCATACAAGGAAGACAACGACATCGTCGTGACATGTGGTGGCGAAGTCACCATGATCCCACTCACGGAGGCATCCGATCAACTCGAGGACCCACGGGATGCGAGACTTGATCTGCTTGGCAGCCCGGTTCGAATCGAGGATCCACAGAGAAGACTTCGCATCACGTGCCCGCAGGTTCAGTACCACACGCTTGCCAGACGATTCGATCTGCTCGGTGACGATACGACGGACGTGGATGTTCTGACGGATCGGTTCCGGGCCGAAGGTTCCTGGATGTGGGCCAGCCCCGAGTCCGGACAGGCCGGCTTCATCGATCCTGGAGTCATCGAAGTAGTCGCCGGATCTCCACTTGCCCGAGCCGTCCAGGCGGAGGCAGCTGGCGAGGAGATCATCACGACGCTGCCTGTGGATGCGATCGTCGATACGGCTGATGAATCCCCCGTCCAGTTGAAACTGACATGGGAAGGTGGTGTTGACATCGAGTTTGATCCTGATGACCCACAGGGCAATGGACCAGACGGCGATCCAGCACTGCGGTCCATCCTTTTCCGTGATGCGGTAGCGGTCCGTTCCGATGACGGAACGATCGATTGTGGTTCACTGAGAATGAATTTCACTCGAAGCGAGGACGGCAGCTCCGAACCAGAACGCATGGTCGCACTTGAAGATGTCAGAGCCAGAAATGACGACCAGACTCTGTGGACGGATCAACTCATCGTGACCATGGAAGCGGCTGCGGACGACGCACCGGCGCCTGCCGGAGGCGATGATCTCCTGAGTGGACGCGTCAACATCAAGGACTTCCTGGCCACTGGTGATGTCCAGGTCGTGCTCGCCGACGGTGGCCGGGCATTTGCCGACCGCCTTGAAGGTGATGCCAGGCAGGAGACTGCTGTCCTGACCGGATCGGATGTCACGATCGCCAGAAAGGAAATGCTGATCAATCATGGCAACCGCCTGGTGATTTCACGTCTTGAAGGAACCGCGAACTGGGAAGGTCCCGGTGAAGCGAAGTTGTTGAGGTTCCCTCTGGATGTCTCGGCTGATCGCCGCATCCAACGTCCATCGATTCCAACCGGCCCCCCACCGGCCGATCAGGATGATCGCCAGGCCGAAGGTGATGCCAACCGCGGCCCGATCACGATGCGGGCAAGATGGAATGAACAGATGGTCTATGACAGCCGGCACAATGACGGCGCCGGTTCCCTCGAACTGAGGGGTAGAGTTGCGGTCGTCTCCGATGGAAGCCCGACGGAGCGAAGCACGATGGACGGCGAATCACTCACGCTCCAATTCGCGTTCCCAACGGCTGAACGAGAGACCGGAATCCAGCAGACGAACGATCCCCTCCGCCGCGACCCATTGAATGCCTCCTCAATGGATGAGGGTTCGAGAATCCTGGAAACCCTCATCGCCAAAGGCGATGCTCGACTTGAACATCGTGAGTGGAGCGGCCCGAGCAGAGAAGACCTCCCCCGCGTCTTCTACATCGCTGCCAAACACATCACCTGGAACGACATCGACGTACAGGCGGAGGTCATCGGTGATGGCACCATCGTCATCCGTGAGCCGGAGAAACCGGGCGATCCCTCCCAATCCGAAGGGCCGTTCTCCGGACCTGGAACGTCACGTTTCGTCTGGACCAAGCGACTGGACATGGAACGCATGCCAAGCAACCGGTACATACTGTCGATGCTCGGGGATGTCGAAGGCATCTACAAGGGAAAGACAGATGACGACATCGCGACCGTGACCGCACAACGCGTGGACGCCGTCACCAAGAGAGCCAGTGGTCTCGAAACTCCCGAGACGGACAACCCTCTTGATTTCCAAGGCAACATGGAAATTGAACAGCTTCGTGCGGAGGGAACCGTGTTTCTCGCAACACCTCGCCGCAGAGCGGACGCTCACCTCGTCGACTATGACACACGCACACAGCTTGCAGTCCTGAATGCAAGGCCCGGCAGAAAGGTCAGCATTGTCACGGAAGGTTCACCACTTCCCGTCAAGGCAACCAGAATGGTCTGGAACATGGACCCGCGAATCGACTCGATTCAACTTGTCGAGCCCAGTGGTACCGGCGTCAGATAGACAGGGTTGTTTTCGAAATTGCGCCCGGATCTCAAAAAGAACCGCAGTATTTGAGGACCAGTCGCAACAAACCTGCAAATGAGCACGCGCACCTGCGCCTCAGTCTCAAGTCATGTGAATCATAGAATTCCTGCTTGCCAGGCCCGCTGATCGACATACGCTGTAGGTGTCAGTTCACTGTGTCTGACTCAACCGGAGAACATCCATGTCGAACAGCAACAATGGTTCCTGCAGCACGTGTGTCCACTTCGGAGATGGTGTCCCGAGCGAACAACTCGTTCAGATCAGGATTCATGGATCAAACGACAACAACGTCGTCGGTGGTTGCGACCATCCTTCCAATGCAGCTCTGCATCTGAGGGTCACACCACTCAGCAGCTGCGATGGCTACGAGTCACTCGAAGCCGCCTGATCCTGATCAACCTGAATTGAATTCACGAGCAACTACGCATCGTCACGATCGACGATTGTGTAGTTTTCTCGTTCGCCACGTCCTCTGAGCGGATAATCCTTGCGAAGTGGGTGTGCCGGATAGTCACGCCACAGCAGAATTCTTCTCAGNTCGGGATGGTTTCGGAATCGAATTCCGAACATGTCGTAGACCTCTCGCTCCCGCCACTCGGCCCCTTCCCAGAGATCGCAGACGCTGTCCACTTCAAGAGCCGGGTCCGACTCGATGCCGGCCGTGTCGTGACTGGGGTCGAGGAAGGTCTTGACCAGCAACATGGTGTTGTGGGTCAGGCTTCGAAGGACCCACACCACGGCAAACCGACCGGGTGTGTTCGCTGGATAGTCCAGGTAATCCGCCCCGGTCACATCGACCAGCAACTTGTAGTCACACCCGGGATCATCTCTCAGAAATCGAAGAACCTCATGGGTGTCTTCGGGCTCCAGAATGACAGCGACCTGTCCACGGAACTCGGATGCCTGGATTCGCCGATCGGCGAAGGCTTCCTTGAGTCGCGGGAGNGTNGGATGGTCCGGGGCGGCATTCGTCATCGATCGTTCCAATCTGCTGCACGGCAGAGCTGTGTTTCAGGACAGGTATTGTATTCAAGACGATTCCATGCTCAAAGACAAGTCCTTGGACGGCTCAATCCTGCCAGAGCCACCTGGTGGCCACTTCCACCCCCGACGCCAGGACGAAAATCGGGATCTCGGCAGGCACATGACGATCCAGAAGTTCACCGATCAGGCTGCCAGGCAGAATGCCCTCTCCCACGAGGGCGGCACCATGCTCACCATCATCGTNCTGGACAAGATCCTCGATGATGACGGCACCGCAGCGACGGCCCAGATATTCGAACATCCGTACAAGATGCTCCTCCTTGAGCTCGAGCATCGAGGCCGCAAGCATCGAGGCCGGTGCCAGTGCGACACCACAGGCCAGATCGGACTTCTGACAGTGATCCAGCCATCCGAGGCAGGCAGGCGCATCCGCCAGGACATGACCGTGATGACCTCGGAGCAGCAACTGGCCTGAATCGGGATTCAGACGCCCTATGGCCGCCTCGACCGCCTCCCAGGCCGCAGCACCCCATGGAAGCACATCCTCCGCGGCAGCGCCCGAGAAGGCGACTGTCATGGAGGGACCCTCTGGCAACGCTTCCAGAGAAATGAGGGGATGCTCGAAACCGAGCAGCTCGACAGAGACGCCGTTGTGTTGAACCGATCCGAGTGCCCAACCGAAGCTGGACGATGGCACCGGCGAGAGCACGGCAAGTCTGTCGGCATCGGGCATGGCTAGACCCCTCGTGCCTGAGGATCCCAGATGAACTTGTGAAGCTGCAACTGCATTCGCACCCCCAGCCGATCGGACAGAATCCACTTGGCGAGGTGGGCAGGATCCAGCCCGGTGCACCCGGAGATGTCACGGCCCTCTGTCTGATCGAACACGGGCGATGCCAGGACATGGCCGACCCTCTTCAGCAGCTCGTAACGGTTCATGATCTCCTTCATCCACTCGTAATCTTCTCGATCGGTGATCACGAATTTGACCTCGTCCTCTTTCCGAAGATGATCGATGTTCTCCCAGAGAACCTTGTCACATTCACCACTGCCGGGGGTCTTGAGATCAAGAATTCGAATGACACGGTCGTCGCAGGCGGAAATGTCATGTGCCCCCGCCGTTTCGATCAGCACCGTATGCCCAAGATCACAGAGCCTCTCCATGAATGGATGAACGGCTGGCTGAATCAGAGGTTCACCGCCTGTGATCTCCACCAGAGGGCATCCATAGTCGACAACCTCCTTGATGAGATCATCCATCGGCCTGGCTGAACCCTCGCGGAATGCGTATTCGGTATCGCAATACCGGCAACGCAGCGGACAACCCCTCAGTCGAACGAAGACACAAGGCTCCCCTGCCCGGGAAGACTCCCCCTGGATGCTGTGGAACACCTCGTTGATGGATAGTTGATCGCCACTCACGGTCGAATCATAGGGGTTTCCCCATGATTAGCACATATGAGGCAGGTTCGGTATGATTTTGGGCTTCCAACGCAGCGCGAGTGGCGGAATTGGCAGACGCGCCAGCTTGAGGTGCTGGTGGGAGTAAAATCCCGTGGAGGTTCGAGTCCTCTTTCGCGCATTATCAGAAGATGCCGACCCTCCGGGTCGGCATTTTTCATCGCCACTCCTCTGATTCCATCTAACCCCGACGCGAACGAGCCTTGGCGGTATCCATGTCACGCTGGGCGTCACGAGCCTTCATGGCATGGCGTTTGTCGTATTGACGCTTGCCGGTTCCCAGACCGATCAGCATCTTGATACGCCCATCCACGAAGTACACCTTCAGAGGCACGATCGATCGCCCCCGCTCCCGGCTCTGAGCAGCAAGCTTCTTGATCTCACGCTTGTGAGCCAGGAGAACACGATTGCGTGTCGGCTCATGCTGGCTGGCTGAATTGGCTGGCGGATACTCCGAGATGTGAACCCCGTGGAGCATGAGCATGGGNGGATCCACGGAGGCGTGNACATAGCCCTCACCAAGGCTGATCTGACCATCCCGGATCGACTTGACCTCGGTACCGGTGAGCTTCATTCCGCATTCAAGCGTGTCCGTGATGAGATAGTCATGCCGAGCCTTCCGATTCTGGATGACCGGTTCGTTGGTCTTGGCCGATTTGGATTTCTTGGCTGCCATGAGGTTCTGCGGGGCATTGTCTCCAATGAGCACCATGAACGCCAGAAGGTATCCTCTTGACCCATGGAACACCCTCCACAGAGCAGATCACGCCTCAGGCTGGTCGAACAGGCCTGCCTGCTTGGTCTCGTCATGACTCTGGGGGTGCTGCTGCTTGGCAGACTGACATTCCTGATTCCGTATCTGGACTGGTTCAGTCATTTTCCNGTGGTCTACCTGATCGTTGCGACGGGATTCACGTTGATCCTGCTTGTCACCAGAAAGTGGGCGNCTGCCACGCTGGGCCTTCTGGTGAGCCTGTACTGCCTCATCCTCGTCGTGGCTCCATTTTCAGCGAGTCGACTCGACCCCGATGTGATCGGTGAACGCAGACTGACGCTTTCAGCACTGAATGTCCTCGCGTCCAACCAAGCGGCTCGCAANACGCTGGAATGCATACCTCACGCCGATGTCGTCGGACTTCTGGAAACCCCACCCTCATGGAGCGGCGTTCTGGATGAGGTGAAATCAACATGGCCTCGGCAATGGAGAGATCTACGGGACAACCCCACTGGCCTGACGGTCCTCGGCGATGATCGGATCAGAGAAGCCCGCTGGTTCATGCTCTCCCCTGGAGCGATGCCCGCAATGCATCTGACAATCGATGTTGATGGCATCCCCGTCCAACTTCTGATCATCCACACCATGTCGCCCCAGGCGCCNGGGATGCTGAATACGAGAAACCTGCAGCTGGAGCAATTGGCCAATCTCATCAATTCAATGGAAGGTCCCGTTGTGGTCATCGGAGACCTCAATGCCACCACGTGGTCACCGACATTCACGGATTTCCTCCATGGAACAGGGCTGCGTTCCTATCGGGCCTCTTCCGGTCCTGGATCAGGACTGAAGGGAACCTGGCCGAGATGGGCCCCCTCCTGGCTTCGAATCCCGATCGATCACTGCCTCATGCGTGGGGACGTCGAACCGGTGAGCGATCGACTCTTCGAAGCGCCGAATGCAGACCATCTGGGCATCTTCATTGAACTCGCGATCGGCGAGGACCAGGACCGTCCCCTCCCGGCCGAGCAGGTTCGCGCCAACAACCTGCGACCCGTGCCCATGTTCTGGCGGGAATCAGGGCCCACACAACGCGGATATCCAACCGTCTCCTCGGAATGAAGATGGGTCAGGCGACCTTGCGACCAACCATGTGACCGGCAGCCGTCTTGACCATGACTTCTTGACCGGCTGATTTGGCCGCATACATCGCCTCATCGGCATGACGCACGAGATCTTCTGCAGATGCTGGCAGCGACAGTTCGCGATGGGAGATGCCGATGCTGATTCCAGGCTGAAGATCGCCCAGACCCAGGCGATCCATTCTGGCATGGAACGCCTCTGCAATTCTCGAAGCGACACGACACACCGCATCGAGATCGGTGTGAGGCAGAAGCACACAGAATTCATCACCACCGAATCGGGCCGCGACATCGATCTCGCGACAGGCGTAACGCATCATGTCACCGATGGCCTTGAGAACCTCGTCCCCCTGCTGATGCCCGAGGGTGTCATTGAGTGCCTTGAAGCCATCCAGATCGATCATCATGAAACCCAGCGACAGATCATGCCGCTCAGCCTCGGCCCATCGACCTTCCAGCATCAGATTCAACCACCGGCGGTTCACCAGTCCTGTGAGCTCATCCGTTCGAGCGGTCACTTCAAGCTGACGAATCGATCTTTCAAGCTTGCGATTGGTCACCGCCAGCTCGGACATCGATCGAGACAGATTTTCCTGGAGCTGTTCGTTTTCACGCCTGAGGACTCGATGCGCCAACGCCTTTTCGAGCGCCAGTGGCACCGTCACCATTTCATGACCAGTGACCAGCAGGAATTCAACAGCACCACAACGAATCGCCTCTGCNGCAAGATCAATGTCCCCTGCCTGACCCACCACGACCACAGGCATGTCGGGCACCGTTCCTCGCACATAGGCCAGAACGTCGATGGCAGTGGCATCAGGAAGCGACGCCGTCGTGAAGATGGCATCAAACCGCTGCAGTGGAATCATGTGAAGCAGAGAAAGTGTCTGAACAACCTCGCAGCCGCCCAGATCATGAGCATCTCTCGAGCTGTCCCGGATCGTCTCCCCCTCAGCGGCATCACGCGCGAAACGGGCTGATACCAACGCTGACACGATGCGATGAGACACATCCTCCGAAGAGCAGGCGATGAGCACCCTGGCCTCTTCACGGATGTGTTCGCGAATGTCTTCGGGCGAGTCGTTCGAATCTGGCTTGTAATCTTCTGTCACGTCTGCACGGCCTCCACCGACGGTCTCCGCTTGCCGGGAAAGACAAACCCCAGCCCGCACAGTGTCGATTACGTTCAAGGCCAAATCGCTCGATAACAATCCAAAGCAGACTCGAATATCGGGCTTCGTGACAATTCACCCGGGATAACCGTTACAGGCGGACGCCAATCAGCTTCCGTGGAATCGGCCCATGGCTGCCAGAGCCTCGTCGGCATCACTGGTCACGAAGCCGGGAATCGCGGCGTAGAGCACCTCTCCGGCATCCTCATCCCGTTCGCCTTCGAGACAGGCCAGGACCAACTGAGCGATCTCTCCGGGGGCCATCGCCTTGGCTGGCGGCAACTGCGTCTCGTCAACGATGGTCCGGAGCATGTCGGTTTCAACCGCACCTGGCGCAATGGAGAATGCCTTGACACCACTGTCTCCTGCGTCCGAATGGATCGCACGGGTCAGCCCGTCCAAGGCGCATTTGGTCATGCCGTAGAGGCCATTGCCCGGGAAGGGACCAAGGACCGCCAGCGAGGAGATGTTGACGATCCGACCACCTGACTGCAGCAACTTTGGCCAGGCTGCTCGGATGATGGACAACGGACCGAGCACGTTGGTTTTCCACATCATGTCGATCTGTGAAACATCCCAATCCGGAAAAAGAACTGGGCCAGCAGCAGCAGCATTGTTCACGACGCCATGAATCAGTCCGGATTGTTCCTCGGCCACGCGGATCAGATCGGCAACATCGTCAGCCTCGTTCACATCACCGACCTGTGGGATCACCCGCCCACGCAACGGTTCGCAGAGTTCGACGGTTTGCTGCAGCGTGTCGCTGCTTCGACCGAAGACGACACAGTCATGCCCTGAACCGGCAAGTGACTGCACAGTCGCCTGTCCGATCCCAGTCCCACCCCCGGTCACGATGAACATTCCCGTATCAGAAGACATGATCAGCTCCAGGGATCAGCCGATGAGACGGACAAGATCGTTGTAGGTCACCAGAATGAAGAGCGCACCGATCAGAAGCAGGCCGAACAAGGCGGCGGCATTCTGGAAGGCTGGTGATGGTGGACGGCCCTTGATCTTCTCATAGATCAGATTGAGAAATAGCCCGCCATCCACAATCGGAAGAGGCAAGAAGTTCACGACGGCCAGATTGACGCTGATCAACGCCAGGAAGAACATCAGGAACGTGAAGCCTCGATCGGCGATCCTCGTTCCGAGATGAACGATGCCAACCGGACCCTGCAGCTGTTCGACTCCCACGCTTCCCCGGACCACACGGTCGAGTGTCAGGTAGGTCTGCATGACGAAGTTGATGGTTTCCCGAATGCCCATGTCGATGGCGACCAGAGGATTTCCACCGGAACTGCGTATCGTGTAGAGCGGTTCGAACAATCCAGTCGGCAAGGGATTGCGATAGGACAGCTTCATCAGACCGAGACACTCGGGATCCTCGATCTCGACTTCAATGGAGCGAATCTCTCTTCCAGGAGTGGGATTCTCCACTTCGAGAAGAACTCGATCACCGGTCCGGGATGCCATCGCATCGAAGAAGGCCATCCAGTTTCCCACTGATTGACCATTGACGGTCACGAGACGGGAGCCGCCCAGAATGTCGGCACCGGAAACGGGTGTCTTCAGGGTCTCCAGTTCACCTTGATCATCGACATCGCATTCCATCGAAGAGAGCGGCTGGGCGACACGCATGACATCCCAAGCAGGACCGAGACTCACCCCCAGAACCGGCCGGGGGTCGAGGATGCCCTGATCGTAGATCTTCGCTTTCAGGGGGACGAATGCGCCCTGTCTGAGGACCGTGATGTCCACTTCACCGGCGGGTGCNCCAGCCGTAATGGCATCGCGGAGCTGGTTCATTCGCGGGCCCTGATGAGGGCCGATGGACAGCACGACGTCACCGGGTTCAAGAACACCAGCATTGGCACTGCCAGCGCTCAGACCGTTGATTCTCAACAGAGGGACCAGACCCAGCAGTCCCTGCTGGATTTCGCCTGATCGCGTTCGAAGCAGCGGCCAGGCAGGCGATGGTGCCATGTCGATCTTGATGGTCTGGGTATCGTTCTGCCATTTGGTGGAAACAGGCGTGCCATCTCCCGAGGACATGATGGTCTCGAACTGTTCCAGTGAATCGACATCCTTGCCATCAGCCTCGATGACCGTCATGCCGGGCTTCAGGCCAGATGCGAGATACCCCTCCTGCTGAAGAACGGATTCGACGATCGCCCTGGATTCCTTGTTGTCCTTGCCGGCCAGCGTGCTGGATGAAGCAGGCGTCACGCCGATGCTCAGGACACCGGCCACCTCGCTCTTGACCGGCAGCACCTGGAACGACAGCAGTTCGTCATGACCCGGTCGCCTGACGTCGATCATGATCTTTTCATCGGGAACCGCCATCGCGACGTTGATGGTGGCGTCCAGGAAGGTCGCGACATCGCTGCCGTCCATGCTGACAATTTCGTCATCGGGCTTCAGGCCGACCAGGCCTTCGGCATGTCCGGTACCGACCGCCAGTGACGCGGGAGATCCGGGCACGATTTCGCCGATGACCGGTGCTTCGAATCTGACTCCAATCGAAAAGGCGATGACGAACAGCAGTGCAGCAAAGATGAGATTCATGATCACACCCGCACTGACAACGATCATCCGCTTCCAGATTGCCGTATTGTTGAAACTGCGATCGCCAGCAGCGCGTGCACCGGGCGCAAGATCATCCTGCCCGAGCATTCGGACAAATCCGCCCAGCGGAAGCCAACGAATGGAGTATTCCGTTTCACCGATCCCTTCGCGCACCAGATCCTCGTCCGTGAGCTGACGTGGATTTCTCCCCGTCTTCTGCTCGACGGGTCGATTGGTCGAACCTGCACGCAGGCCGATCCCCTTCCGCCACGAGATGATGGGTGGACCGAAACCGATCGCGAATGCTTCTGTTCGGATCCCCGCCCACTTGGCAGCCACGAAGTGACCGAGCTCGTGAACGAACACGAGGATGCCGAAACCGATGATGATCAGAACGATGTTGAATGCGGTCGAGAGGAATTCCATCAACCGTTCTCACTTCCGACAGTCGAAATGTCGTTGGAATCGGACATGATCCGCACAATTCTCTCTCGAACGAAGGCACGAGCCTCCGTGTCGGCCGCCTCGACGTCGGCGAGCGAGCGAATCTCCTTGACCTCGATCGACTCGACTGCTTCCGTCACGAGATCATGAATACCCCCGAATGGAATGTCATCGGCAAGAAAGGCCTCGACCGCAACTTCATTGGCTCCATTGAAGACGGCGCCTGCCGTTCCACCCTTTCGGATGACTTCCAGAGCCTGCTGTACTGGCGGAAAAGCTTCGTGATCAAGCTGCTCGAAGACGAGTGATCGAAGCTCGATCCAGTTCATTTTCCTGGAGCATCCATCGACCCTCTCTGGCCAGGTCATCGCGTACTGGATTGGCGTCTTCATGTCCGGCGGCCCCATCTGAGCCAGCACGGAACCATCGACATACTCGACGAATCCATGGATGATCGATTGAGGGTGAACGATGACATCGATCTTGTCAGCCGGCAGATCAAACAACCAATGAGCCTCGATGACTTCAAGCGCCTTGTTCATCATGGAGGCGGAATCGATGGTGATTTTCGGCCCCATCGACCAGGTCGGGTGAGCCAGCGCCTGCTCACGAGTCGCCTTGCGGATGGTGTCCCGCGCCTTGCCTCGGAACGGTCCTCCCGATGCCGTGATCACCAGACGTTCGATCTCCCGTTCGCCATGGCTCCCCTGAAGACACTGGAAGATCGCACTGTGCTCGGAATCGACTGGCAACAGGTGAATACCCCGTTCACGTGCACGCGGCATGACAAGCGAGCCCGCGGCAACCAGGGTCTCCTTGTTGGCAAGCGCCACGTCGCAACCTGCATCGATCGAGGCCAGGACGGCATCGATGCCCGCGGAACCGACGATCGCCGCCACGACAAGATCACCCTCTCGAGCAACGGCTTCCACGAGCTGTCGAGCCGATTGCGGACCGGAGTAGAGCGTATGGCTGTCTGGAACGCTTCCATCGTTCTGGAGGCTGGACGGATCGGCCAATGCGATGGAGTCCACGCCGAATTCAGCTGCCTGGCTGAGCAGTGTTTCAGAACGCGTACCAGCCGCCAGCCCGACAAGTTCGAAGTGCTGCCCGTCGGATTGATTCATGTGCCTGATGACATCAAGCGTGCTCTCTCCGATGGATCCGGTTGAACCCAGAAGAATGACTCTGCGAGGCTGATTCATTCGTCACGATCCTTCGAGAGATCCGCCGTATCGGCAGCAGTCAACCCACGACGTGAACCATAGAGCCGGCGACGAGGCTTGGGCTTCGGCTCGGTTTCGCCCGCAGGCTCCGAAACGGTTTCTTCGCTGGCCGTCACGGCCTTCTTCTTCCGTCCGCTGCCGGACCGTCGACGGCTCTTCTTGGCACCGCTCGACTTGGAATCATCCNAGTCACTGGAATCCGAATCTGCAACGTCCTGACCTTCAGTGCCCTGTTCCGACTTCGACGACTTTCGACGACGACGTCGCTTCTTGCGAGTGGATGGAGGGCTGGCATCGCCTTCTGCATCATCCTCGACTTGCTTTGTTTCGCTGCCGGCTTCCTGAACAGTTTCGTCAGCGGATGAGGCCTTCGATTTGCGGCGTCGAGAACGCCGCTTCTTCTTGGCCGGCGGGCTGTCTTCCGAATCGGAGTCCGATGCCTCCGCAGTTTCATCGGTGCCGCTGGTCTCCGTCGTTTCGGCGCGGTCCGCATCGGACTTGCCACGGCCCCGTCGACCTCGGCCGCCACGGCGACGGCGTCGACGCCTGGGCTTGGAGCCTTCCTCTTCGGACACCTCTTCGGATTCCGTCTTGAACCAGCTCCTGATCAAGACAGACTGCTCAGGCGTGACCATCGACATGTGACTCTTGATCTCGAGATCACCACGATCGGATTCATCCAGCGACTGGAAGTGTTCGAGGATCTGCTTGGCGGTCAGACCAAGTGATTTGGCAAGCACATACAGTCTGACGGGCTTGGTTTCGACTTCTGGAGCCGGTTCCGTCCGGGCCTTCTTCTTCTTGGACCGTGATCGTCTTGATTTGCGAGCTTCCTCGGCCTGTCGGGCTTCGGCCTCCTCCTCACGATCGATTTCCTCGAGCTCCTTGGCCAGTTCCCCGGACAACGCCACCATGGTCGCATCAGCAGCCGGTGTGCTGCTTCGGCGACGTCTTCTGCGACGACGCCCCTTCGCTGCAGGTGCTTCATCCTCGAAGTCATCCTGCTCGAGCTCTTCAAGGGTCGGGAAGACCTTCGCCGGCAAGGAATCGAGTGCGAGATCCTCTCCATTCCTGCCATAACCGTAGTAGTCGACTCGATCCAGCGCAATCGCTTCGCTGACACGCACGTCGAGATTCTTGCCGAGACGTTCCTCGATGGTGTTGAGGTGCCTGCGACGCGTGGAGAGGAGAACGGAGGCCACCTTGGGCGAGACCACGATCTCCACTCTCGAAATGTTCTCATGATGCAGGAGATAGCTGACTTGACGGACGATGTCACCGGCCACCATGTCCGCACCCATCACCGCGCCGTGCCCACGACAGGTCGGACATTCGACGAAGCTGCTGCTTCGCAGATCCGGACGCATTCGTTGCCGTGTCATCTCGAGGATGCCGAATTCACTGATCTTGAGGATCGTGGAGCGTGCTCGATCACGCTTGAGATTCTCCTCGTAGCGATCCTCGACAGCCTTGCGGTGACGTGCATGCCTCATGTCGATGAGGTCATGGATGATCAGACCACCGAGATCACGCAATCTCAACTGGCGACAGATTTCATCGGCTGCCTCCATGTTGGTCCGGAAGGCATTGGTCTCGCTGTCCCGAGCACTTCGGCTGCGACCGGAGTTCACATCGATCGCGACCAGGGCTTCGGTGGATTCAATCACAAGCCGGCCGCCACTGGGCAATGGAACTTCACTGGCGCGGATCAACTCGATCTGTCGTTCGAGGTCGAATGCATGGAACAGAGGCAGGTTGCGTCTGTAGTGAATGACCTTGGGAGCCGAACGCGGCGCAATGACTTTCAGAAAGGCGGTGCATCGTTCATAGGCGGATTCGGAATCGACCACGATCGCCTTGATGGAAGGACGCAGGACATCGCGAATCGTTCTGATCAGAACGTCTGATTCCGTATAGAGCTCGCAGGGCGTCCCGACTTTTTCCCCTCGACGATCCATCATCTTCCAGAGCCGGGTGAGATAGGCCACATCCCGCTTGAGCTCGGCCTTGCTTCGCCCCATGCCGGCGGTCCGCAGAATGAACCCGAAGTTGTCAGGAAGATCGAGGGTGTCGAGGATCTTCCGCATTTCGCGTCGTTCATCCTCATCCTCGACACGACGAGTCACGCCGACACGATCCATGTGCGGCATCATCACCATCATGCGACCGGGGATCGAGATGTAGCTCGTCAGCGTGGGTCCCTTGGTTCCGATGCCTTCCTTGAGGACCTGGACCAGGATCTCATCACCCTTCTTCAACGCTTCCTGAATCGGCGGCCGATCCCGGCGAGCAGTCTTGCGACCGACATTCTCGGTACTTTCCCCGGAGGGGAAATACCGCGGATGCAGATCGGAGATATGAAGGAATCCACGTTGTGCGTGACCGAAGTCGACGAAGGCGGCCTGAATGGCAGCTTCCACGTTCGTCACCCGACCACGATAGACATTGCCTACCGAGGTGGCGGTTGATGAACGTTCTACGAACAACTCTTCCAGATGCCCGTTCTCGAGGATCGCAATTCGCGTCTCCTCACCGGGCACGTCATTGACGAGCATCAGCTCTTGGGGCTGTGTCGTCGTTTTGCTGGATGCCACGGGGGCACCTCTTTCACTGGTTCCCTNGCAGGGGATCGAGGTCTGACCACTCACCGGTGTCTACGGTGGTGAACAGGTCCATTGGGACCGTTCATCCCGGACAGCCTGGCGAGAGGGGTGACCCTCCCGTGCTGGGTGGCCTGTGGTTCGGTTCATCCCGGCGAGCCTCAGGGCCGTCACAGGACTTCGAACCAGGGCCATGTTTTCCGTTCAACCGGGAGCCTCAACCGGCGTTCCATCCGCCGTCAGCCTCCGGCAATACTCGCGTCGTCTCGGCACGGAGCACCCTGAGGATCCTCCGCTGGCTCTCGAAAGCCCCCACTCGCCTTGCCAGACGCTCGCATTCCTCCAATGTCACGCGCCGAATCACTTGTTTGACCCGGGGGATCTGGGATGGAACGAGCGACAAGGACCTGAGGCCCAAGCCTATCAGCAGCATAGTGTACGTGATATCACCCGCGATTTCTCCACAAAGGCTCGTATCGACCCCACGACGCTTGGCAGCCCTGATGACGTTCTTCACAAGCCTGATAACGGCGGGATTTGAGGCCGAATAGAGGTTGGCCACCCGCTCGTTGCTCCGATCGACGGCGACGGTGTACTGGATGAGGTCATTGGTCCCGATGGAGAAAAAATCGACTTCCTTGGCGAATGTCGAGGCCATGAGTGCCGCACTGGGGACCTCGATCATCATTCCGATGGGGATATCGAATGGCACATCGACGCCCTCCTCTCGGAGATCATCCGCGACATCATTGAGAACCATGCGAGCCTGCTTGAGCTCGGTCATCGTCGTGATCAGGGGGAACATCACGCGAAGAGAACCCACAGCAGCAGCCCGAAGAATCGCTCTCAATTGACGTCGAAACATCGGCAGATGCTGCAAGCTGTGACGAATGCTGCGAAGACCGAGGAAGGGATTGCGTTCCGGCTCCAGCGCCTGCTGCTGAGTGTGTTTGTCAGCACCCAGATCGAGTGTCCGGATGGTCAACGGTCGACCGTCAAGCTTCTGAATCGCCTGGATGTACTGTTCGTACAACTCCTCTTCGGTCGGCTCCGTCGGACTGGTGAGATACAGAAACTCGGTGCGATACAGACCGACCCCATCTCCACCGAATTTGACCAGTTGATCAATCTCCCTCGGGAACTCGATATTCGCAAGCAGGGTGATCTGAACGCCATCGAGCGTCACCGCATCGGCAGACGCCTCCTGCGCGGTTTCAGTCAGGAAGCGATCAAGTCGATCGCGAGTCCGCTCGTAAGTCGCAAGCGTTTCCTCATCGGGATCGATGATGATCTTGCCGGCATGCCCATCGATGATGATTCGATCACCGTCATTGACATGCTCCGTAATGGCATGACAACCCACGATGACCGGAACACCAAGNGCCGCTGCGATGATGGAGGTGTGGTCCGTACGTCCACCGGCATCCGTGGCGAGTCCGACGACATGATCGATCCCCATGGAAGCGGCCTGCGTCGGGGTCAGTTCATGGGCGATGAGCACCACGGGCTGATTCAACCTGGAGAGTCGTTCTTCTGAACGACCCATCAGATGATCCAGAACGCGCCTCTCCAGATCGAGCACATCACGGGCCTTGTCCTTGAAGACCTGGGACCCCATCGCGTTGAACTGGTCGATGATTCGACTGAACGACGATGCCACCGCGAAGTCCGCATTCGTGCCTTTTTCCTGAATCTTCGAGCGGATCGGCCCCAGCAGAGTGGGATCCTGCAGAAGTCCCAGATGGAACTCGAAGATCTTGGAGGCCTCATGGCCCAGATCGCGTTCCGCTCGATCCCGATCCGCCGCAAGGTCCGCCTGTGCCGCCGAGAGCGCCTGTTCGAAGCGTTCCAGCTCGCCATCCCGCTCTTCGGGCACGACGATGTGGTGCGGCACCCGCTGCCGGAACTGCTCCAGCACGAACGCCTGGGCAAGGGCAATGCCTGGTGCAACCGCGATGCCACTGATGGTCTTCATGCCGGTCACGACCCTTGGCCGTGAATGCCCTCCTGAATGCGTGGAACTGAACCCCAAGTATAAGGAAGACCACGAGCCGGCAGCGGCACCCCTCTCAGACCGTTCCGAGACAGTCATTTACGTCTCGGAGAACGTGATCAGCTTGAAGCGGTCTCGCTCAGAGCGTTCACCGGCGATCCAGCGACACCGGCCTCATCGGACTGGTAGGGNTTGCCCCGTTGCTTTCCATGCCAGAGGAAGGAGAACCCTGAACGAATGTCTTCAAGAATCATGATCATGCATGGAAGCACCAGCAGAATCAGGAACGTGGCCGCCATCAGGCCGAAGGCGATGGCGATCGCCATTGGCACGAGAAACTTGGCCTGGAAGGACTGCTCGAGCATGAGTGGCGTCAGACCCAGCACCGTCGTGACCGTGGTCAGCAGGATCGGCCTGAGTCGCATCCCCCCCGCGCTCACGAGCGCCTCGGTTGCCGTGAGCCCCTGACGACGTTCGCCCAGATAGAAGTCGACGAGGATCAGCGAATCATTGACGACGATACCGCTCAACGCCACGAANCCGATGATGCTCAGGAACGTGAGATCGTAGCCCAGAAGCATGTGACCCCAGACCACGCCGACGATGCCAAATGGAATCGCGGACATGATCGTCAACGGAAGACCGTAGCTGCTGAACAACCATGCCAGGATGAGATAGATGAGCAGAATCGAAGTCATCAATCCGATCGGAAGGCTCTGGAAGGCTTCTCGCTGACTTTCCTGCCGGCCTTTCAGACTGATTTCCAGATCAGGGTAGGCGCTTCGCCACTCTTCAATGGGCAAGGAAGAGACGACCAGCTCCGGGCTCAATCCATCAGCCGTTTCCGCGGTCACCGTCATGGAACGCTTTCGGTCGACTCTGGTGATCCCCGTATATCCNGAACCGTCCCGAACCGCCGCCACTTCGGAGAGTGGGACCGCGGTCCCACCCATTCCGATCAACCACATCTGCTCGATGGATGCGAGATCCTCATCTCCCCCACCTGCTGCGCGGACTCGAACGTCGATGTCCTCACGTTCATCGGAGAAGACATGAGCATCGATACCGTAGACCGCGCCCCGAAGCTGTTCGGCGACATCCGAAACAGTGAAGCCAAGCGGCGAGGCCGAGGGCTTCAGCTCGATGTGGAGTTCACGCTGCCCGTCATCCAGATCGTCGCCGATCTCACTGACCCCTTCGAAACGTCTCAGATCGGACTTGATCAGCTCCGCGAGCGAGATCATCTGATCAAGATCCTCACCATTCACTCGAATCGTGATGTCTTCCATGATCGGACCACCGGTCATCTCGGAGGTCGTCAACCGCTCGACACCCGGCACCATGCCATCCAGTTCGGCACGGATGTTCGTCAAGACCGCCTGTGCATTGAGATCACGTGTTTCAGCCGGCTTCAATTCAAGGAAGATCTGGGACAGATTGGTCGAGTAGCCGAGACCGGCCCCGGACTCCATGCTGGTCGTGATGCCGACCAGAGAGAGCATCGACTTGATCTCCTCCTGGCCACCGGCGACCCGCTCGACGACTTCAGTGACATTGGTCGTATGTTCCATGCCCGTACCGGGCGGCATGGTGATGTTGACGGCGACGCTCTCGGCATCATCACTCGGCAGGAAGGTATAGCCCACCCGGCCTCCACCGATCAGTCCGATGGAGATCACGAGCATTCCAAATGCAGTCGCCAATGTGATGTAGCGGATGCCCAGGAGCTTCCTGAGCAGTCTTCGATAGGCAGGCACACAACGTTCATAGAACATGCGATCCCGCCAGGCGGGAAAACCGGTTGCATCCTCGGGCTTGCGATGCCTCGCGAGACCGTGGCCCATGTGACCCGGAAGCATGCCCAGACACTCCAGCAGACTCATGGCGAGTGCGATGGCGACCACGAGAGGCAAGGCACCCATCAGGTCGCCCACCATCCCGTCAAGGAACATCAGAGGAAGGAATGCCACGATGCTCGTGAGGACAGTCGCCACCACGGGCCACTGGACCTGGCGAGCACCGTTCACGGCTGCTTCAAGCGCAGGTTCACCCCGATCACGACGTGCCTGGATGTTCTCACAGACGACGATCGCATCATCGACCAGGAGACCGATGACGATGATGAGTCCGAACATCGTCAGCAGATTGAGCGTGACATCCAGAAGCTGCATGACGACAAGCGTGCCGCACATGGCTGTCGTGAGACCGATTCCGACCCACATGGCAGCACGCCAGTTGAGGAAGAACAGCAGAGTCACGAAGACCAGAATGGCTCCATAGAACGCATTTTCACTGAGCAGCGAGAGACGACCCTCGACGAATCTCGCCAGGTCCGTCATGGTGTCCAGCTGGACACCATCGGGCAGCGTTCCTCTCTGTTCATATCCGAGTTCCCAGGCCTGCTTGATCGTGGGATTCAGCAGCTGATCCAGACGAGATGCTTCGAGCGCGTCGCCTTGGCGACCCTGAACATAGGCCCTCACCATTCTGGCCATGAGGACGATGTCCTGACCGCCAATCTTCGAAACCGTGAGGTTGGCAGCGGGCTTGCCGCCGTACCGGATCTTGATGGGCGAATCGACGAAGGTCTCCGAGACCGTTGCCACATCACCGACCGTGATCACTTCACCATCCGGCAGTGCTCGAATCACGATCCCCCGGATGGCCGCTGCCTGCTCTGGAACACCGATGGTCCGAATACCGACCGTACTGCCGGCCGAACGCAGGGAACCACCGGGGACATCCGCAAGCCATCGCGACACGGCCCTGCTGACTTCCGGCAGACTGATGCCATGCTTGATCAGCTGAGTCGTATCAGGCTCGACGGCCAGTTCATAGTCACGAACGCCTCCAAGTGAGACTTCTCCCATGCGAGGCAGGCTCTGCAGGTCGTCGCGGACATTGCGAGCAGCTCTCTTGAGGACTTCCTCATCCACATCGCCGTAGGTCAGCAGCATGATGACCGGCAACTGGCTCTCCATCTCCGTCACCGAGATGTCTTCCGCCTCATCCGGCAGATCCTGCAGACGATCGATGTTCCTCTCGACCGCTTCGACGGCGGAGTCGATGTCGTCGATCTCATCATGGAACGTGACGTTGATGGTCCCCCCACCTTCGGTGAGGTTGGTGCTGATCTCGTCGACCTCCCGCATGCTTGCAAGCGCATCCTCGACCTTGATGGCCAGGTTGTCCTCGACTTCTTCAGGGGAGGCACCCGGCAGGTACAGCCTGATGCTGGCGCCACCCGGCGTGACTTCGGGGAAGAACTGTCGACGAAGCGTGATGGCCGAAACCGCACCTGCGATCAGAATGGCCAACATCATCAGGTTGACGGGAACGATGTGCCTGACACTGAAACGTGGAAGATTCACTGCAGACCGCCCTCGGAGCTGTCCTGACGAACCGATGCAAGGGAATCTTCCGCGGAGACGGGTTCGACTCGCATGCCGTCTGCCAGTGTTCGCGAGGGCGAAAGCACGATCAGTTCGCCTTCCTCAAGTGGCTCATCCAGAACAACCCAGTCACGATCGGGCACATCGAACTGCTCGAACGTGCCTGTGATCGGAAATCGGATTGAAACAGGCAGGCTCTTCACCGAGCCATCCCTGACGACAAGCAGGCGATCCTTTCGAACACTTCTCCGAGGCACCACCCAGGCACGCTCGCCGTCCTCCGAAGAAACGGATCCCTGCACGAACGCACCCGGAGGCAGATGATGCTCACCTGCCATCGGCTGGGTCACTTCTGCGTAGACGGTCATCGTTCTGCTGGATGGATCATCCTGAGGAGAGACACGCGCCACACGGGCGTCCCAGGTTCTGGTCCGGGATCCGGTTGTCTGAAGCAACACGGAATCCCCAACGGAGACTTCACCACGTGCGGAAGCGGCCAGTTCCAGCGGAACCTCGATGGCTCGTGGATCCATGATTCTGGCGACGCGTGAACCAGCTGTGAGATTTTCACCCTGGCTGACATCAATGCGTTCAATGAAACCATTGATCGGACTCGTGATGGTGCACCGCTCGACGCGTTCGCTGGCGATGCGGATGGCGGCTTCCTCACTCTTCTTCTTGGCCTCAAGGGCCAGGCGGCGTGTGGCGGATTGCTCGAGGTCGGCACGGGCCAGTACGAGCGCCTGCTCTTCGGCCAACACCTGCTTCTGCACCATGTCGACTTCACGAGGCATGGCGGCCTGCTTGTTCACGGCATCCCGAACGCGATCCAGTTCACGCTTGGCCAGTTCAAGATCCTGTTCTGCGATTTCGATGGTCTGAAGTCTGGTCTTTTCTTCCACATCAACGGTCTTCAACTGGGCCATGATGTCGGCCAGCCGCTGACGAGCCATCGTCAGTTCCTCCTGGAAATCGATGTCATCCAGAATCACGAGCAGATCACCCTTGGAAACGAGATTGCCCGCCCGGCTCGTCGCAGGCAGATTGATCACGGTCGAAGACACCCGCGCAGGCACATCCGCATCCTCGATGGCTCGAGCGACGCCGTACCCGGTGAACTGCTGGGAGACCTGCACGGGAGCGGACTCGATGACCAGCACGGATCGGCCCGGTGCCGGCTCGTTGCTGACCTCCGCTTCCGGTGCGGTTGCAATCAACCAGGAGGAGATCACGAATGCCAGAATGATCACACCGACGCCGACACACGCTCTGGTCGTCCACATGATGATGGTGCTTGATCGGCTCATGGTCGGCGGGCTCGGTTCGAGGTTCTGCTGGGCATGTCGAAGACGACGGGTCGGAGAAAACGGTCAGCTGGACGGTCCTGCGGGGTCGAAGGGCGGGAAGAATCCACCAGCAAGCCCTTCAGGGTATGCCATCAAGTCGGCAAGATCGACCCCGTATCGTTACAGGAGCCGCTCGGAGTGGTATTGTTCGGCCTCCATGACAGATTCAAACCCCCACGCGCTGACCCTGGACGATACTCGCCATGTCGCCAAGCTGGCTCGCCTGAAGCTCACGGACGACGAGCTGGAAGCCTGCCGACATGATCTTGCCGCCATCCTGGCCCATGTGGCCACCCTCGCGGAGCTGGAACTCGAAGGGGTGGAGCCGATGGCTCATCCTGGAGATCGAACCAACCGGATCGATCCGGACGAAGAAGCCGCCTCACTGACACCGGAGCAGGTCCTGGCCATCGCTCCGGAAACCGAGGGGCCATTCATTGCTGTTCCCAAGGTGCTCGGTGGTGACGGAGGGTCGGCATGAACACGCAACCAGGGGTCATCGAAATCGCCGACTCCATCCGAAGTGGCCAGCAGACCGCCACGCAGGTGCTTCGCGACTGTATTCAACGAATCGAGACCGCTGACAGTGACACCAAGGCCTTCATGCGCGTGGACGCTGATGCGGCCGCTCGCCAGGCACAGGCCGTCGATGATTCGATTGCAGCAGGTCATGAGCCTGGCCCACTGGCCGGTGTTCCGATCGCCATCAAGGACAACATCGTGATGGCGGATCGAGAAACCAACTGTGGGTCACGCATTCTCGAAGGCTATGTCAGTCCCTACGAAAGTACGGCGACACGTCGCCTTCAGGAAGCCGGTGCTGTGCTGGTAGGCACCGTTCGATGTGATGAATTCGCCATGGGATCATCCACCGAACACTGCGCCTATGGATCCGTTGGAAACCCATGGTCGACGGACCGGGTCCCGGGTGGATCCTCGGGAGGCAGTGCCGCAGCCGTCGCGCAGCAGCTTGTCCCGGCAGCCCTGGGATCGGACACCGGTGGTTCAATCCGGCAACCGGCTGCCCTGTGTGGTGTCACCGGACTCAAGCCAAGCTATGGACGCGTCAGCCGCTGGGGACTGGTCGCCTTCGGCTCCAGCCTCGACTGCATCGGACCCATCACTCGAAACGTCCGTGACTCCGCAGCGATCCTCGAAGTGATCGGCGGACAGGATCCACACGACTCGACCTCGGTGGAGGCCGGCGACACCAACTTCCTGTCGGGACTCGAGGATGACAAGCCATTGGTGGTCGGCATTCCACGCCAGCATCGCCACGAGGGCAATCACCCTGCCGTCGAATCCGCCATCGACGAAGCGCGATCCATGCTGGAAGCCCGCGGCGCCACCTTTGTCGAAGTCGATCTCGAGATGACCGATCACGGCATCGCGACCTATTACGTCGTTGCGACAGCCGAAGCCTCAAGCAACCTGGCGCGTTTCGATGGCATCCGATACGGACGTCGCGCCGAGATCCAGCCGGGTGAATCCCTGGATGATCTCTATGCACGTTCACGGGGCGAAGGCTTCGGCCCGGAAGTCAGACGGAGAATCATGCTGGGCACCTATGTTCTCAGCGCCGGCTACTACGACGCCTACTACAAGAAGGCACTTCAGGCACGTCGGGTCATCCACGAGGAATACGTGAAGGTGTTCCAGCAATGCGACGTGCTTCTTGGACCGACGACTGCGGAACCGGCTTTTCGCATCGGCGAGATCGCCGACCCGCTGACCATGTACCTCTGTGATCGCTACACGGTCGGCGCCAACATCGCCGGCATTCCCGCGATCTCCATCCCCGGCGGCTTCGCGGATGTCGACGGCATCAAGCTGCCTGTGGGCATCCAGCTCCAGGCACCGTTCATGGAAGAAGCCAGACTCCTTCGCATCGCCCATCAACTGCAGCAGTCAGCAGATCATCATCTTCAATCACCGGTCGGGTGACCTCGCAGCCGATCAGTCCGAAGCCGCAGACGCCACGGCCTCGAGCAATGCTCGACGCTGCTGACGGTAGGTCTCGACATCATCTTCCCAGTCGTCGTAGCCACGAAAGATGGAATCGACGATGCGTTGACACGCTTGCGGATCGGATCGCTTCAAGGCCTGAAGCGCGGCGAGATCCTCGAGTCCGATGCGCTGAGCCTCGAACCGAGTACTGGACCAGGGACCATCGGGCCCCGGGAAGACCACATGGGTATCACCCGCGGGCAGCTTGTTCGTCGTGCCCGGCATCGCAGGATGGTCCACCACGGATTGCTCGAAGGGGTCCGCCTTGTAATGATTCAGACCCCAGTGAAGATAGCCGTCGACATCGAATGTCATGGCGGCCCATGCGAAGTAGACCGATCGCAATCGCTCCTGATCCATCAGCCGATTGAGCCAGGGCCCACCAGGTGCAAGACAGGTGTACGTCCAGACCTGATCTCCCTCGGCTCGCCTGGCATCAAAGAACGCCCGGTTCTCCTGATACTTGTTGACCTTCGGACACCAGATGTCGACGGCACCCGAAAGAGATCGCGTCATGGTGGCTTCCATGATGGGAACGCCCGGCAACAGTTCATGCATCTGTTCCGCAACCAGGCGATAGGCTTCGGCATTGACGTCCGTCGGCTCATCTGCGATGTGCTGAACCCATTGATCCGTCCAGCCCCTTGATGACATGAACGCACTCAACTGCCCCGCCATGTCCGCAAGCAGCAGACGTCCCTCGGGATCGTTTGCCGGGACCCGCGGGATCGAGAGTTCAAGCGTGCTGCTTGACCAGTCGCCCCCGGGACGTCTGGCGATCGGCGCTCCTTCGATTCGATACAGACCGGCATCCAGAAAGATTCGGATGAAACGATCCAGACGGGCTTCATTCAGAACCCATCGATCGCCATCCCGCTCAAAGAAGTCAGGCCACTTCATCCAGAACGTGTCCTGCCCTCCGCGAGCCATCAGTTCCGCATAGGCGACGAGAACTGGCCAGAACGCATCCGACCAGAGTTCGACATCGTGATATCGGGCGATGAGACTGGGACTGAACCAGTTCGTGTATCCGAAGCCCAGTGATTGACGGGAAGGCGACGCCCAATCGTGAGTCCGGACCGTCCACTCCAGCGGCGCATCATCCACATCGGGCGTGACATCCACAAGCAGCACTCGTGAACCCGGTTCATCCGACTGGACTTCCAGGCGATACGCGATCGGACCTTCCGTTCGCGAAACGATCACCTCGCCATCGTGCAAGGCCAAGGGTTCGATGGCCTCGTAGATCTGAAACGGGGCTCGACGAACAACGTGGGGATTGACGCTGCCCTTGAACTGCTCGGTCCGGCTGTCCAGACCCGTGTTCTCCTCGACTGGAACATCATGAATTCGATAGATCGCCAGACCATCCACGGTTCGTCCCTGCTCGTCTGTCACTCGAACACCGGTCGACGGGATGTCCTGGGGCTGGACCAGCAGATGCACACCGGCAAGCCAGCCTCGAGCCGTGTCACTGGTCCATTCACGGGGCGCATCGGTCGCATCAGTATCGGGATACAACAACGTCAACTCATCATGAAAGCCTGCCTCGACAAGCGTGGACGAATCCTCATTCATCGGTGAGGCCATTGACGCATTGAATGCGGGCACTCTTCGGATGCGCCCGTAGCGAATGATCGCCTGTTCAACTCGTTTCCGAATCCTCTCGGCCTTGCGACGACTGAACGACTCCGTCGGATCGGGCCCCACGAGAACATCCACTTCGAAACCAGGCGAGCTGTCTGTTCTTCTGACGGTGATGCACGCCGGAAAATCATGGGCATCGACGAGATGGAAGACCCGGACGTCCTGCGACCGATCGCGGCCTTGCGTGACCGCCATTTCCAGCTCCGGGATCCCGACGGCAAAGTTGACGGCGTCCTCGAGCGTGTCCCAGCGGATGCCATCCGGTGGCAGCAGCTCCAGAGTGAAGTTCGGATCTCGAGGGGTCTCGCCGGCAAGATCCTCGAGAACCCCCTTGGTCTGGCGTGCCTGGGCATCGGTGAAGGTGATCGTGCTGGCTGGAGCGGGCGGAGGACCGCTGCTGCAGCCAGGCAGGAGAAGTGCCAGGCCCAGCCATAGAAACCGCATTCCTGGACCCGTGAGGGGCCATTGGCTTGACTTGGAGCGAACTCTGGGGATCATCATGCGAGTCACGACGCTCACCCTACCACGAGCCAGCAGACCGCGGGGGAGATGACGCTGGCACCGAGCCGATAGTGAGAAGACCCCTTCAGGGGTACAGAGGACCCGCGGAAACCCCAGTCGATGGCCAAGTCAAGCAAAGCCAAATCCTCATCTGCTCGCTCCGAGCAGCGACGCCAGGAGCTGCGTCGAAACCTGCCCAAGCCGACCATGGCCTTGAGACAGGCACTGCTGCGTCCGGAGTTCATCAGGACGGCGGTGATCATCTTCTGCTTCCTGGTCCTCGTGAGTCTGCTGGTGACCTGGTCGAGGGAACAGCTGCTGGTACGCGTCGGTCATCATGTTTCCACGACCAAACTCAATCGACTGAGTTACGAAGTCGAGGACGTCGAGGCGACGCGGGCCAAGCGACAGGAAGCATCGGAGAACGCGCCCCGAATCTATGTCGCCAATGACGATCTCCTGAATCGAATCCAGGCATCCCTCGCCGGATTGCCCACGGCGGTTGCAGGACAGACGGATCCGACGGCACTCGCTGGCGAACTTCAGGATCAGTACCAACTCGACGAGTTCTCTCTGGCGGCACTGCAGAACATGACCATCGACGGCGAAGCCACACCCCAGTGGCTCGAATACGTCCGTCAGCTCATGGAAAAGGAAATGCAGCGGATTCCCGTTCTGGAAGAACAGGAATACATGATCTACCAGACGACTGATGCGAGACGTCGTCAACTCCGGCTTCCGGATGGTCGCTCTCTTCCACTCGCCGGCGAATCGACTTCGACCAAACAGCTCAATGCATCCGCACCACCGGAACGCCTGACACGTGCCGTGGCACGTGCTGGTTTTCCCGAGGAACTCATTCCAACGGTGACGGCCAGGATCGTCCGGGACGGCCAACCGACCGTGACACTCGATGTCGATGAGACCGATCGGATCCGACAGGAACTCGCGGATGACGTCAAACCGGTGATCATCGTTCACAACAAGGGCGAGGTGATCTGGCGACGTGGCGACCAGCTTTCTCCGGAAAGCATCGATGCGGCGCTTCAGGAAGCGTACTTCTTCTCCGAATCGGGGAGCTTCACTCGACGATGGCTCCCGCGGATCGGAATCATCGCGCTGCTCTCCATACTCTCGATCTTCATGGCGGCCTACGCGGTCACCTCCCACGACCGGATCGGACGCAACCCGATCCGTCTCGTCGCGCTGTGTTTTCTCGTCGCCTCGATGCTGACCGTGACGGCGTGGATCTCCGCGGAAGCGCCCGCATTCCTCTACGGCGCGGCCATCGCCCCACTCCTCTTCTCGGTCGTCGTCGTCAGGCTTGCATACGACCGGCGACTGGCCGTGTTCATCGGAGGCATCCAGGCCGCCATCGCGACCATGGCGTTGCAGGAAAGCATCGGCTGGTTCGTGCTGATGATGGCCGGAATCGGCGCGATGATCGCACAGGTGACGGAAGTCCGACATCGCAACACCCTCATCAGAGCTTCGCTGGTCACAGCCGTCGTCCTCGCCGTCGGATGCGTCGTGCTCAACATGATCGAACTGCCCATGCTCTTCGAGGCATGGGGCCAGGTCGCCATGCAGGCGATGCAATCGGGGATCGCGAGCCTTGCTGTCGGCTTCCTCGTACTGGGCATTCTGCCGAGCATCGAGCAGGTCTTCGGAATCACCACGGGCATGACGCTCGCCGAGCTGCGGGATCCACGAAGACCTCTTCTTCAGCAGCTTCAGCAGCATGCACCCGGCACGTACAACCATTCACTGCAGGTTGCCCACATCGCAGAGGCCGCAGCCGACGCCATCGGGGCGGACAGTCTTCTGGTGTATGTCGGCGCGCTCTATCACGACATCGGAAAGATGAACAAGCCGATGTACTTCGTCGAGAACCAGCAGCCCGGTGACAATCTTCATGACAAGCTGTCACCCGCCATGAGCCTTCTGGTCATCATCGGACACGTGAAGGACGGCGTGGAACTCGCCAAGGAATACAGCCTTCCCCGCGAGATCATCCACTTCATCGAATCGCATCATGGCTCGACGCTCGTCGAATACTTCTATCACGCAGAACGGCAGAAGGCCGAGGATGAAGGCCGCGAAGCAGTCGATGAGATTGAATTCCGGTATCCAGGCCCCCGCCCACGGACCCGGGAAGCTGCCATCCTCATGCTCAGTGATTGCGTGGAATCCGCCACACGAGCCATGAGTGAGCACAAGCCTGCCCAGGTCGAGAACCTCGTACGAGAACTGGCCAGGAAGCGGCTGATGGATGGGCAGTTCGATGAAAGCGCCCTGACCTTCCGCGAACTCGATGCCATTCAGACGGCCATCATCGCTCGGGTGACGGCCATCTATCACGGCCGAATCGCCTATCCGGAAGCGGAAGAGGACGAGATCGAAACCCGACTGGATGACGACGATCCAACGATCGAAGCCGCGACAGCCGGCTGATCGCTTCGAACACTCATGAACACACCACGCTTCGCATGCCTCGAACCATGTGGCATGCCGGCATGTCAGTCCAGTTCCATCACCTGGATCGTTCTGCTCTGGGCGACCCCCATCGCCAGGCCTTCGAGATCCTCACCCGGCGCAATCCAGCGGTTTCCAGTGGGCAGACGTCGACCACGCTCCAGGCTGGCCCGATAGACATGGAATCGAATTCGACGATGGGTGAGAACCCGATCGAAACTGGAAACATGCGCAAGGTCCTCAACAGGCAGGCCGAGTTGACGAGTCAGTTCCGCACCTCCAAGGCGACGAGTGGATTCGACCGTCGGCATCTGCCACAGACCAGCCCATCGACCGGTATCGGGGCGTCGCTGCATCGCGAGTTTGCCTCGCCTGATGATGCCGATCGCATGATGATGCTCGATGGTCTTCTCAGGTCGCTTGCGTGCAGCGGGAATCACATCGACACGATCCTGTTTGCGAGCCTCACACCATCTCCGGACAGGACAGGCCGAGCAGTCCGGCGTGTGCTTGCTGCAGACCTGACTGCCCAGTTCCATGAGCCCCTCATTGAAGACGGCTGGTGACCCGGAAGCCTCGACGAGGATCGTGGCACGCGTCCAGGTACGATCCGCAGCGGACTTGTCATCGAGCGGTGCCGGATCGGCATGCAGTCTCGCCAGAACCCGATGAACGTTTCCATCCACGATGGGCGCAGGTCGATTGCAGGCGATCGAGGCAATGGCACCCGCCGTGTAGCGGCCGACTCCGGCCAGCGCCAGAAGCGACTCGTGATCAGCCGGTACACGACCTCCATGGCGTTCCTGGATCTGCTTCGCAGCCTTCTGCAGATTGCGAGCACGTCGGTAGTACCCCAGACCCGCCCATGCGGCATTCACAGCTTCCTCCGAGGCCTGGGCAAGCGATTTCGGGTTCGGAAACAGTTTCATGAAGTCTTCGAAGCGTTCTTCGACACGAACCACCTGGGTCTGTTGAAGCATGATCTCGGAGACGAATGAACGCCAGCGCGTCCGTCGCTTTCGCCATGGGAGATCGCGAGCGTGCTTCTGGAACCACGCTTCGATGGCTCGTGTGATGGATGTCGCCGCAGTGCTCATCACCCGCGATCCTAACGGCTGACGCAGGCGATCACGAACTGCACGGACCCCACTTCTGCAGCATCAGCAGGACATCATTCACTTCAACCTCGCCACTGCCGTCGAGATCGGCACTGCCGGAACCGCCCCATTGGGAGAGCAATGCAAGCACATCATCGACAGCCACCTGTCCATCTCCATCCAGATCACCCAGGCAGGGTGTCTCCGGATCCTCGAGATAGATGCCCGGAATACGGGTCGCTCGGTATCCCGGCCTCAAGCCGGGACAGGTTTCGACGGAGAGCAGGGACAGACGCCAGACCTCTTCTCCGTCCGGGGCCACTTCGTGCACTCCATTCAGATGCGTGGCCGTCACCAGGGTGTTGCCGTTCTCAAGACGATCAGCGTCACCTGTCGAGCTGCAATAGACGGGCGTCTGCCAGCTCCAGACGATCTCCGCATCAGTCGGCGGTGACCCCGTGAAGGCCAACTCGATGGCGTAGCTTTGACCGTTCTGACCGTTGGCTGGAACCCCTCCGCGACGATTGCCATTGTCGAAGAGCACCATGTTTCCATTCGGAAGCAGCTGAGGCGAATGCTGGTAGGAGAACAGATCGTCCCCGAAGTCCACCAGACCGGAGTCGAAATCCATGCCCATGTTGTAGACGACATCACCGGTGTCGTAGTCGATCCGGGTGATGCGGCTCAGATGCCTGGTCGAGATGTAGACACTGTTGTCCGCTTCGACATAGTGGGCGTCGTTGATGTGGGTCCAGTCGTTCCAGTAGTTGGTCTGATGGACGTCGTAATCCTGAGTCGTGAAGTAGTCGAAGGTGTTCCATTCCCACACGATCTCATCCGTGGCTGGATTCATCTCGACGATCCGATCACCTTGCCAGGTCCGCACCACACCATCTTGATCGACATCCTGATATTCGCGGACGACCATGAGCACGTTGCCCGACGGCATCATCGAGGCACAGTGATGCACCCTGAAAGTGTTGCTGTCAGGGCTGGCCCAGATGACACTGCCCTCGAGATCCACGATCCAGGCACGTCCGCCGCCGACGAAGAGAAACTGACCATTGCCCAGTGACCGGCAGTCGGCAACACGGGCTGGTGTATCCAGCATGAGAACCAGCTCTCCATCGAGGTCGAATCCGACGATGGAGGCGCAATGGTTGAACAGAGTCAGTCCCGGCTGAGCCGGCTGACTGCCAGTCGTGATGTCGACCTCGAGCGCGAAATCAAATGGCAGTGTTCGAATCGAGAAGGTCGATGAAAGGTCCCAGGCACCTGGAACACCATCATCGATGGACCGGACCCGCCAGAGATACACCGAACCGAATTCGAGCCCATCCGTGATGACCAGGTGACCGGCGGTGGTTCGCTCCTCGATGATGGGATTGACGAATGGATCCGCACTGCCGTCACTGATGGCGAGCTGAACATCGTGTTCGACACCCCCGATCTCACCGGCCCAACTGAGTCGAACCTGGGTCGCGCCCAGAAGGGCGCCTTCCGACGGCTCCAGTTCGGCCATCAGGACCGATGGACTGATGACCATCATCAGGACGACAAGAAATGGGAACAGACCCCGGACCCCCTGGTATCGCTGGGCTTTCATGGAACGCTCTTCTCTCTTCAAACGGGCCGGATTGGCGGCCCCTGAGCACCGGATAACGATGCCAGGAGACCCTCTCTTCACTGAGTCATAGTACGCATCAAACCAGACCTCCCAAGTTGAAACTGCCGATCCGGCTCGAATAACCGCATTTTTCACTATGAAAATCCACGACAGCCGCCCGTTTTCCACTGCGGACGGCCGGGCACCGTCCACCGGAAGTTCCACTGTTCATCCAAACAAACAAGGACCGATACTGGGTCTGGATTGCATCACCGTGCCAATGACTTCGCCTTCCAACCCTCCCATCATCCGCGGATGGATCCTCTGGTTCGTCGCCACGCTGTTCGTCATCTACCAGCTGGCACTGCAGACGAGCTATGCCGCGCTGGATGACAAGATCATCGACTCGATCGGCATGTCCACGGCCGCCTCGGGTCTGCTCGCCGCTTCCTTCCTGTTTACCTATGCCTGCGTTCAACTGCCGGCGGGCCTGCTCCTTGATCGGGGACGCGTTCGATGGCTCCTGTTCATCGCAGCGCTGCTGTGCGCCCTGGCCACGTTCTGCTTCAGCATCTCGAGCAACTACTGGGCCCTCCTGGCATCACGCGCCGCGATGGGTGCTGCGGCCGGGTTCGCGTTTCCAGGCGCCGGCCTCGTCGCTCGACGCTGGATTCGCCCAAGCCAGTTCGCCATCGCCATGGGACTCATCGACATGCTCTTCTCAGCCGGCGCCGTCATGGGCAATGCCGGTCTGGCTCAACTGCTCGACGTTCTGGACTGGCAGGCCATCATGCAATGGATGGCTGCCGCAGGCGGCCTGATCGCGTTGTTGATCGTCATCTTCATTCGAACCGCACCCGGCAAGACCACCGGAGAAGGCGACTCGAAGAGGATCGGTCTGATGGAAGCACTTCGTGAGCTGATGGGCACACGCCAGGTCTGGCTGGGCATGCTCTTCTATGCCGGCATCTGCGCGAACATCTTCGGGTTCTATGGCTTCTGGGATGTTCCGCTCCAGCAGGCCTTCGGTTTCGACAAGAACGATTCGCTGGTCCTCAACAGCTGGCTCTTCATCGGCATGGGAATCGGTGCGGTGATCAGCGGATTCCTCGCGGACTGGTGGGGTCGCCGAAAGCCACTGCTGGTGATCGGCAGCATCGGGGGCACGATTGCCGTCGCCTTCGTGCTGTTCACGCCAGCGACGACCTACTTTGCGGCGATGACCCAGCTGTTCATCAATGGACTGCTGGTCGGAGTCTCGGTACTCGTGTTCCCAGCCGTATGCGAATCGCTGCCGAAGGGATATTCCGCAGCCGCCATCGGAATCGTGAACGCCGCGGGCATCCTCTCGGGCGCCCTGTGCCAGTTCATTCCCGGCCTCTTCATCACCTCGAATCATGACGCGACCCTCGAGACCTACCAGAGAACACTGGTGATCTTCCTGCTCGCGATGTTCATGGCAACCCTGGCCGCGTTCAAGATGCACGAGACCAGACCCGGATGGGACAACGCCGTCACGCCTGAGAACGACAATCTCGATCCGGACCCAAACACCGCATCCTGACTGAAGAGATCTCCATGAGCCGAAGGCCCGGTCGTCTCCGACCGGGCCTTCTGTCACACTCTCTCCTCCTGCACCCGTTACAACCTCTTGATACCTGAATCGCACGAGCCCCCCGTTTGAAATTCGAAAGTTCGTGTATTTCGCCGATGGATTCTGCAAATGCACGATGCATTCAGGCCAAAGGGCCTGAACATGTCAAGGATTGAAAAAACAAGTTGACCTAGAAGCAGTCAGGCGGGCGCAGGGTCTGAAGTGGATCCGGCCAACCATCACAGGGTCGCCATTGGATGCTCCCGGGTTGGACCATGTCACCGGGAACTCATCTTGAACGACATCCCGTCGAGATGCCGGTGTTTATTGAATCGAATTGACCAGCAGCCATCCCACGACCACTGCACGAGCGGTCCAGCCCACCGTGCGGACCCAGTTGGTCTTGACGAGTCTGCTGATGGCCTTGTCATCCCGTCCCCGTTCGAGTTTCCAGTGACAGGGCACCTGGAGGATCAGTGTGGAGAGCCACATCAGGAAGACCAGCCCCATGCCGACCCAGGCCAGAGTCGTGCTGCAATCGTCCAGTGGAAGGAACAGCAGCTAGGCTGCCGTCCCGGCCTCGACGAGCATCAGCGGCCCGACCACGAAGGACACCCGGAACATGTGCGCCGCCTGGTAGTCGACGAAGTTCTCGGCAGGAACATGAATCTGCAGCGGATAGGTCTGAAGCTGAACCAGCCAGATCGCACCCAGCATGCCGAAGGTCGACACCGCTTGTGCGATCAGTGCAATCTCGAGTTGAAGTTCAGGACTCATGCTTCTTGATCACAGTGGCGGGAACAGCTTGGCCATCATCTCATCACGATACGTGAAGATCTTCACGACATCCCGTTTCACCGCCAGCCAGTGGATCAGGCCACCCCCGAGCACCTTGTAGCGCACTCGGTCCTGGACCAGAGTGGTCGGCCCCTCGTCCACGAAGACATGTTCATGGATCCATTGACGATACGGACCCTTGAGCTGGACATCCGCAAACCGGTCCGGCGGTTCCCAGGCGGTGATTTCCGTACGCCAGCGGATGGGAATACCCCGGATCTTGATGCGATAGTCGATCAGGGCCCCTTCCTTCATCTCGATCTCACCCTCGGTGAGGATCTTGAACTGGACATTGCTGGGTGTCAGTTTCTGGAGATTCCGTGCATCGGCAAAGAAGGGAAAGATCTCACTGCGAGGCCTGGGCATCCTCGAGCGGCAGGTGAGGATGTACTCCCCCTTGACCTTCTCGATGGTCGGGGCCAGTTCGGGGACACCGGGTGCAAGATCTGGGATGGGTTCTGGCATGGTCCACAAGGATAGGCCACCATCCAACAGGTATGCTGCCCTCTGGAAACGAAATGATTCTCTGGAGCTTCTCATGCCTGAACGATTCCGTCCCTTTCTCGTCCTGCTGATCCTGCTCGTGATCGGCGCCATCCTTTCCAACGGAGGCTGCATGGCCAAGTACCCGAACCAGAACCCGGTGGGCGAGACCTTCCCGACGGCTCATGGCGAGAATCTGGACAAGGAACCCATCGAGCTCCCCAAGGCGTACATGGGCAAACCGGCGCTCTACATGGTCGGCTACATCCAGGAGACCCAGTTCGATCTCGATCGCTGGACGATCGGTCTGACCCAGGTCGAGTTTCCGGCTCAGGTCGTGGAGGTCCCCACGATTCCCGGCATGTTCCCCTCCATGTTCAAGGGCATGATCGACAACGGCATGCGAAGCGGTATTCCAGCCGAAGACTGGGCGGCCGTCGTGACCCTCTATGGCAAGCAGGCCAAGCCGGTGGCTGAATTCACCGGCAACATGAATCCCCGCAACGGTCGCATCCTTTTATTGGACGCTGACGGCGTGGTTCGCTGGTTCTGGGACGAGGGCTTCTCCGCCAAGCGGCTCATGGAGCTCAAGAAACTGGCCGAGGACCTCGACAAGTGATCTTTTGAGGCGTGAGGGCTTGCCTGGGCTCCCAGAGCGGCCATAATGCCCAGTCCGATGTGTCTTGCCAGCCAGCGTCTGGCTTGTGCTAAACTGTCGGACTAGCCAGCGAACCCCCGGGCGACCTGGTGACAAGTGAAGACCTCGCGGGTGTAGCTCAGTGGTAGAGCGTCACGTTGCCAACGTGAATGTCGGGCGTTCGAATCGCCTCACCCGCTTTAAACCGCTCTTACGAATTCGTGAGAGCGGTTTTTCAAT
>PAAJ01000011.1 GCA_002702575.1 Phycisphaerae bacterium | reverse complement strand
GATCATGATCGTGATCATGGTCACAGCCTGAAAGCAGATAGAGGCAGGCGACGAGTGCGATTAGTGCGGATTGATTCAATTTGAACATGATGCGATTTCCTTCCTGAAGTGAGGTCGCATCATAGTGGAGGTTCAGGGTTTTCTGGAAATCCAGATCATGAGCTGCCTGTGCTTCGATCCCGGGCAAACAGCAGGGAATAGCCTGCGGGAACCACGATCAGATTCAGGAGCGTGGAGGTGAGAAGTCCGCCGACTGTCACGACGGCCAATGGTGACAGAAGTTCACTTCCAGGCTGGCCTGCGGCCAATGCGAGCGGAAGCAGGCCCAGTGCGGCCGATATCGCTGTCATGAGAATGGGTACCAGCCGTTCCATTGACCCCTGAATGATGGCTTGATCCAGTGGAATCGCATCATCTTCTAGAAGATGGTTGTAGTGATTGATGAGAAGAATGCCATTCCGAACGGAAATTCCGAAGAGCGTGATGAATCCCACCAGACTGGCGATCGAAACGACCGGGGCGACGTACCCGCTCCCCAGTCCAAGGATGCCAAGCATGTTGGCCCAGAATCCACCGCCTTCGGTCAGAAAGATCGCCATGATGCCGCCGATGAGTGCAAGCGGGAGATTGACCATGACCAGCAGCGCGGCCTTGAACGTACCCGTTGAAATCTGAAGCAGCATCAGCATGAGAATCGCGACGACGAGTCCCGTTGCCAGGATGGTTCTGGAAGCGGATTGCTGGGCTTCGAACTGACCACCATAGGTGACCGTGAATCCGGCTTCCTGAACGATCGGATCGACAGACTGCTGCACGGCTGCAACAAGATCTCCAAGATTGGAGTCTTCGGCGACATTGAGAGAGACGACCGCTTTCCGCTGTGCATTTTCACGTGTGATGAGATTGCTGGAGCGTTCCGGGCCGATGTCGGCGACATCACGCAATCGCACAGTTGCACCACTCTGCCCTCTCAGAAGCAGGTTCCGAACCTGATCGATCGATTCACGCTGGCTGGGATCAAGACGAACAACCAGATCGTATTGTCGTACGCCCTGGTTGATTCGATCGACGACTTCACCGTACATCGCATTGCGGACCTGTTCTGCCGCCGAAGCCGGACTCAGTCCTGCATTGGCCAGTGCGGCATGTCGATACCGAACCGGGAGTGTCGTCACCAGGAGCTCTCGATTGGCATTGACTTCACGGGCGCCAGGAACCGACTGCAAGGTCGCTTCCACCTGTCTGGCGACTCGACGAAGTTCATCGAGATCTTCTCCGAAGATGTTGATGGCGATGGCGGCGGGGGTTCCCGAAAGCAGGTGGCTGAGGCGATGCTCGATCGGCTGACCGACCATGGTCGTGATCCCGGGTATGGCTGACAGGATCTCGTCGATCTCCCGGCGAACTTGTCTGTGATCGGTCGAATCCATGAGCGTTACTTCGATTTCGGAGTTGCTCACGGGTTCTGCATGTTCATCTCGCTCAGCTCGACCTGTTCTCCGAGCCACGGTCTGGACACCTTCGATGTCTGCAAGGCGTCTTTCCACATGGGTTGCCAGTCGATCACTTTCAACCAGAGAGGTTCCAGGAGGGGCCAGGAGAAAGACCGTGTAGGTTCCCTCGTTGAATGAGGGCAGGAACGACGTTCCGAACGTACTCGCCAGAAGCAGTGAAGCTGCGGTTGCCACCCCTGCAATGCCAAGGACGCCTCGGCGATATTGAAGTGTCCACTCGAGACTGGGTCCGTAGCCCTTTTTGAGCAGGCCGACGAGCCAGGAATCTCGTTCCTGCATGGATCCGAATGATCTTTTCAGAAACAGTTTGCACAGTGCAGGGGTCAATGTGATGGCGACCACCAGAGACGCCAGAATCGAGATCATGTAGGTCATCGCCAGCGGCTGGAAGAAGCGACCTTCGATGCCCTGCAGGAACAGAAGGGGAATGAAGACCATCACGATGATGATCGTCGCGAAGACCATCGGGAGCCGAATCTCATTGCTGGACTCGAAGATGACCGTGACGAAGTCACGCTGTTGATCTTCAGGCAATGCACGATTCTGCTTGAGACGTCTGAAGACGTTCTCGACTTCGATGATCGAATCGTCGACCAGGACGCCAATGGCGACGGTCAGGCCACCGAGGGCCATGACATTGAGGCTCATCCCCATGGCGTCCATCGTCAGGAGGCCGATGGCCAGTGAGACGGGAAGGGTTGTCAATGTGATCAAGGTCGTTCGAAGATTCATCAGGAACAGAACGAGAATGATCGCAACGATCACGACGGCTTCGATCAGGGCTGTCGTGACGTTGCTGACGGCACGATCGATGAAGTGTGATTGCCGGAAGACGTCCCGGTTGAGAACCATCCCTCGAGGTATCGACGGCTGGATCTGATTGAGGAGCGCATCGATCTTGTCCGTCAACGCCAGCGTATTGGTGCCTGGTGCTTTCTGAATCGTGAGGATCACGGATTGTCGACCCTGCTCCGAGGCGACACCACGTCTTGGAGCGGGGCCAAGCCGGACATCGGCTACCTGGCCGATCGTGACCGGTGTACCGTTCTCATGTCGGATGATGGTGCGAGCGATGTCTTCTGCGTTGGTCACTCGGCTCTGTTGACGAATAGGGATCTCGAAGTTGCCGACATCCGCCAGGTACCCCGCGCTGGCCGTGCTGTGCGCGCCGCCGGCCGCCCTGGTGACATCCGAAATCGTGAGATCATGGATCAAGAGTCGATTTTGATCGACATTGACCTGGTACTCGGGGAGCTCACCTCCAATGGCGACCACCTGGGCCACGCCGGGTATGGAGAGAATCTTGTTGCGAAGATCGAATTCGGCATAGGCACGCAATTCCAATGGGGTGGCCTCGCCGCCCGGGGATGACAGGGAGACGAGCATGATCTCTCCTGCGATCGATGTGATCGGCGTGATGAACGGTTCAACACCAGGGGGCATGATCTCTCTGGCAGCTGAAAGACGTTCCGAGACGAGTTGTCTGGCCTGATACAGGTCGGCGCCCCATTCCAGATCAACCCAGATGATCGAGAGTCCGATCGCGCTGGCGCTGCGAACTCTGCGAACGCCTGTCATGCCATTGACGGCAGCTTCGATGGGAAACGTGACGTACTGCTCGACCTCATCAGCGGCGAGTCCTCCAGCTTCCGTCATGATCACGACCGTCGGCGCGTTCAGATCCGGAAAGACATCCACGCTCATCTTCGGAAGCCGCCAGGCCGTATAGCCTGAGATGAGAATGGCCGCGACGACCACCAGTGATGAATACCGCAGTGAAAAGCGGATCATTGCCTGCAACATGGCTCAGTGCGCTCCTTCATGGAAGGTGCCATCTGCATGGAAATGTCCACCCTGCTGAACCGATCCACTGGTTGCCAGCATCAACTGGAACCCGCCATCCAGAACGACTTCATCTCCATCCCGAAGTCCGCTGAGAACGGCGACCCAGCGACCATCATCGAACCCCAGATCCGCTTCGATTCGAATGGCTTCATTGGGATTGTCCGGAGCTCGACGGAAAATCACTGGAACAAGGCCATCTCTCTGAACAGCCGACAATGGGATGGCCAGTTCGCGGTTGGTCGTGGAATCCGTGACGATCTCGAGCTGAGCTGAAACACCTGCCCGCGCCCATCGTGCAAGCTGATCAGGAACGACATGGAGATCGACTGTTCGATCATCGGGGTTGGCCGTGAGTCCAAGCTTGAGTGTGCCGGTCATGGTTTCGTCCATCGGAATCGAGGTGCCCGCAGACGTCGATGCCGGTGGCACGATCATGACCTTGAGCCCGTCACGAAGGATCCCCAGATCACTTTGCAGTCCCGTGGCATGGAATCGAAGGCGATCCGGCTGGACAATGCACATCACATTGTCCTGCGCATCCGCCCAGGATCCGTTCGTGAGATCGATCGATTCCACGACACCATCAGCGACGGCATGGACTTCGATCATGTTGATGCTTCGCCAGGCTGGTAGCGCAGTGGCGCTTCTGGACGCGGGTTCCAGGAGCTGTTCTCGCGACATGCCGAGGAATGAGGCGGCGGTATCCAGTGCAAGGTCGTACTGGGCCTGGGCGGCCTCGACAGATGCCTTTGTACGGGTTCTGGCAGCCGAGAGTCTGACATCTTCTTCCTTCACCTCTGCAAGCTCCGCTTCGATCTTGACCTGCTCGGCCAGGGCAGCGGTGTATTCCGTCATCCGACCACCGCCAGCTTCACGCAAGGCTTCGAGCTTCTCGACCCTTGCCATCCAGATCGAGAGTGCTTCCTGAAGACTTCGTTCATGTCGCTTGTGAGCAGCGAAGAGTTGTGGATAGGAATCCATGATGGCCTCATTGCTGGCCAACTCGGAAGCGGATTGTGCAATCGTCTTCTGAAGATCCCGCCAGGCAGGTGAGTCCATCCGATAGAGAAGGTCGCCGTCCTTGATGACATCGAACTGATCCACCAGAATCTCCACTCTGCCCGGAACGGGTGTTCGATACTCCCGCAACGCGGTCGGGAGATACTCGAATCGGCCCGGCGCACGCAATGTGCTTTCGATATGACGACGTTCTACAGTGGCAAAGGTGATGCCAAGATTGGATCGAACCGTCGATGGGATGGCGACTCGGTTGGTAGGCATCGACTCTTCTGAGTGTTCATGGGCATGATCATCTGCAGCAGGTTCCGATTTGCCACAGCTCACCAGCAGTGTGGTTATCAGCATCAGACTGATCAGTTTCAGAATTGATCGTGTGCTTGAATTCATTTTCGGCCTCCCGCAACAAAGGTGTTGTCCTTGTCCGAGTCTGTCGTATTGGTGTTGTGTCGATTCATGGTGGGTGCAGGGTCCATGGGTATCGCTGGTCCAAGGATCTCATGAACCATGATGGTCGCATCCAGCTCCTCGACTCGAAGATCAATGAGACGCTGCTTTGTCTGTACGGTTCGATTGACGGTTTCGAGCAGGACGAACATGTCCAGTTCTCCCAATTCGGCAATCTTTCGGAGATCCTCGTTCTGCGCCGAGAGCAACGGTACGATCACATCCGTGTACTGATTTCGCTGATTTTGCTTGAGCAGCAGCGCTGCATTGGCGGTCTCCAATTCGCGGTAGAGCGATTCGAAGGTCGTTTCGGCGGCCGCTCGGACGACTTCACGCCGAGCAGCGGCTTCTGCAATCGCAGCTCGATTGGCATTCAGAATTGGGATCGGTATGGACAGGCCGAACATCACCCGTTGATCATTGAACTGGGTGCCATATCCCGATCCAATGACGATGTCCGGAAACTGCTTCCTGATTTCCAGCCGCAGGGTCTCTTCCGCCGTTTCATATTCGGCGAATCTCACGGCCAGCTCCGTGTTTGACTGGATCAGTCGTTCAGTGGTATTCGGTACTTCCGGATGCTCGATCGCCGGAAACTCCGGGATCAGCAGGGGGCCAGCCGATGGTGGAAGTCCCATGACATCGAGCAGATCATTCAAGGCGTTCAGGGCCTGCAGTTCGACTTCAGAAGCCTGAACGAGCCGATCCGCAAGTTCGATCTTCAGAAGTCGTCGTTCAACTCGATTGATTTCACCTGCCTTCATCAGCAGATCGGCCTGGCTGTTGATCTCCTTCAGTTTGACGATCAGTTCATCAATCAGGAGAAGATGCTCCGATGCAGCCGCCCAGCGGGCCCATGATTTGCGAAGGTCGGCTCGTGTTCGCCATTCGGCATCGACGATGGTTCGCAGTTCAGCTTCGTAGGCTGCACCTGCTCTTTGTTTTTCAATGTCCAGTCTGCCCGAGATCGGGATGGTCAGACTGCCCATCGCACCCCATTCGAATGGCGTCGTGGTGGGGGACAGAATTTCAGCAGCATCGAATCCAAAGACGGGATCGTCCCAGAGCCCTGCGGTCTCCAGTGTGGCCAGGGCAACGCCGGCTTCCAGGCGAGCGATTCGGAGTCTGTTGTTGTAGAACAGCGCAAGGACCTCACCTTCGGCACTGCAGATGCCATCAGACGGATCGAATCCACGGTTGATGGCCTCATCCGTTGCGTTCAGTCTCTCTGCGAACGCCGTGACGGTTTCCGTCTCATCGATTCGATCTTCGAAGGACGAACGATAGTCATGGATATCCAGTGGAGCCGCTTCATACGACTGACAGCCGATCAACAGCACACCCGGCAGCAACAGGATCAGGATTCGCCATCGGATGCATCCAGTGGATGCTGGCGGAACAAATGACATGTCAAGACACTCCTGCCCAAACTCACAACAACATCACCACATGGCCATGGCCACGAGGTTTCATGAACGTCAATGAATCTGGGTTCAGAGCAGCAGTCGAGTCGATCGGACCACGGCAAGTCTGTGACGAAGACCCGGGTCCAGTCCTCGATACGACGGGGTTTCCTGCGGTCTGGTGAAGCAGGATGTCGAGTGTTCAGATGATTGCTCGAAGGCAACTGGAGTCGTGATCAGCGTGTCCTGATTGGTCTTCTCCCGCGGATTCGAGAGCAACAGGACGAGATCCAGTTCGATTTCGGTCCCTTCACAGCAGTCCTCAGCATGATCATGACACGGTTCAGGTGCATTCGCACCGTGATGGTGATCATGATGGTGATGGTGATGTTCGTGGTCATGGTGACCACACGCGTGCTTCACGGCATGCACAACGGTTTCATGTGCATGGTCATGGCTGCCACCAAGTTGGATGACAACGCTTTCTCGCAGACCTCCATAGACCCCCTGGAGGGCAATGGCAGCCAGCAGCACGCAGGTTATGACCTTCGAAAGCATGTAGAAGAAAGTATCAGCCCGTTCAGGGGCCCTGTCCAGTGTTACTTTCGAACTCAGGCGATCGGGGAATCAGGTTCCGAGAATCCAGTCGATGAGAGCCCACAGGCCTCATTGAGGGTCGCTCACCGCATGCGAATGCCTCTTGAATCCTGCTTGCCATCCTTGCCCTCGACCTCGATCCAGAGCATGGTCGTGTCCGTCACGGTGCCCGGAACGTCCACGTTCACGCGCCAGGATCGATCGTCTCCTTCTGCACGGATCTTTTCGACATCCTTTCCGGAGCGTGGACCTACCCAGGCATGAATGGAAGATGGCGTTGCGCCATCCACAAGCTGAATCGTGAGTTCAAGTCGTGCCCCGGCTCTGAAGACACCTTTTCCATGGACCTGAAGATTGGAGCCTTCGATATTCATCGTGCCCAGCGGTCGACCCAAGTCAGGCGCTTTCTGCTCTTCGGCGACCGGCGATGAATCGTTGCCGCCTTCATCGGATGCCTGTTCACAGCCGGTGAACGGCAGGATGGTCGCGAATGTGGCCACAAGCAGCAGTCTGGTCATGGGAGTCATGGTGAGGGCGCTCCGTTCAATGTGAGGTCAAACCAGGTCGAGTTCACTGGCAATCAGAGTATCGACCGACCGGCATCCGTGTGTTGAGTCATCCGTGATCCAAACGGGTCTCGCAGGCACATCAAGGCGATTTCAGTGCCCGGACTCATCGATCACAGCCTTGTTTGTGGATTTGGCCATGCGTTCAGGGCTCGGCGTCTTGAGGGCTCGAGCCATGCCCACCATGGACATCATCTTGATGATGATCCAGCTGCTGTCGAACTGCCACCAAGCAAGGCCATGTCGAGCGGAAGTGGGAAAGGCGTGATGATTGTTGTGCCAGCCTTCGCCGAGTGCCAGAACGCCGACAATCGCATTGTTCCGGCTGTGATCATGGCTGTCATAGGGTTGCGCACCCCAGATGTGGCATACCGAATTCACGCTCCAGGTGACATGATGCTCGAAGAAGATTCGGACGAGTCCGCCCCAGAGGAAGCCGGTCAGTGCTCCGAACCAGCTGCCGCTGAGAACGCCACCCAGAACCGTCGGGATGAGCAGGCTCAGGAAAACCCAGAACGGAAACAGCTTGCTGATGATTTGAAGATCACGATCGGCCTTGAGATCCGGAACATAGCGCTGTTGATCCGGCTGTTCGATGCGAAACAGCCAACCGAAATGGGAGTAGATGAATCGACGCAGACGACCACCACTGCCCACATGCGGTGAGTGCGGATCATCGGCTTCATCGCTGTGCTGGTGGTGAGTTCGATGGACTGCGCACCACCAGTAGAGATCTCCCTGGCAGGCCATGGATCCAGTGATACCGAGCATCCACTTGACCCACCGTGGGCATTCAAAGGATTTGTGAGAGAAGTAGCGGTGGAATCCGATCGTGATTCCCAGGCCACAGATCAGATACATGCCTGCAAAGAGAGAGAGGTCCAAGATGCCGAATCCCGTCCCCCATGCGAGCCACATGACCGTGATCAATGCAAGTGGCGGCAGCACAACCGAGATCAGGACGGTGATTCGAGCCCCTCGCGGTGCTTGAAGCGTTGGTTGTGTTGGAATGGCGCTGGTCAACTCAATTCTCCCAGTGGGGTGGCATGGTAGTCGAAGCGAGTACGACCAGTCGGCTAGCGACCCCGTACGGTCGCCAGGCCACCATCGATTCCGATCACCTGCCCGGTAATCCAGTCATTGACGGGATTCAGCAGGAATCCGATCAGTCTGGCGACTTCCTCCGGATTCCCGATTCTGCCAAGTGGATGCATCGCCGTGGACGCCTTCAGAGCGGGTTCACTGGAGGTGATCGGTTGGGCCAGCGGTGTATCCACCAGGCCGGGGGCAACGGCGTTGAATCGAATGCCCCGAGACGCATAGGTGGCTGCTGCCGTACGGGTCAGTCCTTCCACGCCAGCTTTCGCAGCTGCAATCGCCTCGTGGTTCATGAGGCCCAGTCTGGCGGCGCACGTGGACATCAGGACAACGCTGCCACCACCTCGTCTCCAGTGGTTTCCACAGGCTCTGACAAGGGAAAAGGCTGTTGTGAGATTTTGTGAGATGGTGTCGTTGAAATCGTCCTGGCTGGTCTGATGAGCTGATTTGAGCATGATGCTGCCTGCCAGGTTCACAGCAGCGCGGAGATCCGGGTACCGCTTGAGAAGATCGTCCGTCGCCTCGAAGCAGGTGGCGTCCAGGACTTCGACTTCTCCGCCGGTCTCCATGGCGAGTTCATCAAGAGACGCTTGCTGTCGGCCTGCCAGGACCAGATCCCACCCGTCTGCGGACAGTTGCCTTGAGAGTTCACGGCCAACGCCACCGGCGGCTCCGATGATGAGGATCTGTTGTCGGGACATGAATATCACCTTTGAGCGACGAGACGAGACCGGATCAGTTTGCAGTCAGGACGATGTCTTTTGAGTGGTGGAATGCTAGGCTATCGGGACCTACCGAGAGATTGGAAAATGACTGTTCATCGTGATATTGCTGTCATCGGAGCGGGGCCATCGGGTCTCTCGGCGGCCAGGACATTGGCTGCCACTGGACGAGACGTTGTGGTCATCGACAAGGGGCGGGGGCCAGGTGGTCGCTTGAGCACCCGGAGAGGGCCCGAGGGTGTTCGACTGGATCATGGTTGTCAGTTCATCACGCTCAAGCAGGCACAATCCACCGCACTCGTCCAGGATCTGATGGACTCTGGCGTGATCGCACGCTGGGATCCTCAGTCCGGCAAGGATTCGGTGAAGAAACCGTTTGCCGAACCGGATTGGCCGATCGGTGTTCCCACCATGAGTGCGGTACCGAAATGGTTTGCCAAAGGCTTGGATATCCAATGCGGCGCTCGCATCGAATCCATCAGGGCTGATGGGGGGGCGTGGCAGCTTCTGGGATCCGATGGCATCGTGGCGAGTGCGACTCAGCTGGTCGTTGCGATTCCCTCACCTCAGGCGATCGACTTGCTTGCACCCATTCAGCCGGACTTCCTCGATGACATGCACAAGGCGACTTACGATCCAAACTGGACATTGCTTGTTTCAGATGCGGCGCACGAGAATCCTGCACCCTTTGAAGTCATGACTCCCGATTCAGGCCCACTGGGATGGATCGCCAACCAGGCCAGCAAGCCACAGAGACCGTCTCAGTCCGCCTGGATTGCACAGGCAACGTCCGAATGGACACGTGAACACCTTGAAAGGCCGGCTGAAGAAGTGGCCACACTGCTGTTCCAGAGTCTCCAGGAACTCGTTGGTGGAGGTCTTGTTGGAACTCCAACCGCACACCGATGGCGATATGCCCTGGTCAGTCAAGCAGTGGGTCAGCCCTGCCTCGTCGATTCCGCAAGGAAGCTGGTTGCCTGTGGTGACTGGTGTCTTGGTCCGACAGTGGGTCACGCCATTGACAGCGGGCTCGCTGCTGCTGAGGCAATCCTGAAAACCGATTCTTGACGAGGCTCAGCCTGCAGCGCCGTATCCGGCGACTCGTCTCCATCCACTGACCTGCCCGAGGTGGAAGGTCACATGTGCAACCATCATGAAGTTTGCGACTGTGGCCATGTTCGGCATTCGATCCTCGAAGAAGGTGCCTTCTGTGGAACGGGCGAAGACGGAATCATCGAGTCCCTCCACGAAGCTGGCTGCCGTTTCAAGCCGTTCCATGAAATGTGCGATGGCTGATTCCTTGTCGTCATAGCCATCATGCATGTGCATGCATTCGGCACCGTGCTGATAGAGATCCGTATGAGAATCAGGCAATTCGATATCACTTCCAAGCATCTGCATGCAGTAGCCGACGTAATAGGCGCAGTGGCCCAGAACGAATGCCGGATGATTGATCGTCGTATCGCAGGAGTCGCTGAATCGTTGGGCATCGATATCCGAAACGAGTGGTTTCGCCATGTTCATCAGAAAACGGATGGATCCTGCAAGTGCGGTTCCGGTGAGATTGCATGTCGTTGTCATGAGGCGACTCCTGTATATCGTTTGATGGATCAGACAGTCTAGTGGGACTGGAGATTCCAGCAAATGGAATGCACAGGATTGACGAAGTTCCGACGGTTCGGAGCTCTGAAAGGGGCTGTTATTCAGTCTGAATATCGAGGTGGTTGAGACCCGGCCAAGGCTACGAGTAGCATCTTCTCATGCAACATCAATCCATCCGAATGCTCTGTCTGATGATCCTGGCTTCGTTGTTCCCTTCACAATGGAGTCATGCCCGGGACGCCGGTTCGCAAAGCGATTCTCTGCGTGTCCTTGTCTGGAATGTTCTTCATGGTGCCAATGATGTCGAGCAGGGGCCCGAAAAGGCACTGCAGATCATCCGGGAGACCAACGTGGATCTCGTGCTGCTGCAGGAGAGCTATGACATTGATGGGGAACGTCCGAAGCTCGGTGAATGGCTCGCAGAGGAACTGGGCTGGCGACAATGGCAGGGAGAGAGCGCACATCTGTGTGTGTTGACCCCCCTTGAGATCAAGGCTCGCTTCTTTCATCATCCATGGCATGGTGTCGGTGCGGAGTTGACGGACGAGCAGGGGCGTACATTCATCGCATGGTCGATCTGGATCGACTGGCGTGCTTACATCACCGAGGAACTTCGAGATCAACCGACCATGAGTGATGCGGAGCTTCTGGCTGCCGAGGATGTCCGCTCATCCCGACTGCCTCAGGCTCAGGCCATCATTGGACATCTGGACGGGATCGGGCATCGTTCAAGTGATGTTCCCGTGCTGGTCGGTGGAGACTGGAACACGCCGTCGCATCTTGACTGGACCGAAGATACGGCTCGAATCTACAAACACAGACGGAATCTTCCCCTGCCGGTGAGTCTGGCCATGCAGGACGCGGGCTTCAAGGACACCTTTCGTGACCTTCATCCGAATCCAGTCCAACGTCCGGGGCTGACGTGGTCTCCCATGTTCCGTGAAAGCGACGGCGTTGCAACTGGTTTCGAACGCATTGATCGGCTCTATCTGAAGAATCCGGATCAGCCACGGGACGGCTGGATCCTTCGACCTGTTTCCGGACATGTGCTGCCGGAGGTCTGGGAAGACAATGCGATTCCGATCGAGCAACGCGACTTCCCATCCGATCATGGCGCGCTGCTCATGGAACTGGCATGGGAGAAGCGTTCGGCGGTCAGCAGCGTTGATCCGGTACTGCTGGATGTTCTTGCATTCAACATCCTCCGGAGCGGAAATGCGCCCGGGCCGAACTCGGCGGATTCGCTCTATGAACAGCCACGACATGATGCGATCGCGAAGGTCATCATGCATTCCGATCCAGACATTGTTCTCGTTCAGGAAGAGTATGGAGACGATCGTGTCTTCAGGATCCTGAAGGAGCATGAGCCTTCGTGGCATCGGCGTGATGGAGGGTCACGGGGCCAGGCGACGTATGCACGCTATCCCATCGAGCCAATCGATCAGAACACATCCAGGGTCCTTCACCCTGAGGGTCCTCTTGTCGTACACAACGTTCATTGGAAGCCGTCTCCCTACGGTCCATACATCATTCAGGACACGCTGCTTGCAGAGCAACCGATCGAAGTTGATGCGATTCTCGATGCCAGTGACAAGGGTGACATCTATTTCGAGACCTATCGTTCGGTGCATCCTGCACTGGTCGAGAACATCCCGGTCATTCTGGGTGGCGATTTCAACGAACCGTCCCATCTGGACTGGACAGAGGACTGGGCACGTTCAGAGAACGACCGATGGGTCTCCAATCCAACAGCGACACGTCTTGGGCCTGCGATTGGTTGGAAGGGATCGCAGGTTCTTTCCGATCCAGGCAGCTATCGGGAGACCTTGGATCTCGAAGGTCCTTTGCCCGGTCTCCAGGACACGTTTCGTCATGTGCGATCCGATGAAGTGTCCGATCCCGGCCATACGTGGACGCCACGGTACGTCAACGGAACACAAGGTCGTGGTCATTGGGATGCTGCTGGTTTTTCAGACCCTGCAGAAGCTCAGCGGACCGCATCACTGGATCGCATCGACATGATCTACGTGTCGCAGCAGCTGCAGCCTCTACGGGTCTTCGTCCTTGGTGATCAGGGTGATCCTTCGAGCGACATCGGTTTCGAGGAGTGGCCATCGGATCATCGAGCGGTTCTGGCCACCCTGCGATGGCTTCCACCGAAGGAAAACTGATTCCGACCCGCAACGGTATGCTGCTCTGATGATGAATTCTCTTCTACCGTTGTTGGCGCTGCTCCTGCTTCATGACGATCCGGATGCGCTCATTGCCTATCCAATGCAATCTGCGGATGTTTCCAACGGTCATCTGAATGCGCAGTTGGGTCCTTCAATCAAGCTGGAACGTGAACTGTCCTTTCTTCCCGATGGCCAGGGAGGTGGGGCGGAGCTCTATGAAGATGATCGGCTCGTCATCGCGTCGGATTTCAGAGCGGTTCCCGGGCTTCTGCCCTCGCGTGAAATGACCGTATCGGCCTGGCTTTCCGTAGGTCAGCCCAGGCAGTGGGGTGGTGTCCTGGGCTGTGTTCAGGACAACAATGATGCGGAAACGGGCTGGGTTCTCGGATATGACAACCGACATTTCACATTTGGTATCGCGACGGTTGGTTCGGACGATGGCAACGGTTCCATGACGTATGTCACCGGAAAGACCGCCTATGAAGAAGGCAAGCTCTATCACGTCGTGGCCACGTACGACGGTGAGACGACGCGACTCTATGTCAATGGCGAACTGGACGCGGAATCAACCGAGCAGTCTGGTGACCTCCTCTATCCTGAACGCGCGCCCTTCACGCTTGCGGCCTATCACGACGACAATGAGTTTCATGCTCATGTCGGTCGTCTGATGGATGTTCGACTGTATGACATGGCAGCTCAGGATGACTGGGTATCGCACCAGTTTGATCATCATTCGGATCGAACAGATCTTCCAGCACGCATTCCACCGGAGCGTGCCATCTCCGAGGAGCTCCTCTGGCAGGTGCCTCCGTTTCTGCAGTATGCCACCGGTGATTCCATCAGGATCGTCTTCGAGACGACTCGGCCGGTGACCGGTGTGGTTCGATACGGTGAAACCTCGGAGTTCGATCGAGAACAGCGGATCGATACACCTCTGATGCTCGGCGAGGTCATGCTGGATGGACTTGATGCGGATGAGCCGTACTTCTACGAAGTGGACCTGAAGGATGATCGGGGTCAGGAGATCCGGACCGACATCATGACGTTTCAGACGGCAGCCCCGAGAGGCGTTCCGATCGCGTTCGCGATCCTGAGTGACACGCAGGACAATCCGACGGTCTCGGCGACGTTGTCGGAGCATATCTGGGAGCAGCGACCAGGGTTTCTGGTTCATCCGGGTGATCTGACGGGCACCGGATCACGGAAAGGCGACTGGACGGAGGAATTCTTCCCGGGCATGGACGGCCTGCTCGGTCGTGTCACGATGTATCCCGTACTGGGAAATCATGAGCAGGACGCACGGCACTACTACAAGTACATGTCCTTGCCTGAACCTGAGTACTACTACAGTTTCAGTCAGGGTGATGCGGATTTCTTCATGATCGATACGAACCGCAATGTCGCGCCCGGTTCAGAGCAGTATGAGTGGCTCGATGACGCCCTGGGTCGATCGGATGCCAGATGGAAGTTCGTCGTTCATCACCATCCCCCGTATTCATCCGATGAGAACGACTATGGCAACACCTGGAAGGGACGAGGTTCTCGTGGTGATCTGCGAGCTCGCAAGCTCACGGTCCTGTATGACAAACACGATGTGGATCTGGTCCTGAACGGTCACATTCACAGTTATGAGCGGACGTGGCCGATCGAAGGTGGTCGAGTCGTCGATGACGGCGGTGTCATCTACACGATCACGGGTGGTGGGGGAGGCAGTCTTGAGACACCGGGCCCATCAAGGCCAGCGTTCAACAACACGGTCCGAAGAGGGCATCACTACTGCATGGTCAGAATCAATGGCGATACGCTCGAATTCTTCGCCTACGATCTCGACAATCGCCTGTTCGATCACATGAGGGTGGACAAGCGACGAGCACCAGTTTCGCAGGACCGATAGTGTTCGAGTCTGTCCCGGGCGATCAGGTTCCCTTGCCGCCCTTGCCGCCCTTGGTTTTCTTGCCATTTTCTGCCTTGGCGTTCTTCTGGCCACGGCTCGGAATCAATTCGTACTGTTCAGGTGTCAGGATCGCGGACAGGGAATAGTCAACGTGATTGTTGAGTTCCTGATGCGCCTTCATCTCATGACCTGTCCAGTCTTCACGTGTCCAGGGCTTGCCCTGTGAGTCATCCAGATCCCAGAGACTCAGGACGGGTTGACGGGCCAGTTCAGGGTCACGATCCAGGCGCTTTTGAATGGCACGTTCTCGAATGTCCCGGAGTTGATCCGTCGCATCATCATTCAATGCCTCGATGAGAATCAGTGTTTCTTCGTCGAGGTCGTCGATCGATAATGCGGCTTGCAGGGCTCGTTCGCTCCAGCGTGTACGCATTTCCGAACCGAAGCCTCGGCGCATGGCGTCATCGTGATAGCGATCCGAAAGGTCTTCATCCAGGTCCGCCAGCGCGACTCTCGTATCCATCGTGAGCTGCAGGACATGATCCCGATAGTTCACCGATGCATCGATCTGCGCATGCCAGGATTCGGTGAACGGCTCGAGGATCTCGTACCAGGTTTCCATTGGCACGTTTTCCTCATCACCTGCAATATCGATCAAATCGTCACGGGCAATCAGCATGCGAATGCCCTCCAGCTCCCGGTCAACAGTGGCATCGGTCCGATTGTCAACAAGTACTGCCAATGACGCTTCGTACTCCTTCACAATTCGCATGGCCGGTTGGTTGTCGTTCTGTTCAGGTGTGAAGTCGCGTGCGAGGGTCCAGGGATTGATGTACTCACCACCCATCCGGGCATGACGAAATCCATGTTCGATACGAAGACGTGACAGTGCGGAATTCAGAGCGGCCTGTGCTTCGGCATCATCTTCAACCACCAACGCAAGGGTGAGCATGTCGATGACATCTTTCTTGAGGTTGGCTTTCTGCATTCGAATCGATTCGGCCAGTGCGAGAAGATCTCTTGATGTGATCTGTCCTTCAGGCAGGTCGACGCCATTCACTCTTGCCTTCATTCGGTCCCTGAGTCTGGACATCTGCTCATCCATGGTCACCAGCGCACTGGTGAGGTCCCGTGTCCATTCATCTGTTTTCGCGTCGATGTCATCCGAGATGTCTTCCCGGGCGACGCCATCAGCGGCAAGCTCCTTGGCGACATACTCCTCCGCAAATCCACGGACTCTTTCCTCGATGACTGCACTGGCTTCAGTCATGTCGATTTCCCGCGGCATCATCTCTTCCTCGAGATACTGAAGCATCTCCTCCAATTCGCGTGTCTGTTCGGCCTGTTTGTAGCGTCGAAGAGCGGGTTGCATGTCCGCAGTCAGGGTCTTCACGGATTCCATGTAGTCCCGGATGATCATCTCCACGATGATGGCTCGATCCTTGTCAAGATCCAGCCAGTTGTTCAGGAGCTGGACATCACGCGGCAGAAAATCGGGTTCCATCAACATTGAAGGCTCACTGGGATCCGGCGGTACAAGGCGCCCGATTCGATGCCAGCTGTTGCGATCGTCGTATTGCTCTGAAGCGTTCTTCTGATTCTGCTTCTTGCCTTCTCGGAACTCTTCACCCTTGACTTCCGAGACGGCTGTCTGCCAGAGTGCCCAGCCCTCTTCTTCCGTCATGTGTCCGCTGATGACCGCTGCCTTGATGGCGGTACCCATGGCCTCGAGCTCTGGATTGCCTTCGCCCTGGTCTTCACCTGTCGCTTCCTTCTCGTCCAGCATGGTCATGACGCAAGAAGTCATGAGTCTGGGTGCATGAAGATTTGATGCCGACGCGGTCGTGGACATCAGACACAAAACAGTGAGGGCAGACAGTGGAAAGCAGTGCATGATCGAGGATCCTTTGTGCCTTGATTCTAGTCTGATGATGCGATCTGGAGAAGCGCTCGGCCGCCCATCCACTATTTATGGAGGTTCATTCGCAGGTTCATGTAGGCCGCGAAGGTCCCCAGCCAGTGACCACCCTCGTAGTGTTCGGATGTCACTGCTGCGATCCCTGCATCGGCATGGTGTTGGGCTGATTGCTTGAGTGACTTCTTCCGATCATCATGGTCATCAAGGCATTCCGAGATCTCCCACAGCATCCAGGCTCGACTCAGATTCAAGCCATTGAGATGAGTGAGTCTTCCATCCGACGGATCCGGGCTCTCGACAGGTTCAAAGTGATATTCACATCCAAGCGTTGGCATGGTTCGATCCAGCCAGTCCTGAAACGAAGAACGATCGAGTGTTCGTGTCATCAATGATGCCGATCCCAGCGAGCTCGAGAGGAAATCCTCGCCGGAAGGTTCCAGGTGCAGAGGGTAATCGTGATCATCGCCATGGAATTCAGCGGCACGTGATCGAATGATCTCCATCATGCGGATGTCATCGACGACCGTGGCCCAGTCCCAGATCAGTCCCATTGAAAAGGCCGTCTGAGCATGTGTTCCGCAACGAATTGGATAGGACAACTTGGGCAACCATGAGATGAGATGCCTGCGTGCGACCGATTCCAGATCAGCCAGATCCATTCTCCATTGTCGTGATTCAGCATCTGCATGGATATGAAGTTCGCCGATCAGCGCCAGGAACCAGGCCAGTCCGTAGGGTCGCTCGAAACCTGGTCGTTGCTCGAGATGCGACTTCTCTGCGGCAATGCACTCTGATTGGAAACTGGTTCGAAGGGCCGTTCGACACGCTTCTGCGCAGGAGGTATTCGGGAGCAGTCGCATGCCAATCGCAAGCAGCCAATGTCCATGAACCGCGGAGTGCCAGTCGTAGCATCCGTAGAACACCGGCGTCATGGATCGTGGTGTTTCGATGGTCCCTTCCGACAAGACGAGTCTTGAGAGGTGGTAGGGATATTCACGATGTACACCATCGAGGGCGAGTTGAACGTACCTGGAGAGCTCCTGATTCCTCATGCAGGTGTTATAGCAGCGTCCAGTCCGGTTCACAGCAGCCGGATCCGTCATCAGATGCTTGGAATTGACCGATGCCGATCAAGAACGGGAGCAAGGGCCCCAGTTGTTGATCACGATCAGAAGATCGTCGACATTCACGATGTGATCGCCATTGAGATCGAAGTAATTCTGCCCCCAGGCGTTGAGCAGCAGCAGAAGATCGTCAATCGTCACACTGTTGTCCATGTTCACATCGCCGGATTCATAACAGTGGCTCATGGTCTCGGCCGACATGATGGAAAGGACCATGTCGTCACTGTCGCCACGTCTGAAGAGCGTGTTGTTGGTAATGGCGACGAGGTCATCGGCGGCATCGTTGTCCAGAAGCCCATTGCCGACCAGAATCGGATTGTTTCCGGCCTCAAGCGTCTGCTCCAATGAGAATGTGACGCCACAGTTCTCATTCAATGAGGAATCATTTCGATAGAGCATCACGGCGGTTTCACCAGGTGACAATTCCGCGACCACACCCAGATCGAGGTCCATGTCCCCGTCATAGTCGAGCAGTGTCAGGCTCTGGGGAAGATCGCCGACCGTGAATGTCGATTCCGGAATCAGGGAGTCCACGCCATCACTGAGCAGGACCGAGACCGTTCCGCTGTCGTTGTTGCCTACGACAACATCATCAAATCCATCATTGTTGAGATCACCGGTCTCCAGCGTGATCGGATCGGTTCCGACGACGTACGTCTCTTCCAACGTCCAGTTGAAGCCTGCAAGTGAAGACTGACCGATTCGCCCAATCCTGTTGGCGGATCGAAGTCCGACGATCAGCTTTCGTCCACCCTTGCTGTTGCCCAGTTCGCCGGGATCGATCGGACCTGGCTGGTCGGCCGTCTGAACATCGCCGAGCTTGTTCAGTGAGGATGACCGGAAACCGAGGACATATTCGAAGAAATCAACCTGTCCGTAGATGGAACCGTCCGGAAGAACCTGTCCATTGCCTGCACAGGAAACGACCACGTCATCATCGCCATCCGTATCGACATCGAGAACAGCGACATCCACGGGATTGTCACCTGTGTCAGCAGCTTCCTGGACGGACATCGTGCCCACGCTTCCGCCGTCATTCAGGAGCAGGAAGACGTTGTCATCATCCGCATTCGTGATGACGAGATCGATGTTGCCGTCTTGATCGAAGTCACCCGAACTGATGCTGCTTGGATTGTGGCCTGCGACATAGGTCACCTGGCTGTCGATGCCTCCCATGCCGTCATTGATGAAGATGAAGATCTCTCCGGGATTGCCTGCAATCGTCAGCGCGATGTCCTCGAATCCATCCGGTGGTCCTGCAGGTGAGCCCAGATCAGCAACGACGAGATCCGTTGCCATGCCCTCGACTCCGAGATTCGATGATGGTGAGACGTCGAACAGCCCATCGATCGATTCGACGGTCAGGAAGATGGACAGCGCGTTACCGCGGCTTTCCCCGTAGTTGATCTTCAGATACTTGTCCCGGCCAACTCCTGGGAGCACGGCTACCTGGAATCGATCGGTGATACTGTCAAGACCCGTTTCGGAGCGGATGATGGACCATGTACTTCCGATTTCCGGATCACTGTTGTAGAAGGTGCACGTCGCGGACAGCGTACCGTTGATGGTGACATCGCCACCAACCACGAGCGCAGCGTCGGGTCGAGTATTGAGGACGACCGCAAGCTCACCGATCTTCGATTGCGTGTAGTCGCCTTCGACTCGGACGGATCCGGTATCGGCAAGCGTGAGCGCACCGGGTCGGTAGGGTGCGGATCCGACCTGCATGGAGCCATCCACCGTCAAGGTTCCGTTGTTGACACTCAGATTGCCCTTGTAGTTCTGGGCGCCGGCAATGAAGACATTGCTGCTGCCTCCTGAGCCGATTGTGGCGTCCTGGAACTGGAGATCGAGTTCGGGTCGTGAGGGTCCGACGACCAGGTTCTCGAAGGGAAGGGATCCGGAGACACTGATCAGCATGTCATTTGGGATGGATATGACTGCGGAGCCGTCGCCATCGGGTGCCTGAGGGCTCCAGTTTTCGCTGGAATCCAATTCCCCACCATCCGCATTGATCCAGTCATGTTCCGCAAGAAGGGTGGTCTCCGCACCGCTCAGAGTCAGATCGCCATTCGCCGTGAATCGAGCCCATCCGATGCTCACCAGTGAATCATCGATCGATGCAACACGGCCGAATCCCATCGAGGAAACTGCATTGGTGGGGAAGATCTTGCCGGCCTGCTTCCACTGTCCGTTGACATCTCTGAAGACGAATACGGCACCCGAGTCGGGCAGCTGTCCGTCATGACCCGGTGCGGTGACCAGGACCGTTCCATCATCCACGGCGACCTGTTGACCGAATTCGTCATCGGATTTGGAATCAAGTGCAATCAACGTGTCCTGCAAAACAAATTGCGATCCAGGTGAAGATCTCTCATACATGAAGACCTGGCCTGGAAGGTCGGCATTCCACCAGCCGTAGTAAAAGCCGGGGCCTTCCGACACCACCATGAGATTGTCATGGATCGCGAGATCGACATATCCATTGGTGCCCCAGAGATCGACTCGGACATAGCTTGTGTATGGATATTCGAAAACCTGCACAAACCATGCGGACACCAGTGCGAATGAGTTTCCAGAGGCATCGATGTCCTTGATCGTCCCACTGATTCCGGTCAGTGTCCTCAGGTATTGCCATTGGGTCCCGATCCGCTCGTGGATCTCGACTTCGTTTCCGGAACTGGCGAAGATCACATCACCTTCGACAATGATCTGGCCAAGCTCTGAATACGAGGTGGTGATGATCGCTTCCTGTGTCCAGCCGCGGCCATCTTCCGTATACAGAAGGATCTCCCCTCCGATACCGATCGCGATCCGGCTGCCATCCGTATCCACCAGTGGTGTGCTGCTGGAAGTCATTCCCGTCAGAATGGTGGCAACAGGTGATTCGTTCAGCGACTGATAGACATTGACAGCAGCTTCATCACTGCTGCTGTGCGCAAAGGCACACGCCGTGATGCCATTGCCCGTGCTGACGCTGTAGTCCAGAGATCTGTCTTCGAACGCATCACCTTCAGACAGGGGAAGTGACAGGGTGATCGGGGCAAGATAGTCATTGCAGTTCACACCAATGCAGGTGATGGCGGGTCCGAGGAACACGCCACCCTGTTCGGTACAGTCGATCATGCTCATGGCGTCGATGCAGTCGCCGCCAAGGCAGCAGGCCCCCGAGCAGTTGCCGGTGCAATCGCCACCATCGCAGGCGATTTCCAGACATGTGAGATCCAGCCAGAATCCAGTTTCATCTGGATCAGGAGGGTCGTAGTACTCATCATGTTGACAGAATCCGTTGGCGATCATGTGGATCGGAAAGCAGTTTCCTGAACAGTCACTCGTGAACCCGGGAGGGCAATCACAGGTGGAATCCAGGCAAGTCGTTCCCCAACCCAGGAATGTTCCATTTCCCATCGCGATGCAATCATCAAGCGTCATCACGTCGCACACACAGGGATCGTCGCAATCCGTGAGGGATTGCATGCGGCAGGCACCATAGCCAACCGGTATTGAATCCGGTGGGGTGCAATCGCCGCCGTCCCATGCATGCTCTTCGCAATTCAGATAGATGGTGTGGGTGTCCCATTGAAAATCGCCGTCGTCGCAAAAACCGTCACCGACCCAGTTGGCTGGGAAGCAATGTCCAAGGCAGTCGTACACTTCACCCGGAGAGCAGCCACCTCCACAGTTCGTTGGGCAATCGATATCGGCGCAGTTGCCACCTGGGAAGAAAATGCCACCCCAGATCGAGCAGACTAGGTCGCTGGTTTCGCTGCAGGCGCCGCTGTTGAAACAGCATGCGCCGGATACCTGGCTTTCCTCCTGAGCGGAACCGGTAAGCGGCATGCCTGCAAAAAGGGCTGCTGCAACGATCCAGAATTTCCAAGACTTTCTCAAGGCCCCCCCTCAATCTGCACATATTCCTATGTGTGTATCGAGTGTATTCCGCATTCAGGGACCTTCCAGTGGGAATACCCGGATTGCCGGTTCTAGAGCCTTCAATGGCCTTCTAGGATGGATATGGGCAGGCAAGCTGGTCGATAATGGTCAAATATCGCTCCAGAGGTGTTGGGGGCCACGTGGCTGAAGAACAGGAACACAGTGAAAACGGGGAGACCAGAGAGGTCCGGGCTCCCGGAGCTGGTGAAGACGAGAGTCCATCCATGCTCCCCACAGTGGATCCCGGTCCGCTGCCCACGGCAGCCGAGCCGGCGGGGGTCCTCGGTGTCCCACGCAAGATCGGGAACTTTCGTGTTGTCGGCCTGATCGGTACGGGGGGCATGGGGGCGGTCTACGAGGCCGTTCAGGAACATCCCCGCAGACGGGTCGCGATCAAGATGATGAAGCGGGGTATCGCATCCCGCTCCGCGCTGCGCCGATTTGAATTCGAATCCCAGTTGCTCGCTCGACTTCAGCATCCCGGGATTGCCCAGGTGTATGAAGCCGGCACGCATGATGATGGTGCAGGAGGTGTTCCGTACTTCGTGATGGAGTACATCCCGAATGCCAAGACCATCACGGATTATGCCGACGACAACAAGCTTGACATGCATGATCGAATGCAGCTCTTCACCAAGGTCTGCGAAGCCGTACAGCATGGTCATCTGAAGGGCATCGTCCACAGGGATCTGAAGCCAGGCAACATTCTCGTCAGCGGAAGCGGCCAGCCAAAGATCATCGATTTCGGTGTTGCTCGGACAACCGACAGCGACATGGCCCTTTCGACGATGCAGACGAATGTCGGGCAATTGATCGGGACGCTGCAGTACATGAGCCCTGAGCAGTGCGAGGCGGATCCCAGTGATATCGATGCGCGAAGCGATGTCTACTCACTGGGAGTCGTTCTCTATGAACTCCTGACGGGTCAGATGCCATATGACGTCATGAATACGCCGGTGCATGAGGCGATTCGAATGGTCTGTGAGACGGATCCTTCCCGGATCTCGACCATCAACAGACAGCTCAGAGGAGATGTGGAGACGATCGTCTTCAAGGCCTTGGAAAAGGATCGTGAACGGCGATACCAGAGTGCCGTGGAACTGAAGCGTGATCTGCTTCACTACCTCGATGACGAGCCCATCGAGGCCAGGCCGACCAGTGCCTTGTACCGACTGACGAAGTTCGTGCATCGAAACAAGACGTTGGCGATATCGACTGTCATCATCTCCATGTTGCTGGTCGCGGGACTGATCTGGACATCCATCGCCCTCGGGTTGATCTCGACACAGCGTGACAAGCTTGAGGATGCGAATCTGGCATTGCAGGATTCCAATACCAGTCTTCAGAATCAGTTCGAGTCAAGCATGTCGATCGCATCCGCGATCGGAACCGAGATCTATGAACAGCTCCAGAGGATGGACGCATCGCTTTCAGTCCGGGAGGCCATTGCCAAGCGGCTCCTCGGTCATTACGAAAGCCTGTGGTCGACCTCCCGCGACTCGGATGTTCTTCAGGTCATTGCCGAGCCGATTGAAGCCGCGAGAATCCAGGCAAGAATCGACATCGGTGATGTTCTGGGTGGATCTCGTGCGGCCTATACGAATCGAGGTCTGCCATTCGAGGCCGAGGCGTTCTACAAGCAGGCGCTTGAAGATGTGCTGCAATGGAAGCAGAGCGAGCCGGATTCACCGGAAGTCGGTCGATTGCATGTCATGACTCTTCTGAGGCTTGGAGACGTCAGATATCTGGGCGGTGCCTATGCCGAGTCCATGAAGAAGTACCAGGAGGCGCTTGATGTCGCCGATCCCTGGTTGACTCACGAAGACCGGACGGAAGAGATCATTCGGCTGGGAAGTCAGGCGGCACTCTGTGTCGGTCAGTGTGCGACCAAGCTCGGCAATCCGACCTTGAGTCTGGAAATGTCCCAGCGTGGCACGGGCATTCTCGAGGGGTATCTGGAAATCGCTCCGGAAACTCCCGGACTTCAGCGTGATATTGCCTTGTCCTATCGCAATCTTGGATTCGGTCTGAACAAGATCATGCTTGAAACCCGGACACCACAGGAAGCTCGCGAGGAAGCGATTCCATATTTCGAACGATCAAGGGATCTGTTCGCGGGACTTGCCGAGAGCCAACCGACCAACGGTCGAGCTCAAAGGGACTATGCCTGGTCGCTGTACTACATCGCCTATTTCAACTCGGAGAGTGGGAATGTGGACGACGGACGATCCCAGCTCGAATCCGGCCGCGACCTCATCATCCTCCAACTGGTCAACAATCCGGATGATGCGGATGCTCGTCGCGATGTCGTCCGCTACCTCGGCGAGTGCATCCGTCTGGAGCCGGCGCTCGGTGGCCCACCGCTGGCATTGGAATCGTGTCGCAAGGCCGTTCTGCAACTTCAGTCGAAGGTCGAAGAGGATCGGGACAATCTTGCGCTTCAGGAGACCATGCGAATGATCAAGGAAATGCTGAAAGACCAGCAGTCCAGATCGCTCGAAGGCGGCCATATGTGAAAACACCCTCCCGATCGGGAGGGTGTCACAAGTTCGATTTTGATCAGGGATCAGCTGGCCTGTGTCAGTGCACCGGCAGCCTGCTTGACTTCCTCATATGGCGGTTCGTCACCGGGTGAGTCGCTCAGCCAGCACCAGGCGACCTTGCCGTCCGCATCGATCACGTAGACGGATCGTCGTGCGACGTCGTAGCCGGGCATGCCTGCAAGATCAGGGAAGACGAGATCCCAGGACTTGATGGCTTCACGGTTGTAGTCAGAGAGGATGGGGAAAGACAGGTTGTTTGCTGCAGCGAATGCGGCATTGGCAAATCGTGAATCCACGCTGATTCCGACGACCTTCGCGCCCATGTCATCAAAGGCGCTCATGGAATCGCGAAACGTGCAGAGCTCCGTCTCGCAGACACCCGTGAATGCTGCTGGGAAGAAGGCGACGATGACTGGAGCACCTTTCATCTCCGAGAGTTTCACAAGGTTGCCATCGCCGTCGTACAAGGCGAAGTCAGGGGCCATTTGTCCGGTTTCTACTGTCATGAAAGGCATCTCCAGTTTGATTGGATGCTCGAGGGCATGGTGAATTGGATGTACGCAGTACGTATTGTTGATAAGTGATTGGGATGACTGAACCGATCGCCTCAGCTGATTGGCTACCAGTTCTCGTAATCATAGCCCATCGAATTCTTCAATCTGTTTCTGATCTCGGTCTGGAAGTAGGTCCGATCCTCCTCATTGAACCAGTCCTGATATCCACCGATGGAACCTTCGCGAACCTTGGAAGGCCGGTCGATTCCCTGGTCCTGCTTCATGGTGCTTTCGAGCTGTTTCATTTTCTTGAGAGAAGCATTTTCAACACAGTTCTTGATCAATTCATCAGTCAGGTTGGGTAGCTCCGCCCAGGTCAGGATATCCCGGAGGGTGCCGAAAGGGTCCGCCTTCATGGATTCGAACTTGACGACCTTGAATTCAAGTGTTCGATCGGAATGAATCTGCCAGCTGTTGAGAAACTGGATTCTGCGATGAAGTGAGTTGCCATGTTGTGCCGCATTGGCACCTCGGAGATAGCTTGAAAATTCCGCATTCGGGTTCTTTCGAGCCTGGTAGCTCCGAAAGTGAGAGACGGTTGCATCCCGAAGATCTCGTACAAGCAGGAGCACCCTTTGATTCTTGAAGTGGAAATCGCTGTAGTGTGAATGCGATTGCTGAATTCGCAGGATGCTGTGATCATCGTTGTACTTGAATCGATGCTCTTTCCTGTGGTAGGGGGGAACCACATTGAAGTTCTTGATGTTGTCGATCTCCTCCGGGAGGTCGTAGGACTCGATGAGTCCGTTCACCATCATCTGTCGGAGCCAGTGCGTGCCTCCATGGTTCATGGTGATCAGGAACAAGTTTCGCTGTGGAGGCCGAGATCGCTGGTAGCGATACCATCGATAGAACGACAGTGGACGCAGGGCGGTGCCAAGCTTCCAGCGGAGCAATGACAGCTGTCCGAGTTTTTGTGTGATGGAGTTCATCGGATGGATCATGCCCGGGCCGAACTTCGGGATTATCAGAGCCACCCCTCGGGCTGTCCAATGGCCTGGCGGTCTGCAAGATGCTATCTGCCAGCAGTTTGTGTCAATTCGAGGCGAGGGTTCTCTCCGTGATGAACCATGAAGGCTTTTTACAAAGCCTTGATCAGTACCGAGTTAGATCGAAAAAATCACCTCCGATCGCAAGCGACCGGAGGTGACGGAAGAGAAGAGAAGGAAGTCTCTACGTGCAAATTGCCTTTGGGAACTCCCCAGCCCCATNTGGTTATCGGTCGAAGGACCGGTGCACGCACCAGCATTTTATGGTTTTTTGGGACCGTGACCCTTTGGAATGGGTTTCACATCTTCGACATCAGCCAATGTGTTCAAGGGAGTCTCTCTAGGTCATTGGGCTTGGGACACTTGTCTTCAAGCTGAGCCAAGGATTTTTTCCGGCTCTTCATGATGTCGGATGTGGACAACTTGTCGAAGTAGTTCCGTGCTGCTGCAGCCACCTTATGAAGTGAGATCAAAGGGAGATTCTCATGTCTTTCATTCTGTCTCTAGATGAAGGTACGACCAGCTGTCGAGCCATCGTGTTCGACATGGATGGAAAACGGCTGGGAACCGCACAGAGAGAATTCAACCAGATCTTTCCTCAGCCAGGATGGGTGGAGCATGATGCCACCGAGATCTTCAAAGCACAGTCGGACATGGCCAGTCAAGTGCTTGCCGACACTGGTCTTTCGGCATCCGAACTGGCCGGTATCGGTATCACAAACCAGCGGGAAACCGTTGTTCTCTGGGACCGTCGAACAGGTGAGCCGATCCACAATGCGATCGTCTGGCAGGATCGACGAACCGCGGATCTGATGGATCGTTGGCGAGGTGGCGGCAATGACGAGCTGGTTCGGTCAAGAACCGGTCTTCTCCTTGACCCCTATTTCTGTGCCAGCAAGCTCGCCTGGCTGCTTGAGCATGTCGAAGGTGCGAGAGAAGCGGCATCCAATGGTCATCTTGCGTTCGGCACGATTGAATGCTGGTTGCTCTGGAATCTCACGGGCGGCAAGGTTCATGCAACAGATGAGAGCAATGCGTGTCGAACACTGCTCTATGACATTCATGCACGGCGTTGGGATGATGACCTGNTGGCACTCTTTGAGATTCCGCCGTCAGTGTTACCGCAAGTTGTTCCGTGCAGTGGTGACATCGGTGAGACCTCGCTGTTCGGGGGCACGATTCCAATTCGGGGCATGATCGGTGATCAGCAGTCCGCCTTGTTCGGTCAAGGGTGCGTCAGACCGGGTATGGCCAAGAGTACCTATGGAACGGGTTGTTTCCTTCTGATGAATACCGGAGATGAGGCGGTTGCCAGTGAGAACAATCTCCTGACGACGATTGGATGGAGTCTTCCCGGAGGCGGCTGCACCTATGCACTTGAAGGAAGTGTCTTCATGGGCGGTGCAACGATCCAGTGGCTGCGCGACGGGCTTGGCATCATTGAATCAGCCGTCGAAGTCAATGAGCTTGCCGCCAGTGTTCCGGATGCGGGAGGTGTTGTCCTGGTCCCTGCCTTCGCGGGTCTGGGGGCACCGTACTGGGACCCCTGGGCCCGAGGTTCCATTCACGGGATGACCAGGGGAACGACTGCAGCACATATCGCACGAGCCGCATTGGATGGAATCGCCTGCAGTGTGGCCGATCTCCTGCATGCCATGGAGCACGATTCCGGCATCAAGCTTGCCGAGGTTCGTGTGGATGGCGGGGCTGCAGCCAGCGATCTGTTGATGCAGGTGCAGTCGGATCTCCTGAATGTCGATGTCATGCGTCCAACACTTCTGGAGACGACGGCTTTCGGGGCAGCTGCAATGACTGGTCTTGCCGCTGGATTGATGGACGCACCCGGTGATATCGGTGAACATTGGAAGCTGGATCGAAAGTTCTCGTCGCTCATCGATGAGCAGCAGCGAAAGCAGATGCTGGGGGACTGGAATCGTGGCATCGAAAGAGCCCTTCACTGGGCCGGAGAAGATCAAGATGGATCGTGACGCGTTTGTCAATCAGGCGAGTGGGGGGCGATGGGATGTGATCGTCATCGGTGGCGGTGCGTCCGGTCTCGGAGCGGCTGTGGATGCCGCTTCAAGGGGTTACCGAACACTTCTTCTTGAGCAAGTCGATTTCGCAAAGGCAACGAGCAGTCGTTCGACCAAGCTTGTCCACGGAGGTGTGCGATATCTCCAGCAGGGCAACATTTCACTTGTTCGAGAAGCCTTGCATGAACGCGGATTGCTGTACAANAACGCGCCCCATCTCGTGACCAATCTTGCTTTTGTCGTACCNCGGTACAAGTGGTGGGAGGGACCGTTCTACGGCATCGGTCTCAAGCTCTACGACCTTCTTGCGGGCAAGCTGAACCTGGCGAAATCAAAGAGTCTCAACCCCAAGGAAACCCTGAGTCAGATTCCGAATCTGGAATCGGAAGGACTCGATGGTGGCACGCAGTATCACGATGGTCAGTTCGACGATTCGAGAATGTGTGCAACGTTGGTGAGAACGGCCGTTGATCATGGTGCGGTCATGTTGAACCATGCGCCTGTTACCGGATTGCTGCGAAATGATGAGGACCATGTCTGTGGTGTGACATTCCAGGACGCCGAAACGGGTGAATCCCATGAGGCCCATGGATCAGTCGTGATCAATGCCACCGGTGTCTTCTCCAATGCGATCCGTAGGATGGATGATGCGGAGTCAGAGTCTGTTGTTGAACCGAGCCGAGGCGTGCACCTCGTGCTGGATCAGACCTTTCTCAAGGGCGATACCGCGATCATGGTGCCTCACACCGATGATGGTCGAGTTCTGTTTGTCATTCCCTGGCATGAGCGGTGTCTNGTCGGAACGACCGATGAAAAAGCACCTGAACCGGTCCTGGAGCCTCGGGCAACCGAGGAGGAAATCGAATTCATCCTGAGAAATGCCGCGCGTTATCTGGAGCGCGATCCGGGACGATCGGATGTTCTGAGCGTCTTCGCCGGTCTTCGGCCATTGGTCAGGCATGAAGGTCAGGCAACCAAGAAGATCTCTCGGGAACATGAGGTGATCGTTTCCCGTGGTGGTCTCGTCACCATCATCGGTGGCAAATGGACGACTTTCCGCAGAATGGCCGAGGATGTCATGGATACGGCCATCGACGTTGGAGCGCTCGAACGGAAGCCGTGCGTGACCGAAGATCTGCATTTACGAGGATGGTTGGATCGAGATGACAAGGCCATGCCCACCGACAACTGGTTGCGTGTCTACGGCGCGGATTCAAAGGAAGTGATGGCGGCCTGTGACGAGCTGGATCATGGGCATGAGAAGCTGGATGACCGATTGCCCTATCCACGAGGAGTCGTGCTGCATGCCGTCCGGTTCGAGATGGCTCGAACGGTCGAGGATGTTCTGGCCAGACGCACCAGAGCGTTGCTGCTGGATGCTGAGGCTGCCGGCAGCATCGCCGAGGATGTCGCGAAGATCATGGCTGCCGAGCTGGGCAGGGATGGTGATTGGATTTCGAAGCAGGTGACTGCGTTTCAGGAGCTGGCCGCCGGGTATCAGATCAACTGAAACCACCTGGGCTCCGGTCCTGTTGAAGAATTCGATTGAAGCACCCCGGGCAGGACTCGAACCTGCGACCTCAGCTTTAGGAAAGCCGCGCTCTATCCAGCTGAGCTACCGGGGCCTCGTTCAGTCGAAAAGCCCTTTGAGGAAGATCATGCCGAAGATGATCGAGCTGATGGTGCCGATCAGGAGAGATGGCCACCACATGGCGGTCGACAGCTGATCTCCCTGCACCATGAAGAACAATACCCAGAAGACGATGCTGATCAGCAGGAACAGCCAGGCGACAACGTGTGTGAATCGATGAGATTTGGCCTTGGTGGTCATGATCTTCTCCGGGGAGCATAGTAACGATGAAATCCGCTTCGAGCGAGTACCCGTCCGATGCCATCGGCGGCAGCGTTGCATGCTTTGACTTGAAGCCTGCTCTTTCGCTTGTTCTGGAACGTCGCTGCTAGACTGAAGGGATGCCTGAACGGCCAGCTGACAAGGTGTCCATGCCCGGTGAGGGCGATGTCTACGAGCCCTCGCTCTGTCTTGATGATGATTCCCTGCTCGGAATGACGGGTGATTTCGAGATCGACGATCTCGAAGCACCACCTCAGGATGCTGACTTCCATCAGTGGTTCAACCATGGACTGGCCAGGCTGAAGTCCGGTCAATGGAAACAGGCACGGTCGGCCTTGGCGCTCGTCGTCGAAAAGGTTCCTGCCGGTGATGCCCTCACGGGTCGTGCCCATGCGCTGCATGGCTACGCATCCGCAAAACTCGGTCGCCACAAGGAAGCCGTTGCATCGTATGAATCGGCAATCCAATCGAATCCAGAGAGCATCGAGGCCATGTCCGGTCTTGCGTGTGTCATGTTCGAACTCGGTCAGTTCGACCAGGCCCTTGCCTGGGCGCGCAAAGCGGTGGAGTTGCATCCTGGCAGTGCGCCCCTGAGATACAACCTGGGCAACATCATGCTCCGCATGAATCAGGTTCAGGATGCGATCTCCGCTCTCAAGGAGGCCGTCCAGCTCGATCAGGCTCTGTACCCGGCACAGGTCAATCTCAGTGTCGCGATGGCGATGACAGGGGATCATGCTGGTGCGATCGAACAGCTGAATCATGCCATGGCGCTGGAACCCAAATCGAGGCGCGTGCATACGAATCGTGGCATCATGCTGGCCAGACTGAAACGCTGGGATGACGCGGCCAAGGCGCTCTATCAGTCGATCGAGATCGAGCCCGGTATCGGTCGGGTCTACATCGTGCTGTCGATCGTTGAACAATGCCGCGGCAATACGGTTGCGGCGATGAAGATTCTGAACACATGCATCGATCTGGAGCTTGAGAAGCCCAAGGCATTCCACAATCTCGGTCTGATTCACAGTCGGCTCAACCATCACGACCAGGCCCTGGCAGCCTATCTCACGGCCATTCAGCTTCAGCCGGGGTATGCCAAGGTGTACCAGAGTCTTGGTCGAGAGTACGGATCCATGAATCAGCATCAGAAGGCGGAACAGGCCTTTCGTAAAGCCGTCGAGCTTCGGCCGTCACTCACGGATTCATGGAGAGCACTGGCAGAACTGGCGATGCTGAATGGAGACACCGCCCGTGCCATCGAGATGTTGGAGGAGTCGCTTTCGCAGGATCCCTTCCAGGCGGAGTCGAATGCCGCAATGGCCGTGCTTCAGCTGGAAGCAGGTCATCGTGATGCCGCTGAGCGATGCTTTGAAATTCTGCAGCAGCAGAACGCGCCTCAAGTCGCCAGCATTCGAAGTCTGCTCTATCCGGGCACCTGAATCATCTGGGTCAGTTGATCCGGTTGGCTTGCTTCCGCAGCTTTCGAATGATGTCCACGTTCTTCGCCCCCTGCATGATCAGATCGACTCCGACGAAGAGGATCAGGAGCACGACTGCGAGTTGTGCAACGGATGGAATCCAGAACATGATTCCGATCACGATCGCGGCAATTCCATGGGACAGCAGGAACGGCCATCCGGGATTCGTTCGCTTGCCCAGTGCCATGCTGGCTTCGACCACACCTCGGATGATGAGGATGATGGCGAGGATGGCACGCAGGGCTTCCTGTGATTCCATGGGCCAGACCAGCAGGATGACGCCCAGAACGACTGGAACGATCGAGGTCAGCCAGAGCATCGGGTGGAGGTCGCGGGCCCGTGTCATCTTCCAGAGACGTACGCCCAGCAGGACACCGATCGCACACATGATGCCGCCGAACACCCTGACGAGTGTCGTGTCGACTGATTGCGTGTCGACACCGATGATCACGATGGCGCCAAGAACAACCAGCAGAATTCCATTCAGCAGCAGCATCCAGGAGGCCAGCTCTTTGGTCGAAGTCAGTGGGGTTGATTTGTCATCTGTCATGCCAGCATGGTAACGCCTGATAGGATGCTGATCATGAGCAACAAACAGAGCATTACCGTGGATCTGACACAGGACCAGCTGGACCATCTCGACAAGATGATCGAGAAGTTCGGGTTGCCTGACCGTGGCAAGGCCATCCGCTGCCTGATCAATTTCACCCGGGATACGCCGGACCAGGAAGAACGCGTGTTCGGCGAAGTCCGGTGCCTTGACTGCTGAGTGGTCGGCTCACACGGGATNGAGCCCCAGCTGCGATCTCAGNGTGGCGATACCGGCGGTTTCACCGATCATGATCAGATGATCGCCTTCTCGCAGGATGGTCTTTCCTGTCGGCACATGGCGTTCTCCATCGGATTGAATCAGGGCGATCAGGACCCCTTCGGGCATATCAAGTTCGGAGATCCGCTTCGAGATCCAGCTGTGGCATGGACTGTCGTATTCGAGTGCAACCGTGAGGCTGCGATCATTCCTCAGCAGCGCCCCCTTCATTTCCGCGTCCGAACTGGCTTCCTGCCAGCATGACATGAAGCCTTCCTGCTCCACGGCACTGGCAAGGCTGGCCAGCAGCCTGAGATGCTGAGTGGGATCTGATTCCGGGCTTGCCATGAAGAACATGGCATAGACGTGTTCCCGCTGGGTCTCTTCACCGGTTCCATGGCCGACTTCGATGTCCAGTCCGCCAGTCGATCTCGCCAGTATGAGATGGGGCCTTTGCAGTCCATCAGCACGGAGGTGGGGCAAGGCGACACCACCCATGACCGGAGTAGCGCCAACGCGTGTTCCTTCCACGAACTGCCTGTAGAACATGTCTGAAGAGAGTCCGGTCTCTTCGGCAAGATGATCCGCGGCTCTTCTCGAGACGGATTCAAAGGGCTCTTCAGGATCTGTCTGGAGAACATGTGCACGTGCAATGATCTCGTCGAACGGATCCGTCGGTCGCAGGCCTTTCTCCTTGATGATGCCTCTGAGCTCGACATCAAGTGGATCGTAGGGCTGTCGTCCCAGTCGCGAGAACAGATGGTAGATGGCGCCTTCTCTTCGAACTCGACGGGCTGCATACAGCCTGAACCATGCAAAGGAGAGCAGGATCAATCCAATGGTGAAGAGGATTGGGATCCATCCCAGCAAGGCCATGCAGAGAACGCAGACGATGAGGCCTATGGTCGGCAGCCAGGGGTAGAAGGGCGCCTTGAAGCCGGGGTCATAGGAGTCCAGTTTGCTTTCCCGCATCACGATCAAGGCTGCGCAGAGAAGTCCGAACAACAAGAGCTTCGTGGTGCCTGCATACTTGGCGATCACAAGCGGATCGAGGAGAACGATCTGCAGAGCGATCAGTATGACGGTCACGATGATTGCGGTCACAGGTGTCCCAAATCGCCCGAGCTTTCGAAACACGGATGGCACCATGTGATCACGGCTCATTGCCATGGGGTAGCGGGAGGCACTCAGGATGCCTGCGTTGGCTGCGGACAGGAATGAGGCAAGGGCTGCGATTGAAATGATGATCATTCCATTTCTGCCCGAAAAATACTCCGCTGCCAGCGCAGCTGGCGTATCACTTGCGGCCAATTCCTCGGCTGGAATGGTACCGATCATGACGGCGACACCACCCATGTAGAGCAGGAACGCGGCAATCAATGCGAGAATGATGCCGAGTGGAATGTTCCGTTCCGGGCTTCGTACCTCCTCGGCAACACTGGCGACCTTGGTGAGTCCCATGTAGGAGACCAGGACGATTCCAGTCATGGAGACGACGTTGTATGTGCCAGATCCCATGAAGTTGTCAAAGTGGGCGGTGTTGATACTCGTACTTCCCTGGAAAATGAACCAGACAAGCAGGAGGATCACACACACCACGAGGACGTTCTGCATCTTGGCGGTCTTGCCGACACCAAGTGTGTTGATGACTCCGAAGAGGACGGCGAGCCCGATGGCAATCAGCGTGATTGGAGCATCGTCCACGAAGATCGCGATGTAGTAGCCTGAGCCGACCAGAACAAAGCTTGTCTTCAGTGTCAGGGATATCCAGGACCCCAATCCGGCGACCGCACCAGCGAGTGGTCCAAATGCCCGGTCAAGGTAGAAATACACGCCACCGGCCTTGGGCATTGCGGTCGTCAATTCGGCTTTGCAGAGAAGCGGCGGCGTGACCACCAGTGCCGCGAGCACGTAGGAGACCAGCAACGCCGGTCCGACCTCACGGAAGGCCATGCCCGGGAGGAAGAAGATGCTGCTGATCGTGGTCCCCAGGGCGATTGCGAACACGCCCAGCAGCGAGATATCTTTCTTGAGAGAGCCAGATTCAGCAGCAGTCATACGGTTATCCCGGTAACCGCACGCACCTTGCGTGGCGGAGTTGATTCTACCCCAGAACCCGGTTGAGTTGCGCTACAATGACCCCGGTGATGCCGGAGAGGCATGACAGCAACCCGTCACATGGAAGGACCTGAACCCGTGTCTCGCGAACTCTTTGAACGTCACAGCAAAACCTTGCAATCCGCTCTGGAGGCCATCGAAAGTCGTGGCTTCTGGGCAGCTTATCCAGAGGTCCCGAGCGGAAAGATCTATGGAGAAACGGCTCGAGATGACGGACTGGCGGCCTGGAAGGCGAGGCTGGGCCAGAAGTCCCAACTGGATCAACCCGGAACCTCGAGTTGGGTTGCTGCGGAATGCTCTCCCTACGGTGTTGAACTGGGCACGGAATATCCGGTCCCTGATCTGGATGTCCTGGTTCCTGCGGCAGTCGAAGCGATGAATACGTGGAAGCGTGCAGATGCCGATACCAGGACAGGTGTCTGTCTGGAGATTCTGGACCGGCTCAACAAGCGTTCCTTCGAAATGGCGTTTGCCGTCATGCATACAACCGGCCAGGGATTCATGATGGCCTTCCAGGCAGGTGGTCCTCATGCACAGGACCGTGGTCTGGAAGCCGTTGCATGTGCCTGGCGGGAAATGACTCGGTGTCCATCCCAGGCAACCTGGAGCAAGCGGGTCTCCAAGACGGACACGATCACGCTCGACAAGACCTATCGCATCATTCCCAGAGGAGTCGCGGTCAACATCGGCTGTTCAACATTCCCTACCTGGAACAGTTATCCAGGTTTGTTCGCAAGCCTCGCAACTGGAAATGCGGTCATCTTGAAGCCTCATCCCGGCGCCGTGATGCCGTTGGCCTTGACTGTCGACATCGCACGGGAGGTCATTGCGGAAGCTGGATTCGATGCGAATCTGATCACGCTTGCCTGTGATTCACCGGACGCTCCGATTGCTCAGGATCTGATCATGCGTCCCGAGGTCGGTATCGTCGATTACACGGGCGGCAACGCTTTCGGTGACTGGATCGAGGACAACGTGCGTCACGCCCAGGTCTATACCGAGAAGGCTGGAATCAACACGGTCATTCTTGACGGTTGCGATGATCTCAAGGCCATGACGGGCAATCTTGCGTTCTCTCTCAGTCTCTACTCGGGTCAGATGTGCACGACGCCGCAGAACATCTACATCCCGGCTGATGGAATCGATACGCCGGAAGGTCGCATCAGCTTCGANGACACCGTTGCGGGAATCGTGAAAGCCTTGAACTGGTTCCTNTCCGATCCTGCTCGTGCCGCTGAAGTCTGTGGTGCCATTCAGTCCGACGCAACGGCCACTCGTGTCAACGAGGCTGCTGGGGGCGTTGGGACGGTCATTCGGGAATCCACGTCCATCGAGAATGAGCACTTCAAGGAGGCCCGTACGGCNACGCCTGTGGTCATCCAGTTGGATGCCGCTGACAGCGGAACGTATCAGCAGGAGATGTTCGGGCCGATCGTCTACATCGTGAAGACGGCGAACACGGCTGAGTCCATTCAACTGGCTTCGAATGGTGCTCGNGAATGCGGCGCTCTGACCTGTGCGATGTACAGTCGTGATTCCGCAGTCCTGGAGCACGGCATCGAGACCATGACGGATGCCGGCGTCGCGATTTCCTGCAACCTCACCGGGCATATCTGGGTGAATCAGTCAGCCGCCTTCAGTGATTTCCATGTCTCAGGTGCGAATCCAGCCGGCAATGCCACGCTTTGCGATGCTGCTTTCGTGGCCAACCGGTTCCGAACAGTGGCCTGCCGGATTCCAGTTCCAGCAGCGGTTGAAGAGGCGGTGAGTTGATGCCCTGTTACGAGTATGAAGGTGTTCGCCCGGTGGTACACCCGACTGCCTTCGTTCATCCAACCGCTGTTCTCATCGGTGATGTGATCATCGGTGAAGGGTGTCTCGTGGGCCCCAATGCCGTCCTCAGAGGAGATATCGGCCGCCTCGAGATGAAAGCAGGCAGCAATATCCAGGACACCTGCGTCGTGCACTGCTTCCCCGGCAAGGACGTGATCATCGAAGAGAACGGTCATGTCGGACACGGCGCCGTACTGCATGGTTGCCGAGTCGGTCGAAACGCCCTCATTGGAATCAACGCTGTCCTGATGGATGATGTCGTGGTTGGAGAGAATGCGATCATTGGTGCCTTGTCCTTCGTGAAGGAAGGGACGGAGATTCCTTCCAGCACGCTCTATGCAGGCTCACCAGCCAAGCTCATTCGTGAATTGAGTGAAAAGGAAATCGGCTGGAAGACCCGTGGTACCGAGGTCTATCAGCATCTCGCCCAGAGACATGCCGCAACGGGTCACTGCGTCGAGCCGCTGAAGGCCGTCGAACCGGATCGACAGCGGGTTCCTGATGTCCTGTACGAGACCAAGAAGACTTCAGGACGCTGAACTACGCGATCTTTTCGTCACGGTCCGTTGCCTTGAGCATTTCGAAACACCAGGCCGGACCGACCAGTCTGTGACCACCGTTCAGGATGACTGATCGACCTTTCTTGTCGAGTCGCTTCATCTCATCCCAGGGAATGCTCATCGGAGAGGCTCCGAGTGCACGAAGCCACGTGACGGGTCTGAGATGCAGAAAGGATTCATCCACCGTGGCATGAATGCTCAAGCCCATGTTGATGATGCCCAGACTGAAGGACTGGAACTTCTTCGTCAATGCGTCTGTTCCATGTTCCTGCTCTGGATACGTCCTCGCAATAGGCTTCCAGAGACCATGACAGACGCCAAGAATGATCGCGGGTGCTTCGAGAATAGAAATCACGATCAAGAACGTCACGGCTGTCGTGCTTCCCGGAGACAGCAGTGTCCATACCAGGGACAGCGTGAAGGCCGTTATGAAGAAGAAGATCAGGAGGAAGACCAGAAGATTCTTCATCGCGAGGCTTTCCATGCGGTGCGTGCCACGTCGGACAGGTTGAAATGATCCGATGAAATCGGCGACATGGCTGCCAGATCTTCCATCGTCGCACCCATTTCAATGGCGATGACCGCTGCTTCACCCACCGACCGGGCCGCAGGGCCTGTTGCGCCCGCGCCAAGCAGCAGGCCGGTTCCGGGATCATGCACCATTCGAATCAGCTCGGTTCCATGGCCAAGACCCGTTGAAGCCGTTTCATGTCCAGCGTCCATTGCCATGGATTCGTTCAGGCCACACCAGCTCATTGGCAGGGGTGATTCGAGCACAGTGGGAATCACCACAGGATCCCAGTCTGCCTCAAGCCCACAGGCGGTTTCGGCTACGAGCTGTCCATGGAGCCTGGCCGCTGCCGCTTCGAGGAATCGACCAGTGACACCACCCGCCGCAAGGATTCGTGTTTCAGCTGTTGCACCGGTGTCCGTAGTCTTGATCCAGTTGTTCTCATCCAGTTCGATCGAGGTGCTGTGCAGATCGAGCGTGTCGATCTGACCTGCGAAGGGCTGTGCGGCCACGATCTGTTCGAATTCACCCAGCACCGTTCCATCATCCAGAACGACCAGCGCCGCATCATTGTCCTGGGTGATGTCCGCGAACTGCACATTGGTGAGCAGGTCCACTTGATTGGAGGCAAGATGTTCGACGATGACGGCAGCCAGAATCGGATCGACTGTCGGCAAGAGTGATGTGCCGGGACACGCCAGGACGACGTCGCCACCAGCCGCGACATTCTTCATGGCCGTTTCGATCGCGACTGGTCCAGTGCCTGCGACCAGGACTCGTCCACTGGAGGGTGCTCGCCAGGAACCACTGGATTCCAGGCCGAGCAGAGTGTCCGGTCCCATTCGGCAGCCAGTACAGATGATCGCTCGTTTGAAGCGAATTCTCGAGACATGTTCACCAGTGATCTGGACGGATCGCTTGTCGACGAATCGTGCCGTGCCTTCGAGGCATTCGACATCCGCGATGTCATCGCACGGCGATGGATCCACCAACATGGTCTGTCGCCCAAGTTCACAGCAACGCCGGGCGGCAGCACGGCCTGCTGGCCCGCCACCGATGACCAGAACGTCGGCATCCTGTGTGAATTCACCTACGACCAAGGGAACAGCTCCTCATCTCTGGTGCACTGTACTCCAGCAGGCTGGCGCACAACGGCGGGGACGCCCTGGAGGTCGNCCCCGCCGATCATGAACAGGAGTTGGTTGAGAGTCAGCCGACCTTGGGCTGTGCAGCCACATACTTTTCAAGTGTCTGCTTGAGCTCATCCTTCATCTGGCCTTCAGGTGCCAGGGAGACCGCCTTTTCCTGGACCTCGATGGCTCGCTTGAAATCACCCTTGTCGAACCATGCACGGGCCAAGGTGTCGAGAACCGAGGGATCCTGGCCATCAGTGAGGTTGTTGGCACGCTCGGCGGCCTTCAGGGCAAAGTCGAGATCACGATACTTGATCGGTGGATCGGTCAGAATGCTCCAGCTGAGCGAGTTGAGCATCTGAGCGTTGTCCCAGCTGTCGACAAGCAGTTGTTCGCCCGTCTCATAGGCCTTTCGAGCATGGTCATCCGTTGAAAGCATGATCATGAACTTCGAGTACTTCAATTGCATCATGTCGGGCTTCTTGGCAATCGCCGAGTCGAGGAGTTCGATCGCCTTGTCGGGATCGTTCTGGGCCATGGCTTGCTGGAGCTGGTTGCCCAGCTGATCCATGAACTTCGCCTCTTCCTGCTGTTTGCGGAATTCCACAGCGAAGAGATCGACATCCCATGTTCCAGCGGTGTACGACTCGAGAACGGGATCGATACTGCCAGGATGGCCGATCCAGGCGATATGACCTGTCTTGTCGACCAGGTAGGCGCATGGAATGCCGTTCTGGCCGGCGGGTGTCATCCAGTTGCGGGCGATGGAGTTGTTCTTCTCCATGCCGACCGTGTAATCCATCTGATCGCCCTGATCTTCGACGAACTTGGTGACCTTGGCCTGGATGTCATTTCCCTGTTCCCAGATCGCGATACCCATGATCTTGATCTTGTCCTTGTACTGCTTCTGCAGCTTGGTGAGATGGGGAATGCCTTGAATGCAGGGACCGCACCAGGTCGCCCAGCACTCGACCACATAGGAATCGCCTGGCTTGAAGGCGTCGATGCCCTTGCCCTTGATCCAGGTGATCTCGTTGATCGGGGGCGCCTTGTCNCCGATCGTGAGTGTCTTCATGGGCTTGGCCTCTTCGGCCTGTTGGGCAATCACGGGTTCCTGGGCCATCGCACTGCCGGCGATGGCAGCGGCGGCAGCCACGAATAGGGTCATTGTCTTGAGCATGGAATTCTCCTGGATCATGTTTCGGTTGGATGCGAACAGGGGACGATACCCGGCTAGAGCATGAATCGCATCGGATTTTCCAGATCATCAATGACATGACCAATGAAGGGCACTTCACGGCCTCCATCGACGATCCTGTGGTCCATTGAATGGCTCAATGGAAGAATGAGTCTCGGTACGATTTCATCATCCACGACCCAAGGCATCTTGCGAGCACGTCCGACTGCGAGACATGCGACCTGGCCGGGTGTGATGATCGGTGTCGAATAGCGAGTTCGTCCCATCGCTCCAGCATTCGAAATCGTATAGGTACCACCTCTCGTGTCCTCGATTGCGAAGCTCGCATTGCGTGCATTGTCCGTGATGACCTGCAGATGATCAGCAAGTTCACCGACACCCATTCGATCGGCATTGTGAATCACGGGCGCGACGAGCCCTCGTGGGGTATCGACTCCGATCCCGATGTTGACATAGCGATGGAAGATGATGTCACCACTGGATTCGTCAAGGGTCGCATTCAGGATGGGGAACGCCGCAAGTCCACGACAGATGGCTCGGATGACAAACGCCAGAGTCGTGATTCGCCGATCTTCGGCGGAGGGATCATGGAAGCTCTTGCGGAGTGATTCAAGTTCGGTGATGTCGGCNTCATTGCAGTCCGTGACATGGGGAATCGTGGTCCAGGATGTACTCATCACCTGGGCGATCGATTTTCTCACCTGGCTCAGGGGGGAGCGGATGATTTCCCCATAGCGGTCGCTGTCGACACGGCCTTCGATGTCGAGTGCCAATGGCGCTGCCGGCGCGGTCCGTNTTGGTGTNGGCGTGACAGGTGTTGCCGGTACGGGTGGGGGTGCTGTGACGACTGGTGCCGGAACAGGATCAACTGGAGCAGCTTGAGCCGGTGCCGGGACAGCCTGGTGCTGCTCGAGATCACGTCGAGTGACCCGCCCGCCTGGTCCGGATCCATTCACATCAGCGAGGTTGATGCCCATCTGCTTGGCCATGCGACGGACGGATGGCGAAGCGGGCTTGCGGCCGGTCCGTGCTGGAGTGGAAGCGGGTGCGGTGGCAGGCCTTGATGCGGCAGCCGTGTCGACAGGTGGTGCTGTCTGTTGCGTGGGCGTGGGGGCCGTACCGCCCTCGGCTTCGAAGGTGAACATGACGTCACCCACATGAACCAGCTGGCGTTCTTCGACATGGACCTTGTGGACTCGTCCGGTGACCGGTGAGGGAATCTCCACGGCCGCCTTGTCCGTCTCGACCTCCATGATGTGCTGGTCTTCCTGGACCGATTCTCCTTCGGAGACCATCAGGCGCATGATCTGGCCTTCGTGAACACCTTCACCGAGATCGGGCAAGCGGAATTCCGTCATGGTGGCCACGGCTACTCCCATGCCAATGTTTCACGGACCGCTTCAACGATGTCGTCGGCATCCGGGAGGAAGTGCTGTTCGGTCTGGAAGTAGGGGAATGGAATGTCGAATCCGGTCAATCGACGAATCGGTGCTTCGAGATACTCGAAGGAATGCTCGTTGATTCTGGCAATGATCTCCGAGGCGATTCCGCAGGTGCGATGGCCCTCGTGAACGATCACGCAACGACCGGTCTTCGCAACCGATTCGCAGAGCGTTCTGGTATCCATCGGTGAGACGGTCAGGAGATCGATCAGTTCGACATCGATTCCATGCTCATCNGCCAGATCCTCGACGGCTTCCATGGATGGCCGCATCATCGCACCGTAGCTCACAAGAGTGAGGTCCTTGCCTTGACGAACGANATCCGCGACACCGATGCTCATCACTTCCCGCTCATCCGGGACGTCTTCGCGGAAAGCACGGTAGACCGCCTTGGGTTCATAGAAGATGACGGGATCCGGATCATCGATTGCGGCTGCAAGAAGCGCTCGTGCGTTTCTCGGTCCGGACGGGATCACGACCTTCAGTCCAGGGGTGTGTGCCCAGTAGGTCTCTCTGGACTCACTGTGATGTTCCACGGCACGAATGCCTCCGCCGAATGGTGTTCGAAGCACCATGCGCATCGGAAAACGGCCCATTGTTCGATTGTGGAGACGAGCCATGTTCTGCTCGATCTGATCGAAGGCCTGCATCGTGAATCCGGAGAACTGGATCTCGACGACTGGCTTCAATCCATAGACGGACATCCCGACTGCTGTTCCGATGATTCCGCATTCTGCCAGCGGGGTATCCATGACCCGGTCACGACCATAGGTTTCGTGGAGACCCTTGGTGACCCTGAACACGCCGCCATTGACGCCGACATCCTGGCCCATGATCAAAACGCTGTCATCAGCTGCCATGGCTTGATCAAGTGCAAGGTTCAGAGCTTCGACCATTGTTCTCTGGGGCATCAGTCCACGCCCTTTCGATCAAGTCTGCGAAGGTACTCGTCACGCTGATCCTCGAGTTCCGGCGGCGTCGTCTTGTACAGGTGATCGAAGACCTCCCGTGGCCTGGCCTTGGCGATCTTCCTGAACTGTTCCCGAGCTTCGAGGACCTCTGCGTCGCATTCCGCTCTGACGGCTTCCGCGCCATCCGAATCCAGAAGCCCGCGAGTGTTCAACAGGCGTTCAAGGCGGACGATGGGACAACGCTCCTGCCATGGTTCGATCTCGGCGTCATCCCGGTAGACCTTGGGATCGTCAGCGGTCGTATGCAGGCTCAGACGATAGGTCACGGCTTCGATGAAGGTTGGTCCATCGCCGCGGCGTGCCCGCTCGATGGCTTCCCGCATCGCTGAGATCATCGCCAGAATGTCGTTGCCATCCACTCGGAGCGATGGGACACCGAAGCCGATGCCGCGTCCGGCCAGATGGTTGGTTGCGTATTGCAGATGAGTGGGTGTCGAGATGGCCCATCCGTTGTTCTCACAGACGAAGACAACCGGTGCCTTGTCGACCATCGCGAAATTCAAGGCTTCGCTGACAGCACCCTGCGACATGGCGCCATCTCCGAAATTCACGACCATGCAATCCCGGTTCTGTCGTCTGCGCATCCCCATGGCGATGCCGACTGCAGGAAGAACATGGGAGCCGATCACGATCGAGAAGGGCATGTCGTTGACATCTTCAGGAGGTGGGAAGCCCTCGTGGTATCCCGCCCAGAGCAGGAAGAGTCGTTCCATTGGCCAGCCGCGGTGGATCTGGGCACCGAACGATCGGTAGCTGGGACTGAACCAGTCCTGCCGGGTCAGCTCCCAGACCTGGCCGATCATGCAGGCTTCCTGGCCAAGATTGGGCGCGAACGTTCCCATTTCGCCTTGTCGTTGCATGGTCAGCATTCGTGAATCGAAAGCGCGTGAGAGGACCATGGCGCGATGGACGGCCAGGAGCGATTCATCACTGAGACCGGGATCACGGGATGGATTGAGCGTGCCCTGCTCGTCGAGGACCTGGAGAACCTCGATGCTGCCGAGATCGATTGGGTTCGTATCCATGCAATCCTGCGAGTTGGTCTTCATTCCAGACTGGTTTTCAGCCGCGAGATCACGCGGGCCGGCCGTCATGCTCATAGGCGAAAGATTGTAGCAGGGGCATGGCGAGGGGCTTTCCGCTGGCGACATCCTTCTCAGCAGCCGATCTGGCGTCTTCCGTGGGTACCAGGGGGATTGGGCTCTTGATTGGGAGGTTCCTCACGATCCCCCATGCCAGCAGCAGAATGGCGGCAGCCAGGGTCACTCGGATCATCCATCGTCCCGCGGGTCTGATGACGCCTGATATGGCCAGTCTGGTTTCGGACAGGATCAGGAACAGGATCAGTGGAATCCCGATGATCAGGAGCATGGGATTCAGATTCCATGCGGCTTCCAGGCGACCATTCGTCACGTGGTGGATGGCCCGGCCGGTTCCGCAGCCCGGGCAATACAGTCCNGTCGAGGCGTTCAACGGACAGATCGGGGCGTAGGCCACCGTGTCAGGATGGCGGATGCCAAGCACGATGAAGATCGTGATGATGCCCGCGACATAGCCGATCGCCAGCAGTCTTCGGCGGGGGGATGCTGACGTCAGAGGCATGTGGTCAAGGACCGTTTCCTGCGACTGCGGCGAGTCCGGCAAAGATGTACACACCGAAGCCGAGCAGATTGAAGACCAGTCCGATGATGAATCCCCACATCATCCAGTTCCTTGCAGAAGCCGCGGCAGTCTGTGCTCCTGCAAGATCGTTCTGGGCGACCTTCGTCGGAACCTGGGAAGCAAAGACGATCGAAACGATTCCGAATGGAAGACAGCAGAAGAGCGTGACCAGGATCGGCCCAACCAGGTTGACGGCTGGCACATCCTTGATCGTCTCGTTGTGAAGTGGGGGCGGTGAAGAGGAGGCGGCATCCTGGACACCCGAGAGTTCGGACATGGAGGAGGCGATGACCCACTCCTGGCTTCCAGGTCTGCAGACCTGATCGGATGGCAGGACCTGTCCGGACTGGTAGTACTCGACCAGCTGCTCTTGGGTGTACGGGCCATAGCGTTCACCGTTTCGTGCTACCCAGAACTCGCTCATGGTGGATCCCCTCTCTGAAAGCCGGATTGTCCGGCAGGCCTCCAGTGTATCGGGGAGATCCATCCTCAGACGACCGCCCGGACATCGGGGCTCTACTGGTCGTCTGCTGTTGGTTTCATGTGTTCAAATTGATTTCTGCAGTCTTCGCAGAAGTAGATCGAACGACATCGGGTCGGGCCGAATGTGCTGTCGAGACGGGTGTTACGGGATTCGCAATAGGGGCATGGGATGATGGATGTTCCCAGTTGAACCAGATTCGAAACATTGGTGTGGCAGCTCGTCGTGGTGATTCCATGCGCTTCGAGCCTGGATCGTCCTGCATCGGAAATGCGATCCGGAGACCAGGGTGGATCGAATGACCATTTGACAACGCATTCATCGACTCCATCGAGTTCCTGAATTCGTCTCACCACATCCCGTTCGATGACATCCAGTGCGGGACATCCGGTCCAGGTCGGGAGCAGCTCGATCTGGGTGCGGCATGCCACGACCTCAACCGTCTTCACGAGGCCGAGGTCGACGATACTGACCGGAAGTTCGGGGTCGGGAATGTCATACAGAACATCGAGTATGTCCTGTTTGCTTACCACGTTGCTCCNGGCGAGAGTCGCCGGACCTCCGTCATTTCGTCGAGCTGTTCGTGGAAATGGGAGGCATGTTGGCCTCGACGACCACCGGTCACGCCTCGCTCGGGCAAGGTGAACTGTGCCGTGAGCCCAGCGGAAGCCAGGGTCTGTTGAATGGAATCCAGCCACTGGTTGAACATCTCGTCCCGACCACAGGCAACGTCGGGCTGCTCGGCCACTCGGTGGCCCGGAACCTCGAAGAGCATGCCTGCCAGTTCCGAAGTCCGATTCAGGGCGGACTGCAGCCGTGCATTTGATTCTTCGTTGCCACGGCCAAGTCGCTGGATCCAGGCGTCGAGATGCTTGATCTGGAGCGCCTGTTCCGGCTTGATGCGATTGCATCTCGCTGCCAGATCCTTGTCGTCAACAGTGGACAGTCGATCGATGCCCAGTGATGTGAAGACGGCGATCAACCATCGCTTGACCAGTGCATCGGCCCAGTCGAAATCGTCGGGGTGGGTGACGAGGTCACAGCACAGGTAGTCGGATGGCTCGCGTTCAAAGGCGATCACATCGGGGTCCAGTCCATACCGTTCGCCCAGATACTGATAGAGCATGAGCGCGTGGCTGAGATCGTCCTGAGCCATNGCGGATGCGGCGATGTCCTCTTCGAGGATCGGTCCGAGTCCAGTCCAGTCGCTCTGGACATGGCCAAGCAGAAGCTTGTCATCGGCATGAGCAAGGATCAGCGTCGCCAGCGGATTGGTCAGCATCTCTTCCATCATGGAAATCCACTTCAAAGCTCAGAAGTGCTTGTGGATGTCCTCCTTGCGGTACTCCTCGTACTCCTTGGAGTCCCGGATCCGGGTCCACTTCGATCGGACCCCCTTGCTGTACCCCTTGGCGAACTTGTAGTCCATGTCATGAAGACGCCAGACCAGTTCTGACTTCGAGGACATCATGTAGATCTTGTCGGAAGGTACGACACGGATCTGGTGGATCTTTCCGTTGGCGAACTCGGCAGTTGCACGGTCGATCGCTGTTTCCGCATCAGGTGCATTGACCGTTCCAGCTTGCTGCAGATTGCCTCCACGACGTGGGAGTGTGAAGACCGTCCAGCTCGAACCATCGGATCCACTCGCATCGCTTGGAAGGAGTGGCGTCTTTCCGCAGGGACCATCGGTCAGATAGTCGGCATGATGAGCGATCAACGCGACACAGGCCTCATCGAGACCATAGTGCTCACCGGCAAACTGCATGGCGAGTTCAAGATCCGGTGCATTCAGCGAGCCGGCCCACTTGAAGGGACTGTCAGCCTTCTTCTGCGTGTAGACCACCCAGTGCTGAGTGTCCGGTGTCGGTGCCGTGAGGTCACCTTGATGATCGAATTGGCGTTCCCGGATCTTGGACATGGGTCACTAGGCGGCTGGAGGCAGCGAGGTGGTACCGGTGCCGATGGCACGCCGCACCCAGGCACCCTGTTCGTAGGAGAATCGTCTCAGTGACAGACGATGTGCATTGCACGGACCATTCCCACGGATGACACGCCAGAACTCGTCCCAGTCGGGCTCGGTGAAGGACCAGTTTCCTGTGTCCTCGTTCTGGACAAGGCCTTCGTCGGGTNTGGCTGATGTCACGAGTCCCTGTTCATCCTTGGTGACGATGTTGATGACGAGACCAAGGTCCAGGGCAGCTGGTGCGAAGCGGTTGACGAAACGCTGTCGGAGAGAATCGTTTCGCTCGACTTTCATTCGCCACTTCATGGCGGGTCTCTGTTCGGCGTCCGGCTTGTCGGCGGGACCGAAGAACATGAGTGAGATCGGCCACCACCGGTCGAAGGCGCCCTGGGTCATCTCCTTCTGGGCCTTGGTGCCACTCATGAGTGTCAGGACCATGTCCTCACCACTCTTGAAGTGAAAAGCCTCTTCCATGTTGATGCGGTTCATCGTGCGGACATAGGGTCCGTAGGCGCCGTCAGCCAGAGTCTTCTGGTTCATGATGGCGGCCCCGTCGATCAGCCACTGGATCATGGCGATGTCCGCCCAGGTCGGAGCCGGGTAGTTGAAGCAGTTGTGGTACTTCGTCTTTCCCATGACGAGATCTCGAAGCATGTCGTCACGACTCTTGCCGAGTTCCTGTGAGACGCGGTAGAGCATCTGCCCGTGGCCGACTTCATCCTGAACCTTGGCGGTCAGGGCCAGCTTGCGTCGCATGCTGGGGGCCCGGGTGATCCACTCTCCTTCAGGGAGGGCGCCGATGATCTCGCTGTTGGCATGATGTTCAGCCATGCCGAGCATGCCCATTCGATAGGCGTCGGGCATCCAGTCGCCCGGTTCGATCAGCCCGCCATCGGCGATGTGCTGTTCGAACTCGGCGAGTTTCTCTGGGTCTTCATGCCCCGTCTGTTCAAGGGGCTTGACAGGATTTGCAGCACCACTCATGTCGTTCCTTCCAGATCGATCAGACCTCTGGGTGTTCCAATACCGTTGCCAGCCCCTGCCCGACACCCACACATAGTGTAGCTACGCCCCTGGCCACATTTCGACGATTCATTTCATGAATCAGCGTAGTTGCCAGGCGGGCGCCGGAGGCACCGAGCGGGTGGCCGATGGCGATTGCGCCGCCATTGACATTGACACGTTCCAGATCGAGATCCAGTTCGCGCACACAGGCGATGGATTGGGCGGCAAAGGCCTCATTGAGCTCGAAAAGGTCGATATCACTGGTCTTGAGGCCGGCTCGGTCCAGCGCTTTTCGTGTGGCTGGGACCGGTCCAAGCCCCATCGTGGCAGGTTCGACTCCTGCGGAGGCCGATGGCCCGACAATCGCCAGCGGTGTCAAGCCCTCGCTGCGAGCTCGATCGAGTTCCATGAGGACCAGAGCGGACGCGCCATCATTGACACCGGAACTGTTGCCTGCGGTGACGGTGGCAGCCTCATCCTTTGCAAATGCCGGTCTCAGTTTTGCGAGCTTCTCGATCGTGGTGTCCGGACGTGGATGTTCATCGGTGGTCACCAAGAGCGGATCGCCTCGCCGCTGGGGAACCTCGACCGACATCAGTTCCTCTTTGAACTGACCCATTTCATGGGCCAGTGCCCATCTCTGCTGGCTGAGGACTGCAAAGCGATCCTGTTCTTCCCGGTTGATGTTGAACTGTCGCGCAACGTTCTCGGCGGTCTCTCCCATTCCATAGGGATGATGAAGTGCGGACAGTGCCGGATTGGTGAATCGCCATCCGATCGTGGTGTCATGCATCTCGGGTGTCCGAGCAAATGCTGCCGTGCTCTTGGCCATGACGAAGGGTGCACGGCTCATGCTTTCGACGCCACCGGCGACCATCACGTCACCATGGTCTGCTTCGATCATGCGTGCAGCAATGTTGATGGCCTCCAGGCCCGAAGCGCACAGCCTGTTGACGGTCGCGCCCGGAACGGAGGTGGGGAGGCCTGCCAGCAAGGCGGCCATTCGAGCCACATTCCGGTTGTCCTCGCCCGCCTGGTTGGCGGCACCCATGTAGACCTCATCGATGATGGCCGGATCAATGCCCGCCCGGCCGACCGCTTCACGGATCGCCAGAGCAGCCAGATCATCGGGGCGAATGGAGGACAGTCCACCTCCATAGCGCCCAAAGGGGGTTCGAACAGCGGAAATGATTGCAGCGCGTCTTGCCATGATGGCTGGATTCTACGAGATGACCTCGATTGAGGCGAAGATGACCGTGTGGCTGTTAGGCTGCAGGGTGTCGTGACAGGTATGGAGATGACGGGGTGCTCTCGAGAGCGGAACAGATTCAGTCGATCTACCAGCAGGCCATCCAACTGGATGGAACTGAACAGTCACGATATGTCCTTGAAGCCTGCGGAGATGATCAGTCGCTGTTGATGGAAGTCCGCCGGCTTCTTGCCAACGACCTCGCCGATCAGACTGTGATCGATGCCGAAGAACAGGTCTCCGTCGCATTGCCTCAGCAGATCGGTCGATATCGGGTTCGTCGACTGCTGGGCACCGGTGGCATGGGTGCCGTGTATGAGGCGATGCAGGACAAGCCGCGTCGCAAGGTCGCCGTCAAGGTGATGCGGAACGGATTGTCTTCTCGCAAGGCCTCACGGCGATTCGAGTACGAATCCCAGATTCTCGGCCGTCTCTCTCACACCGGTATCGCCCAGGTGTTCGAGGCGGGAACCTATGACGACGGCACAGGTGGTGTTCCCTACTTTGCGATGGAGTACATCGCCGGTGCCAAGACGATTCAGGAATATGCCCTTGAACGTCCATTGGATCGCCGCCAGATTCTGGAGTTGTTCATCCTGGTCTGTGATGCCGTTCATCATGGTCACACGAAAGGGGTGATTCATCGAGATCTGAAGCCAGGCAACATCCTGGTGGATCGTGACGGTAATCCGAGAATCATCGACTTCGGTGTGGCTCGCGCCACCGATTCCGACATGGCCGTCACGACGCTTCAGACGGATGTCGGTCAGTTGATCGGCACCATCCAGTACATGTCGCCGGAACAATGTGAAGCTGATCCGGACATTCTGGATACACGCAGTGATGTCTATGCGCTCGGTGTCATCCTCTTCGAGCTGCTCAGTGGGGAGTTGCCCTACGAACTCAAGACGGTTCCGGTCTTTGAAGCGGCGAGCATCATTCGNGAAAAGAGCGCCAAGCGTCTGAGCACGCTTGATCGTGGACTTCGTGGAGACCTCGAGACCATCGTTGCCAAGGCGATCGAGAAAGATCGCGATCGTCGATACCAGTCCGCGCTGGAGCTGAAGCAGGATATCGAACGGTATCTGCGTGGAGATGCCATCGAGGCAAGACCGCCGAGCATCGCCTATCAGCTGCGACTGCTGACGCGTCGAAACAAGGCCATCGTGACGACGGTGGTTTCCATCCTGATCGTCATGATCGCCGCCACGATCTGGAGCCTGCTTGAACGGAGCCGGGCACTTCATGCCAAGTCCCAGACCGCGGCTGCCCTGGTCGAGGCCGAGGCGTCGCGCAAGGCGGCCGAACTGGAGGCCCTGCGATCAGAGAAAGTGGCGGGCTTCCTCAAACATCTCGTTTCGATGGCCAGTCCAAAGGTCGCTCAGGGTGAGCTGCTCACCATGAATCAGATTCTTGACCGCACCAGTGCGGACGTTGATGAACAGTTTGCTGATCTGCCGCTCGTGAAGGCGCAGATCAGGAACATGCTTGGATCGCTCTACTTCAATCAGGGCAGAATTCCCGAAGCTGAACGGAATCTCAGGGATGCCATCACGTTGATGGAAGCGCATGAATTGGATGACATCGAGAAGATTCTCGAAACAAGACTGCTTCTGGTCGATCTTCTGATCCTGTCGGAGCGTCTGGACAATGTAGACAACTTGTCCGAATCGCTGCTCTCCGAATGTCGCACACGTCTTGATGAAGATTCACTGGTGACCTTGCATGCGGTCCAAACGCGCATGGCCTATTGCTTCAAGATGGCCCAGTACGAGGATGCTCAGATTCTCATCGACGAGCTGTCCGAAGGGTATGCACGCCTCCTCGGGCCCGACAGTGAAGAGGCCTTGACGATCCGGGGCTATGAATTGGGCATGCAGGTGATGCATGCCGTGATGTCCAGCTCCTCGGAAACCAAGGCCGAGTTGATGGAACAGTGCAAGGCTGATTACGAGGTGTTGAAGAACACGTGCGAACGCAGGCTGGGTGCACGTCATCCCGTAACCCTCGAGGCTATCCTCAGCAGTGGTATTGTCGAGTATCTGGCTCAGGACATCGTTGCAGCTCAGGAGACGCTGTCGGGTGCCGTGAAGGATGCGAAGCTGGTGCTTGGTGAGAATCATCCCAAGACCCTGGAGGCCCAGACGTACATCGGTCAGATCCTGCTCATGCTCGGGAACATCGACGACGCCAAGATCAATCTCGAGGAAGCCCTTGAGGGGTTCGAGCGGACGACCGGCCTGGAGACGCCCACGGCTCAGACGACAGCCGGAGCTTTGGCGAACATCTATCTGTCAGAGGAAAACTACGAGGAGTCCATCCGGATTGCAAAGGGTGTGACGCAGGCACTGGATCGACAGCTTGGTCCAAGTCATCCTTCCACGGTTCAGGCTCGAGCGGTGTATGCGGCGGCATTGTGCATGGGGGGTCGACTGGACGAAGATCGAGCAACGGTCAGGCAATCCATCCAGGATCTGTCCTCGATGTTCGACAGCCTGGATTCCCGCGTAATCAATCAGCGGCTGACGCAGGCTGTTGGTTTTCTCATGCTGGAGGAAGACGAGGACATCGAAGAAGGTGTGAGATTGCTGAATGGCATTCTCGAGGAACAGTTGGCAGTCAATGGGCCGGATGACGAGACCGCTGTGAATATCCTGCTGTATGCGATGAGACATGCTGGCAAGACCTCTCAAATCAACCCGTTCCTCGAATGGCTTCGCATGCTGCATGATCGTGTCAGGAAGAATCACGGTCCCGAAGACAAATGGCTTCTGAGTTGTGCCAAGTCAGCCTGCTTCATCGTCTGGGAAACCGAGGGTGAGCATGACGAGGTCGTTGATCCGATCATCGAGGATCTCACTTCCAGGGTGAGGGCCCTTGAATTGGAGGATCCAAAGGTTGAACTGAACCTGAATTTTGCTCGTGTGATCCTGCTTTCGCGATCTGGAGCATCTGAGAAGGCCCGCGTACTGGCAGAGAGCACGCTGCAACGTGGCCAAGGCCACCTTCCGGAAGACGATCGACTGATGCGATCGTTGCAGGAGTGGATTTCAGACAATCCTTGAATCGTCTGGTGCTACCATGTGCGATCACCAGATAAGGGAGTTCCCATCATGTTCGTCCGTACTGCTTCCGTATGCCTGCTCGTCATTGGCCTGTGCACGGCCCTGGCCATGGCTTCAGTCAACAGCAAGTGTCCGATGACCGGCAATGACGTGAAGCCGGGCATCACCATGCAGATGCATGGCCAGCCCATCGGGTTCTGCTGCAAAGGTTGTCTGGCACGCTTCCAGAAGCTGAGTCATTCCGATCAGCATGTCAAGCTCGACGAGCTGGCCCGGAAGATGGCGGAAGAACGCAAGGCTGCTGAAGACCAGAAGTCCAAGGGGGAAGCGGCGTCATTCAAGGAAGAGTTGATCCTGAGCCGTGCGTACATCCTGCCTACCTGTCCTGTCACAGACAAGCCCTTGACGGGTGACAAGGTCGTGACGCAGGTCATCGATGATCGGGAAATCTCGTTCTGCTGCCCCTCCTGCATCCAGAAGTTCCAGGCGGATCTCCCGAAGTACAACACCAAGATCAATGATGCAATCATCAAGCAGCAGCTCCCGGCGTATCCGTTGAAGAACTGCCTGGCCAGTGGGCGACCCATCGATGTGAAGAGTACGCCGACCAACATGGTCTACGGCAATCAGCTCATGCGTTTCTGCTGTGGAGGCTGTGCCGCCTATGTTCAACGTGATCCCGCCTTGCTGATGAAAGCCATGACGAAGCTGGATGCCGGTTATACGGCCAAGCAGATGCCGGGCTACAAGCTGGATNCCTGCGTTGTCAGTGGTGAACCATTGGAAGACAAGACCGTCAATCTCGTGATCGGTGGTCAGCTTGTCCGACTCTGCTGCACAGGCTGTGAAAAGAAGTTCAACAGCAGTCCGCGGGCCTACCTTGCCAAGCTCAAGCCCTCGGGGCAGACCGCCAAGGTCGAGGACTGATTCCGCGATCTCAATTCGCAGATTGACGGTCCGTTCCGTTCAACTGTTGGAGCAACAGTGATCTGATGGCGCGTGATTCTTCACGGGATCGGATCCGATCCTCCTGTGAGACCAGTTCTCCGGCGGGCTGATTCGATCCATTGCCGCGATTCGTCATCCAGTCCCTGATCATCGGCGAGACGGATTCGAGCGCCATTGCCTGCTGCTGCCGTCTTGCTGCCGCCTGGGACCGTGTCAGGGTGTTCCAGATCTTGAGGCGTCCATTGCCGTCGATTGAAATCAGTCGATTGCCGTCCGGAGAGAAGGCAAGCTGGGTGACTTCGACATCGTGGTCACGCAATGTGAAGATGAAATCACCCGTTCGAGTGTCGTGAAGCAGAATGTTTCTGCCATCGACCGATGCGATGCGATCAACGGATGGATCGATGTCCCAGGTGTCCAGATCCGCCACATTGCCGGCGAGGTTGGCGCCCTGTTTCCAGGTCATTGTTGCCCATGTTCTCAGGGAATCATCTTCGCCCGTTGCGACGAGGACATCTCCCTCCGGCGACCAGTGCAGGGATCTGATGGCGGACAATCCCGTCGGCAGGGAGACGAGTTGATCTCCAGTCGTCATGGCTCTGATTCGAATGGAACCATCCTGGAGTCCGGTTGCGATCCTGGTCTCGTCCGGAGAAATCGCCATGGCAAGAACCGGCGACTGATTGATGATCAGATTGCGGTCATCTTCACGACCGCTCTGACTGTCCCAGAAACGGACGGTGCCATCATTTGACGAAGAGATGAGTCGGGCGCCATCCTGGCTGAAGATCAGTTCACTGATCGGTTGGTCATGGCCAGTCAGTGTTCCAACCAGCTTCTCGTCGATGACGTTCCACAAGCGGATATCACCGGTGCCGTCAGCCGTGGCGAGTCTCGTCCCCGTGGTATTCATGGCGATCGAGCTCACGGCTTCATTGTGGCCCTGAAGGGTGGCTCGCGTCCGTCCCGTCATGGCGTCAATCAGCCTGATGTTGTTCTTGTTGTCGGGCAACACCAGCAGTCCAGTCGTGGAATCGAGAAGAATGGGTGTGTTGTTCCACCAGGCATGCTCTTCCGAGAAGAGAACATTGCCATCATGAAGATTCCAAAGTCGAATCGTGTTGTCTCTCGATGTCGAAACAAGACGACTCCCGTCTGAAAGATGTGTCAGCGAGATGATTTCACCGTCATGACCCTGCAGTTCAGCCAGCACCAGGCCACTGTCGAGATCCAGTATCTGGATGTCACCATCCCGTGTGCCGTTGACAAGCCACGGCATTCCGGGTGTGAATGCAATCGAGGTCGCGACGTTGTCCTCGAGATCGACCTGTTCGATTCGAGGAAGATCGCTGGCCGACCACAGTCTTGGCCCATCCCTTGAAACGGCCAGTATTCGAGTGTCATCATCAGCGAACGCAACATTCGTGATCGCCGAGTTGTGATGACCGATGCTGTAGCTGGCGGGGTTGGCTTCGGCAAGATCCCAGATCGTCAGGTTGCCCGTCGAATCTGCTGTGGCCAGCTTGGACCCATCACTGGAGAACGCCGTTGCTGTGGGGGAGTCCACCTCGAGAACCTTGTCAGCACTGTTCTCGTCAAGAAAGGTGATGTTCAGTTCTCTGGCATCGTTGGATGTGGCCAGGATGGACCAGTCATCGGTCATTGACCAGGCGCCGTCCAATGCGGCGAGCACGTCACCTTCCTGAAGATCGAGAATGGTGTTGGAATTGGTCTTGTTCATCACCAAGAGCGCATTGCCATCCGGACTGAATGTCATGGAGTGAATGGCATTGACACCACTTCTGATCTTCTGGATCTGTCGCCCTGTGAGCAGATCCCAGATATAGACATCACCACCAATCGTTGCCGTGGCAAGACGAATTCCACTTGAGTCGAATTCCGCTGCTGTGACGGCCAGTGGATGATTCAAGGGTTCGATCTGTGATTTGGACCCATCGACATTGAGAAGATGGACCTGCTCGCGATCGATGGCGGCAAGACGGAGCCCGGTCATGTCGAGCGTGGTCTTGTTCGAACCATCCGGAAGCTCGACTTCCGCAATCGTACGGGCGGTGCTGCTGTCAATGATTCTCAATCTGGAATCCGGAATGCCATACGCCAGTCGCCTGCCATCACCGCTGAAGACCCATTCAGGTGAACCCGAGGGAACGATCGGCAGAGTCGTGATCACGCGAGCCTGTCGTGTGTCCACCAGGGGCCGTTCGCCAGCGGGATCTCCCAGAAGGGCGGTCTTGCCATCCGGGGAAAACAGTACGGCCTCGGGATCCTGATTCGGTGTCGACAATCTGACCATCGGATCGGGTTGGAAGTTGTCATGGTTCGCTGCGGAATTCCAGGTGGAGAACGCGACAGGCGACATGGTGAAGACGAGATCCGATTCGGGACTGACGACGGCACGAACCAGACGATCATCCGGTGTGATGAGATTCGCCAGACTGCCCTCGGCCTGTGCCCAGAGATATTGCCATTCGAAGGGGCGACCATTGGCATTGCCCTCAGCGGCCATTCGCAGGCGGTATCTCGCATCAAGGCCTTCGCCTGCATCCATGGCATCTCTGGCATTGTGCAGGTTGGAGGTATAGGTCGCCTGTTGCAGATAGAGGAGATCACGCTCCATCTTCTCGGCTCGTGCTCTTGATTCTGATTCGGCGACTTCGGCTCGTCGCAGCGCTTCCATGTAGGTGATCTGGGCTTCCTGAAGTTCCTGATTGACCTGTTCCCGTTGAGCCTGCTGTTCGGTCAGATCACGCTGGGCGCTTCTTGTTTCTGCCAGCAGAACAAGAGATACGTTCAAGCCTGCAAGCAATGTGATGAAGACGAACGCCGCAGCAAGGACACCACCACGATTTCTTCTCAGGAACTTTCGAATTCGATAGGCAGAGGTTTCAGGCCCTGCGATCAGAACATCGCCATTGATGTAGCGTCGAAGATCCTCTGCCAGTGCGACGGCGGATTCNTAGCGTTCCTCCCGATCTTTCCTCAACGCCTTGAGCGGAATCCAGTCGAGCTCACGTCGGAGCATGCTGATCAGGTCCGCAGGCCTTGTCATGCGACGAGTAGCCACCTTGGACGCTTCTCCCCCGAGGGAAAGAAGCCGGGTGCTGGGCTTGGGTGGTGTTTCTTCCTGGATGATCCTGCAGAGTTCACTGAAGCCCGCTTTTCTCATCTGGATTGATTCGAAGGGGAGCGCACCGGTCACCAGTTCATAGATGATCATGCCCAACGAATACACGTCACTGCGTGTGTCGACATCGACCGCGCCCAGATCCGCCTGCTCCGGACTCATGTATTCAGGTGTTCCGATGAGCTGTCCAGTCTCCGTACAGAATGACCGTTCAGTCAACTCCATGCTCGTGGCCTTGGCCACTCCGAAGTCGATGACCTTGGGTCGGGGATTCCCGTCGACATCCATCGAAACGAGAATGTTCGAAGGCTTCAGGTCCCGATGGATGATGCCCTTCGTATGGGCATGCTGAACCGCGGCACAGATCTCGATCATCAGCCTGAGACGCTGAGTCGTATCCAGTCGATGTTCATCGCAGAATTTCGTGATGGGGACGCCTTCGACGTATTCCATGACGAAGAAGGGTCGTCCATCGTCAGTCGCGCCAGCGTCATAGACCGTTGCGATTCCAGGATGATCGAGAATCGCGAGTGCCTGTCGCTCTGCCTCGAAGCGGGTGATGACACCGACGGTATCCATGCCCGGCTTGATGATCTTGAGCGCCACTTTTCTGCGGACGGGAGTCTGCTGCTCCGCCAGATAGACGATTCCAAATCCTCCCTCTGCGACCAGTGAAAGGATGTGGTAATGGCCAACCTGATCACCGGGTTCGAGTCTCAGGTGAGGGGGGAGATCGATGCTTTCCTCTTCGCTGTTGCCCAGTCGAATGGTCGGCGTATTCGTCTCCGGCAGGTTGTATTCATCCCGTCGTTCCACGAGCCAAGGATACCAGTGGAATTGTGGCCCAGCCGTGTGAAAACACCGCTGGTATTCAGCTGGGTGGGCAGAAACGGCCTGTTCCGGTCATTTGCTCGAGTGATTCCATGGCCGTCGTCACAACCGGTTTGCCGATATTCAAAATCCACTCGAAGGGACCTCGTGGATAGTTCACACCAAACCGCATCGCGATATCGATATCCGCTTCTTCTCCAACGCCGTCTGCGTGAGCCCACATGGCTTCATTCAAAAGACCACAGAGTATCCGGGTGAAGATGACCTGTTGGATGGGTTCTGCTGTTGCATCCGTAGCCAGTTCGGTGAATGCCGAGATGGCCGACATGTCCGCCTGGCTGACCGTGTTCGCGTCATGTCCGGATCGAACGATGGGGACCGGACTTTCGCCTGACCAGTCATAGACTCCTGCGCCGGTCTTGCGTCCAAGATTGCCTTCGGCAACCAACTGTTCCTGAATGAGGCTCGGCATCAGTCTGCTGGGTCTGTTCCAGCTTTCCCAGACGGTTCTAGTCGTGGCACAGTTCACATCATGCCCGATGAAGTCCGTCAGCTCGAATGGGCCCATTCTGAATCCACCCAGTTCCTTCATCGTGTTGTCGATCATCTTCGGATCGGCCAGNCCATCTTCGAGACATCGAAAGGCTTCGAGGTAGTAGGGCCGTGCAACCCGATTGACAATGAACCCGGGCGTATCCGCTGCACGGGCCACCTGCTTGCCCCAGCTGGCTGCGATCTCCGCGGTGCGATCGGCAATCGATTGATCGGTGTCCCGACCCTTGATGATCTCCACCAGCTTCATGATGGGCGCTGGGTTGAAGAAATGCATGCCACAGATCCGCGCCGGTACCCCGAGTCGCTGACCGAGTTCCGTGACCGGAAGCGAAGACGTGTTGGTCGCGATGATCGAATCCTGAGGCAGACGATCGAGGAGAGGTTGCATCGCATCGACCTTGGCATCCAGATCCTCGACGATGGCCTCAAGAAGAATCTCGCAATCCGAGAGATCGTCGGCGTTGCCCGTGGCGTGTAGTCGGGCCATGGCGTGCTCGGCGTCCTGTGCATCCAGTCGACCCTTGTCGACGGAGCGTTGCAATCGACTGCCGATTCCACCAATGGCCTTGTCGACGATGTCCGTGTTCCGATCCAGCAGCTTGACCTGCCAGCCATGCGTGGCGGCGACCTGTGCAATTCCAGCACCCATGGCACCGGCACCCAGGACTCCAAGCGTATGTTCAGTGGTCATGTTCTATTCACCGATGAAATTCGGAGCTCTCTTTTCAAGAAAAGCCGTCACGCCCTCGAAATGATCCTTCGTTTTTCCTGCCGTGTCCTGTGCGTAGGCTTCGGCTTCGAGTTGTTCATTCAAAGAGCGTTCCATGGACTCGTTGAGCAGACGTTTCGTCAAGGCCAGCGCTCGTCCGGGAAGTGAGGCGAGTTGAGCGGCAAGCGCAGCTGTTCGCGACTCGAGTTCATCTGCAGAGACCATTTCATTGACGAGTCCGATCCGGAGGGCTTCTTCAGCCTTGACTTTCCGTCCAGTCAGGCACAGTTCCATGGCGCGGCCCAGACCGACGAGTCTTGGGAGCGTCCACGTGCTGGCGGAATCCGGAACCAACCCGACGTTGACGAACACCTCGATGAATGCTGCGTGTTCCGAGGCGATTCGAAGGTCGCAGGCCAGCGCCAGGCTGCAGCCTGCACCGGCGGCGACACCATTCACCGCAGCGATGACCGGTTTGTCCATCGAGCGGATGATCTTGATCATCGGGTCGTATCGTCTGCGAAGATCATCACCCAGTTCCGGTACGTGGCCGGGTACGTACTTCTCCTTGAGTTCATCGAGATCCTGGCCACTGCTGAACGCACGGCCTGCACCCGTGATCACGATGACCCGTACGGAGGGGTCCTTGCTGGCGGCTTTCAGGGCAGAGATCATCTCTCCACTGAAGACATCGTTGAACGCGTTCAGGACGTCAGGTCGGTTGATCGTGATCGTCATCACGTGATCAAGGGTGGTGATGGCGATCGTCTGATGGTCTGTTGCTGTACTGGTCATCGGTTTGTGTGCTCCATCAGCGTCCTTTGTAGGACGGCTTTCGTTTCTCGACAAATGCGGACATGCCTTCCTTCTGATCTTCAGTATCGAAGAGCATGTAGAAGAGTTTTCGTTCGTATTCGAGGCCCTGGCTCAGTGGGAGCTCATTGGCCTTGAGAACGGCTTCCTTTGCAGACCTGAGCGCGACAGCAGGCTTCGTCGCCATCTGCTGGGCCACCTTCAACGCCTCGCTGAACCAGTGTTCGGAGGGAACGACTCTGCTGACGAGACCATGTGCCAGGGCTTCTCTGCCTGTCAGAAATCGACCGGAGAGCACGACGTCCATTGCGAGCGCCTTTCCGACGGCATGGGTCAATCGTTGAGTGCCACCGGCGCCGGGCATCACACCGATGTTGATTTCCGGTTGGCCGATTCTGGCGTTNTCAGAGCAGACGATGACATCGCAATGCATCATCAGCTCGCAGCCACCTCCAAGGGCGAATCCGCTGACGGCGGCGACAATCGGCTTCTTGATGCGCTTGATGCGTTCCCATTGGGCAAACTGGTCACGGCTCGCCATGTCGCTCACTGTTGCAGTCGCCATGTCTCCAATATCCGCACCAGCAGCCCAGGCTCGCTCGGAGCCTGCAAGCAGAATCACATTGATGGAGTCGTCTGCGTCGTAGGCTTCCATCATCTGTGCAAGATCGGTCATGAGGTTCAGATTGAGGGCATTGAGCACCTTGGGGCGATTGATGCGAATGACAGCAACTGCGCCATGGGTTTCCGTCAAGAGGTGGGCTTCATCAGTCATGCTCGGACGTCTCCGCGTGGGATGAGTGCCGTGAGGCACGTTGGATGATGCGTTGAAGTACGGATTTTGGAAGGACCCGTTGAACCTGGCGTCCTCTTCCGAGGAGTCGATCGCCGTCCCAGGCAGTCACCTCGCAGATCACGCCGTCCTTGTCGACCTGCACGGCCTCGGCTTGGACACGGATCACATGGCCAATGGGTGCTGGGGCGAGGTGGTCGATGCTGAGGTGGGCACCGATGCCTTCCTCCTCGTCTTCCAGATGAGGTGCGAGGACCTTTCTGGCAGCGAGTTCCATGTGATGGGCCATCGACCACGTGGAGTAGACGGGGTGAACGACCACCTCATCGAATGCAGGGCACATGTCCTCGGTGACGGTGACCGTCACTTCGGCACATTGACCAACCTGGAGGGTGGCTTTCACGAGACGGGCAGTGTAGCGATGAGCGTGGATCCATCGGACGGGAGGCGGTGTTGCGTCATGCCGGGCTGCCTTAGACTGCCTCCATGGAGATTGTGATCGGCCTCTTCGTGCTTGGAATCGCGGCCTTGGCAGCCTGGCTCCTGCTGGCGTTGTTCGTGACCCGGCGATCGCTCCGTCAGCCGCCTCGGCAGGCGTTGGCGAGGGCACTGGCCGGAAATGCGCCGTTGGATCCCGCCGATACGGACTGGGATACCGAGACGTGGTCATTTCAGACCCATGACGGACTGGAGCTTCCGGTCTGGTCCATGCGTGGTTCCAATCACGGACCTGTCACACTTCTGATTCATGAATGGGCCCACGCCCGGCTTGATTGGCTGCCATTTGTCGGTGAGTGGCTTGATCGATCATCCAAGGTCTTGATCCCCGAGTTGAGAGCACATGGGGAGGCTCCCGGACGGTGCACGCTCGGTCAACTCGAACTTGATGATCTGGTCGTTCTGATGGGACTCATCGAAGCCAGGCCGATTCGAATCGTCGGTTGTGGATTCGGAGCCACCCTCGCCCTTCGTCTGGCAGCATCCATGCCGGATGACATCGAAGAGGTGGTGGCCATCAACCCGTGGTTCCTGGAGCCGGCGGGCATTCTGGAACGCATGTGTCTTTGCGGCATGCCTGTGCGGCCACCGACCACCATCTTCTCGCTGGTTCTTCGAATGATCGGCGAAGAGGGGCTTCGCCTCGGCCCGATTCCCAGCGGTCCGATCATCCGCCTTCAGCTGCCCGCTGGCGTCGAATCAGATTCGATCACGAGTGCCCTGGCCCGTCACGACATCGACATCACGCATGTGGATGCGTCATCGACGTGATATCCAACGCTTCGTCGAGTTCATCAACCGGAAGGATGTCATTCTTGAGGCAGTATTCCCGGATCGTCATGTTGTTGTCATAGCACTCATGTGCGATATGGGCTGCTTCGTTGTATCCAATGATCGGTGCCAGTGCCGTACCCAGCATCAGGCTTCGTTCGACGGATTCCTTGATGGCCTTGCGATTCGGCTTGATGCCTTCGATGCATTTGCTCGTGAACACTTCGGCGACATTCCCCAGAAGCGTGATGCTTTCCATGAGCGTCACAGCCATCAGCGGCATCGAGAGGTTCAGCTCCATGATGGAGCCCGTACCACCCATGCCACCAACTGAAATCGCGACATGATTGCCGGTCACCCGCATGGAAACCTGCATGACCGATTCGATGATGACCGGATTGATCTTGCCGGGCATGATCGAGGATCCGGGTTGAACGGCAGGCAGCTCAAGCTCTCCGATACCGCATCTCGGGCCGCTGGCCATGATCCGGATGTTGCTGGCGATGGTCGAAAGGCTGATGGCGATCGTATTGAGTCGGCCATGAGCATCGACGACGCAATCGCGTGTCGACTGTGCCTCGAAGTGGTTCTGAGCCGGTGAAAACCGGATGCTGGTTGACTTGGAGAGCTCCGAACAGACGAGCTTGGAGAATCGAGGATGCGTGTTGATTCCGGTCCCGACGGCCGTACCTCCGATCGGCATGTTGCCCGCGAGTTCAGCCAGAGCCTGTGTCGCACGCTCTACGGCATAGCCTGCCTGGGCAGCGTAGCCTGAAAATTCCTGACCCAGACGAATGGGTGTCGCGTCCTGGAGATGGGTGCGGCCGATCTTCACGATCGAATCGAACTGGCGAGCTTTCTTTGCCAGTGATTTCTCAAGCTTCTTGAGTTCCGGTACGAGTCCGGCCTTGATGTGGATGGCGGATGCAATCTGCATCGCCGTCGGCATGGTGTCATTGGACGACTGTCCCATGTTGACATGATCGTTTGGATGAACTGGATCCTGCGCGCCAATCTTCTTGCCCGCTGATCGGCATGCGATGTTGGAGATCACCTCGTTCACGTTCATGTTCGTGGAGGTGCCTGAGCCAGTCTGGTACATGTCGACCGGAAAATGCCTCATCATCTCCTGACGTTCCGTCGGATCCTCAAGCGCCTTCAGGATTTCGTTGCACGCCTTCTGGATCAGTTTCGATCGCTTCGCATCGAGTTTGCCGAGCTTGTGATTGGCTGCTGCAGCGGCGCTCTTGAGGAGCACGAAGGCATGAATCAGTTCCCATCCCATGTCGCGGTGAGCAATTGGAAAATTCAGAACGGCACGTTGTGTTGTTGCGCCATAGAGGACGTCCGCAGGGACCTCCATCGTTCCCATGGAATCCTTTTCGATCCGTGTTCTCGTCTTCTTCTTGCTCACGTCGGTTTCTCCAATGTGTCGGATTCAGCCTGATGGCACTGCGGGGGGGGTGGACACTACCACCGGATTCCTGTGATCGCCACCATGTTTCAGCTCACTTGTCAGCAAGGATCTCCGGAAGGATGTCGTCGGCAGATCCCAGCAACTCGATATCTGCAACATCGCTGGCTCCTGTGGTTTCCTGATTCACGATGATCACCTTCGCACCGGATCCAGCNGCGAGATGGATCAGTCCAGCTGCGGGATAGACCACCGCACTCGTACCGACAACGATCAGCACATCACATCTGGAGGCGGCCAGTTCGGCTTGAGACCAGGCATCCATCGGCAGCGATTCACCAAACCAGGTCACGGTCGGTCGAAGGCTCGATGTTCCGCAACCGGGACAGGGTCGGTTCAGCGGAGGATCGTGCATGTCGATCCTCTCCGAGTATCCACAATCGGCATGGCATCGATCCGAAGTGATGTCGCCGTGCAGCCTGATGATGTTCCGACATCCGGCTCGATCGAGGAGATTGTCCGTGTTCTGGGTGATCTGGATGATGTCGGGTCGGGCGGCGAGACTCTCATGTGCAGCGTTGGGAGAGGCTTCTGCCATCTGGCGTCGTCTGGCCGCGTACCACTTCATGACAAGATCCGGATCCTCCTCGAAACCATCCGGCGAAGCGAGTTTCATCGGGTCATATCGACTCCACCAACCGTCTCCCGGGTCCCTGAAGGTCCCGACTCCAGATGGTGCGCTCAGGCCAGCGCCCGAGAAGCAGCATGTGGATCGACTGTCTCGAATCACATCCGCGGCATGCCTGATTCGATCAGCTGCGTTGTCCATCTTCAGCTTCGACGGTGAGATCACCGGTGGTTTCCGAATCATTCATCAGCGGGTCGACCGCGATGCCAAGTCGTGCCCGGGTCGCTTCGTCCAGCTGATCATTGAACCGCTGCGTGATCTCGTCCTTCAGCGCCCCGGCCGATTCGGGATGGGATTGCCTGATCTCGTCGTAGGCCTGGATCCAGTTGATCATGTCGGGGCTCATGGCCGCGGCAATATCGAAGTCGCGGCTGAGCAACGCGGCTTCAAATCGCATTGCCGACAGATCCGGATCCTGTTCATGAAGCTTTTCAAGAAGGATCACGGCGGTCTTGGCCTTGTTGTTCTTGATCAGAAGTGGGACCAGTCGTTTGAGCAGTGCGATCTGGTCTGTTTCCGTGATGGCCTCGTTCTCAAGAGCCTTGTCGAGAATCGTGATCCTGAGCGTCTCATCCGCATGCTCATGGGAGGCGAGGCGATCATCGAGCACGGGTACTTCAGACGCGGGTACGGATTCACTGGCGACGGAAAGGGCGGCCTGCCATGTTGCCTGTTGCGATTCACTTGGAACCGACAGCAGGAGAAGACGCTCGATCCGTTCCATGGGTCGATCGGTGGGAAGCTCCAGGGCCGCATTGACCGCGACGGGGTAGATCGCCGGATCACTGCCACTGGCCAGGATGTCCTCGTATCGCTGGCGACGCAGCAGAGCCTCCGCTACGGCCGTTCGTGTGGCGGCATCCGAAGAGTCAAGAAACGTGACGGCTTCTTCAAGTTGGCTTTCGGGANTGACAAGAACACGTAAAGCGGTTTCCTGTGGAGTCGATGTCGTATCGTTGGCTGATCCCAGGACCTCTGAGAGTTCGATCCGTTCGGATTCCGAAGGAGTCCAGTTTCGAAGAAAGGCCCAGGTCGTTGCGGCGGCTACTTCACGGGTGTCATCCCGCCGGAGCAGGGGGAGCACCAGCCCGAGTTGGTCTCGGTCACCCCTGACCTGCATGATTCGAAGGGCATGATTGAGGACTTCAGGATCCGATTCGATCTGCAGTCGATCAATCACCCGTTCCATGGTTCCTGGGTTGGACAGTTCTCCAAGAATGGCCGCCACTTTTCGTCGAATCTGGACGTCTGGATCGTCCAGACGTTCCAGCACGGCTTCCTCGATGAGTTCGGTGCCCTCGCCATCTCGCAGCAGTACGGCGACTCGATCGACTCCGAAGGATCGAATACCTGTTCGATCATCAATGAGCATTCCTGGAATTCGATCGAGNTGCTGCTCGATTTCCAGCAGTGGCCACAGATCCCGATAGACCTCGACCAGTCGAGTCACAACCAGGCGATCCCGTTCGCGTGCCTGATTCAGTTGTGTTTCCAGATCGGCAATGCGTCGCCCTTGTGCATTGATGGCATCTCTGAGCCAAAGATTCGAAGGCCGGTCCTGGTTCACATCCCACCAGGCGAGCCATCGCTCCGTTGCCCAATCGCTTGGAAGTCCGGTGAGTCGTGACAGGCTGATCGCCGCAGAACGAGCCAGTGCGATCTGCTCAGGTTGCTGCAGAAGATCAACCAGCACTCGAGCCGCCTCTGCAGGCTGCGAGTGGAATTCACCCAGGCATGCGACGGCTGATTCCCGTTCGGCAAGGGGGGCCTTGGCATCCAGTGCCTTCGAACGGATCGTGTCAAAGATTCCCGGATTGTCTTCGCTGTACCGGACGAGAAGTGCACCAAGCGCGTCGCGATTGTCAGCTGGCACAGTGCTCATGGCTTGGAGGCACGCTTGCAACAAGGCGGGGTTGGGTCGAATCTCTCCGTCGATGGCAGTCAGAACAGCGGAGACCTGGCCGGCTTTTCCGGAAGTCAATGACTCAGACAGGATGGCCATGGCTTCAGGTGATCCCTGAGTGAGCAGTTCGGCGGCCGCCGCTTGGCGAGTCGCAGGGTCGAGATCCATCGAGGAACTCTGAAGCGTGTGCTGGTCGCTTTGACGTCGACGTGACTCGCGTGCGGCATGTTCCCGTGCCTGTTCGGCCGTTGCGTCGGATCCAACAGTGTCGGGACCGCAGCCGGACAGGAGAACCGGGACCACGACCGTCAGAGCAGTCAGGAGAACGAACCCGGAGTGGACTGGCCTCGTAAAGAACATGATCACCTGCATTGTATGAGCCGCTCGGGGTTTGGGAGGGTTTTCGGCCCTGAGGGGCGTCCTGGCGTACAATGAAACCGAGGAGACGGGACGAAAGATCCATGACGAACTGGTTTGATGCTGAAGATCACGCCTGCCATGCACTCGAGATGCTTGAGCGAGGTCGTTGGGCGGAAGCCGAAATCGGTCTTCGCAAGGCACTCTCCATTCATCCCGATCAGCCTGAATGGCTTTTCAATCTCGGCATCATTCTTGAATCCAGTGGTCGGGATCGTCAGGCCCGCGACCTGTTTGAACGAGCGGCTGCGTTGGCGCCCGAAGAAGTGGATCTTGCCGGATCTGCGGCCATGGTCTGTGCCAGGCTGGGTGATCGGGACAAGGCGCTTCATTGGCTGGACAAGGTCCTCGTCATTGATCCTGAGAACGAAGATGCCTTGGCTCGCAAGATCGAGATCCTCGTTGCACAGGGTCGACACGATGAAGCAGAGACGGCGTTCTATCTCGCTGAAATGACACTCGATGGTCCCAGCTCACTGTGCCTTCTTGAAATTGCAGTGAGTCTGATCGCCCGTGGCCAGTTCCGAAAAGCAGGGTGGTGTCTTCGTGAAGCGATGAAGATGGATCCGGGGCTTCCCCGCATTCGCCTCAGACTTGCGGAAGTTCATGCATCAACGGGCCGACTCGATCGCGCGATCCAGTTGTGCGGCCGTGAAGTCCGAGAGGACCCGGCCAACCTCGAAGCGCTCTCGCTCTATGCGGAACTGCTCGAGACAGCCGGTCAACGCACCGAGTCAGTGGAAGTGAGACGTCGCATCCTGGACTTCGAGCCAGGTGATGTCCGTACTCGTGAAGGCCTCGCAAGGCTCCTGATGCAATGCGAAGAGCATGAGCGGGCGCTCGTCGAATGGAAGATGGTCCGCAAGCTCGATCCGGACTTGCCGGGGGTCGATCTGGCCCTTGGACGGGTTGAATTGGAGCTTGGTCTGGATTCCGAGGCACGAGTGTCNCTTCTTCGTGCTCATGAGCGGTGTTGTGATCTGCTGGACAGGCAGCCCGTCGCTCCGGAGTATCTGAAGGGGCTCGCCAGGCTCATGCTTCAAGCCCATCTTGCAGCNGAAGCGGTCGTCATCATGGAAGCGGCCTGTGAGGCGAACGCTGACGATGAGGATGCCTTGCGTCTTCTGGCGTTGTCCAGATATCGATCAGGTGACCAGAGAGGCGGAATGATGGTCAGCAGAAAAGTCCTTCGNAAGGACCCGAACTGCCTGTCATCCATCCACAACCTCGCCTTTGGAGCCCTNCAGCGGAAGCGATATCGCATCGCCTCCGCTTGGATCAAGCGGGGTCTGCGGATCTCGCAGGGGGACGAGGGNCTGCGAAGGNTTCGGCTGCGACTCTGGCTGAGCCGACTCGGCATCAAGCCAATCGGTTGGATCGCCTCCGTCCTCAAGGGACGTGACTGAGCAGACAGGCTTCAGATCAGATGATTCGAATCGCTACAGCGTGCCATCGGTGTATGGCAGAATGGCCATGTACCGAGCTCGCTTGATTGCCTTGGCAACCTTGCGTTGATCATTCGAGGTGGTGCCGAGTCGCTTGCGGGAGTAGATCTTCCCGTTGGGCGTCATGAGTCGACGAAGTTCGTCGACATTCTTGTAGTCAACCCAGGTTCGACCCTTTTGGTCTTGCTGGAGATAGGTTCCTCGGCGTGATTTGCGACCATTCATGGCGTGTTTCCTGTTCGTCACGGATACTGTTTTTCAGCAGCCCTTCCGGAGCGTCCGAAGAGGGCGACGAGCCAAGTAGTGTAGTCTTCTGCGGGTGTTTCTCAACTACACGCCTGATTGAAGGGACGTTCTGGGGCATGAACCCGCCTTCGCAGCATCATCAGGGCTGTTTTTCAGAGGAGCCCATCACATGACCCGTCCATTGATTGGCATCACCCCCGACATCGTCAACGGCACTGTGCTTCTGTCCTGCAACTATGTGGATGCCGTCCAGAAGGCGGGTGGCGTTCCCATGGTGCTTCCTCCTCGGCCCGAGCTGGCGCCGTCTTTCGTCCGCATCTGCGATGCCGTCATCCTTTCAGGCGGCTCGGATGTGATCATGGAGGATTGGGGGCAAGAGACCCATGAGCAGGCNTCTCCAGTCGAGCGTCAAAGACAGGATTTCGACCGTGCGATGCTGGCTTCCCTGGAGGAGGCACCTGACGTCCCGGTTCTTGCGATCTGTCTGGGCATGCAGTTGATGGGTCTTGAGCATGGCGCCCGATTTGAGCAGCACCTTCCAGACTCGCTTGAATCTGCCGAGGCGCATCAACACGACTCGATTCATGCCATCGAAGGTGAGGATCTGAATGGTCAGGTCACCAGTCATCATCACCAGGCCCTGTTGGACGGCGGTCGACTCCAGGTGATTGCCCGTGCAGATGATGGAGTNGTTGAAGGTGTCTCGGACCCGGATCGACGGTTCTACATGGGTGTCCAGTGGCATCCTGAACGCACGGAACACGATGCGCTCGGTGCCGGGTTGTTTCGAAAACTGATTGCAGCATGTCGCTGATACCACCAAACCACGATTGAGAACCATGATTGAATCTCCATTGATCCTGGAACATGAGGCGGAGGCGAAGAGGCAGCCCGTCGAGAAGGACTCCCTCAAGGAGGCGCAGAGACCCGGTGCAGATTCCGGACTGGCCGAAAGCCGTCTTGAACTGGAGTATCTCCCCTGGGGTGGTGAAGAANCCGATCCAGAGGANCGATGCCTGATCCTGGCAACATGTGGATGGGTTGAACTGGAGTATGCGGCCATGCGCCGCGGTTGTGGTCTTCTGGATCAGCCCAACAGGGGCACACTGTCCATTCAGGGGCAGGATCGCCGTGGGTTCATCGACTGCATGATCACCCAGGATCTGAAGTTGCTCACGTCGGGATCCGCCTGCAGGAGTTTCATGACAGATCGCAAGGGTCGCGTCATTGCAGATCTTCAGCTTCTTGAACTGCCTGAGGAAATTCTGATCGATCTGGATATCCATCAGTTGAAGTCTGTTCAGTCGCTCCTGGAGGGACTTGTGTTCACGGANGATGTCGTGATCGAAGATGCCACAACTCGGTGGTATCGCCTGGGTATTCACGGTCCGGAGACGGCCGCCATCATCGATGCATTTGGAACCATGCCGGAATCCCATCTGGAGGTGCACACGGTCGATGTGTCCGGTGTTCCGGTGCATGCTGTTCGGAACGATGCAGTCGCGGCACCTGGATGCGATCTCTTTGTATCCCGGGATGATGTCGTGCAGACCTGGTCTTCCATTCGCAAGCAGGCATCGATCAGAGGTGTCCGTGCTCGCACGGTCGGCTGGTATGCCTACAACACGGCTCGGATCGAGGGTGGTAGTCCGATCTTCAATGTCGATTTCGGAACCAGTAATCTTCCGCATGAAACGAGTCTTGTCGAGGAACGCGTGAGCTTCACCAAGGGGTGTTATCCGGGTCAGGAGGTCGTGGCACGGATGCAACACCTTGGTCAACCAAAGCAGCGACTTCGTGGTTTGAAGATTCAGGGTGAACAGCTTCCCGTTGCCGGGACACAGATCTTTGCATCCGAGGACGGTGATCTGGCCGAGCCTGTGGGTGTCGTGACATCAAGTACGATCAGTCCACTGGCAGGGGCGGCTCCGATCGCCTTTGCCATGCTGAAGAAGCGAGTTGCCGCCGAGGGTACGACTGTCAGGATGCANGCCGAAGGGGATGTCTGTGAAGCGATCGTCGGAGATCTTGATTTGAACGGAATGGCCCGGAAAGGATGAGCATGCTCACACTGGCAACTCGTTTACCGGATTCTGAAACGCCTCTGGGTGCCGTGACGGCTGCGGAAATCNTGCTGCTGGTCGTCGGCGGTCTCTTGACGATTGCCGTTGCGGTCTTTCTCATCGTGATGATCGGCCGCAAGCAGTTCCTCGACAAGTAGGAACGCGAGCCTGCAAGCGGGGATTGTCCTCACGCTAGGATCCGAATCATGAATCTTCCTGGAAACATCTCGATTACGGAGGTTGGNCCGAGAGANGGTCTGCAGAACGAGTCCGCAATCGTTCCGGTCGATTCCAAGGTCGCATTCATCGATCGGCTCTCGGACAGTGGCGTGCGTGAGATCGAAGCGACNGCCTGCGTCAGCCCGAAATGGGTTCCACAGCTTGCCGATGCATCTGAGGTGCTTCAACTGATCACACGCCGTCCGGGCGTGAGCTACTCGGCGTTGGTTCCGAACATCGAAGGTTGGCAGCGAGCTTCCGACAGCGGTATCGACAAGGTCGCCGTGTTTACCGCGGCAAGTGAAACCTTCAGTCGAAAGAACACCAATGCTTCAATCGCCGAGACCCTCGCTCGATTCGAGCCTGTTGTTCGGGCAGCGCATGACAGTCAGTGTCCTGTTCGAGCCTATGTCAGTTGTGTCGTGGTGTGTCCATACGAAGGGCGGATCGCACCTGGGCAGGTTCGATCCGTCGTTGATGCGTTGCTGGAAATCGGTGTCGATGAAATCGATCTCGGAGACACCATCGGCAAAGCGGTACCTGAGGACATGGATGCCCTCATCGAGGCGATCGATGGCTGTGTACCGCTGGAAGAACTGGTCCTGCATCTTCACGACACGAGTGGGTCCGCATTGCCATGTTGTCTGAGAGCAATGGAACTCGGAATCCGACGATTCGATGCCTCCTGTGGAGGCCTTGGCGGATGTCCCTATGCACCGGGCGCCTCTGGAAATCTGTCGACCTGTGAACTGCTCGAGTTGTGCGANGACAGAGGGATCGAGACGGGGATCGACCGAGCAGTCATGCAGGCGGCATCACTCGAGATCCGGAACGTTCTTGATCGCTGACGGGGTTTCAGTCCGGTGTCAACGTGGTGGGCCAGTCGGTGACGGTGGGGGTGAGTCATCGTCATTGGAAAATGAAGCCCCTGGGCCGATGGTCAGGAAGTTCTTGCCACGTCGCTTGGATTCCAATGCTCTCTGGTCGGCGATTCTCAGGAGACCTGCCGGTTCAGAGGCATCCCACGGATAGGAAGCGAGGCCACCGGAGATGCTCAGGGTTCCGGGTGCCTGCAGGCCCAGTCTCGGGAATCGCATTCTCGCGATCTGTGCCTGGAAGCGTCGTGCGATCTTTTCCACAGAATCCGGATGTGTCGATCCCGATGTCCGGGGTGCTTCGAGATCTGCGAACACCACGGCGAATTCATCGCCACCGATCCTGCATACACGGTCGCCATTTCTGATGACGGAGCCGAGCAGTCGAATGGTCTCCCGCAGGATGATGTCCCCGGCATCGTGGCCAAACTGATCATTGAATGTTTTGAAATCGTCGATATCGAAGACCATCACGGTCAGCTGACGTCGCTTTCTTCTGGATTCCTCGATGCTCTCAGACAGGAAGTGGTTGAGATACCGTCGATTCCATGCGCCAGTGAGTTCGTCTCTGTAGGCCATCTGGCGAAGGGTCGCCTGCGCATCTTCCAGCGCCAGCCACCTCGCAAGCCAGTTGGCCCATGGTTTCATGTCTTCCTGGTTCAGTGAACTGGCAAGATGGCCAAAGGTCCGACCGGCAAATCGTATGGGAACGCTTCCGTTTCCTTCACGTTCAAGGAGTCGCATGTCCTTGGCGCCGGTCTGTTGCTCGATGATGTGGACAGCACGTTCCCGAAGATTTCCAGGTGCATACAGCAGCGCCTCCACGAGATCGGTATCACCAAAGCCACCTTCTCCCTGAGTCGGGGTCGCCTCGAACTCGGGTGTCGGTGCGACATTCTGTTCGACCGTGGTCGGCTGTTCGATGACTGGTGCTGCCGGGGACGACTGGCCTGGAGCCATGCGTCCTTCAATCAGATCATTGAGGGTCTGTGGTGTGACTGGTCTTCCAATCTGGAAATCGACATGTGTCTGAATGTCGGGGACTGGAGGTTCGTGAACGATGGCGATGATCTGGACAGTTGGATCGAGTCTGCGAATCGATTCGGCGGCACGAACGAGATCCGCACTTTCACTTTCATGATTCATTGCCAGAACGATGGCATCGATCGGACTGGAGGCCGGTGCGACAGCAACTTCTCCAAGCGCTTCGAAGATACTCGCGACGGATTGAGGACCGTTCGGCCCGGATTCGGCCAATGGCACATCACCGACGGTGAGAATCCGCCTCCGGCTTGAACGACTTGAGGAAGCCCCCGTCATGAGTGCTCCGGATCTTCCGGCTCGGGTGATATCTGATGATCGTGGAGAAGCATCGCGACTTCTTCACGAGACAGGGGCTCCGGTGCAAGATCTTCATCTCCCGGATGAAAGACCAGGGCGGGTGGATCCGATTCCACAGGAGGTACCTCGCCGGGATCGTCCTGGCTCCTGCTGGATCGCCTCGAGGCCTCATTCAATGGCTCCAGGTGTTGGCCACGTGCTGACCAGATCGGAATGTCCGGGACATGCCGCGCCATCGACTGCTGCATGGCCTCGACTTCCGACTGATCAGGATGGGGCAGCAACACCAGACCGGGAATGAGGTCGGTTGCAGATTGCCATGCGGCTCTCAGCTGGAGTTCGCGGCGGACCAGACAGGCTTCGGCCATCGCCATTCGTGGATCATGTTCTACCCGTGCAGACCAGCCACGTTCGGAAAGCGCCCCGTAGATCGCAGGATCGACCGGTCGGTCCAAAGGCGCCAGAAGGACGCATGTCAGCATGTCGGAGAGGGCTTCACTCATCTCTCTCTCGTTTCATCGTTGCAGGAAAGCAAGGCTGGCAGGCAGAATCACCAATCTGCGGTTCGATCTTGGAGGCACTTCAAGTGTATATCAGCACTGCCTGAAGGCCACCGGAAGCTTTCAGCAATTGAGTCTTTTGAAGCGGCACTGAATGGGTCAGAAANTGCTTTTTCGATCCATCAGAGGCGATGGACATTGCCAGCGGCAAGCAGGAGCGATGCGACGGCTTCGGCAGCATCAGGTCGTGATTGTGCTGCCAATGCTTCCGACATGTGCTGTTTCCTGTCGGGATCGCCCAGAATCTTCACGAGTTGATCGGCGACTCTGGATGCGGTGAGATCATCGTCACGATCCTGCACCAGGCAGGCCCCACCGGCATCAACAAGGGGTTCAGCGTTGAAGCGTTGATGTTCATCGCGATGGTGGGGGTATGGAAGCAGAATGGCAGGTGTGGCATTTGCTTGAATCTCACCAACTGAGTTGGCCCCGGCTCTCGAGATCGCAATTGAGGCGGCGCCCCATGCCAGCCCCATCTCATCCAGGAATGGGAGAACACGGGCATCGATACCAGCCTTCGCATAGTGATCCGGAAGTCCGTCATCCTGATCATGTCCGGTCAAATGAATCACCTGGTGTCCCCGGAGCGATTCGGCATGTGATGTCATCAGCCGCTTCATCAGGCGATTCAGGCTTGAAGCGCCCTGAGAAGCGCCTGTCACAAGAACGACGTCCTGTTCCGGGTCAAGGCCGAGCGCCATCCTGCAATGCCGCTGGTCACCCGGTGCCAGCGCCATTCTTCGGATCGGGAGACCCGTGATGGAGGAGGCGAACCCCTCTTCGACGGTGGGGACGGTGCTGGTGACAAGATCGGCTTGTCGCGCGATACGCCGATTGGCTCTGCCGGGAACTCGATCCAGGTTCAACAGCACGATCGGTCCGGAGAAGCCGCAGTGCGGACTGTTGCGGGCGGCCACGATGCCGGGCATCACGGATGCAGCCACAAATCCCCCAAGGGAGAGAACACTGTCGAATGGAATCTCTTCGAGCAATGAACGTGCTTGGCGACTCGATCTGCGGATTCCACGAAGACATTGAATGAGATGCTTCGGTCTTCTGCTGAACGGCCGTGCCGGGACCGTGTTGAAGATCGCATGTTCACGCTGCAGCATCTTCGAGTCGATGGCACGTTCAGAACACAGCACATGACAAGAGACTCCCAGGGTGCCCAGTGCCTCGGATACGGCCAGACCGGGGCTGATGTGCCCACCGGATCCACCACCAACAATGAGGACTCGTCTGTCCGTATCTGCTTCCAGGGGACTGTTCATGTGGTAATCGGGTGACCCTGCATTCGAGGCGTCGATTGCGTTGATCCTGAGAGTCGATCGACTGCGGCCAGCAGTCCAATGAAGAAGCCCATCAGGAGCCAGCCTGTGCCGCCCGAGGACAGCAGTGGCAACGCGATGCCCTTGGTCGGTGCAAGCCCTGTCACGACAGCAAGGTTGACCAGTGCCTGCACCGCGATCATCAGAAGGATTCCGAAGCACAGCAGTCTGTAGAAGGGTCGACTCGTATTCAGCAGGATCCGTGTTCCCACCAGAAGCAGGCCTGAGTAAAGCACAACCACCAGAAGACAGCCGACAATGCCCAGTTCCTCACAGATCACCGAGAACAGGAAGTCGGTCGTGTCCTCGGGGAGGTAACCGAACTTCTGAACACCGTTCCCCAGGCCACGTCCTGCCAGTCCGCCGCCCGAGATGGCCGACATTGATTGAAGCACGTGGTAGCCGATGCCTTCCGGATCCGCATAGGGGTCCATGAACGCACGCAGGCGATCGAGTCGGTAGGGGCTCGCAAAGAGGGCGGCAACGATGGCCGCGCTGGCCACTGGAATGGGCATGAGGGCATGAGACAGCCGGCACCCACCTGCGATCAGCATGGCCATTCCGACGATGACGATGACCACCGCTGTTCCAAGATCTTCGATCCCGATGAGCATGCCGATCAGAAGGATGATCGTGGCCCCTGGAAGAAATCCTTTCCTGAACTCGCCAAGTCGTTCGGACCTGGCCACGATCTGCCAAGCCAGGAACAGGACCAGTGACCATTTGGCCACTTCACTTGGTTGGAATCCGACGGGTCCGATGTCGATCCAGCGGCGAGCGCCATGAACCTCACGGCCAATCCCTGGAATCTGCACAAGAATCAGAAGCACGACTGCACAGAGCAGTGCGGCGGCCGGGATCCACTGCCCTCGCGGCGGTTGAATTCGATCGATCGGGGTATGCAGGCCCACGATCATCGCAAGCAATGCCATGGCACCCAGAAGGGTGGTCCGATCGATCAGCAGTCCGGGAAGGGAGGCGCCCCGTTCACCCCCGACGGACAGGCCGGCCGAATGAACCGCGACGATGCCCAGGACGAGCAGTCCGGTGACAATCAACAACAATGCCTGCCCTGGCCGAATCATGCCAGCAACATCGGCCGAGTCTCATAATTGACTGGAAAAGCCCGTCCAATCCTGACCGTTCAATATTGATCAATGGCCAGTTGCATCCCTGAATCCACAGCAGGCATGGTGGACACGCTCACGCTGGAGCTCGGGAGGTCCAGGGAGATCGTTGTGGCTTCCGGTGTCAGTGCCGGCGTCTTCTGAGCAGTCTCCAGTGACCGGGACTGTGCACAGGCTCCCAGAGCGAGCAGGGCAGTGAAGGAAGCCATCAAGAGTGGTCGTTTGATCATGACGGTCTTGTATCGGCGGCATTCGGGTGGCTTGTTTGAGACTTCAGGCGAGGTCCAGAAGAATCAACCGGGGGTGGCGACTGAAAGGCTGAGCAAGCGGGTTTATCGGTCCGTTTCCGGGTTCCGGAGATACGCGGGCTGGTCTCGACGGGTTCAGCTGAAGACCGAAAGAGCCATCAGAACTTCCATCGAATCCCGGGCAGGGTTCGATACCATGCCTGATTGGATGATTGAACTGACCGTCAACAATGGCACTCGCGGCCCGTCCGTGTACTTGCGGACCTTCGGCTGCCAGATGAACGAGCTGGACAGTGAGCTGGTTCGCGGGCATCTGCAGGCGCTGGGCTATCACTTCACGGACTCCAGAGAGAACGCCCAGGTGGTGCTGTTCAACACCTGTTCCGTTCGTGAACAGGCCGAAAACAAGGTCTGGAGTCGTCTGGGTGAACTCGGTCTGGAGAAACAGGCTGGCCGCCAGGTTGTCATCGGCGTTCTGGGGTGCATGGCCGAACGAGAGGGTTCCGGCCTCATGAAGCGGATGCCCCAGGTGGATCTGATGTGTGGTCCCGGGGAATTGGATCGACTCCCGATGCTCATCGACAACGCGATGCATGACGAGGTCCTGGACCACTCCACACGCGTTGCTCTGCAGGGCAATCGATCACGTCGATCCGCCACCCTTTCAGCTGCTGAAGATGGCCTTGAACAACTCGATCTCTCGCGTTCATTCGATCCAGATCTCGCTGAGTCTGGTGGTCGAACCGCACATGTCCGGATCACAAGGGGGTGCAACAAATTCTGCACCTACTGCGTTGTTCCTCATACGAGAGGCGCCGAGGTTCATCGGCCCCCCGCGGACATCATCGAGGAATGTCGCAGGCTTGTTGACAAAGGTGTCGTGGAAATCACGCTGCTTGGTCAGACAGTCAATCACTACATGTACGTGCATGGAGCCGCTGTGGGCCCTGATGGCAGTGAAAAACCACAGGTTGGTCCCGGTCTGGCAGCCTTCAAGCGTCCTGACAGAGGTGTTCCAGGCAAGAAGGTGACGACCTTTGCGGATCTTCTGGAGGCCATCCATGAGTCCGTTCCGGGTGTCAAGAGGCTTCGGTTTGTGACGAGCTATCCAAAGGACTTTGGAAATGACATTCTCGAAGTCATGCGGGATCACCCCCGCATCTGCAGATATCTCCATGTTCCTGCGCAATCGGGCTCTGAGCGCATCCTCAAACTGATGAACCGAGGGTATACCGTCGAGGAATATGAAGCCTTCGTTCAAAGGGCGATTGAGATCCTTCCCGACGTGTCGATTGCGGGTGATCTGATCGTCGGTTTCCCAACCGAGACCGAGGACGATTTCCTGCAGACCTGCCAGTTGGTCGAGCGGCTGCCATTCAAGAACAACTTCATCTTTCGCTATTCACCACGCCCCGGTACGACAGCGATTACGCGGTATGAGGATGACGTTCCCGAGGATGTCAAACGCCGCAGACTCAACGAACTTCTCGAGATCCAGGGGCGTATCAGCCTCGACGTCCATAACACTTGGGTAGGACGCACCGTTGATGTTTTCGTCGAGAAGGAGGGTCAGGGCAGCAAGCCTGGCAATGGCACCGTTGAACTGGGATGGGAACAGCCCCAGATCCAACTCTCAGGAAGAACCCCTGGTGATCTGATCACTGTTTTTGATCTCCCTGAAGGCTTGGAAGTAGCGGATTGTCTCGGCCAGATCATGCCTGTGAAAGTTGAATCTGCGGGTCCAAGGCTCCTCAGAGGCAAGGTTCTCAGCATGGCAAGAGAAGGTGCCTGAGAGGTTCACAGGTTCCCTAGCTTGACAGCAGGGCCTTTTTTGAGTCCTCAGGGCCGATTTTGAGACCAGATCGGTGTGTCAGGTTCAGTTGAGCAGTCCGTTCTGGTGGGTTTGTACCGCTCAGAAGTCCTTCGTAATGCTGCATTTGGGGCAATAGGCCCCTTGACTCGACCGCCGCTCACTGTATTGTCGGCATAGCTGCCATTGGCCTTTGAGGGGGTCTTGGCAACGGAAGGAAGGGAGCTTGAGAAATCCCCAGGCCTGCAACAAGGCAGGCCCTGAAAGTTTTAGGGTTTCTTCAAGCAAGAAAGTGGATACGCTCTTTGATTCGCTGCGTAAGCAATGACAGCACTGAGCGTTATCGGAAGAGGAAGAGAAAAGGGCTTGACAGGCCCGAATTACAAACCAAGTTCATTTATTGACTCCCAATACGAGTGGACGGCCACACCGATCGGAAATCGGCCCAGACTCGTAATCTCACGTGAGGTGGGGGCAGATCTAGATCTCGTTCCACAGAATTGCAGAGAAGAGAAAGGTTACGAACAATGAATGTGAAGCGTGCTTCAATCTTCGTCGGCGCCGTCGCGGGTTTCGCGATGTCCGGCATGGCTACCGCTGAATTCCAGGGCATGGCATATCAGAATGTCCGCACTGGTGCTGAAGGTACTACTTACCGCATCTACGCGATCCTCGACGATGGTGATCGTCTTGACGCTGTTGCTGGTAATGGTCAGCAGGAACTCAGCATGACCTCCATCAATGGCTTCTATCAGAACGCCAACGGCGGTCCTACTTCCAAGGAAATCAACAGCAACTTCTTCGCCTTCGTGCCAAGCATGGAGTGGGATTCCTACGTCACCGTGGGTGCCCTCTACCAGGACGGTACACCATTCGGTTCCAACGAACTGAATAACGTTGGCATGCAGTGGGGCGCCTTCGAAGGTGGCGGCGACCTCTTTACCGACAACGGTACTTGGTTCGTCACTCCTGACCAGGAGCAGGGCGAAGCCATTCTGCACTCCAACCTCGAAGGTGACGTCACTGGCGCTGCTTTCGGCGTGCTGATTGCTCAGGTCACCACCACCGCTACCGGTGGCATCGACGGTACCTTCTCTGGTCTTCTCCAGGGTAAGGACGCCAATGGCGACACATGGCAGGCCAACGTTGATGGCTTCCAGTACGGTGGCGTCGTTCCTGCACCAGGTGCTCTGGCACTCCTCGGCCTCGCCGGCCTCGCTGGCCGTCGCCGTCGTCGCGCCTGATCGCCTTCGATCCGATTGCCTGGCTCTTGTCAGGCAACACAATTGATCGATCCACCGCCGCAGCCGAAAGGCTGCGGCGGTTCTTTTTGCCTGACTGTGATTCCCTTGGGGAGCTGCTTTTTCGAGCAGCTGCTTCAGGCCGATCAGGGGTCTGCAGCCTGTTGGCGGTTCAGCTTGGCTGGCTGGGTCCCATAGGTTCGATTGTGGATGACCTGTCATTCCAATAGGTCCATAAACATGGCGTCCAATTCCCCTGAAGCGTCATATGACAAATATTTTCTAAATAGAGAAAAAGGCCAAAGTTGTGGGTCAGATCACTTGACCAAATCGCAGGTCGGAATACCTTGTTACTTGGAGAAGGGGTGTGATCTGCCGTGCAACGTGGTGCGTGCTCGGCCTGTCCCCCCGAACTGGGAAGTCATCGGAAGTTAAGAAACGCACCACGAAATCAACGACTCTGGCCATGGATCACGGCCAGAGGAGGAGAAAGTCAAATGAGCAAGACACTTGTCTTCGCAGGGGCGGTTGGTGGCCTCGTACTGGCTGGTACAGCCATGGCTTCACCACTCCAGAGTCTCAGCATGGAACTGGTCAACAGTGGTGATCAGGGAGAGACTTATCGTCTGTTTGCAAACTTGGAAGCTGGTGCCCGAATTGATGCCGTCTACGGCAACTCACAGGGTGACCTCTTTGTCGGTGTCGATGGACCTGGATCCATCTACCACAACGCAAACGGTGGACCAACCTCGAAGGAGATCAACTCGAACTTCTTCCCGTTCGTCCCCAGCATGGAATGGGATTCCTACGTCAGCATCGGTGCTTACTACCAGAACGGTGCTCCTTTCGGTGAGAACAACCTGAACAACATCGGTGTTGATTGGGCTGCATGGGAAGGTGGAGGAGATCTCTTCAGCGACAACGGTTCCTGGTTCGTCACTCCTGACGATGCACAGGGCAATGAACTGAACGGACAGGTCTTCATCGGTCAGTTCACCGTTCAAGGTGGCGCTGGTGATTTCGACGGTCTCGTCGGACAGATCAACCTTCAGGGTAAAGACGCTAATGGCGACACTTGGAACGCCATCGGTGCTACTTGGGTACCTGCACCAGGTGCCTTGGCTCTTCTCGGTCTCGCCGGTGTTGCCGGTCGTCGCCGACGTCGCGCCTGATTGAATTGCGATTGCTTGTTTCATGTCTTTTGACATGGAACTCACCAACACACACGAAGCGCCTCCGCGAGCTTGCTCGCGGAGGCGTCTTTTTTGGAACGGATGTCCACTCATGGCCCCAAACGGCCATCTCGACCGTGGGGTTTCGATTTGCCATTGCATCCAGCACCGATGCAATTAGGATCGGATTGAAGGGGTGTTCAGATCCCCTCTGGGACAGAAGGAGAAGTTCATCATGAAATCCATGGCCACGATCGGCTCGATTGCGTTGATTTGCGGGATCGCACAGGCAAGCCCATTTCTGGGGGCGACGCTCGAGGTCGTGAATATCGGGGATCAGGGGACGACTTACCGCCTGTTTGCACAACTTGAAGCCGGGGCGAGGATTGATGCCGTCTATGGCAACTCCCAGTCGGAGTTGCGATTCTCACCACGCGAAGGTCGATCCTTTTATCAGAACGCAAATGGTGGACCAACCTCGAAGGAGATCAACTCGAACTTCTTCCCGTTCGTCCCCAGCATGGAATGGGACTCCTACGTCAGCATCGGTGCGTACTACCAGAACGGTGCTCCGTTCGGCGAGAACAATCTGAACAACATCGGAATCAACTGGGCCTCATTCGAAGGTGGCGGCGACCTCGTCACTGACAATGGTTCCTGGTTCGTCACTCCTGACGATGCTCAGGGGAATGAATTGAATGGCGAAGTCTTCCTGGGACAGTTCACCATCCAGGGTTCCAATGGGGATTTCTATGATGACATGGACATTCAATTCAATATCCAGGGCAAGGACGCAGATGGTGCAACGTGGAATGCATTAGGGGTTGGCTGGATTCCATCTCCCGGTGCGTTGGCCGTTCTTGGTCTGGCGGGTGTTGCCGGTCGTCGTCGAACTCGCCATTGATGGGTGACATCGAGCACTGAACGGCATTGCAGAGTTCGACAGGAGCCATTCAGCTTCAGCAGCAGGCTGTCCTGTTGCGGTATCGAGACTCTCTGGGTGGGGGCCCAGGCGATGACTGAGGCCGCTCCTGGGGCCTTCAGGCCCATTTGATGACTTTTCCACAGGTCATCAATACGTGGGCTGCAGCTGAAAACCCGCTTATTGACCCCTTGAGGGGGCAGAATTCAAAAATCACTTGAAGTCCCTTTTCATTCTTGCATCGGGGTAACCCCTGCCCATATCTTGGCTAATGGAGAGAGGGGCAGGCTTACCCAGCTGTGGTGCCTGTTTGGGCCAAGCCCCTTAGTTTGGGAAGAATCAAAATCTCAGCATGCACCACAAATCTGCAGTTACTGAAGTAACTGTTAGAGGAGAAAATCCATGAAAGTTACCAGTGTATTTGCTGGAGCCGTGGGTGGTCTTGTTCTTGCTTCTACCGCTGCTATGGGTTCCCCATTGCAGGGTGTCAGCATGGAACTCGTAAACAGTGGTGATCAAGGCAAGACATACCGCCTTTTCGCCAATCTCGATGCAGGTGCCCGTATTGATGCCGTCTACGGCAACTCACAGGGTGATCTGTTCATCGGTACCGCCAATGGCGCGACTCTGTACCAGAATGCAAACGGTGGACCAACCTCGAAGGAGATCAACTCGAACTTCTTCCCGTTCGTCCCCAGCATGGAATGGGA
>PAAJ01000010.1 GCA_002702575.1 Phycisphaerae bacterium | reverse complement strand
GGAGCTCGCCCCCGCCGCTCGACCATGCCAAGCCCTCGGTACCGCCGATCAGAATTACATCTGCCCGGACAGATGGAGTAAACAGCAGGACGGCCGCAAGAAACAAGGTGGTCGCGTTAGGATGCATCCTCGGGCAGTCTATCGAACAACGGCTTCCCGGGCCGATGTCTTGGATTCCGTGCATTTGTCATTTTTCGCTACACACGGACAACGAAGCTGCATATTTGAACCGGATCATGGCTCGACGCACCTCCATCCAGAACATGCAGAGGCCAAAGGCTTCCTGGCGGCACCTCTTCCTCGAGATGTCGTTGGTGTTTCTGGCTTTCGGGCTTGGTGTGGTGGCGGTGATGCCGGGCTGTTCATCCCCCCGAGCCGGTCGGCTTGCGGCATCCGCCGGCTCCGTCGCGGAGTTCGATGCGGGCTTCACCCTGCTTCACGAGCTTCTGGCCAGCGAAGCCCAGGTTGACGGCATTCTCATCTTGAAGACTGCCAGTCCGAAGACGGAACAGCTCCTCAAGGAGATTGCCAATGCCTCTGTCGAGATGCGTGACGAGCTGGATGAGATGTCCAGTCAGGATCCGACATTGACACGTGAAGCGAGTGGTCTGCCGCTCATCGAATCCAGCGCTCGGGATGCCATCGAGAGCGATACCACGATGGCGCTTCTTGGTGCAGGCGAGGAGGACTTCGACGTCCGAATCCTGCTGACCCAGGAAAAGGCGATGTCCTATGGAACTCATCTCGCCCGATCGCTTGGCGCATCGGATTCCAATCCCGAACGTGCTGATCGTTTCGGTGTGATGGCTTCCAGGATGAGTTCGTTTCATGACCGAGCCCTGGCACTGCTGATCGAACGATGCGGCGCCACGTCGGGTGACTAGTTCCCCACGGGACGGATCAGGACATTTCTGAACTCGACCTCATTGCCATGACTCTGGAAGGCGATGGGGCCTTCTTCATTGACGCCTGGCAGGCGAGCCTGGTCGATGACCGTCTTGCCATTCAGGATGACGGTCAGTCGATCTCCTCGCATGCGAATGAAATACCGATTCCAATCTCCGACCGGATTGTCGGCATTCACCCGTGGGGTGACCGCTGCTCGCACGTCCGCCGGCATGGATTGATCCGTTCGATAGCCCCAGACCTCACCACTTCCCACGGACCAGCACCACAGGTTGACCTGTGACTTCGCACTGCCTCGAAGGAAGATGCCACTGTCACGTTCAAGTACGGTCGTGGTGACCTCCTTGCCATCTTCATCGATCTGGATCGAGCCGTTGGGAAGAATGACCGGTCGTTCCATTTCACCCTGATGGTCGTCGGTCCATTTCCAGTCGACGACCAGATCAAAGTCCCTGAATCCATCCTTGGACCACAGGTCGCCACCCTTGCCATTGTGGAAGATCTTGCCTCCACGAACCGTCCAGTTGGCTTCATTGGATTCCGGAAGTTTCCATCCATCGAGATTCAAGCCGTTGAAGAGAGGCTTGAATCCAGTCGCCTCGTTGCTCGATTCCGCCCAGGGGCCGGTTTCACTCGGCAGTCGCTTGATGATGATGTTCTTGAAGTCAATGGGGGAGCCTTCCGCCTCAAGGCAGATATAGCCTCGGCGAGGATTGCAGTCGTAGCCTCCGCTGACTTCCTTTCCATTCACAGCCAGCTTGATTCTTCCATCGATGCATTCGATTCGATAGTGGTTCCATTCCCCGGCACCCTTGGTTCGCTCTTCACTTGGAAGGCATCTTGCCCATCCATTCGGATGGGGGCGATCCGGAGTCATGACGGCTCCCCAGATCGAAAAGATGTCGCCCTCACTCGTGTAGTTGGGTGTTTCGGCTCCAAGCATCACCTGGACTTCGATCGCCCGGGTGAATGGAGTTCCGAGTGCAGGAAGTGCATCCGCCCAGACAAACAGGCCTGCATTCCCCTGAGGCGATTCATGTCTCCATTCGAGTTCAAGAATGAAGTTCTCATAGACCTCCTCGGTTCTCAGGAGGCAGATCGGTTTGCCTGTGCATCGAATCATGCCGCTCTCGACCCGCCATGTCGAGTCCGCTCCATTGACATTGACCCACCCTGTGAGGTCCAGTCCGTTGAAGAGAGGTTCGAATCCACCTTTGTCCTGCAGAGGTGCCGAACAGCAGACGATGAAAGCAAGGATTGTGTTGATCATGGACGGATCGTAGCGGTTCTGGGCTCCGGATTCCGGGGCAACGCGTATGATTTCCTTCGTCCAGCAGGAGGGCCCGTGCGATGAGTCACGAAGGAAAGCTCGCCATACTCGTCGGCGGTGGTCCCGCTCCGGGTATCAACAGTGTCATCGCCGCAGCCAGTATCCGGGCCTGCCTGGAGGGAATCGAGGTTCTTGGGATCCGGAACGGTTTCTCCGGACTCATGGCCGGTGATCTCGATACGGCGACTCCGCTCACAATCGATCGAGTCAGTCGAATTCATTTTCGAGGTGGTTCTGCAATTGGAACCTCTCGTGCCAATCCAACGCGCGATTCCGACGCGATGGCGGCGACGATTCATTCATTCGAGCAGCTTGGGGTCACGCAGGTCCTCACGATCGGTGGAGACGATACGGCGTTCTCGGCCAGCAGGCTCGCTGCCGCGTCCGATCTCAGGGTTGTTCATGTTCCCAAGACGATCGACAACGACCTCGATCTTCCACAGAACATCGATACCTTCGGATACCAGACGGCTCGCCATGTGGGAGTGAATCTGATCCAGAATCTCATGGTCGATGCCAGGACCACTTCGAGGTGGTACTTCGTGATCGCGATGGGGCGGAAGGCCGGTCATCTTGCACTCGGCATGGGCAAGGCTTCCGGGGCGACCTTGACGCTGATTCCCGAGGAGTTCGGTTCCAGTCCGGTCTCGATCGATCGGTTGGTGAACATTCTCACGGGGGCCATCATCAAGCGGCAGGCGGAGGGTCGATCCGATGGTGTTGCCGTGATCGCCGAAGGCGTCTGCATCGGAATCCGCGAAGAGGATCTGGCAGGCATCGGATCCGTGGAGCGTGATGACCACGGTCACATCAGGCTTTCGGAAATCGACATCGGCCGTGTCTTGAGGCATCGCGTGCGTGATGAGCTTGCCGAACTGGGTATCGAGTCGACCATCGTCTCCAAGGACATCGGTTACGAACTTCGCAGTGCGGATCCCATTCCGTATGACATGGAGTACACGAGAGATCTCGGTTACTGCGCAGCCAAGTTCCTGATGGATGGTGGTTCAGGTGTCATGGTCTCCATGCAGGAAGGTCGATTCGTTCCAATTCGGTTCCATGATCTGATGGACGAGTCCACTGGTCGAATGCGAGTGCGGATGGTCGATACGCATTCAACGCGTTATGCGATCGCGCGTCGATACATGATCCGGCTCAGGAAGGACGACTTCGACGATCCGGTAACTCTGGAAAGCCTGGCAAGAACGAGTGGATTGAGCAGTGAGGCGTTTCGGTCGCGTTTCGAGCATGCCTGTGATGGTGAGCTGCCGCCTCTGGATCTCGACCAGGGTTCCGCCTGATCGTCGTCCAAGGAAAATTCAGGACAACTGCATCCGATAGTGCTCGTCCAAGGTCACCCTTGCCGATAGGACCTCCTCGTGGGCTTACTCCCGCGTTCTGGATGGAGGTTTCCAGATGCGACGCTCGGCTGCTTGGCTGCCCATCATGGCGGTCTGTCTGTTTCTGATCACCAGTGTGCGTTCCGAGGCAGCATTGATCGTGTACGACGATCGTGACGCCTTCATCCAGGCACTTCAGGGACAACAGGTCAATTCCGACAACTTTGAGAACCTGGAGAACGGGTACTACGCCGATCCGATTCTCAGAGGAGAAGGCACGGACTTCGAGTACAGCCTGTCATCCTCGAGCATCGTCGGCCTGATGGCGGAGGATCTTCTGATCTCCACCACATTGCCCAAGAGCGTCATCCAGCTGGCTTCGGATTCCGCCCAGGCCATCGGTGGGGAATTCACCCTCACCGATTTCGAGGGGCATCCCATTCACGGAGACATGAGAATCACGCTTCAGGATGGAACGATCATCACGCGTTCCGTGACGGGGAGCTCCGTCTTCATCGGCGTCATCGGAGTCGGAGAGAGTGTGACGTCGCTCTCAGTCGGCGCCGCAGCCAATGCGCCACTGCTGACGGTCGGTTCGATGGTCATCGCCGTTCCAGCAGCCGGTACGCTGCCGCTGCTCTGTCTTCCGATGTTCTGCTGCGGTCGATCTCGAAGATCCCGCCGCTGATCAGCCTCAGCCTGTTCGCCGGGGTGTCTCCTTGACGGTGCTCCATGCAGGATCCTCGTGTCTGCACGGGTGGTCGCCATGTCGCACGAGCATGTGACGATCTCGATAGAATCGCCCGGGTCCCGATCTGATCGGGGTCCAGGAGTACTCAATATGCGCATTCCATCTTCACGTCTTCTGATCGTCCTGGGACTCATGGGCAGTGGCCTGTTCATGGCCTTCGCCCAGGCTCCCAAGCCAGTCGCCAGGATCGAGGCCTTCCAGCTTGATCCAGTCCATTGCATGGCTCTCTTCAGGGTTCATCATCAGGGCGCCGGTCAGTTCTGGGGCCGATTCAACGATGTCAGTGGAACGGTTCTGTATCCAAGAGATGATTCCGCAGCCCCGGAGTTCGATGTGAAGGTTGCGGTGAACAGCATCGACACCGGTACCACCAAGCTGGATCGGACACTCATGGGTCCTGATTTCTTCAACGGGATCGAGTTCGATACCTTGAGCTTCAAGAGCACTGGAGCCGAGCGAGTGGGTGAGGGTCGTTGGAAGGTTCAGGGTGATCTGGTCATCCTCGGAAAGAAGAAGCCTGTCGAAGTGGATGTCGAAGTCACAGGTGTTCGTGGAAATCCGGTTGTCGCCAAGGCCGGATGGGAAGCGATTCTGGACATCAAACGATCTGATTTCGGCATGAACTGGGGCATCGACAATGGCGCTCTGGGTGATCACGTGCGACTGATCATCGGGCTTGAAGGCGAATCAGGACCACCCTCGGGTCGATAGGAAGCTTCAGAATGTCAATTGGACAACTCCTTCTGACAATCGGTCTACCCACGCTGGTCGGCGCCATCCTGATCGTTCCGGCATGGTTGGTGCCTCGAATCCGGGAGATCAGCGGGTTGGCTGGTTCGGCGCTGGGTGTCGCGTTGGGGATGGCGTTGGTCGTCGCATTCATGTGTGAGGCCGGAGTGCCCTCGCTTCCACCTGAACAGAAATGGCACATGCTGCCCATCATCGCCTGCGGTATCGTGATTCTCTGCCCGGTGGTCGCCATCATGGATGGCAGTGGTGAACTGGGCAGATGGCTGATCAGCATTGCATCCGGTGCGATCATTGGATGGTTGGCGGTCTTTCCTCAGATGGATCTCCTCGGNCGGATCCTNCTGGGGGTCTGGGTCGGCNTGTCCTTCATGGTGCTCTCATGGGTNTCTCATCGAAGGCGAGGGATCACCGTCACGCTTTCGTTGACGATCGTGTTCACGGCCATGTCGCTGTTGTGTTTCGAATCCCATTTCATCACGTTGACTCTGATCAACGGTGCGCTGGCTGCAACAGCGGGTGTCGGATTTGCCAGTGCGTTGATCGCCGAGGTCTGGACGCGGGATGAGGAAGGGAAGCGCCGAAGTATCGCAATCGGCTGGGGTGGTGCCTTTGCCGCAGCGTCACTGGTGCCCTTGGCCTGTTTCTGTGGATGGGCCTACACCATCGGAGATGTCATGTGGATCCACTGGGGCCTGGTCGGTGCCGCTCCGGTCATGCTCCTGTTCGGAGAGCTTCCGGGTTTTCATCAGCGACATGGGCTGGTGAGTTCGTTTCTCAGAGTTGGTCTGGTCTGCATACCGGTCGCAGTGGCCCTCGTTCTCGTCTTCACGGGAATCGATTCCGATGACGAATCGGATGGCTCTGAAACCCATATCGAGATGATGTACAGCGGACGTTAGCGACCGCCTCGTTTCAGCCTGCCTGAGGATTCTCATCAGCTGATGTTCTCGCTGACACCACGAAGAACGACAGTATCCCAATGACTGCGGTTGCGATGCCGGTGAACAGCAGGGCGCCTTCCTTCGTCACGGCCGTGTTCCATGCCAGCCAGATGGCAGCCAGGATGCTGATCAGCGGAGGCAGCGGATAGAGTGGAATTCGAAATGGTCGATCCAGATCTGCGGCCGTCCTGCGAAGCATGAGCGTCGAGCCCATCATCAAGGCCAGGCTGAACATGTTCAGCAGTCCGACGAACAGCAGCAGTGTCCTGATGTCGAATGTGATGATCAGCAGAATGCTGATCGTGGCCTGGAGCAGCAGTGCCGCAACGGGTGAGCCTCGCTTGTTCAGTCGGCTGAACAGCGATGGCATCTGTCCTCCGTGTGCCATGGCATAGGCCATTCGAGCACCGGAGAGCACGACGCTCAGGATCGTCGAGAGCATCAGCAGGACGATCAGCCAGCCGAGGCTGTCAGCCACCCAGGTCGAGAAGAGCCGTTCGGCGACCATGTACCCAAGCGTGCTGGTGGGGGTGCCGTCCGCATTCACCATCTGCTCCGGTGGAACCGCTCGAAGGAAAACGATGTTCATCAGAATGTAGATGACGGTCACCAGTGAGACGCCACCAAGTACGCTGAGTGGGATATTGCGGTTGGGTCTGCGAATCTCGCCACCAAGGTTCGTGACGATCGCCCAGCCGACGAAGGCGAAGTAGACGATGATGATCGCTTCCGCGAACTGTGCGGAGAACACTCCGGGTGCTTCGGCTGTGATCATGGACGCTTCGATCTCGGGTGCTGGAAGCAGCAGTCCCATCAGGATGAAGGCCCCGAGAACCAGAACCTTCAGGGCGGCGCCGACATTGTTGATGATCGCTCCGAAGCCCGTGCCCATGCAGTGAATGAATGTGATGACGATCATCGCCAGAATGGCGGTCAGCCACGACGGCATGCCGGGGAGGAGTCTGGCCAGATAGTGACCCGTTGCCAGTGAGACGACAGCCAGTCCACATGGAGTGGTCAGCAGCACATACTGCAGTCCGATGAAGCAGCCTACGTGACGGCCAAAGGCTTTCTTGATGTACACATAGGCGCCACCGGCCTGAGGCATCATGGCGCCCAGTTCGCCCAAGGTCAGAGCGCCGCACAGAGTCAGCAGCCCACAGACGAGCCAGACGAGAATGATGTTCGTCGGGGTGACCAGCGAAGCCCCGATTTCACCGGTCGTGAAGAAGATTCCCGAGCCGATCATGGTGGCTACGACCACAGATGCGGCCGATCCCAGGCCCAGTACCCGTTCCTGTTGATGATCTTCCTGAGTGCTCATGGAATCCCAGGGGACATGCTACTGCCATGCGCTCATCCCCGGGTATCCTCGGAGAACCGAAGCGGGATCGAGAAGCGTCTCGAAAAGGTCGGTCTGTTCCGATCGGCGTCCATGAGCCCTCTTCATGGAAGAAAGCAGTGAATCTTCATGCTGTTGATGACATCCTTGTCCTGTGCACTTCTGATGGGATCCGTCCCGGATCGGCCCAACATCCTGTTCATCTACAGCGATGATCATTCTGCGGCGGCAGTGGGAGCCTATGGCTCACAGATCAACGAGACGCCGCACCTTGATCGTCTTGCGTCGGAAGGCATCGTCTTCGACAACGCGTTCTGCACCAATGGCATCTGTGCACCGGCTCGAGCAGTCGTTCTGACGGGGCTNCACAGCCATCTCAACGGGGTGCGCGANAACGGGGGTCGTCTGGATCAGACCAAGCCGACCTTCCCGAGACTGCTCAATGAAGCCGGCTACAACACGGCCATCATCGGCAAGTGGCATCTCAAGGATGATCCGGTCGGATTCGATCACTGGGAAGTCCTGCCGGGTCAGGGGCATTACTACGCACCCGATTTTCTCACGCCGGAGGGCAAGGTCCGCGAAGCGGGCTATGTGACGGATCTGACTGTCGACAAGTCGATCGCCTGGCTGGATGAGGACTGGGATCGAGAGAAGCCGTTTCTTCTGATGTGTCAGAACAAGGCTCCGCATCGAGGGTGGATGCCCGGGCCGGATCACCTCACGAAGTACGACGGGGAGGAGATCGCCGAACCCTCGACACTCTTCGATGACTGGACGGGCCGAAGTGAGGCGGCCAGTCAGCAGGAGATGACGATCGATCGTCACATGTACGAGTACTACGATCTCAAGGTCCCGCCGCTCGATGAGGATCAGCAGCTGCAAGGACCAGATCGATGGATGGACAACATCCTGGGAAGAATGTCACCCGAGCAGCGAGCTGCCTGGGATGCGGCCTATGGACCACGCAATCAGGCGTATCGTGACTCCGATCCGAAGGGCGATGATCTGCATCGCTGGAAGTACCAGCGGTACATCAAGGACTATCTCAGATGCATCGCTTCCGTCGATGACAACGTCGGAAGGCTCCTGCAATGGCTCGATGAGAACGATCTTGCCGAAAACACGATCGTGGTCTACACGTCGGATCAGGGGTTCTTTCTGGGTGAACACGGTTGGTATGACAAACGGTTCATGTATGAGCCTTCTCTTCGAAGCCCCTTCATCGTTCGATGGCCGGGAATGGTGAAGCCAGGCAGTCGCGATGACCATCTGGTCCAGAATCTGGATGTCGCCCAGACGTTTCTCGACATTGCCGGAGTGCCAGCCCCGGCAGCCATGCAGGGGCGCAGCATGGTGCCGCTGCTCAAGGGAGAGGACCCGGAAGGGTGGCGGGATGCCATCTACTACGAGTACTTCGAGAAGGGAATCCATGCCGTCCAGCCGCACTACGGGGTCCGCACGGATCGCTACAAGTTGATGTACTTTCCGGAGCTGGACGCCTGGGAACTCTATGACCTGAAGACCGATCCCGATGAGGTCGACAATCTCGCGGGCCTTTCGGACTACGAGCCCGTACAGGCCCGCCTCCGAGAGGAACTCGATCGGCTTCGTCTGCATTACCTGGTACCCGAAGCGCTCGCTTCAGGCGAGGATCAGTCCAGTCGCTGATCCGTCGTCTCCCTGCGGGTCACCCGCAGGAAGGTGCCATACTCGGTACCGCCCGTACCCTGAGCATCGGAATCACCTTGTTGAGTGATGTAGCGAGCCGTGATCGCCATGTGATCTCGACGGAAGCGATCGAGTGCATCGACGGCTTGGTCGTAGGCACGAGAGGCATCAGCGTTCCCGGCACCTTCTCTGAGCGTGCTGCCTGCTTCAAGCCAGTCGATGAAGGCACGATGCTGNGGCGGCATGTAGTCNCGCATGGCGAGCAGAAACGGTTGGCTTCGGGAATCCTCATGGGTGATTCCCATGGCGGCATCGATCGATTGCAGAAGCGAGCTCTGGGCAGCACTTCCACCAAAGAGACATCGAGGCGTGTCATCGACACCCTCGTAGATCACACCGTCTTTCGGCCAGCCTGAAAGATACGGCCGAACCGAGTCATAGAACACGCGTGGTCGGCACCGCTCTTCCATGCGATTGAGCAATGCGCGGATCTGCTCGACAGTGTCCGTGATCTTCTCAAGGCAACGTGAGACCTGTGAGGTGTTCCGGGAATCGAGTGCCAGTCGGTTTTCGATGATGTCCGGCAGAATCGCTGCCCCGACCGCTTCGATCGAAACGGTCACGAGATAGAACCAGTCTTCGTCCGCGCCGCCGGCAAACCGTGTCTGTGTACGAAGGGTTTCGGGTTGACGCAGATCGCCGTCTGGTTCGACAGCCCAGTTGTCGAGCACGATGGAGGCATGGGAGATGATCATGGGTCGTCCCAAGGCGTCGGCAACAGCCTTCCATGGTCGACTGATCGATTCCGGAATTCGCACAGCTGGTGTGTCTCCGGCGTGCACGTAGCTGCTGCCAAGAACGGAAAGCAGCAACATGGCTCGATGGCACTCGGGTTGACTGGTCAGAAGCGGACTGGGATCCAGAAGTGGCAGCGCATCGATCACGGACCGGACGGACTGGGGCGCTTCGCCCATCCCAGCCGCCGCCTGTTCCCATGCGTGATAGTCCGTTGGAAGACTGTTGATTGGATCGACAGCCGGCAGAAACCCGCGGACGGGATCAACGTCGTACGTCTTCAGGATGGATTCGACGTTCATCGTCGAATCACACTCCCTCCTTGACCGTGTAGCGGAACTCTCGAGCCATGCCTGCGGCGAGGTGATACAGGTTGTGGCAATGGAAGAACCAGTTGCCGGGGTTGTCGGCTGTGAACTCGAACCGTGATGTATCACCCGTATAGGAGATGAGCGTGTCTTTCATGGGAAGGTTCGGGGTGTCCCAATCCGTGCCTTCCGGCACGGCTCGGAAGAAGTGTCCATGGAGATGCATCGGATGTGCCATCTTGGTNTTGTTGGGCATGATGACCCGGACTCGATCCCCGGATTCGATTTCCAACGGAGCAGCATCCGGGTTCGGGACATAGGCTTCCTTGAAGTACTCGCCACCCATCGACCACAGATAGTTCTTCATGTCTCCGCCGAGATCGAGCGTGAAGGTCTTCACTGGACCCTCGGGCAGCGTTGTGGGATAGGGTGATCGAAGCATGTCGTAGGTCAGCAGTTTCTTGCCGAAGGTCTGGTTGGGTTGGGCCATCTTCTTGTTGTGGGAGGTCCGGATCGTTCCGATGGCCGAGTGGGGGGTTCCCATTCCGGATGCCTGGAGTTCCCATGCGCCGTCTTCGGTGATATCGACCAGCACGTCGTAGCGTTCACCCGGTCCGAAGATGAAGTTGTCGACCTCGACGGGAACACATGGTTGGCTGTCAGTGGCGATGACGGTCATCTTGTGTCCGGCCAACTGGACCCGGAAGAACGTCGAGGTCGCGCCATCGATGATGCGCAAGCGAACCCGGTCGCCCTTCTTCACATGGAAGGTCGGTCCGGTGCTGGTCGGTTGACCATTCATGAGCATGCCGGCTGGGTAGACATCGACTTCCCAGGGCTTGCCGTCAAGCATGTGGACACGATTCTGTGTCCATGAGTCGCCTGCAGTCTGCCCAGGCATCTCGATGCCATTGCGGATCTCGGGAATCATCTCGTAGGGAGAGGTGTTGATCCAGTCCTGGAGGAACACGACGAAGTCATGATCGACGGGATGCCGCTCGACTCGTGGCTCGATGATCAGGGGACCGGCGAGTCCCTGTTGTTCCTGCAGGCCGACATGCGAGTGATACCAGTAGGTACCACTCTGGCGAATGGGAAACTCGTAGAAGATCGAGTTGCCGGGTTCAATCGGGGCTTGTGTGATCTCAGGCACACCATCCTGGAGATTGGGTACGAGCATGCCGTGCCAGTGAAGCGTGGTCGGTTCCAGGAGCCGGTTGTTGACCAGGACTCGGAAGCTGTCGCCTTCCTTGTATCGCATCTCGGTTCCGGGCATTTCGCCATTCGTGAGAACGGCGGGATAGGGATTGCCACCAGGGCTCCCGAGCGGATTGATCTTCTTGTTCTCGATATTCAGGATGTAGTCGGGCTTGGACTGTTCCGGGGGGGCGGATTGAACGCCTGGCGCGGATGCACTCGAGCCATGACCTGAGGGTTCCTGTCGAATCGCTGCGGATGCCAGTGCACTGGCGCCCAATGGAAGTGCGCCTGCGGCGGCAATGATGCCACGGCGTGATGGGGACTGACGATCGAGGCGATTGATGTCGGCCATATGGTCTCCAATGACTGTTGAACTCAGTCTAACCAGAATTGAAAATGGGCATCTCACGCACGAGCGAAACGCTAGGATGGCCCCGCAATGCAACTGATGCTGCTCATTCTGTCGGGAATTGTGTCATCACTGTCACCCGTTCAGGTGCCGATTGGTCCTCCTCGAATCGCCATGCCGGATCTGGTTCGATCCTGGTCCTGGCTGGATCGTTCATTGGCAGACGAGGACATGGATCTGGATGAACGCCGTCAGATGTCTCGACGGCTTGATGACATGACCGTCCTGTTCTTCCGGAATGACATCGGAGGTGTGGCCCGCACCATGGATGCCATGGCCTTGAAGATGGAGCTCGCTGCGGAACCTGCGGATCAGCATCGAGCGGCAGCCGCCTTGTTGATTTCTCTCAGGGATGTTGATGGTCAGCCTCAGCTTCAGGCACGATGGCGTTATCGACCACCAGTCTTGAAGACAGCTGTTCCATTGATCCTTGAGGCGACAACCAGGAACGGTGTCGCGGCTCGGATCAACATGATCCTGAAGTCTGAAGGAGATGGATGGGTCCTTGATCTGGATGAAAGTGATTTCAGTTCCTTGCCATCTGAAGACACCATGACGCTGAATCTGGTTCTGGTCGATGGGGTACGTATTCCACAGGGGCGATGGGAACGCACCAGCGTTCCATTCTCGGAATCCCGTTCAGCGAATTTCAGGGCTCTGGAATCCATCGATTCAAGTGCTGCTCGTGAAACCTTTCGCAGTCGTAATGCTCGATTGCGAGATCGAATCGGTGAGTTGGATATCACCGGCCATGTGCTGGATCGCAACCAGTTGCGTGATGAACTGGCGATGGAGCTTGCTGCCCTGCAGCGGGGTCAGGATCCCTATGTGAATCGACCCGGAGATACCTGGTACATGATCAAGGAAGGATCCGTCGAAATGCCTGTACGGATCTATGTGCCTGAGGAAGCGGTTCAATCCGATCGACCGCTCCCATTGCTCATAGCACTCCATGGTGCCGGAGGCAATGAGCATTTCTTCCTGGATGGATGTGGTGACGGCATGATCCGATCACTGGCAGATCAGCATGGCATGATCGTGGCCTGTCCGTCGACCTACATGCTCGCGTCCTCGCATGAGCCTCTCCATGTTCTTCTGGATACGATCGGTTCGAGATACTCGATCGATCAGGATCGCGTCTTTCTTCTCGGTCATTCTCTCGGGGGGATGACTGCCATGGCGTTGGTAGCCGGCCAGGGGGATGTTGCCGATGGTGTCGTGGCCATTGCCGGGGGTGCGCCGTTTCCGACCCACGACAGGATTCCGCCGGTCCTAGCCTATGCCGCCGAACGTGATTTCATCGTCTCTGGAGACATGATCGAGTCATCGGCTCAGGCAGCCCGCGATGCCGGTGCGCCAGTCACACCAAGACGTCCTGATGGAACTGGTCATCTCACGATCGTGATGGATGTCCTGCCTGAAAGCATTGATTGGTTGATGAGCCTCGAAGCGGATTCCGCGGCAAGCACGCCCTGATTCCGGTATCTATACTTCGCCACATGCTTGAATCGATCCGGTATCTCCTGTTGCAGGTTCGAAAGCCCGGTGATGTCATGGCTGCTCATGAGATCCGCGGCTTTGCCAAGCATTTGCGTTGCCAGGAAAGCACTATTCGTATCCATGATCTGATCAGCGGTCAGCCGTCACGCGCCTCACTGGATGATGTGGATGTCGTACTCATCGGTGGCAGTGGAGATTATTCGGTGGTGACGGGCGGTCCATGGCTTGAATCGGCACTGGACACGATGCGTCAACTGCATGAGCTGTCCAAACCGACCTTCGCATCCTGCTGGGGGTTTCAAGCCTTCAGTCTGGCCTTGGGCGGATCAGTCGTGACGGATCTGGATCGAGCGGAGGTTGGCAGCTTCGACCTTCATTTGAGTGAGGCTGGTCGGCAGGATCCGATCTTTTCGCCCATGGGCGATGTGTTCTGCGCCCAGATGGGTCATCAGGACATCGTCGAGAAGTTGCCGGAAGGGGCGTTGTGTCTGGCTTCCTCGGAACGGGTTGCCAATGAAGCGTTTGTGTTCCCGGGAAAGCCGATCTACGGCACACAGTTCCATCCCGAACTCGATCTTTCAACGCTTCTTGATCGACTTCGAACCTATCCGGATTACATCCAATCGATCACCGGCCTCGAATATGACCAGTTCGTCAGGACCTGCTGTCGCGAGTCCACGGCGACCGAGGGCCTTCTGGAGCGATTTGCACGCCACGTTCTGCATCTTCTTCATCAGTAAAACAATGATTTGGGCTGAACGCAGTAATAAACCACCTGAGTGAGCGTTTACTAGTATCCCACTACGCTTTTTCACGATGGAGCTTTTTTCCCATGCGTACTTTCACGGCCTTGTTGGCATCTGCTGTCTTTGTTTATTCCCCTGTGACGTTGGGACAGGAAGCCATTCGTACAGAAATAGAATCCAGCCCAACGCGTGTGACGGCTTATCGGGGGCGTGCTTGGGTAGAGCGAACGATATCTCGGCAAATGCAGCCTGGTTTGTACCAGCTTGTCTTCACAGAGCTGCCATCAAGTTGGCAGGCCGATTCTGTGCAGGCCAAGATCAGCGGCGAGGGCAAGGTTCTGGGAATTGATACCGCAGTTCATGAGGTGTCAACGCCTCCAGACAGCTTGAGAGATCTGGATAGATTGATGCGGTATGCACGGCAGAGGTATCGAACATATCAGGATGAACTGTTGGTAACGGAGTCCTCGATCGAATTCATTCAGCAGATGATGGCCAGATCTGGTGAAGATCTGAGTGACAAGGCTGGTTCCACGGACTTTGACATCAAGGCGGTTCAGGCTCAGATGGAGTATTTTTCAAATGAGCTCAAGACGCTTTACGAACAAAGATCAGAGCAGACGCTGGCAGTCGAGGCAGGTAAGCGTGACTATGAGATTGCACGGCAGCGGTTGAATGATGCAGGCGGAACAACACAGACTCAGCGTGAGGCTGTTGTTGAAGTACTGATGACATCTGCAGGTCCTGTTGAAATCACTTTGGGCTATCTCGTTTCAAATGCAAATTGGACTCCGCATTACGACGTTCGTGGAGATCTTGATACGAACAAGGTATCGATGGAGTATCAGGCGCAGGTATTCCAGAAAACTGGAGAAGACTGGAATAACGTCACCCTCGTCCTGTCGACCGCCAGGCCGGCTGAAGCATCAGATCCACCGAACATGAACCCCGTCTATGTCGATCAGTTCATTCCGCCGCCGGTCAGCTCGACCAGAGGTCGAAGCGGAGCGGGCAAGATCGGTGGTGTGTTGTCCGTTCAGGCGGATTCGATGGTGGAAGAGTCGATGTACTACGGCAACGATGCCCGTGTCGGTGGTGGGGGGCCTGCCGTGACATTCACTCTGCCGAGACCCATCACCGTCGAGACCGATGCCAAGTCCGCCCAGCGGACGCGAATTGCGGATTTCGAGACAGACATCGATCTCACCTTCGTCGCCATGCCCGTGCTGACGGAGGATGTCTATCTGCGAGGGCGTTTCAGAAATACCAGTGACTATCAGCTGCTTCCAGGCCAGGCGGGCATCTTCATCGATGGGAATTACATCGGGCAATCATCCTTTGAATCATCTTCGCCAGGTTCTGAAATCGAGCTGTTCTTCGGAACGGATCCCGCTCTGAAGGCGACGCGAACAATGCTCACCAAGAACACCGGAGAAGCCGGGATGTTCGGTGGCTGGATCAGAACCAGTTATCAGTTCGTACTGGAAATCGACAATGGATCGGACCGGCCTGCCAAGGTGGAGCTGTGGGATCGTCGTCCCGTGTCGCGATCCGAGGAAATCGAGGTCTCGGTCAAGAATCTGAGTCTGCCCCTGTCCACGGATGCCAGGTACGTCTCAGCTGATCTTCCACGGGGACTCATGCGGTGGGATCTCACTGTTCCAGCAAACGACACTGGCCAGAATGCCTTCTCGATCTCCTACGACCTGCTCGTGGAGCGCAAAGAAGGTGTCATGATGACTCCACTTCCGGATTGATCGATCTTTCTTCAAGCTTGGTCATTTCAATCATTCGAGATCGATCGATTCAAGATTAGTTGAATCGATCGATTCTCATTTGATGACTTATTCACAGCAAGCAGGCGAACTGGCAGCAACATCAAAGGGATGTTCTGCGGATGAGTCTACGTAGGAGTTCTGGTCGCCCAGTCGTGTTGAACGCCAGGTGAGGCTGGATCTTCGGGGGGTTTGCCCGTGATGGAGGAGTATCACGGATCAATCTGACTCAACCCCGAGGAGAGACGGGGATGTTGCAAACCATTGAACACGTCCGCCTGATCCCAGACAACAAGACACGATCTGGTCATGCTCTCACGTGCGGACACAGTCGAGGAGCAGGATCGTGAATTCAGCATTCCCGGGGGGTATACGGGGGCTGGTGGCATGTGCAGGAATCGTGATGACCGCGTCCGTCGGTCTGGGTCAGGCCCAGTTCGAAGCGGACAAGCATCAGGATCTGATGGTCAATTCCCTGGATTGGCCGGTTGGTCAAATCAACGAATATCGGATTGAGACAATCGCCTATGACAATCCAAATGGTGGTTCCGAGGTCGTCTATGACGACGTCGTGGCCATGCCGGGCATGGCCTGGTTGAGGCTGTACTTCGGTAATGTCTCGCTGGATCGTGGCAGTTACCTGCGAGTGACATCTCTTCGTGATGGCGAACAGCAGCGTCTGGATGCAGCCACACTCGAGATGTGGAGCCATACTTCCGCCTACTTCAACGGCGATGCCGTTCGGGTCGAGCTGGTGGCCGGTCCCTTCAGCCAGGGCAATGTCCTTGAAATCGAATATGTGGCCAGCGAACCGATCTCTCCAGAGGGGCGTGGCGACAGCTGCGGCATCTGTGGTCCGGATGACCGGGCACCGGTCAACAACTCCTCGAACAATTTCGCCAGGATCATGCCTGTTGGATGCTCCGCGACGATCTACAACGAAGCCAGTTGCTTCGTCACGGCCGGTCACTGCCTCGAATCAGGTGCGACCGTGCTGCATTTCAACGTGCCTGCTTCATCCGGCAACTGTCAGACGAACAATCCACCGGTGGCGGATCAGTTTCCTGTGACATTCAGTGACGGTGTCAATGCAGGGGTTGGTGCCGACTATGGCGCCATGACGGCAGGGACCAACAGCGAGGGCCAGACGCCATACGAGCGTTATGGCACCTTTATTCCGCTGGCCTCCTCCGTTCCGAGCTCGGGCAATCTGGACATCACGGGGTACGGCGTCGACTCGCAGTGCACCCGCTCGCAGACCGAGCAGTATCACGGTGGACCGATCCTCTCCGTGAACAGCGACACGATCATCTATGAGGTCGATGTCACCTACGGCAACTCCGGATCATCGATCCTCTACAACAACGAGATCGTCGGTGTCGTGACACATTGCAGTTATGGATGTGAAAACTATGGAAACAGGATCGATACGAACGAATTCCAGGCACTCATCGCATCAGTCTGCAATGGTGAAGAGCCTCCTGGTGGCGGACCCGAGAATGACGAATGCGCAGGTGCGATCGTCACCGGTACGGGCCTGACCGACTTCACGACAGTCGATGGAACTTCAAGTTCGGATGCTTACGACGCGTCCCTCTGCCCGGATACCTATCTGGGTGACATGAACGATGACGTCTGGTTCTCCTATACGCCATCGGCCTCGGGAACGCTGACCGTCAGCACCTGTGATCTTGTGAACTTCGATACCGATCTCGTGGTCTATCAGGGCACGTGCGGCAACAAGTCCCAGATCGCCTGCAACGGCGATGGCAATGACTGTTCCGGCTACTCGTCGCTGTTGACTGTCGATGTCACATCGGGCAGCCAGTACCTCATTCGAGTGGGTGGCTGGGATGGCAATTCGACCGGCAGTGGTCAATTGAGCCTGGCTTTGGAAGGTCTTCCGGATCCCACCGGTGCCTGTTGCATCGGAGGCTCCTGTTCGATCAGCACGGCAGCTGAATGTGCCAACAACGGTGGTGAATACCAGGGTGATGATTCGGATTGTTCCGGCGATCCCTGCTTCATTCCTCCTGCGACTGGTGGATGCTGTGTCAATGGCAACTGCCTGCTCGTAACCGAGGACGAATGCGGGACTGCAGGCGGCAAGTATCTCGGTGATGATTCCGACTGCAGTGGCGATCCTTGTTTCGTGCCACCGGCAACCGGCGCATGCTGCGTTGATGGCAACTGTTCGGTTGGTACTGAAGACAACTGTGATTCACTTGGCGGCACCTATCAGGGTGACGACTCCAACTGCAATGGCGATCCCTGCTTCGTCCCTCCTGCGACCGGTGCCTGCTGCGTCGGAAGCGACTGTTCGATTCGAACACAGGCGGATTGCGATTCGCTGGGTGGTACCTATCAGGGTGACGACTCCAACTGCAATGGTGATCCGTGCTTCGTGCCTCCATCAACCGGTGCCTGCTGCGTCGGCAGCGACTGCTCGGTCGGTACGGAGGCGGAATGCGGGTCTCTGGGAGGCGCTTATCAGGGTGATGATTCCGATTGCAGTGGCGATCCCTGTTTCATCGAGCCTTCAGACATCGAGTTCATGCATTCGATCGTGGGTACCAACCTGCTCAGCAGCGGCGACTTCAACTGGACTGTTGATGTGTACGTCTCCGTGCCATCGGGGAATCGAGTCGATGCCGTTGCCGGTACGGGTGCGACTCAGAAAGTCCTGACGTCGACCGGGCTGTTCTACCAGAATGCGAATGGTGGTCCCTTGTCGACGGATGTGAATCCCAACTTCTATCAGTTTGATCCTGATCTGGAGTGGGATTCCAGGCTCACCATCGGTGCGCTGGATTCTTCGGGCAATCCATATGCAGGCAACGAGCTGGGTACCATCGGAATCGATTTCACCGATTTCGAGAACGGTCTCGGTCTCGCTGCTGACAATGGACTCTGGTATGTGCTTCCATCCGAGGCACAGGGCGAGGCCCAGTCGTTCATCGGATCGGATTGTCAGGAGCGGCAGGGTGTTCTGGTCGCTCGCCTCACCAATTTCGGTGAGGAAACGGAGGTCCAGTTCCAGGCGCTCGTTCAGGGCCGGGACTCGGCCAGTGATCCGTGGCAGGTTTCTCTTGATTCCACGTTCGGCTACGTCGCTACCGAAGATTGCAACGAGAACGGTGTGAGTGATACCTGTGATATCGCCAACGGCACCAGTACCGATGCTGATGGCGATGGTGTTCCGGACGAGTGTGATTCGGGATGTGTCGGAGACTTCGATGGCAATGGCCAGACGAACATCGATGACATCCTGTTGATCATCGGAAGCTGGGAGAATCCCTACAACGTTGAGGATCTTCTCTCGATCCTGGACAACTACAACTGTGGAGGCTGACATTCCCCCCGAATAAGCCTTCGACGTTTCACGTGACCGGCCCCTCGCCCATGGATGGCGGGGGGCCGGTTCAATTCAGGAGGGACGTGAGGCTGTTTTTGGCCCTCTCAGCTGGCGTCGGGGTTCCATGAGTCCTCAATCGGGGTATTGCGTGCGGATCGGGAGGCCATGACTGCTATCTTGAAGGCTGGAACCACGAGAGAGAGGGGATCTTCCAATGTCGACATCACTGCTTGCTGCCTTCGTCATCGCCATGTCTGCCCATGGTGGCGTACCAGGCGATACCTGCTCCGACGCCATCAATGCTTCTCTTGGTAACACTCCATTTGATACCTCGGTTGCTACTGACAGTGGCTATCCGGTCGATGAGACCCAGTGCCCTGATAGCTATCTGGATTGGGGGAACAGTCCTGATATCTGGATGAGATGGGTCGCAACAAGCACTGGATCAGCAAGCTTCTCAACATGCGATTCAAACTCATACGACACGTCGATGATTCTGTATCGAGGTCCTGACTGCAACAGCATGGTCCAGATTGCCTGTAATGGTGACGGCTCGGGAGATACGGGAGAGGGGGCGCCGTGTCAGCAGTACTACTCCAGGATCGTCTTCAATGTGGACAGTGGGACCACCTACTTCATCAGACTTGGTGGCTGGAATGGTGCCACTGGATCGGGAATGCTGCGGATCCAAATGGGTAGTGGTGAAGGTGGATCCGAGGGTGCCTGCTGTCTGGGCTATGAGTGCAATATCAGTTCAGAGGAAATCTGCGACTTCGCTGGTGGTGAGTACCAGGGCGACGGTTCGGATTGTGATTCGGCAGTCTGCGAGCCACCATACGGTGCCTGCTGTATCTGGTTCGGAAACTGCTTTGAGACCTATGAAGATGACTGCTGGAACAGCGGCGGAGATTTCACGCAGAACGAATCATGTGAATCTGTATGTCCTGCCATCTACGGTGCCTGTTGTTTCGGTCCCGGCGACTGCTACGAAGCTGAAAAGAACGAGTGCTGGGGAAGTGGCGGCGAGTTCTACAACGGAGAATCCTGTGAAGTGGTCTGCCCGGCCTATTACGGCGCGTGCTGCTTCGGGCCTGGTGACTGCTATCAGGCTGAAGAAAATGAATGCTATAGCAACGGTGGTGACTTCTATCAGGACGAGGACTGTGAATCAGCATGTCCTGTCTACTCTGGAGCCTGCTGCTACGAGGATGGCTACTGCGATCAAGTCGAAGAGCAGGAATGCTATGACGGTAACGGCAAGTTCTATCAGGACCAGGATTGCAGCGATGTCTGCTCTGACCCGGTGTATGGCGCGTGTTGCACAAGTGACTTTGGCGACTGCCAGGAACTGACCGAGCAGGAGTGCTGGGACATCGGCGGTGATTATCTTGGCGATGACTATCCCTGCAGCTTCGATGATTGTTATTACGAGCCCTATGCGGCCTGCTGTCTGAGCGCCAGCGATTGTCAGGATACGACTCAGCAGGAATGCTTCGACTGGGGTGGTCAGTGGGGTGGCAGTGGTACATCCTGCAATGACTACAGCTGTGGTGAGACCGGAGCCTGTTGCGTCAACAAGTACGACTGCTACGAGGAATACGAGGATGAATGCAACTGGCAGGGCGGTTCCTTCCAGGGCGAGGGAACAACCTGTGATGATTATCCATGCGGTTCACCCTATGGCGCCTGCTGCCTCGCCGATGGCAGCTGCTATGAGGATGAAGAGCATCTGTGCTACGACGCTGGCGGCGACTTCTATCAGGACACCTTCTGTGAAGATGTCGGCTGTGCACCGAGTTGTCCAGGTGACTACAACGGCAACGGCCAGACTGATGTCGAGGACGTTCTCCATGTCATCGAAGGATGGGGCAACCCATTCAACGTAGAGGATCTGCTGCTGGTCATCGATGACTTTGGTTGTGGCACCTGATTCAGTCCTTTTGATCATTCAACTCAACCGACCCGCCATCATGGCGGGTCGGTTTTTTGCGTGTATGAATCCGGTAGACTGATGGATTCATCCAGGAGCTACTCCCATGTCCATTCTGTTTCTCTCACTGGTACTACTCTCATCGTCTGAGCCTCAAAGTGATCTCTCAAACCGGCTTGAGATGCTCGTCGAGGAACTCGAAGAAGCCAGAGTCGATTACAAGGTTCCGGGAATGACACTTGGTGTCGTGAAAGACGGCGAGATTATCCTTGTCGAGGCCTTTGGGACGCGGGATCTGGCTACTGGTGAGCCCATGACCGTTGATACGCTTCTGCCGATCGGATCGTCGACCAAGGCGTTCACGGCAACGGCGATCGGGATGCTGGATGACGATGGTGTGCTGGACTGGGATGATCCTGTCCGTGAACACCTGCCTCAGTTGGATCTGCAGATCAAGAGTCTCGATGAGACCGATGAAGCAACGATTCGCGATCTGCTCTCGCATCGAACCGGCTTTCCTCGCATGGGGATTCTCTGGGCCGGCAAGCCGGCTACCGATGAACAGATCTTCCAGGCAGCATCACGTGCTGTTCCACAGGCGGACTTCCGATCGCAGTTTCTCTACAACAATGTGATGTATCTGGGGGCCGGAGAGGCTTCTGCCAGAGTTGCTGGGATGCCATGGCATGAGCTGATCGAAGCCAGAATTCTCAAACCCCTGGGCATGAATCAGACCGAAGTGACCTCGGAAGGTGCCGTGGGCAGCGGTCGTCTTGGACTGGGGTACATGTGGAATACGGATAGCGAGACCTACGATCTTCAGGAGTTTCGAGAAATCGATACCTGTGCCCCCGCGGGATCGATCTGTTCAACACCCCGTGACATGGCCAGGTGGGTTCAGTTCCAGTTGGAGAATGGTCTGGTCGAGGGTCAGGCGCTGATATCAGAGGATGCCTTGAAGCAGACTCGTACGCCCCAGATTCAGATGATGCCGGAAATGGATTATGGCCTGGGCTGGATGCTCGAAGAATGGCAGGGCAAGAAGCTCATTCAACATGGTGGAAACATCGATGGATACAGTTCGACGGTGGCCTTCATTCCCGAAGAAAATGTCGGCTTCTGCCTGTTGATGAACTCCATGCCCACTGCGATGCAGGAAGCCTGCAAGTCGATGGTCTGGGAGGCTCTTCTCCTCGACGCCGAAACGGGTGAGCGTCCTGTGGCAGATGATCTTGATCGCTATACCGGATCCTTCACGGCGAACTTCGCATCCTTCAACGATGCGATCATGGAGGTCACGGCCGTGGATGGCACCCTGTTTCTGGATGTGCCGGGGCAGATGAACTTCGAGCTGGTACCACCTCAGGAAGGTGAAGAAAAGTGGCCATTCAGGATGACGGATACCATCGCCGTGTCATTCCATGAGGATGAATCCGGTGACATCAATCTGATGAAGATGTACCAGGCCGGTGTCACCTTCGAGCTTCCTCGGAAAGGGCAGGAGCTTCCTCAGGGGCCCTTCGAGGAATCCCAGGTCAGGAAGTGGTTGGGGACCTACGAACAGACCAGTGAACCGACCGCGGGCCGTATTGATGAAGTCAAGCTGGAGAATGGCTGGCTGATGATCGACGTCCCGCAGCAAATGGCCTTCAAGCTGAATCCGCCCGATGAAGAGGGCAAGCTGGCATTTCGCGATATTGATGGCCTGGCGCTGTCCTTTACGGAAAAGGAAGATGGTGCTGTCAACGAGTTGATCATCTACCAGAACGGAATGACGTTTCCTGGCAAGCGTGTCGGTGATGCGATCACAGGCATGAATGAAGACTCTCTTCCGAGTCTCGAGGACATCATTGCACTGAGAAATGCATCGTGGACAGTCGAATTGGCGGCCGGTGAAGCGATTGAGATCAATGGTGAAATGCTGATTCCACCATCAGGAATCGAAGGTGATTTCGAAATCGTGATGGCTGGACCGGAACAGATGCGTGTCCACACGGGGTTCGGGGCCTTCGGTGACATCGATCTGGCTTTGAATGGTGACTACGCTGCCGAAGTCGGTGATTTCTACCAGGATCGAAGGCTGGATGGGACTGAACTGGAACTGGTGCAGCTCGGCCAAGGATTGTTGTCCGGATCCTGGGAGATGTTGTTCGACGATCTCGAAGTTTCGGGATGGAGCGAGATCGATGATGTTCGCTGTGTGAAGGTGGAAGCCACTACGGAAACCCTTGATCAGCCTTTCATTCTGCATGTTGATCCTGAGAATGGACTGCTCCGGAAGGCGGATATCTGGATCTATGCGCCGAATCTCGGACCCTATCCCATGGAGCTTCATATCGGTGACATGAAGCAGTTCGGCGACATGACATGGCCGGAGACCTGGTGGATGTATGACGAGGCCACCGGTGAGGTTCGCTACAACACGGAATCAGTGAAGCGGCTCAAGTCGATTCCCGGGAATCAGTTCGAGCTGGCGGAGTTTCCGGCTGATCAAGAGGGCTCATGATGGCCCCGGCGGATCACTGGATCCGTTTCTTCCGGGAAAACCTGCCGAGGGTCGATGGATTGGCTGCGAAGAGCGCACTCAGGATGATCGCCAGTGCGATCAGATCCGTCATCAGAATCTGATCCCGGCCGAGTGTGACTCCGAGAATGACACCGACGACCGGAACGAGATAGTTGGACAGAGATGCAAAGGTCGCTCCGGCAATCCGAATCAGCTGAACGTAGAGCAGGAACACGATGCTGCTTCCAAGCGTTCCCAGATAGACGACGGCCCCGATGGACGCCCATTCGAATCGGGTTTCCGATGGGCTGCCCCAGATGAGCCACACCGGCAGCAGGGCGATCATGGCCCAGAACATCAGGTTCCGTGCAACATTTTGCGGTGAATGGCCCTTGACCTGAGCCAGGAGGACAAGGCTGAGTGCAAAGGACAATGCCGCAAGCAGGACCGCAAGACTGGACAGTACATGAATCGACTGGTCGAACTGCATCCGGAAGGCGAACAGAAACACAAGTCCGGCGAATCCCAGAACCACGGCTACGATGATGCCGGTTCGAATACGTTCCAGTCGCAACAGGAAACATGACAGAACGATCGTGAACAGCGGCGTCGTCCCGAGCAGAATGGCGGCCAGGCTGCTCTCCATTCGGACTTCACCCCAGGCGATGAGCAGGGCGGGGATGGCTGCTTCAAGCAGACCGATGATTGCGAACCACCACCATGCAGATGGTGGATCCGAAGAGGAGCGTGGGGTTCTTTCTTTCGGGAGCACCGCGCAGAGAATCGCGATGAAGAGTGTTCCAATGGCGATTCGAAAGAACGTGAGAGCGGGTGGTGAGAGATCGACCAATGCGACCTTGATGAAGATGTACTGGCTGCCCCAGAGTGCTCCAACAAGAAGAAGTAGTGTGAACTTCAGCATCAAAGAGTCGCTTTTTGATGGCCCCAGGGTGATGAGCCAGGGATTCAGCTTCCAGGTGTCGGTTGGCCGCAGTCGAATGTAATCGGTACCAGGCACAGAAATCGGAATGGTTCTGAAGACTCGTTTCTGAATTGATGGAGATCGTTTGCAGGGATGTAGAGCACATCGCCTGCCTTGACGGTATGGGTCGTCCCTTCGCATTCCGCCTGGCCTGTCCCCTCGACGATGAACACCTCGTGCTCGTAGTCATGCTGATGGTGGGGTGTATGGCCTCCCGGCTGCACGACGAAGTGACGAAGTGCGAAGTTGGGAGCATTGTCTGCTCGACCAACCATCACCTGCATGGTCACGTCCTTGACGCCTTCCATGTCAACCGGGGTCGTGGTGTCTGGGTCCGCATGCCTGATCAGCATCGTGAGGTACTCCGAATGGACAAGGTCTGATGTGGTCGCAATGGCCACTTCTGGAGTGTACTCGCATCCCTCGAATGGCCATGGTTCATGATTCGCTACATTGCATGAGGAAACGGTCGAATTCCAGCCGGCGGTGAAGCATTGGAGGTTTGAATCATGATTCTGGGTGTTCTACTGATCGGGTGTGTTCTTGGATTCCAGGATGGAATCACTTGGACAGATGGAAAAGCCTTGCATGTTGAGGGGCAGGCCTGGGAGGCTACTGACAGCCCCTGGGATCGATTGCCGGCACGGGCCGAGGGGATCGTGCGAAAGCCTGTCTGGAGTCTGTCGCGGCAATCTGCTGGGATCATCATCAAGTTCAGGACCAATGCGAGTGAAATCCATGTGAAGTGGGATCTGATTCTTGATCGTCTCGCGCTTCCACACATGCCGGCGACCGGAGCCAGTGGCCTTGATCTCTATGTGCATGACGGCCAGCAATGGAGATGGGCGAGTACGCCGCGACCCACTGCCCAGTCCAATCAGGCACGATTGGTTCATGACCTCGATCCGATCATGCGTGACTGGATGCTCTATCTGCCTCTGTACAACGGAGTGGAGTCGATTTCGATCGGTGTTCCAGTGGGCTCGCTCATCGAGCCCATGTCCAGGCGGCCTGAGGAGGAACTTCCCGTGGTGTTCTACGGGACGTCCATCACCCAGGGGGGATGTGCCTCCCGACCTGGTATGACTCATGTGGCCATCCTCGGACGAGAGCTCGACAGAGAAGTCATCAATCTCGGTTTCTCAGGGAATGGAACCATGGACATCGAAATGGCCGATTTCATCGCCGAGATCGATGCGGTTCTCTACGTGATCGACTGCCTTCCGAACCTAGAAAGCGATGATGTTCTGGCGCGAACGGTGCCTTTCATCAAGCGGCTTCGATCGCTTCGTCCCGATACTCCCATTCTCCTCGTCGAAGACCGGTCCTATTCGGATGCCCATGTGAACCGGAAGCGTGCTGCACGGAACAGGGACAGCAGGCTGGCATTGCAGGAGGCCGCTGAGGTGCTGGCCAGGGATGGCTGTCGCGAGATCTACTATCTCGAGGGCGATCGATTGCTCGATGCGAATGGTGAATCAACCGTCGACGGTTCACATCCGACGGATCTGGGCTTTCGACAGCAAGCGGATGCATTCAAGAAATCGATCAAGCCCATCCTGAATCAATGACAGCCGGTTCGAGATGACTCATGTCAGAGTCTTGACTTCGATTGGTCCAGTCAGATCCAGTGTCTGGGTCGGGAATGCGAAGTCGGCTCCATGCTTGGTCACGATCTCGCCGATCTTCACCATGATGTCCTGTTTGAGCGCAGCGGCGTCACCAAGTGTGGCACCTGGTTGGCTCATGCACATGATGGTGATGTCGAGGCTTGATCCGCCATAATTGCTGAATACGACTCTGAGCAGACCGTTTTCATCGATCTTCGAGTGGTCCTTCAGCATCGTATGGATATCAGAAGCAACCGATTCGACCACATTGAAGTCCTGATATCGCAGGCCAATATCGAATTTGATCCTGCGTTGGGTTGCCTGGCTCAGGTTGCGAATCCCATCCGTGAGGAAAATGGAGTTTGGAATGATGATCGGAATCTTGTCCCAGCCTCTCACGATGGTCTGATAGATGCCGATTTTTTCGACCGTTCCTTCAATGCTCTTTCCGACCATGTTGATGTCTTCTCCAACTCGAAATGGTCTGGAGAACAGGATCATCACGCCACCAAAGAGATTCTTGAAGACATCCTGGAATGCGAATGACAGAGCAAAGGCACTGGCACCACCAAGTGTCAGGATGGCCGTCATGTTCATGCCATAGGACTGGGCAGCAATCAGAATCGCCATCAGCCATGTGAAAACAACCAGGAAATTCGAGATCGCATGAACGGCCGTCAGATCCAGCCGATCTGAATGTTTGGCAACGGTCGAGAACTTCTCTTCAAACCTGCGAATGGTCCGGCTGAGGAACCAGGCCAGCAACGCGATGATCAGGCCAAGTCGGACCTGGGCGATGCGATCGGCCAGGATGGTGGTCTCCGTATTGTCGGGATCCGGAATGATCAGCATTCTCGCGACCATGGTCAGGGCCATGATCCAGATGACCCATCCGGCAGGTGCCGAGAGACTCGAGGCAATGACTCCTGTCCACTGAAAGCCCTCTCGATTCATCCGCGATGCGTAGCGCCTGAGGATCCATCCGACAACGACATGAAGGACCAGGGCGATTCCCAGAACCACAAGACATGGGATGAAGACGGACTGTCTTGTCTGGATGAACTCCATGAACCAATCGTGCAAGGCGTTCATGGAGTCCGTCAGATTCGCATCATTCGATTCAGGTGTCGCGGTTTCGCTGGATTGGTCTGTGATCATGCCCCATACGGTAGCGAGCACCCGGAATCAACGCTTGCCGTCGGTCCATCCTGGTTGCTGAGCGTCCATGGGGGATTCTGCAGTCAGCTTTCGGACTTTGAATCGCCGTTCATGGCAGCCTTGATGGCATCCTGAATGGTGGGGGACATGGGGTCGACGCTGGAACCGAAGAAAGCCACTGGATGGCCCTCGCTGTCGACCAGATATTTTCCGAAATTCCAGCGAGGCAGGACGCCTGTCGTGGACTGCAGCTGACGGTAGATCGCAGACTGGTCCGAGCCGGCCTTGACCTTGATCTTGGACATCACCGGGAAGGTTGTCTTGTAGTCCACTCGACAGGTCTGGCGAATGTCATCGGCGTTCCCGGGTTCCTGTCCCCCGAAGTCGTTGCATGGGAAGGCGATGACCGTGAAGTTCTTGTCCTTCCATGCTTCTTGCAGCTTCTGAAGCTTGGAGTATTGGGGGGTGTATCCGCATTTGCTGGCAACATTCACGAGGAGCGTCACCTGGCCCCGGTATTGCTCCAGGTCGACCGGCTTGCCGTCCAGGCTCTTGGTCTTCAGGGCGTAGATGTCGGCGGCTTGCTGGTCTGCCGGTGCGGCGGATGGGTCCACATCGACGACCCTGCGATCGCATGCGGCAAGGAGAACCGGGAGGAGAACTGCAGTGAAGAATCGTTTCATAGGTGCATCCTAGCCCACTCATGCAACTCGGGCTCGGGAATCCCATCGATTCAGCGGACTGGTAGGGTATCTCATACGGCAGCTGATCAGGAAGCTGCCAATTGGCATGTCCAGAGTCTGGTTTTCGAACGTTCTGAATGAGTACTGGCATGAAACGGTCCGGAGTCGGCAACACCAACGACCTCATCATCGATCTGGCTTCTCCGAAGCAGTGGAATGCGATCAAGCTTCCCCTTCGAATGGCCATGCTCGAGGTGATCACGGCATCGGGCGGGACGACTGCACGAGCATTGGCAGAGGTCATGTCGAGGCCGCAATCATTGGTTCACTATCACCTCAAGATCCTCTGTGCAGCGGGCATTCTGAGGTCTACGAATTCAGATGGTGGACGTGGACGTGTCTTTGAAACGATCGGTCGTCGATTGGTCATCGTGCATGACGGAAGTTCAAAGGTCCAGGCCCAACGGGCACGAAGCCTGATGTCATCGAGGCTGGACTACAGCATGTCTCTCCTGCACTCGAGGTTCGGAGAGCGATCGCTGAGTGTCATGTCCCATCTTGAATCACTGACTCCAGCCGAGCACAAGGACATCGTCAGGCATTTCGAGCAGGTCGATCGGATTCTGGCCAGGGCTCGGCGGCGCAGGAGGCGCCAGGGGCTGTCTGATCAGCGTGCCACCAGTCATGTCGTCTTTGCGGTGGATACGATCGATGATGTTCTGCCTCCCATGCCAAGAATCGAGGTTCGCTCACCCAGCTAGTGTTCGCGTTCCTCGGATCCATCCGGCATCACAGGTTCTTCAGAGGCATGTGCGAGATCGAAGGACACGAGTGAGGCATCTTTCCGAAGCAGTTCCGTCACCTGGATGATCTCCTCGATGGCGAATATGAAGGCCTGTGGACTCATCGTAGGTTTCGAGGCGCCGTGCGTAGCGCTCTTCATGGCGACCTTCAGGGATGAGTGGGCGATACCCAGTTCAGCATCCAGTTGTGGCGATACGGCCGTACGGATGCATGCAGCGATCTCCTGGAGCTGTCCTTCGATTCGAGTGCGAACTTCCTGCAGGCCTTCCAGGGCGGAGATGGTGGCCTCGCCGAACTGGGTATGTCCGTAGGAACGCCTGATTGTTCTGGACAGTCCAAGAATGGCTCGTTGGCATCGAAGCATGTGCTGCAGGCTCGCTTTGCGTCTTCGAACCTGCTGGTGTTCGAGCATTGCCAGCGGCAGTGCTTCTCTCTGAGCCATGAAGCCGCTTGCAATGGAATCTTCGATGTTTTCGTACTCGCTTTCCGGCGTTTCCTCCTCCGCGGCAGCCATGCCGAAGAGATGTGCCAGCTGTTCGATGGTGTCGGCCATATGAAAACGAAGCTGGCGAGTGGCCCGGATTGGAAGGACGTAACGTGAAACCAGAAGCGCGATGACCGCTCCCAGCAGGATGTCCATGCTTCGCCAGAGAATGACCGATTCCCTGGGTTCGGGCATCATGAGAAGAATGGACAGGGTGATTGCACTGAGGACACCAAGTTGGCGATATTTCTTGTTCTGCGCAATGAACGTGAAGACACCGACCCCGATGATCATGGTCGCCATGATGGCATAGGGGTTGTAGTCGGTGAAGATGATGACTCCGAGGGCGATCAATGTGGCCAGCACCGTGGCGATCAGCCTGTAGATGGATCGCAGCAGGATCCCGCCGACATTGGGAAGCATCGTCATGACAACGACCACAGTGATCACGATCCACTCCGAATGCCAATCAGGATCCTTGATCACGAATGTCAGCAGCCAGCCGATCAGGACCCCGAGCCCGGTTGCCAGAGCGGTCTTGATCGCATGGACGAGCGCGTGGTGGCTGTAGAGGAAAGCGTCAAGCCTGGCGCCCCTCGGTTCCACTACGTTCTCGAGACGTTTTCCGTTCTTCCGTTCAGTCATCATGCAGCACCTGTCTCATGCGTGGATAAGACAGATGTCGGCGATCGAGATGCTTGATCGCCAATAGCAGATTGGATTGTCGAAGACCGATACGAAGTCGGATCAGCTGATGTCACCTGGTTCGCTTGCGACCTCTGGGCGTGATCGCCAGCAGCAGCATGGCCATGGGTGCCAGGGCAGGGGCGGGGACCACGATCGTGGGCAGGCTTGGCGGGATGACGTCATAGTCCTCGGTGAAGCCGTTGTACCAGCCTGAGATGCCGCCATCGATCAGCATGGTGACATCAACACCACCGGAGGCTGCAATCCAATCGACTTCGCCCAGGCCGTCCGGGGTGGCCAACGAGTGTGCCCAGTAATTCTGAGGATCGCCTGCTTCATCACCGAAGAGGAAGTTGTCCAGGAAGGTTCCAAACTCGCCGTAGTTGGTTGTCAGAGCGACCAGTTCCGTAGAGCTTGAAATGGCTGTCAACATGTCCAACACGGAACTGGAATCGTCCCAGGAATAGCCGAATGCGTAGCTGTCACCACCAGTCGCATCAAAATCCACGACCAGATAGGAGGTGTTTTCGCCTTCACCAGTCATACTCAGGACATCGAGGGCAATACCGTTGGCCTCATCGATGATGAGATCGGCACAGGCCATGGTTGAGGACGCCAAGACAATGCAAGCAATTCGATTCAACACGACTATTCCCCTTGCTCGTGCTCGCGAGCTGGTTGAGTTGGGAACAGGCAGGTCTTCCGGCTCGAGGTCTTCGCATCTGGTCTTCCCGCCGGTAACGGCAGTGACATTCAGAAGCTTATGGACACTCTCTACGGCGGCGGCACCGCGGTGATTGACCTGAATATCAGGTATTCACACTTCCCTCTTCGCTCTCCTTCGAAAACACGTGTTTACGAATTCGAGAACCTTTTCCGGCTCGGATGATAGCAAGCACTCGCGGAAATTCAAACAAGAAATCGAATCGAACAAGCCGACTCATCTGAGCCAATCGAAATGAGCGTGTAAAGCATCGAATTTGGCTGTGTATGCGAGGAAAAGGTTAAGAGAGGGGGTTTGCATGAGTTGATCGATCAGCTTTTCCACAAGTGATTGGATCAAGTTCAGAGGCCGGCCAGTGTGTTCTTGGAATCCAGCCAACATGGCCTCAAAGGACAGCTGCCGACTTCGTCCTGGAAGTCGGCAGCTGCGGTGGGTTCCAACGGTTTCATGCCGCCACTGGTTCAACGCGGGCTCTGGCGGTCATGTCGCCGTTGTTACAACGGATGGAGTGAGAGTGATTCAGCTTTCAAGAACAGTTGAGATCGCTGCAGCTCGAATCGGGGTAGAAGATTCCAAGTTGGTAGTGGCACAATTCCTCTTCGACATTGTCCTGGCAACCACCTTCTGGGAAGCAGCAGGCACCATAGTTCTGCATGTCTTCACAGATTCCGGGTTCACAGATCGTGCCATCGCCAGCATAGAGACCAGCGAGATCAAAGCACTCGTCTGCGGTCACTTCGTGGCACTCAAGGCCTCCTGGGAACAGTACACAACATGCTCCCAGAAGTACTGGAACTTCACAGGGGAGTAGATCGCAATCCGTACCGGATCCATAGAAACTGCCTCCCATGCCGATGCAATCGGAAGGCGTACTGAGGACGCAACTATTCATCAGGCAGCAGGCGCCTACTGAGGTTTCGCAGGTGACCTCGCTGCAGATCTGCTCGAGATGGAAAACACCCTGGCTGTCGATGCATTCGATTTCGCTGAAGCCATCCAGGCAGGCATCCAGGTCAGGAAGGCAGCAGGCGCCCCATGGAGGCGTGCATTCGAATTCGATATCCACACAGGTCTGACCCTCGTACCAGCTGCCATCCTCACAGAGGTCCTCTGTAACGAAATCGATGCAAGAGGGCGTTTCCCCGACTGTAACGCAACAGGCGCCAACCGGAAGGCAGAGCTCCTGCTCGCAGAGTGTGTTGGGTCCTCGATAGTCGCCACCCAGAAACGCGCATTCGTCTTCGGTGGCAAAGTCGAGGCAGTGTGTTTCCTCGGCAGATTGGATACAGCAGGCACCACCTGGATCCGAGAAGGGGCACGGGTCATCAAAGCAGTTGGTGTCGATTCCAATGAAGTATCCACCGCTGAATTCGCAGGTGCTCAGAGGCATGTTGTCGATGCATGTCGTCTCCTCGTAGCAGCATGCGCCGCGAGGATCGATCCAGCATTCGCTTGTACTGCATGAGGTGTTGTCGCCCGAGAAAATGCCACCCCAGTACAGGCAGTCATCCTCGAAAACATGGTCATAGCATTCATAGGGGGGGAAACAGCATGCGCCGGTTTCGGCACACATGTCATCAGACTCACAGAGGCTGTCATCACCATTGTAGATGCCATCCAGATCAAGGCATTGCTGTTCGCTGAGATCTTCCACGCACTGATTGTCGATGCAGCAGGCGCCGGTTTCGCAGGTGCTTCCCCAGCTTCCGAGAAGCAACAGCACGTCGGCAATGTCCACCGATCCACTGCCATCGATGTCCAGACTGGCATCCTGGCTGCCCCATGAGTCGAGCAGTTTGAGAAGATCCGCGATGTTCACGGCGTTGTCACCCGTGAGATCGGCGAGACAGAAAACCGGGCAGAACTTCCATTTCAGATAATCGTCGTGAGCAGGACCGCGGGCATTGATCAGAAATGGCCGTATGTTGCCATCGAGTCTGGCAATATTCTGGTCGCTGTAGACATTGTTGTACTTCAGCCGGAGGCTGTAAATCGTTCCATCGTTTGCGACAGCCGTGCAGGTCCCCTGGATCTGAGTCTTGCTGATCCAGATCTCGTTTTCAATCGTCACAGCATTGCCGACGATGTCTCCGATATTGTCCTGTTCACATTCCGTGTCCAGGGTGTAGGTGACCTTGTCTCCGACCTTGATGGGGCACGGGGCATCGAATGTCTTGACGGCTGGTGCGAGTGTCGTCGCCGTGTTTCCCGAGGATCCCAGCGGGTGATCCAGATTGTTCATGGCCGTAGCAACCGGTCTTTTGTCGATGCCTTCCTGGCCATCCATTCTCCTGAAGAAGGTCTTGACGGAGCTTGCACAGTCGTCCTTGTACACCGTATCCACGAATCCGACGGAGACACGGGCATCGGCAGCAACAAAGTCGTCTGTCATGGTGCTGCCTTTGCAGGCTGCCACAAAGACAAGACTCTCATTCATCTTTCCATGGTTGGCGATGAACGTCGATGTGATTCCGATCGCATAGGCGTCATGGTTGTTGCTCTGATAGATCTCCGCCGTAGTGAATGCAGGACAGCCTGCGACCGTGCCGTTGATGTAGGCATTGAAACGGGCATCTCGTGCAACCAGGCCTGCCGGAGTCTTGGCGAATGGTTCGATCGAGAGGGCGTTCGTGCCACCATGCGTCAAGATCAGTAGCGCTGCCAGATTATCTTCGTTGTCATTGATGATCGAATATAGATTCGCCACAGTGCATGCAGAAGGGACCGATGTGCTGCTGGAAGATTGCGAATAGCTTGAGATCGCATATTGCTGGCCAGCAGCAGCCCCGGTTCCGACATGCTTTGCAAAGGCGGCTTCTCCCTGGACATTGGCGAAGGCGTAGGCATTGAAGGCGTAGCCTGTGTGATCGGAACCAATGTCGTCACCGGGTGTCTTGTTGGCTCCGAGGGAGCTGGTCGTGAGCGCGGTCGTCATCAGAAGACATGTGATTGATGTTTTCAGCAGTGTCATGGCTGCACCACCTTTGCAGACAGAAGTTCTGCCACAAGTGAGTCGCCGATTGCCGCCTTGAATGCGACAGTCCTTTCAGCCGCTGTCAATCCAGCCCCCGATGCCTGTCGAATGCGAGTCAGGCGTTCCTGGGCGGTGCCGGGTTCAGTCGCAGTCATGATGTCGTCAAAGAGGATCACCAGGCAATCCGATCGCAGAAATCCCTCGATCATGATTCGTTTGCGCATGAGAAGGTTCTGTCGAGCTTCCGGTCCCATCACGATGGGCTGATCATCGGAGAGTTCCAGGACATCCGGGTATGGTTGATCCTTGAACTGTATCTCGATGAGTCCAGGCTCCATGATCCGAGCATCTTCAACCAGATTGCTTGCTTGAACGACAGACAGTGTGCGTGCTGTTGCGACATCCTGGGCCTGATTCTGCTTCAAGGAACCATACTGACGCAGGGCGTTCTGGATGACTCCATGACGGGTTTCCAGATTCAGTGGGGCCTCTTCAACAGGAACAGACAGCTCCACAACGAGCCGTTCGTTCACAAGAATCCGATCTCCGATCACGTCAACCCGATAGGGGGGCGTGAGCTCCTGGCCATCGAGAATGATGACACCTGATGAAATGCTGTTGACTGGTATGGCCGGTGATCCTGACCACCAGCTCAATGATGCGGTCGTCAGAGTTGCGATCGAACCGATCACAACCGCGAGCGCACGGTGATAGCGACTTGACATGTGACTCTCCCATGTGCGTTTGAGGGCTTTGAATTCGCATGGATTCAAACCATGCAGGGTCTCCATCCTCTTTCTTGGGCGACGTGGGTGATTCTGTCAGTCCAAATTCAAATTACCTGTTTTTTCATGGCATTCCGCGATTACAGGGCCACCACGGCGGATCTGGATCCGATTCAGATGGGTTTGGCCAGTTCAACTGACAAAGAGAGCTCATGACAATCCATTCATTGCATAGGGGAGTCGGTCTCTGGTGGCCAGACTTCCAAATACGCGCAAGACAAGGGAATCTACATGTTCAGACTGAATGGTCAGGTCAGCGGAATGCTGGCAGTAACGATTGCGACATCCTTGGGATCCACAGGATTGGAATCCCAGAAGGTCAATGCAGCTCCTCAGAAGGCGGATGCCTTTGAGCTTCCTGCAGGATCGGAGCCGGACATGCTCTACATCCGCTTCGATGATGGAGTGGATCCTGATGCCGCCATGGCCCTTTTTACCGACAAGAATGCTTCGAATCATCTTTCTGAATTGAATGGTGCAACCTGGTCTCGAGCCACGGGCAGGCTCAAGAGGTCTGAAGTCGCCTTGCTGCATGGAAAGGCTCAGAAGACCACCGGGAAGTCACTTCCTGATCCATGGCAGGGGCTGTATGTGAAACTTGCAGGTGGAATGGATGCGGCAGTGGCCATGAATCGGCTACAAGACACCGGGATGGTCAACAAAGTACTCCCTGTACCGGTTTCTATCTCGCCGTACTTTCCATCTCCTGACCAGCAGCCCAATCAGGGTTATCTGCTGACCTCTGCTGACAATGGAATCGGCGCAGAAGAAGTGTGGAACAGATTTGGAATCACCGGAGAGGGAGTTCGTGTCTGTGATATCGAGTCCGAATTCGATGATCAGCACTGCGATCTCCCGCCAGTCAATGCATTGGGTCCATTCTTCCTTCCTGGGAATGGCCGAGATCATGGAACCGCGTCAATCGGTTGTGTCGCAGCTTTGAATGATGGTCTCGGTACAACCGGGATTGCCCATGGTGTCGATGAAGTGCTCTTTGCACCTGGTCGAGAAATTGTTCAGACTGATCAGGGTCCAGTGACTCGATATATCGACAGTGCCATTCTGGAAGCCACCATGAACATGGAAGCTGGTGACGTGCTCTTGATCGAGCAGGCCATCTACGGACCCAATGCCGGGGAGAACCCGGCCAATCAGCGAGGTTCTGTTCCAGTTGAATGGTTCGAGCCCTATTACGACGCGATTGTTCTGGCTGTGGCGAATGGCATCATCGTGATCGAGCCAGCTGGAAATGGTTACGAGAACCTGGATGATGCCATCTACTCACAAGGCAATGGTGGTCACTGGCCATTCCTTCTCCAAAACGATTCAGGTGCGATCATGGTCGGTGGTGGCCGTTCCGGTCAATCATGGGGTGTGTCTCGATCTCGCCATAGCTGGTCGAATTACGGTGCGACAGTAGATGTCCAGGGTTGGGGAGACTCGATCATGACCACTGGATACGGGTGGGCGCACAATGAGGCCAATTGTGACTACACGGACCGTTATTCAGGGACATCGGGTGCTTCAGCGATCCTGGCTGGAACCACTGCGCTGTTGCAGTCCTACTACAAGAACCGATGGAACGGCACACTGTCACCGGCAGATATGAAGTGGATTCTTCAGAACACCGGTGTGCCTCAGCGAGACGGTCAGAATCCTGCAGCGGAGAATATCGGCCCGCTGCCTGATCTTGTCGCTGCAACCGATTTTCTCGAATCCCTGACCCCGTTGCATCGGGTTCCGGAACAGCATGCCACGATTCAGGATGCGATCGATGCAGCAGGGAATGGCGACACCATTCTGGTTGGTCCCGGTCTCTGGAAATCATTCGAGGTAGACAAGAAGAATCTGCTCATTCAAAGCACGCACGGCAAAGACAGCACCTACATCGATGGCTTTGGAGACATGAGATGCATTCTCTGTCTGGACAGCGATGTGCAGATTGAAGGCTTCACGATCCAGAATTGTCGAGCAGACGATGGTGCGGGCATCTATGCAGCGGGTGAAGAATTGACTGTCAAATCGTGTCTGTTCCGAAACAACTTCGTGACGACTTCGGGCGGTGGCGTGTGGTCGAATTGCGACAAGACCACTATTGAGGACTGCACGTTTCAGGAAAACCGTGCATGGTTCGCGGGAGCTGGATTGCACACACTGGGCGAAGAGGCCAATGTCTCAGACTGCGTTTTCGAGCAGAACAATGCCGACAATGGTGGCGGTTTCAATATCCGGACAGCGAGTTCCATGATTCATAACTGCATGTTCATGCACAATGAGGCACGTTTTACAGGTGGGGGTCTCGATCTCTGGCATGGTGAGCATGTTGTGCAAAGTTGTTACTTCGAAGGAAACAACAGCAACAAAGGTGGTGGGGTTTCCGTGGCACAGACTGCCAGTGCGACCTTCACGAGTTGCGAGTTCTTCTGGAACACGGCTGATATTCTCGGAGCAGGGGCCTGGCTTGAGAATGCCCCTGCTCGATTTGAACTGTGCCGTTTCATGAAGAACGTCGCCTTCGACGCTGGTGGAGCGATCAAGTCCTCCCAGGACTCGAACCCCGAAATCATTTCAAGTGTTCTTTGTGGCAACATGCCACAGCACATCCATGGCCAGTATCAGGATCTGGGTGACAACTGCCTTGCTGAACACTGTGACGATGCCAATGTGGACGGCATTCTCGACGAGTGCGAGGTTGTCCAAGGTGATGTCAATGGTGATGGAAACGTCGCTGTTGATGACATCCTGGCAGTCATTGCGGCATTTGGTGCCTGTGCAGGGTGTGATGAGGATGTCAATGGTGATGGCGTCGTGAACGTCAATGATCTGCTCTTCATCATCAATTGCTGGAATGGTGAGTGCTGAAGACCACCCTCTCGATCATCATCCCCTTCGCGGGTGGATTCGGTGTCGCGCCGTTTCCACCCGCGATTCTTTGTGCGTGGTCGGTCGCCGGGAGGATCAGGATCCATCGATGAGGCCGACCGCGACATACAGGGACACCTTGTTGTCCTGAATCCGTTTCATGCGATCGTAATAGTCGGAATTGACCTGCAGGATTCTGACTTCCTGGAAGCCGGCAGTCTGCATCGCTTTGGAGACGATCGATCTGTCATGGCACCACATTCGAAGTGATCGAGTGGATGCACCGCCCCAGTCTGGTACGTCGTAGTAGTCGGCCTGTGAAGAGTCGCACATCCAGCTGACGAATCGGCCACCGGGTTTGAGCAGCAGTCGATAGTGTTCGAAGGTGGCTTGCAGATCGTCCGGAATGACATGGACCATGGCAGCCATTGCCAGAATGCCATCGAAGGTATTGTCATGGAAGTCAGGCGAGCGTAGATCCATCAGTTGAAAATCCACTTCTGGATAGCGCATCCGGGCACGATCGATGAAGCCCTCGCAGAGATCGATTCCCGTGACATCGAAGCCCTTGGATTTCAGAATCGATGCATCGGTGCCGGGTCCACAACCGACTTCCAGGATCCGTTTGTCAGATTCAGGTTTGCCGAGAAGCCCACGGATGCTTTGCCGAAGCTCGGGATCGTCTTCGATCGTCGCGTAGTATTCGGCAATGCCCTGATAAGTCAGGATGGTGTCCTGTGTTGGATCCTGTGAGCCGTGCATCGCAGGATCCTATCAGACGATTCCGGCAGACCTCGAGTGCTCAGGAGCAGGGTGACATGTCGGGAAGGCCCAGGGACTCCAGTGCATTGGCGAGTTCCGTGGCGGCTTGAACGGGGAGCGGCTTCAAGGGGGGGCGTGGTGGGCCGCACTCGATGCCCAACAGGGACATGATCGTCTTGCCTGCTGGAATGATGCCATGTTCATGCAGCACATCGATCATCACCACGGCGCGATCATGCTCGGCGGTGGCGGCGGCCATGTCACCTGCCTGATGTGCCTTCATCATTCGACTGAACAAACCGGCGGAGTGGTTGTAGGAAGCGCCAATGGCGGCTTCGACTCCCAGTTGCAACGCGAAGAGCAGCATCTCATCAGCAGCAAAGAAGACCTGGGCCTCCTCTCCACAGGCATCGAGAGCGGCTTCAGCTGCTTCGAGATCGGAACGGGTCAGCTTGACACCGGCGAAGTTGGGGATGGCCTTCTTCAAGGCTTCCAGAACCAATCCCGGAGCGAAATCAACATGTGAACGAGCGGGGTTGTCATAGAACAGAAAGGGGCGATCGCCTGCTGCCTTGGCAATTGGACTCAGGAAATCGACGAGATCATCGATCGATGCGGGTGGGATGAATGGAGGCGCCATCGCGGCGACGGCTCCGGCATCGACGGAGTTGGCGGCTTCTGAGAGTTCAACAGCTTCCGATTGACAGGCACCTCCGACATGGATGATCGAGAAAAGCGTATTGGCCTTGGCCACGGGGCACCATGTCTCGAGTATCTCTCTGCGTTCATCCTTGGTGAATGACAGCGCTTCGCCAGTTGAGCCGCAGACGAACACGCCTTTCACGCCGGCAGAAGCATAGAGCTTCGCCTGTTTTTCGATGATGGAAGAATGAAGGCTGCCATCTTCATTGGTCGGGGTGTGCGCGGCTGCAATCAATCCTTTGAGAAGTCTCATGAACATCAGAGTACCGCATTTGCATTTGAGATTCAGGCATCGCCATCAACCCTGTTACCATTCCGGCATGTTTCGATACCTGTTGTTTCTCTGTCTGCTCGGCATTGTTCCATGCATGGCGTCGACGAATGATGGTGCTCATCCAGAACTCCTGGAGCACCGCACGGTCGATCTTCCCTGGATTGATGTTTCCGACATGGGTGAATGGCGAGACGGAAGAGGCCGGTCGGGTTCGATTCACAGGGCGGCTGCGGCGTTGTCAGATGACTCGGTGCTGCGGATCGATTCTGAACCGGGGCAACCGACGGTCATTCTGCATCGTCCTGGCTTCGGGCGGCAGCCCACGGCACCGATAGAGCAGTCTGCGTCGCTGCGGGGAACGATTCTGGACATGTCGGAGTTGCCTGATGGATCGATCGGGGTTCTGCTGCATGACACGGTGGTCGAAAGTCCGACGTTCGATGACATCGTTCTGTGGGTCGGTCGTCGGGATGCGTTGCTCGCTGGACGAGAAGGGAACTTCACCGCTCGACTGGGCTCCTGTGAAAATCACATGCCGATCCGTGGCGAACTGGTCGTGAATCCAGGGGCGAAGGTCATTGGTATTCAGGTTGTTCTGGAAGGTGAGAAGCCCAGGCAGTTTCGATGCACCTTGTTGCCAGAAGAACTCCATGCTCGAGTGCCAACGCGGGGATATGACCTGCCACTCCTGGATCTGGATCAGGATGGTGCTCGTCACGTGATCGTCGATCGTGAAGCAGGTCAATATCTTGGTCATCCAACGACGGTGCTGCTTGAGGATGGAAAGACGATTCTCTGTGTCTACCCCAAAGGTCATGGCAAAGGCGGAGTCTGTTACAAGCGATCCGATGATGGGGGCGTGACGTGGTCGGAGCGATTGCCGGTGCCGGACAACTGGGAGACGAGTCGTGAAGTTCCGACGCTCCATCGAGTGATCGATCCATCGACGGGACAGAAACGCCTGATCATGTGGTCTGGTCTGTATCCGGCTCGAACGGCCATGAGTGAGGATGATGGTCGGACCTGGTCACCCTTGACGCCAGTTGGAGAGTGGGGTGGCATCGTCGTCATGGGATGTGTCGAGCGATTGAAGGACGGTCGCTATCTGGCAATGTTCCATGATGACGGGCGATTCATCTCGAAGACGTCCCGGCAGACCAACCCGGTGACCTTCACTCTCTACAAGACCTTCAGTTCGGATGGAGGTCTCAGCTGGTCGAGTCCGGAAGCGGTCTGGTCAGGCCAGGATCTGCATCTGTGTGAACCGGGGATGATCCGATCACCCGACGGTGAATCGATGGCGATTCTGCTCAGAGAAAACAGTCGACGGCGCAATTCCTACATCATGTTCAGTGAAGACGAGGGGGTGACCTGGTCGACCCCTCGAGAACTGCCGGCCTCTCTGACGGGAGATCGTCACACCGGTGTCTATGCGCCGGATGGTCGTCTCTTCATCTCGTTCAGGGATACGACCCATGAATCACCGACCAAGGGCGACTGGGTGGCCTGGATTGGAACGTGGAATGATCTGCTCAAGGGTCTGCCGGGGCAGTACCGGGTGAGGCTCAAGGACAACAAGCATCGCTGGGATACTGCCTACCCTGGTGTCGAGATCCTTCCGGACGGAACCATCGTGACGACGACGTATGGGCATTGGGATGAAGGGGAATCACCCTACATCCGATCGGTCCGATTGAAACTTGCCGAACTTGATCAGCGTCTTGCGGTCGAGTGACCCATCGTTCGGAGTTCAGTGGGCTGAAGTCTTCTGATCGGTCCAGGGATTCTGGACATGACAGGTCCGACCGGTCTTCTCGATGTAATCCTGGTGGTAGTCTTCGGCCGGATAGTAGGTTTCCGCCGGCTCGACCTCGGTCACGATCGGTCTTGAGAAGCGACCTTCCGCATTCAGCTTCTCGATGTACGCTTTGGCCAGTCTGGCCTGCTCATCGTTCGCTGTGTAGATCCCGGATCGATACTGATCTCCGATGTCCGGTCCCTGTCGGTTGAGCTGTGTTGGATCATGCATCTTGAAGAATGCCTCCAGCAGCTGCTGGTAGCTGATGGCATCCGGGTTGTAGGTCACCTTCACGACTTCGGCATGCCCCGTGTCCTTGTAGCAGACATCCTTGTAAGTCGGGTTCTTGGTGTTGCCCTGCATGTAGCCGCTCTCGGCGTCGATGACACCTTCGCCTTGCTGGAACCAGTGCTCCACGCCCCAGAAACATCCTGCTGCGAAGTAGGCGGTCTCGATCTTGGCTGGTCGCGATTCTGGTGGCACAGGTTGTCCTTCCTCGATGAATGTCAGGGCTGCAGAGTTCAGGCAGTGTCGCTCACCGGTTGGCGGGGGGCCGTCCGGGAAGACGTGCCCCATGTGTGCATCACATCGTGCACAGGAAATCTCCGTACGAACCATTCCATGACTCTTGTCGACGGTGCGAGCGAGGTGGTCCTGGTCGACCGGGGTGTAGAAGCTTGGCCAACCGGTACCCGAATCGAACTTGTGATTGGACGAAAAGAGTGGCAGGCCGCACACCACGCAGCAGTACGTGCCGTTCTTCTTGTTGTCCAGCAGCGTTCCACAGAATGCTCGCTCGGTCCCGTCCTTCTGAGTGATCTTGAACTGTTCAGGAGTGAGCTTGGCTGCGAGTTCAGCACGCTTCTGATCACTGATTGGCGTGATGTCATAACCACTTTGAGAGTAGACCGGCTTCATGGAACGGTTCACCTTTGAGGATTGTGCTTCACCTGTACCCCGTTCGAGGGAGTCGAGTCCGCCGGAGAAAGCCAGGAGTGCCAGAAGGGCTACGAAGATGGGGATGAGGATTCGCATTGGTCCATTTTATCCACTGGGATCAGTCCAGGTTCGGTTCAATCGCCTCTTTGTTCCTCATCCAACCCTCTTGTTCATCATCAAACCCTCTCAGGGACGGTGGAGTCGGATTCTGCTGTGCAAACATCCAATCCATGGCGCCTCGAGGGCCATAGGCGATGTGCCATGAATCGTGTCTGACTCCGGGCAGGGCCGAGTAGGCGGGGTGGCCACCTGCCGCCCTGATCGCCTCGATCATCATTCGAGACTCGCTCTCGGCCACCACCCGATCGTTGGTTCCATGAAAGGCCCAGATGGGCACATCGACCAGTTGCTTCGCGGTCCGAAGCTGACCGCCTCCACAGATCGGAACGACTGCTGCGAACCAGTCCGGATGTCGAGCGGCGAGGTCCCAGCTGCCGAATCCACCCATGGAGAGTCCCGTCAGGTAGATCCTTGATTGATCAATCTTCTCTTCCCGGACCGTCTTGAGAATCGCAGCGATGACGGCCTGCATCGACGGAGTGGCTTCGCCGACAGGTTCATCTCGTGCGTCGAATGGCGCCCACCATTCCCCTTTTGGACATTGCATGGCCAGGAGATAGCAGGGCTTGCCCTTGAGATGTCCGTCGGTCAGGAATTTCTGGGGGAGATACTTGAGTTGCAAGGCATTGTCGGCGCCTCGCTCACCAGCGCCATGGAGAAAGATCACCAGTGGCAAGGGGGTCTCTTTGGACGGTGGCATGAGGATCCGATAGGGGTAGGAGCGATTGCCATTGTCGGTTTCGATCGAGACCTTTGAGGAGATGAATCGATTCATCTCGGGCGATCTGGGGAACTCCGATCCAGGGGGCAGGAGGGGCATCAGGGCGATGATCAGCAGAATCAGTTGAGGGATCAGCATGACGATCTTTCCGAGTGAGTGTTGTTTTCGTGGATTCGTGGGGAGCTTGAAGTGTACGTCATCGTATGATCATCACGATGCGGCATCTACTGTATATCCCTGTCTCTCTGCTGCTTCTCGCCTCCACAACGGCGTGCGAGTACAAGCCGAGGATGCATATGGACATCCCACGCATGCAGCCCCTGAAAATCCAGTTGATCGGATCGCACACTGGATCCGATGAGGTGTGGTTCAGTGAAGCCGAGTCGTCTGAATCACATGATCAGTTGCTGTTCCAGGGGGCCGTATCCGGCGGTGATACTCTCGATTCAGAGCGTCCATCACCAGGAATCCGTGGTGTTGCAGAAACCAGTTCACTGGCAATGATCGATGGGGGTTCGATCGGACGGCTGCTGAGATAATCGGTATCTCCGATTGGAACCAGGGCGAGCTGAACGAGGGTGTCACGGCCGTCGATCACGTCGCCAAAGGCGCAGTAGAGCCCGTCGAGCCGTGCTGTTTCTTCACGATCAAGTGCGATGAACCACTGGGATCCGGCGGAATCAGGATGGTCACTTCGTGCCATCGAAATGACACCGAAATCATGAGGTAGAGTCGAGGCTTCAATGGGCAGCCACCAGCCCGGGCCGCCAGTGCCATTTCCGAGAGGATCGCCTCCCTGGATGACGAACGGTCGTCCATTTCGACCCTTGATGATGATCCGATGCATCAGGGTTCCGTCATAGAAACGATCTTCCGTGAGACGCTGGAAGTTCAGAGCCGTCATGGGAGCGGCGTCCTCGCGAAGATCGATTTGGATCGGTCCCATCGTGGTTGTCATCAGAACGTCTATCTCTGGTCTGATCCACCAACCGCTGCGAACAACGGACTCGTCTCTCCTGAAGTCGTTCTCCTGGGCAGCGCCCTGGAATTCCCCCGCGCCCAGAGGAAGGCCATCTTGATCCTCTGCTCCGGCATCCTGCCAGCCTACGATCCGCATCCAGGTTCCGCGGCCTTCAGTGAAGTCCTCTTCCATGACCGGGACCAGCCGAGAAAGTGCCGGAGTGATGACGAGCGGACTGCCGATGGGCTCATCGTCCACGATCAGTTGGAGGTAGGCCGCATGGTCAAGCGACTCGAGTGCCGGAAAGGCATCGAGTACGTCCAGCTGTCCATTGGTGAAGCTGGCCGCTTCTCCCAGTACCGAACCATCATGTTCCATCAGGACCAGTTCGCCGGTGCCTGCATGTTTCGGCCATGTTGAGACCACCATCTCACCACCTGCTGGAGTCCATGGCCGCTTGATCAGCAACGCGGGTTCGGGAGTCATCAGACCGAGTACGAGCAGGCCAATCATGTTGGTTCTCCATGCTGCAATGAGAATCAGAAAGAAGGTCGTTCCTCCGGAAGCTTGTAAAAGCCACGACCGGTCGATTCCAGCTCACCCTTGGATGCAAGCACCTTCCAGACTTCGGATGGAAACTGTTCGGGCGGGAGGATCGAATCGAATCCCGCATCCTTGCCACCTGTCAGCGGACTGCGTCCCAGTTTCGATTCATGATCAAGTCTCATGAGCTTGAGTCGCTTTCGAAAGGCTTTCATCGCTTCCCTGAGCGTCTCACCTGGAATGTCCGGGAGTGTTTCTTCAGGGGCCTGGTCCTCTGCTGCCAGTCCACGAAGGATGTTCAGAATGTGCTTGATCTGCTCGGCATCCCGTGCCATGACGGCGCGGCCTACGGCAGCAGGGTCGGCTTTGGCCTTTCCGAGCAGTCGTTGGACCTGCCCCCAGGCGGGCCCGGCATCGGGCTGTTCCAATTGGGGGAGCAGTGAATCGACTTCGGACAGAACGGAATCAACATCCGTTGCTGGGACAGCATGCCCCGAACCCGGCTTGCGTTTCTTTCGTTTNCCCTTGGCCATGGGCACAGGCTACCACAAGGGTTGCCCGGTGTTCTCTCGATGATCTGCAATCTTTCGAGATGTGCTCAGGCCTTGTTGCGGTGTTTCATTTCCTGCAGACGCATCGGCATGGCATCGATGCAGTCGAACCAATCCATGGGATCGATGCGCTCGAATCGATGTTCCTTGACACGGCCATCCTTGCCGACGAGGACAATCTGGAAATCACTTGAGGTGATTCCGAGATCCGCTGCCAAGGAGTCCGGGTCCGGTATGGCAGGATCCTGATTCTCGGCGGTTGGAGGATGAATGATGGTCAGGACGACGATGTCTCGGTCAAGGACGCCTTCCTCCAGTTGCAGAAAGAGATCACGCTGTTTGATGACGGATTCTTCATCACCTGAAATCACGACAAGCCGATGTTCCCAGCGGTGTGATTCAACCCAGTCTGAATGTTTCATGTCTTCGGGCATGATGAAGGCCACTCCAAGGGAACCGAGGAACACGCTGAAAATCATGATCATGATACATTTGGTCATCAGTCACTTCCGATCGAGGCTGTCTTGGAGGAGTCCTGGCTCGAACCTTGCCAGCTTTCCTTGGCTTCTCTGAAGGTGTCGATGGCTCGTCTTCTTGAGGAGCCCAGATCGACGATTGGTTTCAATGACATCGGGGGTCGGTCGAGCCATGTCCTGACATAGTTTCCGTCGAGATCCCATGTTTCCGCCTGTCGTTGTGGATTGAAGATGCGGAAGTAGGGGGCTGCATCGCAGCCAGTGGAAGCGGCCCACTGCCAGCCACCGTTGTTGCTTGCAAAGTCGTAATCCACGAGGTGGCGAGCAAAGTGTGATTCGCCATGTCGCCAGTGGATCAGGAGATTCTTGCTCAGGAACATGGATGTGATCATGCGGACTCGATTGTGCATCCAGCCGATTTGCTTCAGCTGCATCATGCCTGCGTCCACGATGTCGATCCCCGTCCTGCCATCCTGCCAGGCTTCGAGTCCTTCGGGGTCTTCACGCCATGGGATCGAGCGGGTCCAGTCCTGCATCGGGAGATTCATCGATACCTTGGGGAATCCGATCATGACGTGTCTGTAGAACTCTCTCCAGACCAGTTCATTGGCCCATGATTTCACGCCCTGAGGCCACTGGTCCGGAACGTCGCCGTACCGGTCGAAGAGAGCTCGCATTGCGGTGATTGGAGACAGGGCGCCGGCTGCCAGCCAGGGTGAAAGTGTGCTTGTCGATGGTGTGCCCGGACAATCACGCTTGTCGTGATAGCGCTGCACGGATTCGTTCAGGAAGGCGTCCAGTCTGTTGTGCGCGGTCTGTTCGCCGGCAGGCCAGCGTTCAATCTCCGACCAGAGTGGAAACCCCGGAATGTCGCCGGGCACCGGGTCCGAGGCGACATCCAGCCTGGAGACAGCAGACAGTTCAGTGTTCGATTGCAGTCCCACCTCATTCAGCATTCGATACCAGCTTCTGCTGAAGGGTGTGAAGACGCTGTATGGAAGGCCACCCTGCGTTCGGATTTCATGAACGGGCAGAATCGTATTGCTGTCGTGGATATGGAACGCGATTCCCAGTTTCGAGAATGCCTTCAGTGCAAGGGCATCACGTTTGATTTCATCCACGCCGTGTTCTCTGTTGACATGAATGGAGCTGCAGTGGTGTTCCTGGGCGATCGATTGAATCGATGCAATCGCATCGTCATCGTTGGCGATGNATCTGATGAGCAGGGGGATTCCGAGTTGTTCCAGATCAGGTGCCAGATCTTCGAGGCACTTGAGCGCAAAGGTGATTCGCGGGCTTCCAAGACCATGTTGTTTCCACGTGTTCGGTTCGATCAGGTAGATGGCAATGCAGCCATCCTGCCCTTGCTCAAGAGCTGATCTCACGGCGTGGTTGTCCGCAAGTCTCAGATCGTTACGAAACCAGATAATGGATCTCATGGTGTTACTCCTGGCCTGAAAGCGCTGTCTCGTAGCGAGCCCCTTCTGCTTCGCGTTTGATACCGTTGAGCATTCCGCTGAAGACGATTCCATGCAGCGGTTTGACGGAATACCAGTAGAGGATTCCGGTCAGGCCCTTGGGTCGAAAGCGTGCAATCTGTGTGAGAATCGAACGGTTCGAGTCGGCTGGATCTGATGTGATGTCGAATTCAAGAGTTGCCTTTCCAGGCAGCTTCATTTCGGCATAGAGACTGAGCTTTCGGCCCATCTCCGCTTCCATGACTCTCCAGAAATCAAGTGCATCACCGCAACCGATCTCACGGTTGTCACGTCTGCCGCGTCGCAGGCCCGGCCCGCCGGCGAATTGGTCCATGAGACCTCGCAGTCGCCAGAGCCAGTCTGCTGCGTAGTATCCGTGCCCGCCACCGATGATCTGAACGGCTTGATAGACGGACTTGGGGTCTGCATTGACCGTCATCTGCCGCTGGTCCACGAACACGCGGCCACCCGACCAGTCCGGGTCGCCCGGAACCGGTCCGGCATCAAGCCAGGATGTGGCCACTTCATTGGCGGCTTCATGCTGAAGTGCCGATNCGATGGAGTCACGGGGCGACTGGAGGTCGTGTGGCATGAGCTCGGAAGCCTTGTCATCTCGGCAGATCACCGTGTTGGCCAGGCCTTCCGCGAGCGGTCTTGCGATATCCGCCCCGACAGGGGTCACCATGTGAATCCAGTAGGAGCTCAGACGAGGTGTCAGTACCGGAACTGGGACAACGTATCGCTTCGGAAGTTTCAGTTCTTCTGCAACGATCTTCATCAATTCCCGGTAGGTGATGATTTTGGATCCTCCGATATCCAGCTTCATGCCTGTGGTCTCAGGTGTCTCAAGACAGGCTTGTAGATAGAAGAGGGCATCGGTGATGGAAATGGGTTGACACCGTGTACGGACCCAGCGAGGCGTCACCATCACAGGGAGCCGTTCAACCAGGTACCTCAGTATTTCAAATGATGCCGATCCGGAGCCGATGATCATGGCGGCCCTGAGCACGGTCAGCGGAACACCGCTCTCGGACAGGGAGGCTTCGACCTTTCTTCGGGACATGAGATGTTGGCTCAGATGTCCACCAAGCTCTCCAAGGCCACCGAGATAGATGATCCTCTCCACGCCCGCTTCCTTGGCAGCGTGTCCGAAATTGCAGGCGAGTGTCTGATCGACGTTGTCATAGTCTCGGCCAGCCGTGATCATCGAATGGATCAGGTAGTAGGCTGCCGTACAGCCCTTGAGCAATTCAGCCAGCTCGTTGCGATCCGTCAGGTTCGTCTCAACGACTTCGAGGCCCGGGTGATTTGCCCAGTGTCGGCCTTGCAGCTTGCGTCTGTTGCGAACCATGCACCTGACCTGATACCCGGCGTCAAGCAGTCGGGGAACGAGACGACCGCCGATATAGCCGGTGGCTCCAGTGACTGCAATGATGTGGTTTTGATGGTCGGTCATGATTCAGGTCGGTTCGTCGGTTTCAGCTTCTGCGGATGGGACTCGACGGAGTCCCATCCGCACTGTTTCGAAGCAGATTTCAGGCAGCCGCTGCCATGTGCCAGCGTGTCTGGATGGCCTTCACGCTGAGTGCCTGGTAGAGGGCTGCTGCACCAACCAGGATGTAGATGAGCCGGGCACCGGCTGTGGCATAGCCGCCCATGATGGAAGCGACGATGTCTACATCGAAGATGCCCCAGAGGCCCCAGTTGAGTCCTCCGATGACGAGGAGTACGGCTGCGATGACGTCAATGGTTTTCATGGCTGGTTTCCTTTGCTACTTCACTTTGGATGATCAGTGGGGGGAGCACTGAACGAGTTGGCTTGAAAAATCTGAGGGTGGCAGGCATTGCTGCTTGGAGGAGTGAATGGCAATGCCTGCTCCACCCTCAGGTTCGGATCATGGGGACTCTCTCTCTACTTAGAGCATGATCCGAAGTTCATGATGACGAGCATGACATCGTCGACGTCGACGTTGCCACTGTCATCGATATCCGCCCATGGGTCGTTGGTGTTCCACTTGTCGAGCAGTGCGAGGATGTCACTTGATCCAGTCGTGCCATCACCGACGATGTCGGTTGCACACTGCTCCGAGTCGAGGAGGGGGAGGACACCAAGGGATGGATTGCCGTTCAGAAGTCCAGTGGCGACCACGGTGAACGATCTGAATCCAGTCACNTTGAGGCCAGGGACGTCAAGGGCGACAGTGTCGGTACCAGCGACTCGGGCTTCGAGGTCGTAGGTTCCGCCGGGGACGCTGATGTAGCCTGCATCTTCACCAAAGGAGACGTTCCCGAACAGGACAGGTCCACCATTGGCGAGGGCGATGTCGACGGCAGGTGCGTCAGGGGATGCNTGGATGAACCGGATTCGGGCATCCTCACCGAGCATGTTGTCATCCACGACGACAAGTGGCTGGATATTCGCCAGCTGATCGATTGCCAGGACGCTGTAGTCGAAGGCCTCGAGAGGAAGCGTTGCATCGATGACGACTGGATCGTTCAAGCCGGATGGCACGACCTGGATGTCATAGGTGTCTGCTGGAAGATCCGTGTACATGGTTGCGCGGTTGAAGGACAGATTCTCGATCGCACGAGTGCCGTTGACCTTCACATCGACGGCAGGTGCGTCCGGGGAAGCGTGGATGACACGCAGCTTGGCCATTGGGGCGACGTCGAGGGCGACGGAAACGCCGAGTGCTGGTGAGCCCTTGAGAAGGCCATTGGCCCAGATCGTGACACCGGTACCACCGGTCAGGGCTACGCCTGGCAGTGACAACGCGACGGTGTTGGTACCTGCTACTCGGGCTTCGAGGTCATAGGTGCCTGCAGGGACGGTGATGTAACCGCCGGATTCGGAGTAGGCGACATTGCCGAACAGGACGGGGCCGTTGTCGGCGATGGCGATGTCCACAGCAGGGGTACCGGGAGAGGCGTGGACGAAGCGGACTCTGGTCGAGCCTGGGACTCGCAGGTTCTCATCCTCGAAGATCGCTGGAGCGATGTCTTCGAGCAGGTTGATCGCTGCAATCGTGAAGTCACCTTTTTCAGGGAGTGGGATGGTGGCTTCGATCACGGCAGGTCCGGTGGTGCCGGCAGCAACGACTTCAATCTGATACTTGCCTTCAGGGAGAGTGGCATAGTCGGTGGTCTCGCCAAATGCGAGATTCGTGAATGCTGCTGAACCGTTGACGAGGACGTCAACTGCCGGGGCATCCGGTGACATGTGGGCAACACGAACGTCTGCTGCTGTCGCCATCGTGGCGATGGAAGACATCATGATTGCTGTTGTGATCGCATATTTCATTTCATTGTCCTTGAGGGTAGAGGGGAACTGAGTATCTGTTCTTGTGTGTGTGTACTGAGAGGAGGGGGGAGGACGAAGGGGGGAGATACAGCCTCCCCCCCTCGTCCAATCGGGGATGGTTCATTTCGCCTGTGCAGAGGCGGTTTTCATCTGAGGAATCATCACGGTGTCAATCACATGGATGACACCATTGGAGGCTTCGATGTCGGCTGCCATCACGCGTGAATCGTTGACGAAGACGTTATTGCCGCTCTTGCGGATGGAGGCATTGTTGCCCTGGAGTGTCTTCGCGGAACCTGCGTTGATCGCAGCGTCGCTGTAGACCCGGCCTGGAATCACGTGGTACGTGAGAATGGCTGCGAGCTTGTCTTTGTTCTCAGGCTTCAGAAGTGATTCGACGGTTCCTGCTGGAAGCTTGGCGAACGCTTCATCTGTCGGGGCAAAGACTGTGATCGGACCCTTCGCGGAGAGGGCGTCGACAAGATTGGCAGCCTTGGCTGCTGCCAGGAGGGTCTGGAAGGTGCCTTGCTTGCTGGCGATTTCCGGAATGGTCGACTGGCTTGGAAGCACCACGGAGTCGATGACATGGATGGTGCCGTTGGAGCCCTTGATGTCCGTCAGGATGATTCGAGCATCATCGACCTTGGGGCCCATGTCGCCCATGCGGATGTCCAGTCGCTGGCCATTGGCGGTCATCAGGTTCTTGGAGGAGACGACGTTCTTGGCAGCCATGTTGCCAGGGACGACGTGGTAGAGAAGGACGGCCTTGAGGGCTTCCTTGTTTTCCGGCTTCAGCAGAGTCTCGACAGTGCCCTTGGGCAGCTTTGCGAATGCTGCATCTGTTGGTGCGAAGACCGTGTACTCGTCGCTGTTCTGAAGAGTCTCAGTCAGGCCAGCGGCTTCGACGGCTGCGAGGAGGGTCTGGAATCTGCCATCGTTCTGGGCGACTTCTGCGATGGTCGGCTGGGAGCCACTGCAGGTTGGTGCGAACGACAGGGCAGAGGATGCAACGAGGCTGAGCAAGAGGGACATTGTGATTTCCTTCTAAAAACGTCCAATAAGTGCAAATCGTTCAAAACGTTCAATTCAACCAGAATCTAGCGTCCCTATTCGCCTTTATCAAGAGCCTAGTCTCTTAAATTCGTCCAAAACGTTCAAAATGTTCACATAGGTCATCTTGTGGTGTATATATTGTTGACATGCAACACCTTTCCGCAGATCGCTTGATCTCTCCTCGAAACCTCGCAGAGGCGATCGGGATGAGTGAGTCCTCTCTCAAGAGATGGGCTGATCAGGGATTGCTGAAGGTCACCAAGACCGTGGGGGGCCACCGTCGCATCAGCGTGCGAGATGCCATCCAGTTTGTTCGAGATCGAGGCATTCGCTTCCTGAAGCCCACCGTCATCGGTCTCCCGGCAGACGACCTGACATTCAATGTGGACGACATGGGTCTGAATGACGCTTTGCTGTCACACCTCAGCAAGGGAGAATCGGACTCTGTCTGGAATCTGTTGATTGGACGTTTTCTGGATGGTTCAACCATCGCGCAACTTGGCGACGGTGCCATCAAGTCCGCCCTGCGTGAACTGGGTTCCCAGTGGGAGCACGATTCCAATGGCATCTTCGTCGAACATCGAGCGACTGACATCTGCATCCAGGTCATCCAGCAGATGAAAATGATCGCAACCCATTCGTCTCCCAAGTTCAGAGCCACCGGGGGGGCGGTCAGTTCAGATCCTTACATTCTGCCCAGCATGCTTGTCTCTTCGGTCATTACCGAGAGTGGCGGTCAAGCCACCAACCTTGGCCCGAACACACCCATTGATGTCCTGAAGATCGACAGCATCAAACGCCCGAAAAACGAACAGCCTCAACTCGTCTGGATCTCCGCAAGCATTCTGGAATCTCCCGAGGAGACCTCCAGAGAGATCAACGAGTTCGCTCATGAATGTCACGATGCGGGTATCAAGCTGATCGTGGGTGGTCGGCAGGTAACCGATCTTTCCCTTGATCATGTTCCCAGTCTTTCAGTTCATGCATCTCTGGAGAGTGTCGCCAAGGTGGCATCGACGATCGCTGCTGCCTAGCGGCTGGGAATACCCCGGTTTCTGAGCAGTTCACAGAGCTGTGAATCGAACATTCTGAATCGTTCATATCGCTCGTCATCTTCGGAATCTTCAGTGATGACCAGAGGCATTCTGGAATGCGTTGTCCAGATGCGGAAGACATGTCCGCAGATCCGTCCGTGTCTTCGTAAAGCGGATGATTGGAATCGCGTGATGGATTCCCAATTCAGTCGTCGGATCGTCCCATCATTCAGTTGAATCCATTTCAGGCCACTCTCGACCACTTCCAGTCGAAGTCGGATGATGTTCCGCCGGAGGACATGAATCATTCCGGCCAGGACGATCATGACGAGAACCAGGAAGATCATGAATCCAAGCTGTTCAAATCTCGTGTTGTGGGTGAGGGCCATCATGATCAGGAATCCACCGAGAACGAGGATGGCCGAAGTGGACACGGCGCCAACCACGAGCCATGGTGGGCGTGGGGGAGACCATGACCAGGTGAGTTTGCCCTTGAGCATGTTGAAAAGGATAGACGAAGGGCCTGATCATCGTGGATAATGGTTGCATGAATGTCATGCCAGTGACTGTCTTCCTGATTCTCCTTGCCATCATGGGCACTCATGTCTCATCGGAACCGGATGTTCAGACTGTTCCTGAATCTCATGCATGGGACGTTCTCAGAACACGCCTCGACGTCGAAGAGCGATCATGGCTCCTGATGTGGGACGGCAGTGATCAGGGGCAGTTGCTGATCGAGGACTACCTTCGGACCTATCCATCAGGGGATCATCGCGAGCAGGCCCTGTACCTCAAGGCTGTTGGTTACTGGAACGTGTACGACTATGCGAATGCAGTGGATGCCTATGGCCGCTATATCGAGATGTCCCGTCACGAGCAGCGTTTGAGCCTGGCGATGACTCGTCATCTTCAATCACTACTGAGATCGGACCGGCCGTCTGAGGCCATCACGCTTGCTGCGAAGTACAGTTCTCGTCCCGGTTCGGAGCAGCGAGAACTCGTCGTGGTTGATGCGCTTCTTCTTCAGGGGAAGCCGGATGTCGCCCGAACCCTGCTTGAGGGCATGATTCGAAAGGCTGCTCAGGATGCATCGCGGTCGAGGATGCTGACGAGCCTGGAAGACCGCCTCACTCAGATCGACTTGATCGGCAAGCCCTTGCCTTCATTTGATATCAAGGCATGGCGAACCGGTCGATCATTGACGCCGCAGACCTTCCATGGGCGGATTCTGCTTCTTGAATTCTGGGCAACCTGGTGCAAGCCGTGCATGGTGCAGATGCCGAAACTGGTTGGTCTCTACGAAAGGCACCATGAGCAGGGCTTTGACATTCTCGGAGTCGATCTTGATGAGGATCCATCCAGATTGGCAGCCGTTGTGGATGGACTTGGCATGAGATGGCCGCAGTTCAATGATGAACGCAAATGGAAGAATTCGATGGCGGTCGATTTCAATGTGCGTCGAATTCCCCATGCCATTCTCGTGGACCGTTCAGGCATCGTTCGCTATGTGTCCCCACCTGCCTCGGCGCTGGATCGACTGGTCTTGAAACTGCTTGAAGAGTCGGCTTCTGAACGGCCCGGTGATCCTGTGGAGAAGCAGCACGGGCGGTGAGGTGTTGGTTGTTCAGGCTTCAGTCGGCCTGATCCGTGTTGTCCTTGGCCTTCTTTTCAAGATCGGCAATACGTCTTCTTGCTTCGACGAGTTGTTCTGTCAGCATCAGTTGGACATTCGTCGCCATGTGTGTGGGCTTCGAAAGCAGTCGAGCCGTGAGGGCGGTGATCTTGGTTCGCAGTTCGTCCGTATCAGGCCCCGGTTTGATCGATTCCAGCATGATGCGAGCCGCGCCCGGGTTGTTGGCTTCGATCATTCTGTTGATCATCAGGATGCTGCATCGTCTGTGGAGAAGATTGATTTCCTCGGATTCCGGCATGTCGACTCTGAGGGCCTCCAGCATGACTCGGCAGGTCTGGCCAAGGTCATCGATGACTTCTACTTCAGCGCCTTCCTTGACCAGTTGATCAAGGCGAATCACATGCTCCCGGACGCGATCCAGCATTCCAATCGACTGATGGTGCTCGATGTACTCTCGAATCGCGGCGATGAGTGCCTCGGCACTGTCGTATCGAAGTGATGGTTCGGAATCGATCGCTCGTCGGCACAACGCAGCCAGCGGTGCCGGAACCCAGCTGGGGAACGTGATCGTAGGTCCCTTGCTGATATTCACGAAGACTTCCTTGATCGAATCTCCCTTGTGAGGCGGATAGCCTGTGAGGATCTCGCACAGCACACTGCCGAGCAGATAGATGTCCGTCTTGGTGGTCAGAACGCCTTCCCGCTCGATCATCTCCGGAGCGGCATAGGCCGGTGTGCCGGTGAATCCGCGTGTCAAGACCTTGCCGGTACTGTCGATATGTTCAGCAAGCCCCCAGTCGACCAGGTAGACCTCGCCGTAACGTCCGAGCATGACGTTGCCTGGCTTGATATCCCGATGAATGACACCTTGGCCGTGTGAATAGGCGATCGCCTCACAGATACGGATGAGAATCTCGAGATGCTCGAGCAATGTGGATTCATGTCCAGAATCCAGTTTCTTGGCATCCTTGATCAGTCGATCGCTCCAGCATTCCCCACGCACCAGCTGCATGACGAGTACAGGTCTTCCGTCATGCCCCTGGCCGATGAGATGGACTGGAGGAATGACAGGGTGGACCAGTCGCGCCTGGACCTTGGCTTCTTCGATCAGCAGAGTGCGTGCCGTTGTCGTATCCCGATCGGTGCGCAATTGCTTCAGGGCGACGGATCGCCCCAGGCTGACTTGTTCTGCGGCACTCACGACCCCGACGCCACCGCGACCAATCTCATGAAGCACCATGAAATCCGATCCGGTTTCGGGGTTGTTGGGATCAGCCCCGATCTCGATTTCTCGAAGCGTGGCCGTTTCCTGGTTTTCCCGTGAAATGCGGTCGAGCATTTCCGAGACTTCAGGGGGTTCATATCTCAGGGTCTGAGTGGGGTGTGTTTCCGGGTTGGCCACTTCGCGAGTACTGGCCAGGCGGAGGTGTGGTGCCTCCCCTGGATCCCATGGCTGGTATGTACTTCGTGGGGCGTCTTCACCCATCAACCATACTCCGTGATGTCTACAGTCCGTTGCTCGAGAGCCATTCGTTTGACGTGGTCACTGAAGCATAGATCGGAAAGATGGAATGACAATACATTTCCTGCTCTGCAGGTGTTCTTGAAATGGTGCAGTCTTCAAGAACAATCACGTCGTACCCAAGCTCATAACCTGATCGAGCCGTCGAGTCGATACAGACGGCCGTCGAGGCACCAGCGAGCAGCAGATGGCGAATGCCCTTGTTCGTGAGGTGTTCATTGAGTTTGGTATCAACAAAAGTGTTGAAGCCCGTTCGACCAGGCAGCGTCGTGACCTGATCATTGATTGGAACCAGCTCATCAATCACACAGCCTCCTGTCGTACCTTCGACGAACAGGCCACCTTGCTTGATGGCAGCCAGGATTCCAACTTCCTGCGTGATTTCGGGATGGCCTTCACGGAACAGAATCGGAAGGTTGATGACATCGACCGAGGTTTCCAGAAGCTTGTTGGTCAGGTTGAGAATGTTGGTCTTGACCTCATCGATGCGTTCAGGGGCCTCGATGGAGGCTCGAAGTGCACATTCCGGACCAAAGTGGTCGTTCTGCATTCCGATGAGAAGAAGGGCGGTGTTGCTCAATTGGCTCATTGGTCGATCTCTCCAAGTTGGAGCATGATCATATCCAATGTCGTCACCTGCTGGAAACTCAGGGGGAACATCCCTTTTCTGTAGCCCTGAGGAGCGTGATGCCATCTCATCCATTCTTCACAAAGGGATGTGATCTGTTGAAACGGGCTCGGAATCGCATCATCAGCTGGCCTTAGCTGCAGGGGAAGTGGTTCGGGTCATCACCTGGAATTCAACATTCAACTGACTTCTCTTCAGGAGGGAGGCAAGCAGATTGTTGGAATTCAGCACGGTTGAGTAGATCGGAAAGATGGTCTGGCAGTACATTTCCTGTTCGTCGGGCGTCCTGCTGAGTGTGCAGTCCTCGAGGATGACCACTCTGTATCCGAGTTCATAGGCCGACCGTGCCGTCGAATCGATGCATCCGGCGGTACAGCAACCGCCGATGACCAGTGTCTTGAGTCGTCTGGCAGCAAGATATTCATGCAACCCGGTGTCCACGAAGGCGTTGAAACCCGTCAGACCGGTCAGTGTCGTCATGTGTTCAAGCCAGGGGCGGACTTGGGGAATGATCTCTGTTCCAGTCGAGCCATGCTGAAACAGGTTTTCATTCTTGATGGTTCCGAGAAAGCCGACTTCTCGTGCAATCTCGGGATGTCCTGGGCGGAATCTGATGGGTATGTTTGCCATGTGCATGTGACTGCGGCTTACCTGGCTGATGAGCCACAGGAGCCTTCGCGTGAACAGCACTACGCGTTCTGGCTTCTCGATGTCCTTCATCAGAGGACTTCGAGGGCTCAGATAGTCATTCTGAAGACCAATCAGCAGGAGTGCTGATTCCTTGAAATCATGCATCGCACATTCTCTCTTCGACCTCGACAGCACCTCATCAAGAAACGTCTCCACCATGATGAGTTGACAAAGAGCACATGCGACGGGTGCGATGGGAACCTACAACGGAGGGGAGGAGAGGATGATCGTGATCACGGATCTCGCAGGCCCGCCGCATGTGCTTCTGCAGTGTGTTGTGATGGGGAGTTGGACTCCGTTCATGGGAGAAGATTCATCGTCAATCCTGGACGAGGAATCAGACAGGTTGGTTGGCTGTTCAAGACAGTGATGAGAAAACCGAATCAAGTCCTCATGGATTCGGTCCCATTGCTACATCCGTGAACCATCAGGCTGCGGTTGCACCAACAGAGTCATTGATGCATGGAAACGGCCCGTAACTGGCGGCACAGATGGATCTGAGTGCAGATCACCCCTCGGAACCTCATGAAAAGGGCTGATTTTGATCCGTCAATTGGACGAGGTCAGCCCCAGATTTATTTTTCGGTTCCGCACTTGAAACACGATCCTGCTGAATCAGAAGCCTCAATATCCAAGTATTGCTCTTGCTCTTTGTGTGATTCATGCCGAGTACACTGGCCTTCATGAATCTGTTTGTTTTTCTTCTTGCTGCCCTGAATGTTCAGGGGCTCGCGACAGATCCGGATCTCGAACGAGCCTTGCGATCCGCAGGAGACAATCGTGGGGCGCTTGTGGCGGCGTTGGATCAAGTGCCACCGGAACAGATCCCGGGAATGAGCTGGCTCATCAGGCACATGCCTCTGGACGATCTGCGTTCATTGACGACGGCCTATCTGGTTGAGAATGTCAATGAATCTTATGAATCCTTGAATGCGGCTATTTGGAAGGACTCGATTCCAAAGGCTGTCTTCTACGATGCGATTCTGCCCTATGCATCTATCAACGAACGTCGAGATCAATGGCGTGCCGACTTCCGGTCTCGATTCGGTGCTCTTGTCAAGGATGCCAAGTCCTCATCGGAAGCAGCTGCGATCCTGAACAACAGCATCTTCAAGATGTTGAATGTGCACTATTCAACCGATCGCCCGAAGCCGGATCAGTCACCCTATGAATCCATCGAAGCCGGCATGGCGTCCTGTACCGGTTTGAGCATCCTGCTTGTGAATGCATGCCGCAGTGTGGGTGTCCCGGCTCGGTTCGTGGGCGTCCCGAAGTGGTCCGATGACAGCGGCAACCATTCCTGGGTCGAAATCTACGACGATGGTCAGTGGCATTTCACTGGCGCGGCCGAACCGGTCGGCATGTCACTCGACAAGGCGTGGTTCGAGAGTCGGGCACGCGGAGCCATCGAGAATCATGAACAGAAGGCCATCCTGGCCGTTACATGGAGGCGGGTGCCGTTGACGTTTCCGCTTCCATGGAAGCCCGGCGATGACACGGTGGGGGCCGTCGATGTCACCAGTCGATACACGAACGAGGCACAGGCCCTTCCAGAGGGGATGGTACGAATTCGGGTGCTGGTCAGGGATGCCGCCGGCAATCGTGTGTCACGGGGGGTCACGGTTCGTTCAAGCAGTGGGCGGGTCATCGGTGAGGGGCGGAGTCGTGACGATCGTTTCGACTCGAATGATCATCTGGAGTTCACGGTGCCCTCGGGTGAGCGGTGTCATCTCGAGGTGATGGGAAGCACACCGGTTCAGGTCAACGCTCTCCAGGACGAGCAGTTGGTGGAGATCAAGCTGTCTGCGGACTCCGTCACACCAGAAGGTCGGTGATGACTTCACCGTGGACGTCGGTGAGACGGTAATCGCGGCCCTGATGGCGATAGATGTTCCGGGTGTGGTCAAGGCCGAGCAGATGCTGCATGGTTGCGTGCAGGTCATGAACCGCGACAGGGTTCTCGATCACGTTGTATGAGTAATCGTCCGTCTTGCCGTAACTGATGCCGGGCTTGATGCCTCCACCGGCAAGCCAGATGGAGAAGCATCTTGGATGATGGTCTCTTCCGTAGTTGGTTTCGGAGAGGGGCCCCTGGCAATAGACCGTCCGTCCGAATTCACCTGCCCAGAGGACCAGCGTCTCATCAAGCATGCCACGTTGCTTCAGATCCTGAACCAGGGCGGCCTGAGCCTGGTCGACGGCCTTGCACTGGGCCCGGATCTCTCCGGGAAGATTGCCATGCTGATCCCAGCCTCGCATGTACAGCTGGATGAATCGAACGCCTCGTTCGGCAAGTCGTCGAGCCTGCAGGCAGTTGGCCGCGAAGGTTCCGGGGGTCCTGACATCTTCGCCATAAAGCTCGAGGGTTTCCGGTCGTTCCTTCGAGATGTCGGTCAGTTCCGGTACGGACATCTGCATCCGATAGGCCATTTCGTACTGCGCTATCCTCGCAGTGATCTCCGGATCGAGGCTCTTCTCGTATTCCTCTTCGTTGATCTTCGAGGCCAGATCGAGCATTCTGCGACGGTCTTCTCGTGAAACACCATCGGGGTCCGTCAGGTAGAGGACGGAATCCTTGCCCGCTCTGAGTTTGCAACCCTGGTGTTCACTTGGAAGGAAGCCGCTTCCCCAGAACCGTGCACTCAAGGCCTGCATGTTGCCATAGCCCTGCGTGATCATGACGACGAAGGCAGGGAGATCGCGACTTTCGCTGCCAAGTCCGTAGCTCATCCACGATCCGAAGCACGGTCTTCCCGGTTGTTCATGACCGGTCTGGAAGAATGTGATCCCCGGTTCATGATTGATCGACGGGGTGTGCATGGAGTGGATGAAGCAGAGTTCATGTGCGATTGCACCCGTATAGGGCAGCAGCTCGGAGAGCATGATGCCGTCTTCGTTGTTCTCTCTTCGATGAAACTCGAACATCGAAGGGGCGACCGGGAATCGCTCCTGCCCACTGGTCATCGTCGTGATGCGCTGACCGTTCCGGATCGAATCGGGAAGATCCTGATCGAACCGATCTTTCAATACGGGCTTGTAGTCGAAGAGGTCCAGCTGGCTGGGAGCACCTTCCATGTGCATGTAGATGACCCGCCGGGCCTTGGGGGCGTAGTGGGGCAGATTCGAGAGAATTTCACGGGCGCCATCGGTAGTGGTGATGGCTGCCTGGGCGCCATCCGCCATCAGGCCCGTGAGAGCATTCATTCCGAGGCCGGCACCCATGGTGGAAGCCATTGAACCGAAGAATCGTCGACGTGTGAGATTGCACAGATATTCCTCGAGCGGATCGGCAGGTTTGTCTGTGAACGGTCGGCGTGCCATCTCTCAATCCTTCACGATCGCAGCATCACTCGAGAGCACCGCGTTGGTCAACATGGTCCAGGCTGCCAGTTCATCTACCGGCAGGCGGTCGTCCACGGGTGATGCTCCCACCGAGATCAATCGACGTGCTGCTTCCGAGTCTACTCCGAATGTCTGGCGATAGTCTGCAAGCGTGTCCACGACGGCTTTGTGAATGAGATCGGTGGGTGGATCGCCCGTGCATCGCTTGAAAAGAAGCTTGATCCGCTCGTCGTCCTGGTCCGATTCCAGCAGAATTCGCTCAGCGGTCGAGCGTGCTGCTTCGACGAACTGTTCGTCATTCCAGAGAACCAGTGCCTGAAGTGGCGTATTCGTCGTGATTCTCCGGGCCGAGCAGTACTCTCTGGTCGGTGCATCCAACGCCATCATGGATGGAGGTGGCGCTGCCCGTTTCCAATAGGTGTACAGGCTTCGTCTCCAGAGATCATCACCGGATCCACGTTCAAAGGTGCGGGTGTTGGACTGCTGCATGGCTACTTCCTGCCACAGGCCATCCGGCTGATACGGCTTGACACTCGGGCCACCGGTCTTTTCGATGAGAAGGCCGGAGACATAGAGTGCCTGATCTCGAATCTGCTCCGCGGTCAGCCGCTGCCTCGGATAGTGGTGGTAGAGATCGTTGCCCGGATCATGGGTGTTGTCGAGGTTCAGGCCGGACTGCTGACGGTAGGTCGCGCTGAGCATGATCGTCTTCAGCAGATTCTGAACATCCCATCCGCGCTCGCGAAAATCGGCTGCGAGCCAATCGAGCAGTTCCGGGTGGGTCGGCCAGGCGCCCTGATAACCGAAGTCCTCGACGGTTTCGACCAACCCTTTTCCAAAGAGCATTTCCCATGTTCGGTTCACGGTCACTCGGGCCGTGATCGGATTCTGGTCTCCCACGAGCCACTCCGCGAGATCCACACGGTCGGGAGTCACGCTCGTATCCAGTGATCCGAGGATCGCCGGTACGGTTCTGGTGACGGGGCGATCCAGATCGGGTTGATCATAGGCACCACGCACCATGACATACGTGGGTCGAATCTCCTCGCGTTCCTTCATGATCATCGTCTTGGGGATCCCGGACTTCATCGTCTCCAGTTCGGAGCGAGTCTCCTGGACCCGGGCTTCAGCCTCCAGATAACCCGGTGAGTACGATCTTCTCCATGCGGCTTCGGCACGGATCCGAGCCGGTTCCTCGATCGCTTCTGCAGGCAGCAGGAATCCGACGGCATCTTGTGGAATGCGGGATTGAACGATTTCCTCGCGATGAAAGATCGCACCTTCTCCACCGGTGTTGACGATCTTGCAGACCAGCGTGTTTCTTCCGGGTTGCAGTTCCAGAGTCAGCAGATCCTGATCCGGGGCGACACCTCGATCAATTCGTCGTTCCAGGACGAGCTCGCCTTCGTGGTAGACCATGATGCCATCATCGCTGCCCAGCGAAACGTTCATGTTGCGGGCGTTGGGGACATAGATCTCGCATCCGACATACTCGGCACCTTTGCCAGCTGCGAGTCGAACGTTTTCGGCTTCCTTCACACCAGGGGCATATCGCCATGACTGCCTGTGGTATGTCTTGTCGAAACGCAGTGGGCCGGATTCCTCAGGGCCATAGGCGGTCTCGTAGTGGGTATCACTGTCGCCATCTGTGTAGGGACCGACGATGTACCAGTTCGTACGCGCAGTCGGCAGTGCATCCATGGCTTCCGACACCGGGTTGCCCAGTTGAAGTCTGACGCGGCCCGGAACGTGTTGCGGGTAGATCGAGTGGAAGTTCAGTGTCACGATCACCTCGCTGCCACCTTCGTATCCGAATGGTTTCGAGGTCGTGAACACGGCGACTCGACTGCCAGGCTGTTCATGTCCAGCCAGCGCCCAGATGCGGTTGTTGTCGGATCTGAGCGTATTGACGACCTTGAAGTCGGAGTTGGTTTGTTCGACATCAGCCCAGGCCCAGGTGAACTCCAGGGGTGTCCTGATCGCAGGGTCCCGTTTTGAAATCACTTCGGCGTGAATGCCGCTCATGACGGCATTGCCGTTTCCGGCGCGGCCAACCCGGCCATACGGCAGGGATTCGTCCGCCATGATCTCAAGCATGATCGCCTTGAGTCCCGTGGCATCGGTCGAAAGCGAGATGGTGTAATCGTCGACATCGGGATTCGATCCTGACGCGAGCACGGAGCCGTCTTCCTGAAGGGTGAGCGTCGTGTCCTGGCTGCTGCTGGCGGCGTTGACCGTCGGCCGTTCCCAGTTCCAATGGCCTTCACTCCGCAGCGTTTCCTCGAAGCGGCGGATGCCATCGGCTTCATCGGATGACGGGGTGTCACGTTCCTCGATCATTCTGGCGAGATACGTTTCCAGTTCATCCATCTTCTCGCGATCCTGAGGTTTCAGAATGTCGTAGGCCGGTTCCATGGCCCTGTAGGGGTCCGGTACCTGGCTGTAGACGCCCGGTTCCTCATTGTTGTTGAAGAAGGCCAGCAGCCCGTAGTACTCCTCCGTGGAGATGGGATCGAACTTGTGATCATGGCACTGGGCACAGCCCACAGTCAGACCCAGAAACACGGTGCCAAGCGTATTCGTCCGGTCGACCGCATACATGAGGAGATATTCGTCCTCGATGGCGCCGCCCTCGTCGCTGGTGACATGATTGCGATTGAAACCACTGGCAATCACCTGTTCCTGGGTTGGATTGTCGACCAGATCACCGGCCAGCTGGTCGATGACGAACTGATCGAAGGGTTGATTGGATCGATACGACTGGAGAACCCAGTCCCGCCATGGCCAGATCGAACGGCCGGCATCCATGTGGATCCCCGAAGTATCGCCGTATCGTGAAAGATCCAGCCAGGGCGTCGCCATGCGTTCGGCGTATCGCGTCCGGTAGGGCTCCTCGGTGAAGATCATCTCGATGAGATGTTCATACGCATCGGGCCTCTGGTCCATTTCGAACGCGTTGATTTCCTCTGGTGTGGGTGGGAGGCCTGTCAAATCCAGAAACACTCGTCGCGCGAGCGTGGCCCGGTCCGCCTCGGGATTCGGTTGAACCTTGCGTGCACGGGCTCGTTCCAGAATGTAGTGATCGACCTCGTTCTGGCACCAGGTGTCATCGGTGATAACCGGAACCGGCGGCCGGTTCAGAGATTCGAACGCCCAGTGTGCTTCATAGTCTGCACCCGAAGTGATCCATTGATGGATGAGATCGATCTGATTCTGGTCAAGTCTGTGCTGGCCGCTGTCAGGGGGCGGCATGACATCGGCTGGATCTGCACTGTTGATTCGCTGCCAGACCAGCGAGTTCTCCGGTTGACCGGGAACGATGGCCTGGCCACTTCGACGCATCGACGTGGCGAATTCAAAGGTGTCGAGTCGAAGTCCCGCCTGTCGAGCCGCTTCATCCGGTCCATGACATGCGAAGCATCGATCCGAGAGAATGGGGCGAATGTCCTTCCCGTACTTCACGATCGATGCATCGGAGGTCGAGGGCACTTGTCCGATGGCCACCATCAGGAGTATCAGGCAGGACGTCATGTCCTGATGGTACCAATCCCGTGCGTCGGTCCAATCACTGGATCCATGGATCGATCATGAAACCCGGACTCGGACGGGCACGTGCGATTCCATGTCGTCTGAGGGGCATGGAAGCCCCTGAAATGGGCTCGACTGCCAGAGTGGTACCCTGCTTCGATGATCATCACATGTCTGCTTGCATGGAACGTCTGGACACGTTTTCTCTTCAGCATGCTCACCCTTGGAATCATGGGGGGCTCATTTTCAGACATGCCATCCGATCCGGTCAGGGGGGTGATGTTCGAACCCGATCTCGAACTGCTCCAGCCTCGGCGGGCGGAAGATCGCGACCTCGATGTCACGGGGACTCCCTATGTGGCTCATTTCGAGCGTGACGGCAGAGACCTGCTTTTCGTTGCTGCCAGGCATGAGCAGGACATCGAGCGTGACCCGACGCATGAACTGGTTCGCAGGGCGATCGATTGGCTCGATCCGGATGTCGTGATCGTCGAGGGTGTCCCGACCAGTGCGGGTGAAAATCCAAGGCGGTTCCTCGAACAGGCCCGACGCAGAGTCGACAGCGGCATGGCTCCGGAATCCATGTATGCGGCGATCCTTGCCGTGGACAACGGTTCGATCGTCATCGGAGGTGAACCTGATCCATCGGCGACGACGGATGCCATCCGTGATGCCGGTTTCTCGGATGAGGATCTCCTGGCTTTTCTTCTGGCCCGTCGTTCGGTTCAGATGGTTCGGAGAGGCAACCTCGCGGAGGATGAATTCAACCGACAGGCCAAACGTGCGCTGGACATGCTCAAACGCAAGTTCAAGATCCAATCGGAATTCGATGTTCGTGATTTCAGAACATGGTTCAAACGTCATCTGGGAGAGTCGTTCGAAGCCGGTCTCAGGCAGATCAAGTCCGAAGTCGGACCGATGCTGGTGGACGATCCCTCGCCACTTCGACAGATGTCGATTCTTGCCATGAAGGCCCGTGAGCACAATCTGGCCACCCTTCAAGCCGACATGCTGCAGGAACATGAACGGGTTCTGGTCGTCTATGGAAGTGGTCATCTTCGATGGGAACGTCGAATGCTGGAAGACATGATGGGACCTCCGGTACTCGTCAGTGAGAATCCAGGAGTGGCGCGCTCACCAGCAGACATCGAAATCATGCGAAGCATCTGGGCAACCAGGATCGCGGAGCCGCCCCAATACTTCATGAACGAGGGTTATGACGAAGCGGTCATGGAGATGATCCGCTCCGGAATCGATGTCACACGTTCCTATCTTGGCAACTATGGCCCTGTTCAGGTGTTCGTTCTTGGAAACACGGGGAAGGGGCTTGACGATCAAGCATCCCTTGAAGTCATCGCCGAGGCCTACTGCGATGTTCACTTCGGAAACAGTCGCCACTCAATGGAGGACTGTATCCAATACAAGGGTTTGGAACTTGCGAGGAAGGCGCGGGACGGTGCTCAGGAGGCGTATCTGTCGTATGCGATGGAAGCCAGGCCACCCATCGCGGAGCTGGTCTTCATCAATACCCATGATTGGGGTGATGACGTTCTGCCGACGCGTGGTATCCACGAGTACACGCATGTCTATCAAAAGGCCTTTGAATTCACGCCAACCTGGATGATGGAGGGGAGTGCCGAGCTGCTGGCCTGTCACCTGGGAGAGAAGCACGGATGGGGGACTCGTCGCGCATTCATGGAACACTGTGCGCATCGCATCGAGCATGCGGATGGCCTCATATACACAATTCGTGAAATGGAAGATGTCGAAACCGTATCGCCTGCGGTCAAGAGGTGGTATCGCGAGCTGGCCTACGACTCGGGTGCCTGGGCCGTCGTCTACATGATCACATGTTCGGATTCACAGAGTATTCGTGACTTTTTCATTGGCTTCTATCCGGAAGTGAATCAAGATGGCTGGGAAAGAGCGGTCTTGCAGTACACCGGTCACTCGGATCTCGACGCCTTCTATTCCGGATTTGAAGTGTTCATGTCACTTCCTCTGGAAGAACGGCTGAAAATTCTGGATTCGATCCGGGACTGACAACTGGTCTGGATCATTTGTTCGATCGGGTCGAGCTTGTGTTGGACATGACACAAGCGAGCTGTTTGCATCGATCGCGATTGCGACTATCGGACCTGAGCCTTCAGGGTCGTACTGTCCGTCTGCAGGTGTATCGAGGAAGTCATGGAAATCAGACGAATGCCAACACGGAAACTGCCTTGGGTGAGCTGTTTTCACGATCGCAAGACGATATCCTCTTCGACCCGGTTGGTATTCGGCAGTGGACCAGTGGTGGTGTCCTTCTGCATGATTCCGGTGGGTGGGACGGGGTAAATGATGCCTTTCAAAGTCGATCAGATCGCTTCATGGTTGGGTTGTGTGGTCTTTGTGGCTGTGCTGCAATGGCAAGCGACGGCGGATCTCATCCATTCGACGAGACTTTTCGATGGTGAGATTGATGGCTGCTTGAATGCGAGTCATCAGGTCAGAGTCAAGAATGTTCTTGATGAACTCTGTCGAACGATGGGAATCGAGGAGGCCATCGGTGACGTCCTCGCGACCGATCAAGGTGCGATGGATGACCAGTCGATGCTTCTTGTGACTGGCGTCGTTCCAGATCGACCTGAGCCCAAGGACTCTGTTCTTGTACTCGCTGGCGAGACCTGTGGACACAAGAAGATGGTGCCGTTGAGGGTCGGCTTGTCCTATCAGTGGATCGACGACAATCCTGATTTCATACGATCATTGCCACGGACCCGTCTGGAGTGGATGGTGCCCAGGCAGCGATCTCTCGAGCAGCTGGCCTTCATCGGAATGCAGTGGTAGCCATCCCGCTGGTGGGGATCGTGATGAAGTGCCATCGATTCGATCAGTCGATCAGGATCGAGTCTTGACGTTGTCCGAGATGAAGACGGTCTTTTCCTCGACAGTCATGCCATCGAACTTGCCCTTGCAGCCATTGCAGCAGAATCCGACGTAGTCCTCTTTCCATGCGCTGCGAGGGGAAGCCTCGGTGACGGGACGGCCGGACATCGGGCAGGCGTCGTTCATCATGCCCAGGCTGGCTCGTCCAGCTGTGCAGGGACATGGCTTGGCACATGTGCAGGGGTTGCAGGCACAGGTTCCTGTGGCTTGATTGGACTGGCAGCCGGTTGTCAGGATCAAGGCGAAGGCGACGAGGGTGGCACTCAGGAACGTACGCATGGTGGTCTCCAAGGTGGGTTGAACGAAGCCCGGGGGCTGTGGCGGAGATCCTAGCAACCCATTTCACATGAGGGGTCTTGATGGGCTTCTCAAGGGCATTGCTCATGCTAGAATCTTCGTTTCAGGACTTTTCAGGCCTCTTTGGGCTGAATTCGTATCCATCCCACCATCAGGCCACCCACAGGAAGGCGCCTTTTTGATGTCCCAGACACCTACGATCATCTACACCCATACCGACGAAGCACCCGCATTGGCGACCTATGCGTTCCTGCCTGTGATCCGGGCGTTCTGTGAATCCGCAGGGATTGCCATTGAGACACGGGACATCTCTCTTGCAGGTCGGATCATCGCGCACTTCCCAGAGCGGTTGGAGGCTTCCCAGCGGATCGATGACGCCTTGGCGGAGCTTGGCAGAATGGCCGAGACACCGGAGGCCAACATCATCAAGCTGCCCAACATCAGTGCATCGATCCCGCAGCTGAAGGCGGCCATCGCCGAACTGCAGGGACAGGGGTATGACCTTCCCGATTATCCGGAGGAGCCTTCCACGGATGAGGAGCACGACATCAAGGCCCGTTACGACTCTGTGAAAGGCAGCGCCGTGAATCCGGTCCTGCGTCAGGGCAACTCGGATCGTCGCGCTCCCAAGGCCGTCAAGGAGTATGCCAGGAAGCACCCGCATTCCATGGGTGTCTGGTCGGCAGACAGCAAGACCGATGTGGCAACCATGGATGGTGGAGATTTCAGGAGCAACGAGCAGTCGGTCACGCTCGACAAGGCCACGACGGTCAGAATCGAACATGTCTCGAAGGATGGGTCCACGACGGTTCTCAAGGACTCGCTGGAGCTGCTTGAGGGCGAGGTCCTGGATGCGAGCTTCATGAGCCATGCGGCCTTGATCGCGTTCCTGGAGCAGCAGATCAAGGAGGCCCGCGATCGTGGAGTCCTCTTCTCTCTGCACATGAAGGCCACCATGATGAAGGTGTCCGATCCGATCATCTTCGGTCACGCGGTGCGGGTCTACTTCAAATCACTCTTCGAAAAACATGCCGAGACGTTCAAATCACTGGGTGTGGACGTGAACAACGGTTTCGGAGATCTGGAGTCGAGGATCCAGGAGCTCCCTGCGGAGACCCGCGAAGCCATCGAAGCCGAGATCGATGCGATCTACAAGAGCGGTCCGCATCTGGCCATGGTCGATTCGGACCGGGGTATCACGAACCTGCATGTGCCAAGTGATGTGATCATCGATGCTTCCATGCCCGCCATGATCAGGACTTCGGGATGCATGTGGAATGCGGATGGCGAGACCCAGGACACGCTGGCGGTCATCCCGGACAGCAGCTACTCCGGTGTCTACCAGGCGGTCATCGACGATTGCAAGGCGCATGGGGCCTATGACCCGACGACGATGGGCAGCATTCCGAATGTCGGCCTCATGGCGCAGAAGGCCGAGGAATACGGTTCTCATGACAAGACCTTCGAGATTCATGCGGATGGCAAGGTTCGAATCGTCACGAGCAATGACGACGTTCTGATCGAGCATGACGTGGAGACGGGTGACATTTGGCGTGCCAGCCAGACGAAGGACGCCCCGATTCGCGACTGGGTGAACCTGGCTGTTTCGAGAGCCCGTGCGACAGGGTCTCCTGCCGTGTTCTGGTTGAATCGTGCCAGAGCCCATGACGCGGAGCTGGTTGCCAAGGTCGAGCGGTATCTCGAATCGCAGGACACCGAAGGGCTCGAGTTCCACATCATGTCACCCGTGAAGGCGACCCAGTTCTCACTGGAGAGAATTCGTCGTGGTGAGGATACGATTTCGGTGACAGGAAACGTTCTCCGTGACTACCTCACGGATCTCTTCCCGATTCTCGAAGTCGGTACCAGTGCCAAGATGCTGTCGATCGTTCCATTGATGAACGGTGGGGGGCTCTTCGAAACCGGTGCCGGTGGTTCGGCGCCGAAGCATGTTCAGCAGTTCATGAAGGAAAACCATCTTCGATGGGATTCACTCGGCGAGTACATGGCTCTGGCCGCTTCGCTTGAACACCTGGCTGAACGTTTCAACAACGATCGAGCAACGCTGCTGTCCGAGACGCTGGATCAGGCGACAACCGACTATCTGATGGAGAACCATTCGCCTTCCCGCCGTTGCGGTGAACTCGACAACCGGGGAAGTCACTTCCATCTGGCAACTGCCTGGGCGAGAGCACTGGCGGATCAGTCGAAGGATTCGGAGCTGAGTTCGATGTTCGGGCCCATTGCCACTGCGATGGAGACGAACAGTGATGCGATTCTCGGTGAGCTGAACGGGGTTCAGGGCCAGTCGATGGACGTCGGCGGGTACTACCAGCCCGTTCCTGAGCAGGCTTCGAAGGCCATGCGTCCGAGCGAAACCCTCAACGGCATCGTCGAAGGGCTGGCGACCCCGGCCTGATCGAGCGCTTCGACAACTTCACGGGGCGCCGTCCTCGTGGCTGCGGTTACCATGATCGGCATGTTCTACACCATTGCCATGATCGTGATGTTGCTGCTCGCGCCTTCGCCACACCATCGATTCGGTCTCACCGAACCGATGCCAAGGCTGGACGGNACGATCCGGCTTGCCAGCTACAACGTGCTGAACTTCTTCGATCAGTCGGATGATCCCGCGCTTCAGGGTGATTACGACGACTTCGGTGACAACCCCGGTCCGACCTCGGATGAACGTTGCCGCGAGCTGGCCCGTGTGATCAAAGCCGTCGATGCCGACATTCTCGCGCTTCAGGAGGTTGAGTCGGAAGAGGCCCTGGCCTGGTTCAGGGATACCTACCTCGCCGACATGGGCTACGAGTACATCGCTTCGGAGGAAGTGGGCTACTACCGTGGCATCGAACAGAGTCTTCTGAGTCGCTTCCCGATCCGGGAAGTGAAGACCTGGCCTTCGGCAGATCTGAGGAAAGTCAAACGAACAGGTGGGGGATGGGATGCGATTCCCGACGGAGTCGATGAGATCCGGTTCCAGCGAAGCCCGCTGTGTGCGACGGTCCGCACCCCGGATGGTTATGAGCTGACCCTCTTCATTGTTCACCACAAGTCCGGATACAACCGGTGGCATCGTGAGGCCGAAGCGCTTCAGGTCATGAGTTACGTGGAGGACATGACCCGCCGCGATGCCGATCGCAACATCGTTGTCCTGGGTGACTTCAATGCCCAGCCATGGGATCGATCCATGCAGGTCTACTTCAGGGGCGGCATGGTGGATGCCATGACTTTCCGGAATCACAGTCCGGGCCATGGTGATGCGTCTCCCCTGAGAACGACCCATACCTCGGGACGACTCATTGATTTCATCCTGCTCAATCACGCNGCGAACGCCGAGCTGGTCAATGGCAGCGGCTTCGTGCTCGGAACCTCGGCTGAAGAGTATGACTGGCGGAACGACCCGATTCCATCGGGCTATGCGTCCGACCACTATCCCATCGTGATCGATCTGGTTCCCGTCGAAGGGCAGGGCGGTACCGTCGAGGCAAGGCCCTGGCCTCGCTCGTCGATGTCACGAGCCCTCAAGGCTTCTCCCATCAAGCAGACGACGCCATCGCGCAAGGCCGGCAGCTCGTCGAGCAGTCAGACCTCCAAGGACAGTTCGGAGGCTGATCCAGGTGGTTACGTGGCGTCCGCACGAAGCAAGGTGTTCCACAAGGCGGGGTGCCGCAATGCCAAGCGGATCTCGGAAAAGAACCTCGTGAAGTACAGCTCGATTGCGGATGCCGAGCAGGCAGGCAAGCGTCCTGCGGCCTGCTGCAAGCCTGGTTCCTGACCCCACAATCGCGATTTTCATGAATTTGACGTGTTCCGCAACACACCTGTGCTCGAGGTGAATAGGTGTGCTGCGGCTGGAATTTCCATGCCGTTTTTGACGCAAGGAATGAACACATGAACACCATGAATGCTCGATCGTTCTGCACCATGATCCTCTGCCTGGCTGGTTTGGCTTCGACAACGCAGGCCGATGCGTTTGTCGAACCGGATGATCGCGGCATGGCGATCACGAGTGCCATACGCAATATCGACGAGGGTCAGACCATCTGGTTGTCCGCCGGTGAACACATCGAGTCCATCTCGTATCACAACTGCAAGGACATCACCATCAGAGGCCAGGGGTACCGGAGAGGTGATACGGTGATTCGAACTGATCGTCTGTATCACACTTTTCGTTCGAGTTATGGATGTCGTGAGAATGAGAACATGCCCACGATCACGTTTCGTGATCTGACCTTTGCCAGTTCGGCAAATGGTAATCGATTCAAGGATTGTCTCGATATCAATCAAATCAAAGCCCGTTTCATCAACTGTGATTTCATCGAGATCCAGTCCCATTACACGAATGATCCTGAGCAGCCAAGTGGTTCACGTACGACAGGAGCGATCGACTGTTATGAAGGTGAACTGGAGTTCCATTCATGCCGTTTCATCGATTGCGGCGTGAGCTGGGAACGTCCACGTGCAGTGCTCCAGGTTCTGAATGGCGGTGCGATCTACGCATTCGATTCACTGGTGGAAATTCATGACAGCCGGTTCGAGGGCAACTATCTGACGGTCATGGCAGATGACCGTCTTGCCGGAGCACAGTCCATGGCCAATGGCGGTGCGGTCTCGATGCGGCGTGGTGAACTGGTTGTCTCAGGCTGCGAGTTCGTGGAGAACAGTGTCAGTGGCCTGCCTGGTGCGATCCAGCCGGATCTGCTTCGGGGCGGCGCCATCTATGCTGAATACATGGACCGCATTCGCGTCAACGACAGTGAATTCATTCGAAACTCGGCCATGTCCGCCGGCAATCGTGCACAAGATGGAATCGGAACCGGCGGCGCGATCCATGCGGGTGGCACCCTGCAGAACAACGGTGGTTACTTCGACTGGGCGATGTATACGAGTGACAACCTCTTCCTTGAGAACGAGGCGGGGTCCGATGGTGGTGCCATCCAGGCACAGGCCTACGCCATCGCCAAGATCAGACGTGATCGATTCGAATGCAATTCGCTGGATCAGGTTGCCGGTGAGTGGTCCGACTTCGGAGGCGTTGAGTTCATCGATTGTCCTGACTGTCCTGCCGATCTGAATGGTGACGGCCTCGTCGACAAGCGAGATCTTCTTCTCATCTTCTACAATCTCGGGCCGGTCAAGAAGGGTCAGAAGGGTGATTCCGCCACCTGCGACCTCACCGGTGATGGAGTCGTGAATGTCAAGGACTACTTCGCCTGGTTCAGGTTGGCAGACTGCTGAACCCGAAACACCACAGCCAAGTCAAAAGGGCGGCCCTGAACGGGCCGCCCTTGTCTTGTTCAGAGATCCGAATGTGCCGTCACGAGTTCAATGCGTCGGTGCACTGGCGATCGAGCTGACTCGCTTGAACAGACGATCCTTGGGATTCAGGTCGGAGGTAGGCATGTCGGTGCCGCCATAGCTCATTCGTTCGAATGTGTACGACATGCGCTCGCTGTCCGTCATCTGGACGCGAATTTCACCGTTGATCGGCGTGCCATCTGCCGAGGTACCCCAGAANGTGCTGGTCCACCAGGCGTTCGAGCCGTTCTGCTCCATTCTGGTGATGTACCAGTCGACGTTGTCGCCCTTGTTGTTCCAGTAATCGCCTCGCACACCCTTGCCATCCTCGGAGGAGTAGATGGACTCGCATGCGATGAGCGTCGTCTCGCCCTTGGTGGTCTCATAGAAGCGACAGAGGATGGAACGCTCGCCGGGGCCCCATTCGTAGGTATTGGTCATGGTCATGGGGGTGCCATCGCCATCCGTGGTCTTCCAGGTCCATGTTCCCATCAGATCGGCGACAGGTCCGCAGTTCCTGGTGAACATGTTGACTCTGCTCATCTGGCGGGTGTTGGAATCACCTTTCGGTTTCCAGTTGCTGTCACAGGGCTGCATGGAAGAGGTCCACTGATTGCCCGGTTCACTCGGGAAGGTGTCGGTCGAGATGTACCAGATCTCGTTGCCCTTGGCGTCTCGCTCATGGCAGTTCCACTGGCTGGCATTGCCGGAGAGCTTGCCGAGCGTGGCGCTTCCATGGAAGGGGATGCCCTTGTCCTGGCCGGTGTACTCGATGACCAGCGTCTTGTGATCGGGGCTCCATGTGAGCATTCCTGTTCCAATGGACAGAATCGTGCCGTCAGTCGTCTCGACCTTCCAGTTGGAGAGGACCGTATCCATGGCGGTATTCCATCGATATTCCACGATCTCCATGTAGTCCTTGCCGGCAGGAATGTTCGGGAAGGCGTCGGTCGTCTTTCCCGTCGATTCCCAGGAGCCGACATATGAAGCCAGGTGCTTCATGGCAGATTCCTGATCAGGTGTGGCTGCAAGCGTGTACGTGCTCATGGTGATCGCGGCAGCGACGCCTGCGATCAAAGTGGTGAATGAAGGCATGTCTTTGTCTCCCCCTTTGCATGGTCGGGATCAGATCCACGGAATGACATCTCCCGTCTCCCCTGATGCCGACTGAATCCAGTTGATGTGAACAGTAGCTTTCAGGCGGGTCTTCGTGGGCGATCAGCTATCGCTTTGTTGCAGATTTGGAGACGTTCCGCAGGAGAAACTCGGGTGAATCAGGCAATTCATCCAGCCAGATGGTCGCTTCGGGTGTGGCATCCTTCAGATTGAACCGCCGGATGTTCTTCCGGTCCCGATCACCGACGTAGAGCCAGTCGTCTTCGATCACGAGCGCGGATGGCTGCTTGACTCGATGTTCCTTCTTGTGAATGAAGTGATCAAGCCCCTTCTTTGAAGGCTTGGAAACCCAGACCGTCTTGGCGCCATGATCACCGATGAACAACCTTCCATCATCACTGAAGACGATCTGAATGGGTCTCTTGAGTCCATCCTTTGCGGAAGCGACCGTCCTGACGAACGAGCCATCCTGCGGGTTCCAGGCGGTCACGGAAGCGTGGTCCCGATCAGCGACATACAGCAGTCCATCGGGGCCGAACGTGAGACCTCTTGGTGACTTGAGGCCATGGGCATGATCCGAATGGGGCGGGATGAAGCAACCGGGACCGACTTCGGAATGAACCCCCAGTGGCTGGCCGGGTCGATCCTCGTTCAGTCCCGCATAGCGAAGTACGACGGCACTGTCCTGGCAGCTGACGTAGATGGATCCATCTGGTCCTTCGGCCATGTCATAGGGATGCTGAAGAAGAGGATCTTCATGATCGAGATGCGTCAGGAGGTCGAGAAATGCCCGCTGTCCCTGCCAGTTGGGAAGACCGAAGACGTAGATCGCGGAATCCGGGTGATTGCCGTTGGCCAGAAGCAGCCTGCCATCGGAAAGCAGCAGCATCGACCTTGGTTTGTTGATATGCAGACCGGTCGGGATGGTCGACTTGATCGGGATCGTATTGACGGCCTCGGCCTCACTGCCCAGGCCAACGATGGTGTTCCCCTGAGGGTACGTCGAGCCGGCATGCAGGGTCATGTACCACGTGATGGATGTTGCATCCGTCCTCGCCTCTTGGCTTGAGGGTTCGCCCCGGATCTTCTCCAGCCATCCATCCTCACAGCCAAGGCAGGCCATCATGAGGACAAGGGTGAGAACTCGCGTGATCATGGGCGTCGATTGTATGCTTGTGCACGATGATTCTGCTGGCCCACGATTCCGTATCCGATCTGCTCTCCTTCGGGGGTGGGGATACGCTGCCCAAGGAAGGGCCTGATCGCCTGCTGCTGCCTCTGGGTGAGTTCACCATGCCCTGGTTCCTGGCGGCCCTGATTCTGGGATACGTCTTCGCGATCGTGCTTTCGGCCATCATCGCATGGCATCCGAGAAGTCTGTCCGCGTCGTCTGCAGAGCGACTGTTGGGTCGTGAGCGTGTCCTGCTTCTGCTGGGCCTGATCGGCGCGACCGTGGCCGAGATCGTCATGGCCGAACCAGCAATGGCGCTGGTGATCTTCGGGATCGGTGGTCTGATCAGATTCAGGACCCGTCTGCCGGATGAAGAGTTGAACTTCAAGGGCATCCTGGTGGTCATCATCGGCCTGGCCTGTGGCATGTCGGAACTGGCGCTGGCCGTATTCGTGACCATCATCGGCTGGTTGCTGATCTGGTTCATCGACAAGTCTCAGCCATTCCGTGTACGCATCGCATGTCCATCGCCTGAACAGCAGGCGATGCTGCGGAATCAGGCGGATCATCTGGTCGAAGCCATGAAGCAGACGAAGCTGAAAGTCGTCAATGCAGCCTTTGACGACAAGAAGCGACTGGTTCTCTATGTCTCTGTTCCGGTGTCCATCGACGAACATCAGCTGCGTGAGATCATCCGCGGCAAGATCAGTGGTGATCTCGAAGAGGCGAAGATCCGGATCAGTCCGCTGTCGTGATTTCGTCAGCTTTGTCCGATCAGAACTCCGGCGAAGAAGACGATGGTGCCACCGATGATCACCTGAATGGTCGCGCTCAGGAACGGTGTGTCCATGTAGCGTTTTCGGATCCATGCGATGCTGATCAGCTCGATGATGACAACGATGATGGCGATGGTCATGGCCGTGTGGAATTGCGGTATCAGGAACGGCAGGGTGTGTCCGATTCCACCCAGAAAGGTCATGACGCCACAGGTGATGCCTCGCACGAGTGGCCGCCCGCGTCCGGTCAGCTTGCCGTCATCCGAGAGGCCTTCGGCAAAGGCCATCGAGATGCCGGCACCGACCGAGGCAGCCAGTCCAATCAGGAAGGCCTTGTGGGTGTCCTCGGTCGCGTAGGCGGCGGCGAAGATCGGTGCCAGCGTCGAAACGGAGCCATCCATGAGTCCAGCGAGTCCTGGTTGGACCATTTCCTTGACGAAAGTGGAATGTTGATCGGAAGAAGGGTTCGTATTCGAATCAGGTGATTCGGGCCGATCGGTTTTGAAATCGTTCATGTTTCTTTTCCATAGATTTCTGAATCGCGAGGATCCGTTTCAATGACTGCAAAGCTGGTTGCTACTCTATCACCTGGTTTGTTGAAAACGAATTCAGAACGAATACGACTCATGAGAGGAGACTTCCGGATGACTATCCAAGCAGAACTCGATGTACTCAAGAAACAGGTTCGTCGTCAGCGGATCGGCCTGATCGCGATGGGATGTGGCTTGGCCGCTCTTCTGGGACTTGGAATGTCGGCGCCACAATCCAAAGAGATGGTTCTGGAATCGCTTGTCATCACATCCAAGGATGGCACTCCAAGAATCTTCATGGGAACCAATGAAGAGGATGGTGGCATCGGAATCGCCGCAGTGGATACGGTTGGAAAAGTGCGCGTTGCGATGGGAACCGATATCAAGGGGGATGGTGGCTTCATGATCATGGACAAGAATGAAAGTCCCAAGATCCTGATGGGGTCCGGGCCGGAAGGTGCCGGGATCATGCTCCTGGGGGCAGGGATCACCGAACTGCCTGCCGTGCCGGAGGCACCCAAGAAGTAGTCATGCCGGACTCCTCTCGGTTCATCCGTCTGCTGCTGCCGTGCCTGCTTCTCGTCGGACTGCAGGTCCTGCCGGGATGTCAGGCGACCATGGATCAGCCTGCGCAAACGTCAGGTGCGGCTCGCGTCACCGTCTCCACGCCGGATGATCCTCGATGGCCGTTGTCACACCGTGAGCGTCAGGTCCTGAACTCGACAGGAATGACACAGGTTTCGATGCCATTTGGTGTGCTGCTGGCAGCGGATGAAGACATGCCAGCTGCTCATGTCCGTCAGGCAGCGGGCATCCTGGCCGAAATGATGGATCAGAACATGGATGGGGTCGTGGATGATTCCCGTGTTGCGGAAGTCCTCATGCGCAGAGAGGTCTGCTGGCTGGCAATGCCGATGGATCCCGTTGATTGGGAGGAGCGGCAGTTCCCTGTGCTGGAACGGGTACTTGGTTATGACATCATCATTCCCGAGTGGTGGATGGGTGTTCATGGACCCGTGCCAGACGATCATGCTCGTGCGGTCATGGTCGAGGAAATCCATCACTTCATGACGCAGTTCGGTTTCAGTGTGGTCTATCCCGATGTCTTCGGGGTGGAATCATGGGACTCCGTCATCGCGCGTGAGACTCTGCGAGCCCAATGCGACTTCTGGCAGCATCCTGAAAACGACTGTCCCGGTCGTGCGGCAGACATTGGCGGGGACTGCAGCGATCCGAACTGTGATGTCGTTGAGTTCTATCAGCAGGTTGCCGTGATGAGGGCCGGAATGCAGCCCGGCTGGTTGGGCATCGGCTTTCCAGTCGATCGCACGGCGCTTGAGGCACGGTTGAGTGACGAGTTCAAGGCCGCTGTGGATGATCCCGGATATCACCAGCTCAAGGGCCCGATGACCTTCTCCTACCCCGTTGAATGATCGGTCTCCGGTCGGACTTCATCCCGGATGATGGTGGGTTGGTACGCTGTCGTACATGACTACTTCACGACATCGTTTCGGCTCGTTCGCACTCCTTGCATCGGGCTTCTTTGCCGTTCTGATCACGCTGTCCGGGGTTGCTCGCGCGGAGGACGCTCCTGGAGAAGAGGTGCTTGTTCCTGCCGTAGACATCCTCGACAGCAATGGAGATGGCATTCTCGATCCCTACGAGGCGTTGGACGCACTGCTGACAATCCAGAAGGAGCTGGACGGTAAGCCCGTCACCCTGGAAGCACTTGCCCAGCTGGAGGCCGAATGGGCTGCTGATGAGGAGTCCGAGGTCTCGGAATTGTTCGATCAGCTGGATGAGGATGGTGATGGCAGGCTGTCGCGTGATGAGATGGATGAGGACATTCTCGAATACGAGGATGTGATCGATTCAAACAAGGATGGCTTCATCACGCCTGAGGAAATCATGGCTGTTGAAGATCTCGATCCGATGTTCATGGATGAGGACGAGATCGAGAAGGAAGTGAATTCCATTTTCGCGGAGTATGACCGAAATCGGGATGGCGTCATCAAGAAGCGGGAAGCCAAGCGGGACTGGAACGGTTTCATCAAGGAAATGGATCGAAATCTCGACAAGCGAGTGACTCGTGATGAAGTCATGGAAGTCTTCGTTGCAGACAACAAGATCATGGATTTCGACATCAAGGATGGAACAGCCCATGTCTCCGGAGTGATTACCACGGAGACACCAGCAGATNTCCTCAGGCTTCTTTACGAGCATCCAGAGGTGCACACCCTTGAGCTGAACTACATTTCAGGTTCACTGGATGATGAAGCCAATCTTCGTGCCTGTCAGTACATCCGTGATCGTGGTCTGATGACGATCGTTCCCAGTGGCTGCATGGTCGCCTCTGGGGGGACGGATCTCTTTCTTTCAGGTCTCTACCGTTCCTGTGGCGAGCACGCCCTGATCGGCGTGCACAGCTGGAGCTGGATGGGAGACGACGGCGACGAGCTGCCCCGTGATCATGTCGAACATGAAGCGTATCTCGAGTTCTATCGCGACATGGATATTCCGGACGATTTCTACTGGTTCACCCTGGAAGCGGCACCGGCCGATGACATTCACTGGATGACCCCGGATGAACTGCAGCAATTCGGATGCATTCGTCTCCCTGAAGAATCGATTCCCTGATTGTCGTTCGCCGCAGACCGGCATCGATGTGGCCGGAGAGATCAGCTGCAATCCTTGCCGAAATCCTCCAGAAGCATCAGCAGATCCAGAACGTTCACAATGCCATCCCGGTTGATGTCACTCGAGGGATCCGTGCTTTCCCAGACTTCCAATACGNTCAGCAGGTCATTCGTATCGACGATTCCATCGATGTTGATATCCGTGTTGCATTCGAGTGGATCGACTTTTCTGTGCGTGAGCAGCCAGTCGACCACGCGATTGGCGAAGAGATTCTCCGAAGGACCGTCGCTGTTCCGACGGAATCGGGGGACATGTTCCGAACCGGTCATCGTCCAGAGCTCGACGGTGGTGTTGTCATTGCAGTTGGACTGGTAGATCGTGCTGGTCGTCTCATTGCCGCCGACATTCCAATCGAGGTTGAAGGCTTCGCCGATGTCCTCTGTCACGAAATCGCATCCGTTGTAGTCCGCCCACTTGAGAGCCGATTCCTCGGCACCGGGGTAGCACGAGAACAGGATGCAGCCACCGTCGAAATCGATGGTGGAGTCCGCCGTGCCATGCAGGTGCAGGACATGGACGGGTTCACTGGGTGAGCAGTCGGATGGATCGATGAAGGTTGTCCCGGCAAGCGGGGCGATNGAGGCGATGAGATCGGCATGTTCACAGGCCATCCGATAGGACATGAACCCGCCATTTGAAATACCCGTGAAATGGATGCTGAATTCATCGATGTTGTAGTTGGCCTGGATGATTTCAATGAGATCTCGCAGATATCCGGAGTCATCGACGTTGCTGTTGAAGAAATCGCAGCAGGCATCTGTGGCGTTCCAGAAGGGGGCGCCGGTCAGATCCGCCGTGCCTTCCGGTGCACAATGCAGGAACTGCTTCGAATCGACTTGAGCAGAAAGATTGAAGTAGTCCTCTGCGCCAGGTCCGTTGTCCGTGTAGCCATGCAGTGAAAAGATCAGAGGCAACGGTTTGGATCCGTCGTAGTCGGAGGGGAGATAGACCGGTACGGACCCTCGTCCATTGTTGATGTATTCAACATCGACTGCAAGAGTTGTTGAAACGAGACAGCTTGAGATAAGTACGCTATGAAGAAAGTGTTGGGGCATGGTCCGAGCGTACGATTGGTCTTCGCAGGATGCGTTCGGGAATTCGAAAATTCGCCGCGAATAATCGGCGCAACAATCGTGTGCCTGACAGTCAGGACCTTCGGATCAAACGACAAGAATCATTCGATTGATTCCACTCGAATGCCTCTTCAATCAAGAACTCTTCATGAGTTGGATATCGGAGATGATTGGCCAGATGCGTTTTTGTCTTCGCAAGGCATCAGGCGTGTCACTGGGGCAGGGACTTCCCGCAACTTTGCCAGTTGTCGATGATGTGGAGAAGATCGTCGATACCGACGAAGCTGTCGCCATTCGTATCCTCTTCGCAGATTCGTGAATACGAGGCACAGGCGCCCCAGTTGTTGATGACAGCAAGAAGATCCTCGACGTCCACGCCTCCCGAGGAGTTGATATCTGCTGGACATTCACTGGTCTTCGCTTGATTCAAGGTGAATGTGAAGACCTGATTGCCATTCGATGTCGGCATGTTCTTCCAGGAAGGGTACGTGCCATTCTGGTCATCGACAGGTGTGTAGTACTGCCATCCCTTGAGATTGGATGGATCCGGGACCTCATCCACCGTAGTGAACTTGCCTGAGCCATGAGGCGCAGCCAAGGCATGGCAATTGATGCAGTTCATGCGTTTGCCAAGGGTCTGATTGTCCGCGTGCAGATTGGTCGTCGCAATCAGTCTTTTGGCCCACTGTTCGGAAGTGTCTCCGCTCTCACTCTGGAAATTGTATTGGGTATACGCCTCCATCGTGACGTTCGTGAGGTAGTCATTGTTGACCCAGACATTCTTGGATGCCCATGGGTTGGTCTCGTTGCTGTTGAGACCCTTGGGGGTTGTGGACACGATGGCGGTGTTGTTCGGGGGAATGAAGGTATTCGTATCTGTCTGAAGGCCCGGTTGGATGGTTCCGAGTTGCCGGAAAAACTGCCATGGTGTTCCCTGGAGCGCATCCTGATAGAGCGCGTTGACCTGTTCGCTGAGTGGCAGCTCAATCACATCCGCCATCTCGGTCACTCGATGAATCTGGGAGGCGTTCTCGTTGTGCTGGCCACAGACGCCTGATGACCAGGTCGTATCCGTGATTTCAGTTGGCGTGGCGTCCGGGGACGGGTAGCCACCCGGATAGGAGGAGACGGCATCCTGGCAACTGTAATCCGTGAACGTGTAGCCGCTGTTGCTGGGTTCCTGGCATTGACCGTTGTTGAGGAATGACGCATTACTGGAGTCATCCATCGAGACGGCATCAACATGTTCAAAGGAAGACCAGAACCAGGTGCTCCCTGTTGTCGGCGTCAGTCGAAGGATATGCATGCCTACGAGGCCGACTGTGAGCGGGTCGCCGTTGTCGGTCTGGCAATAGTCGTCTGGAGTGTTGTTCGTGAAGAAGACCTGCCGCGTATAGAAACGCTTTGAAGCGATCTCATCAGGTGTCAGCTGTTTCCATGCAACCTTGATAGAAATGGCGCCTTGCTGTGCGTAATCGGGGAAGTCGGCATACCAGGAGCCGTTGTCCTGGTCTTCGGCATTGCCATACTTGGGGAAGCCCACGAAACTTCTGTTCTTGGTTCCATTCGAGTTGTAGGCCTTGACCTGGTTGCGTGAATCGTAGTACTTGGACTTTTCGATGTAGGTCCAGAGCGATCGATTGGCATAGATCTCGAACAGGCACAATCTGCCATTGTTGTCAAGGACAGGTTTGTGAACGGTGGCCGTATCAAACAGGTTTTCAAGGTACCAGTTGTCGTAGCTGCCCTTGGAAATGTTGTCCATGCCGAGAACTCGATACATCTCGCCGTTGCTTCCGGGAAGTTCCTTGCGAGTGTTCGTGGGATTTTCCCAGGGGCCCGGTGGCAGGGCGTTCCACATCAGCATCTGGAACTTGTCATTGAATGTGTACCAGGCAGCATCGGGGTAGGGTGGATTGACTCCGTCGCCGAGGTAATCGCTCACGATATCGCCTGAGGTGTCGGGTTCACCCGGGATGCCGTTTTCAAGATGTGGCCAGTTCAATGCGATGAACGAGTCCCACCCGAAGTGAAGCCATTCTTCCTCTGTTGGGTTGTTCGGATCGCTCGCGATATCTGCGATTTTCTGGGGCATGATCCAGCCTTCGTTTCCCCAGGGAAGAGAGGGGCCACCCTCTGATGCTTCTGCATGGGATGTGAGTTGAACGCTCAGGCTGACGATGGCAATCAGGCAAAGTGCTTGAAGGCTCATGGCCAATGCTGTTCTTGGAGTCATGCTTTCGTTTCTTTTATGGGAGGGGTTTCAAATGCGTTTGGCGGAATGATCTGAACGTGATCAGCTGGTGCATCCACCCCAGTTGTCGAGAACCATCAACAGGTCTCCAATGCTGGTTCTGCCGTTCTGGTCGAGATCTTCCTCGCAGTAACCGTCTTCGCAGTCGCCCCAGCCCTCTACCAGCAGAAGAAGGTCTTCGATGTCGACGAACGTATCCATGTTGATGTCGGCCGGGCACGATCGAGCGGCGCTGCCGACGAGGAACGTGAAGATCTGCTTGCTGTTGTTGCTTGGCAGACCGCCCCAGCTTGGATCGGCTGGATCGGAGAGTCTTGGCGTTCCCATCGGTGATGCGAAGGCATGGCAATTGATGCAGTTCATCGCCTGGCGGTTGTCGAAGTTGATGACAGGTGCAAGCTCTGTTCCAATGCTTCCATCAGGGTTTTCAGACAAGAAGTTGTACTGGGAGTAGGACTCCATCGACGTATTGGTCATGTCACAGACATTGATGAAGTTCGTCTCGATGGGGGGTACGAAGCAGTCGCAATCCGATCCTGCTGTCATGTGTCGCGGCTGAGTCGTGTTGATCTGCTCGTAGTACTGCCATGGTGTGCCTGCGAGTGCCGCCTGATATTCGGCATTGACACTCTGTACGGGCGTTGACTCCAGATTGGCCTGGGTTTCTGCGATCCGGAAAATCTGTGATCGCGTGCTGTTGCTCTGCGGGTTGCAGAGGCCATCTGGATAGTTGTCCGGGTACTCGGCATTCGGTGGTGGGTAGTCGGTGAGCCATGGATCGGTTGCGATGTTGGTCACCGCATCCGTACAGGTCCCGCGGCGTGTATATCCGCTGGCAGCGGCTTCGCAGCCGGCATTGAAGTTGGCATTGGGGCCAGTGGCGTTATCCACGTGTTCGAAGGACGACCAGAACCATGTGGAACCCGTCGTTGGCGTCAGGCGGAGGATATGCATTCCGACCAGTCCGACCGTAATGGGTGCGTTGTTCGGATCCGCGCAGACGTCCTCGAGATCTTCCGTGTTGTTCTCATAGTAGATGTCACGGGTGTAGTAGCGACCACTGTCGATTTCGTCTTCGCTCAATTGTTTCCAGGCGACCTTCACGGACATGGCACCTTGCTGTGCATAGAGTGGAATGTCGTCGTAGTAGGGGACATTGTCGTTTGCATCCCCGTATTTGGGCATGCCTACGAACTGATCGGTCTTGACATCCAGGATCTGCTTCGTGCCGTCGTAGTAGCCGGTGTCGAGGATGTATTCCCAGAACGACTGATTGATGAAGATCTGATAGAGCACGAAGTTCCCGTTGGCATCGAGCAATGGTCCATCAATGAAGGCTTCATCAAGCTGGTCACGCAGTCGATTGTTCAGATCGCCTGCCTTGGCAAATCCCCCGACGACCTGATGACCATCCAGCATCGGCTTCGGGCTGAAGGGGGCGTCCCAGGGGCCTGGATTCAATTCACTGCTTGGCGTGCCGTTCGGCATGGCATAGAAGAGCTGGAACTTGTCGTTGTAGGTCCACCACGCCGCATCCGGATAGTTGGCCGGTGAGTTGTAGCTTGTGACGATGTCGCCGTTGATGTCCGGCGCTCCGGGATTGCTGGACGCCGCATCATGCGGCCAGTTCATGGCAATGAACGTGTCCCATCCGAAGCGAAGCCAATCCTCATCAGTCGGGGGGTCATTCGTGGTTTCATCTGCGATGGTCTGAGGCATGATCCACGGTGTGGTATCGCCCCAGGGGGGTGTTGAGCCGGAACCCTCGGCCATCTGGCTGAAGGATCCCAGGCTGGCGATGATCATCGCCGCGGGCAGCAGCATTCCACGTGAAGCAGGACTTGGCATCTTCGATTCTCCCCCGGGTTGTTCAGGGAGACCGATCATGGTGTCCCTTGCCCCCGTCAGGCTGAATATAGATGCTGACAGGCCCTGATTGCCCCTGGAGTCGTCAGTTGGATGGCTTTCTTCAGATATTTGATCGAGATNGCATGCACCACCGCCTAATTGAGAGGAGTTCTCAACTGCTGTGCCGCATCGACCCCGCGAGTTGCTTGAGCCTCATGTGGTCGCAAAGAAAAACACCCCTGCCGGGGCAGGGGTGTTTCTGGTCGATCTGGTCTACTTCGAAAATCAGCGGTCGTTCTTGCCGCACTCGAGTTCGAAAGCGGCTCGAGCTTCCTCGGCGGTCATCTCACCATCCGCGACGGACTGGCGAAGCTGTGCGCCCAGTTCACGGCATTCATCGGACATCTCATTGCCGCTGCGAGGATTCTCGCGACTCATCCTTCTTCTGAGTTCGCTTCCAAACTCCTTCAGCTTCTGATTCGCCTCTTNCTGGGTCATTCTGCCGGATTCGACGGCTTGCTTGAGTCGGCCTTCCATTCTCTTGTACTNGGCTCGACCATCCCGTGGATTGTTCTGAGACTTCATCATCCGCCGCATTTCACCCAGACGCTGTCTCATCTGTTCTTCGGTGATCTTGCCGGCTTCGACCATCTTCTTCATGTCGGCCTGGGCCTTCGCGATGTCCTCGCGGGTGATGATCTTGTCCTTGGCGATCTGCTTCTGCATTCGAGCGAGTCGCTGCTGCATCTGCTCGCGAGTGATCTCGCCGGCTTCGACCATCTTCTGCATTTCGGCCCTGGCCTTGGCGATCTCTTCACGNGTGAAGGTTCGCTCCTTGGTCATCATCTTCTTCATGCGATCCAGTCGCTGCTGCATCTGCTCGCGGGTGATCTCGCCGGCTTCGACCATGGTCTTCATTCTGGCGACAGCTTCGTCGTACTCCTTCTTGGTGATGGTTCGTTCCTGGTCCATCGACTTCTTCATCCGATTCAGACGTTGCTCCATCTGCTCACGGGTGATCTCGCCGTTCTTGACCATCTCGGTCATGTTGGCAACCGCTTCGTCATAGCGAGCCTTGCCATCGACCTTGGCCTTGCGGCCTTCGCCCTTGCGGCCTTCACCCTTGCGACCTTCACCCTTGCGACCTTCGCCCTCGTAGATGGCGATCACGCGTTCTTCCATGATGTTCATGGCTTCATCGCTGTTGATCCGTCCACTCTTGACGCCCTTGAGCAATCGTTCGTGAACGCGGAGGATCATGTCACCCTGTTCCTTGGTGAGCTTGCCGTCCTTGATTTCAGCGGCCACGCCTTCCTGCATGCTCTGGGCTGTGGGGAAGGTGCCACTATCGATCTCAGCCTGTCGGTCTCGATCCTGTGCAATTGCGGTCGAGCTGAATGCGAGGGGCATCGTGGCTGTTGCCATGAGGACACTGGTTGCAGCCAGAGTCTTCAAATTGATGAATGGCATGTTCAGACAGTTCATGTGGATGGTCTCCGTGATGAGTCCGTGAATGAGTATGGATCGACCGATTCAGTCGCCGCCAGACTGCTGTACGCATGCAGGCCCTCGGATATCCCGGAAGACCGAGGTAAATTCCGACTCGGTCCAAGGAGGCGACACGGCCATCTTAGCTTCAAGACCTCGGATCAGAACCCGCTTCGTTGATCCAATAAGGGCCTTTTCCGGGCCTGAAGCCATTAGGATGCATTCAGAGGGATTCCAGGACATGGAGCACGGGCAGGCATGAACTCTCCACGAGCCACTCGATTGGTTCGATTCTCCCTGATCATGAATGTGGTCATGGTGATCCTGTCGTTCACCTTCGCGGCCCTGACCGGCTCCGACGCCATCCTGCTGGACGGCTTCTTCTCTCTGGTNGGTGTGATCCAGGTCGTTGCAATGGGTTCGATCATGCGTCTGCAGTCCCGGCCGGACGATGCCCGCCATCCTTTCGGATTCAGTTCGTTCATTCCTCTTCTGAACTCCATTCGAGGTCTCACGATCCTGGCGGTCTGTCTCTTTNCCGGTTTTCAGGCAATCGTTTCGATCGTGAACGGGGGCGATCATCCGGATGCCGGGATGGGAATCATCTACGGCGCCTCGGCGGCACTGGGCTGTCTGGTGACGGGTTTCCTGATGGCGCGTGCCGCACGTGAACTCGGTAATCCACTGCTGCGTGTCGATGCCCACTCCTGGTTGATCGACGGCTTCTACAGTCTCGTGGTCACCATCGCCTTCGTCATCGCACTGGTCATGCAGTCGCTCGAGTGGACGACAGCAGCTCGGTACGTCGATCCCGTTCTGGTTCTTGTTCTGCTTCTTCTGGCCGTTCCCTGGCCATGGGGTGTGATGCGTGACGGCGTTCGGGAGCTTCTTCTCATCGGCCCTCCAGAAGCGGTACGTCTGGAGGTCGTCAGGAAGGTCAAGGACATCATGGCGCCTCTGGAGGCACAGGATGTGATCTGTCGAGTGCTCCTCTCGCATGATCGGCTCTATGTGATGTGCCATGTTCTGATGGATCAGGGCACGTCCATCAACGTCGCCGATATCGATCGGTTGAGGACCGAGGCCATTGAACGCCTCGGTGGGCCCGCCGCAGTCAGCGAGTTCGATCTGATCCTGACGGGCAACGACGAATACGGATGTCTGGCTGATTGAAGCCATGAACAAGGAGAANCGCGGATGTCAGATGAGATTCCTGTCATTCAGCCAGTCGACCGCGAGGTCCAGACCATGCTTGATCAGGCCAATATGCCGGGGCAGCCTCGTCTGGTCGACATGACACCACAGGAGGCGCGTGACTGGTGCGCTGAACTCTTCATTGCCATTGCTGATCCCGTGGAGGTGGCGTCGATCACGGACCATCAAGTACCAGTCGATGGTGGAGAGATCATCTGTCGTGTGTACGACCCGTGCCCGGATGAACCACTGGCGGTCATGGTCTACATCCACGGTGGTGGATGGGTTCTGGGTGATCTCGATGGGGCCGATCCGTATGTCCGACGATTGGCCGACACGTGTCGGTGCGTCATCGTCTCAGTCGGCTATCGACTGGCGCCGGAATGTCCATTTCCTGTTCCATTCGAAGATTGCCTGACGGCCGTTCGCTGGACGGCATCGCATGCAGCGGAGTTGGGCGGGGTGGCCGGTGCGCCGCTTGCCATCGGTGGCGACAGTGCCGGTGGAAATCTGGCAGCGGCCTGTGCCCTGGCTTTGAGAGATGAGGACACCATCGAGTTGTCGTGTCAGTTTCTGATCTATCCCGTCATCGATGCCGACTTCGAGCGACCGAGCATGATCACGCATGCCACGGGCAAGCTCCTGGAGCGTGAAGCCATGCAGTGGTTCTGGGATCACTACTGTCCAGAGGCATCCATGCGATCGGATTGGCGAGCGAGTCCCATCAAGGCGGACTCGCTGGCGGGCCTGCCCCCGGCAATCGTGACATTGGCATCTCATGATCCTCTCTATGACGAGGGTCTCGAGTACGCCAGGCGACTTGAGCAGTCAGGCGTTCCGGTCACACTTCTGGTCGCACCGGATCTGATTCACGGATACACGGGGCTGGCTGATCAGTTTACGAGATGCCTGGAAGAGGTCACGCGCATCAATCTTGCGATGAGCCATCTGATGGGGCGTATTGATTCGAGTTGAATCCGCATCTCTGGATCCGGGTCCTTGAAACGTGGGTGCTTTGGTCGGCATGATGCCGAAGAAGTACACTGACCTCTGATTGTTGATTGATCGACATGATCTTGGCCTTCTTACCTGGGAGCATGAATGTGGATCTGCTCAAGCACACACGATTTCTTCTTGTCGTTTGCCCTCTTCTTCTGGTGGCCTTCGGTTGTACGAACACTGTCAGGCCTCAGCATCTTGCCGGAACCTGGGTGGGTACCGATCGCTGTCTGAATTCGCTGGGTGCAGTTGAGACTCAGAAGACCTGGGTCTTCGAGGTCAGTGAAAACGGAGACATCTCGGGGACGACACGATGGCAACTGCTGGATGGCAAGGGTGGCCATGACGGGGACAAGCTCGTTGATACGCATGCCGAGGAGGTCATCGGCGCCTTCGATCCACGAACAGGCGATTTCTACCTGGTTGAGATGGAAGAGAACGGCATCATCCACGGCCGCTTCATCAACAAGGATGAGATCAGTGTCTTCCTTGTTCAAAGCGGCAAGAAGCCGGTCGTGTCGCATATCGAGCTTCGACGTCAGTAACGCGCCGACTCTTCGGATTCAGCCAATATGACCAGTTGTCGCTGTGCTTGGGCACGGTCGGGGCCTGATTGAGCAGTGTTTTTTTCTCCTATACTGACAAGCGTTCTGCAGACGTTTTCGCCTGTCGCTTTTGTGAGTCCAGGTGGAATTCATGATGACCTGTATTGGAGGGGCTCTTTCCTATGAAACGTAATCGAATGCTTTGTGTCATCGCAACACTCGTGATGACGGGATCGGGATTGGGAACGGTTGAGGCCGTACAGCCAACACCGGCACAGGAGCGGATCATCAAGTCTGTACAGGTTGATGAGAAAGTCGAGGCGTCTGATCGTCTTTACAAGCTTGATTCTCTCATGCAGGAGAATTACGCAAAGACTCAGCACGAGGTCGGGCAGATGCAGTCGCCTGTCATCCTGGCAATGTTCAATGGTAATGGCGGGAAGTACATACTCCGCAGAGATGGAAAGCAGGTTGCTGTTGAACCGGTTCCGGCGATCTATGAGCAGATCAAGTCGGTGTCTCACACGCTTGTCGGCATCTTTGAGATCGTGTCGCCTTATTTCAGCTATCCGGAATCCGGCAACTGGCGTGCGGCACTTGCCGAGTACAACGAGCACATGAAAGATGCCTTGGCAACACTGTCTAATGCCGGAATGCCAGCGGAGTTCGAGAACAATTGTCGGGAAATCCTCGAAGGTGGTATTGCCTTCATGGACAAGGCGCTCAAGACAGGCCATTTCTCTGCCGAGTCCTATTCCACGTATGCCAAGGCGCTGCTGCCCACCGTCATGAAGAACGTCACTCTTGCCGGCAAGCTTCAAGTCGATCACTTTGAAGCCGTTGTCAAGCAGTGGCGCAAGGAAATGGGCGAGGAGGAGTGGTCAAGACTCTACTGTGTGGTCAATTCAGCCTGGGCCATGCGAAGGCAGAATGTCCACTTCCAGATCATGGCACAGATGATGGGCCAGGATACCGTCAATGATCGACTGATCATGGCAGAGGCCATGAATGATGTCACTGAAGACGACATGTTGATGCTTCTTGGTCGGATCGTGAATGACCGTGTGTTGTCAATACTTGTCTTCGACAATACCTATCGAATGGACGTCGAGTTGATGGGTGAAGCTGCTCGTGCGGCGACAGAAGAGGCGGCCTGCCCTCATTATCCGGCGTTGAAGATGACCTGGATGCCTTACGAAGAACACAAGATGCCCAACCAGGAATAGGTGTACTCGTGGCTCCATCAACTGGTTCGTATCTTGCAGGATCTCGGTTGTTCGGCTTGGTGCTGGTGTGTCTGCTCATGGCAGCTGCAACGACCACGTCTGGATATCGCCCTGATCCGGTTACCGGTTTTCCGCAGCAGTCGATTGTTGTTGACAGCTGGCCTGGTGACAAGAAGGTCGCCGTCTGCTTCGTGTTCTACGTTGAGGTCTGGGGATTCGGGCACGGGCCGGATTTTCGGCCGGACATGGTGAAGCGAAAGCCGGATCTCGTCAACGAGTACTACCGTCAGTACGGCATCAATGAAGGCATTGACCGAATCGGGCGGCTGTTTGCAAGGCTGGATGTTCCTCTGAGCGTGGCTCTGAGCGCCCTGTTTCCAGATCAACGACCCGAGATTTGGGCATCTTTTCGTGAGATTCAGCCAGGTGCTTCGATCATCGCTCATGGAATGAACAACTCGACGGAACAACTTCCACTGGCTCAGGGACTGAAGGCTCAGGAGGTCTATGTCAGGAAGACACTTGACTTGGTCGAGAAATCAGTTGGTGTCCGGCCGAAAGGGTGGTCGAGTCCCAGTGTCTATGCCAACGTGGATACCTATACGGCTACAGCGGCAGAAGGAATCAAGTATTCACTTGATGCGATGGACTCCGATGAGTTGTCGCGATTGCAGACGCCTTCCGGCAGCCTGTTGATGATTCCATACCCTGTTGTCACGGTGGACATGGGGCAGAATCTTGCGCGTCAGCAGATGCCTGTGATGCTTGAGCAGTTGTGGACGGATTACGTGATGGAACTTGTGCATGAGGCCGAAGTTGATCCGGATCGGCCGGCAACGGTTGTCGCCATCGGGATTCATCCCTTCGTATCGGGTACGCCTTCCGGTGCAGCAGCCTTACGTCGTGTTCTTGAACGAATCAAGGAAGAAAAGCTCGTGTGGCTGACGGATGTCGACTCCATCTATGACCATGCACTTGGGCAGTGACCCCTCTGGAGAGATGCCATGAAATGGTATGTGTGTTTGGCCGGCTTGCTTCTGTGTTCTCTGCTGCTGACTGCTGCAGGCTGTGGCAGTCTTGTGGCAAGCGGTGATATCCGGGAGAGTCGTCTTCGTTTGAATGATGCCATTCAGAACACGACCGAAAAACAGATCCTGCTGGCGCTGGTTCAGACACGATTCGTCCAGGGGCCGAGTTATCTCAATATCTCCGGGATCAACTCCCAGTTGAAGTGGGATGCTGGAATCTCAGGCAATTGGGTCACGGACGGTGCCAGTGGTATCACGCCCTCTGTCTCCTACAGTGAGCAGCCGACCATCACCTATGTTCCGTTGACAGGTAATCAATATGTGACCCAGATCATGGCGCCCATCAAGCTCAAGACCATTCTGCTGTTCCTGTCGGCAGGCTGGACGATCGGTGATGTCTTCAATGTCGTGGTTCAGCGTATCGGTTCGGAATCCAACGGACTGCGGAGCAATCCGAGATCGGCCAATGGGCACTTCGTGGATGTCAGCGGTTTTCGTCGCATGATGTCGATCCTGACGACATTGCAGCTGCAGGGCAAGATGGCCCTCTCGACTCTTGCAGGCAATCATTGGCCGACAACCGAATGGTCGCTTGAGGGAAACAAGTTGACGGAGTACCAGTATCAGTCCAGTTCACAGATGCCATTGGCGCTGAACTTCAGCAGGTCGTTGCTTGATTCATCTGATGATGCTCATGAAGAGTTCATGGAGTTGCTCTCGATCCTGGAGATGGATCCAGATGATCTGGATGCGAGGAACGAGATGTATCCAGACCGAGTGACTCTGCTGCTTTCCAACTCAGCCTTCCCGGTTCCGCTGTCAAGTCTGAAGATCCAGACCAGATCATTTCATCAGATGCTTTGGAATCTTTCCTTCGCTGTTGATGTTCCAGCTGTCTATGAAGAGAAGGGCTGGGTATACGTCCTGACGAATCGAGATGGATCGAAGCGTGATCTGAACGAGATGTTCGACGGGATTCTTGATATCAAATGTTCTCGCTCAAGACCTTCCAATGCCGCCATCGAAGTTCAATATGACGGGTATTGGTATTACGTCTCACATGATGATCTCGCATCCAAGACCACATTTGTACTGCTTGGGCAGATGGTTCAGATGCAGGCGGCACCTACCAATTCGATGCCTGATCTGACGATCAGTGCCGGATAGGGCCATCGCATTGGAAACGCCTAGGATCGTTTGGCATCCCTCAGCATGAAGGACGCGATGGCTGCCAGGAGAAGGGCGGCCATGAGCGGGATCATCCCTTCCTTGAAGGCTCCGACCTCGAACAGCTGGTCATCCGTGAGCTGAATCGGATCCATGAACGAGAACGGGGATTGGCCGAAGTCCTTGATGGTGCCAATGATGGGTGGAACGATCAGATTCAAGACACCCGCTCCGATGTAACCACATGTCGTGACCAGGCCGATGGCGGCGCCTTGCATGCTCGCACGGCAATGTTGCACGGCTGCTGGGAACGCAAGTGTTGATCCGCCAATGCAGAAACCTGCCATGAAATGGAGACAAGCAACGACCCAGATCGGCGTGTAAGGGGTGTACACGAGGATGGCCATGAACACGAGTGATGACACTGCACAGATCTGGCAGGGCATTGCAACCTTGCGGATCTTGTCTGAAAACAGCCCGAACAGCACCGAGCCTGCGGCCAGGCCGATCGGAAGCAGGGCGTTGAAGGAGGCGGCTTTGCCAATGTCGAGCCCATAAGCCTGCTGGATCTGGATATTCCAGAAGTCGGCGTAGGACAGGAACGTTCCAAAGGTGCCTGTGAAGAAGATCGATGCCAACCAGACCTGTTTGGATCTGAACAACAGGCCGAAGATCGTCAGGAGACTCATGCTTTCTTCGGTCGTTTCTGGTTGTGGGTCCTGTTGTGGAACACGACTTCTGACAAGCATGAGTATGAAAACGGCAATGCCGGTGTTGATGACTGCCCACCAGAGCACGACGGGTTGGTAGGAAAGTCCTGCAATGGCCCAGGAACCAATGGCACCTGCCAGGTTGGCTGCCATGTTCGTCACGCCACTCATGACACCAAAGCGTGATGCAGGGAACCATTTGCTGGCCAGATAGAGGCCACCGACGAATGCTGATGAAAGACCGATGGCCATCATGGCGCGAGACAGATACATCAGGAAGAGACTGTCCGTCGATATGAAGATGAATCCGCCCACGGAGGCAATGAGTGTGGTGATGCCCAGCAGCCATCGGCATCCAATTCGATCGATCAGGAGACCGGCTGCCAATTGTGCGATGGAATAGGTGAAGAAGAAGACGCTTGTCAGTGCACTCAAGGTACCGCTGGACAACTTGGTTTCTTCGGCAATGGATGGGGCCAGCACGGCGAAGGACACCACGCTGAACACGCATGACATGAGAAACAGGACGCCCAGTCCCCAATTGATCCACGAAGCACCTGTTGGCAGTTCAACTGTGGGTTTCTCGATAGTGGCAGTCATTTCAGGACTCCAATTCATGATTTGCCCGTGTGATGGTCTTCTATTGCCCCGTATTCAGGAGGCCTGGCGTTTGACGACTTCAGGCCTCGATGCAGGTGTTGATCCTACCTCAAACATGTAGTGCCCTGTCGGGACTTCATCTCGACTGATCCATATGCAGAATTCGACATGAGTCGATAGGCTGAACACGGCTTGGAACCTGGGCAGCCAACCAGGGGAGGGAAGTGATGAACATTGCTGGTGTGAAAGAGTATCTGTCGCCGTCCACGGACGATGAGGCTCGTCAATGGAAACCGGGTTCCTCCTATGTTGCAGGTGGAACCTGGCTGTATTCAGAGCAGCAGATGTCAGGTCGGATTACGCCTGGGCAGGCCGCCTGCACCGATGCGCCCGGCATCGACACGATCATCGATCTGATGTCGTTGGGGTGGACGCCCTTGCAGGTGGTCGATGCCGGTCTGGAGATTGCGGCAACCTGCCGTATTCGTGAACTGCTTGATTTCAAGTCTCCTTCGGACTGGAAGGCGAGCGGTCTGTTTCGATCGTGTGCGGAGGCCTTGTCGGCATCCTTCAAGATCTACAACGAGGCCACGATCGGTGGAAACATCTGCATGTCTCTTCCGGCAGGTGCCATGATCAGTCTGGTGCATGCATTGCACGCTCAATACACCATCTGGCCCAATGACGGTGAGCCGTACACCATTCCTTCAAGTGAGTTTCACACGGGGATGCTGGACAATGCCTTGAACCCAGGCGACATCCTTCGCAGTATTCTTCTGCCCGACGAGTGGCTGAAACGCGAGGCCATCATGGACCTTCGTTCTCTCACTCATGTTGGTCGTTCCGCAGCCCTCGTGATCGCCACGCGAGATCCGTCTGATGGACAGGTTGAATTCTCGGTCAGTGCTTCCGTGACAAGGCCGTATCAGTTCGCCTTCCCATCTCTTCCGACGACCGCCGAACTCAAGGATGTCATTGAGGATGGCATCCCCGAAGAGGCCTATTTCGATGATCAGCATGGTGATGTGTTCTATCGACGTGAAATGACCGCATATCTCGCGGAAAGCTTGCGTACCTCTTTGGCAAATGGAGCAGGTTGAGCATGGCTGACAAGATGACAATGACAGTCAACGGAACATCGCTCGAGGGAACGCCCGAGGCTGGTGAGTGTCTTCGCTCCTATCTGAAGCGTTCTGGGTTCACGGGTGTGCGTCGTGGATGTGATCAGGGCGATTGTGGTGCCTGCACGGTCTGGCTTGATGATGAACCGGTTCACAGTTGTCTGGTACCGGCGCCCAGATGCGTTGGTCACCAGGTCACCACGCTCGAGGGGCTTGCGGAGAACGGTGAACTGACCGACATCCAGCAGGCCTTCTTCGATGCCCAGGGGTTCCAGTGCGGTTTCTGTACTTCCGGCATGATCATGACGGCTGCCAAGCTTGGTGATTGTGATGAATCGGAGTATCCCCAGAAGTTCCGGGGCAACATCTGTCGCTGCACGGGCTATCGAGCAATCAATGACGCCATGCAGGGTGTCTGCAACATCGACAGGAATCCAGGGCATGGTGGTGTCGGATGTGCCAAGGCGCTCGACTGTTCACATGCCGTGGTCACTGGAGCGACGAAGTACACAGGTGATGTCGAGCCGGAAGGCATGCTGCATGTTCGTGTGGTTCGATCGCCGATTCCCCATGGCAGGATCAAGGCGATTCACAAGGAAGCTGCTGAAGCGTTGGAAGGCGTCCATGCGGTTCTGACCTGGGAAGATTCACCCAAGCGTCGCTTCTCGACGGCGATCCATGATGATCCTCGTGTCGATGCGGATGACATGCTTGTTCTTGACAACGTTGTTCGATTCACCGGACAGCGGGTGTGTGCGGTCGTTGCGGAAACCGATTCGATCGCGCAAGAGGGATGTCATCTCATCAAGGTCGACTATGAGCCCATCGAAGCGGTCTTTGACCCTGAGGAGGCCATGAAGGACGACGCGCAGCGTGTCCATGGCCAGGCAGCGGAGTCCGTTCTGTTGCGACCTCGATCGAACGTGCTCCTGGAGCTTCTTGGTGGGATTGGCGATATCGATGCCGGTTTCAAGGAGGCCGACTTCGTTCATGAGACGACGATGCAGACCTCGCGTGCGCAGCATGCCCACCTCGAGCCTCACTGTGCCATCGCTACGGTTGATGGAGATCAGGTCACGGTTCGAGCCAGTACCCAGGGGCCATACATCGCTCGGGAGAAGATTGCTCACATCTTCGGATTGAACATGCTTTCCGTGCGTGTCTACAAGGATCAGATCGGTGGTGGATTCGGTGGCAAACAGGAGGTCATTACCGAAGATCTCGCTGTTCTTGCAGCCATGAAGACCGGGCGTCCATGCAAGTTCGATTTCACTCGACAGGAGGAATTCATCGGTGCCTCATTCCGTCATCCGATGAAGATTCGTGTCAAGACGGGGCACACGTCCGATGGAACGATGACGGCCTTCCAGATGAGAGTCGTTTCCGATACCGGTGCCTACGGAAACCATGGTGGCGAAACGATGTTCAGCGCCTGCCATGAACCGGTCTCGCTGTATCGATGTCCGAACAAGGACATCGCAGGATATTCCGTCTATACGAACAATGTTCCCAGTGGAGGGTTCCGTGGTTACGGGGCTTCTCAGACGGCACATGCCATCGAGACTCATCTCGATGAAGTCGCCGAGGCGTTGAAGATCGATCCGATTGCGCTCCGGCGTATCAATGTGGTGAAAGAAGGCGATGGTCTGACGGCCTTCTCCGGAGATCACGGCTCCCATGAAATTGGCAGCTATGGCCTGGAAGAGTGCATGGATCGTCTTGAGGAAATCATGTCGCAGGAAGGTGGCCTTCCCGATCCGCCGGCGGAAGAGGGCTGGGTCTGTGGTAATGGATATGCAACGGCGATCCAGGGCTGCACGCCTCCGACCGTTCACCGATCAAAAGCGAGAATCGAACTGAGGCCTGACGGTGAATTCGATTACTACACCGGTTCGGCCGACATGGGCAATGGAACCGACACCACGCTGCTGCAGATTCTTGCGGAGACCATGCAGGTTTCGACTGACAGGATTCACATCCATGCAGGTGATACGGATGGCGATGCCTACGACACCGGTACCTTCGCCAACGCCACGACGTTCGTGGCCGGTGGTGCGGCTGTTCGGGCTGGCAATGCGATCGTCGAGAAGATCTGCAAGGCTGCCGCGAAGTATGCCGGATGTGATGCAGCGGATTGTCACATCGTTGATTCATCAGTTCATGCCATGGGGAAGACGATTCCACTGGCGGAACTTCAGGAGCACGTTCGGAAGGACGGTCGGTCATTGCAGGTCGTACGCAACCACCAGGCGGACCCAAGCAGTGTCGGATTCGCTGCCCAATGTGTCCGGGTTGCCGTCAACCGTCATGACGGTCATATACGCATCCTGCGCTCCGTCTCCATCATCGATGTCGGCAACCTGATCAATCCGATGGTGTGTCGCGGGCAGATCGAAGGCGGCATGACCCAGGGTCTGGGCTGGATTCTCTCAGAGCGTGTTCTGATGGATGACCAGGGCAAGGTGCTCAATGATGCGATCCGACACTATCGCCTGCCGGCCTTTGCAGACATGCCGCCGATGGAGATCGAATTCACCAAGACGCATGACAAGCATGGCACCATGGGTGCCAAGTCGATTGGTGAGATCGGTATCCATACGATTGCACCGGCAGTGGCCAACGCGGTCCATGCGGCGACCGGTGTGCGATTCAAGGAAATGCCCTTGATGCCTCATACGGTTCTCAAGGGCATTCAGGATCATGACGGAGTCGACCGTTGAGTGTGATCGGCGTTCTGATTGCGGCAGGGCGAGGGCGCCGTCTGGATGGCAACAAGCAGTTGACGCCGTGGCCATCCGTGCATGGAAATGGAACGCTGATATCCAGTGCCTTCGACCATATCTCAGTCGCCTGTGACGAAATCATTGTCGTGCTCGGACATCGTCAAGTCGAAGTGGAAGATGCACTGCGGCCGCGTGTCTATGCGACGATTCACGCTGATCCGGATGCGGACATGTCCCATTCCATCCTGGCGGGTATGGAGTTCGCCTTGAGGGTTGAGGATGTCGATTGCATCCTGTTGCAATTGGGAGATCATCCGCAGGTGGCTCCCTCGACTCTGGAATGCCTCATTCGCTCTGCGCAATCGATGAACATGGCCGTGGCGCCTCGATATCAGGGGCAGCATGGTCATCCCATTGCCATTCCGACCAGCCTTGCCAGAGAGATCACTTCCAGTGATCTGCCTCATGGTCTTGCTGACTGGTTCCGTTCCGATCCATCACGTCGACAGTTCATCGATGTGGACGATCCATCCGTGCTGATCGACATCGATACCCCGGATGATCTGGCCGAGGCTTCGAGGGCAGTCAGCGTCTTCTGAAACTCAGCAGCCAAGCGGTACGGCGGTATCAGGGTCCAGCGGAGCGGAACTCCTGCTGTCGGCGTTTCTGACCTGAATCAGTTTGGCGCAGATGCTGACGGCGATTTCCTCCGGTGTTTCCACAGGCAGATCGATTCCGATGGGGGCATCCAGGAACTCGATGAAGCGTTCAGGCACATCCTGTTCCCTCAGCATCTTCATGACCTGGTGCAATCGCCTTCGACTTCCCATGAGTCCGGCGTACTTCACTGTTTTCGTCGCAAGATGAAGAATGGCATCCACATCGTGCTGATAACTGCGAGTCACCAGTGCGACGTACAGCGGATCAGGCCAGGCGACTTCATCCAGAGTCTGGTCAAGGGGCGTCGAGGATCGAATCGTTCCCGCAGGCAGTTCTGCCACAGGTGCCATCTCAGTTCGATCATCCTGAAGGATGATTCTGAAGCCAATGGAAGCGGCACTGCGTGCCAGGGCGACCCCGCAATGTCCTGCTCCGACGATCAGCAGCATCGGATCCGGTTTCAGGATCCATCGTTCATCAGGTCGGGGCGAAGCCGTGTCATCAAGTGCCTGAAGAGACCATGATTCATCTGGAGGAAAGTGCTGCTGGATCGCATGGCCATCAGCGAGTTTCCGATTGGCTTCCTGGAGATTCGAACGACATGCCCGGTCAAGGGGATCCAGTCTGATCAGCATCGTGCCGCCACAGATGCCATCCTTGAGATGATCCAGTGTGCCCCTGAGATCGATGGTCACTTCGGAGGGTGTCTGGTCGTTGATTGACTGGCGAGCTGCAGTGATCACCTTGGACTCGGCAGCACCGCCACCGATGGTTCCGAGGAGCCAATCGGGGCCACAGGCCATCTGGGCGCCGGGCTGACGAGGGGTGGATCCGGTGCAATGCATCACGGTTGCCAGGACAACGGGGCCTCTGTCCAGTTGCTCGTCAAGTTTGATCAGGAAACTCGAAGCGGTCATCGTGCAGGTGCTCCTGGTGACGCCTGGTCAGGCCCAACGTTCGATGATAGCAGCCACAAGCTGACATCAGGCCATCTGCGTGGTCTCATGCCTTGTTCACAACTGCTACAGTAGCGATGTACATTCATGTGCCGGAGGCTCCGACCCTGCGCATCTGCCTGCTGACAACTCAGGACCTTGATGCTGATCCGTTTCCAGAGGACGATTGGCCATGTGATCCCCGTCCCTTCATGCCCGAAGCGGAATGGCATGTTGCCGTATTGGAAGGCAAGGAGAATTCGGTCCGTCAGGTCGAGGCCTTGATCGACGAGAATCGCTTCGATCTCTTCTTCAATCTGTGTGATGGCGCCGCTGATCAGGACATCCCCGGCATCGAGGTCATCCAGAAGATGGAGGAGCGGGGGGTTCCCTTTGCCGGTGCCTCTTCGGAGTGCTACGAACCGACCCGGGTCGAGATGAAGGAAGCCTGTCATCGTCTCGGCATCGCGACCCCGAACTATGTGATCGCGAAGACGGAAGAAGACGTCGAACGGGCTGCCCGGGAACTGAAGTTCCCGCTCTTCGTGAAGCACTACAGCAGTTATGCGAGTGTGGATCTCAGCAGGCGTTCACGAGTGCGTTCCCCGGAGGGCTTGCGTATCCAGGCCAGGAAGATCATGTCCCGTCATGGAGCTGCGTTGATCGAGGAATACATCGCGGGGACCGAGTGCACGGTGCTGGTCGCTGAGAATCCGGATGATCCCGACAGTCCCAAGACCTATACACCGGCCCAGTACAAGTTCCCGAAGGGTGAGAGCTTCAAGCATTCCGATCTCAAGTGGGTGGAATACGAGGGCTTGTCATCGTTTCCGGTCGAGGATCCGGTGCTCGCAGCTCGCTTGAGGGATGAATGTGCCCGGTTCTTCGTGGAGCTCAAGGCGGCCAGTTTCGGTCGTTGTGATCTGCGGGTCGACAAGACGGGTACGCCCTACATGCTCGAGATCAATGCCAACTGCGGTGTGTACTACCCGCCGAAGGATTACGGAAGTGCCGACATCTGTCTGGCGCTTGATCCGGAGGGCCACGAAGGCTTCACCAGGCAACTGGTGGCGGCGGCGTTGGCGCGTCACAGGCGTGCTCAGGGAGATGGAGCCGAGTCCTAGCAGTGGATCCCTATACCGTCATCGTGATCCTCTTGACGTTCACGGCGGCTGCCGGTTGGGCCAATGACCGCTTCTTCAAGCTGCCTGCCTCGATCGGCGTGATGCTGGCGGGGCTGTTCGTTGCCGTCGGTCTGATGCTGTGCAATCTGATGATCGGTGAGTTCAATGATCAGGCAGCGGTCGAACTGGTGAAATCGCTTCACTTCGAGACCCTCCTGGTGGGTGGGCAGGGCAAGGAAGCTGCCGGTGAAGGCATCCTTCTGGGTGTGCTGCTCTTCGCAGCCGCACTGCAGCTGGAGACCAAGAGCTTCACGCGTCAAATCGGTCTCATCACGTGGATGGCAACGGTCGGTGTGATCCTGACGGCGTTGGTGACGGCTGCTGGCATGGCGCTGATGTTCGAGTTGGCCGGCAAGCAGTGGTTGATCTGGAATCTTCTGCTGGTCGGCGTGATTCTGGCACCGACGGATGCCGTCGCGGCGATCGGGCTGCTCCAGCGGACGTCTGCGCCCAAGCGGATCCGCGAGGTCGTCGCGGGGGAGTCGCTCTTCAACGACGGGATCTCGATCGTTCTGGTGCTGTTCCTCACGGCGCACATCATGCACATGAACCATGTGAGCTACGACACCCACTTCGGGGATCAGTGGCTGCTGGCCTTCGTCGTGGAAGCGGGTGGTGCGATCGTGATGGGGGTGGTGATGGGTTACATCGGTCTCTTCTTCATGCATCGCGTGAAGAAGAGTTCCGTGATCGTACTGGTGACGATTTCGGTCGTATTGCTGCTGGGCGCCTTTGCGCCTCGTGCGTTCGTCTCATGTCCGGTGGCCTCAGTGGTGGCCGGTCTGGTGATGGGTCGATCCGAGACGCTCAAGGCCGAGGGCACCGGTGGTCTGGTGATCGGGTTCTGGAGTCTCATTGAAAGTGCGTTGACGGCGATCCTCTTCCTCATGATCGGCCTCGAGCTGCTCGTCGTGGATCTGTCATGGTCACCTGTGCTGTGGAGCTTCGCGGTCTGGCCACTGCTGCTGGTTGCCAGGTTCATCGCGCTCGTGATTCCCTGGTTGCTGGCCAAGGGTGTGGGCCGGACGCACATGTCCTTCTGGCACGTGTTCCTGATGACCTGGTGCGGAATCCGCGGTGGCGTCTCCATGGCGATGGCGTTGGCGGTTCCACCGGTGATCGCGACAATGGATTCAGGCAAGGATCTGCGGTCCCAGGTGATGGTCGTGACCATGATGGTCGTCATCGGATCCATCTTGATCCAGGGCATGACGGTCGAGCGCATGGCACGATTCGTGCAGGCACGTGTCGATCGTAAGCAGGCTCGGGATGCTGCGGCTGCTGCTTCAGTGGCTGAATGACAGAGTCATCTGGCGGTAATCAG
>PAAJ01000009.1 GCA_002702575.1 Phycisphaerae bacterium | reverse complement strand
ATTCACGCCCGGCAGCGACTGGACACTGCTCTCCAATCGACCCGCCGTCGCGGTATCGCCTGGCCACTCGGAAAGCGTGACGGTCACAGGACGACCTTCACGGGCCATGCGCACGATTTCATCGTTGATGGTCTCGTGGAGGGTGTCCTTCCACTTGGAGAACCCCTTGTCCAGAAGCTGACTGCGAGCAGCGACGGGATCCTGAAGACGACTGTTGAATCGCCTGGGACCCTTCAGCGGGCCGATGACATCACCGGTCGCCCGGTTACGCATCTTGAATCCCATGTCGAGCAGAGTCATCGTGACGCTGGGATTTCGAGGATCCTCACGTTCCCGGTATTCGGAATCGACTTCGATGATCCAGTCTGCATCGCGTTCAACGATGCGGAATCCCTTCTCCTTGAAGAACCGTTGAAAACGACGACAGACCTTCTCGTCGTCCCCCTTCACTTCGAAGGTCGGATCTCCCATGCTCTGAAGGTGCGTGCGGTAGTCTTCATAGAGCTTTTGGGGGGTCACGATGGCATTGATGACGATCCGGTAGTGGTCTCCAACCTGACCATCGTTGTCACCCAGGACTTCCCAGTCCTCGATGAAACCGTCCGTGTTGGAGAAGACGGATTCGCGGAACTGCTGATGCCCACCACTTTCTCGGTTGGCCTGGGTCACACCCACCACCACCATACCCATGACCTTCTCAAGGGCTTCACGCTGAGCCTGGGCGACCGCAGCAGCCCGGGCCGCGGGGACATCGTCATCCCGGATCACGACCATCCCGACCGAGGTCACCGTGGTCGTGCCGTCTTCGCCAGCCTCATGCCCGATCTTCCGGACCGCTTCAGCGAGATTGGCCGACTGTTCCATGCCCAGCTCGCTGAGAACAAAGATCGCGTACTGATCATCGCCCTTGGTCACGACGCGGTCGAGTCCGAGGCCTCTGAGATACTGATCAACTTCGGTCTTGGAGACCTGCTTGAAACTCTTCTTGAACTTCGTAGTCGTCTTGCCGTCGACTTTCTCCGACTGACTTTCCCGCGAAGCCTCCTTGGTGCCACTGACCTGAGCCCCGAAGAACTCGGCGACCTGGGTTCGAGCAGCCTGCCGGGCCTGAGGAATGGCGTCATCCCCCCATGAATCGCGAATCTTCACACTCGCGATGACCCAGTCCCCTGCCGTCTCTTGGTTGCCGACGGCCAGCTTGCCGCCACGCTTGACGAGCGAGTCGATGTCCTCATCCAGAACTTCCGTACCGGCCTGAACCGGAGCTGCCATGCACAGCATGACGATGATCGGAAGGACAAACACGCCCCTGAGTAAACGGTCGGATGACATCATTCCGCCTCCATCCATTCCTTGGGAAACGGCATGGACCATGTCGTCGCCATGAGGGCCATCTCGTCCTTTTCCTGATAGTTCTTGCGGACCATCCCGGGATCAGCCTTGATGTCTTCGATCCAGTAGGCCGCATCCTCGTCATCCGTATTCCAACGCATGATGTTGAATCCGGATTTGTCGGCACTGGCCTCGATGGAGGCTGCAGCCAGGGCGAGGGGCGCAATGCCGTCATCACCCCAGATGATCATCTGGACGTCATTGCGAAGTCCGTTGTTCGCACCCTGGTTCAGACCACCGGACTTGCCTGACCGACGGATTCCCGTGACTTCGCAGGTGATCGGATACTTCTTACCCAGCCACAGGGCCATGTTGATCAGCTGACGCCGACCGAGTTGCTGAAGCACCTTGTTGACGTTTTCCGCATTGGTCGGATCAAAGCCACCGCGGAAACGGAACTTTCCACCCGGCCCCGGAATCTTGTAGATGGATCGATACTCCGTCTCCTTGAAACTGTGGCCTTCGATCATCTCTCTGGTTCGACCATCAGCAAGATTGACGTCCGTCACGTAGGTGTAGTACATCCGGGTCTCGCCCGCCTGTCCCTTGACGGCGCGGCCGACATTCTCCTCGACCTGGATCGAGATGTTGATGTTCAGGTTCAGATCGGCTGCAGGCAGCGTTTCTTCATCCTGATAGTCGATTTCGCCGACGTCCTCGAGGTCCTTGACGAGGCGATACGCACCGTCATTGAACATCGCATAGACCTTGAATCGCTTCAGACGAGCCAGCTGAGTCTCGAAGAAGATCTTCTGCTCCTGCAGAGCCGTTGGTGTCAAAGCGTTGGGCCCCTCGGAAAGCGTCGTGATGTTCATGTACAGCACGAGCGACTTCTTTGAGAATTCAGTCCCCGCATTCTCAGGGACGGACAGACGACCCTTGGGGATCGAGAGATCACCGGATCTCGCACCCTTCGGCATCGAGGTGTCCTTGGGCTCGTCTGCCAGAGCCATCAAGCTCATGGGCAGGACAAGCAGAAGTACGAGGACCGGGGCTTTTCGGACGATGGAGTTGAGCATCAAAAACTTCCTCATTGGACAAGCGGCATCTTCACTTCATCAGGACATGCGGAAACCAGTCAGTCCTGCATCGCTTTTCGATCGTTTTCCTGGAAAATCCGGTCCCAGGTGTCATTCGCGTTGGCAAAACACGACATGTACTTGCTCGTCGCATTGCCCCACTGGACCATTTCAGTGAGCTGATCGATGCCTTTTCCGATCTTCGGGGCATCCGAGAACAACGCGATGGCGCCATCCACAGGTGAATTGGCGACGGATTGAACACGCCCGTAGATGCTTTCGGCCGTCTTCAGCGAGTCGTTGAGGATGGTCAGGGTCTCCGCAGCATCATCATTGGTTGCCCGAATATTCCGTGCCTTGGCGGCATAGAACTCCTTGATTCCTTCCTTCTGGAGATCATCAAGGTAGGTCCACGCGACAGCCATTGCGGCATCACGCTGCTCGGCATCCGCTTCGCCCCATGAAATGCCCTTTTCCTGCAGATCCGCCTTGGCGGCATTAGTCCACTCCATCAGGTCGTACTCCGCCCAGAGTGAAGCAAACATCGCATCCATCGCTGGCTTCTTGTCTTCGATGGACATGACCGCGCTTCGTCCGACTCGATCCATGTCGCTGTCACCGGTGGGCTTCCAGGCCGGGGTATAGGATTCCAGCTCCTTCATGACCTGTTCCGTGCTCATGTTGTCGTTCATGAAACGGCCCGTTGACGAGCAGCCAACCATGGTCATGCCGAGAAAAAGCAAAACACCAAGCTTCAAGAAATAAGTCGATCTGTTGGACATGAAAGTCTCCCCTGCAGATGTCTATGTGATGCGAGCGGTCACGCTCAAATGAATGTGTGGAGGCTGGGTTATCCCCGTGAAAACCCGTGAAGAACGCTATCAGAGCGTGATTGAGCGATCATACACAAATCACCTTTTCGCCCGCCTTGTACCCACACGCCATTCACAGTCACAGGCGAAATCGAGCCCAAGGGGGCGACCAAGCCTGGATCAACGGATCACCCTCACCGAATGAGCCTAAGCCCTGCTAAACAAGGATTTAGGTATCTCGCCGGTTCAGGGAACACGAAGAAAACCCTATTTGAGGCCGTATTCCTTGAGCTTTCGGTAGAGCGTGCGTTCTCCGATGCCCAGAAGCTCGGCGGTCTGTTCGCGGTTTCCACCGGTCATCGCCAGAGTCTGTCGCATGGCCTCCTTCTCGAGGCGATCGAGACCGATGCCGGCCAACGCCCCCATGTGGAGATGCTCGTCTTCGTCGGTCATCCGGACATCGTCCGGAACCTCGGCCACATCGATGTGCGGCGTCGTCGCCATCACGACCATCCGCTGCACGACATTGAACAACTGACGGATGTTCCCGGGCCAGTTGTAGGCGACCAGTCGAAGCATCGCCGCCTCGGTGAAATCGGGCTGCGGCTTCCCCTGTTCACCGGCGAAGCGTCCGGCCGCATGATTGACCAGCAGCGGAATATCCTCACGACGCTCACGAAGTGGTGGCAGATGGATCTCTGCGCCGTTGATCCGGAAGTACAGGTCTTCACGGAATTCCTCGGTTTCGATCCGATGCTTGAGATCACGATTGGTCGCACTCACGAACCGGACATCGACGTGATGTTCCGTATTGGTCCCCAAGCGGATCACCTCACCCGTCTCCAGGACCCGCAACAGCTTGGCCTGCATCGTGAGCGGCATGTCACCGATCTCATCGAGGAACAGGGTGCCGTCGTCGGCGTACTCGAAGACACCCTCACGATCCTTCTCGGCACCAGTGAAGGCACCCTTGACGTGGCCGAAGAGCTGGTCCTCGAGAAGGCTCTCGCTCTGTCCGGCACAGTTGAAGGCGACGTAACGCTTGTCGACACGCTGGGACTGATTGTGAATCGCCCGGGCGATCAGCTCCTTGCCGGTACCGGACTCACCGGTGATCAGAACGGGAATCATGCTCGGCCCGACCTGCTTGATGGTCTGGATGACCTTGCGCATCGGCGCCGAGTCTCCGATGATGCCCTCGAAACCGAAGGCCGAATCGACCTTGCCCTGCAATCGGACATTGTGATGACGAAGTCGGACGGTCTCGACCGCCCTGTTCACGAGATTGCGGAAGACCTCGAGATCCAGCGGCTTCTCGATGAAGTCGTAGGCGCCGCCTTGCAGCGCTGCCTTGGCCGTACCGACGTCGCCATGGGCCGTCACCATGATGACTTCGGAATCAGGCTGATGCTCACGGGCATATCGAAGGACCTCGAGACCGGAGTCGGGCTTCTCCATGCTCAGATCGGTGACGATCACATCGAAGCTGCCCAGCCGGATCTCCTCCTCGGCGGTCGTGACGCCATCCACGATCGTGCACACGTGCCCGAGCCGTCGAAGTGCCTCGGCCATGACTTCCGCATGATCGGTTTCATCCTCGACGATGAGAAGTTGTGCGTGAATTGCCTCGTGATCTGATGTCGACATGACCGAAGTGTATGACAAACCGGAGGATTCCTCGCCTCCCCCATCCCCCCCAGTACACTCCGGATATGCCCGCCTTGACCGCTGCTCAGGAAACAGGACGAGAAGACATCGATCTCCGCCCCGGCAGGCGGCTTCATCTGGTTGGAATCGGCGGCTGCGGCATGAGCGGTCTGGCCAGGATGCTGGTCGCCCGGGAATGCATCTGCACCGGTTCGGATCAAGCCCCCACGGATGTGACCAAGGCGTTGGCTGCCGACGGCATCTCACTTCATCTGGGCCAGCCCACCGGTTCGATCCCGGACGACACCGAAGTGCTCATTGCTTCAGCGGCCATTCCGGAAGATCACCCCGAGGTCTCCACCGCACGATCAAGGGGGCTTCCGATTCTGACCTATGCCGAAGCCCTTGGACAGCTTCAGCGACATCACCTGAGCATCGCGATCAGCGGAACGCACGGCAAGAGCACCACGGCATCGATGCTGTGTCACATCCTGATCGAATGCGGCCTCGACCCGAGTTTCATCATCGGTGCCACATGCGACCAGATCGGTGGCGGATCCAGGGCGGGCGCCGCGACGGTTCCACACGGACCTCATGAAGGTGAACCGGGCATCCTGGTCTGCGAAGCCTGTGAGTTCAATCGATCCTTTCATCATCACCGGCCGGATCTCGCACTCATCAACAACATCGAGGAAGACCATCTCGACATCTATGGATCCCTTGAGGCGATCATCGAGGCCTTCGGAGAATTCGCGAGTCTCCTGCCGCCCGTTGAAGACGGCGGATCGCTGCTGATTGCCCACAGTGGCGCTCGACGACAGGCCATCACCCCGAGCCTTCCCTGTCATGTCTCGACCTTCGGCTTCCATCCCGAGGCGGATTATCAGATCGTCTATGACGCGAATGTGCTTCGCGTCGGCATTCTTCGCGAAGGCATGTGGGTCACGCAGTGGACGAACCAGATGGCAGGCGGACACAACGCGCTCAACGCCGCCGCTGCAGTGATTCTGGCACATCAGCTCGGCGCCGAATGGGAAGACGCCTCCAATGCGATGGCAACCTTCAACGGTCTGGATCGCCGAATGCAGAGGCTGGGGGAACGTTCGACCCGGGATGGAGGCACCGCCGTGGTCTATGACGACTACGGTCACCATCCCACCGAGATCGAGCAGACATTGAAGGCCTTGAAGCTCGCGGAGAAACCGGACCGGCTCATCTGCGTCTTCCAACCTCATCAGCACAGTCGCACTCGATTTCTGCTTGATCACTTCGCAGAGAGCTTCGCCAGTGCCGATGAAGTGATTGTTCCGCGGATCTACTTCGTGCGGGATTCACTTGCGGAGAAACAGCGGGTCAGCGCCGTCGATCTGGTCGAGAAGCTGGATGAACGTGGCGTGCTCGCGAAGCACATCCCAGAGTTTGAAGACATCACCGAATACCTTTCGGCGGAATGCCAGGACGGCGATCTCGTCGTCATCATGGGCGCCGGCCCCGTCTGGACGATCGGACGCGATTACATGGCTGGTGATGCATGACCCGTGAAGCTCGCTCCAGCCTGATCGGCGATCTCCAGATCGAGATCGAGTTCGATGCGCCCATCGGCGCACGGACTTGGTTCGGCATCGGTGGACGGGCCGAAATGCTCATCAAGCCAAAGGATGAAACATCACTGCAGACGCTGCTGAGACGATGTCATCAGTCTGCGACCCCCGTTCGCGTTCTGGGTGGCGGTGCGAATCTGCTCGTCGACGATTCGGGTGTCGACGGTGTCGTGCTGCAACTGGATCAGGAGTTCTTCACACGACGCCGGTACAACAAGGACGGCGAGGTCAACCGGATGCTCGCCATGGCCGGTGCCGATCTCTTCAAACTGGTCAACGAAACCGCTCGACAGGGCCTGGACGGACTCAGTCAACTGGCCGGGATTCCCGGGACACTGGGCGGCGCCCTTCGAATGAATGCCGGTGGCAGCTTTGGCGACACTGGACAGGCCGTGGAATCCGTATCGATGCTCGACATGGAAGGCAATCGATTGGATCTTCAGGGTGATGCCTTGAGTTTCGGCTACCGCGCCAGCAGTGTGCCCAACGGCATCATCCTTTCCGCGATCCTCCGGCTTCAACCGGACGATCCCATGGCGGTCCGAGGTCGTGTCCGTGAGATCTTCGCCCAGAAGTCCGCCTCGCAACCCATGGCGGACAACTCGGCAGGCTGCGCCTTTCGCAACCCGACCATCGATGATGTGCAGGTACCGGCCGGTCGCCTGATTGATGAAGCCGGTCTCAAGGGTCTCACCATCGGAGGCGCCACGGTCAGTGAACGACATGCCAACTTCATCTCGACCACGCCACAGGCGACGGCGAGGGATGTCATGACGCTGATGCGACAGGTCCAGGAACGGGTCCTGGATCACTCCGGTGCGAAACTCCAACCGGAAGTCGTCATCTGGTGTGACGACCCCGGAGCACCGATGCCATGATCGATACTCCACTGACCGTCGCTGTCCTCATGGGTGGTCCGGACGGTGAGCATGACGTCAGCCTGGCATCGGGAGGATCCGTCTCGGAGGCGTTGCGACAGATCGAATCGAATCAGGTCATCGAGCATGTCATCCCACGAGATGGACAGCTTGAACTGGACCGACTGCAGGCCGATGTGATCTTCCCGGTGCTGCATGGACCATGGGGCGAGGGCGGCGAACTTCAACGCCTGCTTGAACAGGACGGCCGTCCGTTCGTGGGCTGTGGCGCCCTCGCGGCAACTGCCGCCATGAACAAGCACCATACGAAGGAAGTCGCGAGCACACTCGGCATCCCCACGCCGCAATGGGAACACCTCGAAGCAGGTCGGCAGTCGACCCTGCAACCACCAGTCGTGGTCAAGCCTCTTGCTGAAGGCTCCAGTCTGGATCTTCACGTCGCCAAGACATCGCTCCAACGGGACGAAGCCGTCTCCAAACTGACTCTGGACGGCCGGGATGTCCTTGTCGAAACCTACATCGAAGGGCGTGAACTGACGGTCGGCATCCTGGGCGACTCCACGCTGCCGATCATCGAGATCAAGGCGGCCACTGGGCTCTACGACTATGAAGCCAAGTACCAGAGGAATGACACGAACTACGTCATCGATCCCCCACTGGATGCGGCCACCAAGGACATGATGGAGTCTGCCGCACTGGCACTTCATCGAGGCCTGGGTGCGCGGCATCTGTCTCGTGTGGACTTCCTGCTTGATGACGCAGGCCCCTGGCTGCTCGAGATCAACACGATGCCGGGATTCACCTCCCATTCCCTCCTGCCCAAGGCAGCCGCCGCCGCAGGATGGACCCTTCCTCAGCTGTGCCAGAAACTCGTGGACATGGCGATCGCCGAACCGGAGTCTTCCATGCTCAAGGGGTCCGGTCCTGGAAGCCGATGATCTGTCGAGACATGCCTACTCGACGCTCCAAATCGAAATCATCAAGCAAGAATCGCCGCCTGAACCTCTCACTGGCAACCCCGGCCAATCTCTGGACATGGTCCAGGACCTCCGCGGGACGCTCGACCTGGCTCGGAATCGGTGTCACTGCGGCGGTGATCACGTTCATCTGTTTCATCCCGGCCATGGGCAGACGCGTCGAAAAACCCGTGGAGCATGTCACGGTCCGTTTCGAACATCCACCGATCTGGGCAGGGCCCAGCCTCCTGGATCATCTGCAGTCGCTCGGCGAATCCCAGCTGCAGGGCACCAGCCTTTCTCGAGCTGACCTGGAGGCAACGAGAGATCAGCTTCTGAGCTCCGGCTTCTTCCATGAGATCCTTCAGGTCAGACGATCCGGACAGAACGAAGTGACAGTCGATGCGACGCTCGTCACACCGATGGCGAGAGTCCGTGACCGCCATGGAACCACACTCATCGATCAAACAGCTCGTGTCCTCCCCCCCGGCTGCGGGGTCAGTGGAGATGTTCACGTCGTCACGATCATCAACCCCCGATACAGTCGACCAACGAGCCCGGGTGATACCTGGAATGGTGGCGATTTGAGTGCTGCCATGCGGGTGCTCGACCACATCCAGCAGGCCCACTGGATCCATCAGGTCCAGGCCATCGATCTTTCCAGATACCCAGCGACCGGCAGCCTGGTGCTGATTACCGACAACGGCAGCCGGGTCATCTGGGGCTCCGCACCCGGAGATGAAAAGGCGATGGAATCGCTGCTTGATCGAAAAGTCGCACGACTTGATCGGCTGTACCAGATTTCTGGACGCATCGATCAATATCATCCTGGTGAGATCGACATCACCGATGCGTCCGTCGTGGTCAAGCGGTGAACAGAAGACTGTTGCCGGTTGCCGGGACACCCTTCCTGGCACAGAGACTCGTCATCTTCTTCGGTTCCTGCTGGCTGCTGACCTCATGGATCCTCGTCATCGGACTGAGACGTCCGTTGCTACCCACTACGGAAACCTGGTTGCCGGGTATCCGACTCATGCTGGTGATGGCTGCAGTCGGACTGGTGATCGTGTGGCCGATGGCGGCCATGTCCAGCACACGTTCACAACCTGCAGGGAGAACCTTTCGTGAAACCTGCATTCTTCTGGTGACTGCCCAGCTGATCATCTGGCCTGCCGGTCTGGTGACGTCATGGAGTCTGGAACGAACGATCCTGATTGCCCTCACGCTCACTGGCTGGGGATTTCTTGCAGGTGCCGTCGCCGCCTGGGGACGGTGTCGAGTCTCAGCAGGTCGACGACTCTGCATGATGAGTCTCTGCCTGCTGATCGCCCTGATCTCTCCGATCATCATGCTCTGGGTCGAGAATCCGATGCTCGAGCGAATCAGCCCGCTCAGCAGCATGTGGACCATGGTGTCCGCCAAGATGAGCCCGGTTTCGGCTGATTGGATCGTCACAGGCAGCATCTGGCTGGTGGCGTTGCTTGCATGGGGGCTGGCCGCTGGATTCGGCAGTTGCGATGAGCCTCTCCAGAAGCGAACATCAGGGACGTGATTCATCTGATCGTCATCCTTTGCCTGATCTTCATCGACGCGGCGCTCTTCATCGCGCTCTTGACCCACATTCTCCTGAGACGACGTGGGACCAGCGAAACGAGACTGGCCTGGATCGTGTTCATCATCCTGGTCCCGTACATCGGTGCCCTGATCTACCTGCTCATCGGCGGGGTGTATGTCGGTCGAGCTCGCAAGGATCGACGATCCTCACTGGACAATGCGCCTGATCCGATCGAACTTCCCGATCTCGAGGATCTGCCGGGGATGGAACCCCGCACGCCATCTCCGTACCGACGCGTGTTCACGTTGGCGGAGAACCTGTGCCCGACGGACCTGCTGGCCGGCAATCAGCTTGATCTCGAGATTGATGCCGCCAACTTCCTGGTCCCACTCTGTGCGGACATCGATTCGGCCACACGGCACGTGCACCTGCTCACCTACATCTATCTGGTGGATGACACCGGGCGTCGAGTAGCCGATGCACTTCGAGCGGCCGCCAAGCGAGGCGTGACCTGCCGTGTGCTTGTCGATTCGCTCGGGTCCCGCGACTTTCTCCGTTCAGATCTTCGCCGGGAAATGGAAGCCGATGGTGTCCAGGTGGCTGAAGCGATGCCTGCCAGCATTCTTCGGATCCCGATCGCACGCATCGATCTCCGAAATCACCGCAAGATCGTCGTCATCGATCACCGTGTCGGATACGTCGGGAGCCAGAACATCGCTGATCCTTCCTTCGCACCCAAGGCGAAGTACGCCCCGTGGGTGGACTGCATGGTCCGAATCAACGGACCAGCCGTTCTGGATCTGCAGAAACTCTTCCTCGAAGACTGGTACATGGAGACCGGAGATACGGAAGAAACACTTCTCCATGAAGTACCACATGTCCAATCGGATGGCGCTGATGTCCAGATCATCGCCAGTGGGCCCAATCTCGACCATGGCAGCTTCACCATGGTGCTGCAGTCCTGCTTTCATGTGGCCAGTGAGGAAATCATTCTGACGACGCCCTACTTCGTTCCGGATGTCGCCACCGAGACCTCGCTGCTGTCCGCTGCACAGCGAGGCGTTTCCATCAAGTTGATCCTGCCCAGGAAGAATGACTCGTTTCTCGTCTCACTTGCCAGCCGAAGCCACTATGAGGAACTGCTCAACGCAGGTGTCAGGATCTTCCATTACAACGAAGGTCTGCTCCACGCCAAGACACTGACCGTGGATCGTCAGCTCTTCATGGTCGGTTCGGCCAATCTCGATCGCCGGAGCATGGAGCTCAACTTCGAGGTCAACATGCTCGGCTGGAATCCGGATTTCACGGGACAACTGCGGTTGCTCCAGCTGTCCTATCAGAATGAATCGACCGAAGTGCTCGGGGCAGAATGGCGTCAGGCCGCCTGGAACAAACGGCTGGCAAGAAACGCTGCAGGCATGCTCAGCCCCCTTCTCTAGGCCCTCAGGACGTTCTGGACGCGGTGCCTTGTGACCCACAAGTCCCTGGCTATACTGGCTTTCCAAGTTTCCGGGAGCGTCCCGGACATCACGTCCAGAGGGTCCGATTGATGATTCCCAAGAGATTCATGCTCATCACGATGACGACGCTGGCTGCAGGCACAGCGGCGATGGCTGAATCGACCGCGCGATTTGTTTCCTGGTCGGGAACCGAAATCAATCTTGCGTCCGGCGAGTTCGCAGACATTCTGTCTTCTCCGGGAACGGGCTTCTCCACCGCCGACATGAATGCGGTGAATGCCGAACTTCGCAAGGACGGCATCGAGACGCAGGGGCGCATTTCGATCCTGCTCGCCGAAACCGCAGCCGGCCTTTCCGTGCTGACCATGTTCGATGATGTCGATGTGGTGGACCCTCCGGGCACGCCGACCATCGTGACCTCCCAGGTGACCGTTCCCCAGTCCGCCACGTGGCAATACAACATCGACGCCGGAGGCACCTTCGACGTCATCCCGATCGGTAATGAAATCCTGCTCAGTGGCGCGTTCAACTGGAATTCGGGGATCGACTCCGAAGCCATGGCCGTCTCGAACCTGGGTGAAGGCGATTCCGGATCGTTCTATCTCAATGAGTTCGAGCAAGGGGGCCTCTCCCCCAACAACACCATCCAGATGCTCACGATGCAGGGTGGCGTCTGGACGGTCATCGAGTCGCTTGATTTTCTCCCTGCCGAAGGTGGCGGCCCTGAGTTCGAATACCTCACATTCGAGATCACTCAGATTCCAGGTCCTGCAGGGATGTGCCTGCTCGCCATCGCAGGCCTCGGGGTCACGCGACGTCGACGTCGGTGAAGACGTCTCTCACCTGCATCCGATAGCATCGAAGCGTGGATCCGACCTTTCATCTCGGCGACTGTCTTGACGTTCTGCGGGAACTGGAACCGCTGAATGCGGATCTTGCCTATCTCGATCCGCCATTCGGGATGGGCCGCACGATGGAAGGACGCGACGGCGCTTCATTTGAAGATCTGCTTGACGATTCAGATGCCTACATGGAGTTCATGAGACCTCGCATCGAAGTCGTGCTTCACCATCTGCATCCCAACGGTTCGATTCTGCTGCATTGTGATTGGCGGCAAGTGCATCATCTTCGATTGCTGTTGGACGAACTGCTCGGCTCAAAGGCCTTCGTCAACCAACTTGTCTGGAAGTATGGACTCGGCGGATCCTCACCACGTCGCTTTGCCAGAAAGCATGATGACATTCTGTTCTATGCCAAAGGTCAAGAGTACTTCTTCGAAGCACCCATGGTTCCTGCGACAAGCCAACGCCTGAAGGGCAAGATGAAGAAGGCAACGGATGTTCTGGACATCCCCTCGATCAACAACATGGCGCACGAACGAAACGGCTGGCCGACTCAGAAACCGATTGCGTTGTTGGAACTGCTCGTCAAGGCGTGCTGTCCGGAAGGCGGAATGGTCATCGATCCATTTTGCGGTTCGGGTACGACCGTTGTCGCGGCGAGGAAGAATCGTCGCCGGGGTATCGGCATCGATCAATCCGAGCAGGCGCTGAAGATCGCGGGTGATCGAATCGATGCACTTCAATCATTGAGCGAATCAGTCTGATTCAAGCATGGCCATGGAATCGGAGGTGACGGCGGGATCAGCAGTCACCCCAGCCATTGATGACCAGAAGCACATCATCGACATCGACATCGTTGTCCCCATCGGCATCACCACTGCTGCCGTCACTGCCGTAATTAGCAAGCACATCGAGGACGTCATCGACATTGACCACACCGTCACCGGTGGTGTCGCCGACGCAATCGCTCGAGTCATCGCAGGCATCCGGATCGATGCATGTCGAACCATCTCCGCCATAGATGCCACCGAAGGCGAGACAGGTCGCCTGCGTCAGCTCGAAGCAATCACCTGTGTCCGTACAGCACCATCCCTCGGGTTCAGGACACTCAACAACATCACAATCGGTGGCATCACCCTGGAACGTCCCGGAGAAGGCAACACAGGATTCCGGCGTCGAATCCGGAACACAGCTGCCATCCGGCAGGCAGCAGGCACCGACCGGGAAACAGACGATGTCGGCACAACTCTGACCACTCCACCATGTTCCCGAGAAGGCATTGCACAGCGATTCGGAGGCATCGACGCACTCACCGGTCGAGGGAACACAGCAGGCCGCCGTGGGCTCTGGACACTGGAGGTCGGAACAGATCGTTCCATCACCCTGGAAGTCGCCTGAGATCACCTCGCACTCGATTTCAGTGAGATCCGAACAACTGCCATCCGAGGTACAGCAGGCGCCGACCGAGCCACCACAGTTGAATGGCGTCAGCGTGGCTCGGATGACCCAGTCACCACTTGGTCGACACAGTGTCGGCAGCTGCTGGAACGAACGCCAGCCTACTCCGCAGATGCAGAATGCCCCATCCACCAGATCGAGCCAGTTGCCGGCTGGAAACTGAAGACCACTGGTATCCGTCGCGGGGAATGCATTCATGTTCTCGTTGGGTGGCGAGAGACAAGGACTTCCCGGCATGTTGTGCGCATCGATTCGAAAGGCAATCGTGATCTCACCACTACCGTTGTCCGGAATGAAGATCTGGTTGGGATCGGTCGGATCGATTCCGAAGGCGATGATCGTTCCATTCGTTCCGGGCGGCATCACGAGATGGGGCAGAATCACGCCATCGGATGAATACTCCGCGACCAGTGAGCCGGTATCCGGTTTTCCCGAATAGGCCTTGAAAGACCATTCCGTCGTGGTCTGGACTGTCGAGTTGAAGGTCGCAAACAGAATCTCAGCCAGATCAAGTCGTACGGGGAAGGCCTCCGCTGGAAGCGAGAACGAGATGGCTGCGCTTTCCCCCTCTTCGAAACCGGCTTGAAGAACGTATTGACCCGGACCGAAATCCGAATCCGTCAAGGTATGAATCTCAGACGGGCAGTCCCCACGAAGCAGCGGCCTTCGATCGGTGACTGTCGACAAAGGATCGGATGGGGCATGGTTGATGGAAAGAACATCGATCGAGTCGAGACGCGCTTCGACTGGAATCACTCGTGACTCACCCGCTGCTGCGACGGAGGCCGTGGCAGCCAACAGAGTTGAAATCAATGTCATTCGAGAACCGTGGACGGTCATGGACGGCACCTTCTACAAAGTCCACCTGCGGCGGGAAACCTGCCTGACAGGCCCCCACCAGCTGCTGATTCCATTGTGAGCCATTCCAGAGCGATGTCAATCAGCAAGTGGTGCAGAGTCGACTGCGGACTCATGATGGACCGTTCGAGGGGCATCCTTGAGGAAGAAGACCACCACCAAGCCCGCCAGAAGACAGCCAGGCAGGATCAGGAACGCCACGCGGAAATCCGTTGGATCGACCGATTTGAGATGGGTGCCATCATCCGACGTGGTATCCAGCAGGATTCCGACCACCCATTGACCAACTCCGGCGAAGATCATCTGCAGGAAATTGACGAATGTCATCGCGGTCCCACGGCAGTTGCAGGGGTTGTGCTCCATCGCCAGCGGAAACGCGACCACGATGGTTCCTGCTGATCCACCCAGCAGGAAGAGCAGGACATAGACCACCCAGTCGATACCGCTGGGCAACAGCAACAGACCACCTGAACAGACGAGTGCCAGGACGACACCGATCTTGAGGTAGATCGCTCGCTGGCAAATGACATCGGAATGCCAACCGATCAACGGACCGATGACGCCGAGTCCGAGGAACATCAGCGAGACCGCCGGTGCAGCTGCATCGGTGGCGAATCCCATGACCACCTCGAGGTACCGCACACCCCACAAGGCGGCAAAGGTACCGATGGGCAGATAGATCAATGCGGTCACGATGGCCAGCAACCAGGTCTGCCTGTTGCGGATGACGAACTTGAAACCGGACAGCAGACCGGATCCATGTGCCTTCTGTTCCTCCGCGACCTGAGAGAGATACCACTCCGGACTTCTGGGCACCATGAGCCACATGAGACCGGCGATGATCACGGCGGCAACCGCGAAGATGTCGAAGGCCTGCTTCCAGGAAACCAGCTCCAGCAGGAGCCCGAGCAACGCTTCGGCGGAGATCGCACCCAGCATCCCGAGCGCGGCCGTCACACCGGAAAGCAGTGCGATCCGTCGGCCTGGAAACCAGATCGCGGCGACATAGACCGTTCCGACGTAGGCGAATGCGGAACCGAATCCCATGAGAAAACGCGCCCCACCCAGACCGCCGATGCTCTGGGAGACTGCGAACAGGAGACAACCCGCACCACAGATCATGGCCGCAATCGCCATTGGCCCACGGCCACCAAAGCGATCCAGAATGATGCCGACCACCAACTGCATCGGGGCATAGGCGTAGTAGTACATGCTCATCTGGAGACCGAGGTCACCTGGAGTCGTGTTGAATTGCTGCTGCAGCTGGCCCTCGATCACCCCGGGCGTCACACGAATCATGAACTCGTAGAGAAAGAAGAGCGCCGGCATCGACCATGCCAACCAGGCTTTCCATCGACCGCCTGGATACGTGTTGTGCAGATCAATCGATGCTGGAGGGGCCATGTGCATGGTGATGCAGGAAGTGTACAGGTGGCATGAATCGAGCGGGCGAGCGGTACCATGTCCGGACCATGAAACTGGCCATCGCCACATGCAGCTCACTGCCCGATTGGGAAATCGACGATGCCCCTCTTCACGAGGCACTGGTGGCCCGCAACATCGAAATCGCACATGAAGTCTGGACCAACCCTGATGTGCAGTGGAACCGGTACGACGCCTGCCTGATCAGGACGACCTGGGACTACGTGCAGAAAATCGAGCATTATCTGAACTGGGCTGATCAGACTGCTGACCGGATCAAGCTGTTCAATCCTGCCCGGACGGTCCGGTGGAATACCTGCAAGTCCTATCTGCGTGATCTGGAGACAAGCGGATTGCCTGTCGTTCCGACTCGATGGATCGAAGCCGGCACCCCGGTCGATCTCGGGACCATTCTGGACGAGGAGGACTGGAAACGTGGTTTCATGAAACCACGGGTCGGCGCGACTGCCTTTGGAACAATGCGATTCTCGGCGGACCGGGACAGTCTCCAGGATGCGCAATCGAACCTCGATCGAATGCTCCAGACGCAGGGCATGTTGATCCAACCGTATCTCGAAGATGTGGAGACGCGTGGAGAATGGTCCGGCATCTTCATCGACGGCGTCTGGTCCCATGCCGTCCAGAAGATTCCGGTTCCGGGTGATTACCGTGTTCAGGATGATTTTGGTGCAACGGATCAGCCGGGTGATGCCGACGGGCCTGAACGCGCCGTCTCCGAACAGGTCATGGAGGTGATCAGATCACATCCTGAATGGACCGGCGAACAAGACGGCATGGCACCTCTCTATTGTCGAGTCGATCTGCTTCGCAGTGAAACCCGTCTGATGATCAACGAGGTCGAACTCGTGGAGCCGTCCCTGTTCTTCAGGCATCATCCAAAGGCCGCCGATGCGCTTGCCGACGCCTTGATCGAACGGTGCTGAGCGGCACACGGATCAGTCCTGCGGCTGCATCATCTCGATGAGCAGGCCGTCCCTCAGACCGACATCCAGCAAGGCGACCCACTCCATCTCGAAGACCGCCAGGATCTCCGCCACGATGCAGGCACCAGCCACGATGATCTCGGCACGCCGCGTCCGCAGACCGGTTCGTTCCTTGCGCTCCTCGATGTCCATCTTCCGAAGCCAGGTCAGTCGTGCCTCGACCGTTTCCCTGGCCATCGTGTGGTTTTCACGAAGGATCGCTGGAGGCTTCCCGTTTCTTGGGACAGGCAAGGGCCCGATGTCGAGGAGGGCGAGCGCCGTGCAGGTCCCCCCCATGCCCACGGCGATCGTGGTGTCAATCGCCTTGCGGCGAACAGCCTCCAGTCCTTCACGGACATTCTCACGGATGGCGGCGACGACCTTGCTGCTGGTGCGGCCCTTTGCATCGAACTGCTCGGCGAGTCTCAGGGCTCCACAGGGAATCGAATCACAGCTGCGAATATCGTAGTTGTCCGCCAGGATGATCTCGGTACTGCCACCGCCGGTGTCGAAGACCAGACTCGAATGATCATCCACGATGTGATGCGACGAGACCGCCTTGAACGCGAGTGCCGCCTCTGTCTGGCCCGAGATGATCTCGAGCTCGATCCCCGCAAGCGCGCGGACGCGTTCCTTGAGATCGGCTCCATTCGGTGCCTCGCGTGCGGCGCTGGTTGCAACGGCACGGATCATCGAAGCATCCTGCCGTCTCGCTTCCTCGACCATCTCGGCGATGGCCTCGGCAGTCCGCTCCATGGAACCCACGTGAAGAGTGCCGTCCTTCTTCGCCTTCTGCCCGAGTTGGGAAACGATCCGAGCTGTTTCAATGACCGCTGGCCGGCGACCACTGCCTGCAACAGCAAGTGATAGCTTGACGCTGTTGCTTCCAACATCGATGGCGGCAAATCGCTCTGCCTTGCGAATCCCTGCAGACTGCGTCATGTACTGACTATAACGCCATGCCTGCTCATGAGGAATGGTTTCAGAAGGTCACGTTCAGATTCGGCAATCAGGTCCCTGGCAGTTGAACAACTTCAGGTTGCAAGACATGGTGACCTGTCGCATCACTGGCCACGAAACGAAAACCCGGACGCAGCGCACCTGCGCCCCAATGGCCATCCGGTCTCAGGGCGATGATCGCCACCTGATGTGTGGGTTCCAGATCCGACCGTGCGGCGATCCGCTCCAGAACTTCGGTCACAGCCTCACGGGGCATGGCACCTCTTCGCATTTCCTCGACCGCCAGGAAGCTGCCGCAGATCGCCATGACCAGTTCTCCCGTACCGGTCGCGACTGCCGCCCCGCCCTGTGGATCGACATACAGCCCGTGTCCGATGATCGGAGAATCCCCGACTCTGCCCGGGACCTTCCAGGGCATCCCACTTGTGGAACACGCACCGGCCATCAGGCCATGCTCATCGAGAGACAGGACACCGATGGTGTCATGATTGTTGTTCCACCTGGACTCGTCGTCCCCTGCTGCAAAGAGATTACCTGTCGAGTCTCGATCGAAAGGTCGCACACCCTGGTCTCGAGATTGATCTGCAGGCAATCGGTCCTGTTTCCATTTCTTCCAGGCTTCAGCCGCACCGGGTGAGAGCAGTTCTTCCTGCTGTTGACCATGCGCCTGTGCAAACTCATCAGCGCCTTCACCTGCGAGCATGACATGCGGCGTGTGATCCATGACCAGACGGGCAATCGTCACCGGATGCCGGTGTCGACGGATCGCGCAGACACTGCCACTTTTCTCCGGTGACAACATGACGCACCCGTCGAGGGACATCCTGCCATCTCGATCGGGAAGTCCGCCGAAACCAACCGAGTCGATGTCGGGATCGTCTTCGCAGAAAACGCAGACCTCTTCGACAGCATCCAACGCCGATCCACCCCGTGCCAGTCCCGGCCAGGCAGCTGCATTGGCTCGTTCACCGAAGGACCAGGTCGACAGCAGGAAAGGCCCTCTGGCAACAGGTTCAACGGGTTTGTGCGGATCCGATGGCGTGTTCATGTCAGACGTTCCTTCCCGCTGATGCTATCCTCCTCGAGAGGGCTGGTGAAGCCCTCGTCGTCATTCCGGGAGTCTGATTATGACATCAGGACCTGTCATGCTCATGATCCATGCCCTGGGCCTGGCCCTCGTGTCGACCCTGGCAGGCTGCGTGCCATCCGCAGGATGGGCAACCGATGTCACGGCCACTTCGCTTGATGATGACCGGTGGAAAGTCAACGTCGTGATCACGAAGCACCAGAACACGGAAGATGCCGAAAAAGAGATCGTCGCTTCTCCCACACTGATCTGCCGAAGCGGTGAATCCGCTAGCATGTGTGTCAGTGGCGATCGCCACTGGGTCGAGGTGAAGACCACTGAAGATCCGGCCACGAATGCCATGGTCTTCGACGTCATGGTTCGTGAATTCGGTCTGCTCCGAAGCCAGACGACCCTGAAAATACAACCCGATCTGGATGCCTCCACCACATCGGCAATGGCTGGTGATCCGGAATCCAGATGAAAGAGTAATGAGAGAGAACCGATGGACTACATGACACAGGCTGACAAGGACAAGATCGAGGAAGAACTCGCGACGCGCCAGAAGCAACGCAAGGAACTCTCCGACCGGATCGGCCGTGCACGTGAACTGGGTGACCTCAAGGAAAACGCCGAGTATCACGCTGCTCGTGAAGATCAGGGCATGAATGAAGCCAGGATCAAGCAGTTGGAGGAACGGCTGTCGACCGCGATCGTGACCGATGACACCGATCTTCCCGAAGACATGGTCTTCATCGGCGCCACCGTGAAGCTCAAGGATGTGAAGACCGGCCAGGAACAGGTCTATCGTCTGGTCGGCGACATGAGCGGCGACTTCGATCCGGAATGCATCGAAGTCACACCCAATTCAGCCTTGGGCACAGCCCTCATGAAAGCTCGACTCGGTGAGACGATCCGTGCGGATCTGCCCCGTGGCGAGAAACGCTTCGAGATCGTTGAAGTCCTGTGAGCCGGAGATGGACCGTCTATCTGGGTGGTGAGATCCACAGTGATTGGCGGGATGTCATTCGCACCGGAGTCGAAGCGGCCGGTCTCCCGGTCGATTTCGTGAACCCGGTGACGGATCATGATGCCAGCGACGCCTGTGGCGTGGCCATCCTCGGCGAGGAGGCCTCCTCCTTCTGGACCGATCACCAGGGTGCCTCGGTGAATGCCATCCGCACCCGCACGTTCATTCAGCAGGCGGATGTCGTCGTGATTCGATTCGGCGAGAAGTACCGCCAGTGGAATGCCGCCTTCGATGCAGGCCAGGCCGCCGCGTTGGGCAAACCGTTGATCATTCTTCATCCAGAAGAACATGATCATGCACTCAAGGAAGTCGATGCCGCCGCCAATGCCGTCGCGAGGCAGCCCGAACAGATCGTCGCGCTGCTGAAGTACGTGATCGAAGGCTCACTGGGCTGAACTACTCGGCCAACGTGCGGTTCTTGCGGGCACTGATGAAGCTCGCGAGGCAGTACCCGAAGTAGATCAGACACAGCAACGCGAGAATCCCCTGATCCCAGACCTTCGACCAGGCGATCTCCTCGGCCCGAAGGCTCTTGAGACCCATCACGATGCCACCGGCGATCCCGAGCAGGGCCACGAGGATGGTCACGTGCATGAGATGCTTGCGTGCCCCGGGAAACAGACCGGAGAGAATGCCCAGCAGCAGCAGCGCAATCCCGAAGAAAGCCGGGATGGCCGCCGTGAAGCGTGCCATTTCAAAGCCCGTTGACAACCAGAACCCGATGCCCTGCAGGATGAGGAGGACACCGAAGACCACCGCGACAAGAACCATGTTCGGTTTGTTCATGGTTGAATCGTAGCAACCGAAGCGAACGCAGGCTCAGTTACCGAAGTTTTCCAGCACGATGAGGACATCTTCCACGTTGACGATGAGATCGCCATTGACGTCTGCTTCGCAGTCACCAACGCAGTTCCAGTCTCCGATGACCGCCAGTACGTCGACCACGTTCACCTGTCCATCGCCATTGACGTCGCCTTCGACGCCGTCGCCTTCGACGATGATGATGCCACTGAGGTCTCCACCCGTGTTGCCATCGCCATCACGGGCCAGCACTCGAAGTCGGCCCTGGGTGGTCGGCGTGTCGGGAATACAGATGTCGGCGAAGCCGGCGGTTGGCAGATTGGACTGAAGCGTGGTCCATGAACCACCGTCATCAACGGAGTATTCGATGTCCACCGAGACCACGTCGAACTCGTCGTCATCGCTGATCCAGTTGATTCGAGGACAGTCGTTCGGGTCGATGATGCCTTCAACGGGGGTCTGTAGACAGGTCGTCGGATTGACCCCACCGGCGTGGGCAGGCATGTGCATGCAGATGCAGTGCATGACCCCGGCGGAGTAGGCCAGGCTGTCGCAGACGATCTGAACGACCTCGCGACCGGGCATCGCCGCCTCGACGGCTGCCTTGGCCTGATTGTCGTAGGTATTGGAAATGTCGTTGTACTCGGGCAGCAGGATCAGACCGTTGCACACCACCATGTTGGTGTAGGTGTAGTGAACGCCACCGGAAGCGAACGCCGGCGTCCGGAAGACTTCCCAACCGAGCCCCTCGTAGTAGGCCGCGGCGTTGTCACAGATCTGGTCCTGTGTCGTACCGGACTGGGTCGGCCAGTCACTGATGATGATGCGTTCATCACCACAGATCAGCATCCACATGTCGATGTGCTGGGTGTAGTCCACCGAGGTCGGGAACGCATCATGGAGATAGGTCTCGACGTTCTGGTAGTCCCGCCAGTACTGGACGATCTGGGAGGCGGACAGCCCCGGGTTCTCATTGACGATGAGTTCGGTCGCCGCACTGACACCGACACCGTTCAGGTGATAGTTGCCACCGCCATGCACCAGTGGAATCTGGTAGACGGGATGATTGAACTGGCTGCCGAAGTATGAGTTGTAGGCATTGTCATTGGGACGGGGACGGTTGTACGTGTGATCGATGATCACGCGACAGTCACCTTCGTAGGCGTATCGTGGACCGTAGTCACGGATCCACACCGTGTTGGTCGAGCGGACAACCGTGACGATGTTGTCAGGATCCGCCCCTGCCGAGATGCAGTTGTTGCGGGCCGTGTTGGCCTCGTTGTTGCTGTCACAGGCGATGAAGACCTTGGCATCGCCGACGGTCGTGATGGCGGCGGCCATCTGCGAGAGAATCGACGAGTAGCCTTCCCAGGCGAGCAGGATGCCGGCCATGTTCTCGTACTCGGATGCCGAGCGGATGGGCCCCGGAGGAGGCGGCGTCACACCTCGTGGCACCTGGATGAGTTGCCCATCGAGGAAGTCCAACTCCGTCTGCGTCATGGACTTGGGAATCCTGGCCCCCTCGGGGAAGACCAGTTGGCCATCACGCAGGATGGGCTCATCAAGGGCTGGTGGCCCCTGGAACTGGTCCGATGAAGCACTGATCGCGATGACAATCGCCATGAGGGGGACAAATGACATGGGGGAACCTCTCTCTCAATACACCATTGGACACCCGAAACGGCCTCCAGGCAACCCACTGTCCGGGTTTCCATAGTGGTTATTCTGCTCTGAAGCCCACTTGGTTCCATCTGAACCCCCTGAAAGCGAATCATGTCACCCTCCACCCCCATCAAGGGCCTCCCCGCACATCAGTTGAGCCGCTACCGCTATGCCGTTGCCGGCTTCTGTTTTTTCCTGGGACTGGTCAACTACCTGGACCGGGTCGTGATCTCGTTCGCCATCAAGCCCATCGAGTCGGACTTCGGCATCGAGGATGCCTCCTTCGGTCTGCTGATGTCGGCCTTTGCGATCGGAACCCTGAGCGTGAACCTGCTCTCGGGATTTCTGCTCGATCGATTCGGGGTGAAGCTCGTCTGGAGCATCAGCCTCTTCACCTGGTCTGTTGTGATGGCGCTCCAGGGGCTGGTCGAGATCTTCTGGATGTTCATCGTTCTGCGGGTTCTTCTGGGGATCGGGGAGGGTGTGAACTTTCCCGCCATGAACCGTGCACTGGTGGACTGGATGCGGCCCAATGAACTGGGACGTGCCGTGGCCTATTCACTTCTCGGCGTTCCTTTGGCACTCCTGATCGGAGGGCTCGTACTCGCACCCATGATTCTCGGCATCGGATGGCGTTGGTCGTTCATCTGCCTGGGCGGCCTCGGTGGTCTCCTGGGTGTCGCTTTCCTGATTCTCTACCGACAACCTCCCGCATCACCAGTGGCGGATTCGAAACCAGCCGCAGCCAAGGTGCCCATCAAGCACGTCCTGTTGAATCCGACACTCCTGGCAACCAGCTGGTCCTTCTTCGCGTTCGGTTGGGTTCTGTTCTTCGGCCTCTCATGGCTTCCGGGATATCTGGAACAGACCTGGAACATGAAGCTGCAGTCGGTGGGATTCTCCAGCACGCTGCCATGGGCCCTGTCCATTCTGCTGATTCCAATCGTCGGCTGGATCTCGGATCGGGCGATGAAGAGAACCTCGAGCACTCGAAGGGCGCGTGTTCATCCGATCTGGATCTGCCAGCTGATCGCCGTTCTGTTCTTCATACCCGTCATCTTCGTCAGCTCGGTCACCTGGGCGGTCATCTTCGTATCGCTCGCGATCGGTTTCTCGATGGCTCCCAACAGCCCCTACTACTCGATCTGCGCAGATCTCTTCAAGCAGCGAGCCGGCGTGGCCACGGGAGTCATGGTGACGTTCTTCTCGGTTTCAGGAGTCACCTGCCCATGGATCACCGGCTGGTTGGCCGAAACGGGCGGTGGGTTCGGACTCGCCTTTGCCACACTCTGTGTGGTGGTCGGAACCGGCGTGCTGGGCATGCTCCTGTTCGCTTCCGGTCGGGTCCATCAGGAAATGACCACGACATGATCCGCCAAGCCGAGGCATACTGCTGACTGCGAACACATCATGACAGGACCCATAGACATCCAGGAACTCAGGAAGCGCATCGACGAGATCGATGCACGACTCCTCGAACTGCTCAACGAACGAGCACAGGTCGTCGTTTCCGTCGGCGAGACGAAGCGGGACAACGACACGCCGATCTACGCACCTCACCGGGAACGACAGGTTCTGGACAAGGTGCTCAAGGGGAACGTGGGCCCATTGCCCGATCGAACAATCGAAGCCATCTGGCGGGAGTTGATGTCGGGCAGTTTCAGGCTGGAACGTGGCGTGACGATCGGCTACCTGGGACCGTCGGGCTCCTTCAGTCACGTCGCTGCCGTGAGACACTTCGGCTCCTCCGTCGAGTTCATGGAATTCGAGGACATCTCGGCCGTGTTCCGTGAAGTGATGGCGGGAAACTGCACCTACGGTCTGGTCCCCTACGAGAACTCGACCGGAGGGAGCATCACGGACACGCTCGATGCATTCTCGGAGTTCAAGGTGACGGTCTATGCCGAGGCACTGATCTCGATTTCCCATTGCCTGCTGTCGAACATCCCGATGGAGCGGATTCGTCGGATCGCCAGCAAGCCCCAGGTGTTCTCCCAGTGCCGGCAATGGCTCGACAACAATCTTCCGAAGGCTGAACGTGTCGACGTGGCCTCATCGTCCGCTGCCGTTCTCGATGCCGCCGTCAGTGACGACCTGGCTGCGATCGGCTCGAGGTTGGCTGGCAAGCTTCACGGCGTCAACATTCTCAGTTCCGGCATCGAGGACAATCCCGGCAACATCACGCGGTTCCTCGTCATTGCCCGGGAGCGTGCCCGACCGACCGGCCAGGACCGGACGAGCATCATGTTCACCACCTCCCATGAACCGGGCGCCCTCGTCGATGTCCTTGCGGTCTTCAGGGATGCCGGCATCAACCTCAGTCACATCGACAAAAGGCCCAGTGGACATGAGAACTGGTCCTACTCCTTCTTCATCGATGCCGATGCTCATCAGGAAGATCCGGTGATGGCAGAGGCACTCGAGACTGCTCGAAAACTCTGCCGTGATTTTGCCGTCCTCGGTTCCTATCCGAAGGCCGAACAGGTCCTCTGAATCCCCCTGGCTCAGTCCACAGCTGATCTTCTGCCCGAACCTGTATGCTGATCACATGGCCGAAGCCAGTCGTACAACCACTGCCCTGCTGAACAATCTCCACGAGGCCGACAACGAGGCCGCCTGGCGTGAGTTCGATGAACGCTACCGACCGATTCTGATCGGCTTTTCCCGACGTCTTGGACTGCCTGAAGCGGATGCCGTGGATGTGGCCCAGGAGACGATGGTCCAGTTCATCAAGGAGTACCGGGAGGGCAAGTACGACCGCGAGCGAGGCCGACTTCGCTCCTGGCTGCTGGGCATCGCGCGATTTCGGGTTGCCGGCATCTATCGAAAACGGGCGACCAGTCGCGTGAGCCGCGGAGAATCCGCCATCGTCGACATGCCACGGGAAAACGAGTTCGAGGAAGCCTGGGATACGGAACGCCGGATGACGATCCTCCGCAAGGCACTGGACGAACTGAAGAACAAGACCAAGATTGCGGACAAGACCGTCCGAGCATTCGAAATGGTCGCGCTCCAACAGCGATCCGTCGTGGATGTCGCCGCTGAACTCGAAATCTCCGAGAACGATGTGTATCTGGCGAAGAGTCGTGTTGCGTCCAAGCTCAAGGAAATCGTTGCATCGCTTGAATCGCTCTACGACGAGGATGCAGTGTGACCTCTCCCAGACAACGCAGGCCTTCGGACGAAGAGCTCCGTGCCATCGTCTCAGGTGATACCGTTCAATCCGAGATCATGAGCTGGCTCCAGGAGAATGATCCGGAGGGTCTTCTGCTGAAGAAGGCCCGAGAGGAACTGGGACTTGAGCCCGCCGAAGAAGCGGCTGCATCCAGCCCTCCCTCCGATTCCGTCGAAATCGTTCCACGGCGGCCGAGCATGATGGACATGCACAAGATCGCCGAGGGGCGGCGGGTCGATCCGGCCGTCGAGCGATGGCTTGAGGAGGAGGACGACGGAAGCGTCCAGCAGGAGATCGATCAGATCCGAAAAGATGCCGACCTCTTCGAGGAACTGGCGGCGGTGCATCAGGAACAGGTGAAGCCCGGCAAGTCCATGCTGGATGCCCCCACACCCCAGGGCTACGAGATCATCCGTGAAATCGATCGAGGCGCACAAGGGGCGGTCTTTCTGGCCCGTCAGGTAGCTGCCAAACGAAACGTCGCATTGAAGGTGATGCTTCAGGGCAGCTTCGCCAACGAACGACAGAAGATGCGTTTCGAACGGGAAGTCGAACTCGTCGCCTCGCTCAAGCATCCGCACATCGTGACGCTCTACGACAGCGGCATGACCGAGGATGGCAACGCCTTTCTGGCCATGGAGTTCATCGACGGTTGCCCGTTGACGGACTACACGGTTCCCGGAAAGAACGGCCACACCCGCCAACCGACGATGCGTGAAAAGGCCCGCCTCTTCGTCAAGGCATGCGATGCCGTGAGCTTTGCGCATCAACGCGGGATCATTCACCGCGACCTCAAGCCCGCCAACATCATGGTGGACCGGGACGGTGAACCACATGTGCTCGACTTCGGACTCGCCAAGGCCACCGATGATGCGCAGGTCACCGAATCCCAATACGAGATGACTGCCGCGGGCGAGTTCATGGGCACCTTCGCATTCGCTTCACCAGAACAGGTCTCCGGCGATCCGGACCTTGTGGACACGAGAACGGATGTCTACGCACTCGGCGTGATCCTCTATGAGTTTCTTCTGGGCCAACGTCCTTACCGGGTGACGGGATCCATTGCTCAGATGGTCAATGCCATCATCAACGAACCTCCTGTGCAACCCTCCAGTCTGGATGAATCCATCGACCGCGATCTGGAAACCATCCTGTTGCGTGCACTCGACAAGGAAGCGGACCGGCGTTACCAGTCTCCCATGGCCCTGGCGGACGACGTCCGACACTGGCTTGATGGCGAGGCGATCGAAGCCAGACGCGACGATGCCTGGTATGTCGCCAGAAAGTTTCTTCGAAGACACTGGCTTCCGGTCTCCGCCATCGCCGCAGGCGTCATCGTGCTGGCGGCTTTCGCCGTGTTCATGACGGTGCTCTGGGAACGTGCGGACCATTTCAACCGGACCTCGGATCAGATGCTCGTCAGCGCCACGCAGCTCCTCGGCAATCTCGATCCGGAGAATCCGGATCAACCCATGGCCGCCCGGAGCATGAGCGAGATCATGGAACGCTGGTCAGCCATCATCAACGGCAATCTTGCCGAGTTTCCCGATCTCTCGGCCCGTCTCAACATCGATCTGGCCGAGAACTTCATGAGTCTCTCGAAGTATGAAGAGGCCTCCGCAGCGCTCGAAGACGCGTTCGAATCCTATGAACAACTCGGACTCAATGACTCTGCGGAGATGGGACTCGTCCTGCACAACATGGGACGTCTGGCCTGGCTCAAGGGACAGAACCGGGACTCCGCCGATCATTACCAGGCCGCCTACGAGATGCGCAAGCGGTGGCTTCCGCTGGATCACGATGACACGCTGATCACGATGAGACATCTCGCTTTCATCCTTCAGGGAAACGATGAAGCCGACCGTGCCCGCGAGCTCTTCGAGCAGGCCCGGCAGATCCTCGAGCGACGTGTGCAGGAAGAGCAGGATCTCGAGTCCAGACAGGTCCTCCAGCTTGATCTCGCGGATGTCCTCAATTCACTGGCCTACCAGGATCTCTACAGGTCTCCTGAACGATCGATTCCAAAACTGCAACAGGCGATCGACATGATGATCGAAGGTGGCGCCGATCCGGAGGCCGACTGGCGCGTTGCCAACATGCTCAGCAGTTCCGGACTGGCCAAGCTGTCCATCGATGACCTCGATGGCGCTCGAAGTGATCTTCTTCGTGCGCAGGCCATCAAGGAACGCAATGGATCGCCCCGACAGATTTCAAATGGACGGGCTCTTCTGGCCAGGCTGTATCTACGTCTTGGCCAGTATGACACCGCGGAATCCAACATCGAGCAGGCACGAGCTGAACGAATCAGTCGACTCGCCCCCTCCCATCGCTCCGTGACGGATGCGGATGAGCTGCTGGCCGAGATCCTGATTCGACGCAGGGCCTTCGACCGGGCGAGGGAACTTCTCACGGGACTTGAAACGCACTACTCGTTGTCCGGCAAGCCCGAAGATCTTGTGGCACTGGACTATCTCAATGGACTCATCGCGTGGGAATCCGGCAGGCTTGAGGATGCGGAAAACCTGCTGTACTCCGCCTGGAACCGGCTGGATGCGGCCGGCTACCTCGACAGACCACAATCAAGAACAGTCGCTCGGGATCTTGCCCTCATCCTGAACAAACAGGGCAAGGCCGAAGACGCCATGCTGTTTGAACAGCATGCCGAGCCCCCGGCGGTCCCGATGACCGACAAGGACTGATCCGACAGCAAAGGTTCGACCTGATCAGCGACGGCGACGGCGGCGGCCCATCAGACCAGCCAGACCGAGAACGGCCAGTCCAGCGGGCGCGGGGACAGGCAGCGAGTCCACACCGTCGACGAACATGAAGTAGTCACCGGAGTTGAAGGGATCCGCAGTCGTCCATTGATCGGTCCATTGGAACTGTTCGGCACCTTGTGAAGGACCAACCGTTCCAAACGGAAACTCGGTGAGGTTGAACAAGAGGATCAAGGTGTCGTCAACTTCCACCTGAGCCTGTGATGGCGCTGATGTGATGGCGAGGTAATAGATACCGGCATCATCAAAGAACTCACCACCGTTGTTGTCCAAGATGGGATTCAGGTTGTCTGAACCTGAGTTGTTGCTCGCCATGACGGGCTTGCCGTCTTCCCTGAAGAGAAACATCATCGAGTCGGGAATGCTCGTTCCGGATTGGCTGAGCTGAATCTTGAACATGAACGGATCCTTGATGAAGATCCTGTACACATCCTGGAAGTCACCATCCTGGGCAAGCAGGCCCCCGCTGCCCGTCAATGAACCACTGATGGAACTGACCGCACCCGTGCCCGTGGGATTCTTGACGTTCGCGGCATCATCGCGTGATGACCCCGCATCGCCTGGTTCGACATAGGAAGGACCACGATAGGTCGATGCAGTTGCAAGAGACGTTGTCAGAACGATGCAGCCGACCGCTGCGAACAGATGGCGTGTCATGAGCTCTCTCCCTGTTGTCCGGCGGGTCTCGCGAAGACCGATGCCTGATTTGGATCCAGTTAGAGGCTAACCTCTGGCAACATCAACTCCAAGGATGGACCCTTCAGAATGACTGAAACTCCCCCCCTCAACCTCCGAGACTATGCCCCAAGGGGTCGAAAAAGCCTTTCCGAGATGGCTTGGAACTACTACGCCAGTGCGGCGGATGACGAAATCACGCTTCGTGAGAACGAGGCTGCCTGGGGTCGGGCACGACTGCACTACCGGATCCTCGCGGATGTGGCCTCCCGATCCACCAGAAGCAACCTCCTGGGTCATGAGCTTTCGCTTCCAGTCATTGCGGCACCGACCGCCTTTCACCGACTCGCCGACGATGCAGGTGAAGTGGCGACAAGTCGTGCAACGACAGCCGCCGGTACAGCGATGGTGCTGAGCAGCCTGTCCACGGTGGATGTTGAAGAGGTGACAGCAGCCGCCACTGGACCCGTCCTGTTTCAGTTGTACCTCTATCGAGACCGTGAAGTCAGCAAAGATCTGATTCGACGTGTCGAAGCCGCCGGGTGCCGGGCCCTGGTCCTCACGGTGGATGCGCCGGTATGGGGCAATCGAGAGCGGTGTGTGCGTGATCAGTTTTCATTGCCCGAAGGAATCGACATCAGAAACCTCACCGCTGAGGGCCCGTTGCAGCTGTCATCCAAGGGTGGATCCGGTCTTGCGGAGTTCTGCCATGACCATCTCGACCCTTCTCTTCGATGGGAACATCTCGACTGGCTCAAGGGCGTGACGGATCTGCCCATCGTGCTGAAGGGAATCTGTCGACCGGATGATTCCGTTCGAGCCGTCGAACACGGCGCCTCCGCCGTGATCGTCTCCAATCATGGAGGGCGACAGCTGGATACCGCTCCGGCAACCTTCGATGTCCTCCCTGCGGTCTGCGAAGCCGTGGACCATCAGGCCGAAGTCTGGGTCGATGGCGGCATTCGTCGCGGCACCGATGTGATCAAGGCGATTGCTGCTGGTGCATCCGCAACACTCATCGGTCGTCCGATTCTCTGGGGTCTGGCAGCTGATGGTGAAGCCGGTGTGCGCCATGTCTGGTCGATCCTTCAGGAGGAGTTCGACCGTGCCATGGCATTGTGCGGCTGCCGCAGCATCGATGAGATCACCCGTGATCTTCTGGGCCCCTGCTGAGTGCCCGCATCGATGCCCCCTCGGAAACGGGCAGCAGGACCGGAATCACCCCCTCCTCGATGGACACCTCCACGGAACCCATGCGTGACACCTCGGACGTGACCATTGGATCCCCATCGATCTGCCAGGCCGAAGCGGGGTCCACATCGATCTGGACATGACTGGCCCGAAAGGCTTCAACCGATCGCCCTCGAAGCAGACGACTGTCCCGATGCGCCAGACCGAGACGACATCGAATGATCCAGTCGAACGCATCGAGTCCACTCTGCATTGGAACAAAGAGGACATCCAGCCGACCGTCGTCCATGAGCGCGCCGGGGACGGGATCGAATCGACCGCCGTAATCGGGGCTGTTGGCGACGACCAGCCAGCCACGACGACCGGAGATGACCATGTCGCCGTCGGAACGCACGGTGAAGCGCGATGGCTTCCAGCGTGAGAGCACCTTGATGGTCGGCAGAAGATAGTGCCTGTTCGAGACAGCCCCCGTTCTGCTGGCCGTCACACGTTCAACGATGTCCGCATCGAAACCCGACGAAAGCATCAGAAGGCTCGACCTGTCGCCGACACGAAGCCGGTCGATCCTGTGAACACGCCTCTGCTCCAAGGCCGCCAGCAGACTGGTGGCCCCCTTGTGCATGTTCAGACTTCGAGCGAACAGATTTTCATTGCCCGCACTGGTCTGCCACATCGGAATTCCGGTCAATCGAGCGACGTCCGAGACCAGGCGAACGGTGCCATCTCCTCCGACGACGACGAGCGCCGCAGATCCCTCGACTCGACCGGCGACCTCCTCTGCGGATTCCCCCGGAGCCCGCCCCGTCTGAAGAACATCCCATCCAGCCGACTCCAGAGCAGGCACCAGTCGACTCGTCAGCCGCCTCGCCTTGACCGAGGTCGGATTCGCCATGACTGAAAGGAATCGGTACATCTGTCAAATTTGCGCATGTTTCGAGGGATACTGAGATGGATCGGTTTCCATTGAGAACACGTTGGCCTATGGTCGTGTCAGGAAGCCGCCGCGTCCAGCGACCGGACAGGAAACGTAAGAGAGCCACACCTCGATATGGAATCCAATCGATTTGATCGCCGACAGTTCATGCGGAAAGCCGCTGCGACATCCCTTGGATTCGCCGGTCTCAGCCATCTCCTGGAAGGTTCACTCCAGGCCAACTGGCTCTCGACACTGGCCTCTCCGGGCTACGGGCCCCTTGTTCCGGATCCGAAATCAGTCATCGATCTTCCTCGCGGGTTCACCTACCAGATCATTTCCGTTGCAGGCGATCAGATGGATGATGGACTGATCGTGCCCGGGAAACACGATGGCATGGGCGCCTTCCAAGGGCCTGATGGAACCACGGTTCTCGTCCGGAACCACGAGATCTCCCCAGGCCACCGATGTATCGGCCCCTTTGATCCCGATCTCGTCAGACTGTCCAAGATCGATCTCACCAAGGTCTATGACCCCGGCCGATCCGAGGATGGCGGTCCCTCGCCGTCACGAGGCGGATGTACTCGACTGGTCTACGACACCCGAGGCGGTTCCGAACCTGGAAAGCTCATCAGCCACGAACTGGCGCTGGTGGGAACCGAACACAATTGCGCCGGTGGCATCACTCCCAGGAATACTTGGCTTTCCTGCGAAGAGTCTGTCGCCGGCCCTGAATACAAACCACACTGGACCAAGCCCCACGGCTACGTCTTCGAGGTACCCGCAACACCGGGATCCGGACTCGTGAAACCCGAACCGATCAAGGCGATGGGACGGATGAATCATGAGGCTGTCGCGGTCGATACCCGGACCGGCATCGTCTATCTGACCGAAGATCGAAACGATGGTTGCATCTATCGTTTCATCCCGATCACATCGGATGATTACCAACAAGGGGGGCGTCTGGAGGCCTTGGCCGTCTCGGAGATCGAGTCCGCTGATCTCCGCCACTGGGAGCCTCCTGTGCACATGCCTCCGGGAAAGACCATGACGGTTCGATGGATCCCGGTCGAGGATGTCGACTCGAGTGATGACTCGTTGAGACACCAGGCCGCCAGCAAGGGCGCTGCGATCTTTGCCCGCGGCGAGGGCATGTGGGCTGGAAACGGCGAAATCTTCTTCGCATGCACGACTGGTGGTCGCAACCAGAGAGGGCAGATCTGGAAGTACATGCCGGCTGCGCCTGAGGTTGAAGGCACTCCGATGGAACGTCTGGCACCGGGTGGTCGATTGATGCTGCTGGCAGAACCCAATGACGCGGCGATTGTGGAACACGCCGACAACCTCACGGTCTCACCCTGGGGCGATCTGGTGGTCTGCGAAGATGGTCTTGAAGACCAGTTTCTGCTGGGCGTCACACCTTCAGGCCTCTTCTACAAGCTGGGCCGGAATGCCATGAATCAATCCGAGTTCGCCGGTGCCGCATTTGCCCCAGATGCTTCGACACTTTTCGTGAATATCCAGAATCCCGGAATCACCCTGGCCATCAGAGGTCCATGGCGAACCTGATCGCGATCACGCTCAGCTCAACACGTTGATTCGAAACGCCGTCACGAAGGTGCAGCCCGGATCCACGACGGGCATGGCTGAATCCTGATCCGACAAGGAAGCGGTCACGGATGTCATGGGCTCGATGCAGACGTAATCCGCACCTTCCGGAGAGTAGATCTGCATGTACCGCCAGCCTTCCTCGAAGGTCATGCACAAACCCTTTCCGGATCCACGCATCATGATCTGATCACCTGCCGAGATTCCAGAGAAGCAGTCATCCCAGGCCTTCTCACGGATCGCACAGGTGCCTCCGATCGTCGTGTCCTCGACAGCCTTCATGGGCAGTCCGGAATCATCCAGGGATCGTCGCTTCAGCTCGGGAAGATCCAATGTGATGTCATCTCTCGCAACCCCGGGCAGGACCAGATACGGATGCCAACCGAAGCTGATGGGAACTCGAGTAGCCCCCGCCGTCACACTGGTTCTCACATGGAGTCCATCGGAATCCAGCGTCCACTGGATACGAAGCTGATGATCGAATGGGAAGGCCTGCATCAACTCGTCATGGGCCTGCCAATCGATGTGCGCCATGCATCCCCCGTCGGTAGCGGAGGTCTCCCACTGCGACCATCGCAGCAGATTGCCATGCATGGGCCGACCGTTGGAATCCCGGTGAATCCGGGGAACCTCCGCGAGATCGACCTGGATGTCTTCAAAGGTCCAGTGATCGTCTCTGAGTCGATTCGCCCATGGATACAGCAAAGGCAGTCCCCCGGTGTGCTCTTCGCGCAGAAACCGGTCCATCGGCTGGTCGAGATGAAGATACTCCTGGTCGTTCACCATCCAGGAAAGACCACAGAAACCCGCACCGGGTGCGAGAATCAACTTCTGTCCACTGGAAGGATGGGACAGCTCCAGAAGTGATGCTGAAGGCTCACGTGCATCGGACATGTTGCGGACTCCACGAACCAGGCGTTCGGGTTCAATTTCGATGCTCAAGGATCCTGATGCAGGAGTACACTTTTGCCCATGTTGCTCCCGATCATCCTGTTCACCTGTCTCATCGCTCAACAGACTACCGCGCAGGACACCACTGACGGACCGGCATCCATCGAAAACAGGCTTCAAGAAGGGCATGAGCAGCCGACGGCCTGCCTGATCGAGATCTGCATGGATGGTCTGATGCTCACCTTCGATCAACCACTTCAAGAGACTTCCTCGCAGAACACGATGGCCATCTCACTGGCAGTGGATCCCCGGGAAACCGAGATCCTCGAAGCACCGTTCATTCAGAATGTCGTCCGATCACCGAACCGCAGACGAGTGTTCCTTCATGTGCCGTCACTTGCCGTTGAACCCAGACTGACTCTGACCGTCGATCGTGACACCTGGCCCGACCCAATCGTGACCCGTATAGATGAATCAACACCTCGCATCAATTCCGAGGGCCCTGATTTCGCCGCCAGCCTGCATCCGGCACATTCAGCACTGGATCGAACGCCACCTCAAGGGGCGATTGTCCTGTTCGATGGTACCGGTATGGATGAGTTCATCGGACGACTCGACGGCAAGCCTTCGGAGTGGATGCTCGAGCGGAACGAACTGGTCGTCAAAGCAGGTACCGGAGATCTCGTGTCTCGAATGCCGTTGAGTGACGGCCTCTATCACATCGAGTGGATGTCGCCCCCGGGTGGTGTTCGAGGTACGCAGCTCAACGGCAACAGTGGCATCAAGATCGAAGAACGCTACGAGCTCCAGATTCTCAACACGCCCGCTCGTCATGATCTTGTTCAGGAAGATGACCAACCACGTGACAACGAAGCAGGCGCGATCTACCGGATTCATGCACCGCTCGTGAATGCCTCGAATGGTGCGGGCCAATGGCAGTCCTACCACCTCTGGTACACGGCACCCCGATGGGACGATTCCGGAAAGACGGCCGATGCCCGAATGACCGTGTACTGGAACGATGTTCTTGTTCACGATGATGTATCGATTCCATCGAACACCGGAGCCTCCATCGAGGAAGGCCCCGAGACCCGCGGGCTGCTGCTCCAGGATCACGCCAGTTCAACTGCGCAACAGGTTCGCTACAGAAACATCTGGCATGTCCCGGCCGAGAGACTCACGCAGGCGCAAGCGCCTCCCGGGACGACAGCCATCGACCCTGAATGACGCAACTGGACGAGTGCCTGCCGGATGACGGCTAGCAATCACCCCAGGCTGCAATGATGATCAGGACGTCATTCACATCCACGGATCCGCTTCCATCGATGTCGGCATCGCTGTCAGGGCTGCCATACACCGCCAGCAACGCCAGCAGGTCATCCACGGCCACGGTTCCATTGCCATCAAGGTCACCGGTGCACGGCGGCGAGGATTCGCAATCAAGAACCTCCAGGCTGACATTGTCGATGCCACCTTCCACGAGAGATGGATCACTGCCGTCCTCGATGGAAAATCGAACACGCATGCCGCTGGTCGGCTCGATGTAGTCACTCACGATGAACGATGCGGTTTCCCAGGACTGATCCGTACCACCGGTCGAGTGGACGAAGACCCAGCTGTTGCCGTCATCATTGCTGACATGGGTTTCGAGAACATCCGCATCCTGGCTGTCATACATCCAGCGGGAATAGGAGATCGTGCCGTCAATGCCTTCGAGATCGAACGCCGGAGAAATGAGTCGGGTCGGTCCACCATCGACATCGGCTTCACCGGGTGATTCCGGATCCGTTCCATTCTGAGTGATGTAGCAGACAAGAGCATCCGAACCGGCTGTCGCATCATCCTCTGGCTGAGGAGTATCGTTTCCGTAGATCGTCCCATCGGGATCCACACGAACCCATGCACCCGTCGCAAGCGAAGGATCGTTCTCGACCGTCCACACCGGAGTGGGCTCGGACTCGAATTCCTCGCGCTGAACAACCGTGGATCCATCGGCAACCAGCGAGATGTACGGATTTGCTGAACCAGTCGGCGGATCGGTGTACAGGCCACCATCCGTCATGGTCGCCTCGAACCAGTAACCGAACTGCTGGGTACATTCGCCAGCAGGAAGCGTGGCCTCATAGGTGTCGTCACCAAGGTTGGTCACGGAAAGCTCGGTCTGATCGCCTCCATCGACGCTGAGGAACATCCTGCCACTGCCCGCCTCGATTGCGCCCTCTCCGATCAAGGCGAGCTTGAACTGGAGGGTGGTTTCCGAACCGGGCGAGAGATAGCCGGGGAGACCGTCGGGATAGGAGAACACGATGCCTGTCGGGGGCTGATTCATCCAGATCTGGGTGCCACCACAACGGCCGAAGATGAGATCCTTCCAGCCGTCTCCGTTGAGATCGATGATTCCGATGTCATGAATACCTGTCCGCTCGCTGCCTCCGATGCCGGTGTCCTCGATCGAGAACGTCACGTTCGGAAAATCACCGCGATTGCGGAAGATATGTGTCGTTCGACTGCAACCAGGAATATCGACATCCACATCCGTGATGAGAACATCCAGATTGCCATCGTTGTTCAGGTCGTGAATGTAGGCATCACCACCGAATCCGTTGGTGACCGAGTCGAATGTCCTGTACTCGAAGTTGGCGTATCCATCTGATCCGTTTCCGGTATTCAGGTAGTAGGAGTCGACGCCGTCGTCGACGACAACCATGTCCAGCATGCCATCGCCGTTGAGATCGCCGACTTCGACGAAATACGGAGCCAACTGGTCGTGGATCTCATACTCGACGAAGACGCCCTGATTGCCGGGATCGTTGTAGGTGATCGCAACGTGCTGCGGCGGATTCAATGAGGTCTGCTTGACGACATCAAGCACGCCATCATCGTTCATGTCCGCAAAGACACTGGCTGCGCCAAATGCGGACTCCCGCATCTCGAATGTGAGGCGGGTATCGGTTTCATCGGTGAAGAATCCATTGCCGTCATTGACAAGGACCCTGTTGTTGTAATCGAAGATCTGCGTCGGACCGGAGTCGTAGTCCCCGAAGTAGAGATCCATGTCGCCATCACCGTCGATATCACCGACGGCGACCGAACAGAAGCGAGGTCCAGCCGTCGGATGCATCTCCGGAATGCGGGCATCCTCGTGCCTGAAGCCGAGCCAGTTGCCGTTGTCCTCCCCGAGGTTGATGTACACACGAGGATGAGAGAGATGCTTGGCATCGTTGTCCGTCAATGTTGTGGCGGTGACGATATCCAGCCAGCCATCGCCGTTGAGATCCGCAAGTTTCACATCACGATCGTTCGTCGGCGTCAGGAACCCCTGATCCCCTGCGACGTCGGAAGACGAGACGTATGCGGAGGTTCGATCCTGAAGCACGCCCCCTTCATTGATGAAGAGCAGATTGATGTCCCGTCCACTGGAGGTGAATGGCTCCTTTCGGACAACCACGAGATCTTCATCGCCATCACCGTCGACATCGCCCACCGCGTAATCCTTCTCCTGGGTGTCATTGACGCCCAATGCGGGATCCGAGGAAAGACGAGCTGTGGTGTCATCGAGATAGCTCACCCATCCACCGCCTCCCGCCAGGCAGACACCTGTCAAGGATGCGGTCATGGTGAGGAACATGAGTGGGGAACTTGTATTCATCATGATTGCATTCATTCTCTTGGTGTGAACGATGTCCACACTGTTACGGATAACGCGTCAGGGACAATCCCCCCAGAGCGCGAGTAAGGCCAGCATATCATCTACGGCCACGACGCCGTCAGCATTGAGATCTTCAGGGCAGGGGTCGCCACAGGTCCCCCATGCTCCAAGCATGGTCAGAACGTCGTTGACCTCGACTGCACCTGAGCCATCGAAGTCCGCGAAGCAATCCCCGCAGACGTCGAGGACACCATCCCGGTTCACATCGAGAAACGGGAACTGGATGATTTCGGTCACATCGAGATGCTTGTTGTCGTTGCAATCCTCGATCGCTTCATCAAAGGCCTCCACGAACAGAGGGAGGTCGTCCTGGTCGACGATGCCGTCCTGGTTGACGTCATGGATTGCACACACATCGTCCGGGCTGCACGGCAGGCCGAAACATTCCTGGATCCCGACACCGTCATCGCTTCCGAAGACATCGGACCAATCGATCAGCTGGGAACCATCGGAATCGAACTCGACACGTCCAAGGGAATCCAGGAACTGGATGAGCAATGACTTCTCCTGAGCGTCGAGCGCAACGAAAGCCTGAAGCGTATCGATTCCCTGACTGGCCAGAAGCCCATGCTCATAGATGGCGAAGGTGACTCGATCCTCGAAGCTGCCGCTGCTGAATCGACCATCGTGCCAGATGGGATTTCGGTATCGAAGCCCCCAGAGTGGCGGAGTCCTGATTTCCGTACCGCTTGCCGTGCCGTCCTGAATACCGTCACCCGCCAGTCCCATTCCATGAAGCAGAAAATCGCCGTAGGGACGAATCTCGATGTTCCGAATGGCATCCTCAAGTGCAGGATCATCGCGTGTCATGAAACTGGGCACATGACAGGCCGAGCAACCGATCTGTTCAAAGATCAATTCCCCGGACATGCCGGAGCGTGGCGTTTGCGGAGGTGGTGCGAGATACCTCTGGAAATCGGTGACACGCTGGACGAACGTCTCGCTGGCGCCATCGGGCGGATCCTCCGGATCGGCCACGTCATCACAGAGATCGATGAGACTCTCATCTCCCTGGGGTGCGATTTCATCCATGAGCAGCGCATTGGTCATGCCCATCTCGTTGAGCGCGGCATCGGCGCTGAATGATTCAACAGTTGCGATCTGTGCTTTCCACCCGAATCGACCGACCCGTTCCGGGCCCGCCGGTGCCTCCAGCGGAAGCACCATCCTCGCTTCACCCCGGATCGATGCAGCCTGAGCGTCACGAACGGCCAGCAGGTCGGCATCGGCGATCGCCTCGACCAGACCGTACGCCAGAGTTCCAGGCGTCACACGCAGCGTGGTGACGTTGGCCTCCGCGGGAATGACCTCGGCGCAATCTTCATTGATGCTCTGAGCCTGCAGCAGACCGCCACCAAGATGGTCCAGGGGATCAAACCCACCCTTGGCGCCGAGTCGACCGAACTGAGTCACGAACTGGGAGCCGGGGCCACCCACGGGATTGTTGTGACACGCAGCACAACTCGTCTGATTGAAGATGGGCCCGAGGCCGTCCTCTTCCGTCAAATTGAACTGGTAGGCATCGAGTCCCGCAAAGAAGCGATCGAGCTGACTCTGCGTAAGCCCGGGCAGAGGGTCGCCTGGACGGGGCTGAAGATCGCCAGAGGCATCCATGGGCTGGGCCAAAAGGAGACCACCAGCAAGGAGTAAACCCTTGAATGGAATGGAATAAAACGCCTTTTCGAACCGGATGCTCACGCCTCTCTCCAAGCGAGATGCCTTCTCTCGGCCTTCAAAGTAACGTAGAGAGGCCGTGAAGCGAAGACAAACCACTATTCGTAGAACCCTATTCCTGAGGATCCCCAGAATACTGGTACTGGGAGGCCTCTTTCTGGTGGCATCCTGCCAGGACCAACCCGAGGGCGACTCCGGGCTGGATCCGGCAGCCAGCGATGGGGTGTCCCCCCCTCAGATCATTGAGACCCCTCCCCTCGATGAAACCCTCACGGCCCACTTCAAACTGATCGAGAACAAGCGGACGGGACCTGCCAGAGTTCGCCTCCGTCAGTGGCTCAACGAGCATCCCGATGATTCCAGAGGCGAATTCCTGATGGGGCTGAGTCATCATCGCGATCGTCGATATGCCCGGGCATTGAGCTGGTTGCAGGAAGCGACTCGTCATCAGCCGATCTACCCCCCTGCCTGGCATTTCCTCGGGTGGACCCACTACTACCTGGGCAATCACGAACCCGCCCGCCAGGCTTTCCAGACACATCTCGAGATGAATCCGGACGAAGGCGACAGTCACTTCGGACTGGGCCTGCTCGCCATGGAAGCCTGGCAGCTTGATGCTGCCGAAGATCATTTCAGACAGGCCATTGATCTGCAGATCAGTCTGCCCAACCGAATCAAGGGCGTATCCAAGGCGAAGGCGCGACTGAGTGAAGTGCTGCAACTGCGAGACCAGAACAACGCCGAAGCGATCCGACTCCTTCGCGAAAGTGTCGAACTCTATCCGGATCACTACGAAGCCTGGTATCGCCTGTCCCAGTTGCTTGAGAAGCAAGGAATGGAAGATGACGCCAGCAAGGCATTGAAGTCCTTTGAAGAAGCACGACAACGCGTCAGACCACAGGGGCCTGGATCCCAATGAAAGCCATCAATCTGTCCATTCTGTCAGCTGCGTGCATCCTCAGCAGTTGCGATGAACCCACCCCGGAGCCACCTCCCACCGTGCGTTTCATGGATGTCACGGAGACCACCGGACTCGACTTCGTGAGCACCTGTGGAGCGCTGCCTTCAACCGAGATCCTCGAGATGTCGGGCGGTGGGATCGCACTGTTCGACTATGACAATGATGGTGATCCCGATGTGTTCATTGCCAATGGCGCGACCCTGGATTCACCGACCAAGGGGCCAGGTTGCCGACTCTTCCGCAATGACTCGAACGGAAAGCAGATCCAGTTCGTGGATGTCACACCGGATTCGGGAATCACGCTTGATCGATGGGCCATGGGTGTGGCCGCAGGCGATGTCGACGGAGATGGCTTCATTGATCTCCATGTGACCTGCTGGGGACCCAATGCGTTGCTTCGAAATCGTGGAGACGGGACCTTCGAAGATGTGACCGCGGAATTCGGACTGGTCGACGATGCCTGGAGCACGTCTTCCGCATTTGGAGACATCGATGGAGATGGCGATCTTGACCTGTATGTCGTGAACTATCTCGAGTTCGATCCGAGGAATCCCCCACCGAACGCCAGGTACAAGGGGCAGGCCGTGGCCGCAGGCCCACAGGGCCTGACGCCCCAGTCCGACCGGCTCTGGATCAACGATGAAGGTCTGTTCAGAGATGCCGTAGATCTGGGCGCCGTCGATCCCATCCTGCCTTCCTACGGGCTCAATGTCGTCATCCTCGACTTCGATGGTGACGGACGACAGGACATCACCGTTGGAAACGACTCCATGGCCAATGATCTTCTTGTTCATGAGGAGCGTGAGCACGGCCAACCGCTCAAACTGATCAACATCGGTCGACAGAGTGGACTCGCAGCCAATCTCGACGGCTCCGAACAGGCGACCATGGGAATGGCGATCGGAGATGTCGACGGTGACGGCAGACCCGATCTGTTCACGACGAACTTTTCTTCGGATACCAACACCCTTCATCGAAGCATGGATGCCGGAGGCTGGCAGGATCGAACTCGACAGTACGGACTTGGGATGTCCAGTCGCCCTTGGCTGGGCTGGACAACAGCCTTCGTGGATCTTGACCATGACGACGACGAGGATCTCATCATTCTCAATGGTCATGTCTATCCAAATGCAACACTCGACACCATGGATGCCGAGTATGAACAACCCCCACAAGTGCTCATCCGTTCGGGTGATCGGTTCACACCCCTTGAACACGGACGGATGGACAACTGGCTCGGTGTGCCTCGCCGTGATCGGGCTGGTGCCTTGGGAGATCTGGACGGCGATGGCGATCTTGATCTGGTCACTGCCGAACTCAACGGCCCCGTGAGAATCATCCAGAACCAGACGAACGCACCCTCTTCCCGCCGATCCGTGATGGTCCATCTGAACGATGACCGTGAGGGCTGCTCCAATCGCCATGGACTCGGAAGCAGAATCCAGTCGGTGAACGAACCACGTTCCACTCGATGGATCTACTCGGGAGGCGCATTCCAATCGGCCAACGACCCCGCTGCATCCTTCTCTCTGCCAAGTTCCGCTGAACGCTGGCAGTTCGACGTGACATGGCCGGACGGGATGACCACCAGACATGAGATCACCCCGGAGGCGAGGACCGTCATCACACGAAGTGACGGCGTGGCAACTCCCGGCTGAACAGCGATGGAACGGTACGTTCGGTATCCTCGTTGACCATGAGAAGCCAACCCAAGCGATGGCGGAGAATCGAGGCCCACGGTCCCGGCCATCCACTTGCCTGGTTGATCTGGAGCGTTCCGGCGCTCTTCTTCCTGTACGAGTTCATTCTGCGAATCGCACCGAGCCTCATGTTGCCGGATCTGGAATCCGCCATGCATCTTTCCGAAGGTGGGATCGGTGCCGCGCTGGGCGCCTATTACTACGCCTATGCCCCGATGCAGCTTGCGGTAGGCGTTCTTCTGGACCGGTTTGGATCCAGGCGATTGCTGAGCATGGCCGCATTGATCTGCGTCCTGGGTCTGGCCATCGGCGCCGGTGCGTCAAGTGCGACCGAGCTGGCAACCAGCCGGTTGCTGCTGGGACTGGGTTCGGCATTCGCGTATATCGGCGCCGTCTATGTGGCGATGATCTGGTTCCCGAGCAATCGCATGGCGATGCTCGCCGGACTGACAGCCGGAGTGGGATTCGCAGGCGCCGTCGGTGGCGAGTTCCTTCTGCAGCTCATCTTCGGCTCACCGCCGGATTGGTCGAGAGGCATGTGGATTCTGTCCGGAGTCGGCATCGTCTTCGTGATTGCCCTCTGGTTCGCGGTCCCGGAACGACCCGCCTGGCATCTTGAAAGAACGGGAAGAGAGACACCCCACGATCTCCGCAGCGTGCTTCATGGTCTGAAGTCCGTGCTGTGCCATCGCTCGACATGGTTGGTCGGACTTGGATGCGCGTTCATGTACATCCCACTGGCATTTGCGGGCAACTGGGGGCCTCGCGACCTGCATGCCATGCTTGGTATCGGCACGGATGAGGCTCCGAGGATGTATGCCCTCTTTTATGTGGGCATCGGACTTGGATGTCCCATCATGGGATGGATCTCGGATCGATCAGGCCGTCGCCGCCCTTTGCTTGTGATTGGAAGTCTCGCGGCGTCGGCAGGGACCGCGATCATGGCCGTCATCCCTGAGCAGGCGAGCAACTGGGCTTGGGTCGTCCTCCCGGCATGGGGATTTGTCGTCAGCACATACGTCCTGGGTTATCCGCTGGCTGCAGAACTCAATCGCAAGGATGCGGCTGGTACGGCGATCGCATTCGTCAACTTCCTGGGCATGCTCGTAGCCGGTCTCGTCGTCTGGTTGTTCGGAGCGTTGATCGACTTCATCGCCTCGGGACGCGGAAACCAGGAACCCGATGGTGCCGATTTCCGATCGGGTCTGTTGGTGCTCGCCCTGATCATGATTTCAGCGGTGATTCTGCATCTTCTTGTCCGGATCCCCAGAGGGAATTCACCGAAGGATGACACACTGGAACTTCCAGGGTGCGAACGCTAGCCTGCTGTCACTGGACAACTCAAGTCAATGGGAGGATGACACCATGAACATCACGAGTACGGGCTTCAAGAATGGACAAGCGATCCCGATGAAGTACTGCTTCGGTCGGATTGATCCGGAGACCCATGTCACGCTCTCTGACAACATGAATCCACAACTGTCTTGGAGCGATGCGCCGGAGGGCACCCGTTCGTTCGTCCTGCTCTGCATGGATCCCGATGTGCCGACCGTCGGAGATGACGTCAATCAGGAGGGACGAAGTGTCCCGAAGGACCTGCCCCGCTGCGAATTCTGCCACTGGGTGATGATTGACATCCCGGCGGACTGTCATGAAATCGATGAAGCGGCCTGCAGTGACTCCGTCACGGCCAGAGGCAAATCCAATCCGCCCGGACCTGCTGGATCAAGACAGGGCATCACCAACTACACGGACTGGTTTGCAGGCGACCCCGACATGGAAGGTGACTACCACGGATATGACGGCCCATGCCCTCCCTGGAATGATGAGCGGCTGCACAACTATCACTTCATCCTTCATGCCCTCGACATCGAACGCTGCCCGATTCAAGGTGACACGTTTCGTTCCGAAGATGTCATNGCTGCAATCGATGGGCATGTGCTCGCCACAGCAACCCTCACGGGAACCTGTACCTTGAATCCTGCTGTTCTTGCAGACAATCCAGTGTCTTGAGATCTGAAGACATGGACCGGTCAGGAAGACGCCGAACATCCGATTTGATCTGGCAATCGCATCTGGAGAACAAACATGCCTTTACGATTCATGGTCGGCATTCTGATCACAGTTGTCCTGACAGGCTGCCAGGCATCCAGTCCAGGTGATGCTTTCTCCGTCAAGCCCGCATGGGATCACCAGGTCCAGGGCCTGACCCACTATTCCCTCGCGAACGGTTACGACATCTGGGTCCAGCCAAGTCCCATCGTCACAATGTCGGACATCGAGAAAGCCTGGATCGTCAAGGACAATCTCGGAAGACCTGCGGCGATGATCGAATTCGATGCTGCAGGTACTGCAAGAATCTCCCGGTTCACATCCGGCCACGTCCAGCAGCCCGTCGCGGTGTTCGTCAATGACCTGCTCGTATCAGCCCCAAGGGTCCAATCCGAACTCGGCAGCAGATTCATGGTCATGGGCATCGGTGACGACGCTGCCGTGGAGCAGTTCATTGCCAACTGCCAGGCTCAGATCGATGCGTCCGACTGAGACCGGCTGAACAGCCCCAGATTGGTGCGACCCGATGAGATGTCCATCAAATGGCGAAAAAGAGTCTTTTCGGGCTCCTGAATCGCGATTTCGGAGAATCATTCCTTCGTACGACTCCATTCCTGAACTAGACTGAATGGCCGTTTGAAGGCGATACCAATTCGTTGCGTGATAGAGAGAGGACCCATGAAATCACATTCACCATCCACCAGCGTCGTGGCGCTTGGAGCCATCGCTGCTTTCCTGGCCTGCATGTTCCCACAGTCAGCCATGGCGAAGAATGACCCTGCCGGTGTATCCGGACTCATCGTTCCCGTCATCGAATTCCCGACACCGGATTACGCCTTCCTCGAACAGGATGACATCCGCAGAGATCTGGACGGCCTTCCAATGCGATTTGCCGTCCCCAATGCGACTCTCATTACACCTGTGAACAGCGGAATCTGGGATCGAACCATTGAAGGACGACTGCGGTGGCAGCTTCGTGTCGGCAGCAAAGGTGTTCCTCACATCAACCTCGGCTTCGAGGAATGGAACATGCCCACAAGCGGTGTATTGACTCTCGACAGCATGGATGGAACGAACTCGTTGGGCCCCTATACGGCGCTCGACAACCAGAACCATGGTGAGCTTTGGTTGCCCGTGATCACAGGTGATGACATCCTGATTTCCATCACTTGCGACGACGAAGACCGCGAGGCCGTCGAGAATGGCATTGCACTGACCAGCGTGAATATCGGTTATCGAGGCTTTGGTGCCGCCAAGCTCTACGGAGCCGATCGCTCCGGATCCTGCAACATCGATGTGGTCTGTCCGGAAGGCGATCCGTGGCAGGCCGAGATCGCCTGTGTCGGTCTCTACGCGTACAGCGGATTCCTCGCATGTACGGGAAGCATGCTCAACAACACGGCGCAGGATGAAACACCCTTCTTCCTGACAGCTGATCACTGTGGGCTCAACACCGGCAACGATCAGAGCATGGTCGTCTACTGGAACTACCAGAACTCCTACTGTCGTGTACCCAACAGTGGAGACAGTGGTGGCAATGGCAACGGCAATCTCAATCAAGCCACGACTGGTGGCGCCGTCTTCCGAGCCGGCAGCAGCAACAGTGACTTCACGCTTGTCGAACTGAACAATTCCCCGAATCCGAACTACAACGTCGGCTACTGCGGCTGGGATCGCAGGACGGTCACGCCACAGGAGGGAATTGGTATCCATCATCCGAATCTCGAGGAGAAGCGCATCTCGTTCGAGAATGACCCACTCAGTTCACAGGGCAGCTACTGGAGAGTCAACGACTGGGATGGAGGAACAACGGAGCCTGGTTCATCAGGTTCTCCCATCTTCAGCCCTGATCACCGAGTTGTCGGCCAGTTGTTTGGTGGCCTCGCTGCCTGCAACAACAACGAATACGACGTCTACGGAAAGCTTTCGAGTTCCTGGAACTCAGGCCTTGGCAACTGGCTTGATTCCGCCGGAACCGGTGAACAGTTCATCGAAACCCTCGGATCAGGCGCCGGAAACGGTGGCGTCTGCTGCCTCCAGGGTGGCTGCTACAACGTGCCTGAGAGCACTTGCACCAACGCAGGTGGTACATGGCAACCGGACGAAACCTGTGCATCGGTCGACTGCAGCGATCCGGAACCCGTCGGCGCCTGCTGTCTCGCTGATGGCAGTTGCTCCGGCAACCAGACCAGTGACCAGTGCGCAGCTGCCGACGGCACCTGGCAGGGCGAAGGTACCAGCTGCGGCAGTGTCAACTGCCCACAGCCCGAGCCGACCGGCGCCTGCTGCATCAGCTCACTCACCTGCAACGACAATTACACATCCGCCGAGTGTTCCGCTGCTGGCGGCGACTACCAGGGTGACAACACCGACTGTGCCTTCGTCAACTGTGATACCAGTGGTGGCAGCGTCGAGTTCTTCCACGCGATCGTCGGCACCAACCTGCTCTCCGTGGATCAGGACAACTGGACCGTCGACATCTACGCGTCGGTAGGACCTGGCAACCGCGTCGATGCGGTAGCCGGCAACAGCATCCAGGAGAAGCTGCTTACCAGTACCTACGGGTTCTATCAGGATCCAAACGGTGGCCCCACTTCCGTGAGCATCAACCCCAATTTCTACTCGTTCGTTCCGGACCTGGAATGGGACAGCCGTGTCACGATCGGTGCCCTCGACCAGACCGGCAATCCGTTCGATGCCAACAACCTNGGTGACGTCGGCATCAACTGGACCACCTTCGAGAATGGCGGCACGCTCGCAGCGGACAACGGCACCTGGTATGTGCTCCCGACCGACTCGCAGGGTGATGCCGTCCCGTTCATCGAACAGGACTGCTCCAGCAAGTACGGCGTGCTGATTGCCCGGCTGACCGCCTTCGAACTGGACGCCGAGATCTCGATCGATGCCCTGATCCAGGGCCGTGACTCCCTTGGCAATACCTTCCAGGAAGCCGTCTCCCACAGCTTCACCTATGAAGCTGTCGAGGACTGCAACGACAACGGTATCTCGGATACCTGCGACATCGCCAACGGCACGAGCCAGGACAGCGATGGCAACGGCATCCCGGACGAGTGTGACAGTGGCTGCCCTGGTGATGTTGACGGCGACGGTGACGTCGATGTCAATGACGTTCTGGCAGCCCTTGCCAACTACGGAGGCTCGGGTGAGGGCGATGTGGACAACGATGGCGACGTCGATGTCAACGATCTCCTGCAGATCCTCGCCGATTACGGCGGCTGCTGATCCCGACNGCTCGNANNNGTTCGATTCCAACCGCCCGGCTCCCAGGAGCCGGGCTTTTTTTTCGTTCGACCTCTGCCAACCTGCCCCAGAGGCCAATGAGGGGCGTGAAGATCAAAAAGGCGTTGAAAGCTGTCACAAACGCGGTTTTCGATGAATCCTTGCTTCGTCTCAGCCGAATCTTGAAATAGACTGAATCATCGATTCGGGGGGCGAACCCCTTGCGTGACAGAGAGAGGACCCATGACAAACAGAACATCACCCACCGGCGCGGTAGCCTTTGGTGCCATAACCGCCTTTTCCACAATCATTTGCGCCGCAACGGCCCTTGCAGGCCCGGCCTCCTTCGATGGACGGCAACTGCCTCTTGAAGCCATTGGAGGCATCTCGGTCCCGGGACCGAACTATGACCGCCTCTGGGCCGAAGACGATCTTACGGACATCAAGGGCGGACCCATGCGTGTCGCAGTCCCCAATGACGTCTCCGTAACCCCTCTCACGCATGGCACATGGGAAACGATGCCCAATGGCCGCAAGCTCTGGCGCGTGATCGTCAACTCACCAGGTTCCAAGCACCTCAACGTCGCCTTCGAGGACTGGCATCTGCCACCCTCAGGAGAAGCCTGGATCGCCTCCAGTGACGGTCGATACATCCTCAACCCGATCACCCCCGCCGAGAACATCCATGATGGTGAGTTCTGGTCGGCGATCGTCTTCTCGGACACCGTGATCATCGAGATCTCCGTGGACGAGGATGAGCGAGATGAACTGATCGAAAACACCACGCTGACCAAGATCAATTCCGGCTACCGGGGATTTGGCGTCGATGAAACCCGTGGCAGCTCCGAGAGCTGCAACATCGATGTCGAGTGCCCACTTGGTGACGAATGGCAAGAAGAGATTCCAGCCATTGCGCTCTACACCATCAATGGTGCGTTGACCTGCTCCGGCAGCATGATCAACAACACCGCGAACGATGAAACGCCCTACTTCTTCACGGCCGATCACTGCGGTATTTCCACTGGGAACGACCAGTCCGTCGTTGTCTACTGGAATCACGAGAATTCCTTCTGTCGAGAAGGCAGCGCCAGTGGCAACAATGGCAATGGCAATTTCAATCAGTACACCACTGGTTCCACCTACCTCGCAGGCAACAGCAATACCGACTTCACACTGATTCGACTCAATGCAGACCCGAATCCATCCTACGGAGTCACCTATGCCGGCTGGAGCCGCTCGAGCTCCTCACCTGGACTGGGCGTCAGTATTCACCATCCCAACTCGGCGGAGAAGCGCATCTCCTCTGTTCAGAATGTCTATGCGACCGGCCCCTACTGGGGCGTCAACTGGGATGAAGGGCGAACCTACTTCGGCTCATCAGGTTCACCACTGTTCAACAGCAACCATCAGATCGTCGGATCACTCTGCTGCGGTAATTCCTTCTGCACGAACGACGATGACGACTATTACGGACGTTCCATGTCTTCATCATGGGGTCAGATGTCCACCTATCTCGATCCAAACGGAACCGGTGCCATTTCGGTCAACACGTTCAATCCAAATGGAACCGGTGGTGTCTGCTGTCTTCAGGGTGGCTGCTACAACGTTCCCGAGAGCACCTGCAACAATTCCGGCGGTGTCTGGCAGCCCGACGTCAACTGCTCTGAAGTCGACTGCACCGACATCACACCGGGTGCATGCTGCTTCACAGACGGCAGTTGCCAGAACTACACCAGCAACCAGTGCTCCACCGCAGGTGGTAGCTGGGAAGGTGCTGGCACGAGCTGCTCGAGCTTCAACTGCCCACAGCCCGAGCCGACCGGCGCCTGCTGCATCAGCTCGCTCACGTGCAATGACGATTACACCTCCACCGAATGCTCCGCCGCTGGCGGTGATTACCAGGGTGACAACACCGACTGTGGATTCGTCAACTGCGACAGCAGTGGCGGAAACGTCGAGTTCCACCACGTGATCGTCGGTACGAACCTGCTCTCAGTAAGCCAGGACAACTGGACCGTCGACATCTACGCAGCTGTCGGTGAGGGCAACCGTGTCGATGCGGTGGCCGGCAACAGCATCCAGGAGAAGCTGCTTACCAGCACCGACGGGTTCTATCAGGATCCCAACGGTGGCCCCACCTCCGTGGGCATCAACCCCAACTTCTACTCATTCGTTCCGGACCTGGAATGGGACAGCCGTGTCACGATCGGTGCCCTTGACCAGACCGGCAATCCATTCGATGCCAACAACCTCGGCGATGTCGGTGTCAACTGGACCACCTTCGAGAATGGTGGCACGCTCGCTGTCGACAACGGTACCTGGTACGTATTGCCGACCGACTCGCAGGGTGAAGCCGTCCCGTTCATCTCGCAGGACTGCTCCAGTCAGTACGGCGTGCTCATTGCACGACTGACCGCCTTCGAGCTGGATTCCGAGATCTCCATTGACGCCCTGATCCAAGGCCGGGACGCTCTGGAGAACACGTTCCAGGAGGCCGTCTCCCACAGCTTCACCTACGAAGCCGCCGAGGACTGCAACAGCAACGGCGTCTCGGATACCTGCGACATCGCCAACGGCACGAGCCAGGACAGCGATGGCAACGGCGTCCCCGATGAATGCGACGGTGGCTGCGCAGGCGATGTTGACGGCGACAATGACGTTGACGTCGACGATATTCTGATCGCTCTGGGCAACTACGGCGGATCGGGTCAGGGCGATGTGGACAACGATGGCGACATCGATGTCAACGATCTCCTGCAGATCCTCGCCGATTACGGCGGCTGCTGATCCCGACTGCTCGGATCTGTTCGATTCCAACCGCCCGGCTCCCAGGAGCCGGGCGGTTTTCATTGATCAGTCATCAGGATGATCGACCAAAACCGCCACCGCCGGGTGTCGTCAAGAGGAAGCGATCCCCCTCGAATACCTCCACACTCGCTGAAGCCTCGAGGTCTTCTCGTCCACCGTTTGATCGCAGAACACACTGAAGTCCACCAGCAGCCTCCTCGCCCCCTTCGAGTCCATAGGGAACAAAGCGTCTGCGGCCCGCCAGCAAAGTGACTGTCATGGCTTGGAGAAACCTGATCTCCCGAATCGCTCCACAGCCACCCTTGAAACGGCCCTTGCCTTCGGAACCTCGACGGATGGCGAAGCGTTCCAGCCTGACGGGATAGCGGGCTTCGAGGATCTCCGGATCAGTCAATCGGGAATTCGTCATATGGGAATGAATCGCATCCGTTCCATCGAATCCCGGGCCGGCACCGGTTCCACCACAGAGCGTCTCGTAGTACTGATAGTGATCGTTCCCGAAGGTCAGGTTGTTCATGGTCCCCTGGGAAGCCGCCTGGGCCCGGACTGTTCCAAGGATCGCGTCGACTACGCACTGACTGGTCTCGACATTCCCTGCGACGACCGCAGCTGGTGAGTTCGGATTCAAGAGCGAACCTTCCGGAATGATGATGTCAACGGGACGCAGACACCCTTCATTCAACGGGATGTCATCATCAATCAGGCAACGAAGCACATACAGAACGGCCGCACGTGACACTGCCGGCGGCGCATTGAAATTGGTGTCACATTGATCTGATGTGCCCGAAAAATCGAAGACCATACGGCCGCCTTCAAGACGGAGCTGAAGACGAATGAGACTTCCGTTGTCCATGGGGACTTCGATTGAATTGGGTTTGATTTTCGGAAGCAATGAACGCACACAGGATTCACCGTTGTCCATCACGTGCTTCATGTAGGCCTGAACCGTCGGAAGGCCGAACTCAAGGACAAGTCTCCGGAGTTCCTCGACACCTCGAGTGTTAGCAGCCAACTGCGCTCTCAGATCAGCCATGTTCTGATCGGGATTGCGTGCTGGCCATGGCCCGCTGGTCAGATGTCCACGGACCAGCGCTTCATCAAGCATGCCATCACGCACGATCCGAATCGGCTGGATGATGACACCCTCCTGTTCGAGCGAGCAGGACGTCGCCGGCATCGAACCAGGCGTGATACCGCCAATGTCCGCGTGATGACCTCGACTGGCAACAAGGAATTGAAGCGACCCGGTACTCTCCGAGAACATCGGCGTGACCACCGTGAGATCCGGCAGATGGGTTCCGCCGTGATACGGATCATTCAGGAGCCATGCATCGCCCGGCTTGAGATCATCACGATGGGCGGCAAGCACCGATTGAACGCTGTGGTCCATCGAGCCCAGATGGACCGGCATGTGAGGCCCATTGGCGACCAGATGTCCGGACTGGTCGAAGATGGCACATGAGAAGTCCAGCCGCTCCTTGATGTTCACCGAATGGGCCGTCCGCCGCAGCATGGCACCCATCTCATCCGCAATGGCCATGAATCGATGACCGAACACCTCGAGCAGAACCGGATCGACATGATGGTCTTGATGATCCTGATCGTGGTCTTCCTGATGGACATGTTCCAGCAGGAAGCAGCCATCCTCCCGACATGACAAGGACCATCCGGGTTCAACAATGGTGGTCGCACCCTCCTCTGAAATGATCGCAGGCCCCTCAAGCGTCGTACTGCTCGGCATGTCCTTGCGATTCCAGATACCGGTTTCGTGACATTGACCCTTGAACAGGGTCTTCACGAAACGGTCCGGTTCGGGCATGACATCTCCCATCGGCGTGAACCCGGGCACCTCCTTCCGGGTGGTGATGCTGATTCGGACCTCCAGCATGGCGACCACAAGCGTTTCCTCCTTGAGATCCAGTCCATAGCGACGCCGAGCCCGCTCAAGGAAGGTCTCTCTCATGGTGTGAGGATCGCCTGCTTCGACCGGAATACTCCCATCCCAGCCAGCCACCTTCATGTGGACAAGACGGTGAACACTCGCTTCCTCCGCTGAAACGCCCTCCTGCACAAGCGATTCATGAAGTGCCGACTCCATGTCTTTGAAGCTCGTGAGGATCTCATCCGAATCAATCGCACAGGACACCGTGCGCTCCGTGGAAAGCGATGGTGTCGCCAGTCCGATTCCCAGTGCCGAAAGAACGCCGGCATGTGGATGGACCAGGACACGCCGGATCCCAAGTGCCTCGGCTACGAGGCATGCCGTCTGACCACCGGCACCCCCGAAGGAAACGAGTGTCACGCCATCCAGAGAACGGCCCTGTTCGATCGATATCTTTCTGACCGCTCCGGCCATGCGTTCCACAGCGATCCGCAAACAGCCTTCCGCAAGCTGTTCGATACTCATCGGCGATCGACCGGATGCACGGACCTGCTCTGCCATCGCAGAGAATGATGCCCGAGAGGCATCCGGATCGATTGATTGGTTTCGGTCAGGCCCGAAGACAGCTGGAAGCAGATCCGCATCCAGACGGCCCAGCACCACATGACAATCCGTCACGGTCGCCGGCCCACCACCCCGGTAACAGGCTGGTCCGGGCTGAGCACCGCTGCTTTCTGGACCGACGCGTAGTCGCTGACCATCGAAGCGGCATATGGAACCGCCACCGGCGGCAATCGTGTGGATATCCAGCATGGGTACCCTCAGAGGGATCCCATCGACTTTCGAATCCCATCTGCGATGAAACGTTCCGTCATGCCAGGCCACGTCGGTTGAAGTACCACCCATGTCGAATGTGATGATGTTGCCCATCGATCCCGCGACAGCAACCGCACCCACAATGCCGCCGGCTGGCCCGGAAAGAATCGCTCTGGAACCCCTGAACCCTTCGGCGGCGGTCAATCCACCGCTGCTCTGCATGAACTCCAGAGTCGCCTCCGGCATGGTCGCTCGCATCGCCCTGATTGAATCCTGAAGAGTCGGTGTCAGGGAAGCATCGACAACCGTCGTATGAGACCGTCCAAGAAGACCCTGCAGCGGACAGACTTCATGACTGGAGACGACTTCCTTGAAACCGACTTCACGAGCGACTTCGACGACTCGCTGCTCATGTTGTTGGAATGTCCAGCCATGCATCAAGGCAACCGCGCAGGCTTCCACGCCCGCTTCACGAGCAGATGCGAGATCTCGGTAAAGCTGATCTTCATCAAGCGGCCTGAGCACCTGGCCATCGACAGCGATCCGCTCATCGGCCTCGATGACAAGATCCCAGGTCGGCGGTGGTCGTGAGATATCGAGCTCGAAGAGTCGAGGTCGCGACTGGTCACCGAGGATGAGCAGATCACCCAATCCTTTGGTCAGAACCGCGGCCGTTCGCACACCACTTCGTGTCAACAACGCATTCGTTGCCACCGTCGTACCCATGCGGATCGAGACGGCACCCAATGAGCGGAGATCTGCCGAATCGTCCAGTCCGAGAACGGCACGAATAGCGGCGAGACTGGCGTCCTCTCTTCGACCGGGATCCTCCGATCGGACTTTGGCGGTCAGCAGTTCCGAGGAGGCCTTGTGCCAGGCGACGATATCGGTGAACGTCCCTCCTCGATCAATCCAGAAGTGCCAACTCGGCAAAGCTTGTTCAGAGTTCACGAACATGCGCTCGCATGGCCGGATCAGGCGCGATGAGTCCCATGGAGACGGTTGCCGACTTGGCATGTTCCTTCGCAGCATGCTTGTCGATGGCACCACCGATACCAGAGATGATCATCTGAGTCGCAATGCAGATCAGGATGAAGCCCATGATCCTCGTCAAGGAATTGAGACCACCATGTCCCATGAGACGAAGCAGATATTCGGAAAAGCGAAAACACAACCAAGTCAGAATGGAGATGCAAAGAATCACCAGACCGATCGTGAGCCATTCCTCCCAGCCGCCTTTCTCCTTCTCGATCTTTGATGCGAAGGAAAGCACCACGGAAATCGCACCGGGGCCCGCGATGATGGGCATCGTGAGCGGAATGAATGAGACATCCTTCTTGGCTTTTCCTTCCGCATGCTCCGCCGGCGTGACCTTTCGCTTGTCCTTGGGATGCATGAACTGCCAGCCCATGACACCAATGACCAGCCCACCACCAATATCAACCGCCTCCACCGAGAAGCCGAAGATCTTGAGGATCCAGACACCGCCAGCAAAGAAGATCATCAACATGAAGAAGACCTTGATGCCGCATCTCAAAGCCTGTTTGTGTTTCCATTTGGGGTCGTCACCCTCCGTCAACGACAGGAAGACGGCCACCATCCCGAAAGGATCCGTGATGACCAGCAGGGAGATCAGGGACATGACGAAAAGGCTTGTGAGATCCATAAGACCCGCAGGATACCTCATGCATCCTCACAGGACCCTGCCACCGCAGACCCGCAGTCCTACAAATGAACAGCCCCGCTGAAATCAGCGGGGCTGTGAAGTTCAATACGTTGGTCGTGTGGATCAGTGTCGACGACGACTACGTCCAGCCAGTCCAGCCAAGCCAAGAAGGGCCAACGCGCCGGGTGCTGGAAGGGTGTAGGTGAACATGTCGGTCATGGTTGAGCCATTGCCCCAACCTCCCTGAATACCTTCACCGCCCATGAAGTCGATTGCGGGATCGTTATCACCACCGCCGGTGGAGACGATGTCGAACTCGAAGCCACCGTAACCTTCACTTGAATTGACGTAGAACTCAAAAAACCCACCTGCATCGATGGTCCAGCTCACGGTGTCATTGTCCCAGTCGATTGACTGCTCGACATCGTAGAAATAACCCCAGCCGCCCATGGAATCCCAGCTCATCAGACCAGTGGTACCGCCACCGTTATCGAGCCAGGAGCCAAGTGCAAAGTCGACATTGATCCCATCGCCGTAGGTGATGTCTCGGCCCCAAGGATTCGAGTGATCACCACCCAGGATGCCGGTGTCGATGAGAACCATGTACTTGCCCCAGTCGGCATTCAGGTCTGCAACCGTCATCGAGATCGTGAGGCTCGAGTCGGTATGGCTGACCATTGCAGAAACGATGTCGAGATTCGCGTTCTCTACGGGAATGTCACCAGCTGCATCGGTGTACTCGCTCACGTAACCAGCTTGAGCTGTTGCCTGAAGGGCAAAAAGCAAAAGGGTTGTCGTAGTAATAACACGCATAGTTCTCTCTCCTCCTGTCACGAGTAATGATCGCGACACGATCCGCCTTCCACAGCGGATCAAGGTTGATTCTAATGCCCATAAGATCCGCTTCAAGGGCAAAAAAACAAGGTTTGAAGAGAAAAACCAATCCCGCTCCAGGCACTCCCAGGAGCGATTGAGTGGGCTTGATGGGCACTGAGCGGGCCCTGGAGGCCTCCTCTGGCTAAGGCTGCTGCTCGTCAGATCCAGCTGCCCCCTTGGAACTGCCATCGGATTTGGCCTTACCTCCCGTCGCTCCGCGGATCACATCTCCGATCCCATTGATGGCACCTGCAGCGCCCTCTCCGACCCCCCTGACGGCATCCGCGATGGGCTTGCCGAGCCCCACCTGCTTCAAACCCGGGATGCTCTCGATGGCGTTGCCGATCTGGCCGAGGGCGGCATTCGAGAGCCCCTTGATCGGATTGCTTGCAATGTGGTTGAGCACGATCTTGACCATGATTCCGATGACATGTGCCAGCAGCTTGTCGGGATCCGATTCTGTTCCGACATCCGCCAGCTCGATCTTGGGCAGCGTGGCATCGAGCTTGCCTCCGGCAATGCTCACGATCTTGCCTTCTGCAGTCAGTGTGATGTCCTTGATCTCAAGTCGCGCGATGTTCAGCGTGATGTCCCCTCCACTGTCATCCGGTTCATCCACTTCCTTGGAAATGTTGCTGACGACTTCCGAAACATTGATCCGATCACCGATCTGCTCCAGGTCGATGGTGAAACCGTCAAGGCTGACCAGCGGAATCTGGATATTGGAGGATACGAACGTGCCGAGCCTTCCTTCGATGTACATGTTCTTGACTTCAAGAAGTCTCGGCTGTCTGAAACCCTCGGGATTGTCGATCGTCAGATCCGTAATCGTCGTGGAGTTTCGAATGATGCCGAGATCCACCGAGCTCGCTGTCGTCTCCACACCCATGAGATCCGTTCCGGCCCGGTGAAGGGCATACCGCGCGATGAGATCCACGGAGAGGTACAGAATGATGATCAGGGCCAGAAGGCTGCATGCCACAATGGCCGAGATTTTTCCGAACTTGCGCATGGATCGCCTCCCGTGAATGCGTATCGGCGGAACAGTCCCATTTTAGTTTGGATCAAGGATGCCTGCCTTCGGGCTGATAGCATGCCATGCCATGTTCGCAGTCAAGGAACCAAAGTATCTGGGGTTGATGATGGCGATCGGGCTGTTCCTGATCTTCAACTGCGGATGTCACCATCGAGGAAGCCAGTCACAACCTGTTTACGGGGCCAATCTGCCCGAATCGGAAACTGATTTTCTCGCGATGGGCGACGCCCTCATCGAACTGGATCGTGACCGGACTCCACTTGAACGGCTGGATGCCGTTTCCGGGGAGTGGGCCATCGAAGCGACCGTTCAATCCTGGAAGCATGGTCCGATCTCCAGACTGGAGATGATCTCGGACAATCGCTGGATCCTTGGGAATCGATGCCTCCACTGCCGCCTCCAGTACAGCATCCCTGGTGAGACCATTGCCGACCTCTACATCATCAGCTGGGACCCGATCCGGAAGGACTATGGAATCGAAGTGTATTCCAGCGGTTGGCCACTGCCTTCCAACGGCAGAGGGACCTGGGATGAGAAGAGCCGAAGCCTGAATTTCACCATGAAGACGACGGATCCAGTGAGCAACGAGCCGTTGATCACGCGCTACAGTCTGTCGGACATCACGACGCAATCCCATCGATGGACCCAGTACCGAACAGGCGAGAATGGAACTCTTGTTCCGATCGTGCAGATGTCAGCCAGACGAGTGGGCGCACCATGACCATCCGGGACACCATTGCATTCGATCAATTCGCTTCGCTGGATATGCGCATCGGGACCATCATCGAGGTCATTGATTTTCCAGAGGCACGGATCCCCGCATGGATCCTCCGCATCGACTTCGGTGAGAAGATCGGAATACTCAAATCCTCGGCGAGAATCACGGATCACTATCGTCCGGAGAATCTCATCGGCCGACAGGTCATCGCAGCCGTCAATCTGGGAGAACGACAGGTGGGTCCTGTGAATTCACAATGCCTGGTCCTCGGGACACCGGATGAAGCAGGCCGAATCGTACTGCTCTCCGTGGAACGACCCGTGCCGAATGGCCAAGAAGTGAGCTGAAAACGCCGCTCAATCCATGAGCTCGGTCAGCTGGATGTTTCTCCATCGCATCCGACCTTGACCACCGGAATGAACCTGCAATGCGACAAACCCCGAACGTTCGCCATCGCTGTCGAGCAGATCGACACAGGGCACGCCATTGAGCCATGTGCGGATCCGCGGCCCTTCAGCCCGTATTCGGATCCGGTTCCAGCCATCCAGTCGACGAGCGGCCTGCGACTCAGGCAAGTCCTCCAATGGAACAAGCCAGCCTCTGGAGCCCTCGTGATACAGGCCACAGGTCCAGCTTCGTTCTGACGGATCGAGTTCGCATTGATACCCCTCAACGATTCCATCATCCGGTCTCTGACGGGATCGGAACTGGATACCCGAATTGCCTGGCTCATCCCATCTGAATTCGAGAGACAGATCGAAATCCGAATACACATCATCCGTGCGGAGAAACGTATTGGGACCTGGACCATGAATGCCGACGATGCAGTCATCATCCACATCGAAGGTCGCATCGCCACCGACCTTCGACCACCCCTCAAGATCATGACCATTGAAAAGCGATTTCGGAGTCTGCACACAGGCCGTCAGTGGAAGCAGCAGACACGCTGCCAACAACCAGAGAGGACCAGAGCGACGTTCTCGTGTTCTATTCACAGGAGAGAGAATACAGGGGGTCCTGCCAAAAACGAAAAACGGCCCAGGCAAGATGCCAAGGCCGTTTCTGAACGAGGCGGACGGGACTCGAACCCGCAACCACTGGATCGACAGTCCAGGACTCTAACCAATTGAGCTACCGCCCCAATCGGAATGGGAAAGTGTATCAGGCCCCCCGAAAGGGTCAAGATCGATGGATTCCAAAGCCACATCATGGGCCCCTGCGGATGCCGGAGGCCCGAGGTCGAGAGTATGGTGTGGCCATGATCATCCCCCTGCTGCTGACCTCGCTCCTGACCGCTCCCAGGCCTCTGAATGTGGTCGTGTTCATGGTCGATGACCTCGGCTGGCAGGATACTTCCGTCCCCCTTCACGAGGTCACAACCCCCTTCAACGCCAGATATTGGACTCCAAACCTCGAGAGGCTGGCGGCTGCGGGAACCACCTTCACGAATGCCTATGCCGCTGGCCCGGTCTGTACGCCGACAAGAACGAGTCTCCTCACGGGACAGGCCCCGGCACGTACCCAGATCACCTACTGGACACTCCACAGGGATCAGGACACCTCCAAGAAGCATCCACGACTCCGTCCGCCCTCCTGGAATCTCAATGGACTCCAGGAGGGCATGAACACCCTCCCGAAGCGACTTCAGGATCGTGGCTACCGGACGATCCACGTGGGCAAAGCACACTTTGGAGCCCATGACACACTTGGTGCTGATCCGCTGAACCTCGGATTTGAAATCAACATCGCAGGCCATGCATCGGGTGCGCCCGCTTCATTCCTTGGCAAGCACGACTTCAGTCGTCGCGGTCGCACCGGTCGGGACGAACCCTCCGTTTGGGATGTCCCGGGACTCGAACAGTATCACGGTGAAGAGATCTATCTCACGGAGGCATTGACCAGGGAAGCCGTGTCCGAGATCGAGCGTTCCGTTGAGGAGGGTCGACCGTTCTACCTGAACTTCTCACCCTATGCGGTCCATACACCAATCATGGCCAACGAGAAGCACCTCGATCGATATGCCACCATGGATTCCCGTGAAGCGGCCTATGCGACCATGATCGAAAGCTACGACGAAGCGCTCGGCCACATCCTCGATCGAATCGAAGCGATGGGCCTTCAGGACGACACCATGATCGTCTTCACCTCGGACAATGGTGGACTCTCGGCGCATGCTCGAGGAGGCCCTCCTCATGTTCACAATGCACCTCTGAGAAGCGGCAAGGGATCCGCTTACGAAGGTGGAACTCGCGTTCCGACAGTCATCGCATGGAAGGGACATGTCCCTGAAGGTGGACGATCGGATGTTCCCATCATCACACAGGATCTCTTTCCCACGATTCTCGAGGCGACTGGTACACGTCCTTCATCTGATTCACTGTTGGACGGCATTGATCTGAATCCTGTCTTTTCAGGCCAGTCGATTCCAGAACGCACCATCGGGTGGCATCAACCGCATCAATGGGGTGCCAGTGGACCCGGCATCGAGCCCTTCACGTCGATCCGAAGAGGCTCCTGGAAACTGATCTACTTTCATGATGGTCCGAGATTCGAACTCTATGACCTGAAGCAGGATCCCGGGGAAACACACGACCTCGTGAATGAGCAGCCACGACAACTCGAGATCATGGCAGGTCATATGACCGACTGGATGCAGCTCACCGGAGCCCAACGGTCGGTCGTGATCGAATCCGGTCTTCCGATTGCGATGCCGGATGTCGCCCTGAAAAGCCTCGCCACGCCCTCCAACTGATCAGTCAGGGCGGCACAATCTCCAAAAGCAGGAGTGCCCGCCACCAATCGGTGGCGGGCCCCTTCTCTTCCTCCCATCACCCTGGCTCGTCGCCTGAACCTGTCTGGAGGTGAACAGAAAAACCTTCAGGACAGGCTCATCGCCAGATCTCCCCTCATCGATGTGGTTTGACGTGGCGTGGTAATGACTGGCATTCGGCCCCTCATGAGATCCGGATGATCCCGGAGCCACTTCAGGTGTACCACCATCCTGCAACAAGGCAAGGGCCGGTTCAGAATTGTTTTTCTTTTTCGGAACTGATGAAAACCGGGGCGATGGATGAACCACCGCCCCGGAAAAAGAACCTGTCATGAAAGTGGATTCAGCAGCTGTTGCCGAACTCACCGATCACGAACAAGAGATCCTCAACATCGCTGTCACCATCACCATCGACGTCACCGGAATCATCGATTCCGTAACCTGCCAGGATCGTCAGAATGTCTTTCACATTGACTTCGGAGTCACCGTTGAGGTCGCCCGGGCAGTCGCCGGTGCAGTCTGGAACNGGGGCCATGAGGCCGACTTCCAGTTCATCACCATCGGGACCGGGTCGCCAGAGGCCCAGAACAGCATTGGCTTCTGATGGCGGATAGTTCGCATCGAAGCGGAAGGTGTATGCAGTTCCCCAACGGATGGCGTTGCCAAAGGCAAAGCCTGTTGCGTCGTCGACTTGATGAGGCGTGGTGTACCAGGTGATCATCCCATTGGCTCGTTCGACGGACCAATCAGTCTCTTGAACGAGTTCGCATGAGTGGTAGTCCACATCGACGAATTCGATGTTTTCGAGTTCAACACAATCAGCGACCGGGACGCTGAAAGAACCACCGGAGCGGTGGGAGTTCTGGTTATGAACAACCATCTCGTAGTGCCATGTACCGTCACCATTGTCTGAAACCAGATAGGCCACGTGCATCAGGCCGACATTGCCGTTTTCTTCAGGTGTCCAGATGTCAACGATCTCAGCACCCTCTTCAAATGCCCAGGCTTCCAAGGCGGTTTGCATCACCTTGGTGTCACCCAGGGGGTTGCTGCTGGTGGTGGATGTGAAGCGTACTTCCCGGTAGCTCACATTGTTGTACTGGTTGCCATAGTCATATTCATCTGGGCCCCAGCTTGGATCAGCATTCGCAGAAACATACTGAGCTTCCAGATAGAAGTGGCAACCGGCATTCAAGGATGGCTCGAGGTCATCATTGTCGACCTGAAGCTTTCCTCGCATGGAGCTGGATCCACATGGACTCTGGAAGAAGGGATACAGATAGTCACCTGTCGTCGGGTTGATTTCTGAGCGAGGGGCTTCTGCATCAGCATTCAGACTGGCCCAATACGTGTCGCCGCATCCAACACCAAGTGTGTCACAGCTTGTGCTTTGGCAGCCGCACATGGCTTCGCTCACGGCGCAGAAGGAGTGCTTCAGCCAGCTCATGCCAATCTGTTCAAATCGTCCATCGCAAAGTCGATAGATGTTCTGAGCAATGACAGGTGACTTCGTACCATCACCAGATTGCGCCCACTGAGCGACCATGTCACCAGGATTTCCTGACGTAGTCGCCATGGCGAAACCACGGATGCCATCCTGTTGCCCGTAGTAATCCAGGTCATAGCTGCCGAATGCATCAGCGACCTTATGGGTCATGATGTCCGGGCCTTCGTATGTGCAGTAGTCCTCTCCCGCACTCGCAACTGAAACGATCCCGCCCACGGCTCCCAACCCCACGAAGAAGAGACCGCGACAAGCGGCCTGGAGACCATGTGTATGGTTCATCAGATACAGTCCTCTCTCGATTCGTTCAAAAGAACGTTGAATACTCGCCCCGCCGGCACCGGGCCATACACACTTGGCCCTACTCCCATGCCAAGGAGCACGAGTGCCCTGCTCATCCTCTACCACTGATGAACAGCACCTTCGCTATCTCTCCATTCGAGCGCTGACGTCTGACGGTTGCTCCTCTTGATCCCAATGATCGGGAGTGTGTGCAGATTGTCATTCTCGATTGAAGGAAGATGGAAGCATCACAGGTCTTTGGTTGATCCTGCGGGGCGAGTCTTTGATTTCACTTGGAATGAGAACCGTCCAGATGCCTGTCATCACTTGGCATCAAACCAGTTCGAAGAGATGGAGGCATCGACAACGAGTGGAACATCGAGTTCCATCGCAGATTCCATCCTGGTTACCAGGAAATCCCGGGCCTTCTCTGCCACGGACTCGGGCGCTTCGAGCACAAGCTCGTCATGGACCTGCAGCATCATCGATGCGGAGGCATCAACTTGATGAAGATCTCTGTGTACATCAATCATCGCGATCTTGATCAGATCTGCTGCGCTACCCTGTACGACCGAATTGATGGCGAGTCTTTCCGCCATGGCACGGGTCTGCCCATTTGGTGAATTGATGTCATTGATCGTACGACGGCGACCGCACATCGTCTTGACATAACCATTGAGCTGCGCTTCTTCGACACAGGCCTCGAGGAACTCATCGATCCCTTTGAATCGATTCTTGTAATCATTGATGATGCCAGCAGCCCAGGCCACGTCCTGATCCAGTCTTCGAGCGAGACCGTACGGGGTCACCCCATAGACGATGCCGAAATTGACCATCTTGGCGGCCCCCCGCTGATCCTTCGTGACGGCCGTCGGATCGATGCCGAATACTTCGGCTGCAACGGCTCGGTGGATGTCCTCGCCTTCATGAAAAGCGGCCTGCATGGCCTGGTCACCTGAAAGATGCGCCAGAAGACGCAACTCAACCTGTGAATAGTCTGCCGTGATCAGAACACAGCCATCAGCAGGAATGAATGCACGCCTGATTTCCCGCCCTGTTTCCGAACGAATGGGAATATTCTGCAGGTTCGGATCATTGGAACTGAGTCGCCCCGTCGCCGTGCCGACCTGATTGAATTTCGTATGAATACGACCGGTTTCGGGGTTGATCGCTTCCTTCAAGGAGACGAGATAGGTTCCGACCAGCTTGCTCAGCTGACGGTAGGACAGAACGAGACCGGGCAAGGGCGTCTGGACTCCGGGATCACGATCAAGTTTTTCGAGGACTTCCTGATCCGTGGATGGCCCGGTCTTGCGTTTCTTGATGGGCGTCAGTCCAAGGCCGGGTGGATCCGCATCGGGATCATTGAAAAGTGCCGCAGCAAGCTGCTTGGGGGAATCCGGATTCATGGGACCCGGCGCGGCTTCAAGGATGTCACTTCGCAATCGATCAAGCGCTGACTCAAGCCGCTCACGCTGTCGATCAAGTTCCTTCGAATCAGCTCGTATGCCCTTGAATTCCATGTCTGCCAGGACAGGAACGAGAGGCAGTTCCAGATCATTCAGAAGCGATTCGAGATCCTGGCGCTTCACCTGATCCGACAATGCATCCCAAAGTCTCAACGTGATATCCGCATCTTCAGCGGCATAGGGAACCGCCTTCTCAAGATCGACCGTATCAAAGGTCCGCTGAGACGATCCTGATCCGATCAGAGACTTGATCGGAATGCAATCAAGCTCAAGTATGCCCAAGGCGAGATCGTCCATGCGGTGACGTGAACGAGATGAATCCGAGACATACGACGCAATCATCGAGTCCTTGATCGGACCCTTCACATCGATTCCAACCCTTCGCAGCATCTTGATGTCGAACTTGGCGTTGTGCGCGATCTTCTCGATCGATTCATCTTCCATGACATCCTTGAGGAGCGAGACCACTGTCTGCTCATCGAGATGACTCTTCGGATCTGGCGATCGGACGGGTATGTACACCGCCGTACCCGCCCGGCACGACAGTGAAACACCGCAAAGCTCGGCTCGCATGACGTCCAGGCCCGTGGTCTCGACATCAAAGCTGACACGACCTGCTTCGCGAATGGTTTCGACGAACTGCTTGAGTGATCCTGCATCGGAGATGCATGTGTAGTCGGCCGATGGATCCGCAGGGCGAATGTCGGTTCCAGCATCCCCGGTTGCCCAGAGTGTGCCCATCGCTTCGAGATCGCCGGAGTCTTCGGTCTCCTCTGCGCCTTGAGAAGCCTGAACCAGCTCCTTCAGCTGAGCAGGCAGTCTTGTGAACCCCTGTGAACGGCAGAAGGCATCGAGACCACGAAGGTCCATTCCCGCCGCGTTGATCCGAGCGTCCTCGAGATCGAATGCAAAGTCGAGATCATCTTTGAGTCGGACAAGATCCCTGTTCAGCTGAAGGCGATCAAGTGACCCTTCCAGATTCTCACGCCGCTTCGGCGTCATCTCATCGAGATGCTCGAAGATCCCTTCGATGCTGCCGTACTGCCCAATCAGTTTCGCGGCCGTCTTCGGCCCGATACCGGGGACTCCGGGAATATTGTCGACACTGTCGCCCATGAGACTCAGGATGTCGATCACCTGGTCAGGCAGAACACCTTCCGACTTGAAGACATCATCTGGCGTCCGGACACCCTTCGAGGGATCAAACAGCTCCACACGATCATTGAGGACCTGGGTGAGATCCTTGTCACTTGAAATGATCCGGACTGAGATCTCGCCATCGTCTTCAGAAAAACGACGGGCCAGAGTCGCAATCACATCGTCGGCTTCGACACCTTCAACTCCGATCAAGGGAATATCCATGAGCTCGAGCATCTTGAAGCAACGATCCACCTGCGGACCGAAGTCATCCGGAGCTTCCTCACGATTGGCCTTGTACTCCTCGTCGATCTCGCTTCGGAAAGTCCCGCTGTCTCCCGAGACATCCAGAGCAACGGCCAGCCAGGTCGGCTGCTGATTTCGAATGAGACTCATCAGGATGTCCGCAAATCCGGCGACCATCTTGGTCGGTTCGCCAGTCACGGGCGAGGTCTGATAGGGCCTGCGCGCGTAGTAGGCCCTGAAGAACTGAGAGTACCCATCGATGATGTAGAAGGTTTCCGACATGCGGCCGGCCTCAGCTGTCCACGGATACCGAATGATGCAGGGCGACGAGAACAGCCTCCTCCGCTTCAGCCAGTTCCTGATCTCGGCGGGCCATCACGAGTCGGACCATGTCAATGAACTTGTCCAACCGGTAACGACGTTCACCGTCATCAGTCAGCCACGCAAATCTGGAGACGATCGATGGAGGCGGCGTACTGGTGGCGATCATCGAACCTGTCCCGAGAACCGTTCCAGTCATCAATCGGGTTCCGATGGCGGTCTTCACGTGATCTCCAAACAGTGTTCCCATGAACATCCGACCACTCCTCTGACGAGGTGCCGTCGGTTCAAGTCGCATCGAGATCTCTCCATAGGTGTTGAGCAGGTTTGACGTCACGGTGCCAGCACCGATATTGACCCATTGGCCGACCAGGCTGTCGCCCAGATAGCCGTCATGAACCTTGTTGCTCCACCCCTGGAAGATCGACGCACCAACCTCACCACCGACTCTGCAATGGGGACCAACCACGGTATTGCCACGGATGACGGCGCCCTCCGAGATCACACTCCCTCTGGCGATCCAGCATGGACCAACCAGTACGGCGTTGGGACGAATGGTCACATCCGGACCGATGAAGATGGGACCCGCATGGGTATCAAATACGACGCCAGGGAATACGACTGACGAGTCATCGATGCTCACCGGATGTTCGCCGGCACACTCGGCCCGATCAGCCGCATTCGGTGAAAAAGGTTCGGCCTCCAGATCGTCTGCCAGGGTCTCGGAAAGCCAGTTCAGAAGATCCCACGCCTTGCGATAGATCGGCAAACCGGCAATCGACTGGGATTCGACACCCTCTGGAAGATCTCTGTGTTCGAAAAAATGGGACGCCTGCTCTGGATTCAGACAGGCTGCGAGGACCGTGTTCTCTTCATCGACGACAGCATGTCCGGGAGAGGGGATCGGGAGGCTTCCACATCCGGACCACCTGCCGTTCACACAAAGCAGTTGCGACCCGCTTGGAAGCGTGTTGACTGGACGGGTGTTGCTGGCCGACCAGCTCGTCACATGCCGCTCATCAACCCACCAGCCACTGACGAATTGACCAAGTGCTCGCTCGATGCGTTCATAGGTTCGAATGCCGCCTGTCCGCAGTGAAAAGACCGGGACGAGATCATCCATTGGACCCATCTGCCCACGGCCGTCGTCGAAGATGATCAGTTCTGCCATGCGTTTGAAATCCTCGTGAACAGGTTGATTCAACCCGAGCGACGTGAAGTACCATAATCGAACCGCCACAAGGGCAGCGTCTGAAGCAGGATCCACCCCACTGGGATCGCCAGAAGCGCCGAGTAGGCGGCGTTACCTGCTTCATGCACCATCTCACCGGCACCGAAAGGCACCAGCTCGCCTCCCGCCCATGGAAGCCAGAATCTCAGGATTCCGATGGCTGTCTGAACGAGCCCCGCCACCAGAACGCACAGAAAGGTGAGCATGGCGATCGTCAAGACCCTTCGCCGAAACATCCAGAGCCTGAAGTTGAGCACGATCCATGCCCCCAACGGGAAGCCCAGGGCATGCGGACCGATGACGTGAAGACTTCCACCGGCTTCGCCGAGACCAGGCGACAAATCCACCAGCAGGCCGAGGAACCATGCCGCCCAGATGACGGTCGCCGGAGGTGCCATCAGCGCCACGAAGGCGAGCAGACAGGCTGCAAAGCTCGGCGTCAAGAATCCTGCGGCTCGAAGCGTGAAGATACTGCTGAAGCCGGAATCAAGGGCCACNACAATCACGGCAGCAATGACAAAGACCAGCCATCTCATGGGGCCACCCCATCGGATCTGCCGGGGCCGACAACGACCACCCAGGGCAACTCGAACAGCTGCGTCTCCGGCTCAACCAACAGTCTTTTGCGGAGTGGTGCCTCATCCATGTCTTCGATTGCGGCCACTCGTCCGATGCGGAAAGCCTGAACTGAATCGGGCCAGCCGCGATCTGCCAGAACGACTCGATCTCCGACACGTGTCAGGGTGCGTCGATCAATTTCCCCGATGAACTGCCCTCGACCGTTCTGCCGCAGCAGAACCATCGGTGCCGACTCGACGTCGGCTTCCTGGCCTTCCGGAAGAAGGAGGCCGAGCATCGGGCCAATATCGGGATGCGTGATGGGCAGTGCACTGATTCGAAGATCTGAGACACGCGTGATTCTTCCGATCAGCCATCGGCCATCCCAGGTGACAGCATCACCGACCTGAACATGTCCGGTGGCATCTGCGGGAACGTGCAGCTCGACCCCCGAAACGGGATGATCGGGTCGGCGACCGGTCACTTCCGATTCGATCAACAAAGGTGGCTGGCTACTTCTGGATCGCGGAGGCAACCCCTGGATGTGTCGAAGTTGGGATTCCAACTCTGCCGATCTCAACTGTTCCTGCAGCAGCAGTCGCTCAAGTCGATCACGCTGACCCTCGACATGCAGAATGTCATCTCCAGTTCCGGACTGGATTCTGTTGAGATGGACGGGACGCATCGCGCCTGCGACACGACTGCCAATACCGGCCAATGGCATGATCGGGATTCGGACGATATCTGCCGCGTCTCCCGTCCAGGCAAGCCAACGTGTCGGCAAAACCGCCAGGAGCAGGGTCAAAGCCATCAACAGGCTGATGACATGTCGCGATCGAATCCTCATGCGACGATGAAGATCACAGATCGTCCATGTCGGATTCCATCGTCGACTTCCATTCCTCGAGATTCTCGAGGTAGATGCTTGTGCCACGAGCAACACAAGTCAGCGGGTCATCGGCAATGGAGACATCCAGTCCGGTGTCTTCGTGGATCACGACATCAAGACCTCTGAGCAGGGCCCCACCACCGACCAGACTGATGCCGTTGTCAACCAAATCTGCAGCAAGTTCAGGTTCCGCACGCTCAAGCGTCCGCTTGACCGCATCGACGATGGCCTTGACAGGTTCCTGAAGGGCTTCACGAACTTCGGAACTGGTGACCTCGGTCTTTCGAGGCAATCCGGACATGTTGTCCCGACCACGAACCTCCTTGACCGTGTCTTCGCCGATATCGGCGGCTGAACCAATCTCGATCTTGATGCGTTCTGCGGTCTGTTCACCGATCGTGAGGTTGTAGGTCTTCTTCATGTGGTGAATGATCGCTTCGTCGAAATCATCCCCTGCAACTCGAACGGATTCACAAGTCGCGATGTCAGCCAATGACATGATGGCGACCTCGGTGGTACCGCCTCCGATGTCGACGACCATGGATGCCGTCGGCTCGACAATCGGAAGTCCGGCCCCAATGCCGGCCGCCATGGGCTCCTCGACGAGATAGACACGCCTGGCGCCAGCTCGCTCTGCGGAATCAAGAACGGCTCGCTTCTCGACTGCCGTGATACCGCTTGGAACCGCGATGACAACACGAGGACTCACGACTCGTTTGCCAGTTGCCTTTCGAATGAAATAGCTGAGCATGGCTTCCGTGATCTCGAAGTCACTGATCACGCCATCCTTGAGTGGACGAATGGCGCTGATGGATCCCGGCGTCTTGCCGAGCATCTCCTTCGCCTGCCAGCCCACGGCGTTTCCATTGTTCAGAACCCGGTTTGTTCCACGCTTCACAGCGACAACCGAGGGCTCGTTCAGGATGATGCCTTCACCCCGAACAGCGACCAGAGTGTTGCATGTACCCAGGTCGATACCCATGTCCACGCTGAACCAATTCAAAATGCGATCCAACATCACGATCCCCTGCTATCTGGCGGACAGGGCATGATACGACAACCGACGCCCGAAGGCGGAACCGGTGATCTGAGGGTGTTGAGGCGGATCAGCGACCCTGGTCGAGAATGGTGAAGATGCCACCCTCTGAGCCCTGCGTAAAGCCCTGTGAATAGTCCATGTTGTGGAAGATCATCCAGACCACACCAACCAGCATGATCAGGAAGCCCACGAGCGCCAGGACCGTGTAGATGTTGATCTGGCCACCCTGGCTGGATGAACCTGTCGTGTTGCCGAATCGACTAGCCATCAGGCTTCCTCCTTGGGCTCAGTTCTGACCCAGCAGTGCATAGGCTCGCTGACCGGTTTCGACGAGTCCGCGGGTGGGATCCTCGAGCGTGATCACACCCGTTGAACGGTTGATGTCCACATGGGTGATTCGCAGACGGCCGATGAAGATGCCGTTGTCGCCAACGGTCATGACCCAGCCGACCTGGACGCCATCACGGGAACCAGCATCGATCTCCGCGAGCGTACGGTCACCGACACGGCGAACATCGAGGATGGTCGCGTCAAGTGTTCTGTCGGGAGCGAGGCCGTCGTCCGAGCCACTGGACTGATCCTCCAAGGCTCCGAAGCGTGCCACATAGGCGGCAATTCGGGACTTGGCGTTTTCCTTTTCGTCCTTCAGCTTGGAGATTTCTTCCTGAAGTGCTCGCTGTGCAGCAACAGCTGTCTCAAGCCTGCTGTTGAGATCACGAAGTGCTTCATCAAGCTCGACCTTGCGTTCCTCAGCAGTCAGTGCACGGGTTCTCATTTCACCGACTCGGGATACGAGACCGTGGGTCAGATCCGTGCTGGCCTGGAGACTCTTGGCAAGGGAGCGATTCATCGCGCCCTGATTGGCTGCTGATGAACGACTCGCGAGCAANGCGTCTTCCATGCTTCGCCGCTCTTCCTGATCGGATGTCAGCTGAGCATCGAGTGTTGCCAGCTGCTGCGCGTATGTATTCGCCTGAGCAGTCAGACGGGCTGTTTCATCCTGATGATTGCTTCTGGCCTGGATGAGTTGCTGACGAGCAGCTTCGCGATCAGATTCTGTCTGAAGCGCTCGGGTCTTCCAAGCAACCTGATTCTTGGCGGATACGACCACGAGTGGGACCAGGAAGACGGCCAACAACGTGATCAGAACGATGAATACCTTGGTAAGTATGTGCACAAGAAGCCTCGCTCAGTACTAAAAAAGCAATTCGATTACATCTCTCGACCGGCCCCACCCAGAGGCGATGAGCACCAGCTGAAGTGGGTTTGTAGCCCCTTGAGGGGGTATCTGTCAATCATACAGCCGAATCGCCCACAACTGCAGCAGATGAACTTCCGCAGCACCTTCATCTGGTGGCTCAGGGAGCAGCGGCATTCTGGCCAATCTTGAGGATGGCCGCCGCGGCCGCGACCTGGACATGGGGGTCCTGATCCTTGAGCAATATGGCCAATTGAGGCTCATAAGCCGGATTGCCGAGGCCTCCGAGCACGTTGGCCACCTGGATCCGGACGCCCGGCTGCTCCGAGGCGAGCTGGGATATGACCAGATCCATTGGAACGAGGTCGGGCTGCATTTCAGCCAGAGCCGTCGCAGCCACCAGACGAAGCTCTGGACCAGCTTTTCGAGGACCTGAGCCGGTTGCCAGGTCGTGCATGTTCGGAACCGCTGTCCGGTCCTGGAGCCGAGCCAGCATCTGGCACGCCAACGCCGTCATCTCACTGTGCTCAGGCGGCGCGAACAGGGCTGCGCGGATGGCTTCCAGTTCTCTTCGATCACCCAGTCGGACAAGCGATTCCGCCATCAGAAGATCGATGGTTCTGGATCGAGCTGGGTCGAATGACTCGAAGCCACGCCCCAGCCCGTTGCGAACCACTGGAATGGCCGTGCTGTTTCCCAGTTCCGCGAGCACCATGGCTGCATTGGCGCGATCAGCTGCACGTTCACTGACAATGAAGCCTGCCAGAGGATTGATGTCGACCTGCTCACCGCAAGACTCCAACGCATAGATGGCAGCCGCACGAACGGAGCGAGACCGGTCTTCAAGAAGTGGCCCAAGCAGATGCGAGACGCCACAGAGGTTCCGCCTTCCGATGGACATCGCCGCCACGAATCGAACACCCTCGTTGGGATCAACGAGCCCACGAAGAACGGCTTCACGCAGAGGTTCGGTCGTCGGCTGAAGTGCTTCGATCGCATTGGCCCGCATCAGGGCATCTTCGGAGTTGGATGCCTGGCCAAGCACTTCCACGGCAGCAAGCCTGAGATCGGTGTTCTGGACCGAAAGCGGCTTGCGATCGGTTGCCATCGGGCTCAAGGATGCAGGGTCATTCGTCGTGGGAACGATGCTTTCACCACGGGAACTCCACTTCGCCGTCTTCCCCTCGGATGAACAACCGATGAAACATGTCGTCAGCAGAAGCGCCGAGACCAGAATGGGCATGTGCAAGGAATGGGATTTCATGTGGTCGATCTCGAACCCAGCGAAACAAGAAAACTCAGGAACACCAGAACCAGACAGCTGATCGGAACCATGTTCCCGATCATGGCATATAGCGTACGCCGTGAATCAAGCCGGGGCATCGCCAGGAGGCTGCCCGCCTCCCGCATCGGAAGGGACTCGACAAGACGGCCTCGGGAGTCGAACCAGGCGGACTGCCCAGTATTCGCGCATCTCAACAGTGGACGGCTGAGCTCGATACAGCGAAAACGGGCAGATTGGGCATGAACAAGGCGACCCCCATCGACCTCGCCGAACCAGCCGTCATTCGAGACATTGATGATCAGATCCGCGGTCCGCTCGCCCCGGAGAACCTGATCGCGGACGAGACTGGGCACGGTCGCCTCGAAGCAGATGGGCGTGACGATCCGGATGGTCTCCTGCCCCTTCACATCGAGCTCGATGGAATCGAGTGGCGGCCCCGCATCCAGCTGAAGGCTGAGCCCCTGCGCCCCCAGTTCCAGAAGCTGCGTCCGAAGCCATGGCCATGAGTCGATCCAGGGAAGTCGTTCACCAAAGGGAGTTGGAAACTCCTTGTGATACGACTGGGTTCCCGTCGGTTCGAGCAGGACCAGGCTGTTGTACTGCCATTCCGGATCCACGGAGAGGGATGTCGGCCCCTCTTCAATGACCAGTGAACCTGCCCATGTATTGGTTCCCACGAGCATCGGTGTCTCGATGGCGTCGGCGAACTTCAGGATGCCGTCTCTCCAGAAGGCCGGAGACAATCCACTGAAGGTCACTTGTCGTGCCTGAAGCGACTCATGGATCGATGGCTCGAACCCGATACCCGGCAACATCGTCTCGGGCCAGACGACCACGTCAGCACCGCCGCTTTCACGAAGACCTGCAGCAGTGAGTTCCATGAACAGACCGACATCATCAATCTGATCCTGAACCGACCATCGAAGCTTGTTGTTCTGCGGGATGTCGGTCTGCACCATCAGGAATCGACCCATGACGGGGCCTGCTTCCCGAGATGTGGCGATGACGCCCCATGAAACCGTGAAGATCACCACCACGACCGCCGTGATCGTTGACGTCAGAACCCTGGTTCCAGCCATGGCGGGACGCATCCAATCGGCCAACGCGCCTCCGACACAGAGCACCAGCATGCTGACGACCCACACGCCTCCAAGTTCGGCCACCTGACAGAGCAGCGGCCACTCGATGAGTGGGTGTCCTGCCAGATACCAGGGCCAGGCGCCGAAGAAGATTTCCGCCCTGAGGTATTCAAGGGAAACCCAAAGAACGGGCGCCATGACGGCCAATGGAATCCTCGAGCTGAACCGTCTTTGGGCAAACCAGCGAAGGCACCAGACAAAGAACACCATCCAGGCCGCCGAGTAGAGGACCATCGCCGGATAGCCCGCTACGGAAACCTCCTGTGTCCACCTGAGCAGCCAGCTCCAGGCCACTGCGTAGAACACGAGACAGAACAGGCTCATCCACCAGAAATGCCTGGCATGCAGGGTTGCACGAATCAACAAGGCGGCCCAGAGGAACGTCATTGGCCACAGGTCAAGTGGCGGCCATGCCAGAAGCCACGCAATGGCGGAGAGCATCAGAAGAACGCACGTGCAAAGCCGGGAATCATCCCGGTGCGTCACCGCGGTTTCAACAGAACTACTTTCCGGCATAGTCAATCAGGCTGCTGATCTCACTCCGCAGATCGCGTCGATCCACGACTCGATCGACGAATCCACAGGAAAGAAGGAATTCGGATCGCTGGAAACCATCCGGAAGATCCTGGCGAATCGTCTGCTGAATGACACGAGGGCCGGCGAAACCGATCAGCGCCTTGGGTTCGGCGAGAATGACGTCACCAAGCATTGCGAAACTTGCCGTCACCCCTCCCGTCGTCGGATCCGTCAGCACGGAGATGTAGAGACCCCCCATCTCGTCGAACCTTGCGAGCGCGGCGGATGTCTTGGCCATCTGCATCAGGGAGAAGCCCGATTCCATCATGCGCGCCCCGCCTGAGGCCGAGACGACGATCAAGGGAAGATCCTCACTTGAAGCAGCTTCCACTGCTCGTGCGATCTTCTCTCCGACGACCGATCCCATGGAGCCACCCAGGAACGTGAAGTCCATGATGGCCAGCACGACTTTTCGACCCTTGATGAAACCTGTTCCGCATTGGACGGCTTCATTCTTGCCAGTCTTTGCGCGAGTCGCCTTGAGTCGATCCGAATAGGACTTGAGATCCACGAACTGCAATGGATCCTCAGACTGCATCGACTCGTCGATGGCAACGAAGCTGCCGGGATCAACCAGAAGCTGAACACGCTCTTCGGCCGAAAGCCTGAAGTGATGACCACACTCAGGACAGACCCGCTGGTTGTTCTCAAGTGATCTCCTGAAGAGGATCGCACCGCATCCGGGACATCTCAGCCAGAGGCCCTCGGGCACAGGCTTCTTGCCGGTGGGCGTTCCTACCTCGACATCGGTCCAGGATCTCTGTGTGACTTCCGCCATGGGGTCGGCTCTCCAAAGGCTCATGGCCGGGTGGGACACGAGCGATGAAGGCATCATCGTCCTTCAAGCGGGCCCAGCCGTCCAGATTGTCCGAAAAAAACGCCGCCTGTGGGCCTCTATCCACAAAAAACGGGCTCAGGAACCCCTGATTTCGGCAATCGCCTGGCGGTAGTCATCCTGCTTGAAGATCGCAGAAGCGGCCACCAGCACGTCACAGCCTGCCTGACGGCACTCGATGGCAGTCTTCGGGTCGACTCCACCATCCATCTGGATGTGCTGATTGGGACCAATCATGGCCTTGAGCCGACGGGTGGTCTCCAGCACCTCTGGAATGAAGGCCTGACCGGAGAACCCGGGATGAACACTCATCACGAGGAGGAGATCGAAGGAGTCGATCAGGGGCTCCATCCTGGAGAAATCGGTGTCCGGCTTGATGGCAAGCCCGGCGGTCATCCCGGATTGACGAATCGCGTCCGCCAGCGACTGCGGGTCTTCTTCACATTCGACATGGATGGTGAAATGATCCGCACCCGCCTTCGCGAAAGGCTCGATGAAATCACCCGGGTGGGTGACCATCATGTGAACGTCGAGGAATGTGTTCGGGAAGTGACGCCGCAGCGAGGCACAGAGTGCGGGCCCCATGGACAGGTTCGGAACGAAGTGACCATCCATCACGTCAAGATGCAGCAGATCGGCACCCTGATCCAGAACCGCTTTGCATTCCACTTCGAGTCGACCGAAGTCCGCCGAGAGAATCGACGGCGCGACCATCGCAGCATCACGCGGCGCTGAGAACAACGATGCTCTGTCATGCCCCGGCATCGAGATCGAAGTCATCACTCGGCTGTGGATCTTTGCATCTGGGACTTGTACGACTGAAGATCCCGCTTGTATTGGGCTTTCGTACTTCGTGGTGCGATGAAATAGGCGCGCCTCTGAAGCTTGACGGCTTCTTCCAGTTCGCCACGAGCCATGCGGATCTTGGCCTCCATGGCCATCAGCATCGGATCGTTCTCGCCCCCTGCCGTTCGAGCGGATTTGATGATGTCCAGTGCCACATCAAGATCCCTCTTTTCATCGGGAATGTCGGGAGACGTCGCGATGTGTTCGGAAAGCCAGGCGAGCATCTGGGGATCATCCGTCCGGTCAACCATCAGCTTGCGGGCATCCGCATAGGCCTTCGCCTTGTTGTCCCGGTCCATCAGCTCCACATCGAATCGTTCGAGGTAGTACTTGTAGAAGGTCTGCGGATTGATCTCGATGACTTCATCTGAAAGCTTGTAGTACTGGTTCCAGTTCTTGAGTGATCGCGCCCGTTTGATCTCATCGATGTGGCTCTTGGCCTTCGTCGCGCTCTTGAAGTCGTAGCGACCCTTCACGACAAGATCGAGGATGTCATCGAACGCCGGATCCATCGGATGACCGATGAACTGGATTCGTCCTTCCTTGCCGACAATGACCGCCATGGGCAGGATGCCAAGATCGGCCAGTGCCTGCATGCCATCGCTTGCTTTCTTGTCTTCGAAGGTGCCGACCCAATAGTCCATCCGCTTGCCTTGACGTTGGACGAACTTCTTGATGTCGGCTTCGGACTGACGATCGTCCGGAATGGTCAGACCCACGATCGAAAGCTCCTCGGCGCCGTACTTGTTCTGCAGCTTCGTGAGGTGTGGAATGGCGTACTTGCAGGGACCACACCATGTTGCCCAGTACTCGATGACCATCGCCTTGCTACCCAGCTCGGGCGTACTGTCATCAATCTCCTTGAGCCACGTGATGTTCGTAGCGTATTCGGGCATTTGTTCACCCGGCTTGAACTCCTCGTCATCAGCGTGAACAACAGGCGCAGGGAAGCACATGAGTGCCACGAGTGGGAGCAGGAACATCTTCGAGAACGGGAACTGTTTCATAGAACTGGCCTTCCAATGACTTCATTTGGCCGCAAGAAGCGACCTGACGAGTATAGCTCCCAGTGCACGGGGGGATCCTGGAACCTGCTGAAACAGCTCAGGCTTCGTCAAGGAGTTCCACGCTGCGGAAAGAAACACCTTCGAGCATCTTGAGGCTCGCCCCTCCGCCAGTGGAGATATGACTGAACCGCTTGGCCATATCGAAGGACTCGATGGCGGCCGCGGTCTCGCCTCCGCCGACGATACTCACCGCATGGTGCTTCGTGGCATCGGCGATACCCTCGGCGACGGCCCGTGATCCACGATCGAATGGTGGCTTCTCGAAAACCCCGAGCGGACCGTTCCAGACGACCGTCTTCGCCTTGGAAATCTCCTCTTTCCAGGCTCGGGCGGTTTCGGGTCCGATGTCGAGCCCCATGCAGTCGGGAGGGATCCCCAACTCACAGTTGCGGACACCTTCAAGATCATCGAGCGAAGTCGAACACTGATGGTCCTCGGGGAGCAGGATCTTCTTGCCCTTGTCCTGTGCTGCCTGAAGCAGTTGGCCGGCGATTTCGATCATGTCTTCTTCGACGAGACTCTTCCCGATCACGTGCCCCTGTGAACTCAGGAACGTGTAGGCCATGGCCCCACCAACCAGGATCACATCCACCTTGTCGAGCAGATAACGAATCGCTCCAAGCTTGTCAGAGACCTTCGCGCCTCCGAGCACCGCATAGAAGGGCGCTTTCGCTTCCGTGATGGCCGATGACAGGTACTCCAGTTCCTTCATCAACAGAAGGCCGGCCACATGCGGCTTACCGGACATGTGCTCCGGCACACCGACCATCGATGCATGATCACGATGCGCGGTTCCGAAGGCATCGTTGACATAGACGTCCGCAAGCTCAGCCAGAGATGCCGCAAACTCCGGATCGTTCTTCTTCTCTCCGGCATGAAATCGAAGATTCTCGAGAACAAGCGCGTCGCCCGGCTCGATCGAGTTCACGCCATCACGAGCCAGTGCACCGACGCAATCGGTGGCGAATCGGACCCCATGATGCTTGCCAAGGAGATCATCGAGTCGTTCCGCGACCGGCTTGAGGCTGAAGGCGGCCTCTGGGCCCGTACCAGCTGGACGACCGAGGTGGCTCATCAAGACCAGCCGACCACCTTCCTTGAGAACATGCTCGATGGTCGGAATCGCCATTCGGATGCGGCGATCGTCGATGATCCTGCCATCTGCGTCGAGGGGGACGTTGAAGTCCACCCGCATCAGAACCGTCCGGTCCTTGTGAGAGATGTCTTTGACGGATTGCTTTGGCATGGTGCCCCTCCGGCCGCGTACGGTAACGTCTCCTCGTCAGGACGCCCTGAATGCCCCGATGGTAGCCACGCCAGGAACACCGGTCATCCGATGAACATGCATGAGACCAAGCCAGCCAGCATCCTGATTGCTGGACCGACCGCAGGCGGCAAGACGAGCTTGTCGATCGCATTGGCCAGAACCCTTCCACGAGGCGGGGAGTGCATCATCGCCGACTCCATGCAGGTCTACCGGGGCATGGACATCGGTACNGCCAAGCCAACCCTCGAGGAACAGGCCGGCATTCCGCACCACCTTCTGGATATTGCCGAACCGGACGAACCCTTCAACGTCGATCACTGGCTGGCCCGGGCAGAAGACGCTGTCGCGGATATCCAGAATCGAAATCTTCATCCGATCATCGTTGGTGGCACCAATCTCTACATCCAGTCGTTCCTCTCGGGCATGATGGAAGGTCCCGAACCGGACGAGGAGATTCGGACTCGACTTCACGCACTGGAGACCTCGGAATTGCGATCGGAACTCGAGCAGGTGGATCCGGCGTCTGCACAACGAATCCATGCCAATGATCGCCGCCGAACGATCCGAGCGTTGGAGTTCCACAGGTTGACGGGTGATCCGATCTCGAGCAGGCAGTCCCAGTGGGACGCCGGAGAGATCCGATCGAACACGCTGCTGCTGGGACTGAACTATCCCGCTGAAATCATCAACCCCCGGATCAATGCCCGGGTCCGGGTCATGATGGAACAGGGCCTGCTCGACGAGGTCCGGCAGCTCCACACCGAGGGCAAACTCGGTCCGCAGGCCATCGAGGCATTGGGGTATCGGCAGCTGGTCGATCATCTCGAGGGCCACCTGAGCCTGGAAGATGCCGTTGAGCAGATCAAGATCCGGACGAGGCGATTCGCCAAGCAACAGCGGACCTGGTTGAAAAGATTTCGTACTCAGGTCGGAGGATGCTGGATCGACGCCTCCGTAGACGATACGCAAGTTGTTGTGAATAAAGCAGTTGAAGCCTGCCTCGAGGAGCCTCTGATCCAGTCGACCTGAGGTCCGAGAAGAACCCCCTTTCGAGCTGATTCGAAAAAATGTGGCTTGACAGCCTCCGTTCGGCCGCTTCAATACTGCCCCGAACATATTTCATACCTCTATACACGCGGGTCCATTTCACACTCGCCAGTTCCCCGTCAGCCAGAAGACCCCTTCATGTCCAAGAACCTCGTCATTGTCGAATCCCCAGCAAAGGCCAAGACGATCGCCCGCTATCTGGGTTCGGACTTCGTCGTCGAGGCTTCCGTCGGGCATGTCAGGGATCTGCCCAGATCCGCCAAGGGCGAAGCCGTCCCAGGTGTCGATCTGGAAAACGACTTCCAACCGACCTACGAGGTGACGAAGGATGCCAAGAAGGTCATCAGTCATCTCAAGAAACTGGCGAAGGCCGCGGACACCGTCTGGTTCGCGACCGACCTTGATCGTGAGGGTGAAGCCATCGCATGGCACCTCGCCGAATGCCTTGGGGTCGAACCGGAAATTGCCCAGCGTGTGAAGTTCAATGCCATCACGAAGGCCGAGATCGCCCGTGCCTTCGAAGAGCCGCTGTCCATCGATCTGGATCGTGTGAATGCCCAGCAGACCCGACGAATCGTCGATCGAATCGTCGGCTATCAAGTCTCGCCACTGCTCTGGAAGCGGGTTGCCCGCGGACTGAGTGCAGGCCGGGTTCAATCCGTGGCCGTTCGGATGGTCGTCGAACGAGAGCGGGCCATTCGCGCCTTCGTACCGGATGAGTACTGGCAGGTCAGCGGTCGATTCACCTCCGAATCCAAGAATGCGACAGCACTCAAAANCGACTGGAACAGCTTTCTGGCCCAGCGTGACGAACGGGACAACCCCCCCAGCAAGAAGAAACAGAACGAATGGCTGAGCAAACAGGGCACCATCTCGGGCACACTCCATGAGATCGACGGCACCCGTTTCGATCTCCGGATGACCGCCGATGGTTTCGAAGCCAAGGGTTCCGGTGATGATGCTCACCAAAAGGAACTTCTGGACCTCGCTGATCGAATTGGTCTCGTGGACCCCACCCTGGACATCACAGCGGACAAGGACGGCAAAGGTCCTGCTTCCCGGAAGATCGCAATTCGTGGCGAGATTGATCCCGCCACCCGGTATCGGGTCTCCAGCATCGAAAAGAAGCAGTCTCGATCACGACCACATGCCCCGTTCATCACAACCTCTCTTCAGGCTGCGGCCGCCAACACGCTGGGCTTCACGGCATCACGGACCATGGGTGCCGCACAGGCGCTGTATCAGGGAATCAAGCTGCCCGGTGAAGGGGAAGTCGGCCTGATCACCTACATGCGAACCGATTCCACCCACCTCTCGCCGGAGGCGATGGATGCCGCGCGTGACTACATCAAGGCCAACTGCGGCCCCGAGTATCTTCCGGACAAACCCATCCAGTACTCCACCTCGAACAAGGATGCTCAGGAAGCGCATGAAGCGATCCGACCGACGGATCCGACCAGACATCCAAGTTCACTGCCATCGACTGTCAAGGAAGAGCTTCGCAAGCTCTATGCACTGATCTGGAAGCAGTTCGTGTCGAGCCAGATGGTTCCAGCGGTCTGGGATCGAACCGATATCAAGCTCCTGCGAGATGACAAGAAGACCGGCGTCTCCTTCCGTTGCAGTGGACGAACGCTTGTCTTCGATGGCTTCTACAAGATCTCCGGTGTTCCTTCATCCGATCGTGAACAGACGCTGCCGACTGTCGAGGATGGTCAGGAATTCACACCGTTCAGCATGGAGCCTGAACAGCGATTCACGGCACCACCTGCCCGCTTCAATGAAGCCAGTCTCGTGAAGTACATGGAACATGAGGGCATCGGCAGACCTTCGACGTATGCTTCGATCATCGACGTGATCCAGAAGCGCAAGTATGTCGAGAAGATTGACCGGGCCTTCCATCCGACGGATATCGGGGAAGTCGTCACGGACAAGCTCATCGAAGCGTTCCCTCAGCTCATGGACCTCGGCTATACCCGGACCATGGAGGCTGATCTCGATCGGATCGCCACCGGGGACGCCAACTGGATCGCCAAGCTTCACGAGTTCTACAAACCGTTCTCACATGCCCTTGAACATGCACTTGAGAACATGTCCCATGCCCGCGCGGAACTGGAACCGGCACCCTATACCTGCCCGGAATGCGGCGCGAGAACCGCCTATCGCCTTGGACGAAACGGCAAGTTCCTCTCTTGCGGAACCTATCCGGACTGCGACTTCGCGACCACGATCGATCGCCAGGGTCGGCCACTCCTTCAGCAGACGGTCGACATCGCATGTGACGAAGGCTCGGACATGGTGCTTCGGAATGGACGGTTCGGTCCATTCATCGCATCCACGCAGTATCCGGACGTGAACTACGTCGTCAATCTCGACAAGAACGGTGGTGTCAAGTACCCCTCGATTCCACCTCTGAAGACGGATCTTCCCTGTTCCAAATGTGATCGCACACTGAATCTCCGCAATGGCAAACGAGGCCCCTGGCTTGGCTGCTCGGGATTCCCCAAGTGCCGCGGACGAGGCAAGTGGAAGGAACTCGAGGACGACGTTCGTGAATCGCTCGAGAAGCAACTGGCCGCGCACGAGAAGGCCAATCCACAGAAGATCCCGACACGTCGTGACGGAACGCCCATTCCGGAAGGCACGCCTTCCTCGGAACTGCTGCTCCCTGGACAGGAAGCCGATCTGCCCATCCACCCGGATGCGGCTGCGGAACAACAGGAAAGCAATGACGCCTGATTCGTCCTCTTCACAGCCGACGACTCGACTGGATGCCGCGGCACGGCGGGAATCCATTCTGGATGCCGCTGAGATGCAGTTTGTACGGGATGGACTTCATGCAACGGGAACGCGGGATCTGGCCCGTGCCGCAGGGGTCACCGAACCTGTTCTCTACAGGCACTTCGAAAGCAAGGAAGCCCTCTTCGTTGCCGTGGTGATCCGAATGCTTGATCAAGGCATTCAAGATCTGGCCCGGCACCGAACCGGACGAGCTGCGGAAGCTGCCCTGCAGAGATCTCTTGAAGCGGTCATTCTGGTCGAGGCAGCGGCTGGGATCCCCGAAGCGACTGAAGCCGTGCGTTCCAGACTCCAGACTCTGGAAACCACCATGGCCTCCGGAANAGGTCATCCGAGCCGTGACGATCTGCACCGGAAGCTCGGAGAGACGCTTCTCTCGCGATTCCGGCAGGACTGATCAGGCTCCTCGAGCAGCCACTGCTACAATTGGCTTTCATGAATACTCGGCGAGTCACCAGGCAGTTTTCCGTTGGGAACGAGCACACCGGAATCGTGAAGATCGGTGGAGATGCTCCGGTCTCCGTCCAGACGATGACGGCTGGCTACACATGGGACATCGACGCCTGTGTTGCTGAAGTCAACAAACTGAGCGATGCCGGAGCGGATGTGGTTCGTGTCGCTGTTCCGCAGAGGAAGGACACCGAAGCCCTCCCTGAGATCCTCAACCAGACTCGGGTTCCGATCGTGGCGGATGTGCACTTCCACTACAAGCGTGCACTGGAAGCCATCGAGGCGGGTGTTCACAAGATCAGACTCAATCCCGGCAACATCTCGGACCGTGATCAGGTCAACAGCGTGATCGATGCCTGCAGCGAACGAGGCATTCCGATTCGAGTCGGGGTGAACGAGGGATCGATCATCGAGCGCAAGGACAAGGAGAGAAGGCTCGAGGAACTCGGCAAGTTCTTCGCAGATCGTCGACAGGGGCACATGATCGCCCTGATGATCGCCAAGCTCGAGGAATACATGGAGATCTTCGAGGCCCGGGATTTCCACGATGTGGCCATCAGCGCGAAATCCATCGATCCACGACTGGTCATCGACGTCTACTCCGAAATCAGCAAACGATTCGATTACCCGCTGCATCTCGGCGTGACCCATGCCGGCCCGAAGGAAACCGGAACGATCCGGACCGTCGTGGCGCTTGGCACGCTGCTGGCAAGCGGCATCGGTGACACCATCCGCATCTCCTACGCCAATGATCCCGTGTACGAGGTGGAGGATGGTCTTGAAATGCTCTACTGCCTTGGACTTCGAGAACGACAAGGCGTCGAACTCATCGCCTGCCCGACCTGTGGTCGAATCCAGGTGGACCTCTTCGAACTGATTCAAGCTGTCCGCAAGAAGCTCACGAATGCGATCGAACTCCCCATCAAGGTTGCCGTCATGGGCTGCATCGTGAATGGACCCGGTGAAGCCGAAGGTGCGGACGTGGCCGTCTTCGCCGGTGATCGTCGTGGAATCATCTACGTCCAGGGTGTCCGCGTCGCCAATGTCCCCGAGGAGGAAATCCTCGATCGACTGCTGGAGGAGTGCCTGGCATTCGAGGCCAAGGTGAAGGCTGGAGACGCCCAGCTGGGCGAAAAAGCCGTCGAGATCGTTCCTCCTGATCCCATCGGCGAACTTGGCAGCGGCAAGGACAAGATCGCAGCCGGCCAGGTCGAGCAGATCACGATTGATCAGTCCTGAAAAATGCGCGTGAGATCGTTGCGTCCTCCAAGACGCTTCGATCGTATGATCCTTCAAGGAGCTGACCATGCGACGAACGGGCTCAGGCGGATTCACCATCATCGAGATGCTGATCGTCATCGGGATCATCGCCCTGTTGATCGGAGTGGTCATGACCGCGCTCATCGGAGTGCGGCAGCAGGGTCGAAAGGCCGTTGAGAAAAATGAAATTCGACAGGTGGGAAACGCCTGGCTGAAGTACTCCCAGGTCCACAAGGATCGAATCGCCCCCGGCTGGCTTTCTCCCGCAACGCAGTCGCAGTGGGAAACGGAGATCACGTTTCCAGACGGGACTCTGGTCCCACCAGCACCTTCCTACGGCAACAGCCAACCCAACATGGCGGGACCATGGACCTGGAGGCTGCTTCCGTACATGGAAAACGACATGAGGCTGGTTCGCGGCCATCTCGATCGTGAAACGGTCAATGCCTGGGACGAGATGGACGACAAACTCAAGCTTGAAGTCGCCGAATCCCCGACCTTCGGTCTCAATGGTTATTTCCTCGGCGGCGTCTGGGATCGCTGGTACAGCGACATCAGAAAGAGCCATCCGAGATTCATCAAGGTCCAAGATTCCAATCAACGCAAGGTCAACCTGACCACGACTTCACTGTCCATGATGACGAATCCCTCTCGTGTGATCGCCTTCGTGACCAATGGCGCCGGCGAACCGGGGACCACCCCCATGCGGCTGGATGACGGACCCGGGCACTGGCTGGCTGTGCCGGACCGGCTGGGCGATACGCAGCAGTGGGCCCTGACTCCGGGCATGGACATCGAGTTCCTGGAAGGTGACTCGGCCCCCATCGGCCGCCACGAAGGCCCTCCGGTCACATGGCATCCTGACGGCCATGTGGACACGTTTTCCTACACGGATCTTCTGGACAAGAGACTGTGGATCGATCGAGCCCAGGACCAGCTTGGTCCCATGGGCTCGAACTACACCTACACCGAACCCTGATCGGGCGACCGGTCTTCAGTTGCTGTGCTTCATCTTCTCGAGTGCCGAGTTGATGGAGGTCCGGATCATGGACATGTGCATCTTGCTGAGCCGGGAGTTTTCGAGATCAACGGAGATGCCGGGCAACCAGCGTACTTCCGCCTCTCGCCAACCCATCTCTTCGACGCGATGTCCGAGATCCTCCATGTGACCCGCTCCATAGAGCACAGCGATGCAATCATGCTGGCCATCCTCAAGCACCTTCTGGAGATCATCGATCACGACGGCATTGCGATCCTCGATGAGGATGCGGCCGCCGGCACCACCGACTTCCCTGAGGGCCAGCTCCATCGCGTCCTCACGGCCTAGCAGTTCAATCATCATCACCTTGACACCATCCGTCACGGCGCCGCCCGTCAACACATCAAGCGCCGGAAGCATGCGCAACAACATCTTCACGATGCCGGCAGGCAGACTGGATCCCGAGAGCATTCCTGAGAAGCCTTCAAGATCGACGCCCTCTTCCTCGAATCTGGTCTGGAGCATCTCCCAACTCATGTCACTGACGACCCAGTCCTCACGCTCNTAGGGCAGAACAGCAAGCTGGAACTCCAGCTTCAAGGCCGTTGCCAGTGCCTGCTGGATCCCTTCCGGCGCATCCCCTTCCTCGGGAAGCGGAACTTCGATCATCAGATCCTCGGCGTCCGCCTCACCACCCGGCAGGCCGTCGGCGCCCAGGCTGGTGATGACGGTTCTGTTGTCATTTCTCGCAAATCCCAGCGGGTGTCCCCACGCATCTGTTCGAACGGATCTGACCGCATCGACCAATCGCCTGTCGATGGTCACCACTCTGGCCTGAACCTCGTCGATGGATGACGCATTCGTACCCGACTGCAGATCGGTCATCATCGTCAAGTCCGCAAGCCACTCCATGGCAGCTGTCGTGGACGTCCGTTTCTCGTCGGCCGTCTCACCACGGGGCCCCAGGGCGGCTTCCTCCATGACCGATTCATAGAGCACGAGATCACACTCGGATACCAGCGACTCGATGTCCGAATAGAACTCCGCGGTACCGATATGGGATACACCGACCAGCCAGATGTCACCCGTGCGACCATCCGGTGGCGAGTATCTCCGAGATGCCATTTGGAGCTCGGCTTTCTTGTCGGCCACGATGTTCGACTTCAGCCATTGGGGTTGCTCGACCTCATGATCGACCTTGAGATCGGCACATGCAAGAAAGGCCAGGATGCAGGACGTGAAGATCACTCGGATGGATCCGATACACCGACGTGAACCGCCACTTTCTGAACTTCCTTGTATCCCTCCTGGGTGGATGCGATCAACGTTTCAAGTCGATCAACCGCGCTGGCTGACTGTCCCTTGAAGAGCATGTAGGGAAACAGCGTGATGAGTGCGACGATCAGGCCGAAGGCCGTCGTCAGCAGCGCCGCGGCAATACCACCGGCGACATCTCGTGGATCCGTCAGGGTCGAGTCCCCACCCAGCAGCTCGAAGCTCTGGATGATTCCAATGACCGTCCCGAGGATGCCCAGCAATGGCGATGCGGTGATGATGGTGGACATCGCAACCATGAACCTGTTGAACTTGCGTCGTTCACCATCGACTGCTTCAAGTGAAACGGCGTCCCCCGCCCCATCATCGATCAACCGCTTCGCCACCCGACCATAGGGCGTCCGGTCGACCTTGATGAGTTCCTGTACACGATCGTTCTGGCCCCGACGGAGCGCGGCATTCATCTCCGAAAGACGACGAAGGCTCGCACGCCCGTTGACCGTCAACCAGAAAACGGACCGCTCGATGATCAAGGTCACGCTGCAGATGCTCAGAAGCAGCAGCGGAATCATCACATACCCACCCCGATTCAACAGGGTCCCGAGATTGCCGAAGAATTCTTCCATGACCGCTATCATACGGACCAGTCTCGTGAGACGTAAAACCCGACTCCATGCCCGAGAGCACATCGATATGCAATCAACCGATACCCCCGAAGCAGCACATCCAGGTATGGATGTCATCACCAGACCGTCTGAGCTGATCCAGACGTACCTTGAGACATCCATCGACTGGTCGCTGCTCCCCGACAATCTGGCGGAAGCTGCCAAATACGGCACGCTTGGAAGTGGCAAACGTCTTCGACCGGTTCTCGTGATCCTGTCCTGCGAGGCCGCTGGAGGCCGTGCAGAGGACGCGCTTCCCGCGGCTGCAGCCCTTGAACTGGTCCATTGCTTCAGTCTGATCCACGATGATCTTCCGGCACTGGATGACGATTCTCTGCGTCGAGGTCGGCCAACGCTTCATGTACATGCCGGAGAACCCATGGCGATCCTTGCAGGCGATCTGCTTCTTGCCATGGCATTCGGCGAACTGACACGCATGAACATGACTCCGGAGCAGATCACCTCTCTGGTCAATGAACTGGCGACCGGAACGCGTGACATGGTGGTCGGCCAGGTCTACGACACGCTGGGAGGCCTTCCCGAGGAACAGACACCACTGGAACAGTTGCAGCTTGTTCACAAGAACAAGACCGGCGCTCTGCTGAGGGCTGCCTGTCGGATGGGTGCCATCTGTGCAAGCTCCGATCAAAGCACGCTGGAGACCCTGTCCAGATACGGAGAAACCGTCGGCCTGATGTTCCAGGTCGTCGATGATCTGCTTGATGTGACCCAGTCCACGGAGCATGTGGGCAAGGCCACTGGCAAGGATTCCGCACTCGGAAAGCGAACCTATCCGGGCCTTCTCGGCATCGAAGGGTCCAGGCAGGTGGTCACGGATCTGATGGAGCAGGCTTGCAATGCCCTTGAAACCCTCGGTCCCAGCGGCAAACCGCTCGGAGATCTGTGTAGTTTCATGGCAGTTAGGACCAGATGAACATACACTTCCTTGAACCTGATACGGCCCCCCTCCGATGGGCGGAGTGGGCCAAAGCAGGCTGCTGAGGGACGAGAAAAGATGGAACTTCGTCTTCTGCCGGGTATCAAGACACCCGCGGATCTCAAATCGCTATCCGTTGATCAACTGCCTGAACTGGCAGCTGAGATCAGACATGCCATCTGTGAGCAGGTCAGCCGTTCCGGTGGTCACCTGGCTCCGAACCTCGGCGTGGTCGAGCTCACCATTGCGCTCCACTACGTGTTCGATTTCGGTCATGATCGGCTGCTCTTCGATGTCGGCCACCAGTGCTATCCGCACAAGCTGCTGACGGGTCGCTTCGATCTGCTTGATCGTCTGCGGCAGAGTGACGGCATGGCCGGATTCCCGGAGCCTCGTGAATCCTCGTATGACCTCTTTTCCGTCGGACATGCTGGAACCGCGATCTCAACCGCAGTCGGCATGGCCCGCGGCGATCTCCTCAAGGGAGAGGCCTGCACACCGGAGAATCCGGATGGCCGCCATGTCGTCTCCATCATTGGTGATGCCAGCATCGTCAATGGTGTCGCCATGGAAGGCCTGAACAATGCCGGCACGCTCGATCGTCAGTTCCTCGTCGTACTCAACGACAATGGCATGAGCATCGCCAAGCCGCAGGGCGCGGTCGCCGGTTACTTCGATCGTCTTCGAACAAGCGGCACCTACCATGCCGTCAAGCGTGCCGCCAAGGACGTCATGGCCCAGCTCCCCGGTGGATCAACGCTCCGTGACATGTCGCACCGTCTGAGCGAGATGGCCAAAGATGCCTTGTGCGAGGACGCCTGGTTCGAGAAGTTCGGCCTTCTGACGATCGGACCCGTCGACGGCCACGATCTTCCGACCCTCGTGGACATGTTGATGACCGTCAAGGACATCAATCGCCCCATCGTCCTCCATGCCCATACGATCAAGGGCAAGGGCTACGAATTCTCCGAGGGCGATGCCACGACCTTCCATTCCCCGAAACCGTTCGAGGTCAATGGTTGCCGTGTGGAACTGAAATCCTCAGGCCGCAGCTTCACAGCCGCCTTCGCAGACGCTCTGGTCGACATCATGGATCGTGATGAGCAGGTCGTCGCCTGTACCGCCGCGATGCCTGACGGCACCGGCGTGAAGAAGGCGTTGGATACCTATCCGGACCGCACCTGGGATACCGGTATCTGCGAATCACACGCCATGGACATGATGGCTGGACTGGCCAAGACAGGCTACAAGCCGTTCTTCGCCGTCTATTCGACATTCCTCCAGAGAGCCTTCGACCAGGCCTTCCAGGAAGTCTCCCTGCAGGGGCTGCCGGTACGGCTCTGTCTTGATCGTGCCGGGCTCGTCGGTGGTGATGGTGCCGTGCACCATGGCTTCTGCGATATCAGTCTTCTGCGAGTCCTTCCGAAAGCAGCACTTGTTGCCGCAATCGACGAACCGAGCCTGAAGGCCTCACTGGAATTCATGCGAACCTACGACGATGGCCTCAGTGCCGTTCGCTATCCGCGAGACGATGTCAGTGATCGGTTCACGGATCAACCCTGCCCGCCATTCGAGCTCGGAAGAGCCCGAGGCCTTCGTGTCCATGACAATCCCGATGTCGCGATCCTTGGTTTCGGTGTCATGGCGCTCACGGGCATGGATGCTGCGGAACGTCTGGAAAAGGAAGCGGTCGTAGATGTGTACGACGCCCGATTCGCCAAGCCGGTCGATCAGGATCTCATCCGAGGCCTGCTGGATCGAAAGATCCCGATCATCACGATTGAGGATCATGGCATCCACGGCGGATTCGGTGCTGCAGTCATCGAAGCGGCGACTGACATGGGCCTGGATACCAGTCTCATTCACCGCATGGCTTTGCCGGATCAGTGGATCTACCAGGGCTCTCGTACAGGACAGTTGGAAGAAGCCGGCTTGGATACCGACAGCGTCATCCAGGTCATCCAGAATGTCCTTGGCAAGAACAAGAACCAGGCTCCAATGGCCACCAGAGCAGTCGCTTCACACGGCTGAATCACCATGTCGATCCTCGTCCTAGAACACTCGGATCGCTGCCGTTGCGGTCGCCTTGCATCCACTCTTCGGGACCACGGCCTGGTCCTCGACATTCGACGTCTTGGGAANGGCGACCCCGTCCCTGATGACCTCGAGGGGATTGATGGCGTGATCTCGACCGGTGGCCCGATGGCGCCAACCGATGATGAACAGCCATGGATGAATGCCGAACTCGAATGCCTCTCGAATGCGGTACAGGCCGATCTGCCTGTTCTGGGCATCTGCCTCGGAAGCCAGCTTCTGGCACGTGCACTGGGCGGCTCCGTGGAAACGAGATCCAACGGTACGCAGGTGGGTTGGCACAAGACACGATTGACGCCTGAAGGTCGTGAAGATCGTCTGTTCTCAGGACTTCCCTGGAACTGGACGACCGCCTTCTGGAACTCATGGCAGGTCGACACCATTCCGGCTGGTGCGAAGGTGCTCTCGGGAAATGAGGCTGGCGACATTCACGCTTGGCGATATGGCGTGAGAACGTATGCGTACCAGTTCCACCCGGAGATTGATCCGTCGACACTTGAACTGTGGATCGACGACGAACCTGACGTTCTGCAGAAAGCGGGCTTGGACAAAGCCTCACTGATGGCCGAGACCGAATCCCAGTGGCCTGGATTCGAACGACTCACGGAGCGGCTCTTCATGGCCTGTGCCCTGCTGCTGTTCCCCCTCGAGCAACGCACGATCGGAACCGGCAACGTCAAGGAAATCCATCACTGACCGATGATGGNCCCGCCTTCACGGCAGCTCGTGAAGCATTGCAATCGTCGCATCATGGCCATCCAGGTAATCCTGGCGGAAAGCCACCTGACTCGTTTCGCGAAGACAGCGATCGATCCACTTTGCCGTATGGAACCGCCGAGCTGGTCGAAGATCCTTCGAGGCCCATCGTGGATGCGGTCGATTCGAGAGGAAATTGAAGATCACCCCTCGACTCGAATGCTCGAAAGCCATCTTGACCAGTCGCCAGGCCATGCGTTCCGTCATGGTGTTCAACGTGCCCGAAATCAGACAGAGGTCCGGTGACCAGGAGATCACCTGATCGAAATCGGTCACGATGTCGATCGCAAGAAACGCCGTTCGAGGATCGTCGTGTTCCTCACGAGCCAGTGCGATCATCTCCGGCTGTGCATCCACTCCGAGATACGCCTCCACACCAATCGATCTCGTGTCGAGATGGTCGATCAGATCCCCTGTCCCGCATCCGAGATCCGCGACTCGAAGACCGTTCATGGACGCCATCGCGATGGCGACATCGAATCGAAGCTGCTGGGCATCCCGGTTCTGCCAGAGTGTGGCTTCGAATCCGGGGCCGAAATGGCCCATGGCCTCCCGATAGGGCTGCAGATAGCCTGGCTGTTCATCTGAAGGCGTCATGGCAACATCCTACGTTCCAGAGCGATGCAGCATGGACACCGGGTTGTCCTGAAGGCGGCTTGGGAGGATGATGTCCTCATGGCTGCAGAACAAAACGAGAAGCTGGCCCTGCGTGTACAGCTGATGCCTCGTGACACCAACCCCTTGGGAACCGTCTTCGGCGGCGTCATTCTTTCTCTGATCGACCAGGCAGGCTTCGACGAAGCCAGACGCCATGGTCTCCACCGTTGGGTCACCGTCGCCTTTCACGGTGTCGAGTTCAAGCGGCCTGTCCGTGTGGGTGATCGAGTCAGCCTCTTCACCAGAACCATCAAAACGGGAACCTGTTCAGTCGAAGTCGGTGTTCGCGTCGAAGCTCACAGGTTCCAGTCAGAGGAAGTTGTCGAGGTGACCAGCGGCTCACTCACGATGGTGAGCGTGGATGCCGATGGGCACAGTATCCCCTTCTCCAGTCCTCCGACTCTGGCGACACCCGAGGGACAGGACTTGTGAGTCGACCGCTGCGTCTGACAGCCTTGATCAGTGGTGGCGGAAGAACGGTGTGCAATCTGCATGATCGGATCGTGCACGGTCAACTGGATGCCGAGATCTCGCTCGTGATCGCGTCACGCGAAGACTGCAGTGGCATCAAGCGAGCTCGAGATGCCGGACTGGAAGTCCGGGTTCCCGATCACGGCAACTATGACGATGACCTTGCGAGCCTCCTCGATCAGGCGGCGCCCGACCTGATCTGCCTGTGTGGCTACCTGAGAAAACTCCGCATCGACACCCGATGGTCGGATCGAATCATCAACATTCATCCTTCGCTGCTTCCACGCCACGGAGGCAAGGGGATGTATGGAGACCGGGTCCATCGGGCCGTGCTGGATGCTGACGAGACCGTGTCAGGCTGTACCGTCCACTTCGTGGATGATCACTACGACAACGGCCCAGTCCTGCTTCAACGCGCCTGTCTGGTGAACCCCGAAGACACGGTCGATCAGCTTGCCGACAGGGTCTTCAAGGAGGAATGCAACGCGCTGCCCGAAGCGATCCAACTGCTTGCCGAACAGCGTGTGAAAATAGTGGACCAGAGGGTTGAGATCCTGCCCGGCATCACGATGAATCAGACCAACCTATGATGGTCTCCCGAAAGTGACACGCATGAGTACGAGTCCATCAAGTCCGGTCGGTCATTTCCAGCGTTTCTTCCTGAGGGGGCTGGCTGTTGTCCTGCCGGCAACACTGACCCTCTGGGTACTCGTACAGGCCTACCTCTGGATCGATCGATCCATCGCCCAACCGATCAATGCCAGCATTCGATACGGCATCGTCCAGCTGTTCGCACACTGGCCTTCCACAGGCGAGCTGACGGGCGTTTTGCCGACACCGGATGAACTCGTTGATCTTCGAGTCGAAGCGGGTCTCCCGAAAACCGATGCATCAGAAGATTCACAGCTGATTTTCGCCTTCCAGGAAGCGGTCGTGAACTCATGGTGGGAAGAGTACTTCCTGGTCAGGATGATCGGGCTCGTGGTCGCCATTGCCGCCGTGTACGTCGCCGGACGTCTGGTCGGCGGACTGGTGGGCCGATGGATCTACCGCTGGTTCGAGCGATTCATCACCTCCCTCCCGGTCATCAAGAAGATCTATTCCTGGCTCAAGCAGATCGTCGACTTCCTCTTCAACAACCAGAACAAGCCCATCAAGTTCAATCGAGTCGTGGCCGTGGAATATCCCAGACGGGGCATCTGGTCCGTTGGTTTCCAGACGGGTACGGCGATGAAGAGCATCCGCCCTCGATCTGGCGATTCGATCACCGTATTCATCCCGAGTTCACCGACACCCTTCACCGGTTACACCGTGACCATCCCAAAAGAAGATGTCATCGAACTGCCCATCTCGGTGGAAGAGGCCATCGGATTCGCCATCAGTGGTGGTGTCCTCAGACCGTCATCGGAGCAGCTTGCCCAGACCAGCGCCCCAGATTCCATCCTCTCGGATACGATGCATCAGTCGAAAGCGGATGATCAGACATCCTCTCAGCCATCCGACCTTCCCTGAATTCGATCTTCGAGAATCGGCATGCAGATCACGATCACGAATCGACATGGATCGATCCCAGACAGCATGGAAGCCTATGCNAAGGAAAAGGCCGAGCGCCTGACGAAGTATTTCGACCGAATCGAAGGGATCGAACTGATCTTCGATCACACCAAGAGCCAGCAGGATGTCGAGATCATCGTCCATGTCGGCCAAGGCAATGACATCGTCGCTCATGCTTCCTGTGAAGACCTCAGAACCGCCATCGATCAGTGTCTCGACCGTGCTCACAGGCAGGTCACTGATCACAAAAGTAAACTTCGTGATGACAAACATCACGGCTAGCTCCCTGGATCACCTCAATGAAACTGCTTGACATCATCGTGACAAATGCCATTGAACCGAATCTTGAGGCGACCAGTCGAGACGAGGCGATTTCCGTGCTCGTTGACCGGCTGATCGAAGCCAAGGCCGTGAGTGCGGATCATCGGGATGAGTTCATCAAGGCCATCATCAAACGTGAGAAGCGTGGATCAACTGGTTTCGGCCACGGCGTTGCCGTACCCCATGTCAAGCATGGCGACATCGACAAGCTCGTCGCCGCCATTGGTGTCTCGAAGGATGGCATTGACTTCAACGCACTCGATGGAAACCCCGTTCACTCGATCTTCCTCATCATCAGCCCTGAAGCGAAGCCCGAGGAACATCTCGAAGCCATGGAAGCCGTGTTCAGCAATCTGAGCCAGGACACCTTCCGTCGCTTCCTCCTTCAGGCGGACACGGTCGAAGCCGTGACCACGCTCCTCGAGGAAGCTGACTCAAGCAAGCTCGATAACGCTTGAACCTGACGCCGGATCCCGTGCAGTCCTGGAACGGACTGACGGGGCTCGATTGATGACTCCAGAGTGATTGACCAGACGTGACCACGAACGCCTCTGCTCTCGTGACGATTGAAAACAGGCTTGGGCTTCATGCCCGGCCAGCGATGCTGTTTGCGGAAACAGCCATGAAGTTCGCGTCGGACATCAGCGTCAAGCGGCGAGATCAGGATTCACAGGTGGATGGAAAATCCATCATGCAACTCATGATGCTTGCCGCGATCCGAGGGACGGAACTGGAATTGACCGCCAACGGCGAGGATGCCAACCAGGCGATCAACCAGCTCAGTGAACTGGTCCACAACCGATTCAATGAAGATACGGTCGAGGGCGTCTAGCCTCCGATCGATTCGGCCTTCGGATCTCTCTCCATCAAGCTGCGGATCGCCTCATCCACCGCCAATCCCTCGAACAGAATGGCATGGACTGCACGTGTGATCGGCATCTCGACCTGGTACTTGTCAGCAAGCATCACGATGGATCGTGTCGTTGCAACCCCTTCGATCACGCATCCTGATGATTCGATGAACGCCTCCAGAGTCATGCCTTTCCCGATGGCTTCTCCACAAGTACGGTTCCGACCATGAGGACTGAAACAGGTCGTCGCCAGATCCCCCACACCGGCGACCCCGAAGAAGGTCTCGACCCGTGCACCCAGCGCTTCGCCAAGTGCGGTGATTTCCGAGAGACCACGAGCGAGGACAGCTGATTTGGCATTGTCTCCCGCGCCGAGTCCGTCAACCATGCCGGCCGCCAGTGCAATCACGTTCTTGGTTGCACCGGAGAGTTCCACGCCGATCAGATCATCGTGCGTGTAGATGCGAAGCCATGGAACCTGCAACCAGGCCTGGACCTGTCTTGACAACTCGCTGTCCAACGAGGCCGAGACCATGGCAGCCGGTAGATGATCCACCAGTTCATTGGCGATGGTCGGACCGGACAACGCCGCCTGAGGACCTGCCGACGTTCCTCCGGACTCGATGGCTTGCGTGATGATTTCCGTTGGACGCAGGAGCGTTTCATTCTCGATGCCCTTGGCGACACTGACGACGGGGAGATTGCCGACCGCCGAACCAAATCCGGACCAGACCTTGCGGATGAACTGGGTCGGGATCGCATTCACCAGAAGACTGGCGCCAGCGACGGCCTGATCCACATCGGGTTCGACGATGATGTCCCGATCCAGCAAGAAGGCGTCCAACCGGCTGGTTTTCCTGGTCGTCGCCAGATGCTCGAGATCCTCTGGAAATGGACCCCAGACCCGGACCTGGGCGCCTCCCTTGNGGAAGGCATCCGCCATGACGAGACCCATCTGGCCATCTCCCATGACTGTAATGACGCGATCGCTCATGCTGAGTACTCCTGTGGGCCCCATTGTCGCCTCTTCAGGCGATCCGGACCACCCGAGGAGAACCCCCGGGGGCCTCCTGGCGTAGCAGAGTGGGATCCCGGACTGTGTCCGCGTCTATACTCCGCAGATTGAATCAACCCATATCACCCCCTCCGGGGTGTCAACTGCACCTGAGACCTCGCCCATGAACCCCCCCAGCGAACTCGCTTCTCCCGCCGAATTCTCNAATGACCACTCGATGCAGGACCCTCAGCTGTCGGCTGAAGCCTCCCGCGGCGCGGAAGGTCTGGAACGCAAGCTGCTGATCGCCCTGTGCGGTGGCGTCCTTCTGGGTTCGTCCTGGATCGCCGGGCTTCTGGGCATCAACCAGCAGATCTCACAGTTCCCCGCCTTTCTTGGAGCAGTCATCCTGGTGATTCCACTGCTCATGGGTGCGTGGAGAGAAATCGGCCGCGGACGACCCTCCAGCGACTCACTGGCCTCCCTCGCCGTTCTTGCAGCGATGGCAACACCTCCGGGCATGTATCTCGCAGCCGGATTTCTGGCGCTGTTCCTCTGGATGGCCAACCTGGTCCTCAGTCGAACCGCCTGGGGCGCCCAGCGTGCCATCCGCGAACTGCTGGATCTGACCCCTGATATCGCCAGAGTCGTGTCCTCTGATGGCCGCGAACAGGAAGTCTCACTCAAGGATGTTTCCGTCGGTGATCGTGTTCGTATTCGACCCGGTGAAAATCTTCCGGTCGATGGCATGGTTCGTTCCGGCATGTCCAACATCAACCAGGCCTCCCTGACAGGTGAGGCCGTGCCGATCGAAGTTCGTGAAGGAACAGAGGTCTACGCCGGTACCACGAACCTGACTGGTCAGATCGATGTCGAAGTCACGGCCATTGCAGGCGAAACCACGATCGGCAAGGTCGAGGCCCTGATCCGCGAAGCGGAATCCAGCAAGACGCGTCGACAGGAAGTCATCGAACAACTGGCCGGNTACTACTTCTGGGTCGTGATCATGGTTGCCGCGCTCGTGTGGTTCTTCACCATCCGAAGTGGAGATGAGGCCATCCGATCCCAGGCTGCACTTCGTGCCATCACGGTTCTCGTCGTGACCTGCCCCGGCGGACTGCTGATCTCCCACCCGACCGCCATGGTGGCCGCCTTTGCCGCCGCAGCACGGCTCGGCATCATGATCAAGCAGACCCGAACGCTTGAAGCCGCGGCTGATGTGGACACCGTCGTGATGGACAAGACGGGCACGCTGACCACCGGTCGATTTGCCGTGAGCCGCCTCATGCCCGCGGAAGGTGTTGAAGGTGCCGCACTCCTGCAGGCCGCTGCGGATGGTGAACAGCACTCGAACCATCCGCTGGCTCGTTCCATTCTGGAGACCGCAGACAAGGCCAGGATCAAGGCCCGGGACATCGACTCCTATGAGGAACTGCATGGTCGTGGCGTAGTCGCCCATGCCGCCGATGGAGACGTGCATGTCGGACGTGGTGCCTGGATCAGCGAACTCAACGCCTCGGTAGCCGANCAGGTCCAGGACGTGGATGAAAAACTGGCCGGCATGTCCGGCGTCCATGTCATGCAGAATGGGCATTACCTCGGNGCCGTCGGCCTCGAAGATCGTCTTCGCCGTCATGCGACCGAAGCTGTTGAGGAACTTCGTGAACTGGGCTGCCGTCGTGTCTGCATCTTCACGGGAGATCGCCTGTCCGTCGCCAAGCGTGTCGGCCAGGCCGTCGGTGTCGACTCGATCGAGGCCGAGTGTCTTCCCGAGGAAAAGCATGAGGAACTCAAGTACCTCATTCAGAGAGGTCACCGAACGCTTGTTGTTGGTGACGGTATCAATGACGGTCCGATTCTGGCCACGGCGGATGTTGGAGTCGCCATGGGTCTCTCCGGATCCGATATCGCAACCAACTCCGCTGGTGTCGCGCTCATGAATGACGACCTGCGCCACATTCCGTTCCTGCTGTCACTGGCCAGGAAATCCAAGCGTGTGATCAGTCAGAACATCGCCATGTCCCTGATGCTTGCCATCATCGGCCTGGCGCTGGCAGCGACGGGCACCATCCTGAATCTTTGGCTCGCCCCCTTCTACTACGCACTGGGCTATGTGGTCGTCATCGCCAACAGCCTCCGGCTCGTTCGATTCGGCGAAGAGTTCTCGGAGCAGGAACAGGCACGACAACGGCTTGAAGCCGAACGGGTCGCGAAGCCCACGCGTCAGATGTCGACGACCTGATCAGGCGATCGTGATGCGATCATCCAGGTACACGTCCTGGATGGCATTCAGCAGCTGCACACCTTCANCCATNGGACGCTGGAAAGCCTTGCGTCCCGAGATCAGACCGGTGCCACCTGCCCGTTTGTTGATGACCGCCGTACGGACGGCTTGACCGAAGTCATCCTTGCCGCTGGCACCGCCTGAGTTGATCAAGCCTGCTCGCCCCATGTAGCAATTCATGATCTGCCAACGACAGAGGTCGATCGGGTGATCACTGCAGAGTTCGCTGTACATGCGTTCGTCGTACTTGCCGTAGGGACCATGGGCCTTGTTCATGGCGACATAACCACCGTTCACGGTGGCCTGCTTCTGCTTGATGATGTCCGCCTCGATGGTCACACCAAGGTGATTGGCCTGACCGGTCAAGTCAGCGGATGCGTGGTAATCCGTTCCATCGACCTTGAAGTCGCTGTTCCGGAGATAGCACCAGAGAATGGTGGCCATGCCGAGTTCATGTGCCATCTGGAAGGCTTCAGCGACCTCGATGATCTGACGACGGGACTCATCCGATCCGAAGTAGATCGTTGCACCGACCGCGGCGGCACCGAGATTCCAGGCTTCCTGAACAGTACCGAACATGACCTGATCGAACTGATTGGGGGATGTCAGAAGTTCGTTGTGGTTCAACTTGCAGATGAAGGGGATCTTGTGTGCGTAGCGGCGACCGACGGATCCGAGAACACCGAAGGTGGTCGCCACCGCGTTGCAGCCTCCCTCGATGGCGAGTTTGATGATGTTCTCACCATCGAAATAGAGCGGATTGGCACTGAAGGACGCAGCTGCGGAATGCTCGATGCCCTGATCGACCGGCAGGATGGACATGTATCCCGTGCCGCCCAGTCTTCCATGGCCATAGAGTGCCTGGAGAGAACGAAGCGCCTGCGGATTGCGGTCGCTGTCCTTCCAGCACCGATCGATGAAATCAGGACCGGGAAGATGCAGAAGATCGCGGTCAACCACGGCCTCATGCTCCAGAAGGGCCTTGGCGTCATCTCCAAGCAGGTTCATCACGTCGGCTGTCGGGGCTGTCGTCATCATGGTGACCTCTCCATATCCCGGAACCCTGCATGGGCCAGGCGTCAGCCACGATACCATGTGTGGTCCGGTACAGCTCGACCGGACCTCACGATGACTCGCCCATGAACACTTCAAAGCCATCTCGCAAGGTTCTCCTGGCAATGTCCGGCGGTGTGGACTCCTCCGTCGCTGCCGTCCTGCTGAAGGAAGCGGGCTGGGAGGTCACGGGTTGCTTCATGCGACTGGGATCTCCGGATGAATCACTGGAAACCGAACAGTCGAGCTGTGATACGTCGAAGATCAAGATCGGCCACCAGGGATGCTGCTCGATCAATGACGCGCAGGACGCCCGAACGGTCGCAGCCCGTCTGGACATCCCCTTCTACGTTCTGAATTTCAAGAATGACTTCAGTCGGATCATCGATTACTTCCAGGAGGAGTATCACGCCGGAAGGACACCGAATCCATGTGTCCGATGCAACGACTGGTTGAAGTTCGGACGCCTGCATGACTATGCACGTCAGATCGGTGCATCCCATGTCGCCAGCGGGCACTACGCAAGACTGGAGGGTCAGGGAGATGACCTTCGTCTGTGCCGTGGTATCGATGAATCCAAGGATCAGAGCTATGTGCTCTTCGGTGCCAGTCCGACGCGTTTGAGCGAGATGCTCCTGCCCATCGGATCCCTGACCAAGGATCGCGTTCGGGAGATCGCCCGATCACATGATCTGCCTGTCTTCAACAAGCCCGATTCCCAGGAAATCTGCTTTGTGCCAGACAACGACTACGCAGGACTGCTGAAGCGAACGAGCCCTGACCGCATCCAGCCCGGTGAAATCGTGGACATGGAGGGCAAGGTGATCGGTGAGCATGCCGGACATCAGCACTACACCATCGGACAGCGCCGGGGACTTGGGATCTCGGCCAGCCTGCCGTTGTACGTGATCAACAGGGATCCGGAAACCAATCGCGTGATCGTCGGACAGAAGTCGGATCTATCCGCTCCGGGATTGCGGGCAGGCCAGTCCAACTGGTTCATCGATCCACCGGAGACGTGGATGCCGTGCCGTGCCCAGATCCGGTACAACGCCTCCCCTGTACCAGCCCGGTTCAAGTGCGTCTCTGATGATCAGTTCATCGTTGAATTCGGCACTGCTCAGTCGGCCGTCGCGCCGGGTCAAGCGGTCGTGTGCTATGACGGCGAGACGGTTCTCGGTGGAGGCTGGATCGAATCCGCACTGCAGTCCACGGATCCCCTGCTTGCATCAGACGAGTCCGCATCACGATGACGTTGTCACTGCGTTATGACTCCAGGAGACAACCCGTCCTGGCCAATCGGGTCGTGGCAACAAGCCAACCACTGGCTGCCCAGGCTGGACTGGATGTGATCCGTCGCGGCGGAAACGCAATCGATGCCGCACTGGCGACTGCGATCACACTGACGGTCGTCGAACCGACTGCCAACGGAATCGGAGGCGATGCCTTCTCAATGGTCTGGCATGAAGGTCGACTGCATGGCTTGAACGCTTCAGGCAAGTCACCCCAAGATCTCACGCTGGATCACTGCCCGGATGGACAGCTTCCTCAGCTCGGCTGGCCGGCCGTGACGGTACCGGGCGCGGTGTCCGCCTGGGTCGAGTTGTCGAAACGATTCGGACAGCTTCCCTTCGGAGATCTCTTTGAAGCAGCGATCGAGTATGCCCGCTCCGGTTTCCCGGTCTCCGCCACCGCCGCGGTCGGCTGGGCCAGAGCTGCTCGCCGATATGCCGACTTCCCGGAATGGCAACGTGTGTTTGCACCCGATGGCCGTACGCCGGGTGCCGGATGCTCTTTTCGAAATCCGGATCAGGCACTGACACTTCAGCGAATTGCCGATTCCCATGGCGATGATTTCTATCACGGCGATCTGGCGCACAGGATCGCTGAGATTGCCAAACGTGACGGCGGGGTCCTGAGCTTCCAGGACATGGATGAGCACGAACCCCTCCAGACCGACACGATCACGATGCACGTGGCGGGAGCGGATGTGCACGAAATGCCGCCAAATGGCCAGGGGATTGCCGCCCTCATCGCAATGGGGATTCTCGAACAGATGAATCTGGTCGACATCGATCCGGATGATCCACTCATCCTGCACCGTCAGATCGAAGCGATGAAGATCGGATTCGAAGATGCCTTCAGGATCGTGACAGATCCCGATCTGGTCCCCGAAGACATGGCGTCGCTGCTGTCCGAGAATTCGATGTTGGAACGTGCGACGCAGATCGACGACTCACAGGCACGGTCCGTGATGTTCCCCTGGTCACAATGGAGTTCCACCGTCTATCTCGCTGCAGCCGATGATCAGGGCAGTGCCGTGTCATTCATCCAGTCGAACTACGAAGGCTTTGGCAGTGGAGTCGTGGTCGATGGCACGGGCATCGCCATGCAGAACAGAGCCTCCGGCTTTCATCCAGATCCCGCTCATCCCGGTGGTCTACGAGGAGGGGTTCGACCCTTCCACACGATCATTCCCGGCTTCGTGACACGACAGGGTGCAGCCGAAATGGCCTTTGGCATCATGGGTGGTCCGATGCAGGCACAGGGCCATCTGCAGTTCATCACCCGCTGCCTGATGGCCGGACAGAATCCCCAGGAGGCCATGGACGCTCCACGGTGGCGATTCTTCGGGGATCGTGTCGTGGAACTCGAACCCGGATTCCAGAAGGCAATCGCATCGGATCTGGAATCCAGAGGACATCAAATCAGAACGGCTGAATCCAGAACTGTTCGATTCGGGGGTGGACAAGCGATCCAACGTCATGCGGACACATGGCTTGGAGCGAGTGACTCCCGAAGAGATGGTCAGGCCGTCGGATTCTGAACAGTTGGTGGATGAGCCAGGCAGCCTTGATGACCAGCTACCATCACACCGATGTTCATCTACGCCGGAATCGATGAGGCAGGCTATGGACCGATGCTCGGACCTCTGTGTGTCGCCAGCAGTGTCTTTCTGCTCGAAGAGCCACCCGGTGATGGCGCGGTGCCTGATCTATGGGATGCGCTCAGGCGTTCTCTGAGCCGAACACTCAAGGACGCTCGTGGACGGATCACCATCACCGATTCCAAGAAACTCAAGGGTGCCCGTTCCGGGCGATCACATCCTCTCCGTCACCTNGAACGAGGTGTCCTGGCCTGCCTTGGTGCGAGTGAGGCGAATAGCAGCATGCTGGACAGCCTCACGGAGGAGGATCTCTTCGAACGGCTCGGTGTGGCGGTACCTGAGCAACCCTGGTATCAGTTCAACGAATCTCTGCCGACAGCCTGTGATACGGGGCGACTGCGGATCGATGCCAGCCAGCTTCGCAAAGCCATGAAGTCCGCGGGTATCCAATGCGCTGCACTGCGATGTGAAGCGTTGGGTGCCGCAGACTTCAATCGAAGTGTCGACCAGACTCGGAACAAATCAGGCGTCAACATGCAACTCGTGATTCGTCAGATCGAATCGATCTGGACCCGGTTTCCGGATACCAGACCGCGGATCGTGGTCGATCGCCAAGGTGGCCGAACGAGTTACCGCGAGGATCTTCAGACGGCTTGGCCGGAAGCTTCGATCAGGATCATCCATGAATCTCCTGAAATGAGTCGGTACGAATTGACGACGCCGGGCCGAGGGGAACTGGTCATCATCTTCACGATGGAATCCGANATTCATCATCTCCCAGTCGCCCTTGCATCCATGACGGCGAAGTATGTTCGAGAGCTGATGATGGGGAGAATGAACCGCTTTTTCCTGTCGCGAAAACCGGGCATTCGGGCAACTGCCGGCTATGTCGAGGATGCCAGACGCTATCTCGCAGAAATCGAACCTGTTCTCGTCGAAGACCAGATCGATCGTTCGAAGCTCGTACGATGCTGCTGAAGCCCTGGTTTTACACCCCAATTCCGATAATTCCATTGGACTCCTTTGCCGTTTCATGGGCAAAATAGATTGACCTAGGAGCGGAAACCGATATCCTGCTCGGTTCCTGCCTTCATTTGAGGGCTGAGACATACATTCGACGGACCTCGCCTGAACGGCCCATTTCGGCCCGGAGGGCCCAACTGTGAGGGAGCGACCCATGCAGTTCGACGACGAGGAGACCGTCCGGTCACGCTGATCCCGATTCCAGGGGCCCCGGCGATTGACCGGGTGATCTCAAGAATCGGATCCCGTGCGGCGAGCATCACGCCTGGGGCGTAGAGCCAGCACACACGATCCTGCAAGTTCTGGTGGAGTTGTCTCCGATAGTGGAGGCACCTCTTGAAGCCGGTGTTTCATGAGGAAACGCCCAAACCCGTGCCACAGGCACACTCGAGTACTGACATGTCTATTGATCTGAACAAGGTTCGCAACATCGGCATCTGTGCCCATATCGACGCTGGCAAGACCACGGTCACGGAACGGGTTCTGTACTACACCGGCCAGAATTACAAGATGGGCGAGGTNCANGAAGGCACCGCCACCATGGACTTCCTCGAGGAAGAGCAGCAGCGTGGCATCACGATCCAGTCGGCTGCGACGACCTGCCCATGGGAGAAGGACGGCACCACATACACCGTCAACCTGATCGATACGCCTGGTCACGTCGACTTCACGATCGAGGTCGAGCGTTCCATGCGAGTCCTGGACGGCGCTGTCGCTGTCTTCGACGGCAAGGAAGGCGTCGAAGCTCAGTCTGAAACCGTCTGGCGACAGGCTGATCGCTACGAAGTCCCCCGCCTCTGCTTCATCAACAAGATGGACAAGATCGGTGCGGACTTCGAATTCAGCTTCAATACCATTCGCGAACGTCTCTATGCCAATCCGATCGCCGTACAGATTCCGATCGGTGCAGGCGATGACCTCGAGGGATTGATCGATCTTCTTGAGATGAAAGCCTACTACTTCGACAGCTCCGAAATGGGTGCCGTCGTCGAGCAGCGCGACATTCCCGAGGACATGCAGGACATGGCGGAACTCTGGCGGCATCAGCTCGTCGAACAGGCCGCTGAACTGGATGACAGTCTGACCGAGAAGTATCTGGAAGATGAAGACTCCCTCACCAAGGAAGAGATCATCGCCGCATTGCGAATCGGAACCCTGGCTCGCAAGTGCTGCCCCACCTTCTGTGGTGCAGCACTCCGAAACATCGGAATCCAGCGTCTCCTCAACGGTGTCATTGACTTCCTCCCGAACCCGACCGAGGTCCCCGAGGTCGAAGGCGTGGATCCAAAGGACCCCGAAACGAAGCTCACCAGAGCACACAGCACGGATGCGGCCTTCTCCGCCCTCGTGTTCAAGGTGGTCAGTGATACCCATGGCGACCTGACGTATGCACGGATCTACTCGGGCACGCTCAAGAAGGGCTCCAGAGTTCTGAACCCCGTCAATGGCAAGAAGGAAAACGTGTCGCGTATCTTCGAAATGCACGCGAAGGATCGATCCTCCCTTGACGAGGCCGTCGCGGGTCAGATCGTGGCACTCATCGGTCTCAAGCAGTCCATCACCGGTGATACGCTCTGCTCCACCGATGATCCGATCGTCCTGGAACGAATGACCTTCCCGGATCCCGTGATCTCCATGTCGATCGAGCCGCTGACGACCGAAGACAAGAAGAAGCTTGCGGAAGCCCTGGGAACCATCATGCGAGAGGACCCATCCTTCCGCTCCCGCTACAACGACGAAACTGGCGAGACCATCATCAGCGGCATGGGCGAACTGCATCTTGAGATCGTCAAGAACAAGCTCGTGCGTGACATGAACATCGGTGTCAACGTCGGAACACCACGCGTGAGTTATCGCGAAACGATCATGGGACCTGCCGATGGCGTCCGCGGCAAGTTCGTGAAGCAGAGTGGTGGCCGAGGTCAGTTCGGTAACGTTGTCATCAACGTTCGCCCGATGACGCCGGAAGAAGCCAAGGATGAAGAACTCGATTTCAAGGATGGCATCGCCTTCGTCGACAAGATCTCACAGGGTGTGATTCCCCGCGAGTACATTCCATCCGTGGAAGTCGGTGTCCGACAGGCTGCCGGATCAGGCATTCTCGGTGGCTACCCGATGGTCAATGTCTGTGTTGAACTCATCGACGGTTCCTACCATGAAGTCGACTCCAGTCAGATCGCATTCGAACAGGCTGGTGCCCTCGCGTTCCGTGAAGCGTGTACGGAGGCTGGTCTTGCTCTGCTCGAGCCGATCATGAATGTGACGATCACCACTCCTGACGAGTTCTTCGGTTCACTGACCGGTGATATTGCCAGTCGCCGTGGACAGATCGGTGATTCGGATATCCGATCGAACGTGCGAATCATCTCAGCCGAAGTTCCNCTTTCGGAGATGTTCGGCTACACGACCGTGCTTCGCGGACTCACACAGGGTCGTGCAAGCAGCACGATGGAGCCGGCCAACTACCAGATGATGCCTGCCAAGCTTCGGGATGAAGTCCTGGCACGCTGAGGCCATCACGACTGCCCTCAGGGCAAGCAACGAACCTTCAAGCGTGGACCTGTGATAGGGTCCACGCTTGTCTTATGGCGTGATCCACATGAACACCACCGATTTCGACAAGCAGCGTCTTGATCTCGCGGTTCGATCCGCAGTTCGCGGCCATGGTCAGGTCGAACCCAATCCGATGGTCGGCTGCGTCATCAGNGATTCCGATGGAAACGTGATTGCAGCCGCACACCACGAACGATTCGGCGGACCCCATGCGGAGGCGCTCGCACTTCGAAAAGCAGGCTCAGCCGCACGTGGCTCCACGGTCCATGTGACGCTGGAACCCTGCACCCATCAGGGCAAGACACCAGCCTGTGCGGATGCACTGGTCAAGGCGGAAGTCTCGAGAGTCGTGATCGGTTCTGGCGACCCGAACCCTCTGGCACGCGGTGGTGCTGAACGACTTCGGGAAGCGGGTATCCAGGTCGACTTCGTGGATCACCTGCCTTCCATGAATCTCATCGCGCCTTTCCATGTGAACATTCTTCNCAAACGCCCCTGGGTCATGATCAAATGGGCCCAGACACTGGATGGCCGGATCGCCACACGAACAGGCGACAGCAAATGGATCAGCAGCGAGACGAGTCGACGCCTGGTCCACAGGGAACGAGGACGAGTGGATGCGATCCTGACGGGAATTGGAACCGTGCTTCAGGATGATCCACAACTCACGGCTCGAAACGTTCGGATTCGTCGAACCGCCACCAGAATCGTGCTCGATCCGTCATTGAAGACCCCTTTGGAATCGTCACTCGTCTCCACGATCGACGTCGCGCCACTGCTGATCGTGACCGATGCTGATCTTCTCGGCAGTCCGAAGGCCGCCGCCCTTGTCGCGAAAGGCACGCAATTGATCGGCTTCCCAATCGAGGATGGGCAGTTCGATCTGAATGCACTGATGCAACACCTCTACGAGTCTCATGACATGTCCACCGTCATGGTCGAAGCCGGAACTGGACTCATGTCTTCATTCGTTCGATCCGGCTGTACCGACGAGTTGGCGATCTTCGTCGCACCTCGGTTGCTTGGTGATGATCAAGGCTATCCCCCACTGACCGGCGCCGCCGCCGAGTCGATCAGGAATGCCGANCACGTTCAAGTCGAACAACTGCATCATCGTGATGCCGATCTGCTTCTTCGTTGTCGACTGAACAGTTGAGATCCGAACGGGATCATGGGAGNTTCGTTCGCAAGCCCCAGTCATCACTGCGCAATGGCACCATGATGGCGGCTGAATGAATGCGAACAACCAGATCACCATTCTCGAAACCCCAACGATGACCATCCTCGGGAGTCTCTCTGAGGACCCGGATGGTATCCAGAGGCCTCTGGTCGTAACCGATCAAGGTGATGCTGCCGGCCTCGAGTTCCCTTGGATAGGAATCCACGATCGCGACTTCGGCTGCAGGCGCGACGACAATCAGATCAAGCAACGCGTCCACTCTGTCTCGAGGGACCTCGACGCCGTCATGTGACGATGCGATCCACCTGTCGAGATCCCGTTCAAGACGGATGTCCTCTTCGGAACCTCGAATGAGGATGGCCTTGACACCGGATCGTGAGACTCCGGAAGCGCGTGAATCAACCAGGTTGATCGGATCACCAAGCAGGCTCGCAACCGCCTTGGATTCCAGTCTGAGAACGGAGGGAATGCCATCAACCATCACGTAGCGATCCTGAGTACGGCCCCCTACACGATCACCGATGAGCAGACGCCGTGTCTTGCCTTCCCGACTCTCGACTTCAATGACCGCAAGTGGTGATTCCAGACCGAAGGCCGCCAAGGACTCCGGTTCATCGAGGATCACGCTTGCCGCTCTCGCCCTCGCCAGCTCAATCACGTAGTTTTCCATGGCTTCCATGTTGATCCGGGTGGAGATCGGCTTGCTGATCCTCCACGATCCACCCGAACGATCCAATCGCATCTCCTGGTCGCCCACGAATCGACTCACACGATTCGATTCGATATCGAATCCAGGAAAGAGTGTGGATTCACGCCAGGTCGCGGGATCTGATTCCAGTACGAGTTCGTGGAGCCCCTGCTGCACGATCAGAATGTCGGATTCATCATCGACCTGAAGATAACCGCGACCGCCGACACCTCGTCTGCCCAGTGCGAATTGTCGATTCCCATCANGCCACGAAAAGGCGAGTGACGCCTTGGGCGGATCAAGGCTCAGGGACGTGCTGGAAAGTTCTTCACTGGATTCGAACCTGTCGATGACAAGGAGATCATTCGCCCGCTCGGCAAGAGACAGGACATAACGCGGTTCCACAGGTGCTCGAAACGGAGTCAGTTGCCACCAGGCGTCACCTTCACGAGCAAAGATCCATTCGGACTGACCTCGTACGAGCTGGATCCGATTGATCTGCTCGATGGGAAAACGCTCGGAAGTCGAAAGCGGGCCAACACCTGTCGAACGAGTCCGGGTGTCAACCTGATCCGAAGTCAGGATCGCCAGAAGCACGAGGACGGCAGCGGTCAGCAGAGTCAGAACGGTTACACGCCAGGACATCTCAGGATCGCCTCCTGAACCAGACACCGATTCCAGCAAGCATGATCAGGCCCGGAATACCAAGCAGCAGAAACCAGGTCCATTGCACCCTGGTTCGAGTCGCAATACTGCCGAGCCGGGCCACTTCCTGGCTCAACGGTCCCGGAGCAATCCGATCGTCCAGACCCGCCAACCACGCCGAACCCGACAGCAGAAGCTCATGGTTTCCGGGATACAGCAAGGCGTACCGCTCACCTCCAGTGGCCATGACCATGTCCGCAACATAATTGAGCATCCAACCTCCGGAACCCACAACCAGAACTCGTTGTGTCGAACCATCGACCGGTGATGGTCGCTCAACTGCTGCAATGAGGGGAATCGACTGATCGATCGCAACCTGGTCAGGCTGCATCGGCATGGGGGCTTCCTTGGGTGACCAATCGGACTCCAACCAGCGGTTCGTCATGGGTTGAACACGGCCCATCAGGCTGACATCCTGTCGACCAGCATCTCCAGACAGACTGACTGCCAGGGGCAATGGCAAGGCGAGTGATTGTCCATGCAGTGCAGCGGCTACCAGATGCGGCTCGGTGAACTCGGTCATGACCTGAGCACGTGTGACCACATGTTCGCCATCGGCACCTCGGTTGGATTCCGTGATCACGCTGCCGGTGTCGACTTCGATCCCCAGGGGACGAACAAGGGAGGCCCATGGATCCGACTGGCCATAGCGTGGAAGCAGACTGGGATACAGACTGATCAGGAGGGGCTCACCTTCATCGAGCAATTCGGCTGCAACCTGGATCAACTCGAGTTCCGTTCGAGCCGGCTTCAATCCAGTACGTCTGGCTGGCGAGAGGACAATCCAGACGACAGGTGACCCGGCATCGATCAGAGGCCGCTTTTCCATATGGACAGGCCACTCCATCACCTTCACACGGGACGCTTCCAGCATGGCCTGGGCACCACTGACATCAACATTGTTCGAGTCGGCGGCCAGCACAGAAACATCACGATCATGCACGAACACGACCGTTGGATCGACCCCTTCATCGAGTGATCTGATTGCGGAGGACAACAGCTGTTCTCCACGGAACCTTCGATCGAAGCTGACTCGTTCCTCCGTACCGCTCACCATGCCTGAAAAGAGCTGGCCTGCCGGAATCACAGCCGCTCGTTCAGGACCCATCACGATGGCGGCGTCTCCTGATTGCAGCAGACTTCCGATCCGTGACAGCTCCATCTCGGGCAGTCGCAGAAGCCGGTCGGATGAGATCGCCAGACGTCGTGCCTCGACATTGAAATCCTCACCGATGCGAGCGGCTTCCAGTGACTCTTCGGCATCAAGCAGTCGAGCCGTATCGTCCAGCTCCTCGGCCCACTGGGACAGGCCCTGGGAAAGAATGGAAACAGCTTTGGCATGGTTCGGCAATGGACGCGACTCATCAACGGCAAGTGCCTTGTCAACTTCATCAAGAACCAGACTGCCCTGTCCAGCCATGAGTGACAAGGCCGCAATCCTCGGGTTCAGATCAAGACTCAACTGTCTTGCACCTGAGCTCGCAAGCACACGAAGTTCTCCTGCCATGACACCGGCGAACTCGATCAGGCCTTGAAACTCGATGATGCCTTCTTGAATCGCAAGCGTGTACTGATCGATTTCATCCCGGTATCGGTCCTGAAGATCCACCAGCAGAGTCTCGTAGGCCCGGAGCGATTCCGGACGTGTTGGATCGATCCGCAGGACCTGCAGGGCATCATTCGTGCTGTTGAATCGCGAAAGAACCTCATCGATCTGTCTCACCGTCGCCGGATCCGCCTGGGATTCAAGCAGGATGACCGCCACGGTCCAGTCGCCTTCCAACTGATTCAGAAGATCCACCGTCTGGGGGCTCAGGGAATAGGCNCGGGATTTGGTTGCATCGATTCGATACCGGATCTCCGATCGATGGGACAACACCACGATGGATACCAGCGCGACCACGACGCCAATGACGTAGAGAACAGTTGACCAGGTTGCGGATCGACCCGTCATCATCGCCGCCTCCCGAGTTCCAGGAGTCCGGAAGCAATGAGCAGAAACATCCCGATGCCACACAGGAAGTAGATGATGTTGGCCGTATCAATCAAGCCCGTGGTGAAATCCTGCAATCGGCCATAGGGCTCGGATGCGAACAGGACATCCGCTGCTCGATCACCCAGAACGCTCGCCCCCGCCTTCGCGAGTCCCACCAGGATCCAGAAGAAGACCGTCAGCAGAAAAGCGATTGTCTGGGAGCCGGCGATGGTCGACGCCAGGATGCCACTGGCGAGGTAGAGGCTTCCCATCAGTCCGATTCCGAGATAACCACTCAGAATCTCGCCCGGATCGGGACGACCGTAGATCTCCAGCAGAACAGCACAGGGGACTGTGAGGATCAGCAGAATGAGGAGAAAGCAGAAACAGGCGAGGAACTTGCCGAAGACGATGCTGCCCATGCCCGGAGGCGATGCCACAAGGAGTTCCCATGTGCCCTGCTTTCGTTCTTCACAGATGCTTCGCATCGTGAGCGCAGGGCAGATGAAAAGGAGCAATACGGCGTCGAAATCCAGCAACGTACTCATCGTGGCTGGCTGGCCTGGCAGGAAGACCTGACGGGTAAAGACGATTCCCGAGATCAGTGCGAAGAGCGCCGCGACGATGTACCCCGCTGGAGACAGGAACAGTGCACGAAAATCGCGATTGGCGATCGTCAGTACACCCGTCATGGCTGAGCCCCCCTGCTCGCATTGATCGGGCTCGTAAGAACTGATCTGAAGACCTCATCAAGGGCTCGCTGCTCCGCATGCAGCTCGCGGATACGGCCACCAGCCCCGCCGATCGCCTCTGCGACAGCCGTACGAACATCCTGCCCCGGTGAAACGAGGATTCGATATTCATGCCAACCGTCTTCCAATGAACGCTGTTCGATCGACTGGATGCCATCGATGCCCTTGAGTTGATGCCTGGCGGAGTTGAGATCGGTTTCAATCCTGCATGTATTGGCGGCATCACCCCGAACTTCTTCAAGTGTTCCGCTTGCCAATACATGCCCCCCGACGATCATCACGATGGCGTCGCAGACGGCCTCGACCTCCGGAAGAATGTGCGTCGACAGCAGAATGGCGCGATCCTCGGACAGCGTGTGTATCAGGGATCGAATCGAATCGATCTGGGTCGGATCAAGACCTGCGGTCGGTTCATCAAGAATCAGGACGACAGGATCATGCAACAAGGCAGCTGCAAGCGCCACACGCTGTCGATATCCCTTGGACAACTGACCGATGATCCGTCGACGAACCTGCTCGAGTCCACATTGCTCAAGGACTCGGTTCTTCGCCTGGGCACGCCCTTGGACGTCGTAGAGTCCGGCCCGGAAATCGAGATACTCCTCGACCCGCATCTCCGGATAGATCGGTGCAGATTCGGGCAGGTAACCCACCCGCCCGCGAGCCAGATCCGGTGATGCCGTGACATCGATGCCATCGATCCAGGCCTGACCGGATGACGGCGTGAGTACACCACAGAGCATTCTCATGGTCGTGGTCTTACCAGCGCCATTCGGGCCCAGGAACCCCGTCACGCTTCCGCGCGGTACGTCCAGACTGACTTGATTCACAGCAGTCAAGGCACCGAATCGTCGTGTCAATTGCTCTGCTCGGATCATGCTGGGCGGTTACCTGAGTGTCCTGCCAATCTCGGCATATCGTCCTCGATTCTGGCTCCGAGTGCCAAGGTTCATGGCGATTCTTGGCACGGAATGCCGATTGTCAAGTGACAAGACGGATCCGGCCGATCCCGCTGGACGGATTCAAGAGGCAACAACCCATTCCTCGTGCTTGCTCTGGCTGAGATTCGAGCTAGGCTTTCAAAGGAACCCGTTTCAGGGGGCTGCCATGGGGCAGACTGAGCCGAGAATCTTCATCGTCCTGCCCGAGGGCATGACACCCGATACCAACGACGCTGACAAGCGTGTGGTGGTGACCGCAGGTACTCCGGAAGAACTGATCGACTACGACGCTGCCCGAGGAGACCATCTGGTCGATCTGGCGGATGGGCTCCCCGTCCATATGCTCCGGCACGTCGGCCACGCTCTGATTCTGGTGGATGAGGGCGGCCTCGTGCTCTGGCAGGATGATCGATTTCAGGGTCTGCCTGAAGCCGTACGCGACCCCGTCCTTGGAGGCCTCCAACAGGCTGCCGCGGATGGAGGCATCAAGGACGGAACAATCCTGGCGGATGGCCGGGCGTTCTATCGATTGACGGCAACACCTCCGGAATCGGAGCAGAAGCTGGTCGTTCTGATCGAGATCACCTGGATGCAGAAGCAACGCGATCGCCGGGCGGCGCTCCGATCGGCAGGACTGGCGTTGAGAGATCTGGACCGACGAATCGTCTCTGACCTCACGGTCGCCGATCGGCTGAGACTTCTCGAAGATCGGATTGTTCGTTGCATCCACGAGGAACTGTCTTTCGACAACTTCGAGATTCGGCTGCTCGATGAATCGAGCAAGCGACTGGAACTCGTCATCGCAAAGAATCTCACACCACTCAAGATCGGTGAGGTGATTCATTCCGGAGAGACTGGCAACGGGATCTCAGGATGGGTCGCCTCGACCGGCCAACCCTACATCTGCCCGGATGTTGCCTCTGACCCGCGATATCGGGAAGGCCTGGACGATGCCGCCAGCTCACTGACCGTTCCCCTGAAGATGCAGAAGCAGGTCATCGGTGTCCTGAATGTCGAGTCGCTGACTGCCAATGCATTCGATCAGGACGACCTGGAACTGGCTGAAATCCTGGCTCACTACATCGCCGATGCCATGCACATGCTCGATCTGCTCGTCGTCGAACGGTTCACCACCCGGGAACAGGCCACGCGAAGCGTATTGACTGAGCTGGATGCTCCGTTTGCCGATCTGAGAGACATTGCCAAGTCACTCCGAGCCATGAATCCCGACAACGCGGAATTCCAGCAGGTTGTCGACAGGCTCGTGGAGGCCGCCTCAAGCATGCGTTCACGTGTCGAAGCATGTGTCAGTGGCCCGAGATCGATTCTGGACGCCGAACATGAAATGAAACGCCTGTCACCGGACAAGGATCTGTCAGGCATCCATGTTCTCGTCACCGATGATGAGCCGCGTATCCGGGACGAGATGTTCCGGATTCTCTCCCAGGTCGGCTGCAGGGTCACGCTGTGCGATACGGGCGGGAACGCCCTGAGTGCCATTGAGCGGCTTCGCAACTCGAAGGACATGATTGATCTGGTGATCACGGATATCAAGCTCCCCGACCTCAATGGTTACGAGGTGTTTACCGGTGCTCGGAATCATTTTCCGGATGTCCCTGTGATTCTGATGACTGGTTTCGGCTACGACCCGAGTCACTCGATCGTGCGAGCTTCACAGGAAGGCGTCTCGGCGGTGCTCTTCAAGCCATTCAGAACCAACCAGCTGCTCGACGCCATCAAGACCGCTTCCAAGGTCACGGCTCCAGAGGAGTAGCGACCGCCCTGAGGATCCGGTCATCCTTGAATTCATCGCGTTCAATACTGGCTTCCGAAAACCCCTGATGCGATTCAACCTGTTCAAGCACCTTCGATGCCTGAGCAGGATCGATCTCAAGCACAAGAAGACCACCTGGCTTGAGGCGTTCTCGGGAACCGGCAATGACAGGCCGCAACAGGTCCAGACCGTCGATCCCACCCCGTAGGGCTGTTTCAGGCTCGTGATCCTTCACATTGGCCTCGAGCCCCTCCCAGTCGGCATCCGGTACATAGGGCAGGTTGGCGCAGATCACATCACAGGAATCGCTCTCAAGAGGTGACAACAAGGATCCCAGCCTGAACTCAACGCGATCCTCAAGGCCCTGCAATGCAGCATTCGTGCGTGCCAGCTGGATCGCCTCCTCAACGATATCCGTCGCGATCACTCGAGCACCCGGGATCTGTCTGGCCAGGGTCAGCCCGATGCAACCACTTCCAGTACCGATGTCGGCAATCGTCAGACTGGCTGAATCCCTGGATTCAACAGGGATGCCTCGATACCAGTCCAGAACAATCTGAACCAGGGATTCTGTTGCCGTTCGTGGGATCAAGGTGGCTGGACTCACTCGGAAAGCACGTCCAAAGAAATCGGCCTGGCCCACGAGATACTGAACCGGTTCGTGCGAGGCCGCCCTGGCGACCAGCGGACGAAGACGATCAAGCTCATCGGCACTGGCGGGTCGATCGGGGTCGGTATAGAGGTCAATATCGGTCCCTCCGATCACATGGGTCAGAAGCATCCTCCCCACCAGAGTGGGGTTGTGCACACCTTTCTGATCCAGATGAACGCCGATCCAATCCAGAAGGCGTCGCGTCGTCCAGGCATCGGATTGGGCTGAGGTGACTTCGCTCACGCTTGGATTGTATCCAGACCTGAAACCGATCTGCCCGCCCCTCGGATACACTTCGTATTCTCGCCGGACGGTGGACGTCCATGGAGGACACGGCGATGCGAGTCTTGATGCTTGGTTGGGAATTCCCTCCGTTCATCACGGGAGGCCTGGGAACGGCCTGCTACGGCCTGACGCGCGCACTCGATCAACAGGGTGTCGAAGTCCTGTTCGTGCTGCCGGGTCGAACTGACCCCTCAGCGGTCAGTCACCTCAAGCTGGTCAGCCCCGAAATCTCCGCGCCATCCGAAGCACCTGCGACCGCAACCCCGGCTCCACCGGAATCCAAGCCCGAGGAAGCGAATCCGGATCCGCAGCCACGTATCCATCAGGAGCCCGACACCCAGACTCCACCGACGGAAGTGACCTTCCAGCACACCCGTTTTCTCCGGATCCCCACGCCATTGACGCATCCCTATCAGACCTCGTCGGATGATCGTGTGGTGGGCCTGCAAGGCATGGATGTGGTCAACATTCCAGGCGTGCGCATTCCCGGGAAGACGCATGTCATCCCAGGTGATCCATCCGAACCCAAACGGATCATCGATGGAGATCTCGATCTCTCGGATGAAGAACTGACGGAATCGGAAACAATCGACGACTCGGGGCCTGGGGACTACGGGGGGAACCTCATGGAGCAGGTCGAAGCCTATGCACGCTTTGCCACGAGAGCAGGCAGCAAGGAGACCTTCGACGTCATCCACGCCCATGACTGGATGACCTTTCCAGCAGGACTCATGCTTGCCCGACGGACCGGCAAGCCTCTGGTTGTCCATGTCCATTCCACCGAGTTCGATCGATCCGGTGAACACGTCAATCAGCAGGTATATGACATCGAGCGCCGAGGCATGCATGGCGCCATCCGTGTCATCACGGTCAGTCGACTGACCAAGAACATCGTGACTACCCGCTACGGTATTTCACCGACCAAGGTCGACGTCGTCTACAACGGCATCAAGATGGACCCCGTTGCCCATGGCATGTCGCCCATTGGCCGACGTGAGAAGATCGTCCTCTACATGGGGCGAATCACCTTCCAGAAGGGCCCCGAGTATTTCATTCGCTCAGCGGCACGTGTTCTTCAGATCATGCCGAATGTTCGATTCGTGATCGCAGGATCCGGTGACATGTACAAGCGGTGTATCGAACTTGCCGCCGAGCTCGGGATTGGACACAAGATCCTGTTTACAGGTTTCCTGCGTGGTCGTGACATCGATCGCGTCTTCTCGATGGCGAATCTGTACGTGATGCCCTCCGTTTCAGAGCCATTCGGCATCGCTCCCCTCGAAGCCTTGAGCCATGACGTCCCGGTACTGATTTCCAAGTCATCCGGGGTGAGCGAGGTCCTGACTCATGCACTCAAGGTCGACTTCTGGGACACCGAGGCAATGGCCGACAAGATTGCCGCGGTCCTCAAGCATCCACCACTGAGCCAGACCCTCCGCAGACATGCGGCCATGGAGGTTCGTCGTTTGACCTGGCAGGATGCCGCATCCAAGTGTCATCGAGTCTACGAGGATGCCATCAAGGCCCTGCGATCAACCTATGTGAGTCCTTGATCACCGGGATCCCGGCCGCCGGATGGGTATACTTCTCAGCCTGAGCCAGCGGCTTTTGCTGGCCCCCGAGGACAGGATCATCATGTCGATCTTCAGAAAGAAACACCGTGAAACGGCTGTGGCGAATGAAACAGTCGCCGCCGAGACCGGAGCAAGCCGTGCCTATCACGACACTGCCACGGAACAGCGGATCATGGAGATCGGGCAGGAACTGCTGACCGATTCCCGCAAGGCACGAAGCGGTGTGCTGTCCTCCGCATTCTGGTCCGACAAGCTGATGAACTGGGCCATGAAGGACGAGGCGTTCAAGGTCCAGCTGTTCCGGTTCATCGACACCTTCCCGACACTGAAGACACCTGAACAGGTCCATTCTCATCTCATCGACTATCTGGACCAGCCGGGCGTCACCCTGCCTTCCGGCCTGGGTGTCGGCCTGAAGGCCGGTGGACTGTTGAAGAAGACCCTGTCGAAGACGATGAGTTCACAGATCGAGTCCATGGCAGCTCGTTTCATCGCAGGTACGGATGCCGAATCCGCACTCCCCCAGATTCGAACCCTCTGGGATCAGGACATGGCTTTCTCGGTCGATCTTCTCGGAGAAGCCTGCGTCAGTGATGCGGAAGCGGTTGCCTACCAGGCACGCTACATGGATCTGGTGGAGAAACTCCCCGCGGAGGTCAGTCAGTGGCCCGACAAGCCGCTGCTTGACCGGGATCACCTCGGTGTGATCCCCCGGACGAATGTCTCCATCAAGATCAGCTCGCTGTACGCCAGAACAGACCCCATCGATACGGCTGGATCGATCGATGGCCTGGTCGAAGCGTTGGCTCCCATTCTCAAGGCCGCAGAGAAGAAGAATGTCCTCGTGAACTTCGACATGGAGCACGAGGCCATCAAGGACCTCACGCTTGAGCTGTTCATGCGATGTTGTGACGACTTCGACTTCACGGCCGGACTGGCCATGCAGGCATATCTGCGTTCCGGTGACGAGGATGCGAAGCGGATCACGGAGTGGGCTGCACGAACCGGTCGACAGGTGACTGTTCGTTTGGTCAAGGGCGCCTATTGGGATGAAGAGACCATCCGTGCCGAAATGGAGGGTTGGCCGATTCCCGTATGGAGCCGGAAATCGGATACCGATGCCTGCTTTGAACGAATGGCCGATCACTTCCTTCGACAGTTCCCACGTTCCAACGACACGGGTGGTGTGAAACTGGCGGTTGGATCCCACAATCTCCGGTCGATCGCCTGCTGCCTGGCCATTGCTGAACGCGAGTCNCTTCCAAAGGAAGCCCTCGAATTCCAGATGCTTCACGGAATGGCTGATGGCATGAAGGCGACCATGACAGGTCGCGGACATCGGGTACGGGAATACGTGCCTGTCGGTGAGATGATTCCCGGAATGGCCTACCTCGTCCGTCGACTTCTGGAAAACACCTCCAATGAATCCTGGCTGCGTGGCAGTCACGATGAGGATCTGCCCTCGGATGTTCTGCTGGGTACGCCCCACATGGACTTCGAGATGGATCCCGGCATCGAACGCATCCGTGATCAATCTGAACGCCATGAGCTCTCCTCGACTTCCGAGGAACTGGCCGATGGCAAGCCATTCTTCACGGAACCCATGCATGACTTCTCGAAGTCGTCGATCCGGGAGCACTTCCAGAAGGACATCGCCACTACCAAGGTTCCGGATGTCGCCAATGACGGCACGGTCGAACAGGCTGATCAGGCCCTCGAGCGGGCCAACCAGGCATTCCCCGGCTGGAGGGACCAATCACCTCTTCACCGAGGACAGTTGCTGATCGATGCCGCAGCCGCGATGCGGGCCCGACGCAACGAACTCGCGGGTGTCATCATCCGGGAATCCGGCAAGATCTGGCGAGAAGCAGATGCCGATGTCTGCGAGGCCATCGATTTCTGTGAGTACTACGCACGTGAAGCCATCGGCCTGTTCAATCCACGTCGACTCGGACAGTTCATCGGTGAACACGATTCCGAGTTCCATGAACCATGTGGTGTCGCCGTCGTGATCAGCCCGTGGAATTTCCCGTTGGCCATTGCCTGCGGCATGACGGTTGCCGCCCTGGTCACCGGCAACACGGTCATACTCAAGCCCGCTGAACAGACCCCAGGAATCGCCAAGCTTCTGGTGGACATCCTCCACGGTGCCGGCATTCCCAAGGATGTGCTCCAGTTCCTTCCCGGGCAGGGTGAAACCGTCGGCGCGCATCTGGTACGCGATCCAAGGACATCGCTGATCGCGTTCACCGGCTCGAAAGCAGTCGGGCTGGACATCATTTCGGCAGCGGGTCACACCCCGGAGACACAGCCATTCGTCAAGCGTGTGGTCTGCGAGATGGGTGGCAAGAACGCGATCATCATCGATGCCTCTGCCGATCTGGACGAAGCGGTGCTGGGAGTCCGCCAAAGTGCCTTTGGATTCCAAGGACAGAAATGCTCCGCCTGCAGCCGAGTCATCGTGGTGGAATCCGCCGCGGAGACCTTCACCAGTCGACTCGTCGAGTCCATCCGAACGCTGACGATCGATGATCCGATGAATCCCGGAACGGACATCGGCCCCGTCATCGACCAGGAAGCTGCCGACAAGATCCGTTCCTACGTCGAGGTCGGCAAGTCCGAGGGTGAACTGGCCATCGCCCTGCCTGTTCCAGATGGTCTTGAAGCACGAGTCGGTAAACCCTATGTCGGCCCCCACCTCTTCACGGGAATCACTGCACAGCATCGCCTGGCATCCGAAGAGATCTTCGGACCGGTTCTTGCCATGATCCAGGTCAAGGATCTGGACGAAGCGCTCGAGATCGCCAACCAGACCCAGTACAAGTTGACCGGTGGCATCTTCAGTCGGATGCCCTCCAACATTGAGCGTGCCCGTCGGGAGTTCAGAGTCGGAAACCTGTACATCAACCGAAACTGCACAGGCGCCCTGGTCGGCCGTCAGCCCTTTGGCGGATTCGGCATGTCGGGGATCGGATCCAAGGCCGGTGGACGGGACTATCTGGGACAGTTCGTTGTTCCACGGGTCGTGTGCGAGAACACCATGCGTCGTGGATTCGCACCCGGTCTCTGATCCCGAACTACTCCAGTGCGGCTGATCGATACTGCACCGCTTCCGTGACATGTGGAACCTTGACCGACTCGCTTCCTTCGAGATCCGCAATGGTTCGTGCGACGCGCCGCATCCGATTCCATGCTCGAGCGCTGAGATCCAGAAGTTCCATGGACGCCTCAAGGGCATCGAGCGCCGAGTGCTCGAATGCGCCAACACGGTCAAGCAGACGACCTGACAGGTGACCATTGAGAACCGTCCCCTGTCTGCTGCTCATTCGATCTCTGGCCGATTGAACCTGTTGGGCCAGTTGACGAGTGGATCGACCCTGCCTTGCCTGACGCAGAATGCGATGGGACACCTGCGGGATCTCGACATGGAGATCGATCCTGTCCAACAAGGGNGCAGAGAGCCTGGACAGGGCATCCGCCCCTCGACGTCCGGGGNGGCGGCCATCTCGAGTCGGGTTCATGGCCGCAATCAGNAGACATCGAGCGGGATACTGAACGGCGCCGGAAGCTCGTGCGATCGTGACGACATGTTCTTCAAGCGGTTGCCTCAGAGTCTCCAGCACCGCTCTTTGGAATTCGGGAAGTTCATCCAGAAAGAGCACCCCGTGATGTGCCAGTGAAATCTCACCTGGACGGGGCTGGCTTCCACCACCGATGATGGCTGCTGCGGTTGCCGAATGATGAGGACTTCGAAACGGAGGAATGCTCGAGCAGGACTTCCTGTCGACGACACCAAGACAGGATCGGATCTGCAGTACTTCCTCCATCTGCTCATCGGACAATCGAGGCAGGATCCATGGGAAGCATCTTGAAAGCATCGACTTGCCCGTTCCAGGCGGACCAAGCAACAGCACATTGTGACTCCCCGCCGCTGCCACACACAAGGCTCTTTTGGCAGCTTCCTGCGCAAGCACATCACTGAAATTCTCCGGTGGCTCCTCTGCGGACGATTCGACATGTCGTACTTCCGGCAACGTCCCACCATGGTTCAGCCAATTCACGACCTGCCCAAGACTGGTCGCATGCAGAACACGGATGCGCCCAACGACACTGGCTTCGGCCACGTTCGCCGATGGTGCAATGATGGCCTTGGCCTGATGGCGCCGCCCAAGAATGGCCAGGGACGTCACGCCTCGAATGGCTCGGATCGAACCGTCCAAGGCCAGTTCTCCAGCCATGAACAGGTCTCGCACCCGGTCAACTCCGGCCGCATCGATCGTCCGCCCGGCCATCAATACGGCGATCGCAATCGGAAGGTCGTATACGGGCCCCTCCTTCCGGACATTCGCAGGGGCAAGATTGATCGTGATGTATCCATCGGGCCAGCCGTAGCCACTGTTCCGGATCGCGGCCCGGACACGTTCGATGGATTCGCGTACAGCCGCATCCGGCAGACCGACGACCGTCGTACCGGCAATCTGACCCGTTGTGATGGTGACCTCGACATGACAGACCGCGGCCTCAATGCCATCCAGGACAAAACTCGAAACAGAGTGAATCACCTTGTGATCTCCGTGGACTCTGAACGAGCATCCACGGAATGGTGAGATCACTCCGACTCGTTCAATCCAAGTTCTTTCACGACCAGATCACCAAGCGCCTCACCAACCTTGTCTTCTTCCAGAATCACATGGTCAGCGCCTGCTTTCGACAGTCGTGCTGCATGAACGTTGTAGCGACATCGGACGATCAACTTGCAATCCGGTGCGGAACTTCTCACTTGTTCAACGACCATGGTCGCTGCATCCGGATCAGGCACGGTCACGACCACAACGCCGGCTTTGGACAGTCCCGCTTCACGAAGAATTTCGGGGCGGGCGGCATTTCCGAGAACCGCATGCATTCCGAGTTTGCCGACCAGCTGTACGGTCGCGGGATTCGCCTCGATCACCACGGTCGCGACATCATGCTCGACCAGATCACGCAGGACGGAGCGTCCCGCAGGACCGGCCCCGATCACGATCGTATGCCCCGAGAGATCCACACCCACATCGGCACGGGCTATGGAACCATCCCCCCGTTGAATCCGATCGACGAGTTGTACGATCCATCTGGCTCGACCGACCAGAAGCGGTACCAGCATCAGCGTGATGAGAGACGATGACGTGAGTACCTGAAAGGTGAAGGTGTCCAGAAGTCCATTGCTCCGTGCCACTGCACCCAGCACGAATGAGAACTCGCCCAGCTGGGCAAGACAGGCGCCAACGGCAACGGCGATCGGCAAGGTGCCTCCCACGAAACGAACCACAATGGCCGCTACCGCCGCCTTGACCGCGACGATGCCAAGGGAGATCGCAAGGACCAGGGGCAGGTGCCAGCCTTCGAGCAACCAGGGTAGATCCGCAAGCATTCCGATGGAGGCGAAGAAGAGTGTCAGAAAGACGGCCTTGAGGGTTGCGACATCCGAACGAATCTGTCGTGCAAAGGCGGAATCGGCCAGTACGAGCCCGGCGACAAACGCACCCAACGCGGGAGAGAGTCCAAGTCGCCAGGAGATCCAGGTCGCCAACAGACAGATCACGACCGCAAGCACAACGGGGAGATCCCGGTTCCCTGAAGCGGCTGAAGAGCGGAAGACCCTCGGGATGAGGAGCACCCCTGCCAGGAACAGGACGACCGTATAGACCACGATTCGACCAGCGGCTTCACCGACCTGTCCGATGACATCCTGGAAGTCGCTCGAGTCACCGAGAAACGTGACCATCAGCAGAAGTGGAACCAGCGCGACATCCTGCACGATGAGGACCGCCAGGGACATGCGACCATGCAGAGAATCGACCTCGGAACGCTCGGTCAGCACCCGGGCGACCGCAGCGGTACTGCTCAACGTGATGATGGCACCGACCGCCAGAGCCGATGGCCACGACAGTCCGAAGAGCTTGGCCAGCAAGGCTCCAACGAACAAGGTCGCCGTCACCTGCAGGACACCCGCCCCGATCCCCTTGGCTCCGAACGTCCTGAGCTTGGCGCGTGAGATCTCCAATCCGATGGTGAACAGAAGCAGGGCCACACCGATTTCAGCGATGTGTTCGATGTCCTTGGCTTCGCTGGCCACCCAACCAAGCACCCCTGGCCCCATCAGCATGCCCGCAATCATGCAGCCGATGATGCTGCTGGCGCCCAGTCGTTCGAAGAGCATGCCGACCATGGCTGCGGCAGCCAGGAGCAGAACAACATCACCCAGAATGTCCCAGGCTTCCATCGATCAGTCCCCCCCCGCCACGCTTGTCGGCTGATCGGCGGACGTCTTGTGCGTTCCGCCTCGAAGTGATTGGTCTCCAGGACCGGGCTTTGGCCACCGGCCTTTCGTATCGAATCGGATCTTCTCTCTGAGTTCCATCCGAAGATCATCGACGATCAACCGCAGGTGTTCGAGTGCCTTGTCCTTGCCCATCTCGATCAGCGTTTCGGATGGAATCAGATCTCCCATCGTGGCCTGGAAGGCCCCTTTCCAACGAAGTTTTCCACCCATCGGCATCACGTCGTGCACCCCTTCCACGGCCATGGGCAGGATCGGTGCCCCGCCACGGCGAATCAGCAACCAGACGCCGGTCTCGAACTCTTGGATGGTGCCATCCGGACTTCTCGCGCCTTCTGGAAACAGGATCGATACTCGACCGTTCTCCAGTTCAGCCAGGACCTTCTTCATGCTTGATGGACCTGGATTGTCACGATCAATGAAGATCGCGTCGTAACATCGGATCAGCCAGGCGATGATTTTGGGCGTGTCCTGCTGCAATGAACTTCGAGCGAGCGGCCTGAAGCCTCTCGAATGCAGAGCGAGTCCGGCGATCATGGGATCCAGCATCGACTGATGATTGCACACGACGAGAACCGGACCCTGATTCGGACACTTGTCTCGATGGTGAATCCGAAAACCGTAGATCAATCGCCAGATCGGAATCAGCATCCAGGGAACCAGTGTCCACCACACGAACATCGCCAACCGTGATCGACGATTGTTTCGACGCTTGAAGCGATACCACGGAGTGATCCGACTCATGAAGAACCACCGATACCGGAGATCTGTTCGTGGACCAGATCGACCATTCGTTCGACGACTTCCTCGATGGTGAGGTGGGTACTGTCGATGCGTATTGAGCCCGCAGGCTGAACAAGCGGCGCTGCCGCCCGACTTCGATCCACCTTGTCACGATTCCGGATATCGGATCGAATGGCCGCTTCATCTACAACGTCACCTCGATTGGCCATCTGATCCGCACGTCGCTGGGCTCGAACGGCCTCGTCGGCATCGAGAAAGAAACGAACATCGGCATCGGGGAACACCACCGAACCCTGATCACGACCCTCCGTGACCAGACGAGGATGATCCTCCGCAATTCGTCTCTGCTCCGCATCCAAGATGGCACGAAGCTCCGGCTGGCTGGCCACATCACTCACGCGGCTGCTGACATCGAGATCACGGATCCTGGAGGACACGTTCCGCTCATCCACCCAGAGGCTGGGTGGATCATCCGACCAATCGAATCGAAGTTCCACGGTCTGAGCCAAGGCGGAAAGCGCTGGCCCATCATCTGGAGGCACATCCTGTTCAAGAGACAACAGAGAGACGGCCCGGTAGAGCGCTCCGGTATCCAGACAGTCCAGGCCAAGCCGTTCGGCCAGAGACCTGGCCACCGTACTCTTCCCTGTCCCCGCTGGGCCATCAATCGTGATGATGCACGAGGGTATGGACTTCGGAGTGGCCATTACTCGGCCTCGATGGCTGCCTGAAGTTCGTCGCGTGCTTTCTCGAGATCCTTCAGTGGATTCTTGCCCACGTAATCGATTGCCACGGTACTGGCATAGCCGACCTTCTTGAGCGTATCGATTCCGCGACCGAGGTCCACTCCCTTGTGACCCGACTTTCCGACATACGAATCCACCTCGAAATGCATCGCGCCGGCATAAGGCGCCAGTTTCCGGAGGCGTTCAATCTCGTCGTCCTGGGAATGCTGCGTCCCATAGGTGGGCAACACGCCGATTCGGAACCCGCCGACCCTCTTGACCAGATCCGTCACGCCCTCGGGTGCTCCCATGACACCTTCAGTCGGCTTGATCAGAAGATTCAGCTCGAGACGCTCAATGGTGTTCATCAGGCTTCGGATGGCTTCCGTGGCCGCCTCGGCCCCGGGCTCATCCACCACGTCGGCACATCGAACCGCAACGGAATTGCAGCCCAGACGATTTCCAGCGACCGACAACCGCTCAATCCGATCCACGGCGGCCTCACGGGCCGACTGGTCTGACGATCCCAGATCCAGCAATTCCTCGTCGGCCAGGACGAGGCACGGGCAACCGGCCTTGTCCGCCCTGTCACGGAGCATGTCGAATTCCTTGATCGACCAGCCGCTCAACATCGAGGTATTGATGTACAGCCCCCTGAGGCCAAGGTCGTCCATGGCGAAGCGAGGGACGTCCAGCATTGAATTGGGGCCCTTCTCAGGGTCCTCGAACAATGCACTCAGGGAGGATGTCGACAGCGTGAGCAGCAGGGTCATGGCAAGTGCGTGAAAGTCTACAGGATGGAATGGAGCCTCGCAGCTATCATTTCCTCGAGCCGGGACCTCCCTGCTACCATCCCGGTCCAACCTGCCAGGACATATCCCCCATGAGCACCCCTTCAGATCGTCTGTATTCGGAAAGCCACGAGTGGTACCAGATCAACGGTGACACGGTCACCATCGGGATCACCCAGTATGCCGCCAATGAACTGACCGACATCACCTATGTCGAGATGCAGTCGACGGGCACCGCCATCAATGCGGGCGATTCCATCGGGGAAGTCGAATCCGTGAAGACCACCAGTGACGTGTATTCACCCTTCGGTGGTGAAATCGCTGAAGTCAATGAAGCGGCTGCAGGCGATCCTGCCGTCCTGAACCGTGATCCATATGGCGATGGGTGGCTTGTACGACTGCGTGTCCAGGATGCCACCGCACCGGAGTCGCTGATGGATCAGGCGACCTACGATGAGCGATACCCCCTCAGCTGATCGGTCCTGATCAAATCCTTGGCAGGTCCGTGGCAGCATCGAGTCTTCTCTACGGAAGGCCACACCCATGGACCCCACCTTCAAGATCGTCAGTGAGTTCACACCAACGGGAGATCAGCCCAAGGCGATCAAGGCGCTCTCCGAGTCGATCGAGTCGGGACATCATCATCAGGTCCTTCTTGGAGCCACCGGAACGGGCAAGACCTTCACGATGGCGAATGTCATCGAGCAGACCCGTCGCCCGACACTGATCATCAGTCACAACAAGACCCTGGCCGCCCAACTCTACGAAGAGATGCGGGATCTCTTTCCGAACAATGCCGTCAGCTACTTCGTCAGCTACTACGACTACTATCAGCCAGAAGCCTACATCCCCCAACGGGACATCTACATCGAAAAGGATGCCGCACGCAATGACGATCTCGATCGACTTCGTCTATCGGCAACCAGCAGTCTCCTCTCTCGAGGTGACACGATCATCGTGTCTTCCGTGAGCTGCCTCTTCGGCCTCGGCTCCCCTGAAACCTACCGGGATCGAGTCGTTGCACTTCAGGTTGGACAGGAAATCGACCGTCGCGATTTTCTTCTCGCACTCACGGACATGCAGTACAACCGAAACGAGATCGAATTCAAGCGAGGACAGTTCCGTGTTCGTGGCGATGTCATCGAGATCTTTCCCGCCTATGAACAGTATGCGATCCGGATCGAGTTCTTCGGAGACGACATCGAGTGCCTCGAACTGATCCATCCGGTTTCAGGCGACCGACTCGCGAGTGAACAGCAGGTCTTCATCTTTCCAGCCGTTCACTACGTGTTGCCCCAGGATCAACTTCAGGATGCGCTGTCCAATATTCGCAGTGAATGTTCGAGACGGGTCGCTCAGCTGAAGAAGGAAGGCAAGCTCCTTGAATCCCAACGACTGCAGGCGAGAACACGCTACGACGTCGAAATGCTTTCGGAAGTCGGGTACTGCCCGGGTGTGGAGAACTATGCCCGCCATCTGGAGGGCCGTCCTGAAGGTTCACGACCCTTCACACTGCTGGACTACTTCCATCATGTTCCGGATTTCAAGGCGGATGACTGGCTGGTGTTCATCGATGAATCGCATGTGACGATTCCGCAGATCCGCGCGATGTACAACGGTGACCGGGCTCGCAAGCAAGTCCTCGTCGACCATGGCTTCCGGCTCCCCAGCTGCCTGGACAATCGCCCCTTGACCTTCGATGAGTTCGAATCGATCGTGCCGCGGATGGTGCATGTCTCGGCCACGCCGGGTGCCTGGGAAATGGAGCAGGCCGGCAGTCAGGTCATCGAACAGATCATCCGACCCACTGGCTTGCTGGATCCCGTGGTCGTGGTGCGACCGGCAACCGACCAGGTTCCGGATCTGCTGAAGGCCTGCACGCAACGCGCCGAAGACGGTGATCGGGTGCTTGTGACGGTATTGACCAAGCGGATGGCGGAGGATCTCACCTCGTATCTGGACGAGCGAGGACTGCGTGTTCGCTATCTTCACAGTGAAATCGATACGCTGGATCGTCTTGAAATCCTGCGGGATCTGAGAGAAGGCGAGTTCGATGTGCTGGTCGGAGTCAACCTTCTGCGAGAAGGACTTGATCTCCCGGAAGTCTCGCTGGTCTGCATCATGGATGCGGACAAGGTCGGCTTCCTCAGAAGTGAGACCAGTCTGATTCAGACCATCGGTCGAGCCGCCCGGAACGTGAAGGCCGAAGTGATCATGTACGGCGACAAGATCACGGAGCAGATGCAGCGAGCGATTGATGAAACCAATCGCCGACGGGACATCCAGATGGCCTACAACGAGGCCAATGGGCTCACGCCCGAGACCATTCAGAAGGCGATCCGTCGAGGCCTTGAACAGGAACTGGACGCCTGAAGAACCGCGATGGCTGCGTTGGGTGGAGATGGTGACCAGGATGCACTGGACCTTGAAGAACAGCTGGCAGCACTCGAAGCCGACATGCTGGCCGCCGCTGATCGGCTTGAATTTGAACAGGCAGCAGCCCTTCGTGACCGGATCGTCCGGATGAAGAGTGGCGAACAGGACTCGGCATCTGCCAGCTCCGGTGCCGGACGACCTCGGTCACGGGCCGGGATTACGACCCGCGGACGTCGAGGACGAAAAACCTGAGAGCCCCGGCGTGGTATCTTCTCGACTTCATGACAAGCCCATCGACAACCTGTCCAGAGGCCTGCCGCATTCTCCTCATCGGAGGTGGTGGTCGAGAACACGCGCTCGCATGGAAACTCAGTCAATCGCCACGTTGTGAAGCGCTCTTCGCCACGGATATCGAGAATGGTGGAATCGCTGCACTTGCACAGCCTTGCCCACATCCTTGGAATCCGCTGAACACCTTCCCACTTGAGACCTGGTGTGAGAAGCAAGGCATCAATCTTGTCATCGTCGGCCCGGAAGCCCCCCTCTCCGAAGGCATTGCGGATGCCCTCGCGGCCCCTGGTCGGGTCGTCTTCGGCCCGAAGCGTGCCGCCGCCGCGCTCGAAGCCGACAAGGGATTCGCCAAGACCCTCATGAAGCAGGTTGCGGTACCGACGGCTGAAGGACGTGTCTTCACGACGCCCAACACCGCTCGACGTTACGTGCTGCGAGGCATCGAACGTGATCTGGAAGCTGCAGGACTGCTTGCCGAAGCGGCACCCTTGACGGAATTCATGGCATCAGCTGATGATCGCGGTGCCGTCGATATGCCAGAGGTCACTCAGGCAATCTGGAAGATTCTGGAAGAACGTGATGAACCCTGTGTGGTGAAGGCCACCGGACTGGCTGCTGGCAAGGGTGTCATCGTGTGTCGCAACACGGCTGCTGCCCTGTCCGCGATCGATACGATCATGTGTGACAAGACCTTCGGCGACGCCGGCAAGACGATTCTGATCGAGGAACTGCTCGAGGGTCAGGAAGTCAGTGTCCTCGCCCTGGTCGATGGGCGAACCGTCTGGGTTCTCGATCCCTGTCAGGATCACAAACAGGTTGGAGAAGGCGACACCGGCCCCAATACCGGTGGCATGGGCGCCTACTGCCCCACTCCGATCATGACCGAGTCCCTCCTTGAGACGGTCGAGCAGCAGGTCCTGCTCCCGATCATCGACGGATTGCGTCGAGACGAGATTGAATACAGAGGCGTTCTCTACGCAGGCCTGATGATGACACCGGCGGGACCCAAGGTCCTTGAGTTCAACTGTCGCTTCGGTGATCCGGAATGCCAACCGTTGATGACCCGACTGCAGGGTGATCTGGTGGAACTGCTCTGGGCGACTGCCAACGGGTCTTTGGAATCACTTGAGATGGATTTCGACGACCAGGTCTCCTGTTGCGTCGTGATGTGTTCCGAGGGTTATCCAGGAAGCTACGAGAAGGGCCTTCCGATCGAGGGCATTGAAGAAGCCGAAGCTTCCGCGCCAGGCGCCATCACCGTCTTCCATGCCGGTACACGGATCGATGAGACCGGACGACTGGTGACCAGTGGAGGCCGAGTGCTCGGGGTCAACGCGAAGGCCGCCACGCTTTCAGAAGCACGTGACCTTGCCAACGCCGCCTGTGATTGCATCCGCTTCCCAGGCGCCTTCTGGCGGCATGACATCGGCTGCCGCCTTGATCAGGATGTGACGACTTCCAGCAGCCGTTCCTGACCGAGTCAGGATCCGGAAGCCGAACTTGCGCTGGCCATTGCCAGAACCAGCATCACGATGGCATACACCGTCGCCACCATTGGTACGACCAGCAGTCCGGAAAAGATGCAGAGCCTCAGAACCATGACCGCCGCCATGCGACCGTTACCAGCCACGCCGCTGGCAGGCCTGGCCAGCTGACGCCCCCACGACGCCATGGTCATGCACAACGCGATCGTGATCGCCCAGCAGATGGGCCACAACCATGAGAGGGTTTCCAGTGCAGGCGCTTCGAAGCCCCGTGAGTGGAACATCCACAATGCTGCAAGGATGCAGATTTCAGCGACGAGCATCAACCCCAGAGAAATGGGAAATCGTTGACTCGAAGGGTTTCCCATGATCATGGTCACCTGCGTTGACGAAAGGGCCTGGGCATCATGGACAGTTGGACAGGTAGTCCAGCAGATCGTTCACGTTGACAAGTCCATCGCGGTCGAGATCCGCCGGTCCACCACGAACCCCGAAGTTCCGGATGATCTCGATGAAGTCCGAGATGTCCTCTGCGCCATCGCGGTTGACATCACAGGAACTGCCCGCAGGTGATGCGGAACGACCAGACGACTCCAGGCAGATTCCGGTTTCACATGGTGTGTTGGCGATCGGTTTCCAATCGCCACCGATAGCCTGGCATGCCTGGGAGTTCGTGAAGGCGGGATTCACCTCCAGATCCGGGAAACAGATTTCATCAAGACAGCAGACACCTGTCATTCCACAGGGATTGTCGATGCATCGCTGACCATCATCCAGCCAGGTCCCTCCGATCGAGGTGCATTGGGATTCGGTGTAGGGTTCGACGCAGTAGTCGTAGGTCTCACCGTCCAAAGTCGTCTGAGCACAGCACACGCCCTGACTCACGGAATCGCACTGGACATTTGAACAATTGGTGCTGGAGGTATCGAACCGGCCCTCGATGGCCAGACAATCCTCGAAGGTGCTGTCATCGATGCAGACGCTGCCGAAGCCCAGACAACAGACGCCTGACTCCTCGGGATCATAGGGGCATTGATTGCCGGAATCGCAGCTCAGACCGGGATAGAAGTTCCAGTCGTCAGGACAGGTGGCGGCATCGACCTCGACACAGGTTGCGCCGTTGCAACAGGCGCCTTCATCGGTCGCCACGCTCTCGTCGCACAGGACAAGACCACAGGGAATACCACCTGCGACAGTATCGAAATCGTATGCGCCATCCGTCTGGAATTCGCCGCCGAGATCCTCGCAGATCACCTGGGTTGTCACGAGACAGGACCCTTCGGGAAAACTGCTGGATGGCAGACAACAGGCCGACTCGATATCCGAGTCGTCGGTGTAGCACTGTGTGAACGATGAGTTCTGACCCTGATCGTCACAGGTCTGTGCGAAGCAGCGGGCATTCACACCAAGGCTGGGCAGGCTCGACCATTCAAGCCAGATACCTTCGTTCGACCAGCACTCTTCGCTGGTCGTGATGCCACACAGGCAGTCCCTGCCAAGCGTCGATGAATCAGGAAGGCAACAGGCGCCCAGTCCCAACGGTGGATCAGGCGTGCAGATGGTCTGGTCGGGAAATCCGGAAGCATCTCCATCATAGATCTCCGTGCAGGAGGTCCCTGGACCACGGAAGACACCACCCCAGAGCTCGCACTCGGAAGCCGTGAGATACTCGAGTGTTGGATTGTTCGGATAGCACTCGTCGCCGAGACAGCAGGCGCCACGATCGAAGGTCAGGCACGCGGGTCCGAGCGGGACACCTGGATACTCGGGACACGGTTCACCGGCACCGAGGTAGGTGCCGCCCAACAGACTGCAGTCCACCTCTCCAAGGCATTCACAGGTATAGCCGGATGAAGGCGGGGTACCGAACTCACAGGCGCCGTATCGAACCAGCGTACACGCCTGAAGAGGCGGTCCTCCATCGGAACCGGGACAGGCACTGCCCCTTCCAAGGAACTGACCGCCCATTTCCGCGCAGGTCGACGCACTCATGCATTCGCAGTCGTTGCAGTCAGGATCGGTCCAGTCGGTGCAGCACGCACCGAAGTTGTCATCCACCTGAACGTACACACGACCATCAGCCCACCTGGAGATGTCCTCCTGTGACAGCGGAGTCTGATTCTCGTTCCAGACCACCTCAACCCGGATATCCCCGTTGGTGTTCTTCACCACTCCGGTCGTACTGGGCTCGAAGACCCATGAACCGCAGTCGTCATTCACCAGATTCGGAAACAGGAACTGTGCCGGATCGAATGGACAGAGCTGCGTGTAGGTCGTCCCGCCGATGTCGAATTCTTCAGGAGAGGCATCATCGTTGAGGTAGAGCTCGAAGCAGAGCCCCGGAGAGTTGGTGACGTTCGTATTGGTAGCGATCAGCTCCGTCGTGCTGTTGAGATTCAGCCAGCCGAAGGACAACAACCTGACATCGTATGGATTGCCTGCAGGATCTCTTGGATTCACAGGCACATCGACACTGAGATCCAGCACGATCTTGTTTTCATCGGAGCTGAGACTTCCCGGCTGCCATTCGATGTCCTTGAGGCAGGCCGACGGCCAGCTCATGGGTGGCGGTCCGACGACGACCCGAACGGTCGCGTTGTCGTTCTTGCCGGTGACGCTGTCGGTGCCGTTCATGTTGGCCCGGTAGCTGAAGGAATCAACGTAGTACGACCAGTAGGGATGATCGTTCTGATAGTCCGTTGAATTGAAGTTGGCCGGCCAGCTCTGGAGCGCATGACCGATCGGACAGTCCCAGGCATCGAACAACTCACAGGGTGGCATGTACTCCAGGACCCGATCCTGCTCGTTGTTCTGATTGAAGAAGGGTGCCGGATCGGTCGTCAGGTAGCCCCCGAGCGGTGTGGTCCTGGGATAGTCATCGAGTGGCTCGGCACCACCGAAGTCTCGCGTATCGATATCGAGCCAGGGCTTGCCGGATGTCAGGCTGATCGAAGGGAAGCAGTCGTAGATCCGGTCGTTCTCGAGCACCTCGATGCTGACTGGACGCCCGGGGACCGTGAAGCTGATGTCATCCACCGCCAGAACCTCGGGATATGAAGGGAAGCGACACAGTGGGCCCAGGCGGAAGATGGTCTTGAACATCTCGCCTCGGACAAAGGGATGAAACTGCATGCTGATGTTGGAGACGCCACCCGGGCAGACATAGCACCGGCTCATGATCGTGGGCGGGAAACTCACCGGCGGATCACAGACAAGGTTTCCAAGGAATGAAGAGCATTCATCGATACGGACGGGATACTGCTCTCGCTCGGAATACTGGTAGCCATAACGCGCATTCAGAAGCAGACCCGTCACCTGACTGAAGATCAGCAGATCCCAGTTGTCGGGATGAAAATCAACCACTGGATACGGAAAACTTCCATGGAGACCGGACGTCACGGCATATCCCAGTTCACCACTGCAGAGCAGACCGTCTGTGATGCCATAGTTGAGCGAACGCCCGGAGAAGAGATGAACCGCGTTGACCAGCGATGGAGGGTTCGCCCCGGGCGGTGGGTTGTTGAGCCACTGCTCCCGAAGGCTTGCGAGCAGGGATGATTGCGTGAAGGAATCGTATGGGTCGGACTCGTTCTGGAAATCGACCTCGAAGTCGTCAAACTCCCACGGGTCGACACCCTCCGCCCAGAATCGAATGGCCCGGGCCCGGAATCTCAGGCGAATATTGTCATGGAAGATCTCGGATGAAGCTCCGACAAGCAGGGCGATGTAGTTGATGGCCTTGGTCACGTTCCCATCGAAGAGTGACAAGAACTCCTCGTCGGTATCGATGCCAAGAGCGGCATTGAAACAATCAAGGCCGTAGCTGATGCAGAGCCCCTCGGAGCAGTTGGAGCCCTCGCCGGCGAAGAGGCCGTTGAGTGCTTCACAGTCTTGGAGGGTGCGATCAACACAGAGACTGGTGTCTTCTTCGGGCTCCATGGACCGCAGGCAGCAGGCGCCTGTGATCTGAGTGGAATAGGTGATGTTGCAGTTGTCGGCTGTCCATGGAGTTCCGGTTTCCTGCCAGACACCGTTCAGCTCAAGGCATTCTTCGAGAGTCGTCGCCTCGTCCGTACAGGTCCAGTCATCTGGTCGACCGAACTCGTCGATGCTCGTGAATGGGCACACGATGCAGCAGCGCTGCGAACCAGGACAGTAGTCCTTGCATTCGTCCGCTCTTTGAGTGCTTTTCTGGACGGCCTTGTCGATGAACTTTGACGTGTCACCATTCCGTGCGGATTGAAGACGGTTCGGGAATGCAGCCACATCTTCCTGTTCCGGGAAAGCCATGAGGTAATCGTCGGGCACGATCTCGATCGATCCATTTCGATCACCGACCGGATAGATCACGGAAGGACCTTCGGTGTCTGGCGGAGAGGCGACGAGATACAGCCCGTTCTCGGTGGAGAGGAATCCATGACACCCCTCCTCGGCAATGGCCAGAACCACTTTCGAATCTGGCTGACCGACGACGCGTCCGGCCAGAACGACCTGATCGGGAATCGCAATGGACTTCTCCCGAACGCCGCCCTTGCCGTCGGACTCCATGAGAACAACCCTGGCGTCGGTCGCGAAGGGTTCGATGCGAGTGACATCCAATGACACGCTGAGGCCGGGCTCCAGAATCATCTGGCCCAGTTGAATTCTGGTCCCAGACGCTTTTCGGCTGAGGCTTCGAAGCAACTCTGGATCGACGGAAAGCGGCGTGGCTTCGGGCCGGAGCAGACCCTTGGGGGTGATGACCCGCTCGGGTGCCGGCTTGAGGGGCGAGCTCAGGAGGACCGGACCCCCCTTGTGACGCCCTTGATCGGCCGCCAGCACATCCCACCCACTGCCTGCCGTCAGGAGGCAGACAAGCCCGATCAATACACGCCGTACGTTCATTCACTCTTCCTCGAGAAATGGGGCCTCAAAGTGCCCTGAGGATCTGATTTTACTTCAATCCTAGGATACCCCGGGTGATTGGCCTTGCAAGGATCTGGAGCCGTTCTGCTTGATCTGAAAGGTGTTTCAGACAGATCAACCGAAGAGTGAGCCGATTTTGGCTGTGCCATCCTTGATCAACAGTCGGCTGCTCTCGGGAACTTCGATCCAATCCTCGCTGAGTTCGTCCAGCGGCTCCGAGACCACCAGGCAGCCGGACTCGCCCAGTGGGATCTGACTGCCATCGGATGCGCCCAGGATCATGTTCGGACAACTGTGATAGAGCGATGGCTGGGGGCCGAAACTGGCGTGTCGAGCGGAATGGATGGCCCGTCCATTCGTGGCCGCAACGGTCATGTGGAACGACTCCTCGATTCCAGCCTCCTCACGTGCCTTTTCGACAGCCTCGATCATCCGGCAGAGACCACCGAAGGGATCCTCATCGAGACCGAATGTGAGCGACAACAGGAACATGGTTTCCGAGTCTGTCTGACCCACTTTCCCCGCATAGAGCGTTTCATGGATCTGCATGTCGAGCCGGTGCTTGATCCTGTCGAATCCTGCAATCGCCCCATTGTGCTGAAAGAGCCAGGCACCGTTTCGAAAAGGATGGCAGTTGGTTCGAACAACGGCACTCCCGACAGCTGCTCGCACATGGCCCAGGAACATCGAAGACCGAATATGCGCCGTGATGCTTGCCAGGTTTCGATCATTCCAAGCAGGCCTGGTGTCGTGATAGACCCCTGGCGTGTCACGATCGGTGTACCAACCGATTCCGAACCCATCCGCATTCACCTCGAATGTGGACTCCCAGGCATGCAGCGACTGTGCCAGAAGCGAATGCTTCGGACGAAGAAGCAACTGATCCATTGCAATGGAGGGACCTGAATAGGCAAGCCATCGACACATGAATAAGGCTCCTGAATAGACAGCCCGTGCTGAGCGCCCGGACAAGGCGAATCAGAGTAGCTGCTTGCCGGACCCGACGCACCCGCCCCATGTTGGAATCGCGTGTCTCAGGGCTGCGGCCGGAACTCTTGGAAAATCTTCGGAGCGGACCGACAGGGGGACCCATGATGGGCCCCCCCGTCGGTTTTCGGGTTCCTCAGCGTCCCAGGGCACGCTGAGGAGGGGGAGGAGAAGAGGTTGCCTTGTGAGGGCTCCGTGTTCAGACCCCTTGTAGATCAACCCCATGCAACCGCTCGGGGTGTATGCCCGAACTCTCAGAGGTGCCCTAGGGCACTTTGGCTGCCTTTTGGCAACCAATTCCTGACCCACGTGAGTTTGCCCCCATCATGTTTCAAGCTCGATGAGGGTGTTCGGAGGATTCAGATTCGATGCAGATCACTCGCCTAGATGCAGGCCGTTGGCATTCAAAGGAATGCAAGAACGTGCAACTTCGCAACGTACGTGATTCTCAAATGCTTGGGAATTGCAGAATTACAGCAGACGTTGTCGTGTTCGTTCTGGAGAGCGGTAGCTTCAAGTGGAGTCAGATCAGTCAGCTTCCAAGTGTGTAGCGACTGCTGACCAGGCGACTGCCGAATCGGGAATCAGGAGTACGCATTCGATACCACCGAGATTGAACGCGTCACGACAGGAAGGAGAGATGACACGATGTCAACGAATGAAGAACGCAGACGAAGGTTGGAAAGGCTACTGGATCTTGCGCAGGTGTATCGCGGATGGACCCGTCGTGAACTTGCCAAGTCCCTCGGACGGGATCCGACGAAGCTGATTCCCGGAAGCGGGAATCCCAAGCTCGACTTGATCGTTTCACTCTCCGAAGTCCTCGACTGGAGTGTGGGTGAAGTGACTGAATGCCTGTGGTCTCCCGCTGGTGCTGCCAAGCTTGAACATCCTGATGAGCTGGCATTTGACGATCTTGATGCACTGGCTGGTGAAGCCTATCGCCGTGGTGACTATCGGGAGATGATCAGACTGGCTGTCAGGGCGCGGAAAGTCGCGACCTCTCCAGAAGAACGAGCAAGAGCCTGGAACCGTGAACTTGGTGGTTGGGACGGCCTTGGTCGATTCACTCGAACCCTGGACGCGGCTCGAGAGGCTCTGCGGGAATCGCCCGTCTCCGATGACATGAGGAGATTGCTTCAGAGCAACCTGGCGAATTCGTACTACGTGCTCTGGCATCTGACGGAAGCCAGAACAACCGCAATCGATCTCATCGATCACTTCAAGGCGTCTCCGCCGGAGAATGACCGCGACCGGAGAACACAGGCCTTTGCACACTATGTCCTTGGACATACGCATCGGCGTCTCATCGATACCGAGCCGCTTCATGCCGCGAGGCATGCCAAGATCTGCCAACGGCATCTTGAAGAATCGGCGACCCAGTTCGAGTCCCTTGCCACGACGCTTGGTACTCATCTGAACGGCATTGCACACACATGTCGTGGAGGACTCCTTGAAGCGGATGTCCTGCTGGGCAAGATCGACTGCCGAGAAGCCCTCGCAGAGATCAACGATTGCCTGAACGAAGCGATTGAACCGAATTCAATGAGCGGTGATGCACTTGAAAGCTACGGCTGGTGGTGCATTTTCGGATGCAACATCACGCTCAGACATGTATCCGACGAACGTGACCTGCAGCGATTCATGGCGATGTTCACCAACAAGGCTGATGAAATCGCCAACATTCTCGACAATTGGGCAATGCGTGAACGCGTGTTCTCCATGCAGTATGCAGGTCACCGACGCTTCGTCGGCTGGACCGGTCAACCATTGCGGATGACCATCGATTCTGATGACATCAAGATGATCACAGGCACGATGGGCAGGTTCCCACAGTTCCGTCAGACGGGCTGGGACATGCTTGAAAACGCCTGCGTGGTCAATGCAAGCTGAAAGGAGGGTTCACCATGACTGTTCGTAGACAAACAACCATGATGGCCGTCTCCATCACGACCGGCCTGTTCACAAGTGCAGCACTGGCAGATTTCACTTCCCAGGTTGATGCGCCGACAAAATGGGTGATCACACCCACGGCCCATACCAACCAGGATGATGATGATGAAAAGCGAATGAACATCAACATCCCGATGGACAAGGAATTGTCGCTGACCCTGACCAATGCTGTGGACAAGACCATGCAGTCGCTTGTCAAGATGGCATTTCTCACCAGCCCTCTCCCAATGGAGGGACCACTGGAATTCGATCAGAACTGGTTCGAATTCCTCAGCGGCAGTGCCGAATCGAATCCAGTTGATCCGATTCGCGGCTACATCACTCCCGTTCTCGATCTTGTCGAGGACAAGTACATCGGTGATGCCGGTGGGTTCGATGCATCTCCAGTTCCGGCTCCGGGCGTATTGGGCCTGCTCGCGATTGCAGGACTCACGGCCAGACGCCGAAGTCGAAGATGACTCACCATGGCCAGTTCACCTGGCTGTGAACTCACAACGATCTTCATGTGGAAACACGCATCTCGAAAGAGGTGCGTGTTTCTTCTTGGAATCATCAGGCGGTGCGCATCAGCTTGGCCATGAAGAACGGCGTCATGCCCCGCTCTGGAATGATCCGGACTGTCATGCGAAGGCCGTCATCCATCGATCGGCCCATCCATTGAGCCAGGCCAGGCCGTTGACCGGGGCACTCCAGCTCGATGGGAACCAGTGTGACGGGAACCGGAGCGTCCTCGAGAATCGTCGAGACGACCAGCTCGTTCTCCTCGGGTGAAAGCGTGCACGTCGAGTAGATGAGCACCCCCCCCGGCCTCAACGTCTGAAGGGCTGCCCGAAGCAGTCTCTGCTGCAGCTTGGCCAATCTGCGTACCTTGCCCGGCTCCCAATCATGCCATGTGGAAGGCGAATCCACATGAAAGCGGCCCTCCCCACTACACGGCGCATCAAGCAGCACTCGATCAAAGCAGCCTGCATGTGAACCGCCAAGTGTCTCAGCGGCCTGAATGTTGATGTCAACGCCTTCCACCTTGATGTGCTTGAACAATCTCTTCATCTTGAAGATGCGCTTTTTGCTCAGGTCATTGGCGACAAGAATCCCCTGATTCAACTGTCGAAAGCGAATGAGAGCGGTTTTTCCGCCGGGTGCAGCACAGCAATCCAGAACATCATGGCCCGGTCTGACATCGAGCGTTTCGACGGCCGCCATGCTTGAAAGAGACTGGATGAGAAGATCACCCTCGGAATGGAGTTTCGTTTCCTGAATCCGACGGCGATCGCGGGGGTCGAGATGAATCGCATCCGGCATCCAGTCGACAGGATCGGCCTTCAAACCTGAATCTTCCAGATGCTTGAGCACTTCAGATCGTGTCATACGATTGTTTGTCAGTCGGACCGACAACGGAGAGACGTTCTCGGTGAACGCTCGGTAGGCATCCAGATCCTGGTCACAGAGAAAGTCGGGGAGCCGATGAATGAACTCCGAAGGCAGATCCGTCCAGGCGAACGACGCAGTGTCATCATTCATTCGACTGACTCTTGAGCACTGATGGCTTGACGTGCCACGTCAAGACGACCACGCCAGGATTCGGCCTCCTCAGCCATTGACAACCCCTCGTAGGCCCGGATCAGATCGCTCATGCACTTGAACTTCGCATCGCGTGCACTGGNCTGATCATGTCCGTCCAACTCGGCNGTCACGAGCGCGTCGTAGCCAGCCAGGAGAGGCTGAACGGCTGCCTGATNCTCTCCGAGTTGAACAAGTGCCGCACCCTGCAGCGCGAGNGCCAGTCCCAATCGAAGTTGATTGCCTGGATTCAACTCCTCCAGAATCTCAAGCGCTTCCTGAGCNGCATCTCTCGCAGCTGGATAGTCACCCACTTGCAGAAGAGAGACGCCCAGNGGCACAAGCGAGCGNGCCAGATACATCCTCGGAGTCGGGCCAGGATGCTTGCGGTAGATGGCAACTGCTTGAGCCAGATCCTGTTCCGCCATGACGTGATTCCCACGATCCTGACGAATCAGGCCGAGATTGCGATGCATCCCGGCGATTCGAATGTGCGTGGNCGGATAGAACTTCTGGCAGAGCCTCAGTGCCTCACGCATCTGCATCTCCGCCTGCTCAAGTTCACCTCGGCTCTTGGCAATCATCGCGAGATTGTTGGATGGCGTGATCAGATCAGGCACATCCATCCCCTGGTCTTCGCACAATTCACGAGCCGTCAGTGCAATCTGTTCCGCATTGTCCAGATCTCGCCGACGTTCCAGAGCGGTTTCCCTCGGCCAGCTGAAGAACAGACGTGTCTTGTGATTCAGGAGGCGGACCGTCTGACTCAGATCCTGTTCACCGGCTTCTCCCAGAACAGCCAACCCCTCATCAACCAGCTCGAGTGATCGCTCGTAGTTTTTCAGAGCGAACTCAATATCTGCAACCGCCATCAACGCCTTTGCAACGAGAATCGGATCCATTGGATCTGCAGAACGGCGTATCTCGAGCACTTTCGTAAAACGATCCATCGCCTCATCGAAGTTCTTGTCACGATCGGCAAGCCATCCCAGCAACTCTTCCGCATCGGCAACCTGCTGGGAACCTTCATCGAACTCGACTGCGATGCCGAGCGCCCCTTCAGCCTGCGATCGAGCCTCTTCAGGAAGTCCGAGACTCAGATAACTTCGGCCAATGGCAAGCTGGATCGCGGCCACGATATCGGGCCGTCCGATGGCGCGGTGCTCAACCGTGCCGGCCGCCAGATCAAGCATCTCGCGGATGGTCGGCTCACGACCTTCGATTCCCTGTCCGCGTTCCGGACGATTCGCTTCGATCATGTCCGTGAAGACCTCGATCACCGATGCGCGTTTGTCCGCTTCGACGAGTGCCGCATTGAGACCTTCAGCAGCCTGTTTCTCCGCGTCTGCAGCACGGACATACAACAACGACATCCAGATCGCCAGACCGATCAAGGAGATCATCAGCACACAGGCGAATGCGATGGGACCGCGATGACGCCTGGCAAGCTTTGCCAGCAGATAACCCGTACTGTCACGTCTGGCCTCGATTGGCTCGCCTGCAAGATAGCGACGAATATCAGCGGCAAGGCTTCCTGCCGACTGGTAACGACGATCACAGGATTTCGCCATCGCGGTCGCAACGATTGCATCGATCTCTCGATCGAGTCCACTGGCGACACGAGAAGGAGGCACTGGACTGGTTTCGTTGATGTGCTTGATGGTCTGAGAAACCGGGCCGGCGATGTCATATGGAAAACGCCCGGTCAACATCTCATAGGTCACGACACCAAGTGCATAAATATCACAACGGGTATCGATGTCATCGGATGATCCGGAAACCTGTTCAGGTGCGGCATAGGCGAAGGTGCCGACAAACTCACCGGTGAGCGTCATATCCATGCCGTCTTGAGCACCGAGCACCTTGGCCACACCGAAATCAAGAACCTTGGGCTCACCATCTCGATCGATCAGGATGTTTCCTGGCTTGATATCTCGATGAATGATGCCACGCAGATGGGCATACTGGACGGCATCGCAGATCTTGGCCATCTGCTCGAGCTTGAGTCGGATCAAGCCGGAACGCGTGTGATCATCCATCTTCCGGTCGATTGCATCAGCTCGAACGAGCGGAACCCCCCTGATGAATTCCATGGCGACAAAGCAGCCGCCATCGGGGAGATCACCACCATCGTAGACCGTGACGATATGAGGATGTCTCATCGAGGCGATCAGTTCGACTTCACGTGAAAAGCGAGCACGACTCTTTGCGGGTGCGGCCCCCCCGCCGTGCATGACCTTGAGTGCAACGGTTCGCTTGGTTCGTTCCTGCACACCCCGATACACCGTCCCCTGCCCGCCGCTGTAGAGCTCACCGAGAATCCGGTAGCCGGGAACCATGTCCACAGGGGGCGGCGCAGCTCTTCCACTTCCACCAGGTGCCTCTGACCAGGCGCCTGCCAATCTGGTCAGAAATTCATCATCGGTCTGGATCTGCCTGACCAGGTCCATCGCATCCTCGTCGGATTCAATGAAACTGCGCATCTTGTCATCATCAAGTTCACCACGAGCATAAGCAGCGATGGCCTCGATATCCGGACGGGCTGGATGTTCCTCGGACATCAGTCGGCCTCGTACAGATTGCGAAGTCGCTCTGCAATTTCACGAAGACGCATTGTGATACGACTCCGNGATACGTAGATGTCATGAGGCGTCAACCCGAGATCTTCTGCGACTGCGTTGACGGGACGTCGATCGAACACCACCTGTTCNAATGCTCGAATGGACTTCTCACTCGTCTTGGTTGTCNTTCGCAGTTCTTCAACAGCCTGGCGAAGAATGGAGCGATCCAGCTCTTCATCCCAGATCTTGTCCATCTCGTTGTCCTGCGGCATGCGTTCCATGGCGGTGGCCCCGGGGACCTCCTTGCGCCGACCACGAGAACGCTGCATGTCGATGACACGATGACGGGCAATCCCGACAATCCAGCCCCGGAGTCTGCCACGCTCCTTTTGATAGCGGCCGGCACGATAGTCACGGACGAACTGGATCAAGGTTTCCTGGGCGACATCTTCCGCATCTGAACCGGAAAGACCCAGTCGGCGTGCAACAGCCGTGATGATTGGTCTGTAGCGGTGATCAAATGCCTGCCAGACAACCTCGTCATCCGGATTGAACAGGCCTTCCAGCAGAGACGTGGTGGTGGTTGTCCGAAGCAGCTCGCGGTAACGGTCGTCCATTACCCCCACTGTAACAGAGCACCCTTTGAAACCTTCATGACCATCCCTTGGATGACTGCCTTCTGGGCTTTCAAAGCCCTCAAAGCGGCCATGAGCCATGTCCGAAAACAGATGGCACTTCGATTCAGTCGATCAGCAGGACGACATTCGACGCCGTCAGCCCCGTCGTTCCATCCCCTTCGTCGAACTGGACGCGCAGACCTTCAGACAACTGTGATCGACGAAGATCTGAACATTCATCGAGGGTGACGACATAGTCGCCATCATTTCCATCTGGTGTGATGTACCCGTAGCCCTGACTGGTGAAGAACCGAGTGATGGTCCCTGTCGGCATGGCGGGCCCTCAAGGTGGTCGCCACAATTGACGACGCNTTCATACTATCGCGCACGTGGACAGGAATCGTCTGGATTTCAAAAGCATCGAACGAACGTGTCCATCCCAACTGAAAACACCGTAGAGACAAGCACTTCCATTGGATTGGATTTATCCACAACAGTCTGATTCAGATTTGAGAATCAACCAAGCAAGCCGTCCGTGAACACCTGAATGAGCAGAATCAGGGTGACGATGAACGTGGCCAGAATGCCAATGAAGGCGAGAATCCTGAGTGGATGCTGTGATGACTCGTTCATGCGTTCTGCTCCAATTCATCAGGGAGGCGTCCTCCCGATCTCGTTCACACGGCTTACAAATGCCCTGTGTAGGATTCGAACCTACGACCGGCTGATTAAGAGTCAGCTGCTCTGCCAACTGAGCTAACAGGGCCCGACGCGAAGTCTAACGCTGCATCCATCCGCTCACAAGCATGCACGCATCCGCGGCAACGGCCCTGGGAGATCCTCTACTCCGATTTTNAGCCCAGCGGAGACCTCAGTTCGCCGAGTCGACGGACAGGGGCCATTGCGCCGAGGGAAGCAGCCCATTCAACCGATCGTAGACTGCTCCAATGGTGTCCACGGCACGATCCAGAGAGCCCGAATCCATCGTTCGGTCGAAGCTGAAACGCACGGAGCCATATGGCTGATCATCGACCTGGCAGGGCTGCCTGCCAATGGCGTCGATCACGCTTGATCCCTTCAATGCCCCGGATGAGCANGCCGAGCCNGCAGATGCACAGACGCCCGACTCGGAAAGCCCCAGCAACATGAGTTCGGCCTCCACCAGCGGGAACCCCACGTTCGAGGTCGACCAGAGCCGATCCGATGCCTTCGCGTTGATGCAGCTGACCGGAATGCGTGACTGAAGCGCTGCCTCAAAGTCATCTCGCAGCACAAGCATCTGCTTGTAGCCTTCGTTCTTGATCCAGATCGCGGCTTCACGACAGGCCACACCCAGACCGACGATGTCGGCAACGGATTCGGTGCCGCCTCGTCGTCGACGCTCCTGACCACCACCAAGAATCATGGCTTGCAGCGGAAGGCCTTCCCGCACCCACATGACACCTGATCCCTTCGGACCGTGGAACTTGTGTCCTGCGAAGGAAATCATGTCGACCGGGGTCTGCTCGAGATTGATCGGCATCTTGCCGACCCACTGAGTCGCATCGCTGTGGAAGGGAATGCCCGCATCACGGCAAAGCGAGCCGATTTCATGCACCGGCTGGATGATGCCTGTTTCATTGTTCGCCCACATGACCGTGACAAAGGCGATGTCATCTGCACGCTCGCGGATGATCGATTCGAGATGGTCCGCTTGAATCACGCCACCATCGTCATGCTGAAGCTCGATGATCTCGATGCCGTTGGTCTCCACAAGATCTTCCAGCTGTTCGCGGACTGCCGAATGCTCCACAGCAGAGGTCAGGACAAGTGGTCGCTTTCTCCAGCGTGCCAACGAGCGAAGAGAGGTGTTGATCGACTCCGTGCCACCACTGGTGAAGATCACCTGGGAACCGGATGAGCCGATCAGTTCACTCACATACTCACGAGCCTGATCGACTTCACGTCGAGCCAACTGCCCTGCTCGATGAATACTCGAGGGATTGGCCCAGACCTCGCACATGATCCGCTGCATCGCCTCCATCACTTCAGGAAGCGGCTTGGTCGTGGCATTGGCGTCCAGATAAATCTGTTGCTGCCCTGCAGTCATATCGACATTCTATTGTCCGATTCGTCAGATGGGCACCCCCCATGACACAAAGGAAGGGGGCTCAGAGAGCCCCCTTGTCCTTGAGCTATGCAGCTTGCACAGCACTGGCTACTATGTCACGCTTCGCCCAATCACTGCGGCTGTGGCGGAATTGGCAGACGCGCTAGATTCAGGTTCTAGTGGGAGTAAAATCCCGTGGAGGTTCGACTCCTCTCAGCCGCATTTCAACCCACCGACTGATGGCCTGAAAACGGTGAGAGGCAATCGATTCCTCTCCTCCATCAGGCCGGTTGATCAGCCGTCTCCGGCGTTTCCACCGGGGCATCCTCACCATCCTTGACGCCCTTTTTCACGAGAACCTTGTCTCGAATCTCGGTGAAGAGATCAGGATGTTCGCGAATGAACGCCTTGGCATTCTCACGTCCCTGGCCCAATCTCACTTCGCCATAGCTGAACCATGCACCGGACTTGGCCACGATGTCCTCGGACACGGCCAGATCAAGCAGATCACCGGATGCACTGATGCCTTCGGCGAACATGATGTCGAATTCCGCATCACGAAACGGTGGTGCGATCTTGTTCTTGACGACTCTCGCACGAACACGGTTGCCCACATTCTGATCGCCATCCTTGATGCTTCCAATTCGGCGGATATCGATTCGTACCGATGAATAGAACTTCAAGGCCCTGCCACCAGGTGTGGTTTCCGGGCTGCCGAACATCACACCGATCTTCTCTCTCAACTGGTTGATGAAGATCACTGTGGTCTTGCTCTTGGCAATCGCGCCTGTCAGCTTTCGCAGCGCCTGACTCATCAGACGTGCCTGGAGACCGACATGCGAATCTCCCATTTCGCCTTCGATTTCAGCTCGTGGAATCAAGGCCGCCACCGAGTCAACGACGATGATGTCAACGGCGTTGGATCGCACCAGCAGCTCACAGATTTCCAATGCCTGCTCACCGGTATCCGGTTGTGATACGAGCATGTCGGCAAGGTTCACGCCCAGACGCTTTGCCCAGGACGGATCCAACGCATGCTCTGCATCGATGAATGCCGCGGTTCCGCCAGATGCCTGACAATGTGCCAGAGTGGTCAAGGCCAGTGTGGTCTTGCCGGAGGATTCCGGTCCATAGACCTCCACGATCCTCCCCTTGGGAACACCGCGACCACCAAGTGCCAGATCCAGGCTGATGGTGCCTGTTGAGATTCCGGGGATCACCTTCTGCTCGCCGTCGAGCTTCATGATCGATCCAGAACCGAACATCTTGTCGATTTGCCCAAGCGCCCGATCCAACGCTTCGATCCGAGTCTTGTCCTCTACGGACACCGAGTTCTTACCCATTGTCTTCGCATCCTTTGCCTGACGCCTTCCTTCATCCGCGGGCTCCGCCCGTCGCGTCCTTGAGGCCACCTTACCACGCCCTGATGTGGACTCTGCCGCGGGTTCGCTCTTTGATTTACGTGTTGTCTTGACTGCCTTGACCATCGGAATCCTTTCCGCATTGTGTTCTGGTGGGTCGGGCCGGCCTTCGCATTCGAGGACCTCAACATGCCCTGCCATCCCACCGAATGTGGCGGAACGGAGTCCGCCGTCCTTGTTCGGGTTTCGTACGGGAATCGCATGATGCCGTCTCACATCGGATCCGGCAACACCTGTTCGGTATATTTTAGGATGTTTTTTGGCCGATACCGGCCTCATGGCCCCGGAAGCCCTAAGCCTCAAGCGGTGGAGCCTCCCAGAAGGGCGTAGGCGGGTCCCAGAGGTCCAGATCCAGACCAGACAGGTATTCGACGGTGTGGCGGAGGCCTTCCTCCAGGGGGACCACAGGCTCCCAATCAAGCCGTTCGTGAGCCAGGGTCAGATCCGGCCGACGGCGGGTCGGGTCATCCGGCGGCAGCGGCTTCTGGATGATCTTGGAGCTGCTGCCCGTGAGCTCGATCACGGATTGGGCCAGCTCCATGATGGTCCGCTCATTGGGGTTGCCCACATTGACGGGGCCGAGGAAATCCTTCGGGGAGTTCATCATTCGAACCAACGCCTCGATCATGTCGCTGACGTAGCAGAATGATCTGGTCTGACTGCCGTCTCCAAAGACGGTGATGTCCTCCCCTGCGATTGCCTGTCGAATGAAATTGCTGACCACTCGGCCATCGAAGGGATGCATGTGCGGCCCGTAGGTGTTGAAGATCCTCACGATCTTGATGTCGACACCATGCTGCCGGTGATAGTCATACATGAGCGTCTCTGCAGCCCGTTTCCCTTCGTCGTAGCAGGAACGACGACCGATTGGATTGACATTTCCGTTGTAGTCTTCGCGCTGCGGCGTCACCTGTGGATCTCCATAGACCTCACTGGTGGATGTATGCAGAATTCGAATACCCTTGGCTTTCGCCATTCCGAGCATGTTGATGATGCCCACGACCGAGGTCTTGAGCGTCCTGACCGGGTTGTACTGATAATGCCCTGGAGCTGCTGGACAGGCCAGGTTGTAGATCGCCTCGATTCCATCGAGGTAGAGAGGATCAACGATATCGTGTTCGACCACCTCGAATCCCGGACGTTCCATCAACGCCGCGATGGTCTCTCTCTGACTTGTCGCGAAGCTGTCCACGCAGACGACCGAGTTGCCCTCATCCAGCAATCGCTTGCAGAGATGCGAACCGAGAAACCCTGCGCCACCCGTCACGAGAATTCGTTGTGCCATGTCGTCGACAGCCTCCATTTCAGAGGTGTTCCTTGTACCAGAAAGCACGCCGTTAGTCTCGGACAAACAGATCGGAGGGCAGCAACATGACGTTCCATCGCCACGCCTTGGGGATCATGACCGGAACGAGTCTGGATGGAATCGACGCTGCTCTTGTTCGACTGGACGGTCGAGGCCTGGCGATCCATGTCGAGGAGGTCACGCACCACGCCGCACCACTCGGAGATGCCGGGGACCTGCTCAGACAGCTCGCTTCCGGGGAACCGCTTGATGCCGCCGCCTGGGCCCAGGCAGGCCGTGAACTGGGCCAGGCTTGCCTTGAGGTTGCCAAAGACGTTGCCGGTGGCGTCAAACCTGATCTGGTATCGGTACACGGCCAGACCGTCCACCATGCGCCTCCCTGCTCCATCCAATGGATCGATGCTGCCGTCATCGCGCACGGAATGGCGTGTCCAGTCGTCCACGATCTGAGAGGAAGCGACCTGGCTGCTGGAGGGCAAGGTGCGCCGATCACCCCGTTGGCCGACTGGATCATGTTTCGTGCAGCCGACCCGCGTTCGGTCGTCAACCTCGGTGGTTTCTGCAACGTTACCCATCTGCCAGACGACAGCGAAGGACCCGACGGCATCGAGGCGATCGAGGCCTGTGATCTCTGCCCATGCAACCACCTGCTCGATCTGGCGGCGCTCAAGCTGCTCGATGCGCCATTCGATGAGAACGGTGCCACCGCGTGCAAGGGGTACTGTGACGAGTCGGTCGCAGGCATCCTGCTTGAGCGACTGCGGAACATCACGCCCTCAGGCCGCTCCCTGGGCAGCGGAGATGAAGGAGGCGAACTTCTGGACCCCCTCTGGCAGATTCCACAAGTGGAGACGGCATTGGCCACACTCACCGATGTCATCGCTCGACGAGTCCTTGAAGTCATCCCGGGATCTCAGAAGCAACTCCTGCTGGGCGGAGGTGGCGCATTCAACAAGGCTCTGGTAGACGCGTTCATTCGTCATGCCGATCTCAAGGTGCTGAAAGTGGATTCGGTCGGAATCGGCATCCAGGCAAGAGAGGCCGCTGCCATGGCCATTCTCGGGACACTCGCCATGGACGGCATTCCGGTGACACTTCCCGCAGTCACCGAGCCGACAGAACCCGCCCACTTCGATGGAAGCTGGTGCCTTCCGAGGGACTGGTGGAGAAACCAATACACTTGATTGCTGGAAGAACGACAACGCGCCCACCTAGCATGCAGCTTGTGAATTGGAGGTCACATGTTCAATTTCATCCACACGTTCCCGGCGACCGTTTTCATCGGCATGCTTCTGATCGGCATGGGCGCGACCACTGCCCAGGGCGGTGAACGTCCGGAACCCGATGCCGAAACGCTGGCTTCTCTCGCTCATGCCGAACGGCTTTCGAAGGCCTTTGCGTGGTCTGCCGAAAGAATCAGGCCCTCCGTCGTGGAGATCTCGACCGGTCGACGCGTTCAGACCGGCCACCCCTTCTTCAACAGGCAGACGATGGTGACGGGAACAGGCAGCGGCGTCATCGTCGATGCACGTGGCTTCATTCTGACCAACTACCACGTGATCGAGAACGTCCAGGCACTGGTCGTATCACTCCATGACGGTCGTGAGTTCAAGGCCCGTCTGGTCGGCGCCGATGCCATGGCGGATCTTGCCGTGCTCAAGATCGAAGCCGACGATCTGATCGCCGCAACGTTTGCGCCGCCGGACGATCTCTCCGTTGGACAATGGGTCCTTGCGGTGGGCAGTCCCTTCGGGCTCGAGCTGACCGTGACGGCTGGAATCGTCAGTGCGACAGGCCGTCGTTCACTCGATTTCAGCAACCCGCACATGTACGAGAACTACATTCAGACCGATGCAGCCATCAATCCCGGAAGCAGCGGCGGTCCACTGGTGAATCTTCGTGGCGAGGTCGTCGGTATCAACACGGCCATCCAGACCAAGGATGGAGGCTACCTGGGTATTGCCTTCGCCATTCCGGTCGACATGGCTCGGAACGTGGTGGATTCACTGGTTGAAACAGGTTCGCTGGTTCGACCGTTCCTCGGGGTGACCACACTCGAACTGGACAACGCCATCAAACAGAACCTTGGCTATCAAGGGGATCACGGCGTGCTGGTCTACAGCGTGCTGGCCGACAGCCCTGCGTTCAAGGCAGGCCTCCAGAGAGCCGACATCATCACCCATCTCGATGACGAGCCCGTGCTGGACATGGGACTTCTCAGCAGAACCCTCGCCTTGAAACACCCCGGCGATGAATGCGAAATGAAGATCTTCAGGAATCGAGAACCCATCACCCTGAAGGTGACCCTGGAACCACATCCCGGACGGATCCCGCTCTCCGGCCAGACTCGTGGCAAGAACTGGGTCGACGACTAGCCGACGTCAAGCAGCTCAGGCAGGCGGCGTGAACTCGGCACGCAATTGCTGCCCCTCGGCATCCAGAACTGGAGCCGACTTGGGATTGATCGAATCATCCCATGATCCGTACTTGATTGGGTTCCCGGGAACCTGGTGTCCACCTGAATCAACCACGAGATTGCGAGCGATGACCTGAGGCAGTTCACGGGATTCCATCACCGTATTGATCAATCCGCAAGGAACACCTCGAGCCTGAAGACGATCAAGCCACTTGGCGGCATCGTCATTTGCCAAGGCTGATTCCATGGCCTCCTTCAGCGCATCGATGTTCTCGATGCGTTTTTCATTGGAGACAAAGCGATCGTCCTGAGACAACTCAGGACATCCCATCTCATCACACATCTCCGCAAACAGATGGTCGTTTCCACAACAGATCACGAGCTCACGATCACGGCACGCAAAGGTGTCGAATGGACAGATGCTCGGGTGGCGATTGCCGATGCGACGAGCCTCCTTGTGCTCTGCAAGCGTGTCCATCAGACCATGCTCAAGAAGGGAGAAAATGCCATCGAGCATCGCAATATCCACGGTCGTTCCCTGGCCAGTTCGTTCACGTGCCGCCAAGGCTGCAGAAATCGAGGCGAATGCGAACAATCCGGCACCAAGATCGGCAATCGAAGTACCAACACGTGTCGGAGGACCATCCGGGAATCCCGTCACGCTCATCAACCCGGACATCGCCTGGATCACCGTGTCATAGGCCGGCAATTTCGACAACGGTCCACTCTGCCCAAACCCCGAGATCGAACACACGATCAACTTGGGATACCGCTTTCGCAGATCTTCCGGCGCATAGCCAAGCTTCGCCATGGTCCCCGGACGAAAATTCTCGACGACGATGTCCGCCTTCTCCAACATGGCATCCAGTACCGCGCGATCCGCATCGTCCTTCAAATTCAGTGCGATGGATTCCTTGCCACGATTGACGAAGTGGAAGTAAACCGACTTGGATTTGTCTTCAGGGAAAAACGGTCCGAAGGAACGGCTGTCATCGCCTGTACCCGGACGTTCGACCTTGATCACCCTGGCACCGTGATCGGCAAGCAGCATCGTGCAGAAAGGGCCACTGAGAACACGAGTCAAATCCAATACTGTCAGGCCTTCAAACGGCCTCTGCTGACTTGTCACTTCCAATCTCTCCAAAATAATTGATGGTCAATGGCCTTTGAATTCAGGCGATCGCTTCTCGAAAAAAGCCTTGATGCCTTCTTGCATGTCATCACTACGCCAGGCTTTCTCCCGCAATGTCTCGAGCTTTTCGAACATTTCCGGGGCCAGAGGCGCACCGGCTCCAAGTTCACGCAATTCGTTCTTGAGGACCTGAATCACGAGTGGAGCCAGACTGGCGATTCGCTGCGCAATGCCCATGGTGCAGTCTTCAAGATCATCAGGCGAGACCACTCGATTGTAAATGCCAAGATGTTGCGCCTCCTCTGCACTCATAGGATCCGCCGTGAAGAGCATCTCCTTCAGCCTGTGTACCGGAAGCACGCCGAGGAAGTGAGATGTTCCCAGGGAGTTGTACGGCAACCCCATCTTGGCAGGCGTCATGGCCAGTGTGGCCTTCGGCGTAGCGACGATCAGATCGCATGACACGACCAGGTCACACGCACCTCCCCACACGCTCCCCTCGCACATCGCAATCACGGGCATGGGAACTTCGCGCACTTTTCTCAGAAGTTGCTCCAGAGGAATGTCCCAGGAAAAGGGATTGCTTCCATCAGTCGGCAACTCGCTGACATCATGACCTGCCGAATAGATCTTGGCTCCAGGCCTGGCACGAATGATCGCCACACGCAGTTCCTTGGAACAAAAGTCATCCAGAGCAGAAAGGATGCCCGCAATGACATCAGCGGATAACGCATTCGCCTTGTGATCATTCGCGATCGTGACGATGCCGATCGAGTCTTTGATCGCTACTTCAACAACGGATTCCATATCGATTTCCTACCACAGAATGTGTTTTCAGACACCGTAGAGCGGTCGCAGTTTGTCATTCAGATGTTTCACCAACGCCGTCGAATCCAGAGGCCGCCCCGTGACGTGCTCACACAGTTCAGCAGCGCGATATCGCTGGCCATGATGATGGATATGGGTCCTCAACCAGTTCAACAGACCCGAGAACTCACCCTGCTCGAACTGATCATGAAGATCAGGCATGTCCGACATGGCCTTCTCGAAGAACTGTGCGCAGTACAGGTTGCCCAGCGTGTAGGTCGGGAAATAGCCCATGGCACACATCGACCAGTGCACGTCCTGCATGCAGCCCTTGGCGTCATCAGGAACCTCGATGCCCAGGTATTCCCGATACTTGGCATTCCACGCATCCGGAAGATCATCAACGCTCAGATCCCCCTTCATCAGGGCCCGCTCGAGTTCGAATCGGATCATGATGTGCATGTTGTAGGTCGCCTCGTCAGCCTCCACTCGGATGAAGTCGGGCTTGACGATGTTCGCACCCCCATAGACATCATCGAATGACAATGAGGAGACGCAGTCACCCAGCATGTCCTTCATGCGTGGATAGCACCATTTCCAGAACGATTCCGAACGGCTGACCTGGTTCTCCCACATGCGGCTCTGGGATTCATGGATCCCGAGGGAGACGGAATCACCCATGGGTGTCCCGATGAACTGCTCAAGCAGCCCCTGCTCATAGAGTCCATGACCGGTCTCATGCGTCGTGGAGCCCAACGCATCATTGACATTGTTTTCATGGAATCGAGTTGTCATTCGGACGTCATTGCAATGCGATCCGCCACAGAACGGGTGTGTCGATTCGTCGAGTCGTCCTCGTTCGAAATCAAATCCGAAGCTGCTGGCGACCTCGCGAACAAAGGCCTTCTGTCGCTCGATGGGTACCTTGACCTCATTGAACGCATTGCTCGGCCGGGTAGATGATCCCATCAGCGCATCGAGAAGTGTCTGAAGCTCCTTGCGCAATGGTGTGAATACAGCCTCGACTTCGGCAGCCGTACAACCCGGCTCATAGTCTTCCGCAAGGCCGTCCCAGGGCTCGCCACCTTCGGCCCAACCGTAACAGTCGGCCTTTCGCTTCATCAGATCAACGACCTTGGCAAGTTCTGGCTTGAAGGCTGCGAAGTCAGCTGACTTTCGAGCCTCGGCCCAGATGTGCATGGCAGAGGAACTCAGCGCGGCCTCTTCCTCGACCAGAGAAGCCGGCAGGCAGGTTGCACGGTCATAGCTTCGACGAATCTCCCGGATGTTGACTGCTTCTGGAGACAGTGGATCCGAAGTCAGTTCCGGAACAGACTCGCACGCTGCAATCGCCTCGCCCGTCGCTTCGGCGGTCAACGCTTCATGAGCGAGCCGTGAGAGGATCGCAAGCTGCTTTCCTCTGAACACCACGCCACCCGAGGGCATCATGGTCTCCTGATCCCAACCAAGCACTCCAGCAGAGCTTCTAATGAGATTGGCTTCCTCGATACGCTTGATCAGTGCCTGATAGGCGGGGTGAGCAGCGGTACCCTTCGCAGTCGCGGTCGTTGACATGGTTGACTCCTGGTCTCTTCTCTGACAGACAGTCCCTCAATACGGACATTTCGTTGATCATACCCAAACCAGCGGCCGCGATCCGCCAGACGAGTTCACCAGGACACATGTGAAAAAGGCCAGCCCGAACGGGCTGGCCTCGTAGATCAATTGAGATCCGGTGTGATGACTACTTCTTCGGCGCCGGAGTGGATGCTGGCATGCGTTCCTCAAGGAAGGCGACGACCTGGCCGGCATTGTCATCACTTCGTGAGCGTGCCAGCTCGAGGGCGTTCTTTCCTGAACGGCTGACCACATCGATCTTGGCTCCGTTGTCCAGAAGGAACTTGATCTTCTCGACCGTACCACCGTTGTGCTCAGCAGCACGAAGCAGTGCCGTCTTGCCGTTGCGATCCTGCGTTTCCAGATTCGCACCGGCTTCGACAAGAACTTTGAGCCCGTCGAACTTCCCGGTCTGAGCGGCGTGCATGATCGGAGTGCCTCCATCGACCGTATCACGTGCCTCGATATCGGCACCAGCCTCAAGCAGGATCGGCACGGAGTTCTCATCACCGATTCCGGCAGCCCAGATCAATGGCGTATAGCCCGTAGCGGCTCCCTTGGTCTCGAGTTCAGCACCAGCATCGACGAGCACCTGGACACAGTCTGCATTACCGAATGCGGATGACCACGCGAGCGGGCCACCGATCACCAGATCACGTGCATTGACGTCAGCACCTGAATCCAGAAGCATCATCAGAACTTCCGGGTTCTTTGATGTTCCGCCATGCATGAGTGCAGTTCGCTTGACGCGATCGGTTGCATCAACTTCGGCACCTGACTCGAGGAGCAGCTTGACGGCATTGACATTGCCGTTCTTGGCAGCGATGCCCAGGAGCGTGACTCCTGAAGAGTCCTTCTCGTTGACATCGGCGTTCTCATCCTTCAATCGAGTCTGCAGCTCAAGTACACGACCCTGACGGACAAGCGTGGGCAGATCCGCCTTGCGAGAAGGCGTGGCCGACCTCTGAGCCTTTTCACCCTTTTCACCCTTTGCCTGCTTGCTCGGACTGTTCTGTCGTTTTTCACGAATACGACGCTGGATCTCCGCTCGCTGCTCACGGTTCAGATCGACCACGGTGAAGATCTGATTGCAGCGGTCATGACCCTCGATGTAGAAGGTGAGCTTGGCGTTCTCGGCATTGGCCCACCACTTGTCCCAGTCGATGACCAGTTCGTGCTTGGACTTCGCCTCAGCCGGCTTTTCCTTCAGAACATCAGGAGCGGTTCGTGTGACCGTAAAGGGCATTTCATCAATCGACTGGAGTGTGATCTTGCCATCTGGATTGGAATCGATGCTGATCTTGTCAGGCTTCATTTCCACATAGGCGATGGATTCGCCTTCGACGGGAACACGAAGCTGTGGATAACCATCAATGGTGAAGGTGACGGTCTTGCGAAGTTTTCTCGCTGTCGGACCACCACGCATCTTCACGGACACGTCGGTCGTCTCACCTGGACCCAGAACGGTGTTTCGCTGAAAATCAGAAGTCGTGCATCCACAGGAAGCCTTGGCTGAGCGAATGGTCACGGCTTCGGTACCCGTATTCTTCAGAGTGACCGTGGCTTCGCGACTTTCAGTGGTCGAGAAGACCCCCAGCTCGATGACCTCGGGTTCAGCGACAATCACCTGTTCATTCACGACCGGCAGCGTGGACGGGTCTGCTGCGGCCGGTGCCCCAGGCGTGGCAACGGGTCCGGAATTCGGAGTGAGCTTGCTGGGTGTTGGAGGTGGTGTCTGTTTGGGTGTTGGAGCTGCTTCCTGACCAAATGCAGCAGGCGCTACCAGACCACCAACGAGAATGACGGTTGAGACCACGTTCCTGAGACCAAGATTACGATGCATGATTCTCTATACCTCTGCTTGTGCCCGAATGGGACGATCGGGACTTCGCTTCTGACCCTGCTCGGGCGGCCCACAAATGGGGTGGCCCGAATCTGATGTTTTCTCGCCGGGCTCCAACAAGCCGGCCTTGATGACGATTCGATGACTTCCAATGGATCGGATTCGATTTTTTGGAAGGTACCAATGCTATCCGAAAGAACCCCTGTCGGTTCACCCCTTTTGCTCTGTTCAATCAACGTGCTGAAGATCGGCTTATTTCATGAATTCCTGCTCTTTGATCCGGAACTAGCCGCCATCTGAGGGATATGGGACCTCTCAGGCAAATTATGCACCCACACCACCGAGTCGAACACCAACCTGCAAGTCGAGCTATGCTCTCGCCCTCCAGCGAGATCAGACATGAGCAGCCCCAACCTCCCTGAACACATTCAAAAACCGCATATCCGACGAATCCAGCCGATTCCCGGCAAGGACCCGCAGGGCCGCCCGATCGTGCAGCTCAGGGACCCCTTCATGCTGGCCATGAACAAGATGCTTGCGATCCCGCTTCCAGCGATGCAGGCCGTCCAGAGGTTTGATGGCGAGCATGATCTTCAGCAGATCGCAGACGCCGTCAAACGACCGATTTCCGATATCCAGGTCCTCGCACAGAACATGGATCAGGCTGGTCTTCTGTGGGGCCCGACCTGTGATCGGATGGAAGCTGAACTCAAGGACAAGCTTCATGCAGATGGCACTTTCCCGATGCGGCACAGCCGGGCACTCGGTGACAATGCGGATGCCGCACGGACCCGTCTGCGTCAATGGATGCACGACACGGAGGATCCTGAGATCGATGGGACCATCCGCGGATTGATCGTGCCGCGGCTTGACTTCAATGCGCTCTGGCCCGTGTATGCAGGGGCGTACCACACCGTTCGCAACCAGACGGTCGATCACATCATTCTGCTGGGTTGCAACCAGTCGGGACTTGGCAGTGGAGTCGTCCTGACACAGCTGGGCTTCCAATCTCCACTGGGACGCGCAACTGCAGACACACCCATGATCGACGCCTTCCGCCAACGTCTGGGCGATTCGATTCTGCGGGATGAACTGGATCACATCACTGAACACGGACCTGAGATGCAGATCCCGTGGATTCAGGAGTGCATCGGAGCAGATACGCCGATCACCGCAGCGCTTGTGCCGGATCCATTGATGCCGACAGATGACGATGATGAAGGGGCCATCTCACATGACGCCTTCGCCACAGCAGCCCGGGAGATCATCGCAGCCACGGACGGGCATACGCTCGTTGTCGCCGCCGTCGATCTCAGCTCCGTGGGGCCGCAGGCAGGTGAACCTCGGCCGGTCGACGACCAGCGTCGCTTTGATGTCGAACGACATGATCGAGAGATGCTTGGTCAGTTTGCCAGTGGTGATTCCAAGGCGTTTCTGGAAGAGGTCAGGAGAACCCACAATCCGACTCGATGGTCCGGTCTCGGCCCCATGTCCATGGCACTCGATATCGTCCAGCCCAGAGAGATCGAGCTGATCGATTACCGCCAGATGATGCTGGATGACAAGGGCATGGCCATGATCACCGATGCTTCTCTCACGTTGGCATGATCGCAGTCGTCCAACGTGTTTCCAAGGCACAGGTCGCTGTCGCGGAACCTGCCTTTCAATCTTCGATTGAACTTGGACTGGTCGTACTGCTGTGCATCCAGAGAGAGGACACGCAGGAGGATGCGGCCTGGATGGCTGGCAAGATCGCAAGACTGCGGGTGTTCCCCGATGAACAACAGCGGTTCGATCGTTCCGTCCAGGATGTTCAGGGTGACGTCCTGCTCATCAGCCAGTTCACACTGGCAGGAGATTGTTCCAAAGGCAATCGACCCAGTTTCATTTCAGCTGCGGAACCTGAACATGGTCGACAGCTCTGCGATGAAGTGGAACACCTGCTGCAGGAAGAACATCACATACGAGTTCGCACAGGCATGTTCCAAGCCTCGATGCAGGTTTCGCTCGTCAACGAGGGGCCTGCGACCTTCATCATCGAACGATGACCCGCCGTCAGGGACCTTCTTGGCGTTGCCAGAACCATGACCAAAAAAAAAGAGAGCCCGATGCTGCAAAGCAACAAGCGAGCTCCTTGTGGGGGGGGCAATGTTGTGAGAGCCATTCTGCTCTCACCTGTTAGTTCGCCCGAGACCCCCTCAAGGTTCCTTTGGGTTTGAAAAAAAAACGGGGTTGATCATCTCAATGATTCTTCAAGCTTTGAGAGAACCTGCTTCATGTCATTCCAGACCTGGGTTCGAACTTCAATGGTGTACTGCCTCAGCAGATAGGCAGGGTGGAATGTGGGCATGACCGGGATCGCGACCTCTCCATGTCGCCACACCCCCCAGACGCCTCTGAGGCGAGAAATCGCCTCATGGGTCCCAAGAAGAAAATGGGCGGCCGGCCGGCCCAGCGCTACGATCACTTTGGGGCGAATGGCCAGCAGCTGCTCGACGAGGTAGGGCGCATGGGCATCGACCTCATCCGGCAACGGATTTCGATTGCCTGGGGGGCGGGCCTTCAGGACATTGGCGATGTAGACCCCCTCTCGGGACAGCCCCATGGCCTTGATGATGTCATCCAGCTTGGTTCCAGCAGCCCCCACGAAGGGCCGTCCAAGGCGGTCCTCATCCGCCCCAGGTGCCTCTCCCACGAACACGATGTCCGCCTCAGGATTGCCCTCGCCAAACACGGGCTGGGTCGCTCCTGAGAGGGACTCACAGATCGGAAAAGCGGTGGCGAATCGGGCCTCGATCTCATCAAGTCGGGGCTGGGCGTCCCGGTCGTCCGTGGATGGGAGCAGTTCCACCTCTCTCGGAGCCGGCACCGATCCCCTGGGAATGAAATCCATTCCGTAAAGGATCTCGGTTTCCAGGTTCTGCCTGGCCATGGACTCGAGTTTGCTGGAAGTGCTTGTCATTCAGAGAGATCTGGGAAATTGCTATGGGGCTTCAGGCCTTGAAGACGATGGGAAGATCAAGATGATTGTGAAATTTGAAGATTTGGTACTTGAACCCAGCCCAGAACCGGCAACAATGCCCCCCATCTTCTTGGGAGGGAAGAGGAGGAGAAGCTCTGGATTTCAACTATTCGGAAGGGACTACGAATGAGCTTCACCCAAAGGACATCCAGTCTGCAAGCCTATCACACCCTCTTGTACAGGGCTCCCCTGCATCCTGAGTTCTTCAGGATCGAAGCAAGAGAAAAAGGCACCCACGCAGATTTCGAATTCGAGTCATGGCTGTTCAGTGGCGGCCATGCCTTTCGCTTCGAGTACGACGAGATCAGTGTCACGGAAGTCGTCACCGACGAGCCCAAGGGTCTCCCGGAACGCGGACTGTTGACCACGCTCCCGTGTGCTGGCGAAAAGGATCACGAGGCTGAAATCGCCGATCGCATCACCTATGTGACATCGATCCAGACAGAGACGCTTTCAGATCACCTCTATCTCGGCACCTACCGTGAAATGCTTGAGCACGGTCGCATGTGCCAGGGTCTCTTGAAAGTCTGGGACACGGGTGGACACCCCAATCTGTCCCTGGTCGAACATCAACGGTACGCCGATGAGGTCCACCTGCAGGGCTATCACCTTCGAAGCGACTGCCAGATGGTGCTTCGGACCCAGTCGATCTTCCAGATCGGTTGCAACGGCACGAGCAACGCCGAAGAGGAAACCGAGGAATCAGCTTCCTGATTCGAACCCAAGATTCTTTGAATACCACAACGCCCTCGTCCTGACGAGGGCGTTGTTTGTTTGCGATCAGATCGATCAGGAGTGATCGACGCTTTCCGTATCGAACTGTTCCGGAGCCAGCGTGCCCGGAATGAGACCGGAATACCAGATGGTGTCTTCCTCAAGACCATCGCACGCTCGTCGCATCAGTAGATAGATGCGAGTCCAGGCTGCACAGCAGTAGCTGAAGATCCATCCGAGTACGAGCATCACGACGACGGACTCCCAGAAACCGATGAACCAACCGGAAAGACCGTTCCACCAGGATCCATGACCGGGTTCCGGACCATCGATAGTCGAGAAGATCTCGATGACACCACCGGCACCCGAAAAGATGTCGTTCCAGGCCCAGGTGCCTTGCAGACCCGCCGTCACGGAGAGCGCTGCATTGCCGAGCAGGATCACCAGCACGAGACCCAGTCCCAGACCGATCAGCCCCATGCCCGTGTAAAGAATCAGATGCAGCGGTCGCGTGAGCATGTAGGAGTAGGCCCGTTGCATGGCATCCCCTCCATCACAGTTCTCGACCGCAACCGCAGGAATCAGGAGGCCTCCACAGGCGGCATAGCCGAGCAGCAGCATGGCGATGCCCAAGCCACCAATCAGGCTCAGACCGTAGAAGATCGCCAGGATGATGTTGAGAAACGGAACGTTCATCAACAGCCCGACAAGCAGCAGGACACCGGCGAGAACGCCGGCAAGCACCAGCGGAATCACCAGACTTCCAAACATGTTCACGAAACGTGACAGCGCAAACTCGACGGCATCCAGTGGTCCCAGACGCTGCCCCCCTGCTGCCTTCACGGCTTCCATTCTGCACAGGCCGCCACCGAAGATGGCGATCAGCAGCAACGTCCAGAGACCCATGAACAGCATGAACCAACACTGACCATGGTTCCACAGTCTTCGTGGGGTCTCCCAGGCGATGTCGATCGCTGCATCCATCACCGTAACGGGGGAGAGTTCAAGAGTCCCCTCTGCGATCCGGGCGAACTGCAGACCGACCCAATCCACGGTCGCTTCAAATGGACCACGTCCTCTGGTTCCGTTGACGGCATCAAAGTCCTTCATGAAGGCATCCATTCTTGATGCCTCGATCGCACCGGGCGAAGCGAACTGCGAACGCATGGCTGACAGCACATCCCTGGGATCCACATCCGAGTCGATCTTCAGGTCCAGATCGGTCCATTTGTCCGCGGCACGACGAACGGTACGCTTCTGTGAAACAGTCAGATCACCGTTCCAAGGTTCGGCAGTCAGTCCTTCCGGTGGCAGCGTCTGTCCAACCCAATCGGAGAGCTGACCACCGAGTCCGATCAACGCGATCACAAGAACACCCAACGCGAGTCGTCCGGGCTCCAGAGACGAACCGATTGCCTTGAAGACACGTCCGAACCTGAAGACCTTGCCAAACTCCATCTCGTCGACGGTCATGCGATGTATCTCGCGCTTCATGGCCAAGCCTCCTTGTGGTTGCCTGGCACATGATCGCGACATGATGGCAACCACGCAACTGGACCCGTTTGATCTTCATCCACCCGGAGGTGGTTGTTCCGAGGCCGGGAAACGGGTGTCATCCGGCTTGGGCTTCCTTGGACCACCACGCAGAGCAAACCAGCTTCTGCGAAGCCAACGGTCGAATGAGTCCCGGAAACCCATGCTTTCGAGTCGCTTCAGATTGGCGTCTCTCAATGAAGGCAGGAAGTCGCTTTCGACACCGATAAATTGGTAGAGCAGCTGCAGATAAGGACCCTGCAGGAAGATCATGGTTTCATAGGAAACGATATGCCACGGATAGCCGAGGCCGATGGCATGCAGCATGATCTCCCGAGCCCTCTTCGAATGGGCCTTCACCTCATCGGCGCCACGCCTCATGAACCGACCACGCCGCGAATATTCGGAAAGCGTGATGTCACGAGTCGTCAGCACGAAATGAATCGAATGCGTCTCTCCATACTTGCTGATCCAAGCATCGACATCAGGAAAACTCGCTGCAGCACCGGAAGGCAGGGACACATGCCAAACCTGATTGTCCTGATCATCCTTCCACTGCGTCTTCTCGCCGGAATCCATGGGGACACCACACAGGACATGCCCACAGATGCGGGCAATCAAAGTACTCCCGGTACTCTCGGGTCCGATGACGAAGACGACCTTGGGTTGCATCCTGAAATCCTCATGACACATGACAGGAATGGCGGGCGCCGTGCGCTCTGCACCATCAGGCGCGGAGTATAGCAAGCCGTTTCAGAGAGAAACGCCGACTTGTATTACGCCCCACCGCCCAATGCCTTTTGTCGGCTTTTCTCCACGTCCCAGGGAACAGCACCGGCATCCAGAGGAGGATGAATCAATGGCGCGATCCGAGAGACATCCTCGGCCGTTTGATCGAGGATCAGATCGACCGTCCCGACATTGACCCTCATCGGCTTCGATGTCGATGGCCGAGTCACCAGCTGTTTGGCCCGATGCTTCAGATTCGTCGGAAGAAAGGGGCGGACAATGTTTCTGTAGAGAGGATTCGAACTGAGCCTTCGACTCAGACTGTTATCCAGCAGTTTCCCCTGACTCCTGTTGGCCACGGACTCCTTCGCGACCAGATCACCACGGCGTTTGAGACCGAGAAAGTCCTGGACCGCTTCCACCATGGCAACTCGATTTGCGATGTAGGACTCGAAATGAAGAACCATGACCTGCTCGCGTCCGAAGGTCTCAAGCCATGGCTCGATCTGTTGAAAATACCGGCTGTAGTCGATCAGCCGATTGTCCTCAAGAATCACTTTGTTGATGTCAGGTTCCCAGAAACCTGAATCCATTCCATGATGGTGATGCGAGATCGCGCGAGCGATCGGCTCCCGCACGATGTAGATGACCTTGAGATCAGATCCCAGTACTGAGTGAGCCCGTCGCGGCGAACCCTGATGCTGCGGCAACATCGTGTAGTACGTCGAGGCCTCGAACGTCGATTTGCCGGCACTGCAACGTCTGAAATGACGCTCGTACCTTGCACGTCCCTGCGGAGTCAGCACCTCATCATCATTGAGATCTCCGGGTTCCTTGTTGTCGGGCGGTGACACTTCAGGATGACTTGCCAGATCCCCAAAGAGCGTAGTCGTGCCCGCTTTCATGGCCCCCACGATGAGAAATGATGGCAGTGTCATAGGAACTCGTTGCATGAATCTACAAGGCACATGTGAACGAGACTGTGAACACCACAATCCCTCATGAACCCATTCTAGGGCCCAATCGACGGCCGAGCAGCTGACGAACATGGGCTCGAAAACGGCTTTCTTCTTGACCCTGCCGATCTGCGCAAGTACGTTCACAAGTCTGGCCAATGAGCTTGTTCCCCCCCCGCATGTGCTCCAGGCCACTTTTGATCAGAGACCAACGTGAGCAGAAGACCAACAGGGAAGTTCAACATGTTCCAGACAATCAAGACTGCTTGCATTGTCTGCAGCACGGTTGCGGGCACGCTGATCACAAGTCACGTACAAGCCGACACGAATCCCGTGGTGGATGTCTTCATATTGGCCGGCCAGTCCAACATGGTCGGTGCCGGTGATCCCCAGAATCTTCCGGATCACCTTGCTCAGTTCATTGATCCAAACCCAAACGTGATGTTTCGTTCCTGGCTCAATGGAGCCGAGTATGGCACCGACTGGGGCCCGCTTGAACCACGGGGCAGCAGCAACTTCGGGCCGGAGATGATGTTCGGCAATGTCCTTTCGGATGTTCACCCCGATCGAACGATCGCATTCATGAAGATCGCCTACAACGGCACCAACCTGGCTTGTGCATGGAATCCGGAAGGCTGCGGCTTGAACCTCTTCGCCACACTGGTTGAGACCATCGATGAATGGAAGGAAGAGCTGGAAGATCTGAACTACACCGTTCGATTTGCAGGCTTTGTCTGGGTTCAGGGAGAAGGTGACTGCACCGCGCTCTGGGCAGCGACTCCCTACGGCGACAATCTGATGGCACTCATTGATGGTGTTCGAACAGCGGCAGGTGCATCGAAGATGCCGGCGGTCGTTGCGAAGGTCAACCCCCGAACAAGCAGCTATCCCTATGTGGATGTTGTTCACGAAGGCATGGACAACGTTGCCACGAATGACCCGAAGGTTGCGACGGTCACCTGCAAAACCATCGAATTGAAAGCGGATGACATCCACTTCTCCTCGACGGGGATGATCACGCTCGGCGCTGCGCTGGGCGACACCATGCTTGGCCTGGACCCATTCGGTCTTGCCGAGGAATTCGAGGCTTGCCCAAGCGACCTCAACGTGGACGGCGAAGTCAACGTCCTGGACATCCTGCAGATGATCAGTGAATTCGGCCCATGCCCCTGATCAACGACGTCCCGTCAATCGTCCGATCAGCTTCCAGATGCTCTTGCGTTCTTCAGCTTCAAAAAGCAGGAAGAAACTGCTCGGCATGGCCAGCAGCCCCACCACCATCACCGAGATGATGAGCAGCGGCCAACTCCACTCACGAATACTCAGAAGCATGACGACACCGGCACCAAGCGGTATCACAACCGAGATCAACGGCTTGACGGTGGTGTGCCAGACCCACTTCCAAGCAGTCACATCCGTGAGACTCGTCACCCTCTGAGGCATGATCAGACCAAAGAAGATCAACTGACACAACAGGGTGATGGCCGGGAACAGATAGGGAACGATCGGATCTGACATGAGATCCGGCATGACGTACAGGACATAGACCACAAGACCCACGGACAAGAGGAACTTGGTGCTGCCCGCCATGAAGAGAACCCAGGCATATCGCTTGATGAATCCCATTCCATAGAGGAACTTCGATGCAGCTGCAGCCGTTTCAAGCATGATGCCGCCGATGAGAATCATGCCCAGGATTCCCCAGATCAGATCAATCGCCTGCTCGTATGACATCACCTCGAGGAGCGTGTCATCCTGCTTGAGCCTGCTTCCAAGCCAGAGATTGATCAGAGGATGAAAGAAGATCAGGATGATGCCCGTCGGAAGCATCATCACCCCTCCCGTGATGCGAGAGACCGAGAGCATTGCCCTGATGTTCGTTTTCTTCTCGCCTCGCTCATGAATATCCGAGGCGACAGCGACCATGCCCTCGAACACCTGAGCGCCAAAGCGCCGAGCATAGCCTCGCAACTGGGTCACGATCGCAAACAGGCCGTTGTAGATCGGACCGAAGAGAATGTTGTACAGGTAGTTGTCCAGCACGAAGAAGTTGAAGTTGCTGAAGGGCTGGCCGGCTGTCAGGCCTCCAAGTCGCAGCAGCTTGACCATGCGTGACCAGTTCAGCAGCTCAAGTTCCACCTTGGCCTCGGGCATCACCCGTCTGGCGACAACAACCCTCGCCAGGAAACAGGCCACACTCAACGTGGTGCGGATGATGATGAAACGTTGAAAGATATCGAATCCAAACGGCAACAACGCCAGGAGGAAGGCGACCATGTCGGACCATCTGCGAATCGCCAGAAAGACGTTGTAGATCACTGGACGTTGTGCCAACAGGAAGAGGGACAACCAGGGGGACGTCAGAGATGAGGTTGAAATGACCAGCACCTCACCCGCGATGGCCAACTGCACGTTGAACAGTTGCTCCGGTGGAAAATCCAGAATGCTGTTGGCAAAGATGATGGCAGCGATGCCGAACACCATCAGAAGCATGAACAACATCGACATCAAGCCGACACCGTTGGTGAATACGCTGGCAAGGCCACGATCCTCACCGGAGCCTCGAGCTTCTGAGATGGATTTCACGAGCGTGGCCGTCACCGCTCCACGCAATGGTCTCACCATCGAAACGGTGATCTGCTGCACCATGATGAGCAGACCGAAGAGAACCAGCCCGAAAGCCTGAATCATCAAAGGCGTCAGAATGAAGCCCACCACCACCAGCAGGAACGTCCGGACCCAGTTCGACATGATGAACAGGATCAGATTGTGGGCGGTACGCCGCCTTGGCGGAGACTGGCTCATGCTGCGCTCCTGAGCACGATCATGGCGTGGCCGGCGACATATCGATGAGCGTGAGGTCCAGATGAGATGGATTGAATGAGCTCGAAGATCATGGGCGAGAGGATTCTAGAATGGGTCAGCATCAGATGCGCCTGATCGAGAACCATCGAGCAACGGCGGATGCGGTATGGTCCGGACCAATGCTTGCGTCCCTGCCATTCCCGACCATGATCACTCTGGCTGTGGCGATTCTCCTGCTTGCCACGCTGTACTCCTCCGTTGGACATGCCGGTGCGTCCGGATATCTGGCCGCAATGGCTCTGGTGACGCAACTGCCCCAGGAAGAAATGAAGCTGATTGCACTCACGCTCAACATCTTCGTGGGCGCGATCGGCTCCTGGCGATTCCATAAAGCCGGTCATTTTCACTGGGGGACTTTCTGGCCCTTCGCCTTGTGTGCGATTCCAATGGCATTCATCGGCGGTTTCTGGAAGCTCCCGCCACTGGTCTTCAACCCTTTGATTGGTGCCGTACTGGCATTCGCCGCAGTGATGCTGATCATCAAAGCCGCTGGTTCCAGATCGCAAAGACGACATCCGGTTTCCGAATCGATGCACATGGACACCAACATGCCCCCTCTTCCGGTCTCTCTGGTGGCCGGAGGCCTGCTCGGGCTGCTTGCGGGTCTGACTGGAACGGGTGGAGGCATCTTCCTCTCCCCCCTCCTCATTCTCTGCGGATGGGCCGGCAGCAAACGGACCGCCGCCGTTTCGATCGTATTCGTCCTGGTGAATTCACTGGCAGGACTCACCGGTGTCATCGCAGAGTCCCCGGGGTTCCCGCCAGATCTGCCCTGGTACGTCATCGCGGCCATCCTCGGAGGCCTCGTGGGCTCCTGGCTGGGCGCTCGTCAACTCAAGGGCGACGGCATCAGAATACTCCTCGCAGTCGTTCTCCTGATCGCAGCCGTCAAGATGACCCTGCCGGCATTCCAGCTGTTCATAACGCAAACAACAGTCGTTGCCTGCATGGAACATGCGACTTCAAGTCCAACAGCTCAATGAAGCGATCAAGTCGACCTGCCCTCAAGCCGGCGGAATACTCTGCTCGAACTTCCAGATGTTGTCGGGATCGTACTTCGCCTTCACCGTGCGAAGACGTTCCACGTTTTCACCGTAATAGGCATACAACCAGTTGGGCTGTTCCTTGTCGATGTAGTTCTGGTAGGCATGTCCATTGCCGAATGGCCACAGCACATTGAAGGCATCCGAAATCCACTGCATGCTGCCGTTCGAGACATCGCAGTAGCTGTAGTCCGGATTGTCATCGAACCATGCGTCTCCCTCAGCCGGCCAGTATGCCAGATACTGACAGTGCATCAGGCAATCACGGTGCATGAAGGCCGTCGCATCCTTGGGAACATCGCCCATGATGCCACCTTCGGAGTCGAATTGAAGTGCACATGTGAACTGTGAACTGTTGTCCGGCAGATTGGAATTGAATCGATCTTCAATGGCTTTGATGCAGGTCTCGATGCCTTTCTCCGAGATGACATCTGCAAAGAAGGTCGACTTGGCCTTGTAGGTGTCCCGTGGAAGAGACGCCATCGGAAATGCTGGATTTCCGACCGTATGGCACCGCAGGAACTCAGTGTCCAGGTCCGTCTTCGGCCAGGCACAACCAGCCATGATTTCCATCGTGACTTCGAAGAAATCACCATTCATGATGGTCTGAGAAACAATGTGTTCGTGGGCCGTATTCAGCAACGGCGCCATCAACGTTTCAAGCTCGCCTGTACCGGTATTCGACTGACTGTCGAACTGGACAATCAGATTGACCTTGGGACCCAACCCACCGTCTCCACCCGCGTTCACGAGAAACTTGAAGATGGAGAAGTTGCGATAGTCCTCACCAAGACCCTTGAGCCAGTTCTGCCAGGCATTGAATGCCGGAGCCGCCGCTTCCCAGTCCCAGGTGATGATCGCATAGGACAGACGATCAACCGGATGACACTGCATCTTGAAGTGCGTCACGACTCCAAAGTTGCCTCCTCCACCACCGCGATAGGCCCAATAGAGGTCCGAATGATTGGTAGGGCTTGCGACGACATATTCGCCACTTGCCAGAACAACGCCGATCTCGAGCACTCGGTCACATCCGACACCGTAGGTACGGCTTTGAAGTCCGACACCACCTCCAAGCAGATAACCAGCGATACCAACGGATGGACAAGATCCTCCTGGGATACTCAACTTGTGTGGGTAATACAAACCGTGATACACATCAATCAGTACGGCACCAGCGCCAACCACTGCAGTCATGGCGGCAGGATTCACTGACACGCTGTTCATGCGTGATACATCGATCAGGAGCCCACCCGTCACCGAGTAGCCCTCGTAGCTATGACCTCCGCCACGTGCGGTCACATGCAGACCGAACTGGCGAGCGAACAGGATGGCCTTGGAAACATCCTCAGGTGTTTCACAGAAGACAATCCCGACCGGATAGATGCCATCGAAGTTGGTGTGGTGAATCAGACGTGCCCATTGGTAGAGACCATCAGTCGGCAGGACGAGATCGCCGGACAGGGTCTGGCTGAACTCCTGAAGAATCGCATCTGTGAGCTGATGGTTGTTGCAGGCCTGCTTCCAGGCGGCAAGTGGTGTCGCGCCGACCATGATGGCCGTTGCACCGGTGGCGCGAAGAAACGTACGTCGACTCGTCGGATTCATCATGATGACCCCTCTCCCGGAAGAACAGACAGCTGCTGCCCACGAGTTGTGACCAGCAAATGCGGCGTGTCCTTACCCTAGATCATCCTCCGCAACAGCAACAACGATTTCATCGAGGATTCTGTTTTTATTGAGCATTTGCAGGGTTTCGAGCTTGCGACAACGGAGCCCTTTGCCGAAGATCGATTCAGATCAGCTGTTCAATGCCGTTGGGAGGGGTAGAGATGCGCACTCATTTGTTCATGATCCAGGCCGTACTGGCAGTCGTCTTCCTGATGTCGACGCTCTGCGTTGCCGGTGAATATCAGGAACCTCCATGTGATGTCCCGAAGGGTGACGATTCCTGCTGGCCGTTCGAAGTTGATGCGTCGGAATTCGTGCAATGGTCTGTTGAAGATGGCGGTAACGGCAACTGGTATGCCGTTGTTGTCTTTGACAAGGCAGCCCCCTGGTGGCAGGCCAACCGTGTCGCCCAATTGCTGGGTGGATACCTGGCCACGATCGAATCAATCGGGGAGAACAATCACGCCTACTACCTTTCACTTCAAGCTGAAGGCGCATGGAGCGATTGCTTTGGCCCATGGCTTGGTTTGTTCCGATGCCCTCCCGCTGGTGGCAACCCGCAAGCCGGATGGCAATGGTGCAACGCCACCATGGATTCAATTGATTTCAAGACGGACTATGAGAATTTCCCCCCAGGTGCTCTGAACGGCTCAACCGTTCTTTCCTGGAGAACATGCTTTGATGGAAGCAATGGCCAGTCCAGTTTCTGGCGAGCGACGCCACCAACGCCCCAGGGCGGAAGCATGGTCCGATCCGCAATCGTTGAAATGGACATGCTGTCCATGGCGGATTGTGACGGCAATGGCATACCCGACTCCAATGACGTCCTGGATGGCGAGCAGGACATCAACGGCAATCTCATTCCAGATGCATGTGATTGTCTTTCCGACATCAATGGCGATCAAACGGTTGGAGTCGATGATCTGCTGCTGGCGATCGGCGCCTGGGATCAATCAGGCGTGCCGGGCATGTCAGGTGATGTCAACTGGGATGGCAGTGTGGATGTCAGCGATATTCTCGCGATCATCGATGCCTATGGCACCTGCAACAGCTGAGCACAGCCGGCCTGGCCGGAACCTTCACTGATCATCCGTGGGCACGCTTCGGCATTCGAGCCATCTGGACACAACGCCACCGCATCTTGCAGTGGCGTTGAAAAGCTCCCCCGGCTGGACTCGAACCAGCAACCTAGCGGTTAACAGCCGCTCGCTCTACCAATTGAGCTACAGGGGATTGGACGCCCATTTCTGGGCGATTAGGCCGCAGGATACCGGCCTCGGCAGTCGGAGGCAATGACTGGATCCCGATGGGCTTGATTTCTAGCAGATTTGGCTTACGCTATGGGGCTTCCCATGCTCCATTGAGCGTGGCCCAGGAGTGATACGACCATGAAACAGGACATCCACCCAGAATTTTATCCCGAGTGCCAGGTCAAGTACCGAGGCGAGGTGGTCATGACCGTGGGCGCTACGGTGCCTGAACTCAACGTGGAAATCTGGTCCGGATCACATCCGTTCTATACCGGCAAGTCCTCGTTCGTGGATACCGCAGGTCGTGTCGAGAAGTTCCAGAAGAAGTTCCAGGGGAACTACTTCAAGAACAAGGACAAGAAGTCCAAGTAGCTCGATTCCCAGTACCTTCAAGGCCGTGTCTCCACATGAGACGCGGCCTTCTCATGCGCCCCCGCCTTCATTCCCCAGCCGATACTGAACCACCATGCCCGAGCCCAATGACAACCTGCTCAAGAAACTCCACGAAATCGACGAGCAGTACGAGGAACTTCAGGCCCAGCTGCTCGACCCGGATGTCCTGACCGATCACAGGAAGGTCCGCTCGCTCTCGGTTCGTCGAGCCGCCATGGCCCCCATCGTCGAAGGCTACCGTGCCTGGAATGCCACCACCAAGGAACTGGCGGATCTGCAGGAGCTCTTGGATTCTGAAACGGATGATGATCTCCTTGCCATGGCGAAGACGGAGCTGCCCATTCTCTCTGAGCGTGGAGAGCAACTCCTCGAGCAGCTCCAGCAGAAGCTGGTCATGGCGGATGATGAAACCATTGGAAGCGTGATCCTCGAAATTCGCAGTGGTGTCGGTGGAGATGAGGCCGCGCTCTTTGCCGGTGACATCCTTGAGATGTACAGACGCTTCGCCAATCGAAAGAAATGGGCGGTCGAGGACATCGAATTCCATGGTGGCGAACAAGGCGGCTGCCGAAGTGCCACCCTCTCGATCTCAGGCGAAGGCGCCTGGACAAGCCTGGGCTACGAGGGAGGGACCCATCAGGTGAAACGCGTTCCCGCGACGGAAACTCAGGGACGCGTCCATACCTCGACCGCAACTGTTGCGGTTCTTCCGGAACCTGAAGATGTCGAAGTGGAACTGGATGCCGACGACGTCAAGGAAATGATCACAACAGCCACCGGTCCCGGCGGCCAGAACGTGAACAAGGTCTCGACAGCGGTGCACCTGATCCATCAACCGACAGGCGTTGAAGTTCGAATGCAGGACACCAAGAGCCAGGCTCAGAACAGGCAGAAAGCCTGGCAACTTCTGAAGGCCCGCCTTTGGGAGAAACAACGAGCCGAGGCCGAAGCGGAACGAGCTGAAGCCAGGAACAAGATGATCGGAAGCGGCGGGCGAGCAGAGAAAATTCGGACCTATCGGTGGAAGGACAACCTCGTGGTAGACCATCGATTGGGAAGTTCCTTCAACCTGATGGATACGATCGGCGGGAATCTGCAACCACTGGTCGATGAGCTGATCGAGCTTGATACGGCCAATCGACTCGCCGCTTTGTGATTCAGGGGGAATCTCCTGCCATTTCGCATGATCCCTTGGAGAGCTCCCTGGTGCGGGGTATGCTCTTGGTGGCAGCGACGATGTGCGACGGGACGGTACTATCCACCCCCCTTGGAAACCGATGACGGTTTCCGGGTCTTTCAACCTTGCACCAGCTGGTGCAGCCTGCAGGTACAGGACGACACTCGGCATGCCTTCTACCCCGACTATCCAACGACGCTCATACACTTCCCGTCCAGGCTTCACGCTCATCGAGGTGATGGTGGTGATCAGCATCATCGTCGTGCTGGCCGGCATTCTGCTGGTCGCGCTTGGTACGGCGACGGATTCCGCCCGGAGAGCCAATGCGACCGCAACCCTGAATTCAATCAGGGCAGCCTGTGACTCCTTCGCGCTCGATCATGACAGCTATCCAGGCGTGCTCCCGGAGACCGCTCTGGGAGAAGGGCTTCGAATCACCAGCTCACAGAACGCGATGCTGCACCTGATGGGCGGATACAGGGTCTACAACGAGAACACCGAGACGGCCCAGAAGCCGGCCTACGACGCCTACAAGCAGGCCGCTCAGGATGAGAATCGGCCCTACTTCGAGCTGACTCCCACAGACAGCGTCACCGGTGTTCGTTGGAACCTCATCGTCGTGCCTTCCCGAATCGGTGAAGGCCCGCTGATTGATGGAAAACCCTACAGCCCCTACTACGCTCCCAAGGACTCCGAGATTGCCTACAACATCACCGGAGACAACAACTATCCGAGCGGAGTCAATGAAGCACCCACGATCGTGGATCCATGGGGAACTCCGATTCTCTACTTCCGACAAGGCCGAAGTGTCGGCCCCATGGTCGGCAGCAGCAGCACCCCCGGCATGTTCACGCTGGATGGTCAGCAGCTCTATCTCAAGGCCACCAGGCTTGGAGAGCTTGGCTTCAGTCAGGCTCAGTCCCAGGGCGTCGGCAGCCGACTCGCATTCGAGGGTACGAACCCCGGAGGAATCGGCGGTGGTGGAAGCAGCAGTGATCCCACCGATGAGCAGGCTCGCTGGCTCACCCTGCTTCTCAGCCATCCGGCGTTCTACGACCCGAATCAGCCAACCTACGGAACACCCCGATCGTCCTACATGCTGATGTCAGCTGGCAAGGATGGCGTCTATCTCGGTCGCTACGACGGTCCGGTGGATGACACTGGATCCTTCGACTTCGATGAGGACAATGCCACGCACGAAGACCTCGACAGCTTTGATGATGTCGTGGTCTACGGTGGCGGTTGATTGTCGGGAAGCGGATCAGCTGGTCAACAGCCCACGCTGCTCAAGAGCTTCCAGAAGACGAAGAACGGATTCCTCGACTGAGAGCTCATGGGTCGGCAGGACGATCTCGGCGTTCTCCGGTGCTTCATAGGGATCATCGATTCCGGTGAATCCCTTGATTTCACCAGCTCGTGCCTTCTTGTAGAGCCCCTTTGGATCACGCTGCTCGGCC